>NZ_JCASSK010000001.1:48253-1220180 GCF_059693705.1 Pedobacter sp. A2324 | reverse complement strand
TAGCCATCCTCGAAGTTTACTTCTTTCATTTTGGCATCTTCCTCTGTCTTCTTGATCAGAAGGGTTCCTGTAATAGGCTTGTATTGGTTATTTACCATTGCTTCGATAATTGAGGTGTCCTCTGTCGATTCGATCTCAATATCAATGGTTCCGCCATAGACTCCGGAAGAAGGTCTTCCCTTAGCATCTACATCGCGATTTAACGCATAGGCACAATGAAGCACATCGTACTCCTTGCCTGAAAAATTTAATCTAGCTTTGAAAGCCATAGTTTTAAAATTTAAAGGTTAAATAAAATTGATTTTTTGCAGCCTCCGCCGCTATCCCATATTAACCAAAGATCAGGCCAAAAACACGCGATAGAATTTTCGCTAAATGGTTATATGTAGACGTTTTCAGCTTTGAACAGACAAGACCAAGTCAGAATTGGGCTACAGTAGAAAGCCTGATAGAAATACAGACTCCAGGAGATAGGTAAAAAAGAAATGTATTTTTTCTAATACAATCGCAAAATGATGAATTCTGTAGAAAAAGGCAACAACCTGTAGCTTTTTTCTACACCTCCATATTTAAAAATCTTCATTAAATCAGCTGACTGCCAAACTTCTCCATTTTGACCAGCCATTTCTGACTATAATGGTTATCCAGTGAATGTAAAGCGCCGATCGTATTCGTCAAAACCGGACTCATTCGGCATTTTTCAAATACCGGCTTCTTAATTGATAAATAAGTGGTTTTTTTATTCGCTTTCCATTCCTTAAAAGTAGCTTCATCCAGGATAGAAACAATGCGCGCTGAACGGCCACTGAAATTATTATTGATGTTTTGATGTGAGCTGAAAATCTGGTCAGGCATAAACAAACGATCGAAAAAACCTTTGATTTTTGCAGGAATATGATCTACATACACCGGGCAAAACAATACCACATGCTGACTCTGCCTGATGGCTTGAAGCGATTTCTGCAAATCTGGTTCCAGCTCAGCAATCTGCCGGTTGTTAAATAATTTGTTGGGGTTGAAAATGAGATCTATTATGGCCAATTCTTTTACTGTTGCACCTGCACTTTCAGCACCTTTCTTATAGGCATTAATCAGGAAATTTGTAGACTCGGTTTTTTCAATATCCCCGTTTAGGATAAGTACTTGCTTCATTTTATGGATTAATCTGATCTGGCCGATGCGTTACAAAATTATAAAGAATTTGTTAACTCCAATAGATATGCCAATAAAAAACCCGGCTTTTTAGGCTGGGTTCTTTATATGTCAGATTAAATTCAGCTTATTGCTGGTCGTATGCGGTATTCCAGGTGGTACTTTCATCCTCACCCTTGTGGCCATCTAGTTTCACCACAAAACTCTTGGCAGGGAAGTATGGCGTAATGTGAATATCCAGGTGAATCCTGTCTTTTTGTTGTTCATCACGCTCGAAACGCATAATCTTAAACCTTTCAATCAATCGGTCAGCACCCTGAATACCATCCAGAAACTTCACAATCTGGCCACGCAAATCCTGTTCGGTTTTCGATGTCCAGTTTTCAAATGCCCGTCTGTTAAGAAAATCGAATAAAACTTTCGTAATGTAGTCAAATACCCTCACAACCGAATAAGTTTGTAGCCCGATATTGTCGCCGTTAAACAAAGTTTTAGCAGAGAAAGCCATCACCTTACCATATTCATTTACCATAGGCACTAAACCAACGCGTTCCAGATGGGAGATCTCGCTTTTTTTCAAATCGAATTTTACCCCGTCAACTTCGTTCATTGCACCATGTTTCTTACCTGCTGTAACCTGCGACATTAATGTATAATACATCTTGCCGGCAAGTGCCGCCGATCCCGGAACCGTCAAATCATCTTCCTCGCCAACTTCTGCTACTTTACCCCTGCCAACTAACCAGTTACAGGTCATAATCACGTTCGAACGGAAGGCATCTCCCCCGGTCAGGTTAGCAGCAGTAAATAAGTCAAGTACATCATCCGGCTGATCCAGATCCGCAAAGTCAGTTACCAGCATGGCCTTGTTGTTGTGCGCGATTTTACCCCAGCGTTCTACCACTTTATTCGATCCCATATACCCCGGAACAACCACTAAAGAGTAATTCTTACGCAAATCAAGGCGGTCGTAATTCTGTTTCAGTTCATCATCAACATATTCAATGAAACGTGGATTATCCAGATCTTTGATCTGATCCATCGAAGCATTAAGCAACACCACATTTTTCAGTTTATCTGACTCGGTATTTTTATAAAACAAATGGACAGAACGGTAAGCCTGTTCCAGTTCTCTTGTCGTTTCAAGAGCAGTACCAATGTTTTTATTTAAATTTTCTTCTGCAGCAGCTAATTTTTCCGTGCTCTTTTCAACCATGTCAGCTACAGAGTTCGACGATTCCAGAACATCAATCCACAATTGAAGTTTCTTCTGCAATTCTGCCCGCTCTTTTTTCTTTTCATCACCCGTTAAAAAAATCTGCTTCCTGGCCTTACGTTCAGGGTTTAAATTCTGAAGACCGTCTACGGTAGCTTCTAGTAAATCGAAACCTCCAACCCTGGCCAATTGTTCCAGGTTATCTTTTAAAGGCGTTTTTTCTATGGTTCTCGTCTCAGCTGACCGATATGCAGCCTGATCGTTATTTTGTTCGGTTTGTAATTCCTGAGGATTTGACATAACTAAAGTTTTAGATCGTTAACTATTTATTTTGCTCCAATTCGTCCACAAAATTCTTTAAGGCACTAATGAATGCAGTTTTTGTTTCCTCATCATCCAGTGTGGCCTTCAATGTTTTGTTCGATTTGAGTTGCTTAATCACATTAAGCGACATTTCACGTTCAATGTTAACATCGCTTAAGTAACTGCTTTGATTAATAATATTTTTCACGCCGAAGTCGCCCAACTCATTAAAATTCAGTGTCTCACCCACAGTAGAGCCATCTTGCTTTTCAAAGGCTACCTTTACACTCGGCTTATAATGATCAAATACTTCCTTCACGGTTTTCAATCCTTCAACTTTTTCTGGCTTTATAGGTTCATTATCGGTCAGTTTCTGTACAAAAAGCGTTTTGTTGTGGGCAATTTCAGCAAAGGCTTCCGACGTGTCCACCTTGCGCTCATTACCGCCAATTTCATAATTAAACATAGTATGTAGATTTTAAGGTTAATGGTTTTGTAAGTTATATGTACTTAACGTTTTAATTCAAATTTTGTTCCAATGCAACAGCCGCTGGCTCAACTATTTCCCATTCCAGCTTTTCTTCCTCAGGATGCTTGCTCACTTTAATGACCGAACCTTTCTTCAACTCACCTGAAATGATGTATTTAGAAATCGGCCGGCGCAGTAAATTCCTGATCACTGCCGATAACTGCCGCGCGCCATATTTAGGCGTAAAGCCATCCAGTGCAATCATTTTTTTGGCATCTTCAGCAATTTCAAAAGCAATGCCCTGTTTAGCCAGCGATTCAATCAGGCTCTGCAGTTGGATTTCGAAAATCCGAACCACATTACTTTCATTGATCGGCGCAAATGGCACAATTTCCGAAATACGGGCCAGAAATTCTGGGCGGAAATGTCCGGCCATCACCTCCATCAGCTGGTTGGAAACAGGCACGTGACCCTGTGCAATCTGCTCTGCAATCCATTCACTGCCGATATTCGAAGTAAAAAGAATTAGTGAATTGCTGAAATCACCTTCTTTACCTAAACGGTCATGCATGTGGCCTTCATCCAGAATCTGTAAAAAGGTATCAAATACCGAAGGGTGGGCTTTTTCAATTTCATCGAAAAGCAAAACAGAGTAAGGTTGCTGGCGGATTTTATTCACCAGTAAACCACCCTCCTCGTAGCCAACATAGCCCGGAGGCGCACCGTATAATAAGGCAGCACTATGCTCTTCTTTAAATTCCGACATATCAAACCGGATCATGGCTTTTTCATCGTTAAACAAAAACTCAGCAATAGATTTTGCAAGCTCCGTTTTACCGGTACCCGTTGGTCCCAGCAGAAAAAATGAACCAATAGGCTGGCCTTTTTTGTTTAAACCACTCCTCGATTCCAGAATTGCGTCAGAAACAGCTTTTAAAGCCTGATCCTGACCGACAACTCTTTTCTTTAAATACTGCTCCATATTCAGCAGCTTTTCTTTTTCGCCAGCCTGCAGTTTCCCCATTGGAATTCCGGTTTTGTACGACACAATCGAAGCAATGTCCTGTTTCGTGATCCTGTCGCGTTTATCGGCCGCATAAATTTTCAAATCATCTAAACTATGTTGCAGGTATGCTTCAAATTCTTCGGCAGTTTCAAAGGCATCGGTTTGGGTCTCATCCGTCAGTCGGCCCAATAAAACCGGACTAAGTTTATTCTGAAGCAAACTGTAAAGCCATTTATAGTCGGCAAACTTTGCAGCCTCATCCAAATTCCCGTCGGCCCGCAATGTTTCAAGTTCCGAAGTCAAACCCTCAATAGCACGGTCCGATGTATCATTCATCATCTTCATCGCAGCCATCGTCCGGTCCAGTAAATCGAATGCAGAATCAGGCAGCCTCCGGTCTTTCATATAGCGTTTAGCCAACCGTACGCATTCCGATAAGGCATCCCGGTCAATACTCAACACATGGTGCTCCTCATATTTTACAGCCAGTTTCTCCAGCATTTTGATAGTACTTTCTTCATTGGGTTCATTTACCTGTAAAACTTCAAACCTCCGGCTAAAAGCCTGCTCAGGTTCTATAATCTTCCGGTACTCATCAATCGTTGTTGCACCAATAACCGTTATTTCTCCCCTGGCAAGTTCCGGCTTCAGCAAATTACCGATACCGGCACCCACCGGGCCTTTACTGTCGAGTAAAGTATGTATCTCATCGATAAATAATACGGCTTTAGAAAATTGCTTAATCTCTTTGATAATGTTTTTTAAACGGTCCTCAATTTCACCTTTGTAAGATGCACCCGCAATCAAAGACCCTAAATCAAGCTCAAAAAGTTGCACGTGTTTTAAACTTTCAGGAACATTTCCTTCCACTAAATCAATTGCAAAACCATCAACAAGCGCTGTTTTTCCAACACCTGCATCCCCGGTTAAAATCACATTTGGCTTGGTTCTCCGGCACAAAATCTCCATCATCATCCGCGTTTCTTTATCACGTCCAATAATCGGGTCTGTTTTTCCGTCCCTCACCTGCTGCAACCGGTCAATACAAAATTTATAAAGGGCATTACCCGTGGTTTTAGATTCTTTTAGCGCTCCCCCCTTTTCAGGCGATACTGCACGGCTGATCTCTTCGTCTTTAACATATAAATCCAGAATCTCTCTTTCCTTAATCGGAAACGACTTCAACTGATCGGCCTGAAAGCCCACACCAGCTTTACACAGTGCGGTTAAAACACAAACAGGGGTAACCAGGTCTAATCCAAGTTTAATCCGCACATTGTCGGCCTCTTCAAAAATCACAGCAATCTCCGGCCCGCCACTAACCTGTTCATTTACATTGGCCGTTTTCTCCAGTTCATCAATCCGAACTTCAGCCCATTCGCTGATGTATTCTTCATCCTTTCCAATCGAGCTTAAGAACGACCTCAATCCCACATCCTTATGCATCAGTCCCTTCAGCAGATGGGAAGCAGTGAAACGCTCATTCCGGTACTCCTTCGCCAGCGACTGTGCAATATGCAATGCCGTTTTAACCGACTCGCTTAAATTTGTAATGGCCATAGCTATTTGGTGTTTGGCGTTAAAGCCGGGTTAAAATTGTTTTCGGTAATGTAGTAATAGGTTTTTCCGTTCGATAAAAACTGCTGCTCCACCTGGGTGGCATGCTTTATTTGTTGCACCGACTGGCTCAATAACTTAATGTAAGCTTCAAATTGTGGCAAAGGCATTTTTGAGCTGTTTTTCAAATCCCCAACCGTATATTGGTTCAACATTTCGTTTGATACCGGTAAACCGGTTACCAGCTTAAGGTAGGCCGCAAGTGTCATGGATTTAACCGTACCAGATGAAACTTTCATGCCCAGAAGCTGCTTCGGAAGCTGCGTGTAGTTCTTCACCAGCTTGCTCCTGAAAGAAGACTGATCCTGCTGAAGATTCTCACCCAGCATGACCGAGAAAATATCTGTAATCTGCTTGTATTCCATATCATTTAATACAATCGCATACTGCAGCGAACCACGGTTGTTTTTCACCGCATCGCCCGAAAAATTGCCTGCACTAAAATATTTAAACGCATTATGCGGCATATGATCCGCAACTTCCGCACCAACCGGCTGATTCAACATACCCTCCACATCAGCCGATAGGTTCTTACGTGCAATACCGGTTAAACGGAAGGCACTGTCCAGTGAGCTTATCTGCGTATAAATATCCATATTCGTTTGCTTCACAAAACGCCTTAAAGCGATACCCATACTCTGATTTGAGTTTACCGATCCTTTAGTCGGGAAAACGACCCCGCCCTGAATCAGACTATTGGTAGGGTAATCAAGGTAATAGGAAATAGAATCCTGCAAACTCGTATTGTAGGGTTGAAACGTTTTCAGACCTTCTCCTTTAACCATAATACTTTTCCGGTAATCGGCTGCCCGGATCGCCGATTCTGAAACCAGCTTACGCGATTGGATAACAAAATTGTTGAACGATTGATTAAAATCACTGTAAACCTGCAAAGCCAGTATTCTTGCATCTGCCACAGCTACCTGCTCGCTCAGCTCATTAATCAGGTAGTTGTTGGTGCCGCCTGAATCACCGGTGCTGCCTACCAGAATAATCAGGTTGGTTTCATTCTTTTTATTTTTAAATAAGTTTAACCCTGCTTTAACTGCAGAGAACACCGGCTGATCGGTGATCTCACCGTTGCACCTATCTGTATTTTTTGCCTGGTTAATCAGAAACGACATCAGTTCACGGTAATCGTTCTGGATGTTGTTTACAAAGATACCCGGAACCGAACAACCACCATTTCCCCTGTAAACCACACCACCATAGCTTACCTTGGTACCATGGCCGAAATCATTCAATATATTTTCAAACGAAGAAATGGTATTGGTCATACCCGAAAAATACTTTGTCATCGCACTCCCCCCATCAACTACAAATACCACATTAACCTTATTTTTGTTTTTTCTTAAGTTAAGGTAATCCTGGAAAGTTAATGATGAACCATTGATCGTTAAAAGCCGGTTGTCTTTTTTATTATAAACATCATTTGCCAAACCAACAGAATAAGTACCGTCCTGATCGGCTAAAACCGGAACACTCCTCAATATCAGGTTCTCAGGCTGCAATAACGGATCAACCACAAACTTCCCGGCTCCGCTCAAGCCGCTTTTAATCGCGGTCGATGTTGAATCGTCTACATCATAGTTCCCAGGTTTGTTTGAGGTGATGTACAAACGGTCTCCCCAGCTGTGCACTGCCTCAGCCGATACCCATCCATAAATGCTCCTCAAAGCACTGTCGGCAACCAGCTGATCAGATGAACCGATCAGATACTTTTTACCGTCTTCACTCTTTTTATAGATATAGGCAATTTCATGCAAACGAACCTTGGTCCTCCGGTCTTTCAGTTCAGGTGTATTGTAAACCAGAATAGAATCGGTCGTATCATAATAAAACTTAGCCTCACTCAACGGTGTTTTCCCATTGATGATACCAATTGCTTTCTTGGCATAACCATTTTTTTGGTTCGAAAAAGAACGTTGCCAAAGCAATAACTTCGATTTAGGGATCCATCCGTAGCTAATCGCACTTTTTTTGTCATTAATCTTTCTTCCCCTGATCATCCCTGCTTTGTACTTAATTAGCTTCAGGTAGCCATTATCTTCTTTCGAAACATAAAATGGCTCCATAAAATTCAGCTTTTTCATAATTAAACTTCCACCGGGTGCAGTCGTGGTGTAGTTATCATCCCGATCAGAAAATACAATCCAGGGCAAACTGCTGCTGCTGGTACTTTCATTTACATTAATCGTTTCCGAAGGTTTTTCATATGATTTAGGCATGTACTTCACTTTCTTTCCGAAAGCAGCAGGCGATTGTGCCTGCGCAGTAAACACAGCTAAAAGAAGTATCGAGAGTGCATAATATTTTTTCATAGTCAATACAATGATATTTTAGGTGAGATGTAGAGTTAGGATTAGTTTCTGGCCTGAACGTCTGCCGAATTAGTTGGTGGTGTGGGTTGTGCTGTAGCAGAGTGTTGCTTGATGCTCACCAGACTGGCACAAGATGAGTTTGGCTTGATGGTGAGCTGCGCCTCATCAACAGCAATCTCTCCCCCAAAAGTCAAGCCCATACAATACGAGTAAATGTCAGTCTGTTTTTTCTTTCCGTTCATCTCCACATTTACCGTTACTTTTTCATTACCACACATATATTTATTAATTAGGTAATAGTAATTGTAATTGAAATCAGCTCCATTGGCAATAGCCTGTAAACGTGCCCGGATGTCGTCTATGGTTTTACGCTCGCCATCGCCCGGCGCAACCAGGTCCTGAACGATTTCAGAATTCGGATCGGTAATCAGAATCGTATGGTAAATAGGTCTTGCACTTTTATCTGATCTTAAGCGTACCACATACTTCCCAGGTGCCCGGTAGGTGTAAAGCGCGGTTTTACCCTTTACATCAACCCTTCCTGTTTCGCCAAACGACCACTCAAAGTTTTTACCTTCGCCATCCCCTTCCAGCCTTACCTCCTCGTTCACCACGCCCGCTGTGGGCCCGCTTATCGTAAGTACACTATCTACAATACTCCTTATGGTGTCGCGCACATTTACAGGAAACTGTTCTCTTAACTCGCCGTCAACAGTAAGCCGCACAATGTACGACCCTGGTTTGGTGTAATGATAGGAACCATTTTGCGTATTCGATTTCTCGCCGTTCCCAAACTCCCACTGCCATTTGGCAGCCTTTGGCGTATTATCGGTGTATACTAAATCTTCATTTAAATAAATTTCGTCTTTTAAAATTCTAGCTTCGATTGATCTTTTTTCAAATAGAGAACTCTTAAATAGGAAAATCAGGCCACTGAGCAGTAGTACAGCAAGAAGGATGTATAAAATCACGTAGCCCTGCGAATTCGAGTTGACCTGTTTGGTGTTAGTGTCAGACATATTAGCGTTTTTATAGGTTGATGTTTATGTTTTATTTTTGGGTAGAAATCGTTTGTTGTAGTTGTCGTCGGGATATTACACAGTCATCCAGACTCCTTTTCAATCCTTCCACGTCTCGCAAATTGCCCTTTAACTCCTGCTTATCATAAAACAGAATATCATAAAGCTGGGAGGTCTGAATAAAGGTTTTATATCTCGAATCGGCAGCCTTTCTTTCATAGGCCGCCTTGATGGAATTAAGCTGATTTTGAATATCACTTCTCAGAAAAACGGCCTGCACATTCGGATCAAAACGGATAATCTGCTTGTAGGAGGAGTCTATTGCTGGCATGGTCTCTTTAACCATTTCCTCAAAAGCCTGATTTTCACTTATTTTTACTTCAAGCTCCTGCTTGGATATCTCGTAGCGGGAGTTGGATGTATAAAAAATGCCGAAACTCAATAGTCCAACGGCAAACACAAAAAGTGCACAGAAAAACAAAAATTGTTCTCTTCTCTCTTTTAAACTAAGTTTTATCATGTTCGTAAATTAACGGCCAAAGCGGCCACTGCGAATTCTGGTAACGGCGGTACGGTTAGCTTTTAAACAATGATCGAGCTGATCACGGTAACTTTCTATGCTGAAGCGGCTATCTGATAAGGAATCCTGAAGACCTGCCATAGCACCCACGTTATTGTTGAGTTTATCGTACAGATCAAAACTAATACTGGAATGTGGTTTTTTAGCAATCAGGTCTTTAATCCGGTAATTGGCATTCTGAATATCACCCAGCAAAATACCCTGTTTGCTCAGTTCATCTGCATTATAATTCCGGTATTTCGAAAGCTCTTTAAAACGTAACAGGATCAGATCAAAATTGGTATTGATTTCTTTCCGGAGTGAAGAAAGTTGCTCCGTCTCTTTTACCTTCTGCTCCAATAAAACATATTCTTTATCAGAAGCGGCGAAAAACAAATAAATACAGCATAAAGAAAATGCCGTTAAAAAAGTAAAACTGAGAATGAAGCGCCAGTAAGAGCTTCGGATTTCGAGTGCATTAATAGGTCTCATAGAGAGTGGATATTAATTTATTACATTGTTGTAAAAGTAATCCGACTTCTTCCTCCACTATACCGTCCACAAAAATTCGGATTAATTTTTGATCTATAACAAATTCATGTTTTTGTTGTTTGGAACTAAAACGTTTTTTATTGTTAATGATTAATTTTACTTTTAACAAACACTAAGCCAAATTCTCAATGTCTGAAAATTATTACGCTAAGCCTTTCCGTTTTAATAAGCTTTTTCTAGACGCTGATCTTCAGACTACTGACCTAGGAAAGTCTATTTCAAATCACCTGGAGCTGATTATCTTCACACGTTATGGAGAAAACCGCTATAACCATAATTTTGGTTGTGAGATATGGGATCTCGATTTTGAACTTATTGTAAGTGAAAGCATATGGGAAGAAAAATTCCGGAAATCTTTACAGAAGTCCATCAGTGAATACGAAACACGCATTTATCAGATCGAGGTGGAGGTAAGGATCACCGAAGTGGAGAATGTATACCCACTCCGTAAAATTACTGAGATCAAAAAAAAGGTGGATATTAGTGTTCGCGGTATGATAAAGACTACAGGTGAAAAATATTTTTTCAACATCGCACTTTTTTTAAGCCCACTCTCTACTTAATAAATTATCGCCCAAAATATTGTACACATGAAACCAGGTTTTTATTCATCAAAGGAAGAAATCAGAAACAGAATCTTAAAAAATGCAGAAGATTTCTGGAATATTAAAGACAGTAACGACTTCGATCCCCTAATCAAACTGATTATCGATGCCTTAAGTAACGAACTTTTCAATGTAACCAACGATGTCAGGAACCTGGAAAACAGAATCTTTGACAAAATCAGCAGAATACTCGCACCAGATCACCTCACATCTGCGCTTCCGGCCCATGCCATCGTACAGGCCAGCCCGCTTGAAAACGAAGAACTCATTTCCGTCCATACCCAGTTCGCGTTTAAAAAGAACATCCAAATTCAGGACGATGATAAAAACAAGAAAACAGATATATTCTTTAGCCCGCTTCATCAGGTAAAAATACTCAAAGGTGCAGTGAAATATGTAGCTACAGGCAGCCTTATCCATAAAATAGAACAAAATCAAAGAATCCCCCTTACAGGCAACTTTGCCAGCTCAACCCTTGAGAAAAATACCCTTTACATCGGACTATCCGGTATCAAACACTGGATGGAGCTGGATAGGCTAAATTTCTTTTTTGACTGGAAAAATTATGCCGTTCCGGAGAATACCTATGAGTTGCTCGCACTTGGAAAATGGTTTTACCAAGCCAATCAACTCACTGCCTACACAGATCGTTTCATGGATGACCAGTCTGCTTTTAAGGTCAATGCGCCCTTCCACCATAAACAATTACTCAGTCTTATTAAGGCCGACGTGCTCCATTTCTATAGCAACAGATTTATCACACTTGCCGATTTGAATGATGTTATTTCATCCGAATCAGAAAAATGGCCTGCAGATTTTAATCAGGTCTTTCAGCCGGCAACTTTGCAACAGCTTGAAAATGTACTCTGGTTAAAACTCGTTTTGCCCGCTTCCATCACACAGGAAATGCTGAATGAACTGCATATCAACATCAACGCTTTTCCGGTAGTAAATAAAAAACTGCACCAGATAAAACACCGCCTCAAAACCATGAACAACGTCATTCCTATCAAAACGGAAGAGCTTGAGCACATGCTGGCCGTGGAGAGTTTGAGAGATAATAAAGGAAAAAGCTATAATGAAATCCCCTACACCAACGAAAATGAAAAAGGAGATGGCTCCTTTTCTTTAAGATATGGAGGTACAGAACGTTTCGATACACGGAATGCCAAAGAACTGATGGATTATTTATTTGAACTGCTGCGTGATGAGAAGGCCGCTTTCTCCGCCTACGGACCTGATTTCCTGAGTACCACACTTAAAAACCTGGAACAGAATATCGCACTCATTGAGCAGAAAAGTCGTTCTGCGCTTCGCGCTGTGAAAGAGTTACCCAGTTACATCATACTCAAACCTTTAGACGATGCCGATATCGTATTTCTTGATATCTGGGTTACACAGGCGGAAGAAGCCAATAAAATCAACGCAGGGAACAAACTTGCAGCTTATAACAACCCGAAACTGAATGCAGAAAGCATCCAGTTTCTTACCCAAACCAAAGGCGGCCGCTCCAAACTTACAGCAACCAACAGGGTGCAGGCCTATAAATATGGATTAACAACGGCCGACAGATTAATTACACGTGCGGATATCATTAGCTTTTGTAAGTACGAACTCGCTGATAAAATTGTAGGGGTAACCCTGGCAAAAGGCTTAATACTCGATAATAAGCCTAATTCAGGTTTCATCAAAACCACTGATATCATCATTGAACCAGCTCCATTCGCCGGCCTGTCCACCGAAAGCTGGAATGAGCTTTTAGACCTCACGCTGTCGAAAATAAAATCAAGGAGCACAATGAATATACATTTCAGGATGATGCTTAAAACGCCTGGTTACAGCTTTGCATCACAGGGTTAAAAAATGTTTTGGTTATAAAAATACGGTATATCCGAGATACGCATTTTCTCCATTCTCGCTTAAAGTAGTTTCCTGAAAATCGGGGTCGGCCAGTAAGTCAACCAACACCTCGGTTTCAAGGGGAATCAGGTAGCTTAAAGCCATATCCATGATCTCCCGGTTTTTATGCCCGGGCATAAAACCAACCAGTTCTCCAGGTAAAACAGGACCGATACTGATATTCAGCAACTCATAATCGGGCATAAAATCGTTACCAATAATGGTGTCGATTCCTAAATCACTCTTACCAAGCTCCATCTGCATATCCCCCGCTACAGGCTCTGGTTTAATGTGAGTGGAAATGTCCGAGATCTGAATCGGAATATTAAACAGTGCGGTTAATACCTGAGATACAAAAGGAATGTCATTCCTACGGGTTTGTATTTCCGGAAGCAAATGCATCCAGATGATACTCTGCTCTTTATTTAGCAAACTAAACTCATCCCAGCTGTTTTCAAAAATCTGATTAAGGTGCGGATACGTGGTCTTCTTATCCAGTTTATTCTCATATAACTCCCCAATCAAACGGGCGTGGTTCAGTTCGGCATCAAAAGGACTGAAAAATAAACGGGCTTCCTTTTCTTCTTCCCTTCGCTCCTTAATGTCTTTGATCATGCCTTCCTCATCCATTCCCGATGAACCTCTCGGCGGGCGATGAAATAAGCCTTCAGGCAACATGTCATATAAACCCTCCCTGTTTACCAGTATGCGCAACCTGTCCTGTCGCCTGCGTTCACTATAGTATTGCTCCGTCTCCGCAATGTCTTTAGAGAAAGCCCTCCGATCACCCCCTATCGGGATAATCTCCAGTGCATCTGCATGAATAACCCCGCGCTCTATCAAATCAGCAGCATGCACAGCTGCTTTGTAATCGGTAAAAAGTTCGTTATTTACAATCTTTGCCTTTTTCATTTAAACATTCAGCTAGCTTCTTTGTTATTCGTTAAATTTATATTATCACTAAGAATAAGGATTAGAATCATTTCTTAAAGATACTATATTTGCAATACATCTTTACCTAATTTAACAATGGACGTTCAATCATTTTTTATACGTTATCTCTTATTTCCGTTAATTTTTTTGGTATCCGCAGCGGTACTTTCCATCATCAATAAGAAGAACCAGTTTCTCAATAACAAAAAACTAATCGTAAGTGTTCTGCTCAGTGGTATCATTTTAGCGTTGCCCGGCTTTTTAGGTTTCCTCAATTTTAATTTTATGCCCTGGGGATACATTATTTGCTGTATCTATTATGTTTTAGCAGGTATTTTAATGGTTTATCTGCTCTCTAAATATTATCCTGAACCACTCCTTGATCGCAAAGTTTTCATTTTCTTTGCCGCATTCATCTCCGCATTATTAGCCGTTTACCTTTATCAGCTGGCTTTCAACTGGCTCAGCGATGTCAATTTTGGCTGGTGGGGCGCAGGCAGTATTTCTTGGTTTTTTGTTCCGCTTATTTTCTGGTGGGCTTATGTATCCCTGCTCAATATTCCTTCCGAAATTTACAAAATATGGAAGTACCCTGATGTGCCCCTGGATATCAATATGGATCACATCGATTTCAATAAACTCCTGGTTCTTGAACTGGAACTTTATAAAAAAAGCAGCGATCCCGAGCCTCTTAAGGTAAAGGTGAAAGCACCCGCAAATATGAACTTTGGCGTATGGTTCCATAAGTTTATCGACGATTACAATCTCAAGTTTGCCAAAAACCCCGTCGAATTCCGAGACGATCATCAGGATGGTTACCGGTGGATCTTTTTTGTAAAAACCTCTTTTTTTAAACGCAACCTGTTCATTGATCCCGATCTGGACATCGCTCAGAACGGCATCTCAGAAAAAATGACTATTTACGCCAAACGGGTGTCTGAAAACGTTAATGTACCTCACGAGACCGGAGAAAGTGCTATCTTTATTTAATCTCACCTATAAAAAACATTTACTATGATTAAGCCTTTGAGATATAAGCCGATTAACTGGATAAATGGAATGAAACTCTCCAGCGGTCATTTTACCAGCAGCGACCTCTATCTGCAAGATTTTGTGCGCGATGCGGCATCTCTGCACCTCAATAACAGTAATTACGGCTTTCTACCCCCTTTCGCCGGATACAACAGCTCCCATGAAATCGAGATTACGGAGAAAGCAACAAATCACATCGAAATCAGGGTTAAATATTGTAATGCCGTAACCCCTGAAGGTTGCCACATTGATATCCTCCAGAGCGATGCCATGGACAACTTGGTCCACAACCATTATTTCGGACAGTCTGAACCACGCAATTATGTAATCCTCCTCGTCGTAAATCCCTTCAACCGGGTGCCCGCAGGAATTCCTGATCCTGAAGAAAGCCCCCTGCGATATCCCGAACTGGCAAAAGCTTATAGCATTGTGGTATTACCCGAAAGTGAAATCGCCAGTCAGGTACCCGACAACTACTTCCTTACCATAGGTCAGGTATACCATGAAAATGGCCGACTAACCATCAACAGATCATATATTGCACCTAGTGCAACCATAACCAGTCACCCGGCCTTAATCCGCTATTACGAAACGTTCAGTGTTTTGCTGAATGATCTGCAACTGGCCTCTTTTAAAATTATCGACAAAACCGGAGGGAGAGATAACATCACACCCCTGGGCAAAAATATCCGCCTCATCTCCGAAAAAGTGGTCGACTACATTGCCGCTATTTTTTACGATTACCGCAATGTGGCACACCGCGAATCACCATCCATGCTGGTAGGATATTTCTCCAGCCTGGCGCACATCTTCTTCACCGCGATCAAGTTAATCGATCCACGCGAGCGGGAAGAATTGTTAAAATACTTCTACGAATGGAAAGATGTTACCCCCGGTAATTTTGAAGAACTGCTTGCTAAAACCATTGAGCTGGTGTACGACCATAAACAAATCCATCTGTCTATGGTAACCGTTAACGAGTTCTTATCTGTTCTCGTAGCCTTATGGAATAAGTTAAGCGGACTGGAATATATCGGACAGCGTAAGGAAAATATCGTCGTTGCCGAACAGCAGGTAGTACAACAGGTACAGGCCCGCAAAACATGGACCTTATTGGATTAACCTCATTTCTTTAAAGCAATAAAATATAAAGCAAGTGGCACAAAACGGTAGTTAGCTATGCCAATATCGTTTTGTGCCTTCCCTGCCGCTACTTCCAAATTGACTTCACTGAAAACATTTCCAGTGCCTTAACCTCAATATTGGTCCCCCAGAAACGAAAGCCCTCTTTATTCTGATCGTCTGTTTTACGCTGCATTGAATATGAATAAGCACCACCATCAATAAAAACCTCAATTGATGTTTTGTCAATGTAAATGTCAGCAGATAGCTCCATGCTCGTCAGGTCTTCAGGAGAATAAAACATTCCGTTCACCAGATTAAAATTCATATCATAATCCAATATTTTCTGCCCGTTTAAACTAATACCTGCACTCGTCGCATGCGATAATTTGATTTTAGTTTTGATGCGTAGTGTGCCTTCATCTGCAAAAGGTTTTAAATGACTGTTTGCCTGATCAGCACTTAAAGCCGACCATTTATTCAATCGAGTAAACAGTTGTTCAGTCTCTTTAACAGGTTCGCTAAATAAACGTACGCCATCCTTTGTGGTCTTTAGCTTCAGTTCCGTAGGCAACAGCATCATACCGTTAAAAGGCATGCCCGGGTGATTCACCCTGCCCCAGCCAATCTGGATACGGCGGCCATCTGATTCCGGCATATTCGTAAAAGTTTGAGCGGCGTATATCGTTCCGGTAACAGAGTAGTATTTCCCGGCCTCAGGTGTAAACTTCTTCCCGTCAAACGACCCGATCATATAATTGTTCGATGCCCCATACAACACCCATTTTCTTTTGCTTTGATCCCCGTCAACAGGCAATTCAAACAAATCCGGACACTCCCAGAAACCCGTTGTATGGCTTTGATACGCCCAGTCTTTTAGGTTATCCGAAGTATAGATCGAATGCCCGTCACGCTCGTTTAATACCATCACCCAATGCTTGCCCGGTTTATACCAGAATATTCTGGGGTCCCGAGTATCTACGCTGTTCCATTTTGCCTTCGAATCAATAACCGGATTCCCGCTGTACTTCGTCCAGGTCCTGCCTTTATCCAGACTATAAGCAATGCACTGCGTTTGTTTGTCGGCTGTATTTGCCGTGTAAGCGGCTACCATTGCCGGGGTTTTTCCTTTGTTGAAACCAGCAGTATTCTGATAATCAATTACCGTCGAACCCGAAAACATGGTACCCAAAGCATCCGGAAACAAAGCGGTAGGCAATTCCTGCCAGTGTACCATATCTTTACTCACTGCATGTCCCCACGACATATTTTCCCACTCTCTTTCATAGGGGTTATGTTGATAAAACAGGTGATACTCTCCCTCATAAAAAATCATTCCGTTCGGGTCGTTGATCCAGCCCCGCTTCGTGGTAAAATGGAACTGTGGACGGTTTTTCTCTTCATATAAAACATCCTGTCCATTAATTTCGTCAGCCTGATAGATTTTAGTCAAGCCACTTCCATCACCCTCATAACTGATTTTAATCATTTTCCCTTTCAACGCAGTTACATCACAAAACACCCAGTATTCAGGAGCGCCATTCGCTAGGCGGATTACAAACGACCGCTCTTCTTTACCATTCACCTCAAAAGTCATCTTTTTTCTTTCCTGCTGCTGCGAAATAGGCAAATTCAGGTATTGTTTTGTCACCTTGATGGTAAGTTCTGCCGCATTTATCTGGTTACATATACCGAGCATCAATACAGTAACGAGGAATTTGAAAGTAGAGGTTATGTTTTTCATATCAACTAAGTTATCTTTTTTACAATAAAAAATCAGGATGTAATCTCCTCTTTTTTTGCTACATTAGCACTATATTCTTTCAAGGTCATCATCGATATTCCTGATGATCACGTCCCCAAAAAATTTATTAACTAGTCCACCTTTTCTCTACCTCAAGTCTACCCCCTGTCCACGTCCAGTCTACACCAACCTCACAACAACTGCAACACAACTCCGGGTCTACCTCGGGAATGCTCCACTACGAAGGCTTTTAGCACCGCCGGGGACTGCGCAAGGTTACCCCCTGCTGCCTCCAAAATCGTCAGCGCACACCAAAACGTGGCCACAACACCACCCGTAAAATTCCCGAAATTGACCATAACTTGCCTGGGAGTTAATACAGTAGATGACTGATGAGCTCTCAAACCTTGCCCGAAAACAAAAGAGGCGCCCCCAATGACTTGGGTAGCGCCAGAGAACGTAACTATAATTAAGATTAGTGGAAGACAGCGATGTCGTTAAAAAATATCTTGCTGAAATCTGCTACCACACCATCGCCTCCATACCTGATTTTCTTAACCAAGGCACCGGTTGAGGCGTTGTAGATCAGGAGGTAATTAACGGTTGAGGCAGCCCCATAGCCCTGAATGCCATTGACCACGATATAATCTTTATTCCGGTCGTAACGGATAGCACCGTAAATCATAAAAGGAGTGTCCGTAATGGTAATGAATGGCTGACTTAAAGATGATGCATTACCATCAACATATTTATAGATAGAAGTTCCTGAATGGTAGAAAACTGCATTCTCCTTAGTCGATGCGGTGAGCCTGGTAGGTGCATCAAGACCAAATGTACCTACAGCTACCGGCAATGCTACACCGGCAGTATCAAGATTTTGATCAATCGCTATCAGACGCGAGCCGGTAGATCCCCATACTTTGCCATTTGGAGTCTGGGCAAATCCCCGTGTAATATTTGAATAACTTTTAGCAAGTGAGTAATTACCCGCGGATACAATTTTGGCGCCGTTAGATTGTAAAAGATAAACATAATCGCCCCTTTTCCACATGTCGCCGGTATTCACTGCACCAACCGCAGATAATTTGTTCTGGATCGCCAGGGTGTTCAGATCAATCTGGTAAACGCCATCGTTCGCACTCACCAAACCCCTTGTGCCCTCTACCTTAATGATGCCTCTCCAGTTACTGGATTCCTGTACATATCTGGCCTCCTCCTTTAAAGTGTATTCGTTTACCTTCACAATAGGCCCGTTCACTTTACACAGTAAGTAAATGCTGCCATTAATTACCGATGCAAACTGAAGGGTAGAAGTTTTAGCCGTGTTAGACAATATCTTTCCAGGATTTTCTTTTTCATAAGCGCGGATGGAAAGGGTATCATCGCCATAGCGGTAAAAACTTACCGCACCCGAATTCTGAGCATAAGAGCCCTCGCCAATGACAAAAAAACCATTTTCATATTTACGTGCAGCGGTATCTGTAACTGGTTCCTCTACGGTATCCTTTTTGCATGAGTAAAGCACCGAGCTGATCAATACAGCACCAATTAATAGTTTTTTAGTTTTGAAATGTTTCATTTGTATATTATTTTATTTTAAAAGCTTCAGATCTGCGGCACCTCCAAATTCGGTTGAGATTTCACCAATGTACCTCGACCGCTCATTGTTGAGATCCGGATAGAAAGGGTTTCCATTATTGTTCTGTGCCGTATACACCTTCACAAAATCGATTGTACTTAAGGCGATTTTTCTCCCCGCAGCATCTGCCGCCCAGTCAATATCAAATGTATTGTAACCCCGGCCAAATTGTTCCTGCAAGGCGAGGTATTCGTTCGAACCATTATCGGTATAACCATATGCCAATGGTTTATTGCTGAGTATAGCCCCAGCCACCAGCGTATTTTTCACCAGGGTTCCGCTAAAGGAGATGGTATTGCCCGTTGCCCAGGACGGGAAATAATCCTGGCTGTGGAACTGGTTTCTCAATACCAGCCCCTCCTTACCCTGGTTATCTGTCCACCGGATATCATCACTCAGTGTAGCAGGCTTGTGGTAGGTAATGGTATAACCTTTAATTGTTGTAGAGGCATTATACTCACTCCCCGCAAGCTCATACCAGGTGTCATCAGGTAAACCGTTTTTATTTTCATCCTTCATCACACAAACAATTCCAGGCTCAGAGAATTCCATACCCGAAGCAATCAAGGGATTGCCATAAATTCCCAGATCGGCACCTGAACCATTTTCAACCGGATGATCAAAACCAAAAACAATAAAACCACCGTAAGCCCCAAGTGAAACCAGGCCGTTGCCCGCGCTACCGATCAGAATATCTGTTTTAACCAGGTCGTTGGTAAACTGTCCGGGAGCCTGCTTGAATTCGTAAATCTTATTGATGTAGGGAGATGAATGAACAACCGGATTCTCTTCCTCCTTTACCTCGCTCACCTCTTTTTTACAGGAAATCAGCAACATAGTGGATAGAATCAAAATTCCGGGAAAGTTGATTTTCATAGTAAAAGTATTTACGGCAGCTGAAAAATACACACGCATAAAGCAGGGTATAATTCAACATGCTCAACCTCATCGGCAAAAGCAGCGACAAAACCTGGTTAAAAAATGATTATTAAACTTAAAGTCTCATTGTTAGTCCCAATCCCCGAGGACTACAAATCATAATGCAATTAGGCAGGTCTCCTGACTTACGTCCGATTTTCTGCCTTCCCATCATGCTTTGAAACACGAAAGTGGCGAGAATAGAAAATCGTTATGACGCTTACAGTTGCGGGACAGTTACGGAGTTTCACCGTATTCCCTTTTAATCCCGAACAAAGCCGGGAACCAAAAGCGTGGCAAAGGTAAAATTTAATCTTTAATACACAAACGTGAAATGCGCCGGAATATCTCCTGTAATAACAGACCATTTCTTCTTACCATTGGCATCGAAACAATAAAGTGTACCCTGGGTAATATAATCCTTCGCATCGCTTACGTAAACATCCTTGGTATGGGGATCAACAATGATCCCGTAAGGAATTTTTATCTGCGAATCGGTTCCATCGGTAATAAATTTTTTACTCATAACCGTTTCATCCTTAACGTTAATCATCGAATAGCTGATGGTGTTTTTTTGTTGAATGTAACTCCATTCAGTCGCAAAGATGTAAGCGGTATCTTCATCAATCCACAGGTTACTGGCCGCAATTTCAAAAGTTTTTTTAACATGATCAGTACGGGTATCAATCACAAACAATCTGGAGGGGATGTTATAATAGTCTCCTCTAGATGTCACATATAAATCGCCATATCGGTCGGCTTTTAACCTGCTTAAATTAATGGCCACATCAATCCTTTTGGTTTCAGTAAAGCTGGTCAGATCGATTACGGAAATGGTCCGCTCATAATTTGGCGGACTATAACCACCTGAATTGGCTATATATAGTTTTTCTCCAACAACGGCCATTTCTTCAGGCTGGCGCCCAACCTCTACTTTACGTTTGATTTCAAGTGTAGCGGTATCAATCTCCGAAATGTTACCATTCGGCGCATTCGGATCGCCTACTTTACCCAGGTAAGCACTCACATAAGCTTTGCCTTTATCGAAAGCGATGTACCTGCAGTTGGGAATGTCAATTTGCTTGATTTTCTTAGCTGTTTTAACATCCAGAATCTCCAGCTTATTAGAAACATTAACCACAACATAAAGCTTCGATCCATACACCCCAATATCATTCCCCACATCTCCCAAGCCTTTAACAACCTCAGGATTAGCTTGTCCGTAAATATTCCGACGGTAAATGCCAGTGCGCAAATCAACATAATCAAGCGATGCCTTATTCATGTTCATATTGCCTTCGTTCAGTACATACATACCCTTTACCACACTCAGCGGATTTGCAGGGAAAGCAGTTTGATTCTGCTCCGGGATTACGCCCGGGTCTTTCCTGCACGCCCCCAGCAGCGCAATAAAAAGGAGACTTACAAGTAAAGGTATTTTGTTCTTGATCATATCGTAAAGCTTATTTTAAAACGGTAAAAGCGGCGCGGCATAGGGAAATTTGCAATCATTTCCCGGTCCTGGTTAAAAATATTATTGACTTCCAGGCTCATTTTCATCGGCCTCCCGGATATCTTCATACCGTAGCCCAATCCAGCATCATGAGTATACCAGGGCTGCATATAATTGTAAACAGCGTTGTTCACAGTACTCAGCTGATTGTATCGATAACCTGAATAAATATAACTGTAGTTGAATTTCAGCCTGTTCCAGTCCAAACTGCAAACAAATGAGCCACTATGAACCGGAACGTAGGGGATATTAAACGGATAAATTTCCCCCTCGGTGACATCCCTCGCCTGCTGAAAGGTGTAACTGATGGATGCATTAACAATAAGATTCTGGGCTATTCTCCAAAACGTTTGAATATTCATCTCAACGCCCTTTATCGCTACTTTGCCAATGTTATACATCGTCCAACGATACAGATTGGCACTTGGTACTGCCACAATCTTATCCTTAACTTCATTGTAATAGGCATCTGCCTGCAGAGCGAACGAAACCAGCGCTACATTTGCAGGTTTTAAAGTGTAGGTAAAACCCAGATTATACTGATCGGTAAACTCCGGCCGGAGCAGTGCGTTTCCAATAAAGGTATAATACAGGTCATTAAAAGTAGGAAGTCTGAAAACGTTCTTGTAAAACGCCCGGAACATTAGCTTTTTGCTCGCAAAGGGATGATAGGTTGCCATCAGTGTCGGACTAAACTCCTGTTTATCTCCGGCGCTGTTATACGCCTTCACCCGGTCGAAAACAAATGTACCCAGTAGCGATGCCTGAAAACTAAAATCATTCAGCTTGAGTTCTGAAGCCAATGAAGCGAGCACCGTGTGCCTGGTGGGATATGGAAAACGATACAGGTTTGCATCCAAACCATTCCACTGATAATCGGCAGATAAAGAAACACCCCATCCTGGTGAAATGAAATACCGGCTGGCACCTGATAAATAGATCTCCTGCTGTCTGAATCTATTATCCTGGAATCCATCGAGCGTTACAAAATCAGGATCCAGATAACGAAGATAATCGTTGGCATACTTCGCATTGAACATCCAGGCATAACGCTTGTTTTCATTGCTTTGAAAATGTCCCTGAATAAAAAAATTTCTGTCCCACTGCCGCTGATGGTAATCGAACCTGTTCGCTACAATTGCTCCCGGTAGTCCCCTTTCAGATGAATAAGCATAAACCTTTGCCGACCAGCTTGAACTATCCTTTAACACCCCGGCAAACCCAAGCTCTGCCCTCAAAGCATTAATATCCGTGTTATTACGGAGGGCAGTGGTATCATAAACACCATTCGTATATCGAAACCGGTATTCACCGTTAGCCTTTACCCACTCGCTGCTCAACGAAAGTGCAGTATGGTTTGTTACTTTCTGATCGTATAAAACCGAAGGATTGATAAGGCCGAAGGATCCTCCTTTCATACTCAATCTCAGCTTACTCATTTCATCACCGGCAAACTGCGGTTGCCGGCTGTGCATGTAAATCGAACTTGCCGATGAGAAGGACTTTGCAGGCTGAAAGATTTCACTTCTTTGCCCGCTATACAACGATACTTCTTCCATGTTATCCAAAGAAAACCTACCCAGATCTACCTGCCCATTCTGAGCATTCCCCATTTGAACGCCATCGTAAAAAACAGTGGTATGGTTACTCCCCATGCTCCGTACGTTCACGGTTTTCAACCCACCAACGCCCCCGTAATCTTTCAGTTGAATCCCGCTGAAATAACGCAGGGCATCTGCAACAGAGAAACTATTTAATCGCTGCAGCGCCTCACCCCCCATTACCTGGGCCGGACTGGCAGAACTATTGAAAGTACCTGTTTTTTTACCCTGTACCCTGACTTCTCTTAGATGGTTGACATTTGCTGAATCTGCTTGCTGCGCGGAGAGATGGTTGCAAAGCAGGCTAAGGGCCGTAATTAGACAGCATTTCAGGAAAACAGAAAGCGGCATATCAGCTTTATTTCGCCGTAAATTACACGCCGGTTCCGTTATCATTTGAGTAATCGGGCTCGTAACGATAGGACTTTAAAATATAATTGAATAACAGATTATGTATCTAAACCCCAATTCCCGAGGGTGTAAATAACCAGTGCCAGTGGCAGGTCTTCTGACTTATCTCCCGGTATTTCCAGCCTTCCCGTGCTCAAAAAAAGCACAGTGGCAAACTGAATGGAAATCCGTTATGGAGCTTACAGCTGCGGGACAGTTCCGGATTTACACCGGATTCCCTTTTAATCCAAAACATCAGTTAAGGAACCAAAAGCAGGGCAAAGGTAAAAATATCTGGCTGTTTCCTATACAAAAGTCAGCTTTTTGAGTAAAAAAAAACGCAGCCTGGTTAGGGCTGCGTTTTCAAAAGAAAGCAATTAGTCTTTATGCTAATTTAACGTTTACCGCGTTAATACCTTTTTTACCGTCTTTTACTTCGAATGTTACTGAATCATTCTCTTTGATCTGATCCTTTAAGCCTGTAACATGAACGAAGATTTCATTCTTACTTTCATCGTCAACGATGAAACCAAAGCCTTTCGACTCATTGAAAAATTTTACTGTACCTGATGCCATAATAATGTTTTAATGTTTACTTTATAGGTTTGATTAGGATTGCAAGATATAAATTACTCAGATTTTTTAAAAGAAAAAAATTAATGATTTTTTTGTGAATATTTCTCAAAACCACTTTGGGGAATAATTCGTATATGATAGCTATTAGTCTAATGATGTCGGATATCTTAATAAATCATATGCAAAAATCTACTTTCCTTGATCCTTTGTTCAATTTTTTTGAGAATCTTCACCCAGTCCCAGATAATTTAAAGCTGGATTACCTCCTGCAATGCAGTGTAATTGAAATCAAAAAAAACAAGTTTATTATCTCGCCAATCGACCAAAATGAATCGTTATTCTTCATCATTTCTGGCTGCGTGCGCGGATTTGTAAAAGACCGCAGTAAAGACATCACCACCCGCTTTGCCTTTGAAGGGGAACTTATTGGCGCCATCCGTCATACCGATGGCATTGAAATTCATTCTAAAGAATACCTGCAGGCTTTGGAAGACTGCACATTAATCCGCATTCCCTATAGCGTTATCGAGCTGGCCTACAACAAATATCCTGAAGCACACATCGTTGGCCGAAAAATATTCTCCTTACACTATTATATGGCATCTGAACGTGCTATACTGGCCAGAATACCAATGGCCGCCGACAGATATGAAACCTTCTTACAATCCGGTGCCAGCCAGATGGATCGCGTACCTTTGCGATGCTTGGCCAGTTACCTGGGCATGAGAATGGAGACACTTAGCCGCATCCGTGCAGCAGAACAGGTGAAATAGAACTATAAAGCCTATCTTAGATATTATCTGTTCACAAAGATAATCTTAATGCTTTGCGTCAGCTGGAGCGTTCGTTGTTGAGTCAGCGAATATCGGCGTGGTATCTTTTACGGTACTATCTAATTTCGAGGTATCAGGATATTGATAAGTGCTGTCGGCATTTTCCTGATCAGCTTTCTTTCCGGTGCAAGAAGATAAAAACAGAACTGTGGCGGCAAATGATGTAAAAAGAATATTTTTCATGGTATCAATTTATATCTAAAATCACCGGGAGGGCAATTTTGTTTTAAAATTCTGAATATACATACGAAATTGTAATTTTTCACGACATATTTTACACCTCCAAGGTGTATAATTCCAATAAACCAAATCGTGTAGCAGGCTGTTTACGCTATATAAACGATAAATTTCGTTTAGCTAATGCCATAATTAGTGAGTTGTACATGATGTGCTTTTTTTAATGTAATCTTTTTACGATTTTTGAACTTCACTGAAATGAATCTGACGCCAACACCCCTTGCTGACCGCTGGATACCCTTTGGGGGCCAGTCTCCTATCATTCCCGTTTTCAAAGCTTTTCATCCGCTTAATACTGAAATCGAAGAAGTAATCAATACACAAACCTTCCCGGTAGAATTTGCAAAAAACAAACATATCGCCTCTCCTTTAAAGCGGAACAAATATATTTTTCTTATCCTCAAAGGAGCCGTGCACGGCTTTATCAAAGCAGAAAGTAAAAAGATTACCACCTGGATCGCTGTAGAGCAGGAACTCGCAGGAACCATCAGCAATTTATGGCACGGTGGCGAATCAGAAGAATATATCGAAACGATAGAACCTGTTCTGGCAATTGCCATTCCACACGAAATGTCGCTATATTTATATGAGCACTTCCCTGTAGCAAACTACGTAGGGAGAAAAATGACCGAACTTTACTATCAGGGCGCTTCAGAACGGGCCTTTATTGCCCGGTTGCCAACAGCAAAGCTCAGGTATAGCCGCTTTCTGATTAGTTATGGCCATCTTTTGGAACGTGTTCCCCTGAAATACATTGCGTCATTTCTAGGCATGCGGCTGGAAACACTCAGCAGAATACGTTCGGAGATGGTAACGCAAAGTAAAACAAGCAAATCGGCTTTTCAGCTGGCCACATAATGGCGGTTATTGTTTTTTTAATCAGCATAACGATGAATAGCTTTGATAAAATAACAGATTTCGTAAAAGGCCTGTTCACCGAAATAACGCCTGCGGGAATCAGAAGAATTGGCAGACCTGAACATCAGCAGGTACTTGAGCTTTGGGAAAAATCGGTTAGGGAAAGTCACGATTTTCTTAACGACCAGGACATCCAGGATTATCGCGCCCTGATGGAGAACCAGTATCTCGATAAAACTAAACTTTATGCAGCTGAGGAGAATGGACTCATGAAAGGCTTCATTGGATTCTCTGGCAATCAAATCCGTTTGCTGTTCATTTCTCCCGATAGCATGAGGAAGGGTTTCGGAAAAAAACTGCTCAACTTTGCCATCAGAGATAAACAAATCAAAGAGGTAGATGTAAACGGACAAAATACTGCGGCTTACCAGTTTTATCACCAGGCCGGATTCAGGATAATAAAAAAATATCCTTATGATGGTGCAGGAAAACCCTATCCGGTATGGAGCTTAAAATTAGCAGAAACCGGGGGCTAAATACGCTTCCAATTCATAAATAACAAAACTTAAGGGGACTGATTAGTGTTGTAATTTAAAAACACCGTTATGATGAATCTTCTTAAAACCAGTCTGATTGCCATCACAGCATCGGCATTATCGTCTTCAGTAACTTTAGATATTAAACCAGCTTCCCGCCCCTTTGTTCATAAGACCAGCCAGCAAAATAGTGATGCGGCTTTGTTAAACGATCTGAACGCGCTTTGCATTAAACAACTGCGTGCATCAGCAATCGCCAGTCAGCAAGGCGGTACCAAAGCCGGCGATTGGGGAAGCCGTTTATCTGTAACACTAAATAAATTCAATGATGAAATCAGAGTGCTCGCTAAAAATAAAAAAGTGGTGTTGAGCAGTGCTTTGCCTGAAGGTGGACAAAGACCTGACGGCCGGGTGGATTCATCTCCCGAAAACCTCCGCGACACCTCAAGAATTAAAAACGGTGGTGGCGAAGCGGGATACGAAGGAACAAAAAAAGTTGAGTCCATAGGCGGCATTAATGATGCTGCAAGCAATGCGCTAATCGAGAGTTTGAAAAAACTTAAAGGTAACGCCTTTGATAAAGCTTACCAAAATCTGTTAATCAGCGATCGTCAGACGGCACAGACACTACTTACAAAAGCTGCGCAATCATCCGACCGAGATGTTAAAACATTTGCTAACAAATACCTTCAAAAGCTTAATTCCGCAAAGTTATAGTTTGTATTCGGAATATAGAATACCGTATCTTTGACGAATAATGCCTGTCCCTATGTCTGAAATACCTTTCCTTGATACTACAAAGATCATCGAAGTTTTTGCTCAAACCAAAACTGCAACAGCTATCCATGTTGGAGAAGATGCACACATTCAGTTTGCGAATGATGCAATGCTGAAGATTTGGGGCAAGGATAAGCGTGTTTTAGGAAAGTCACTTGCAGAAGCGCTTCCTGAGCTTATTGGTCAGCCATTCATTGAGATGTTCAGAAAGGTGTGGTTGGAAGGATTAACCATTTCCGGTTCGGATACCCCTGCGGAGTTGTCTATTGATGGCAAAAATCAGATTTTTTATTTCGATTTCGAATATCGGGCTATCCTGGATGACAACGGAAAAACCATCTGCATTCTGCATAGCGCGGTCGACATTACCGAGCGCTATTTAAAACAAACCGCAATTGAAGAGGCTAAACAGAATGCTGCCTACCTGGCAATGGAACAGGCGCATAATGAAGAACTGGCCAGTAAAAATATTGATCTGGCCACTGCACTCGAAGAACTCAGAATCGCCAATCAGGAGCTTGAAACTGCAAAAATAAGTCTCCAGCAGCTTAACGAACGGTTAGATAGCAGAGTTCAGGAAAGGACTGAAACTATTGCGTTTCTAAACCAGGAGCTGGAAGCGTCAAATGAGGAAATCAGGGCATCCAATGAGGAACTGGCTGCATCGAATGAGGAGATGTATAAATTCACTCAGGAAATCACCGGAGTTTATGAAAAACTAAAAATCAGTCAGGATGATATCGAACTGGCCATCAGTGCGGCGGGCCTTGGAACTTTCGATCTGGACCCCATCACCGGAAAATTTGCCGGCAACGATACACTCAAATCCTGGTTTGGACTGCAGCCTGAAGATCGAATTGAACTCGGGAAAGCAACCAGTGTAATCACACCCGGCGATAGAGAAAGGGTGCTGGCAGCTATATCTCAGGCACTTGATCACAATTCCGGTGGAAACTATGAGGTGCTTTATACCATCAGTAATCCTGAGAATCCAATCCCAAAAATAGTTAAAGCAAAGGGTAAAACGCTCTTTGACAAAAATAAACAGCCCATCCGCCTTAGCGGCGTGTTGCAGGATGTTACTGAACAGGTAACCAGTGAAGAGCGCATGCAATTGCTCATCAGCAATCTGGAAGCCAGCGAACAAAGATTCCGCAGACTTATCGAACAGGCTCCTGTAGCCATTACGGTTTTTAAAGGAGCCGAACTGATCATTGAAAGTGCAAACGAAAGAATGCTCGAAATTTGGGGTAAATCTTCAGATGTTCAAGGAAAAAGATTCGATGCAGTTTTGCCGGAAATTGCCGACCAGCCTTTTATCACTATCCTGCAGAATGTACTCAAGTCCGGAAAGCCTTATCATGGTGTAGAGAGCAAAGCCATTATTTTGAAAGACAATGCACCTCAGGAACGTTATTTTAATTTTGTATACCAACCCATCGAAGAGGAGAATGGTAATATAGAACGGGTATTGCAGGTGGTTACCGAAGTAACGGAACAAGTGAATGCACGCCAGGAAATACTGGAGGTAAATAACAGGCTAAAAATTGCCATGGACGCCGGATCGCTTGGTTCTACAGAGGTAGATCTGGCAACAGGAACAATGGTTTGCAACGATGAGTTCAAACGTGCATTTGGCCGTAATGTTGATCACGACTTTGTTTATGCGGAGATGTTTGAAGCCATGTTACCACAGTATAGAGACCGGATAAGGGAACTCGTTAGAATAGCCAAAGAAAATCATAGTATCTACCGCGCTGAATATGAAATCACCTGGCCTGACGGATCCATCCACTGGATTAGTGCGCACGGAAGGGCAAGGTATGACAGTGAGGGTGTTCCAGTAAAAATGGTTGGAGTAATATCAGATATTACCGAACATAAGGCCGATGAGCAGCGCAAAAATGATTTTATAGGAATGGTGAGCCATGAGCTCAAAACGCCTTTAACCTCACTTACAGGATACGTACAGTTGTTGCAGGTTCGCGCAAAAAAGAATGACGACACTTTTGCATCCGGGGCTTTGGATAAAGCAAATAACCAGTTGAAGAAGATGGCGAACATGATTAACAGCTTTCTAAATGTGTCGCGTCTTGAATCAGGAAAAATACACATCCAGAAACAGCACTTCAATCTCGCAGAACTGATTAGCGAGGTAGAAAGCGAGTTCACCGTTACTGCAAACAGTCATAATATCGTGATTGTAAAATGCGAAGAATTAACGATAGATGCGGATCGCGATAAAATTGGCCACGTACTCAATAACTTAATCAGTAATGCGGTAAAGTATTCCCCACCAGGAAGCACTATAGATATTTCCTGTGAACAACACGATAACTTTGCCGTGGTATCTGTAGCTGATGAAGGAAGCGGGATCAGGGAAGAGGACAAGCATAAGCTTTTCGAGCGTTACTATCGCGTGGCAGATCAGCACCTTACCATTGCCGGCTTCGGTATAGGATTATACTTGTGTGCAGAAATTGTAAGCAGACACCATGGCGAAATCTGGGTAGAAAGCGAATTAGGTAAAGGCTCTACCTTCCATTTCAGCTTACCATTAACATAAAGGTTTATTCGATCCAGCTATCATATATTTTCTTCTGTAACGCATTTTGCTCGTTGAGCTTGCTGATCATGAATGTTTTCTCTTTCCGCTTTTGTAAAACAAGGCTGATCAGTTTTTTTTCTCCTGCGTTCTCCACCAGCAATTTCACCGTATCTCCCGCAGTGGACGATTCCAAGGTTTTGTACCACAGCTCGGGCGTTGCCGGAATGCCGTTAACCTCAAGGAGATTACTCCCGCTCTTAATCTCCAGGTACCATGCAGGCGACTGATAATCAATCGAAGCCACTTTTAAAAAGTCACCTTGTTTACGGATGTTCAGACCCGCCCATGAATCATATTGAACAGTACTAACCGTATCAATCTTTAAGCCACCCATTGCAAAATATTTCGGATAATCAGGCGCTTTCACGGTTGAAGCATATTCGAATATTTCAGGCATTGCAATACCCGCAATCGCCTCACATTCCTGTCTAAATTCCTTTTCTGTAAAACCCCGGTTCAGCTTTTTATAGTATTTGTAATAAAGTAAACGCATTAAATCATCCAGTGATTTTTTATTTTTAGTGGCATTTCGGATATTAAAATCAAGCATTAATCCCAAAATGGGCCCTTTATCATAATAGGAAATGGTTTTGTTGAAGGTGTCATTCACCCTTCCATTCGGACCATCACTCCAGGTATAATAGCTGGCTTGTGTAGCAGATTGATACAGGTGGCCCGGTTGGTTCTCATAATTTTTGATATTCTGCTGTAGGTCCTTAAAAAAATCTTCCGGAGTCATGATGCCTGCTCTCCTGGTAATCAGGTATTCATAATAAACGGTAAATCCCTCCGATACCCAAAGCATGTTGGTATGGTTTTCTTTTGAATAATCAAACGGACCCAGCTCTATAGGGCGTATTCGTTTTACATTATAATGGTGAAAATATTCGTGGGCAATAAAGTTGTATAGTTTTTTTCTGGCTGCTGGTGTATTAAATCCTTCCCCGCCACTAAAACTCAATGAAGATGAATTAAGGTGTTCTATACCCCCACCCCCGGCACCTATCGATAAAAAGCTGTAGTGGGTATAGGGAATTTCACCGATAATGGCGCTTCCGGTTTCCACGATTTCTTTAAGATCATCCATGAAGCCCTGACGGTCAAATTCAGGGAGTTTGTAGCCAATAAAATGATGCGGTTTGTTTGCTACCTCAAAGGATGGCAGTACCTCAAGTTCACCCATTAAAAACGGACTATCATACAAAACATCAAAATTATTGGCCAAAAAGGTATGCATTTTACCCGGAATCGTATCCAGACCTGTTGCCACCAGTGAATTCCATTTGCTGTAGGGTGTCATCTCCACACTAACCGGGTTTCTCAGTTCCTGGTCCAGGTATAAAAACAAACCTCCGGGCGTAATGTAACCTCTTGTTTCGTCGAGATATACATTCCCAACAAATGGAACAACAGCCTTAACATCATAGGTAATGTGTACAGGTTTTCCATTGTTCTCAATATGCCAGACTTCCGGTGCAGTTTTTTCCCATTTCTGGCTCGTTCCGTTTGCATCAGTTGCGCTAAAATTCTGAACTGCTCCGGCAAAATCAACCAGTTGATAGTAGCCGGGTGTCCATGTACACATTTTAAAATCCAGCGTTTTACCCGGGCTTGTACTTATGAGCGATACATGATAAAGGTGTTCAGCTGCTTTTTCCATTGAAACGGAATACTGCATGTGAATCGCTTTCTGCTGCGCGTCGGCTATCGATATTGAAGAAAAAGCAATGCTAAAGAAAAGTAGTTTATATAGAAGTTTCATGCTTAAGAGTGTAGAAACCAAATATAATGATTTCCAGGGATGCTCTTCATTTGTACGCCTTAAAGTTTAAACTTCAGTTACAAAAGTGCGCTGGCGGTGGGTTCAAGGAGATTTTATAACAAAAAAGTGGGTTTAAAGGGGTTTTGAATGGGTTTTACCTGCTTTTACCCAAGCATGACCCAAGGAATGTCCAAGGAAAGTACAAGGAAAACCCAGGCGAGTTACCTGCGACGGTACTACGAATATACTGGACAGGCCGAACTGGGGTAAAGCCATGGATATAAGCTGATTAGCTTAGGGCAGTTTTCGAAAATTTTAAAGAATGGATATCTACGATATTAAATTCTTGCCTCCAAACTATTCCATGGCACTATTTTCAACCCATTGCTCCTGTTTTGAACTTGCTCGCCACCATAAATGACTGCACCTCCTTCGGTACCAGATATCTTTTGCCAAAACTTAAAGTTCTTAAAAAATTCGGCAGTAATCGTTTTTCCTGATTTAATTTCTACCGGATGCAGGGTTCCTCCATTATCAATAATCACGTCCATTTCATTACCAGAATTGTCTCGCCAAAAATACAAGTTCATTGGTTCATTTCTATTATATCTGGTTTTAATCATATCTGTAATCACATAATTCTCAAACAAATTACCTAAAGCCGAATGTGTTTTTAGCTGCTCAGCATTTTGAATCCCCAGTAGTGAGCAGGCCAAACCAGTGTCATAAAAATACAATTTTGGCATTTTTACCAAACGTTTGTTAAAGTTCTGATGATGTGGTTTAAGCAAATAAATAATAAAGCTACTCTCCAGCACACTTATCCAAGAACTTATTGTTTTTGCATCTACGCCTGTCTCATTTGCTAAACTACTAACATTTAACAATTGTCCAATTCGTCCGGCACAAAGCTTTACAAATCTTTCAAAAGCCCCCAGATTATTTACATTTTTAATTTGTCGTACATCGCGCTCTACGTAAGTTCGAATATAATTCGACAGCCATCTATTTGGGGAAATTTGATTGTCATATATTGGAGGATATCCTCCATTGTATATAGCCTCTTCAACACTTTGTTGCTTATGAGTGATCCTTCCGATTTCTTCCGTAGAGAATGGTAAAAGATATAGATAACCTATCCTTCCCGCCAGACTTTGAGAAATGTTCTCTTGAAGCAAGAAATTGTTAGATCCAGTTAGTACGAATTTTCCCTTTTCTGTGTCTTCATCTAAAACCTGTTGTAAATAGGAAAACAGTTCTGGAACACGCTGAGCTTCATCAAAAATGGCTCCAGCTGAGTATTGCGCTAGAAAGCCTCTCGTATCCTCTGTTGCAAACAATCTATTATCCAAATTTTCGAGTGAAACATATTGCTTATTGGGAAATACAGTTCTGGCTAGGGTGGTTTTACCAGACTGTCTGGGACCTACAATGGCTATAGCTTTAAATTGGCTTGCCAGGAATTTTACTTCTTCTTCTGCGGTTCGAGTAATCATATTGCAAATATAGCCAACATTCATCAAATTTATTACAAATCAGGAATCCGATTCCAGAATAACAAGAGTAAGATTCCGGAATTGTAAAGTAATACAATATCTTGAGCTAATTCGAAGACCGGGGACCATTCCATTACGCCTGTCTATTTTTCAAGTTTTCCTACCATAATTTCTTAGCTTTTATAACGAAGTAGACGTACGCAGCTCAAATTAATTCTCAAATACAGAATAAAACTCTTCTAACTTCACTATCTCTTTCGTTAAAGACTTGATAATAATAAAAACTGCCAACAATTTCGTCGTTATCAGTGAAGTTACTTAGCTTTATTCCTTTTTGTTTCAATCCATTTAGGCCTTTCCAATCATTATGAAAAACATATAATGATGGAGGGCTGTGATCAAGTTCTTTTTTTAAAAAGTTAATATCTGTTATAATATGATTTGCTATTTTCTTCTTGGATTTCAAAGAAAAGGCTAATTCGATTGTGTAAGGAATATTAAGCTCTTTAATTATTGAGACAGCCTGAATATAGCATTCTAACCCACCACCAACCCAATTGGATTTGTTTTTAAATACGTTATCGACTTCATCAATATGCAAGTCATTATATTTTTCCCAGGAATTGTCATCGATCACTCCCATTAACCAAGACATTATTTCTGTTTTTATTCTTTCCATAATTTAATGTAAAGTCTTTCCGCATTATTTAAAAGTTAGTGGCTCAGAATTCGGTAAATTGTTAAATCCATGTTTAAAAGCGCCATCAAAATACAAGGCAGATCCATATTAAAATGAATATGAGTTTCTCACTGGCATCGTTTTTAAATTATGAAAAGGCAGTTGTCCTCAAATATGGCTTGATGTTTTCGACTATTGTTTTAAGAGAAATATTGAAATCCTTCATCACTTCCCACTTAAAACTAAGAGTCGAAAACAAGAAAAGCAGCTCTTTTCAGAACTGCTTTTAAAACTCTGGGTCCCTCCCGGGACATTTTTCGTCGACTGACATAGCCCAAATCGCTCAAATCGCATCACTTTTTGAAAAACTTGAAAATCCTGAAAATGGATCGAATTCATAATTTATAAACTTTCAAATAATTTAAAAAAGAGAAGCAAATGAAAACAGCAGATTTATATATTAGAGTAAGTACGGATGAGCAAGCCGAAAAAGGCTACTCGTTAAACCTACAAAAACACATACTTAAAAAGTATTGCGAGCTAAATAAAATTAATATCAGACAGATCATAATAGAAGATTTTTCCGCTAAAACCTTCAATCGTCCCGAGTGGAACAAGTTACTAGCATTCTTAAAAAGAAATAGAAACGAGTCCAACCTTTTATTATTTACCAGATGGGACAGATTTAGTCGAAATACAAGTGATGCATACCAAACGATAGCTTCATTGAAAAAATTAGGCATAGAGGCTCAGGCTGTTGAACAACCCTTAAACCTCAGTGTGCCAGAGAACAAGTTAATGCTTGCTATTTATCTTACAATGCCGGAAATTGAAAATGATCGCAAGGGACTTAGTACTCAGGCAGGCTTAAGAAGAGCAAAAAAAGAAGGTAGATGGACCGGACCTGCCCCCTTAGGATATATAAACAAAACAACCGAGGAAGGGAAAAAGTATATGGCAATAAAAGAACCAGAAGCATCGATTGTGAAATGGATTTTTTATTGCCTTGAAAATTACGACTTTGCTCCAGAAAACATATTGTATATAGCAAATAAAAGAGGTTTTGTTTGCAGCAAATGTAACTTTTATTGCATGATCAATAACCCAATGTATTGTGGTAAAGTTAAAATACCGCAATACCAAAATGAAGAAGCTTATTGTGTAATCGGAAGGCATCAACCACTCATTACAGAGGAACAATTTTATAGCATTCAAAAAAAACTTAAAATAAAATCAAAGTCTCATGGCATTGGAATGCTAGAACCGGAGCAACTACTAATGCGTGGATTTTTATATTGCAGTAAGTGCAACAAAAAGCTAACCGCCAGCGCTCCAGGAGGAAGTAAAACAAAAATTTATTATTACCACTGTACCTCCAAATGCGGCATGAGATTCAGAGCTAATTTCACTAATCAAAAGTTCATCGAACAGATCCACAATTTCTTTGTAGACAAGGACGTAATAAGATTTTTCATCAAAATGATGATCAAGGCGCATACCAGTCAGGTACGCCCAGTACCCGAAAAAAGAAAACACCTGTTGTCCGAGATAAAAGCAGTAAACAGAAAAGCCGTTAGGGCTAGAGAACTAATGCTTGAAAAACAATTAGAAAGTGATGAATATGAGATAATAAAAAATTCTAGTAACAAAAAGATCAGGCACCTTGAATGGGAGCTGGATGAAATAAAGGCAGAGCAAATTTCCTGGAAAAACTTAAAGGCCGTATCAAAATCTGCCCTTCAGTCATTTGCTAACTTAAGCACCCTTTTCGCAGACGCGAATATCGGTGGGAAGAGACTGTTGATTACTACCATCATAAAACCTAAATTAATATCTGATGGAAAAGAGTTTCGACCAGATCAGTTTAACGAAGTTGTTCAGATTCTGATCTACATTAATAATTTAATTAAAAGCAACTATGAAAAAGATTGTCAGGAGCCTGCAATCACGATCAACAGCTCATTTGTTTCAAAACTCAAAGCTATCGGAGATTTACACATGACCGTGCCAGAATTTGACGGTTATGCAGAGTTGATAAAAGAGAAGCGAGAACTCCAAAATTTAGAACCAAAAACAAATACAAAAAAGGCGAAAATTAGAAAAAAAAGATTGGCAAGGAAAATTATAATCAGAAAATGGATCATGGAAAGTTTAGAGTTTGGGGAAACATAAATAGAATCTAAGAAACATAAGATGTGATAATACTTGATGGAACATGGCTCCTATAGATTAAACAACCTATTGTCAAATCTTAAAACTAAAGATTTTGACAATAGGTTTTCAAGTACCAAGAGTTTAGGCACCAAAACTTTAGTTTACAAAACTTACATAAAGTATCTAAATTCGTAAGGTTTGTTAATAAGTTTGTTCATCCTTTTTATCGTAGTTGCAAGCGACTGGGCGTAACCCAGCGTCACCGGTAACCTGTCGTAAAGTGCATCGTGGTTCCAGTTCATTTTGGTAAGTCCAAGAATGGCTTGACAGTTCCTGTCCCAACCACCTTCTCCAGCGAATCTTCGGATGAGGATTGGTGAGGGAATGTTTTTTCCTTCCTTAAAATATTTTTTATTATTGAGATCAACATTTCCCTGTGTCCATAAAAGCACTTCCTGAGGTCCGATCTGAAAATAAGTACCTCTGTTCAATGGATAGCCATCGGCACCTTTCTCACCGTTTTTGTCAAGATAATGAATCCCCCTAAAATTGGTGTTCTGCACAATCTGTAAAAGCTCCAAATTAATGTTTCCGGGGATAGCATCAAAGGCACCGTCAATCTCACTTTGTGTAAAATGGCTTGTTTTATGAACGATTAGACGTTCAGGTCTTCTTCCTGCATGCTTGCGCTGGTAAAGCTCGAGGCTTCTGGACATCAGTTTTCTCATTTCTGCCCTGGTAAGATAGGGGTTCTCCCCGACCCTGGTTTCAATCTCGGCTGCATCGTAAGCTACAAATTCCAGTCCCGTGCCGTCTGCATCAAATACCTGACTGCAACAGGTAGTATAATCATATTGGTTTGTATTTGGGTTAAGCCGAGTGGCATAACTCAGGCCTATAAACGCTGAATTTTGGTCGATGTTTGAGAGTTTCCAAGGAATTCCGCCAGTCTTAACATACAGGGCGATAGAAAGTCTCCACATGACACTGCATCGGCACTTATATTTGATTGCACTGCCCTCTCTTATAACCTGGCTGGCAATATTGAGCATTGCCGATGTGGCCTTGATAAAATCATGCAGATCAAATCCTTTTTCGAGGTCCTCAAATCCCGGAGACCAAAAATCCGGAAGGTAGATCATCAGCACGTCGTATTCGAGTTTTCGTTTGGACATTTCCCTTATGCACCCGCTGATGGATTCGCTCAGTGAAATATATGGAGCTACGCCCTCCTTAAATACATCTTGCGTGGATAAAGAGATAGATGTAGCTTCTGGAACCAGTTCTACTTTTACTCCGAAAATATCCTCAATACCGGTAAAACTTTCCAGATATGCGGTCCGCTCCTTTGGCAAGTGGGTTGAACGAAGTTCTGTTATTAGATTTGATATGATATGGTAGGATCCTTCAGGATAAATAGCAGCAATTCTGATCTTACCGATAGGGTTTAGTTTAATAGAATAGGGCTTGAACGTTTTAAGTCCCCTTAATGGATGTATGTCCTGCGCATTGGATAGCGCTTCGAAAGTTAGTTTTGGTTCGGGAATAATATGATATGCTGGAAATTCCATCTTTAGAGCGTTTTAGTGAATGCGGTAGTTTTTGAAATGGTGAATGATGCGTTTACGCCTTCGATGGGCCTTGTGAACGCAGAGATAGTAACTTCTTTTTCGTCTCCAAATAAAATTTTCAGCCAGCTGTTTAAAATTCCGTCATATTTCTGATTGTACCACCTTGCGGTTATTTCTTTAACGAATGGCGCTACAAGTTTACTCTCTGTCCGCTCTGATGTCTTAGAGGCGATTATAGTAGGGTTAAGTACCAGCAGAGGTTTGGAAAGAACATATTGTATGCTAATTTCAAGCGCTGCAACCCAGGTTAATTTTGACCGGGGAATTGTTCCGGATATGCTTAACATTGAATTCTTTAGAGCCACGAAAGCAGGGTCACTGATCTTTTTCAGATCGGGAAAGATGAAATACCGATCCCTCTTTTTTGTCAATCTAAGTGGTTTTCCATCAATCAGTGACATTTGCAGTGCAGTTGTTAAGAGGCTTTTCGTTGCAGAATCATCATACATTAAATCTTTTTCGCCTACCTGAAAAAGATCTGTATCAAATTTACCATAAGACTCAAACGCCTTTTCGAAACTGATATCAGGTCCAAACCCCACAATACCGGATTGCTTCCTGATTCCAATGATCTGGGTCTTGCTCTCGTTAATAAGTTTTTTAACCTCCTTTGTATTCCCCGCCTCGCATTTATAAAGTCTTGCCGTAGCGGGATAATTTATGATAGGGATAGCATTTAAGCGAATCAAGGGATATTTGATTCCAGCATCGGGGATGGGCTGATTAGTAGATCGATGGTAGTGTTCGTTCAGCTTTTCCATATCTGAGATAGGGATATCATCAAATCCTTTTATAAGATCTGCCCAAGCTGTATCAAATGTCTCTATCTCCACTATCTCGGCCTGTTTTCCATTCGATTTTGCGAGTTCTATAAGATCTATTACTTCCTGAGCAGGACTTCCTCCTGCCCTGTTGAACCAGAAAAGACCATTTGATAGCGCACTGGATTTAACAGCAGATTCTCTCAATACGTCCATAATTGACTTGTCTCTTCCACTATAGCCCATAACACAAAGGCCGTTTGTGTCCAGTGACATTGAAAGTATATCGCGGAGCCGCCTATCCTGGCCCTGGAGTTCCATACTGGTATTTTTTATTTTTTCGGAAAAATAGTCCCCATGGAGCTTTACAATCAGTGGCCGCTTGCCGGACTGAAAGAACTTTAATCCATTGTCTCCGCTATCCAGGTCTGCGGCATACCAGTTTTCCAGTTTTTCAAACTGGGCACTGGCAATGTTTTCAAATGCCTTGTCAAAGTTTGTTGTGAAAATTAGATTTAATTTGGCATGCTTCATTAGTATACCCATTACCTTATGGCCATAAGTGAGTTGCATGCCAGATGTTTGCCTGGCAATATAGCCACTCCGATCCCTAGGACTCAGGAATGCACGTTCGAAATAATAAGAATATTCTTCTGAACTATCTCTTTTGGGACAGCCAGTCTGTTTATCAAAATAGCTCTGGATCTGCTCACGGATACCATTATCTGTCAGATTACTAAAAAGATGTAGTGGATATGCCTGTTCTGCACAATAGATCCGTCTTTTAAAGTCCCAAGTTAAGTCATATGCCGAAGGGACACCAGCGGACACGGAGCTGCCCGCGCCAAATAGCCAAGCCATGGAGCTTGCGCGCAAAGGATAGAATTTTACAAATTCTGAAAGTGAGATTGCCAATGTAGAATATTAATTTAGTGATAATTTATGTACTGCAATATAAACTATAAATCTATTTTACAGAATAAATCATTTTATCAAAAAATTATATTGCCATCCAATGACCATTTATCGTTTAAAAAATTAGCCTTGATTTAAAGAGAGCTATCAAACGGGGCTTATATTAGGAAAGTCAACACCGATATCACTACAAAGTTTTCGCACCTTTCTTCTATAACTTGACTGTGCCATCCTCCAGTTCTTTTTACCTGGTTGGGGCAAAATCCTGTAATCACTATGATTAGGCCGATTTCTAGCCGCCGCGGCTTTTGCCTCAAATAAAAGCAGGCGCAAAGGATCATCTACAGGACTTATTTCATTATCAAGATCAAATATTGTCCGGTGCTCATCTCCATTAAAAGTTTCCTGTTTATACTTCAAGTCTGCCATTAAAGAAGTCAAGGAAATATCTGCAGTCAAATAATCCAAATCATAGATATCCTTAAAGTTCGCACGGTTCGACGCTGTCATCAGTTTAAGAAGGCCAATGTCCCTAACGGTTGCGAGTCTTGCCCCTTCTACAATATCAGGTTCATCCAAAAAGCTGGCATTCTGGAGTATCTCTACCTTAATGCTGAGTGTACCTTTTTTGATCCAGAAGCGCATAAACATATACTGGTCACCCTCGTCACAAGGGTAATCAAAGCGCGAAGCATTTTCACCAAAGTGTGATTTAACTTCCTCATCTATTTTTTGATACCCTGATTTCCCAATTATCCCTGAAAAGAAAAGATCAATATCTATCGATTCCCGATGGTCATACCTAATCGCGAGATTGGTTCCCCCTCCTAATACTGCTTTCTGGAGACTTGAAAGATTCTGAAGTTCAATGATTGTTTCTAACAGTTCTGCGGAAACAGCAGCCATTAGTATCTTGAAAACTGCTTGATGTGATATCTCTGAGCGACCATCGCACACACTTTATTACTGATACGTTCTTTTGTAGCTTTAAGCTCTTCAACAATTTCAGCACGATCGTATAAACGCTCTAAACGACTAATATCTTCTGGAAAAGTACTTTCTGTAGTTGCATAGAGCGCCCTTGGGATAATTAAATCCTTATCTTCCTGTCTATCTAACTTAGAGGGATTAACATCCCAGAAAAGATCTTTTGGAAAAATGGTTGTTATGTTATCTACCGATTTCATTTATACAAATATATGCATTAATTCAATAAACCTGTGAAATTTAAATTAAAAACCAAAGCTATACTAATGATTATCAAGCAATTTACGTGCCGTCAATTATCAAAAACGACTTGAATAGAATACACCAATAAGACGAAATGGTTTCTTAGAACTGTCCTTAAAGACATTTTGGTAACTTCAAGTCAAAGTTTAGCGTTGAAGAATTGCAATAGATAATAAAGTTAATATCATTATTTCAATGCTTTTATCAGGTAAAAAGCCAGATTCGGTTGTAGAGAAAATGATTTTAAAATAAAACATATTTAAAATCATTTGACCCTATATTCTGGTACAGAATACAACATTTAGCTTTGCAATTTCCAGGTTAGTCTAGTAAAGCATCATAAACCCATTCTAAAAAACAAATATATTCATCCAATAAATTTTTATCTTGAGTAATTCGGGCACTCAGGTTCATTTCCATAAACCTGACCATCCCTATATAGTTCAAATCCCGAAACCATGTTCTGATTGTAAATAGCTACCGTTTTTGGAGGCCATATCCTAGGATCATTTAATTTACCCCAATCAATCCCGATATCGTTTGGATAATAGTCCCAGTTCATCCATGCGCGTTCATTTACCATCAAGGCATCGTACCCTAAAGCCTTACATAAATATTCATTTCTGTTCCCTTCCCAATCCATTCCATAACACAGTAAATCTGCTGCCTTGTAAAATTCAGTCAGCTGGTCATCGTGGCGGTAATTGAGATAAACTTTCGAAACTCCGGCACGCAGCAAGATACTCCGGACGCGGGATGCGTCCAGAGCTTGATCAGCATCCAAGATGCTAAAATCCTCATTTACGGATATTTTGTAGATTTTGGCAAAACCAAGATTATCAAAAGCCTCCAAGCCCATCAACCTTGATTTCTGAAGCACAAGATGGCTAAAGAGGCAAGCAGCATCTTCACTTAGAGAGGTATAAAATGCATCTCCAAGAGTGAGCCCGTTCCAGCCGACACCTTTACCGGATTGTATATTGATTCTATCGCCAATAATTCCTAGAGAACCATGAAAGAGATTCATAGCTTCTGGATTTGACACTGTTACATTATCCATATATTATGATCTAGCGGCGGAGTTTAAAGTCCCAGCTCCACCTTAAGGTCAATCGGGTAATTGGCGGTGAGAACTTCAATCTTACTTTTCTGCTTACCCCCTTTTGCATTAATGGAGACCTGTTGCTTTACCGACCATTGATGCCAGCGATGTTCGGTGGCATATTTTTCAAGGAGCGGAGATGGGTAGGAAGAGAGTAGGAACTTGCCTTTTATTCGAGCCAATAAAAAAAGAAGCGCTTCAAAATCCCCTTCAGAATAGCTGTCATAGTGGCCGCAATCAGAATTATAGTAAGGCGGATCACAGTAAAAGAAACTGTCTACGGTATCACGGCTTGCAATGATATAGAGCGCATCCGCACATTCAATCTGGCAGTTTTGTAGCCTGATCGCCATTTCCTCAACAAACCCCTCTTTTTTGAAATTAATTTTTTTGGTGGTTGTATTGCTTGATTTATCATATCCCCAACTGCTGTCGAGCTGCGAGGAAAAGCTCTGTGATGAAGTAAGCCAAACTGCCCATGCCCTTTTGATCTCAGAAAACATGTCCGGATTGTTATAAATCACCGAGGCCTTTCTATGCAGATCCCTGGAATGGAGGGAAATCCTGATCTCCTTTTCCAGAGAAGTGAAATCCTCCTTTGCTACCCTATAAAAATTAATCAGTTCTTTATTGGTGTCATTGATTACCTCAACCTGTGATGGCTCTTTAGCAAAAAACACCGCTGCACCACCAATAAAAGGCTCACAATAAAGCACATGTGGCGGAATTACCGAAACTATACGTTTGGCCAGTTTTTGTTTACCCCCATAATAGCTTATGGGGGTCTTTAATTTTAGTTTGGTCATAAATTCTAATACAAGTCGTCAATCCTCAAATCAACTTTTTCACCCTTTATCATGACCGATACCCTGCTTTTAATATCCGGCGTGGCCATACTTTCCACTTGGAAGCGCTTACCATTTAATTTAGAAAGCGGGTGATTTTCCTTAAGATCAAGGGTAACCCATCCGGTCGCCCGGATGTGGTCTATCTTAGCTAAAAGCTTTCTCATTTTTTCTTTGCCGTGAAAAGCGTTTATCTTCCTATTTCCTGCTGAGCGATATTATCATCACGCTGGTTTTCCCATGGAAAGCGCTCTTCAGTATTGCTGGGATCAATCTCGTTTTTTTGCGAAATCTTTTGCCTGGCAGTCTCAGTTAGTTCTTTTCCCTCCTCCTTTTTAGGAAAGATTTCGTCCTGACGGATAATGGCCATATTCTTATCGTACACATCCAGTCCCTTAAACTGGGGGTTGGCAGTTACCAGCACTGAAACAGCTTTCTTGTCTACCATCATTTCAGCCGAAGCCATATGACCACTTCTTAGCATTTTCATCATGCTATCCTTTCCCTGTTCGGTCAATGCTTTGAAAGGATATTTGTCGATGGCATTAGCGAGTTCAAACTTGAATTCAGGGTAAAACTTTTTCAGAGGATGATTGCCATAAGCATCCTGCACGTCAAGATTGAGTTTGAACCACACTTTTTTCTTTTCCGAAACCTCACTGTTTTCGGATTTTGTATATACATCCCTTTCAAGTGAATTCCCTAAGAGTAGTTTGTAAGCCTGCAAGGCTGTGATACGGTTATCTCTTTCCAGGTCAAAAACCTGTCTAACCGGGAGAGCGCTCCCTGCCTTGTTCAGGGTTACCTCATAATCGTTGAGAAAATACATATCGCTCTGCTTGGAGCGGTTGAAGTTCAGCATGAATTTTACCTGGTCTGTTCCAAGGACCGGATTTTTTTTAGCCTGGGAAGATGTGTAACTTTGCGTTACCCCCAAAGTAAAAGCCGGGAGACCTCTTGAAACCGCTGACTCAAGAACGTCGTTAAGCTTTGTTCCAAAGCCCAGGTAATCCAGGCTCTTTTTTAGGTAATCTAAATTTTGTTCATTCATAATAATAAGTTTTTAATTAAAATAGGCTGAGCTGCTGCTCAGGTTGGGGAGGCTCATAGCCATTTTCTCTGGCGAGGTGTTCGCCAAGGGCGACTGCCAGTTCCTGGATCGATCCATATCCGCACTTGGTTAAAAAGGCAGAAAATAGAAAATGTGACCGATATCCGGTACCAGAAATGATCTGTGAATCTGAGCGGAATTCCAGGTGCACGACGGTTGGCTCTTTCTCATCAGTTCTTTTGCCTGGCCAGTTGTACACATAGTTTACATTTACATCAAATCCAAATACCCGGATATTGAGATTTGCGTCCTGCTTGAAAATTTCTGGGATCATGGTATTGAATTTTACCGCATTCTCAAAGGCCTGACATTGGTCCTAAATCCGGTGAGCTTGCAAAATCTATTGAGTGAAAAGCGTGATTCCGTACATGAAAATTCACATGACTTGAAAGTAAAGATCACTTTATCATTAAAGATTAGAAAAGTTGCATCGAGTCCTTTGAGCCACAAGGAAATCTTGCAGGAGAGCACTATTGCTGACATATCGTTACCGAATGCTGTTCTAAACCTCGCATTCTGAAACATTGAACGGATAGCGCATATGTTTTCTGGGAGCGGAAGAAAACCTACAGTGACCAAGGCGGCATGTTGAACATTAACTGCTGTGCTTTCGCATAAAACTTTCAATGCCTCCCTTTTGTCATAAAAGGCATAGACATTCAGGATATTAATCGGAGGGAGTCCAGATGGAATTAAATAAGAAAAACCACCATGCTCAATCCAGTCAACATCCATTCTTATCTGGATACACCATGGCCATAGCCCCTTGTATATTCACTTTTGAAGTTTATAAGTTCCATCTGCTGCAACTTTTCAACAGAAAGCGAACCGTCATTTTTTTTCATTTCCAGAAACGCAGTCTCAAAAGCTGGAGAAAAAGGACTCTGGTGAATACTTACATCCATGATCGGAGAAATATTCTTGATCAGAAACCTTGTTGCGGCTCCATCTTTCAAAACAGTAAGGATTAAAGCTGTACGACTGGCTAAGATCCCCTGGGGTTCACTGGCCCTGTGCTGAACCATAGTCCCATCGGCGAGCTGGACTATTTTTCCAAGGGCGAAATCTTCTCTTTTGTTAGTATCCAATTGTTCTCCATTGATCTGAAAGGGAATCTCTACCGCTGCCGGATCATAGGAAATAAACTCCTTGGTCTCTCTATCATATTCAAACACAATGGTTTTGCTACCGCCACCCGGAAAACCAATGCTTTTTGCAATATTCTTTGCTTTTCCCGAAATCAGCTCATTAGTTTCGATATCCGATAAATCAACAGAGCGTTTTGGCTCTTTGTAGATAGGGTGCAATTTGATTTGCTGAAGACTATCTGGATCGGTATTTAAGGATAGTTTTGCATCAAGACTATCGATTGTGAAAGACTCGCTGACCAGGTTCTGAAGATTAACCAAGGATGTCCTTCTACCAGAAAGAAGTGCGGAAAGATCCGTTTCATCCAGTAAGTGCCTGGCTCCGTCGTATAGACCCAGCCTGGATAGCTCTGCGATCGGCAGCGCTTCTTCAATAATTAAATTTTTCATAAAATCCTTTTATCTGTTTAAATCAAGTTGTGATTGGTTTCCTTCCTGCGTAATTTGGTTAGCCTGTTTCTCGTTTTGAAACTCAGCACCAACCTGAGTTTTGAGGTATAAAAGGGCCGCATAAAGTTTGTCTTCCCGGCTTAAGGTAAATGCATTGCCATTGAGGCTTTCCTGCATTTTAAGCTTGCCTTGTTTTAAGTGCCCCATCACTTCATAGACAGAACCGTTGTAGGGGATTTTATCTCCAGTAGTGAGATATCCGGGAGTTTTTACCGGAGCGGGCTGCATTGCATTTAAGGAAACCTTTTCATTGGTGATCTCTTGTTTTCTTTCTACATCCATGATATAGCCAAGTATGCGCTCTGCATCCATTGCCGCCGAAAAGATTTCAAAGGGATTGTTCTTTAAGATCGATATCCAACTTTCCACATAGGCGTAATGCTGCCCGGGATCATGACCGATGCCAAGTTCCTGACCTAGGAGCATCGAAGCGATTTCTGCTTTGAGCTCTTCCCTTGCATACAATGGATCACCGAATCCGCCGCCCATCTCCCTGTTTAAGCGCTCTGGATGCCCGGTCCAGTGGCCCAGCTCGTGAAGCAGTGTCGCATAATATTTTCCGCTTTCAGAAAACCAGTCCTTATAGGGTAGCGTGATCGAATCTTTTTTTAGATCATAAAAAGCATTGGCCGAATACTGATGATGGACAACCGCCTCTGAAGAGGTAATAAGTTTTTCTGCCCGCTGGATAGGCTCCCACTGGTTGCCGGGCTTTTCTTTTTCCAGCTTAGGCATGCCCTCGATCTGGGCGGCATTAAACACGTAAGCATTGCGGATAATGGCATGGGGGAGTTCCCTGGTTTCCTTAACCGGTTTTCCCAGTTCATCGTGCACGACCTTCCCCGAACTGTCTCGCTTTAGCTGTTCATCTTTGGTCTTTACAAACTGTATGAGCATTGATTTTTCTCCCTTTCGGACCTGCATGCCGCTTTCCTCTGCCTGTCTGTAGGTCATCCACCTTGGATCTTCCCTGCCTGCCATCAAAAGCGATAATGCATTGATCCCCTTATACCTATTGCCACTCTGAAAATTATAAGGTAGTAACAAAGGCATGCCAGATGAATCCCAGGGAATCTGCCATGGAGCGGTTCCTTGGCGAAGTGCATCGATTACCTTTTCGGCCACCTGGACATGCAGGGGTTTATGAACTTCTTTTTTATCCATCTTGCTCTTCCTCCATATCGGCAAAGCCAATTCCGTAGAGCCATGCCTCATCCAGGTTCAGCTCCACCTCTTCCACCATCGCGAGCAGTTCCAGCTTTTGCCTGAGGGTTAAATAGGCTGAATTTTCCATAAAATTTATTTGATTAATTTTGACCACCTGGTAGTAGCGGAGAATAAAATTTACCGGGTCAATGTAGACGCCATTGCTGCGAAGACTAAAGTGCAGGTGTTCACCAGTTACCCTACCGGTAGATCCAGTAACCGCTATCAGCTCCCCGGAACGCACCTTCTCACCCTTTTTAACGAGAATTACCGAAAGGTGGCCATATATGCTTTCGAGTCCTGAATGATCAATCCTGATAAACTTTCCAAGAATTGGATTGAAGCCTACACGGGATACATTTCCAGCAAAAAACGAAAATACAGGCTCATTCCTCGCGCGCAGATCAAGGCCCCGATGGAAGTCATTTTCATGTGTTACCGGATGGATCCTTTTACCAAACGCACTATTTACCTTCATCGAATTTAGTGGCATGGAGATTTGTGAATAGGCAGATAAAAAAGAGGACGCAAAAATGAGAAGTATACCTGCCAGAAGCCTAGCGCTCAAAAGACACCTCTTCACTGATATCCATAATCTGATTTCGGGAAATATAATCCTCGAGGGAGATCATGCTTCTTTTCATGACCTCAGGACTATCCAAGGCAATTTTCATTGCGGCAGAGACGTTGCCGAAACCAGAACGTTCCTGTTTCATATTGAGCTCCAGCAAGTCGTGAAATGTCTTAGCATCCATATCCTTTACCCCGGTCATGGCATCTTGGTAAAGCTCATTTTTATCTCTGAGCACAAGCAGGGCATCCGATGAATACATGCCTATGGGACCGCCACAAAAGCCGACACTAATGGTATCCCTTTTTAGATCCACTGTGGCAATCACACCGATTTGGCCCTGCCTGGAAACGGGATCTGTGGTCAGCTGTGGATGTACCACCACAAGCTTTCCGGTTAGTTCTTCCATAAGAATTGATTTTAAGAATGTAAAAATATTTTGTTTATCGCTTCATACCGCCCGACATTGAGGCTTTGGGAGTTTCGCTACTTTTTGAGCCGGTGGTCTCGGTTCTGAATTTTGTAACCAGCATCTGTACTTCATTATTGATGCGCATGAAGTTTCTACGCAGTACCTCTTCTTTCTTACCTGCGAAATCATAGTATATTGGCATGTCCGGATAAAAGCTTTCCTCTTTAGCTATTGCTTCCATATCCAAATTTACCCTGCAGTTGATAGCCGAGGTCTCATACTTCCCGGTGTATTCTTCTACCGCGTCTGCTGCCAGCATACCTACAAGCTCACCGGCTTTTAATGAGGCTATTTTACCGGCGGGTATGAGTGATTCGAGTTTTTCCGAAAGTGAAAGCGAGGTCTTGGTCCTGTCAATAGATAGGCTCTCGGACTGCTGCTTAACCTTTCCAAATAGACGCTCAAGCCATTCCAGCGTTTCTTTATTTCTTACCGATCCGGATAGCACATTCCCAACTACTGAGGTAATCGTGCTTGCCGTATCCTTTCCATACTGTTGCTGGAATTGGGGAAGCTCCTGAAGGCCCATGAGTACGGCAACCTTATTGGACCTGGCGGTAGCAATCAGGTTTTCTATGCGGTGGACAAACAGTGTAGGAAGCTCATCAATAATCAATGCTGATGGCCGGTTACCTTTTGAGTTGATCAGCCTGGTCAGCCTGTTGAGCACTACAGAATAGCAGGCAGAATTGATATTCTGCGTATTGGGATCATTGGCCAGGATTAGCATAGAGGGCTCAGTGTGCGAAGAAATCTTTAAGTTGAAATCATCGCCTGAAAAAACCCAAAAAGTTTCCTTTGTAGCTAGCCTGGAGATGAAAACTTTTAGCGTTCCGATCTGTCCTTCCAATTGATTGAATGCCTTTGCTTGATAGGCAGTAGCAAATGGAGAGAGTAGGCTTTTGAGCTCAGGATTGGAGAATAGTACCGAAAAGATCTGCTCATAGCTGCAGTTTAAAAATGAGAGTACATGGGGAAAGGAGGAATACTTTCCTCCCTCGTACTGGGAAAAGAAATAGATGCAGGAAGAAAGAAAATTTACCGCACTCTGGGTAAAAAACTGATCGCTACCGCCTGATTTATCTCCTTTCTTAAGCGCTTCTACCAGTGCTTCCGCCGTTTCGCCTGCATCGGCTAGTGTAAGGATATAATCCGGCCTTAATACATTTATTCTCCTGCTGCGTTCTACATGAGTTAGATTAATGACATGAAAATCAAACCCTGAGAGCTTTCCATTCTTTTTGCCAAGCAGATAATGGTAGTAGGCAATCTGCCCAAGGTCGGGAAACTTAAAATCGTAACAGCAGATACAAAATTCCTTAGCGGTAAGCTGCCGGATGAAAGGCATGACGACCCCAAAACTTTTTCCCGAGCCGGGTGTTCCGATCAAAAGTGTCCCGCGAAAGATGTTTTCAATGTTAATAAAACCCTGATGCACCCTCTTGCGATAATAAAACAGTGATGGAATACTAACTGCAAATGGTCCTTTAACCGGCTTTTTTGCCTGCATAAAGGATTCTTCCTCGGTATTCCACTTATCCTTACCTAAAGAAGAACTGATAATCTTGGAAACATTGTCCATTGCTATGTGCACCAAAATCGTCCCGATTAGCAAAAGAGAGATGTAGCCGAAATCTGGCCAGCTGGTCAGGTAAAAAACTGCATTCCCCTTTTCTCCAAAAAAGAAGATGCTCATCGACATTAACACAAGTCCCGAAAAGAGCGGATAAATGATTGCTTTTCTGCTATCGAGATCTTTGTCTTTTTTGCTCAGTGTTCCGATCGACACCAGCGAAATCAGCAATAGAGAGAAAAACCGGCTGTAGAGCGGGTGCTGATAAATAGTAATACGGGACATACGGAGCAAAAACCTGCTAAGTCCAATTTTCTCCGCGCCGACTTCCGTTAGCAGCTTAGGTGCATAAATGAACATAAGAACGTCTAGCAAAAGGAGCAGATAAATGGCAAATTGTAAGAAGCGGTGCAGACTCTGTTGTTCCTTGCTTTCTTCCATAAGTAACTCTTAAAAGGTATCGGCTTTTAGGATATCAGCGTAGTGCAAGGAAAGACGAAGGTTTCTTCCTGAAATCTGCTTTTCGGAAAGTTCAATCTTGAATACCTTGTCACCTGGGAATGTGGCCTTTTTGATTACATAGATGTTCCGATAAGATTTTGTAAACCTTTCAAAGGGATAGAGCTGAAAAACAGGCTTTATTTCTACAGACTGGACATTGGTTGATTTATTTACCTTTCTGTCCTCTATCTTAAAACGGAGCTCATCTACCTCAAATATAAGATTGGTGGAGTTGGTGAAACTCAGGTCCAAAAGAATACAATCGCTAAGGGTAAAAACCTGGTTTACCACCAGCGATATCCCAAAACCAGAGGCCTTCCTTACCGGACTTTTTCCGCGCAGCTTCAACAGAGAAAGTGCATTGCTCTTCATTTCGTTCTGTGACAATCCAATCCCGGAAATATCCAGTGGCCGCATCTGCGATGGGATGATATCTACCATAGAAGAAATCTGCTGCGGGCGTGAAGGCGATAAAAAGCAGATCCTGTATTGCGCAATAAAGGTTTCTCCAACAATGGTTACAAGGCCACCATCACCGCTCGAGGAAAGAGCGGCAATAGAGTCCGGGACCGCCTTTATCCGCAGAACGTTCTTTTCCGGGAGATCGCCTATGAGTGAGCTGCTGGAAAGGTCCACGTAGGAAATTTTCTCGGGCGAGATGAAGTGGAGCGAAACTGATGCGGAAATACCGATCACTGGAATTTCGGTAAGGGTAACCGAATTTGGCACTTGCGCATAGAGTGAAAGTGCGCTCAAAAATATTTGAGCAAGGAACAATATTTTTTTCATAAAATTTAGTAGGATTGTTGTTTTCTTTTTAGCTCTTCAGGATCGATAAGATAAACCTGGGTATTGTATTTTACCTTGACCTTATTAGACCTGATCAGCTTATTTACCGCTGTTGTGGTAGACTGGAACATTTTGGAAAGCACGCCCATCACCAGCTGGTTGTTGTTTTCTGCCATCTGCTGAATGGTAATCCCACCAGTACCTGAACTGCTCATATCCCTAGTAAATTCGCGGAAGGCGGATGATGGAACATAGATCCCGGCCATCCCGTCGTTATCATAGATCTGAAGATTTACCGGCAGGATTTCCCCGCCGTAAAACACCGAAGAAATTACCAGTGATACCCTTTGGGCAGAAAATCCGGATATAATAGCATACAAATAGGTTCCTTTACGGATCAGGAACTTCCCGGCCAGGATATCATCAGTTAATCTGATGCGTAGGCGTGATCCCGAAAAACCGCTAACATCCTGATCAATGATCGCAGAAATCGGACGATGGGCGTCGCCTGAAACTATGGTATTAAATCCGGTCGAATTACCGGACGCCCTTTTAACCTGCATACTTTTTTTGCTCTTGGCCTCGGCTTCTGCCGCTTTCAAGGAACGCTCTTTCTCCCTCCTTTCTATTACCTCGGGATCGTTCGCTTTTCCCATGCTGTCCACAAGAGCCATCTGTGCCCGGAAGAGCTGCATGGGGTCGGATGAATTAGCAGAATTACTGACCTCCCTTTTTTCACCGCTTTCCTGCTGTTTGATCTTGGACAGCGCTGAGGCAAGGGCCAGATCCTGCTCAGATCTGCTAGGGTTTCGGGACCTCACATAGTCCTTTCCGGCTGAAGAATAGCTGCTTACAATATTTCCCTGTTGAGCTGCCAGACCGTACTTTTTCTTCATTACCAAGTCAATGGAATCAAGCATCCGTTTTTCCCTTTCATTGTAGGATGAGTTAACCTTCGCCTGCTCCTGATTTTCCTCGCCAATACTCCCTACAGCGGTATATCCATCCGCCTGTTTGAATTTGTTCCTAAAGGCATCCAGCTTTCCCGAAAGCTCCTGGCTCCTCACCTGCTGGGAAACGTTCGCCACATTGGTCTGCAACGAATCCTTTCCAACCAATATTTCCCCCTCTTTCCCAAAACTGCTTTTATAAACATAAAAGAAAAGCAAAAGAAAAGGCAGACAGATCACGGGAAGCGCATACCGCGGCTTTTTGACATCTATTTTTTTCATATTCTAATTATTTTTCTGGTGGCTGGCCCGCTCAAGTTCAGTGATCATACCGGCCATAAGCAAACTATCCTGAGTGCTAAGGGTATCCTTGGTCAATAAAACTTTCAGCGCTTCCCGGATTTCCAGAGTCCTTCGAAGGCTGCTAACGGTTGTTTCTATTTCATTGAGACCGCTTTCCACCTTTAACAGTGCTTTTTTCTCTAGCGGAGCCTTTTTAGATTCCAATCTCAGGAGCGTAAAGCATAAAAGAGTAGAAATGCCCATCAGTACGACCATCAGAGAAAAAACAGCCCTGGGATATTTTTTGAAGACTCCGGATAAGGAGGCCGAAATCCGCCCGATTAGACCAGAGAACTCATTTTGGAGTGCTGAAAACACGGTTATCTTTTTCATTGGAATGCATTTTTTTCTGTTGTTGAAATATCCCTGTTCTCTAATGTCTTCCACCTGGTAATCAGCACCGCATGGGGATTATTGTCCGATCTGGTTTCAAGATCTGTAAGACTTCCTTCAGTGATCAGTGAACGGGTTACACTGGAGCTTCTCCTGTCTATCTTCTGGGTTCCATAGTAGCGGAAATACATTCGTTTTTCATCCAGAAAAATAGAATCGGTACGGAGCGTCAGCACAGCTGATGAAGAGAGGATGGAAGAGAAAAAACCTTTTTCTTTCAGGTTATTGTACTGAAGGGCACCGCTTTCATCCACCAGGTACATGGCCTGCTTCATCTGGTATTCGATAAACTTATCATCCGGCACAAGGGAGAAGAAAAGGGAATGAAATTTTGCGATATGTGCGCGGTATTCTGCAGCTCTGTTTAACTGCACATCGGTCTGTTTTGCCAGGATCGGTGTACCCGATGGATCAAGGATATAAATACTCTTTCTGGAGTCGCTGACATAACCATAAGCAAAAAAGGAAACAGTAGCCACTACCAGAAAAGAGAGCACAAAACTCCCAAAGGAGAGGAAGGTAGCAAGACGGATCTTGGATTCGATACTTTTTATCATCATCACCTACCCTCCCATCATGTGTCCTGCAACCCTGGTCATGCTTGATGCGCCTCTTCCCATGGAACTGGCCGCCGAAGATACGCCTGAGGTAGACACTATCCATGTTGAAATGCTCGGCACGGTGAGCATGGTAAGCGCCCCGATGATAAAGGTTACGATCACCATTCCAAAGGAAAGAACCCCGTTACTTGCAAACCAGCCTAGTTTTTCAAGGCTTACCCCACCTGTCCCAACGAGTTCCTGATAACGGGTAATTTCTGCTTCAAGCGCATAATGCTGGAAGAGGGACGCTACATACATCACCAGATACGCAATCCCTGAATAAAGGTTTACCGAGATGAACCTGGCAACCCAGGTCGAAAAGGAATCCCTGAAAGCTGGTAGAATAGAGACGGCGACTGAAAAGGGGCCTAGAATGATGAGTATCGTAGAAAAGATGATCTGGATAATGAAAATAATGTAGGTACAGATCCTGAGTATCCAAATCGCAAGCGTTTCTAAAAGTGAGGTAGCTAAAAGCTGCAGCCCCACCTCCAGCCGGTTTCTCATTTCAACGATCGGGTTCCAGACTTCGGAAAACCCTTCCTTTACTGAAGACTTTACAGATTCCCATGCATTTTCATACCAGGTATCCGCTTCTGTCTTTGCTGTCTGCGTCTCGGCCTGAATTTTATAGAGCTGATCAGAAACCTCTACCATGAGCTTCGCCCGCTGGAGCCTGAGATCATTGATCTCTGCCTGGCTTCCATCGAACATCGCCGAGGTCTTCTGCTCAACCACATCGGTCGGATAGGCAAGGACCCGGGTAAAGATGCTCCACCATAAAATCACCATGGTCAGTCCAAAGGGACGAAGCAGCGGCATGATTTCAAGCTGCTTATCCCCCGAGATCATTTCATAGCTCTTGATAGCAAAAAAGATGAGCATAAAAATTGCCGCCAATGCTTGTGCATCTGCAATAAAGGCATCATAATGAGTCCAGATCGTACTTTTCATCTCGTGCAAAAAGTGCATCATCCCCTCTTCATACACGCCGTTCCCCTGAAGAAAATTAAAAGTGTCCTTGAACGAATCGGGCACCGCCTGCACAAAAAAACCGGCAGTGCCGATCATCATATTTAAAATATACATGGTTTACAGTTTTGATTTTTTAAGAATATCGTTGGCAATCTGGATATCGCTTTTTGGTGATGCTGGTCTTGCAACATCACCGGCCCGTAACTTCTGGGCAGATGAGCGGATAGCGAGATAGGTTTTTGCCCTGGATTTCTTAGTTTCCCAGCTTGCCGAGAGTTTTCTGAATTCAGATAGCATCCTGTGGTACGCCATTATCCTCGATCCCCGGTCTACGGTGGTCGACCTTGCGATTTCGAGCCTTTCAAGAAGTGCACGGCTTTCTTCGGTGTACCATTCCAGCAAACCCGAAGAGATCATATACTGTTTTTCAGTGGGCGAAAGTCCGGAAAGCATGTCAGCATCCGCCTGGTTTAGCAGCCCATCAAACTCATTGCGATAATACATCAGCCACAGAGGGTCCGCAAATGCCAGAGCCGAAGAATAATTGGAAGCCTCGCTCAAAGCGGTATTGCGCAGGGTATCGGCATGCAGTTTATAGAGATTATCGGTGTTCTGCATTGCAGCTGCCAGCATCAGTCGCTGCGTTTGGGGCCCGAGCGGGCCCAGTGGCCTAAGATCCGTTTTGGGATAATTCGGGTGAAGTGCCCATGTAATCCAATACTGCGGATTCAGACCCAGAAAACCTGGCTTGGGCGTGAATTTATCCGCATCCCATTGTTTGAAGACCATGCGTTCCTGCTGGTAGGTAATGTGTTTGTCGGTAATTTTCTTCTGAGCCCCCACGATGCCTGAGAGCAAACAGAGAAAAAGAAGCAAAAAATATTTTTTCATAGTTTTAAAAGTTTTGATTTGAATAAAATATCATTGCTGAGGCGCAAATCCTGATTGATAAAGCCCTGATAGGGATTAAGCGAACGAAAGACCCCCTTCATTTTTGCCCAGTACATGGATTTTTTCATGCTGAATACCAGCGCGCGGATCACCCGTAATTCCAGCGCAATTTTCTTAAGCAGCGCATCCCGCTTTTCAAAATCCATCAAAACATTCTCCCCCTCTTTGAGCACAAAAGTAGAAACCTCTGAAAAAAGGCTCATTCCCCGATCCTTTACCTGTCTGGAAACATCTTCTGCAAAAAGAAGTAGATGGGGATCTGATTTGGCTATATCGATCATCCCGGCGCTCTCCGATGAAATCTCGGCAACTAGCGAGCTGATCTGCCTGACGGCAATCGCACTCTTTAATCCCTGATCGACTTCCCTCAATGACGAGAGGATTAAAGACTGTACCATTACCATAGCGCCCAGGTTGAGGTTAATGTCCGAAAGGCGGTTGTTGATCGTATTTAAATAACTGCCGTAGGTGTTTTCAGCTGCCAGGCGAACTGCCCCGTTTTCGTTTACGATATTAAAATGCCCGCGGTCAAAAACTACCCTTTGAGCCTTAGTACAATAATGACTAATCAGCATTAGAAAAATTAAAATAAGCAATTTCATAACATCAGTTTTTGAGGATATCTTTTTTCCGAAGGATCTCATCTACCAATTTTTTATCTGTATTGATAAATCCTGAAAAAGGGTTCAGGCCATTCAAGACCTTTTTTCTGGAAGAATATTGAAGGCTTACTGCAAGTCCCCTGGAATTACCTGATATCAGGCGGAGCTCTATGAGCACATGGGAAAAAAGCATTTTCCGGTCGCTTTGCTTCATCTGGTCGATGTCTTGCATTGATAGGGTGAGTCCATATAAAAAATTCAGCAGCGCATAGGCCCTATTCCCCATGTCCATCTCTGCCTGTATGGCCAGAACGGAAAGTGCGGGATCATCCATGCATAAATCATAAATTATTCTCTGGCTCTTTACAACATCACTGATTAATGGATAAGCCTCAAGGCCGATCTGCGCTGCATCAATGGCAAGCCCAAGGGTCCTGAACCTCGACTGAATATCCCTGTATTTATCCTTTAGTCTTATCATCAGGGTTTTGTTCGCCTCCTCATTGGTAGTAGCTTCCGCCTGCCTGTCCCGGGCGTCCGACTGTTTTCCGTGTTCGGTTTTGCTATCTCCAACAAGCTGGTGCAAGAGTCCAACATTCAATTGCGCATAACTATGACTTGAGAATAAAAGCAAAACAGCAACAACTACTAACGTTTTCATTGTTTGAGCATTTTCGCATTCCTGATGATATCCTCCGCAATGCGTTTATCGATATTGATATACCCGCTGTACGGATTTAGGGAATTCAGTACACCTCGCTGTTTCGCCCAGTACATTGTTCGGTACATCCCGTAAGCCACTCCCCGAAGGATGGTCAGTTCGTTTACGATCCTGTTGAGCAGTTTGGCTCTCTCCCCGGAATCCATCAGCGCCTCCCTTCCATCTTTTAACACAAAAGAGCTAACCTCGGCCGCAAGATTTATAGACCGTGTCTTAAATTCCCTGGCGCCACCTTCGGCAAACAGCAATAGTACCGGATCAGCGGATGCTATATTTACTGCTTTATTTACATCGATGACGATATCCTGGGAAATCTCGTAAATGTCTTTTACCGAAAGCAGAGACCTCATCACGCCTGAAACTTCAGACAGTCCCCTGTAAATAGTGGACTGTAGATCATTTACTATTCCTAATTGCCCGGTTACCGCCAACTGCGCCCTTTGCACAAGGGTCAAGTTATCGCTGGTTCGGGACAGACCGCTGTTCATGATCCCGGCATGGGCCGCGGTGGCCGCTGCTGTTGTTGGATCAACATAGATCTGCGCAGAGGCAGATAGCGATAGCAGACCAAATAAAAAATAGATGAATATTTTTCGCATGATAACAAAGTTTAAATGGTGGATAAATTGACTTTTTTGACAAATTCCGGAAGCGAAAGCCCGCTGGATCTCATATCTGTGAGGAATGCCTCAAGACCTGCAGGATAAGAGCCAAAACGCTTTACATAGGATTCAACGGCAGTCTTTTCGGGCTTTTCGGTAGTGAATGTCAGATATTGAAACATCGATACTTCTACCCCATACACCTCACCGGTACTTCCGCGTTTGATATACACTTCCTTGAATTTCCCTCTACCGGCTTTATTTTCCAGGGCATTGATGGTGAAAATCTTGCGCTGCTCCACCTCACTCAAGGAAAGAAGTTTGGCGACCTGGGTATAATCCCCCCTGAACTTTGACTGGTCCATCAGGCAGATGGTATCGGAACTGGCCAGAATGGAATCCTTGATGACCGCATTTCCGATAATGTCGCCCAATTCCTGGGTCACCACAATAGGCTCGCCCCAGAATTTTCTCATCGTTTTATAAAGGTAGAGGATGTAGTTTGCCATTAAAGGAGAGGCAATTGCCTTCCATGCTTCCTCTAAAATCATTGCTTTCCGCTGCCCTGTCCGGTGCCTCATTTTCTGGAGGACCAGATCCATAATCACCAAGGTTACAATTGGAAATAATACCCGGTTTTCCTTAATCGAATCGATTTCATATACGATAAAACGCTGAGTAAAATCAGAAAAATCAGCATTTTCGTTGAGCAGTCTGCCATACTCTCCCCCGAAAGAGAATTTTTTAAGTACATAACGGTACTCATCCAGATCAAAACTGATCTTCTCGTTCTCCTTGATCTCTGCGATCTTATCAAGTGAATAATAATAGAAAGAATCAAAACATAGCGCGAAATCTGCCTTCCCCAAAAAGAAATCTGAATAGTAGGCCGAAAGTACATTTGAGAAAACCGTATCCTCAATCTGCGAAACGGTGCCATCTGCTCCTTTTAAAAGCAGGCCGATCAGTGTTTTCAGGAAATCCTTTTTTTCTATGTTATACTCTGCTTCAGAGATAAAAAAGGGATTCATCGTAATCGGATGTTCCTCGGTGTAAGTATAATACTTTCCCCCAAAGTAATTGCAAAGCCCGGAATAAGAGTGCCCTACATCAACAATCACGATATCGTAGTTATAGAGCATATACTGTTCGAGCAGACTGTTCATAAAAAACGATTTCCCTGTGCCTGAACTGCCCAGAACGAATTTGGATCGGTTGGTAATCCTTCCGCTATCCATCGGAAGATCCGCAAGGTCCACGCCTACCGGAATTCCCCTTCTATCGGTAAAGCGCATCAGAAAATCCGAAGGCTCATCCTTCATCAACCGCTCTTTGTAGAACAGGCATAGCGCCGCGTCCGCGGTAGTCAAAAACCAGTCGTATTTTTTCAGTCCCACCGCATTACCAGGCAACGCGCTTCTGAAGAGCTCCATCTGATTGTATGCATTTTTAGAGGGAATGATTCCCTGCTGAAATAGCGAAGCTTCTATAAAGTTACAGCTGGTATCTAAAAGACCCACCTCAGAGCAGACCAATAAAGAGTAATGGGCATTAACCAGCAGCTGATTTTCCCTTGCCACATCTATAAGGAGGTTATCGATATCCTCTACACACATCTGATTGGCCGGATCCGGAACGCCCGAATGTCGCTTTCGCTTTAGCTGCAGCTTGCTTAAGGTCAGGCTCTGCGAAGGGATTTCAATTAACTGGTTATAGCTAAGGCTATGAATCCCTGGAACCGAGGACAGGAAAGAGAGATTGTCCACTGGAAATTCCTGAAGTCCTTTCCCGTCGCTGGCAGTTAAATATGGGCCGATAGATTCGGGCATTTCGATGGAATCGATATTGACCAGGCTCATGCATCGGATTGCCTTCTCGCCAATACCGATTTCGGTATCCCCGGCCCTTAAGTTATTGAGCGAAAAATGATCTGAGGAGAAATCCATGGCCAGCATACGCGATACATAGCGCTCTATCTCGGCGCGTGAGAATAACTTTGGTGATAGCGATGCGCCTTTTAATAGTTCATAGACTTTAAAAATATTTGACACGAAATCTAAAAGTGCTTTCTTGTCATAAACATACATCGCCCTGCGTTTGACCTGACGGGTAACAATCAGATAGCAAGCGTGATCGATATATGCCCGCCCGGAGAAATGCTCATCATATTTTTGCTGCAGGGGCTCAGTTTGCGCTTTCGCCTGATATATTTTTTTGGCGAACACATCCTGTTTCTGAAGGATATACCCTTCACCCAGAATTTTAATCACATTTAAGAGCAGATGGTGAAAGCCTTGATAGGCGTCGGGGTCTGCGGAATAGATAAGTACGGGATTTTCGATAGAAATGATGACCGAAAAATCACCAGACTCACCATACAAAATAGAAAGTCCGCTTATTTTTTCAATTCCTGCATAAGGCAGTTTAAATTCCTGTTTTCCCATAACCTCCCCTTATATAAATACGATGAATGAATATCTCCCTGGACCTATTCTTATCATGAAGACCGGAGGACTGCTTGAAATGAGTATACAAGAGACCGCCGGCTATTGAAACAATGGTGACAAAGCCGCCGATATACATATTCACCAATGCACCGGTTATTCCTCCCAAGACCAGCCCAAGGCCTAATGAAGAAATCCCGTAGGCTATAAATTTCCCTTTGAAACCTCTGTAAACAAGGGGCTTTTGCAACCCCTTGTAAACCGGATACATTTTCATGCTATACGCCAAAAAATGCCTTGATTACTACCGATACCAGGACCAGAAAAAGACAGGAGCCACCCCAGCCCATAATTTCTTTATTGATGTCCTGATCACCGGAGTTCCATTTGATGTACACACGTACCCCACCGATAATACCTACCACGGCACCAATAGCAAGAGTGAGCGTAGAAACAGGATCTATATAGGACGTCAGCGAAGAAGTCGCTGCATTGATTCCCGTTGTTCCCCCGCCTGTCTGGGCGGAGACTGCCTGCGCCAAACCTAATAGCGTGGCCAATGACAAAAGTCTTTTATTTTTTACTGTCATATAAAATTGATAAAAATGGAATGAAAAATATTTTTACAGCCTGAAGAGACCTCGCAGGAATACGCTGATGAGCGATAAAAACAGGCAGGAAAAGAACCAGCCCATAACCTGCGCGTCGATGTGGTGCTTGCCCATCTGCCAGTTGGCATACACCCTTAAGCCCCCGAGGATTCCTGCAATTGCGCCGATGACAATTACCAGGTCAGAAAGCGAAAAATACCAGCTCTTCACCTCTGCCGATGCGGAATAGAACTCTGAGATTCCGGGCTGGGCATTGGCAGAAAAAGCAGAGAGCAAAAAGTGAGCAGCTAGTGCTGCTTTAAAAACAAAAGAGAAAACCCTCATAGATTTAATACGGTATTGCCCGGGTATGTTCAATAAGGTTGTCCTTGGCAAGCGAGAACAGCTGCTTTAAGCCTATGCCTCCAGTGGAAGAGACCGGACCACTTGAGATAGCAACTGCCGGCTTTTCCTCTTTCACGAAAGCCGCGACAGCTTCCTGTTTTTTCTCTTCCAGGGTGATCAGCTCCGGGCTGAAGGTCTCGGCAAAAAAATGCTCATCTTCAGAATTTTCCTCCGTCGAAATCTTGGGAGATAAAAACAGATCAAAGAATAAGTTGAGTAAATAGTAAAGGAGATAAACAGTAAAGATTGTGGTCAAAAAATCAGTCCAGCTCATGGGTCATATTTTTTAGGGTTTGAGAAATGTATTCGTTTAGCCAGGGATGGCTTTTTAGAAAGCGGTCAAGGGAAAAAACAATTACCCTGCTCATATCAATATTAGAGGCGGTCTTTAGCTGCCTTAATTTGCTCATCGTGCGCTTATCGATCCTAATCAGGATTTTCTCCTGCCCGTCCATATTGAATTCCTGCAGGGAGGACAGGAAGTCGGAAAGACGCTTGGGGTCCACGGCCAGTGTTTTTGCTTTCGGTTCATTACGGACAGGCTTTCCTTCTGCCTTGTTGCCGGGAGATTTTTGAGATAAGCCTTTCTGCTCTTCGAGCCTTGTTTTGAGCTGATCTGCGAGAGACTTAATTTCGCTCATGGTGATTTACCTTTCTTCATAAAGCTTTCGTAGACAAATTCCATTGCCGGCATAAAAACCGGTATCAAGGGCGCAGGGATATGTACAGTTCCCACCCGCTGAAAATCAATACGATCAGAAATGCAGGGTGAAACTTTCCCAAACCTGGATAGTACCCTGTCCACCTCTTCCCTGGTTTCATACTTTACGGTCGTTTTGATCCTGTTTGGCACATATACGACCGGAGCGAAACTGTTGATCTCTCTGCAGACAAGGGAAAAGAGCACTGTACTATCCACCGAAAATTCATCATAATTAAACGGGCAGATGATGAGTTCCGCTGAGCTGATAATGGGAATCAATAGATCATCATCCATTTTACCAGGAAGATCAATGAGCACAAACTCGTCCCGGTTTTGGTTCAATAGCTCTAAAAGCGCCGGAAAATATTTAAGGTCTGAAGGAATAACTTCATAAATGGGATCATTCTCCAGGATCTTTGCCTTCTCAAATTTACCGGAAATCGATGCCTGGTAATCCATATCCAATACTGTAACTTTCTTTTTTTTGAGCATAGAGAGATAATAGGCCAATAACAGACAGAGCGTGCTTTTACCGGCACCGCCCTTCTGGTTTCCGATTAGTATAACCATAAGCGTAAATTTTAACGTGTATTTGTTCTTGCCTTTTTCTGCCGCCTTCTGTTTCGACCTAGAATCTGCTCATCATCAATATCATCAGAGATATCAAAGCCAAAAGATAAATCAGCTATAGAAAATCCTTCCGATGGTTCGCTAACCAGGTCAGCCGCATTTACATCAGCCGGCGCAGATAGCAACATCTTCTCATCTGGAGCGAAACGATTTTCACAATGACTAGTCTTGACTTCCGAATCCTCAGCTGGTAACATTTCAAGCTGAAAACTAGGAGTAGTTTCCATAAATTTGCCAAGCGACATAATCTCGCTACCTTTGAAAACATTTTTTCCTGAATGGTCTAGAATGGTGTAACCATATGGAGGCTTGTCATTTTTGAAATGGAATACAAACTGCAGACCAAATGAGCTGGAAAGCTTCTCACAAAGAAGTGATGAATAGCCAAGTACCCTGCCCTCCCCCCCGCCCGCAAGCTTTTCCTTAAGGGGATAAACCCTCGAATCAGTGATCGGTCGATATTTTTCAAAGATCTGTTTCAACTGCGACCGCCGATCCTGAGAAGAATTCCCCATTGAAATATGTTCATCGATCCTTGATAAAGCAATGCTTCCAAGCTGCTGGCCAAACTTTGAAATCTTATAAATCCCGTCTGCCGCAGCGATGGCATACCCTTGCTTTTCTAGTATCAATAAAAACTGCGCATGTGTAGAAAAGCGGTATTGGAGTGCTTTAGACAAAACACTTTCAGCATTTATTTCCTCGTCCTTTCCAATTAGCTTATTAAGCACTTTATAGGCCCTGATCTTTTCATAGCTGTCGGAAATCTTATTTCCCTCATGGTCAATTCTAGAAGATACCATATGAATATGATTGTTCCTGGTATCCTTGTGAAAAATAAGAAGATAGGGTTGATCACCATATCCCATTCCTTTTAGCCAACGCTCCGCTAGGGTAACGAGTTCTTCTTTGCCCAGGGATCTTCCCTTAGGAGATATCATAGCATGGAACTGCGGATATACTACCCTACGGTTTCGGGCAGCTATTGAAGACAAGTAATTGATATAATCCTGAGGCTTTACTTCCGATAGTCCTTCAAGGGCACCAAATCCGGAAACTTTTAAAAGCTCTCCCTTATTTTTCTCTACCTTATTGGTATTGTACCTGACCGCTCTAAATGTTTTAGACTTCCAGAGGATTTTTACGATCATACCTTATCCCTTCAAAAGTCTGAGCAGCGCGCGCGTTGATTTCTCCATTTCCCTGAACAGGAAAATATAATCGGAAAACAGCTCATTGAATTTCTCGATCACTTCATTAGAGAGCATCCCACGTTTATTTAGGAAGTTGGCATGCCGGGCTAACTGATTGATGTTATTGCCAGACCTTCCGATCTCAGCGCCAATGTCATCAAGGCTTTTCATAACCTCAGATGCATTTACTTTAATCGATAAAGAAGATGAATTCAATAGCTTAACGCGGAGAAAATCACTCTCTTTCAATCCCAATGATACCCAAAGCGAGCGGATCAGGGCATATTCCGCTTCGCTGACCCTGGCCTTTATGAACTTTGTTCGTTTTCCCTCAAGCTTTAAAGGTCTTCCATTCTTTTTCCCGGTCATATCAAATGATTAAATGGTATCCTCCCTAAAAGAAAAAACTAGTTGCGACGTTTTTTCATCCCGCTCGCCCCCTTTGGGCGAAAAAAAGCGGGCAAGTTAAAGGGTTTTTGAGCAACAAAAACACAACTTGCAGGTTAAAAAACAAAAAAAATGCCTATACCAGTTTTAGGATAAAACCCAAAAAACAGAAGCCTCTTTCCCTGGCTCCGGCCAAAACAGTCCGACAAAAAAAGGCGAACATAAAATTTATTATTCCAGCTTACCTAAAAATAATACTAACCTGGTACTTTCTGATACTTCGACGCCGAATATCGGCCAATGTAGATGAGCCAATACACGGACCAATATTTTACCTGTTAAGCTGAACGCAAACCATTATAACCATAGCGGAGATAAATTAATATCTGGATATACGTATATTCATATCTCCAGCAATACAAATATGTCTTTTCCGGATGTACCAGCTAAAGAAAACATTACCTGAATCGATAATCTAGTATATTTCGATCCATGGATATTTAAATATATAGAAATGTTAATATACACATGTCTGGATTATAACACTATAGGAATCATCAATCATTCTACCTATTTCCAAATGATTAAAAAGTAAATACTAAAAAAATCAAAAATAGGCAAATGCCCATTCTTGAAATCTATCTTGCCGCAAAATCAAGGCGGACAATTTTTTAAATGCGGAACTACTCACGTCAGATCCCCCGATCCGGGCCATACAAGCCTGCCAATGCGCTCTCACCAAGTTGACGTTATCTCAAGGCTTCGCAGAATTTCCGGCTTTCGGCCGGATAATGTTTCATTCCCAAATGTCAAAGACCAATCTTTTTGTTGGTCAAAAATCATGAGGAAATCAGTGGGGATTTGACACCTTAACCAAAGTGCCTGCGATTTTTCCAAAAAGAAATAGAAATATTCCAAAACGATGAAAGAACCAGAAGAAGATTACAGCTTTTTGACTACTCGGGCAGGCTTTTTGCCTTTTTGAAAGGTAAATTATGGTGCAGTGGAAAAAATTCTGCGGGAGAGTTCAATGGCGGGAAGTACCGTGCAGCACTTTGCCATTCCTATAACCTGAATTGAGGAGAATTCGGAAAAGCTCATCTGAGAAAGCTTTTGCAGGTTCCAATAAATGCTACAGTGCATTTTTCCTAACAGCTCCAATGCGCTTGCTTCCCTACTTCTGGATCCGATAAGTAAAGAATTCTGTTTTCTTTTTTTATCTTGTCAAACTATACATCCATACACGCTCTCCAATGACCAGACCCTATTTCAACAGTACGATCGAACAATTAGAACTGGAATACGCCAACAAAAAAGGCAATCCAGGCCTAATGGATATATTATTAACTGAATTAAGCTATCGAAATACCCCAAGAGCAAAAAAACTTTTTGTCCAGATTACCGAACTGCAGGCGAATGGTTCAGAAAGAAAACAAGAAATCCCATCTGAAATTCAATCAGAGACGATTTCGCCAGCGATAACTAGAGAGACTGAAGTCAAGCCTCCACTACTCAGCAAGGAAAATAGTGAAAACATTCTCTCTGCATGGACCTGTTTGGAAGTACTATCACCACAGACATTCTTGAGACCTGAAAACCTGGCGCAGAATAGCGATCCATATCTCATTTCTTCATTCAAAAAAGGAACCTTGCCATGGGAAGGAACAGGTGAGAAGTCAAAGGTGAACTACCAATTATTTTACCATGTAATTTTGGGAACTATAAAAGTGGGTGAAAGCTTTAAAATGCTGCTGGACGTTTACGGAGATAGAACCGAAGAAAAGCAGGCTAAAAAAGGCGAGGCAGTATTGGCCTCGGTTATCGTTAACAATAAGGGAATAATGATTGAAAGCCCTGCAGTATCCATTTCCAGCTTTGCATGGGCATTGCCACATGCAATTTCCGGGAATTTACCTAAGCTCTCCAATTGGCCTGATCTGGAAGAAAAGCTCCATGAAGAACTCGATCTTTTACTTCGGGGAAAAGACGCTGAAGAGAGCCCGCGGCCTTTGACCTTGGATAAAATATCATACGCCTTTCAGTGGCTGGTCTCAAAGCTAAATATCCCCATTGAACTATCCAAAGAACACCAGTTTTCGGTGAAACACTTCCAATACTTTAAAAGTAGCGGTCCACCAGAGGCGCTGCTGCTTAACAGTTTCTATTTGAATGACCTATCTACAGCAAGTAAGCTCCTAAAAGCAAAAAAATCAACAGCAAACTTAGACCGATATTTAGGTAAAATAAATCCGACTGAAAAATACAATCTTCTTAACGATACTGATGCGCTTGAAAAAAGTATAGCACCAGCACTGATCCCGCCAGCTAGATGGCCTGGAAAAGACCGGCATCCATTAGTACTCTTACAACAATCGGCCGTTAACCTCACCTTCCAGAATTTAAAAACCAATGGGATTCTTCCTGTAAACGGCCCTCCCGGAACTGGGAAAACGACACTGCTAAGAGACATTGTTGCCGGAGTAATCACAGACCGCGCGGAGGTGATGTGCAGTTTTCAAAACCCTATAAACGCATTTCACACAACAGGAGAAAAAATAAATATCGGACAGGCCTGGATGCATTTTTATCAGCTTGATGAAAAACTTAAAGGATATGAAATGCTTATTGCATCCTCCAATAACAAAGCCGTAGAAAATGTGAGCTCAGAACTCCCATCGCTCTCTGCTATTAGCAGCGAATATCCAGAGCTTAGGTTTTTCAAAAGCTTATCAGATACGCTTCACAAAAAAGACACCTGGGGACTTATTGCAGCTGTTCTTGGCAATGGAAGAAACAAAAATATTTTCCAACAAAGCTTTTGGTGGGATAAAGAGAACGGAATGCGTGTTTACCTGGCCGAGGCAAGCGGAAATCCGCAATGGATTGAACAAACTGACCCTGAAACCGGGGAAGTAATAGAAAGAAGACAACCAAATATTATTACAGCCGAAAACGCCCCACCAAATCCAGAGACAGCATTATTAAAATGGAAAAACGTTAGAGAAGAATTTACCCAGCTGCTACAACAAAGCAAAACAGAACTAGCTAATCTGGAAAAAACACGAGCCCTGGTGCAATCACTAAAGCCACTAAAAGTAAACCTGTCCAAAGCTAAACTTGAGCTAACTTTAGCAAGCTCACTAAGTGAAAAAGCAAAGCAGCTTCACCAGGAAGACTCTAGCACCCTTAAACAAATTATAGAAAAGCAAGGTGATATCAATCAGTCTCGCATTATCCACAAAGAATTTAAGCCCGGTTTTTTCGCCTGGCTATTCGGCACAAAAGAATTTAAAACATGGAAAACTGAAGACAACAGGTATCTAGACTCATTATCCCAAGTTCAAACAACCTTGATTGCTGCTAAGCAAACCGAATCAGAGGCGCTAAAGATATTGACATCGGCTCAAAAAAAACAACAGACCCTGGAAAAAAACTATCAGGAGCTTTCGGCAAAAATCGAACTTATTCGCGCAAACATCGAAAGCGTCCGAAGTCAGCTCGGTGATCACCTTATTGGTGAAGACTTCTGGTTGCAAGAAAACAAACGCATTCATCTCACCTCACCTTGGTGCAGTGATGAGATCCAAAGAACCCGCGATAAACTCTTTATCTCAGCGATGAAAGTGCACAAAGCTTTTATAGATGCATCCGCTCAAAGACTCCGTCATAACCTGGGTCTGATGATGATGGTGTTATCAGGAAAAAAAATGCCCGATAAAGCAAAAGAAAAGCTTGTGCCCGACCTTTGGTTATCCTTATTTCTCACTGTACCCGCAATATCCACCACATTTGCATCAATCGAGCGGATGTTAGGTAATATTCCATCGGAATGCATAGGGTGGCTCTTGATCGATGAGGCCGGGCAAGCCTTACCCCAGGCAGCAGTAGGCGCTATCATGAGAAGCAAAAAAACAGTAGTGGTTGGAGACCCGATTCAGATAGAGCCCGTTGTACCGCTTCCAGAAATCCTGACCAGAAGCATATGTCAATATTTCAAGGTAGATGCTGACCGCTACAATGCACCGCTATCATCTGTGCAAACACTTGCAGATCAAAGCAGTACCTATATTGCAGAATTTGAAGGAATAGAGGGACTAAGAAAAGTTGGTGTCCCCCTACTGGTCCACCGCCGTTGTACAGAACCCATGTTCTCGATATCAAATGAAGTTGCCTATAACAAAAAAATGGTACAGGCAAAAAGCAGAGGAGATTCAAAAATCCGCGACCTTTTAGGGCGATCGAGATGGATTCAGGTAGAGGACCATTCCATGGATAAGTGGAGCAAAAAAGAAGGCGAAATCGTTATTAAAGCCCTACAAAAGCTAAAAACAGCAGGAATAGTGCCCGATATCTACATCATCAGTCCTTTCCTCATCGTGGCGGAAAACCTGCGAAAGCTGATTGAGGATAGCGGGATACTCAATGGATGGATAGAGGATTCCTTTTTATGGACAAGAGAGCGGGTTGGAACCGTACACACCGTCCAGGGCAGAGAAGCTGAGGCGGTCATATTTGTACTTGGTGCCCCATCCCCCGAACAAAACGGAGCTAGACGCTGGGCAGGTAGCACGCCAAATATCCTTAACGTTGCAGTAACCAGAGCAAAAGAGGCCATATACGTGATAGGAAACAGAAACCATTGGAAAAGTGCAGGATTATTCAGCCAATTGGTAGAAAAATTGCCTTTATAACAAGCAGAATGATAAAAACATAGAAATTACATTTTCCCATAAAAGAATCTTAAAAACATTCAATATATTACCTCCATCCAAAGCGCGCTCATGATCGGTTTTTATCTTTTATTGATTGGCCTGGCTATCGTTTTTTTAACCACGCCAAATGCCAGAAAAAAAATAGCTGAAATTTATACCAAAGTTTCGGTGTTTTTTGCCCGTTTGTCTAATTACGCTCAGGTCATTTCTCAAGTGCTATTTAAAATTTCGGTCAAAAATTCCGCTCCCAAGGCAACAAACAGTAAGTTATATAGTGAGTTTATTGATAAGAATGTGGCAATCATTCCACCCTCGGATATAGAACCTGCTCTTTCAGACAGCTCAATAAAAATACCTCAACCAAATAAAACAATAGCAAGCGCAGAAACCTTGCTCCCGATAAGCAGTCATCCGCACTCAGACTCAAAGGCACCCGATATTTCATCAGCGGTTATTCTTAGGTCAAGTCCAGAGATAGCAAATGTAATAGAAAATTCAGGCGAACAAGAAAATCAAGCGGACAGGCGTTATCTAATCGCTCAAATACTTTCCAGTCTCATTGAAAAAATAAATACACGACCCGCACAGATAATAGAAATAAAGCAAGAGAAAACCATTCCTGCTGACTGGAATCCTACCCTAGACCAGGAAAAAGTTGAAGCTCAAAGTTTAGTCGATCAATTAGATAAGCCCACAAATATACAAGAGTTGGAAGACCCAGGGCAAATAGAGATTGCTCAAGAAAAAATTAATCAAACACAAACCTTGGAGGAAAAAATAAAGAACGCGCCGCACCCAGAACAACGTTTTATTTCTTCTAATGACGAGATACACTCAGTGATAAAAGAGAGCATGGAAAACGTTAGTTTAGAGCAAGATGAAATGGAGGATATCTGGACTAAGCGCGAGAGCATTATTGATGAGGTAATTGATATCGATGAGGAGAATGAACCAATCGATCAAGAAAAGCTTTCTTTCCGATTGGATCTGGTCATTCCAAACTGGCCACACCGATATATCTATTCATTTTCAGACCTCAATCAGGCTAGTAGTGAGCAAAAGGAATTTTATGGCATCTTCAAACAAGAATTTCTTCAAGGCAATAGCATTGATACCCTTGGAAATAGCAATTACTATTTTATTCTTCTTTTTGACTTATTGCAGGATTATGAATCCCATAAGGACATTATAAAACTGGAAAAGCTGATAGACCGGCTATCCGCTGCATATCCAAGAACGAGAAGTTATGCAACAAGATTTCTACTGGAGAAAATGCGTCAGGCTTCCTATACTCAAGGCATAACCAGACTGGAAAACAAAGTTACAAGCGAAATATCCTATATGTCCTGGGACTGGCGAAGCCGTTACCGTGATAAACTTAAGCTTAGTAAATCGGATATGGATATCCTTGAAAAAATCAGCCTTCCATCCAATGTCTTTGTGAGCATCCCGTTTTGCGGGGCAGAACTTGTTAAGCTTTATATCCGTTCGGTAAAAGTTTTGCATGAAGCCTACAAAAGGAAGAATCTAAGCGAAAAGGTAGAATTTGATATTATCCTCGATCTAATTGCGAGAAAAGAACGCCGTTACCATTTGAATAGTCCAAACTATAACTATGAAATAAAATACGGCTCAAACGGTCTTTATGGATACATCCTAAAATACTGCGAGCAAAACCTGCGGGCACATTACCATTTCAAAAAGCTTTCCGGATTTGAGCGTCAATATACGCATACAGAAGTACAAAAAGCAGTTAGAGAGCACATTATCATCCATATTGAAGAGGCGTTTAATGAGCTTTCCTCAGGCATTGCTCCATTAGACGAACAGACCGAAAAAGCGCTATATACCATCCATCCTACCCGTTGGAAATCTACTCTTATTTTAGACCAAAGCCATTACGAAAAAAAAGGAAAAGAAACCTTTATTACAGAAGCTGAGCAGATAATTACCCTCAATAACAGTAACCCCTCCCTCGAGCAGATATACCTCGAACTTTCCAAATTCCTAATTGATCTGGACAAACAGCTTAGCATAGAGTATTTTTTAAAGTATGCAGCGCAAAATGTATCTGCACTAAAACTAGGATTCAAAGAGATGCCTAAGGCGATGTCTAAAAAACTCTTTAAAGATCCCATAAATGAAGCCCGCTTCCTCGGCGTGTTGTTAAAAGTTATAAAAAGGGACACAATAATTAGCGCGGCCCTGATGGAGGTCAAGGATTTTTATGAGCCCATCAGAAAAAAAATCAAACTCGATGAAAATGCTATTCAAAAAGTCCAAAGTGAATTTTCGGGAACAGTAGGACTGCTAGGAGAATTTTTAGCGGATGAGGATCCACAGGAACAACAACCAGCCGGTATCCACACACCGAAACTGCAGTCAGCTAAGGACGCCTCTAGCAATACAACAAAAAATAGCACCGATTACAAACTAGAAATCAAGGAAATAGAAGCCGGTTTACTGGAACTGTTTGAAAACAACGATTTTACTTTGGAAAGTCAGCTGATAAATGATTACTGTACCTCAAGCGGCACAGTGAGCAGCGTGCTGATCAATAACCTCAACGAAAACTGCTACGAACTAATTGACGACCTGCTCATTGAGCAAGAAGGAAGTCACTACTATATCAACAAACATTATTACGCTCAAATAAAAGACATATGATTACTGGATTAAAACCAAGGGAGGCTACAGCCATCATAAATTCCCTTACAGGAGGAGTAGTTCCAAAGATTGGCCTTCAACACATCACCGTAGGGCGCTCTGCAGAGGTAGATGCATTCTTGCAGGCGCTTAGTGACGTTAAAAACGGACACAGCATGTTTAAGTTCTGGATTGGCGATTTTGGTTCCGGCAAATCCTTTATGCTGCACCTTTTAAACACGGTTGCATTAAAACAAAAATTCGTGGTTGCCAATGCCGACTTCACCCCGGATAACCGCCTATATTCCAATGACGGCAAAGGCGTCGCCCTATATTCAGCCATCATGGACAATATATCCATACAAACCATGCCTGAAGGCGGGGCCCTGCCTACCCTGCTTGAAAAATGGATTGAGCAAATGCTCGGTGAAGCCGCGGCAGAGCACGGCATCAGCCTGATGGATATCAGGAAAGAAGAACATCTGCCTCTTGTGGAGCAGAAGATCATGAAAGCCATCAACACTATTACCGAAGTCGGTGGATTTGACTTTGGGCTGGTGATATTAAAATATTATAAAGGCTATATTACAGGTGAAGACGGGTTAAAGAGAAATGCACTAAAATGGCTCAAAGGAGAATACCGTACCAAAACCGAGGCCAGAGCAGACCTCGACGTAAGAGAGGTTATTAATGACCTGAATTACTATGACATGCTGAAGAACTTCTGTAAACTTTTTGTGAGCATGGGGTATAGCGGCTTTATGGTCAACCTGGATGAGGCTATAAACCTCTATAAAATATCCACTTCCACGATGAGGGAGAAGAACTACGAAAAAATCCTTACGATATACAATGACTGTTTTCAGGGAAAAGTGAATAACTTATTTTTTAACCTGGCCGGCACAAAAGAAGTTCTGGAAAACGAACGCAGAGGCCTCTTTAGCTACCGGGCCCTTAGGTCAAGACTGGAAACCAATAAATTTGAGACAGCGGAGATCAGAGATTTTGCGCAGCCAGTGATCAGGCTTTTGCCACTGGACCATAATGAGATTTTTGTACTGCTGAAAAACCTCAAACAAATCTTTGATTTTAACTTCAGCACCAATATTGCCATAGATGAGCGGGATATTCACCAGTTTATGGAAGAGCTTTTTAATAAACCAGGCGCTGAAGAATTCCTGACACCAAGAGAAGTTATCCGCGACTTTCTGAATATCCTGAGCCTTTTAAGGCAAAATCCAGAAATAGATAAGCAGCAATTATTTGGCGATTTGCAGGTAAAAGATGAACGTCCGGTTGAAATGAGTCTGGATGATATCGAAGAACTATGATCGAGCTATTATCCGAACCTATAAGAAGATATATCCGCGATAAACGGTGGGAAGAGCTACGCGCCATCCAGAAGCATGCCATCAAGCATATTATGGAAAGCGAGAAAAACGTGATTCTATCTTCACGTACCGCCTCGGGAAAAACAGAGGCTGCGTTCCTACCGATGCTCTCTAAAATCGACTTTAAAAAACCGGGAGTAAAAATTCTTTATATCTCCCCGTTGATAGCACTTATCAACGATCAGTTCAACAGAGTAGAAGAACTGTGCGAATACCTGGATCTCCCGGTAACCAAATGGCATGGGGAAGCCAAAAAATCAGCTAAAGAAAACCTGCTTAAAAACCCGGACGGCGTAGTGCTTATCACGCCGGAATCAATAGAGGCCATGCTGGTTAATAAGGAGCAGAACGCAATAAAATTGTTCAGCAGCTTACAGTTTGTGGTTATCGACGAGATCCATTCCTTTATCGGAACAGACCGGGGCATGCAGCTGGCCTCACTCCTTTCCCGATTATCGAGCTTTCACTCTTCCAGGTTTCGGGTAATCGGACTATCTGCTACGATCGGAGCGATAGCAGAGACAAAGAAATTGACCGGAGATGCAGAAGGGACAACATTGCTTAGAGACAAAGCTCCCAAAGAGATGGAGGTGTCATTTCGATATTTCAAAATGGAAGGTGCCGAGCTTCCAATTGAGCTCATGAAAGACCTTTATTTAGAGGTAAAAGACAATAAGGTACTCATTTTTCCAAACAGCCGTGGCAGAGCAGAAGAGGTATCAGTCAAACTTAAAAAAATATCAGACCGGCTCAAAGGCCATAGCTATTACTTTTCCCACCACTCCTCCATTGATAGAGAACTAAGAGAATATATCGAACAGTTCGCAAAAAACAACAAACGCTATCCATTCAGCATTTCATGCACCTCGACCCTGGAGCTGGGCATCGATATTGGTTCAGTTGAAAAAGTAGTACAGATTGATGCAGCACATTCAATATCTTCCCTTATCCAAAGAGTAGGCCGAAGCGGAAGGCGTGAAGGCGAAAAAAGTAGCCTGATATTCTACGCTACAGACCAATGGAACCTATTACAGTCACTTGCCTGTTTATTACTTTTCAGGGAGGATTTTATAGAACCCGTTCTTGCCTCAGAAAAACCCTACGATATTCTGCTTCACCAGATGCTCTCGATAATTAAACAAACCAACGGCAGAACACCTCAGCAGCTAAAAAAACGTATCAAAGAAAACTATGCTTTTGAGCACATCCAGGAAGGTGAAATGGATGAGATCATACAAACGCTGGTTGAAAAAGAGCAGCTCGAGCTAATCGGAGGAGAATTGATTATTGGTGTAGAAGGCGAATGGACAGTTAATAATAAAGACTTCTATAGCGTCTTCCGCTCAGATCCCAGCTTCAAAATCATTCACTACGACAAAACAATAGGCGAGCTCCCGCTAATGTCTGCGTTTCAGATAGATGAAAACATTCTTCTGGCAGCGAGAATCTGGAAGATAACCGAGATCGACTACAAGGCAAAAAAGATATTTGTTATCCCGGCAAAAGACGGCAAAAAGCCCATGTTTTTCGGCACTGGAGGAGAAGTGCATCCAAAGATCAGAGAAAAGATGCTTGAAGTGGTTTCCTGCCAGCAAGAATACCAGGAGCTCAACGAGGAGGCAACCGAAGCGTTACGATTATTAAGACTTGACTTCAAATGTTATCCCATAACCGACATATCATTCCAACGCCCCTTGGTAGCCAAACATGCTGAAACCATATTCTATTCTTTCCAAGGCACTAAGGTCAACAAAAGCATAGATTTCCTGCTAAGACTTCAGGGGATTATAGCAGACTATAACGAACATGAGAGCAGTTTTAACTTTAAAGCTGGTCCAGGCGAAGTCAAAGCCATACTAAAAAAACTTGAAGCATCAAAAGAACAGATAGATTCCGCATTAATTAGTATGTTAGAAGGCAACCCTGCAGTAATGGAGTTTTCAAAATGGGGAACCCTATTACCCCTTCAATATCAGCTCATGATATTAAAGCTTAAAGTCTATGACTTTGAACAAGCTGAAAGTTTCTTAAAAAGATGCGCATTTGTAGAAGTACCCAATGGGTGTTAATACATAAGAAGCCACTAACCACCAAGCCCTAAAGAGTCAAAGAAATATTTACCAAATAAAAGCCTAATGTACCGATTCACAAAACAAAATCAGGACCAGAGTCCGGAACAACTGTGGACTCATATCCAAAAAGTCCTGAAAGGAAAAACGTTTATATTAAGTATTACCGATATCGTCTACGAACTACTGAAGGCTTCAGATAAAGGTATCATTTACCGTGCTAAAAGCAGAAGCGGAAATGAGCCTGAAGCTATTACAAAAGAAAATGCATTAACCATTCTCCAAGGACTTAAGATTCTAAAAACATTCAATACCACCACCACCAAGACCCTGTTTCGCACAACCAAAATCTACCGCCAGAGAAGCCCCCTATTCGCCATTCTAATTGAAAGTGGTATAATAGAGAAAAATACGAAAGACATATCTAACTAGAAAGATTCCTCATGCCAGTCTGAGCAATTCAACTATGTAATTTGAATTAAAAAAATGCCTACCATTCAAACGATATTAATGAATGAATTTGCTTTAATGGTGAATGCGGAAATTAAGAGGTGAATTCTATTTCATTAATTACTCCAAAAGAAGACACTATATAAATCGAACAGGGATCAAAAAAATCGCAAAATCCACCGCTCAACCAGACATGCCTCAGAGGGACGATGTAGAATGCAGATCACACATTAAAACTTCCAAGGCTTTAGCAGACGAAGATTAATAAGTCCAACATTCCCAAGACAATTGATCATTATAGGGTGAGATACGCTCCTAACAGCAACTTAACTTGTAATCTAGCATCCAAAACCTCCTACCCAAGAAGGCGAATACCCAAATCATTTTAACATTCAAATTCTTTTTGGTCCAATAAGATTAATTCTTTAACAGGTTTGGTGCAAAACTTCGTTCTTTATACTTTTTGACTTTGTTTATCTTTATCTCATAGCGAAAATTAATGATTGAGATCTCATACGAAACACCCGAAATAGAAGATAATATAGAAAAGCCCACAGCCTATCCAAACCAGTCCTACCCCTATAATGCGCTTCCAAACCCCCGCAGGTTCGAAGAGCTGATGTATTCTGTTGTTAAAGGAAATCTGGGAAGGAATGCATTTGCAGAATTTGATGACATCAGGCTGATGTCAGGCGTAGGTGAGCAAGGAAGAGACTGTGCACTATACGCGAAGGGGAATGCTACAGGCTTAATCCAGTGTAAGAAATATGACGTTAATTTATCAAAGGAGGATTTTGGAAGAGAGATTACCAAGTTTGTCCTATATAGTCTGCTGGAAAAAAAACTTATCCACGACCCGGTTACCTTTCAATACTTTATTGCGGTATCAAAAGGACTCGTAAAGGAATGCAGCAATACCATCAGTAGCTTTAACCAGGAAATCAAATCAGAGCCTTCACTAAGTAGCTGGATAAACTATAATTTAAATAAATATGTAACGCTAGCCCCATTAAAAGTTGATCCACTGGCTACAGCAGACCGAACGTTGGAGATTTTGGAAAAACTTAAAGTTGTTCCGATCATACCCTCAGATATAGATCTTCTTATCGATTCTTGTGACAACTCGGGGCTAAGTCGGCTGTTTTTTGATGTGAAGGCAGTGACCGACAATTCAGAAATCAAAGGACTGAGAAATGACCTTGAAGGCATATTTGGCAAAACGTTATTCAACGCCGAAAAAATAAACAAAGAATTATCCTGGGGTTCTGTAAGCCTAAAATCGGAAAAAAACGAGCTATCAGAAATCCCTGATTCCCACATCGAAAGAGATGAGACCAAACAGTTGTTAGACTGGATTACTACACCTTCAAAAAAAGACACGCTTGGCAGGGATCTGAACATTTGCCTGCTCGCTGGCCATGCAGGAATAGGAAAAACAGTCATTCTTAAGGACCTATACGACCAGCTGGTTTTAAAAGATATCCCTGTTCTTGGCCTTAAAGCAGACAAACTTGCCTCTTCCAGTATCAAACAGCTACAGGAAAAAATAGGCATTTCAGCCCCGATCTATGAGTTCATAGAAGCGTGTAAACAACAGTTTGAAACAACGCTGATATTGATCGATCAAATTGATGCGCTCTCTCAATCGATGTCTTCGGACAGGTCATTTCTCCAAGTATTCAAGGACCTGATCGAACAGTTTCTATATGATAAAAATATACGTATAATCATTTCAGTGAGGGTCTATGACCTCATGTATGACCCATCGTTAAGGGTATACAAAAACATAGAAAGCATCACCGTGCAAAAACTCCAGGAAGAACAGGTATTTAAACAACTTGAAAAAGTTGGGATCCACCAGCAAATGATACCGGGTAAACTCGTTGAAATACTCAGGACGCCCAATCATTTAAATGTGTTTTCCAGGATCTACAAAGCCAACAATAAAAGTCTTGGCATTATCAACGTACAGCAGCTATACCAGGAACTTTGGAAACAAAAAGTCACAGCCTTGCCAAAGGATGGTCCAAGGGGCAGGATAAAGATCAGGGCAATGCTTTATCATCTCTCAGAGCTGATGTTTACCCAGCAGCAGATCTCGGTCAGCGAATTTCAATTGGAAGATTATACTGAGGAGCTTAGTTATCTGGAGAGCGAAAGGTTGGTTAAGAAAGATGAATCCCAGATCCAGTTTTTTCACCAGACCTTTTATGACTTTGTTTTCGCAAAGCAGTCCATCGAAAAGGGAAAACCCTTGAATGAGTACATCAAAGAAAACGGACAGTCCATACTGATACGGTCAGCAGTGAAAATGATGATCGGCTATCAAAGAGACTATAGCCCTAAGGTCTACATCACCATGCTGGATAACCTGTTCAGTGACCCTGATATTCTCTTTCACCTTAAACATTTGGCACTCTCGACGATCCTGTTTCATGATCATCCAAGCAAATCAGAGGAGCTTGTGGTCAAAAAGGCAATAAGCGAATCTTATTATCTTTACGTTTTATTTTTTCAGCATGCCATTTCCAGCCAATGGTTCAAATTCTCCCTCGATCATCATTTACTTCATGCACTTAAGGGAGAAATAGGAACAATTATTCAAGCCCCACCTGTCGATCCCCGGGAACTACAGATTGTTAAAGAAGCTGCATTCTTCTTTCTGCGCAACGCCTGCCTGTCAAACCACCCAGGGGCATGGGAATATCTGTTGAATCATAACGATCAGCAGACTACAAGAAACATAGTCTCATTTAACCAGGATTGGAGTAACCCTAAATCATTTCAGGCCTTTGAGGAATGCATTAATTTCGAGGCTACTGCCCCATATGAGTACTATCAAACCTTAAACAGTATTGCGATGGTCAACCCTGATTATGTGTTAAAGCTTCTGGAGGTACATCTTAGAAATCACCACAAAAAAGAAAAGTCCGACCGGCAATATCAGGAACACCAGGTACTCAAAACACTGACGAAGAAAACACCCGAAAAACTCATTCCTGTTCTGCTGAACGCTATATATGATGACTTTGATCAGCCCTTCAATGATAAGATACTGGTTGGTGATTACCGGTACATGCAGGTAGACCTAACTGATAAAGATACCCTTAGCGGTAAATATTACCTATACAGGCTTCTGGGCGTATGTCTAAAAAGATGTGCAGCAGGCAAAGAAAGAGATTTCTTAATTTTCTTCAATCAATATAATCGCAGCCGGTATAAACCCATGCTAAGATTACTCATATTTGCGATGGAGGGTAATGAGGAAGAATACAATAAGCAGATTTTTGGAATGTTTGAATATCTCCTTGCATGTAACGAGGTTGGATATGATACCAGGCTTGCCATTATTTTCAGGAAACTCTTTGAAACTACGTTCCCTACATTTACTCCAGAGCACAAGCAAAAAATAATTGATTTGATCTCTCGGATGTCAAATAGCGAAGAATACATCCATTACAATAAAGAGCGAGAACCAGAAAAAAGACTATTCTGCAATCTGGGGATTTCCAAATTTACCTGGCTCCGAAAAATCCCTGCTGCTTATCTAAGGAAAGATCCAAAGCTCTGGAGAACTTTCACATGGATGGAGAGAAAATTCGGGCTGTATCAAGAGCAATTACCAGGAAGACCGCTAATGGCGAGTATGGTCGGAACACCAATTCCTTCCGGGGCATATCAAAAAATGAGCAATGAGCAATGGCTAGCCTCCTTTAAAAAATACGATGGCAGCAAACGCGAATATAAAAACAACCGCCTAAAGGGAAATATTTTTGAACATGCAAATGCATTTAAAGGCGCGGTAAGGCAGCAGCCAACCTGGAAAAGAAATGAGCTGATCAAACAGGCCTGGACGGATGCTGAAGTAAACCCACTCTATGCAATATATGGACTTTGGGGCTGGTCGGAAAGTAACGCCGATCCTAATGACATCCTCCCATTGTTCAAAGAAATCATCAGTAGCGGAATTCATGAAAGCCTTCTACGCGACTGCCTTTATGTGGCCAAAAATCTAATTGGAAATAAACATGATGATCGCTCGGTGGTAGAATTTCTATGTCAAAAGGCTTTAGACTTTAAGCACGAAGATCCGTTTTATGAGGATGAAGAGCGCGAGGAAAAGGAAACCTCGACAGGCGGCCTAATCTCCAGAGGCATCAATACCTCAGACGGAAGCGCTGCGGAGGCATTGGTACATATTAGCGATAAAAGCTATAGCGATTTGGTATTTTCCACACTGGAAAGCGTGTTGGCCTCAGGACCTAAATCAAGCAAATCCGCCGTGCTCTTTCATTTTGCCTACCTGATGAACATGGATAAGAAGCGTGCTTTTGATCTTTTTTTAAAACACTTGCTCATTGAAGATGATATCTACGTTATCGCATCATCCATATGGTCGCTGCAATACATGGGGAATTATGACTTTACCAGCCTAGTTCCAGTATACGAAAAATTGGTAAGTGCTAAAAACCTGGGATCAGACGATAGCCGTTGGCTCTTTACTATATTATATGGATCATATCTACATCAAGAACCCGAATCCGGGCGATTGATCAACAAATTGATTACCAACAATAAATATGCATGCAGAACCGCAATACACGATATCATGGACCACTATTATCTGATTGAAGGGACAAAGCAGCTGAACGATGAATTACTTGACTTTATCGTTTCCAAAGCGAGCGAAGAAGATTTTGAAAGCCTTTCATGGAACATCAACGCCTCCTCACAAGTTAAGCTCGAAGATATCAGCCCATTTTTAGATAAGTATATCCGCTCCCCTTTCTTTAAGATAACAGACGGTTTGATTGAATACCTTTCTTTTCAGTGCAGGTTATATCCAATGCTGGCGATACAAATGTTTGAACTTAGTCTGCAAAGCAATAAGTTTGAGAAAACAGGCAGATATGGCCTTTACACCAATGACTCGGGAACAAAGTTCATCATCAGCGCCTTTAATGCCCTGATCCACAATGATCAGGCGAGTAAACTGGAGCGGGAAAAATTAATGAAGGCGTTTGATCTGGTCTTGAAGGACTATAGGTTCCGCGCTGACACCGATAAGCTTATTGATGACTTGGCTTAAAAATAATCGGGTATTATAGCATGCAAAAGAGGGCAAAGAGGCCATCAAAATATCAGTTGACCGGAAAGTTAAATGTTTATAAGATACACTGACTTTTTTTGGTTGCCAAATATTTCATTAATTTAGAAATTTTGAGAAATATATCAACAAATATCATCGAAGAATTCGCCACAAAGCATTCCCGGAAATGCAATCATATCAATTTTAGAATTCATGTGACCGAATCCAACCGCAGTAACATATTGACTGAATTGACACCATTTCTGCCCATCGTTACCACAGGTTCAGATTTGAATATCTTTGGATCGATTGCCAGAAAGAATGCACCAAAATTAGCGAGGTTGACTGGACGCTGTTCATCGATGGACCAGTTGTACCGCATTTCCAGGCAGATGAAACCATCAGAGCTGGTCTGAACCATTGCTGGACTTCAAAGAACCTGTAGTGGGATGCCCTTAGAGTTATTTTTTGATTCTTTTATTATTGCTATTGAACTCCTCAACTTGCTTAAGCATGTGGTTCGCAAATTTTTTACCAATCCCAACGGTTGATTCACGAGAGAATTGGAGTAATCTGTTCAAGGCTGTTACGCCGAAATCAAATTCATGAGAGTACGGTTGTAAATAAACGTTAGGCTCAGGAATTATACAAAGATTATTTGGTGAAGGGATAAATTTATTCCAATGCTTTTTAATCTCGATGGAAAGATCATCATTTGGATTCTTTAATGTCCAATAAATTGATGATGCAAAAAGATCGGCCATCTGGAGTCCTTTAAGATCTCTGGATTTTCTAAATTCAAGTGGTTTACTCAATGAAAAATTCATTGCCGTTTCCCCATATCCAAAAGGATCCCAATATTTGATCTCTGCATCAACTTGGTGAAAGAGCATGTTGTCGGCAACAGCTTCCCTTAATGGCACCGATTCGTCGGCTATGACTTCTAAAGCGCCTTTTTCCATACTCCAAAGACAAAGCAAACCATGTAAGGCCGTCTGAGCTAGATCCAGTATCCAGTAATCAAATTCCCCATTGATTGTGATTTCGTTTAAAATTGTTTCCCGATGCAAAACAGTAAATTCCGCTATCATTGAAATCAAATCACCTGGGGTGTTCTTAGTCTTTAAAAATTGAAACAGGCCATTTTGGTTGTTTCCCCTGATCAGTTCCTGAAACGTCCAAAAGACATCTTCCGCTTTATTCTGGTTAGTTTCGAAAGCAACATATACCAAATTCGCGATAAACCGATGAAATTGAAACCGGTAAAATGCAGAATTATAGTCTGAAACCGTTGGTTCAAATACGTATTCATAGTATTTACAAGCTAAAGCATATTTCTTGTGGTGAAAAACAATTTTCACTTGATTTGAAAAACCTTCAAATAATTCAATTATGGCCTTTTTGCCATAGGGGCTGCGTACCCAGTTCGCTCCTTTAGGCTCACCTTGCAGCCGATATTTAGCTTTTGCCTGATCAATGAAGTCACAGGCATCCTTCTCCTCGATATCTAAGGCAGCATAAACAAAATAGGGTTGATTTTCTTCCAGAAGGTTATAACCGGTGTATCCAGCTTCATCACAATAGATGGGCATAATAGATCATCATAATTAGTAACAGAGTTTTTTTAAGGACATGAACTAATATAATCCGTTTTACTCAACCCTTCAAATTAAAAAAGAAAAAGCATCAGTGATCGGAAATTCTATGACATACCTAAATGTTCCAAGACATTAATAAAGTAAGTCATTGTAACATTAGATTATTATTGACATATAACCAAAGCAAAGGCATAAAATCTGCCATCAATCACATATTGAGACCGTTCACTCACATTAAAAAGAATGCAACAGCGCGTGTTGAATCATTTTAATGTTGACATGGTAATTAAATTCGTTAAACACTTAATACCTTTCTTGATACATTCTGCAATTCCGCAGAAATATACAGAAAAGACTAGGTTAACTTACCATATATCTACACGCCTTTCTAAGGCGCTCAGACGAATGGATAAGGGGATTTCTCAAGATAAATTTCTAAAGAAATCCGTTTAATCGATAATAGTGCTTTTCCAATTTAAATCCTTAAACTTGCAACACAACGCTCCCACACATGAACAAAACAATTATTGCCATCTATGGAAGACAGGCAGAGGGCAAATCCTCAACCATCAAGCTAGCCTTTCAATTTTTAACCTCTAAATACCCTAACGCTATCTTCACCAAGAACCTAGACATGTCTGGTGACATTTTAACGGTGGTAGACCTTAATGGAATTAAAATTGGCTTTGAAAGCCAGGGAGATCCCAATTCCAGAATAATCACACATGATACCTTGCGGCGACTTGCAGATCTGGATTTCGACCAGGAGATGGGAGGTTGCGATATTATCATATGCGCAACAAGAACAGAAGGCAAGACTGTAGAGAAAGTCGACCACATCGCAGCTACCTTTGATTATTTCACTTTATGGATGAGCAGCTTTTGGTCACCCGGACTAAATCATAAGATCCTAAATGAAAAGGCAGCATGGAATATCATCGATATGATTACCTCGCTTATGCTTGGTCAACTCTAGCAACATTTTAGAACTTATAATTTCGCAAGTAACTAAAGCTAAATATTGGATGGCATGCCCATTCCAATCATAACGTACCATTCCTCATTTGCGCTAAAAAAAGCTTCCATACAAGCAGATTAGCGATGCTTTGAAACGAAAAACTCCCAAACAACCTAGTACTAAAAAAATAATAATATTTATCCCATGTACGCCAAAAAATACCTAAACCTGATTCCCCAAGAGAGGGAACTTTGTCTCCAGGCTTCCTATCATGAGGCGGGACATGCCCTTGCTGCCTATCTCGTAGGATGGAAAGTCAAGCATTGCCGGTTGGATATAGACAGTTACGGCCTGCTAAAGCGTGGTGCAACACCATATATCAAGGACGAGGATGAAGATGTATTTCAAGCGGTATTGGATTATAAAGCTTATCCTTACCTATTTGATAATCTGTCACCAGAACAAAAAGAAACCATTAGCGAAGTAATTACCAAAAGATTGGCAGTGTTAATTTCAGGACCGGCAGCCCAGGTAAGGTATACAGATGATCGTGAGGTGAATTTTACCGACCTTGTAAATAGCGAAGGAGACTACAGAATCTTTCAGATCATAACTGAATTCACCAAGCTAAAGCCAGAATACAATGGTGATTCAATCGAAGAGATAATTAAAACGGCAAATACGATCTTCTCAGATCGAAAATTCTGGCTAAACATCTGCGTTCTCCAAAATGCGCTCCTTGAAGATGATGATCTTTATCTTAGTAAAGACGAAGTGGAAGAGGTATTCGAAGCCAATGGCCTATTTGAGATCATCGAAAATGTGGATAGGGAAAATGATGTTGAAGATTAATCCAATCGCCTTTGATCGCTGACATAACGGTCCAACCTCAAGATAGATTGAAGCTATTAAGGTAAAAAAAATGCTAATCCACCGTAAATGTCAAATGTATTTTAATGTGCACTTCCAAAATTCAGACCAGTTAAAAGTAAAACTGTAGAGGAGTAGTTCAAGATTTCTTGGAAGAGAAATTTCGATGTGAGAAAAATTAGCGTAATTTAGAAGAGAATTAACGTATCCTCAAAATGAATTGCCAACTGCAAACAAAATCCTGCATTTTTCTTGCACTGTCAACTGGCTTGCTGCATTCAGGTAACATCAAGCTGTCTATTCAAGATACTGTCAGTTCCAAACAGTCCCATTTTTAGTAATAGTTATTAGAATAAATTTAAACCGCTCCAGTTCAATGACCAGTTATAAGCAAAAATTACAAGATTCCGAAAACCGGGCTCACGACAAAAATACAGCAACTAAAATATCCAAAGAGCTTACAGATCTTCAATCAACAGCTGAGGAATCTCCGCTTACCCCAAGAAGATGGGTATGGGAGCTTATTCAGAATGCGAAAGATGTACATCACGATCAAGGGGTAAATATCCAAATTGATTTCAATCCACACGGTAAAGAACCTGCTCTGATATTCAGGCACAACGGAAAACCTTTCACAGCCGAAGACATCAGATTTCTTATAGAACAGACATCAAGTAAGGATCGCAAGATAGGCGAAAATGGCCGTAGAGATGTAACTGGGAAATTTGGAACAGGTTTTCTTGCCACTCACCTTCTATCTGAAATTGTCGACATTGAGGCGGTGGCGAAAGAGCCGGAACTTGATTACCGAAAATTCAAACTCAGGCTGGATAGGAGCAACTATAACGATATCGATTATATCATGGATGCAGTCAGAATTGCGCTTCAATCGGTAGCAGACCTGGACACCCTACCAATTCTGGAAAATTATGAGAAAAACGATCTCAATACCTCTTTTACTTATCACCTAATCGATCCCTTAAGTATTAATACGGCCAATAAAGGGATCGCAGATCTAATCAAAACCATTCCATACGCGCTTGCATTTGTAGCAGATATTGAATCCGTTGAACTCACTCAAACAGGAGACGTTTATCTGAATGAAAAACCAGAAAATCTGGATCTGGATACCATCATAGAAACCATAACCATAAAACATGTGGATTTTACTGGCTCAGTTGAAGAATACAAAATAGCAAAGCTTTCCAAGGGGCATACCAGCATTGCTATTCGCATTGAGGAAAAAGATGATTGCATCTACGTACGACCCTTTGAAGAAGGCATCCCAAAACTATTTTGCGACTTCCCATTAATCGGGACAGAGGTCTTCGAATTCCCGGCCATAATCAATAACCCCAACTTTACCCCAACCGACCCTAGGGATGGCGTATACCTAACACAAAACACTAAAGGATTACAGCACATTGAGGAGAATAAAGCTATTATTAAAGACGCTATCCAACTGTACTATCAATTACTGGACTTCGCTTCCAAAGCCAAATGGAAGGATATACACCTTCTGGCAAAAGTGAAGAGTGTTTCTGAACAGGTAAAATGGCTTTACAAAGACTGGTATAACCAGTTTGTGCTGGAACCGATCAGAGAAAAACTATTATACCTTCCGATCGTAAAAAACGCACAGCATGAACTCAAATCCATCCTGACGGAGGAAGATGGACACTACATGTGGTTCCCTTCCTCTTTAAAAAAAGAAATCAGGCAGCAGTTATGGGAGATTGGGTATTACTGGTTTCCAAATTGTCTACCAGAAAAATCCGAGATCGATCTATGGTACAATCTAATCTGGAAAGAATGCGGAAGGCTGACATTGGAACAATTGGCAAAGTTTATCAAAACCCATCAGACATTATCGCAGCTCCAAAAAGTGCTTACTGATATTGAGGCTACCGCATGGCTGAATCTTTTTTATGAACTGCTAAATTTAGATGAGAGCGAGAAATACAGCATATTGGATAAATATCCAATTGTTCCAGATCAAAATGGTGAGCTCACAAAAAAAGCCCTTTTATCAGAAGAGGTTGGCGATATCCCAGAAACATTTAAAGATATACTCTCATTATTCAGAAATGATATCCGTTCGGAGTTAAAACATCCTGAGGTAGAGATGGATCTGGATGAACGCGCTATTGATTTAGCACACGTTGTGATGTTAATAAACAAAGAAGTAGAGGAAAAAACCAATGATAGGGCGACTTCTAAAAATTATAGGGAAGCTTTCAACAAACTTCTGATCTACTTTAAAAATTCTCCTGAAACTGCCAGGACATTATTTCCACGACTTTACTCCAGCAAGCATATCCTTTATGACGATGAGCAGATTCTTGAAAATATCGATAAGGCAGAACAGCTTACCAACCTTCTGGCCGAATTCAACCTCGAATCCCCTGATGCGATAAGAGACATTCTGATTGCCCAACAGGGGCCATCAACAAGCTTTCCTATTTTACCTGTTACGCAGGAAATATTGGCCAGCATGGGAATAAGCTCACCAGAAGAATGGGCAATAGCGCTGCAAGACAAGGATATCAAAATGATATTTGATCATGAATCTGTCCCTACAACAGACATGTATCTCTGGGCCCAGTCTCACATCAAAAACGCAAAACGAAGTGTAGTGGACCATTTAGAATCTTTGGATGACTATGATTGTACCTTCATGGAAAATGAAACAGCCGATACGGTGCTATCGGGGATAATGAAGAACGGTAGGGAAATTTATGTTGTCTTCAGACCTGCCTACAAAGGAGAAGTGATTATCTATTCACAATCGGAGCGATCAACCTTACTTGAAATAGGTGCGGAACTGTGGGTTGATGATGGAGAGAGCGTTTTTGAGGTAACATTAGGCCAATTGATACATGCCACAGAAATTAAGAAGTTTCCCATCCTATGAACATCGATACATTAAATTTAGCAGAAACATTAGGTCAACCAGAAAGCGATCACCTGGCCTACCAAGCCGTTCTGCCACCGGCAAGAACATTGGCTAAAATCGTAAGCGCTTTCGCCAATTCCAATGGAGGCACTATTGTTTTAGGCGTATTAGTACATCCTAAATTTAGGGTTATCGGTTTAAGCGATGATTTCAGAGCCAATGAGGTATTAAAAAAGGCTTTAGGGATGCTTTCGTCCATGCCAGATATCAAATTTGGATACCGGGAATATGAGCAGGTACAGCTTTATGTGATTTTAATTGGGCGTTCTTCGCAGCCCATAAGCATTGATGAGAAAATCTTCATCCGTAAAGACCATAACATTATCCTTTCTAACCCTTCTAAGATAACACTGATTAGCGCCCATCCAAGCATTAAAGCATTTTCGCAAACGCTACTGGGATTTGAGCGATCCTGCTCAGATTCATTTTCCAGATTAATAGATCATTATAAAAGCGTGACGATCCTCTTAGCCGATATGGAAAACAAATTATATCCCAGTGGAATTGAAAACCTCACGGATAACAAAGAAGGCAAAATTCTAATCAAAATGCTGTTTTCCTCCTGTGCAGATAATTTTGAGAATTACCTAGCCGACTTACTCTATGAAATTTATCTGGGTAATTCATCGGTTCTTAAATCGGCTGACAATGTAGTTTCGGTAAAGGAAGTATTGGAATGTGAAGATATTCCGGACTTCATCGCAACCTTCGCCAGGAAAAAAGTAGGTAAGCTGCAAAGAGGAAATGTGAAAGGTTTTTTAACAGATACCAAACAGATCAGCGACCTGGAGGCATTGACAAAGATACAAATCAAGCAAATCGAGGAGATTTTACAAATACGACATCTCTATGTGCACAAGAACGGAATTGTTGATGACAAATTTTTGGAATATTTTCATGGAAAATACACGCTCCATCAACCGCACCAGATCAGTATTAAAACATTTTTATTTTATTTCGATTATTTGATAACAGTTGGGTACGATATCGACAAGGCCGCGATAAAAAAATACAACCTATCCAACAGTTAAAAAAACGCCATACACCAAGGCTATTTTTGTATTTACAAAAAAGCTTTGATCCAAATATCAGAATCAGCATGTCAGGTAAATAATAATAAATAACTTAAAAATAAACTGCAATCAAGTTCATTTATTAACAACATCAATGATGCAGAAACATTGCATTGAGCAGAGGAAAGATCCTAATTACCGGCCAACCGATATTACTGACCATTTTACTGACGAGTGAAAGGGAAATTAAAGATACTTCTCTAATGAGGCAGTCTATGGCCGCCTTGTTACTTCTAGGGAATGAAAGTCTTATCCGCAAGCTTCCAATAGCTCATGCCGGCTTTAAAAAGACAGGGTATCTGCTTATCCCATTGTGTTCCGGCACAGTTTTCCTCAATTAAATCAATGTTTTTAATTCTAGAGATCCTGTCACAAATCGGGAATCGGATACATTGTTTTTCTCCATTCTCTTCTTTCAATCTGGCATGAATCAGTTCCAGGGATAAAAGAATTCCTGTTTCCGTCAATGGCTTACCATCCCTACCCAAGGGTACCACTAGATCATTATCCGCTGAATCAATCGCCGGGTAGCTATAAAATTCCAGCAGTTCGTCCAGATCCTCTAGCTTACTCAAATCACGTTCATAAATAAAACCCAAAAGCGTCGAATCGCCCGCCTCCGCTTCGTACTTACAATTATCGATCACTTGGTTCATGTGCACCGGTCTATACCCTAGCAAGGCTTCCAGGCGTTCAATAAAATCATTCATCAGAATCTGCATCATCTTTGCATGAGTCATTTGCACACTGTTGAACGTTCTAGTATATTGAGTCATGTACCTTCGAAATAGTGGAATACCATGATCTTGCGCATCGACAGACCTGAGAATATCAAAAAACGCAACACCCGGATTATCAAAGAACAAAGCGATATAGCAGATCGAAATCAATAACTTTTTATTTTCTCTGATTTCAGGCCTGATCTCGTTACAGATTAACTGCGCCGCCTGGTAAGGGACTTCACTATGAGATAAGTCTGGATTGAAGAGCGATTGGACAAGGTGGGCCATGCTTTCCATTACACAGGTATACCCAAATTTGAAACCATCATTTAAAGCTCTTTGAAGCGTAAAATCGTATACACCGATATTAACCGAACAATCATTTGTTCTGGCTGATTCAATATCTGCAAGGTTGACATTTACCGCATCGACGCTGGCGTCCTGATAGAATTTGCTGCCGGCTTTGGCTTGTAATTCGTTTCTAAATTCAACCTCGCCCACCGCCGCTTCGTGCAGGACAGGTAACGAAAGAGTTGAATGGGAATCAACATAGCCTCGGTATAAAAACAGATTATTTAAAAAATACCAATTGGTTTTCAGACCATAGGGTGTGGTGATCTGCTGCAGATAGTGAATATACTCATGTATGAATGAGGCATGATCTCTTTTGTTGAGTTGTTTAAGTGTGCCATTCTGGACGGGGGAATGGCCTTTCAAATACATATGGAAGAACCTTGTTTCATATTTGTTGGTCCTCCCGTTAATCAGGCTATCATATTCGCTATTACTCATTTTTCAATTTAAAGATAATCTTAAAGATTTGCGGAAATTAACTGTTTTGTAGTAAAATAAAGGTAGAATTTTTAGCAATTTTGCTATTTGTATGGAAATTATCAAAAAGGAATTTGTCGGTGAAGGTGGTACACACTTTGTTTACCGATGCGAAGTGATTGGAAAAAATTATCTGATACCGTTAGTTTTGAAAATCTTTAAAAATCCTTTGAGTAGTAATGCCGACAATGAAATACAAAGTTACCAGGCGATGAGAGATCTTGGCATGCCTACACTTACCTTATTGGAACAGGTCCAATTTAAAGGAGGGCCTGCATTAATTGGCCAATACCTCAACAGTGGCGATTGGATTTTCGTATCGCCAAACCACGTCATCACAGACACAGACCGACGATTGGACGAAATGTATCCAGGCAAACTAAGCAAACAATTCAAAGTTGTGGCCGAACAAGAATTGTATGACAACAAACTAGAGGGCATCGAAAACCTTAAAGAATTCATCAAGACCTTGCTCACCGAAATAAAAGCTGCCAGTGAAGCAAAGTATCACCTCAATTTTGACAGTTACTTTTTCGGTGTAATTAAAAATCGAAAAAACTCTCCACTACGTTATGTCGTGGGGGATTTCGGCGACATCAATCACTGCCCGGACTGGACCACTGATGAGCTTTATGAAAATAACGTATCGCAGATCAAAGATGCATTATTAGCATTTGGGATGCATTTCATAGTAGAAAAAAATCGAAAAGAGTATGAAGGTCAGATCAAAGCATTTGCCTGATTTAACGGATGAATTAAGCCTAAATACTTTCTTCAATCCTCCATATATATTTAAAAGCTATTTGAATCAATTTTGTCTATAATAGATCCATAAATTTATTTTGTCCTTGAACATATAAGATGGCATATTCGTTATCAAATAATAATTGTTAAAGCTGTCAAAGAGGTTATTTAAGCACTATATAGCATTTCCAAACGCTGTGCGCTTTGTTGTTGAGCGGCTACAATTTCCCTTGCCCTAACCACATCTCCAATAATGATAATGGCAGGATGTGCCAACCCTTCTTTTAAAGCCATTTGCTGAATATCTTGAACCTCGCAGATGCCTTGCCTCTGCTGTGGCAATGTAGCATGTTGAATAATTGCTGCCGGTGTTGTTCCTAACCCCGCGAGCTTATATGCTGAGGAAATTTCTGCCAGTTTTTTCATCCCCATATAGATCACAACTGTTGCCGTAGTTTTCATGGCGCAGGCTAGATCTTTCGAAAGGCTTCCGTCTTTTTTCGTTCCGGTAATGATCCAAACACTTTCACTAATTCCACGATGGGTTAAGGGAACATCAATGAAACCTGAGCCTTGCATGCTACTTATGCCTGGAATATATTGCACTTTAACGCCATGTGCTTCTGCAAACAACAATTCTTCAAAGCCCCTTCCAAAAATAAAAGGATCGCCACCCTTTAAACGTACCACCACCCGGTGAGATTGAGCATATTCAACAATTAGTTCATTAATTTCTTGTTGAGGCGTACAGTTTTTGTAAGGTTTTTTCCCAACATAAATCATTTTACATCCCTTTGGCGCAATTTCGAGCAATTTCGCATTACTTAAATTGTCATAAAGTACAACTTCTGCACTTTTTAGCACATTATATGCTTTTATCGTTAACAATTCTGGATCCCCAGGGCCCGCCCCCATTATAAACAGCTTAGTATCGTTTATTTTATGCATGTTTTCGATATTTATTTCATTAATAATAAATAAAAGTGAACAAAAATTATCAAATACTAGAATATTTTATGATAAAAATCATATTTAAATTGATTTTATCATTTTAAAAAGTATATTTGGATATCTAAAATCATATAATTATCAGTAAATGTTAATTTTTAAGCCATATTTACTTAAATAAATAGACTATAAAACTTAATAGACACAGAAAACGAATAAAATTTCAAGAAAAACAAGGTAAAAGTTCATAATCACTAAAAAACCATGAATAAAGTAAAAGTTATCGTTATCGGAAATGGAATGGTCGGCTATAAATTCTGCGAAAAGCTTAAATCCAAATCAGATTCATTCAAACTAATTGTTTTTGGAGAAGAACCCAGAAGGGCTTACGACCGTGTACATTTGAGTGAATATTTTAATGGGAAATCGGCTGAGGATTTATCGATGTCAACATCATCCTGGTATGAAGAACAAGAGATCGATTTATATTTAAATAATCCTGTTACCGGCATTGATAGAATGGCTAAAACAGTTTCTACTTTATCAGGAGAGATTTTTGATTACGATTTTTTGGTATTTGCTACGGGTTCTGCTGCGTTTGTACCTAATATTAAAGGAATAGAAAAGGAAGGTGTGTTTGTGTATCGAACAATTGATGACCTTGATTTAATTGCAGATTACTCAAAAAATGCAAAAAGAGCTTCGGTTATTGGCGGAGGTTTATTAGGACTGGAAGCTGCAAAGGCTTTGATTGATTTGGGAATCGAGCAAACCAGCATCATTGAATTTGCACCCCGACTGATGCCCAGACAGATCGATCTGGCAGGAAGTGAAATGCTGAAATCCATGTTAATCAATCTTGGTTTGCAAATCCATCTAAATAAAAACACAAGCAGCATAGAGGGCGAGGCTAATATCAGTGGATTAAAATTTAGTGATGATACTGAAATGGATGTTGATATGCTTGTAATCTCAGCTGGAATTAAACCAAGAGACGAACTGGCTAGGCAATGTGGAATTGCAGTTGGTCCCAGAGGAGGAATTGTAGTTGACACTGAAATGCAAACCAATGACCCTTGTGTTTTCGCGATTGGTGAATGTGCACTCTATGAGGAAATGATTTATGGTCTCATCGCTCCAGGTTACGAAATGGCTGAAGTGCTTGCATCTAATCTTTGCGCGCAACCTAAATCATTCAAAAGCTTTGATATGAGCACAAAGCTTAAACTTATAGGAATTGATGTCGCCAGTTTTGGCGATCCATTCATCAATGAGCCGGATTGCCGGACCATTGTTTTCGAGAATAAACATAAAGGAATTTATAAAAGAATAAACATTAGTAATGACGGGCAGTATCTTTTAGGAGGTATTTTAATTGGTGAGGCAACAGCATACAACATGCTGTTGCAAACCAGTGTAAACCGAATTGTGCTAACTGAAAATCCCGAAGAGTTGATTTTAGGCACCCGGGGCGGAGAACAAACTGGTGCGGGGATAACGAATTTACCAGATGATGCCTTAATCTGTAGCTGTGAAGGGGTAACAAAAGGCGATATCTGCAATGCGGTTAGCGGGCTGGGCTGCGAAACGCTGGACGGACTGAAGAAATGTACCAAAGCGGGAACCGGTTGTGGTGGTTGCGTGCCGATGGTAAAAGATTTAATGCTCGATAGTTTGAAAGCGCAAGGTAAATATGTTAGAAATGTGATTTGCGAACATTTTAAGTATAGCCGTCAGGAGTTATATGACTTAATTCACATTCACGGACTAAAGAGCTATGATGAGGTACTAAGTAAGCTAGGTGAGTCTGATGGTTGCGAAATATGCAAGCCTTTAGTATCCTCACTTCTGGCAAGCCTTTGGAACGAGATGATCCTTAAAAAGGGTAATGATACCGCTCAGGATAGCAACGATAGATTTTTGGCCAACATCCAGAAAGGCGGCTCCTATTCTGTTGTTCCGCGAGTACCGGGAGGGGAAATTACGCCAGAAAAGCTCATTGTCATTGGCGAGGTAGCCAAAAAGTACAACCTCTATACCAAAATTACAGGTGGTCAAAGAATCGATATGTTCGGTGCGCACTTGAATGATTTACCTGTGATATGGGAAGAATTGATTGCTGCAGGTTTTGAAAGTGGTCATGCGTATGGCAAAGGACTAAGAACGGTAAAAAGTTGCGTGGGTAGTACCTGGTGCCGGTTTGGACTGCATGACAGTGTTAGTTTTGCCATTCGTATTGAGGAAAGATACCGCGGCATCAGGGCACCGCACAAATTCAAATCTGCAGTTAGTGGCTGCATTCGTGAATGCGCTGAGGCGCAAAGCAAAGATTTTGGGATCATCGCCACAGAGAAAGGCTGGAACCTCTATGTATGTGGTAATGGAGGCAGCAAGCCGCAACATGCCTTACTGCTGGTTTCAGATGTGGATAGCGAAACCTGTATCAAATACATCGACCGCTTTCTCATGTTCTATATTAGAACAGCCGACCCTTTAACACGCACGGCAACCTGGCTTAATAAAATGGATGGCGGAATTGATTACCTGCGAAATGTAGTGGTAAATGACAGTTTGGGCATGGCAGAAAAATGGGAAGCTGAGATTGAAAAGCTGGTCGAAACCTACAAATGCGAATGGAAAGAGGCCGTCGAAAATCCAGCAATCAGAAAACGCTTTTCTCACTTTGTCAATGCACCCCAAGAAAAAGACCCGACAATTGAATTTGTAGAAATGAGAGGACAGAAACGTACTCCAGAATGGAAAGCAATCTAACCAAATATAAAATCAACCAAGAATCATCAAAACCCTGAACTAAAAATTATGATAGAAAAAACAAACAATTGGTTAGCCGCCTGCCAGGTTGAGGATGCAGTAGAGAATGGGGGCGTGTGTGTAAAACACGGAGAAGAGCAAATCGCACTATTCTATTTCACCAGAAGAAATGAGTGGTATGCCACACAAAATGAATGCCCACATAAAAAACAGATGGCCTTAAGCCGCGGCATGATTGGAACTCTTACAGATGAACCTAAAGTAGCTTGTCCTTTTCATAAGAAAAACTTTTCGCTAAAAACAGGTGAATGTTTAAGCGGCGATGAGTGTGCGATTAAAACCTATCCTGTCAAAGTTGAAAATGGAACGGTTTACATTGCGATAAACTCCTGAGCATTTATAAAGCCTTAAACCAGCAATTAACAAGCTAACAAGCTAAAACCAAACTTAATGAAAATCAAAAAACATGCAGCTTTTTTAAGCTGCCTTGCTATTGCTATGCTTTGTTTCCAGGCTAAAGCCCAAACCAATGTCAGCCTGTTCGATGGAACGCTCGTTGCAGGATATGTAGATCACGGTGCTTATATCAATTGTGTTGGACCTAATGTAAAGTTCACTAAAAAGCCTCTTTCAATTTCTGCAGGCCTGCTACCATCGTTGAGAATCAAAGAAGATAAAGTAACGCCTGGGGCAACAAAAAACAGCTTGGTTACACCCAATCTCGGTTTTGGTTTAACCGCTGTAATCCATCACCTGGCCATTCAGTTGCCTTTTTATTATAACACCAAAACAGCGGCAAAGAATGGAGAGTGGAATCTAGGCCTGGGCCTAGGATATAAATTTTAACACGAAGTAATTTAAAATCTAAACCAATTCACATGACTGCTCAAACTACAAATAAACCACTTGAAAAACTCAACATATTTTCATTAAAGGGTGTTCAGATGAAAACTTTTCACATCACCTGGCTTACCTTCTTCTTTTGCTTTTTTGCATGGTTTGGGATGGCGCCGTTAATGAAAATTGCTAGAGAACAATTACATTTAAGCAAAGATCAGGTTGGAAATATCCAGATCGCCTCTGTTTCGGCAACGATTTTGGCCCGCCTTTTAATCGGGAGATTGATTGATAAATTTGGTCCTAAGCTGATTTACACCTGGCTTCTGGTACTTTGTGCAATTCCGGTCTTGCTCATCGGCACAAGCCAATCGTATACCTCATTTTTAATTTTCAGATTAGCCATTGGCATTATTGGAGCATCCTTTGTGATCACTCAATTTCATACCTCAATTATGTTTGCACCTAACATTAAAGGAACTGCAAATGCCACCGCAGGTGGTTTTGGTAATGCAGGAGGTGGTGCAGCGAATGTTTTTATGCCACTTATCGCATCAGCGCTGACAGCGCTGGGTTTCTGCAGTTCTCAGGATAGCTGGCGTTTGGCGATGATCTTCCCCGGAGTAATGCTTTTAGTTTGCGCTTTTTTATATTATCGCTACACGCAGGATAGCCCGCAAGGAGATTTTAAAAACCTGAAAGATGAAACCGTTAAAAGTAGTAAAAACACCTTCTTAATTGCTGCCAAAGATTACCGCACCTGGATTTTAACGATTGCCTATGCAGCCTGCTTTGGTGTGGAAATTACTGTTGATAATTTTGCCCCTATATTTTTTACGGATTCTTTCGGCGCAACCATCGCCATTGCCGGTTTAGTTGCAGGAATTTTTGGCTGGATCAACATTTTCGCCAGGCCAATGGGTGGAATCGTGGCCGATAAAATCGGAAAAACCTGGGGTTTTGATGGAAAGACACTTTTACTTTCCATCTTATTACTTATTGAGGGTATTGGCTTAATCTGGTTTGCAAAATCAGGCAATATTGGCTTGGCCATTTTCATGATGTTCGTTTTTGGTTTAAGTTTAAAAATGGCCAATGGTGCTACCTATAGCCTGGTACCCTTCATCAATCCTCTTGCAGTGGGTAGCGTTGCCGGAATTGTTGGTGCGGGAGGAAATATTGGGGCCATGCTGATCGCTTTTATGTTTAAATCAGAGGCGAGCCATTTGACAAAATCGGTAATTGAAAATGGTCAAACCGTTCAAAAAGACTTAATTGATTATACCCCAGCCTTTACCCTATTGGGCTACATCATCCTGGCGATAGGAATTGCGGTATTTATTTTCAGAACGGTAATGGCGCAAAAACGATCAAAAGTAGAAGAACTTTCACTAGCAGCCAGTAATTAATTTCTCAATCATTATTTAATACTGATCATCCGTTGGAAAAGGAGCACAATACATTAGCCAATAACACCACAACCTGCTGCTACTGCGGTGTAGGTTGTGGTATTGTACTCAGCAAAGATAACCAGGAAAGAATCACAGTTGAAGGCGACAAAAACCATCCAGTAAATAAGGGCATGCTTTGCAGCAAGGGTATGAATTTGCACTACACTGCAAATGACAAAAGTGATCGTCTACTTTATCCAGCCATGCGCTATAACAAAAACATGCCGCTACAAAGGGTAAGCTGGGATAAAGCATTGGAGCGGACCGCTATGGTTTTTAAGGCTTTGATGGAAAAACACGGCCCCGATAGCGTGGCTTTTTATGCTAGCGGGCAATGTTTGACCGAAGAATATTATGTTGTTAATAAATTAATGAAGGGTTTTATCGGTAGCAATAATATCGATACCAACAGCCGTTTATGTATGAGCAGTGCAGTGGTTGGCTACAAAATGAGTTTGGGGGAAGACACTGTTCCAATAAGTTACGACGATATCGAATTGGCCGATTGCATTTTCGTGGCCGGCGCGAACCCGGCCTGGTGCCACCCGATTTTATGGCGGAGAGTTGAAGCTGCGAAAGCGAAAAACCCGAATTTGAAAATCGTTGTCAGCGATCCGCGCAAAACACAAACCTGTTCACTGGCAGATGTGCATCTACAACTCAATCCTGGCACGGACATTACCCTTCACCATGCCATCGGAAGGTGTTTAATTGAAGATGGAAAAATTGATATTGATTTTATCTCAGCAAACACCAATGGTTATGAAAAATATCGTTCGAGAGTCTTTGAAACCTCATTATCAAAAGCTGCCGAGATTTGCGGTATTCAAGAAAGCGATATTCGCAAGGCTGCATCATTTATCGCTCACGCGAAAGGTTTCATATCCATGTGGACCATGGGGCTCAATCAAAGCGTGGTTGGCACCAACAAAAACCTTTCGCTCATTAACCTAAATCTGATTACCGGCCACATTGGTAAACCTGGAAGTGGTCCTTTCTCTCTTACCGGACAGCCAAACGCTATGGGCGGCAGAGAAGTAGGCGGATTGAGCAACTTGCTTCCCGCGCATCGCAATCTAGCCAACGAAAATCATCGCAATGAGGTTGAAAAATTCTGGCAAATCCCCTTGGGAAGTATCCAGGCCAAACCCGGCCTTACCGCAACTGAAATGTTTGATGAACTGAATTCCGGAAAATTAAAGGCCATCTGGATTCTCTGCACCAATCCGCTCATCAGTATGCCCGATGTACGCAAAGCTGAAGAAGGTTTGAAAAAAGCAAAGTTTGTAGTTGTTCAAGACATTAGCAACAAGGTCGAAACATTGAATTACGCTGATGTGGTACTACCAGCAGCAGCCTGGGCCGAAAAAGAAGGCACCATGACCAATGCTGGCCGTTATATTTCGTATTTAAGCAGCGTAATACAAGCACCGGGCGAGGCGTTACCGGATGCAGAAATTATTTGCCGGTTTGCGCAGAAAATGGGTTATGCTGGATTTGATTTCAAAGATTCGTCGGCAATATACGATGAACATGCTGCCTTAACCGAAGGCACTAATATCGATATCAGCGGGCTGAACTACGAAATCCTGAAAGAAAAAAGAGCGGTTCAGTGGCCATATCCTAAAAATGAGAAAGCACTTGGAAGATCCAGATTATTCGAAGACCACAGGTTTTACACCCCAGATGAAAAGGCAAACATTTTGTCCTTTGATGATCAGAATCAATCCGAAGCCCTAACCCCGGAGCACCCGCTTATTTTGACTACTGGACGAATAAGAGATCAATGGCATACCCGCAGCAAAACCGGGAAGGTGAGTAAGCTCAACCAACACATCAGCGAATCTTTTCTGGAAATTCATCCCCAAGATGCGGAAAAAAGGAATATAAAAGAGAATGAAGTGGTTGAGATGTGCAGCTCCAGGGGAAATGTAAGGCTGAAAGCGAAATTTTCAACAGATATTAAACCTGGCGTAGTTTTTATGCCGATGCATTGGGGCAAAATTTCAAAAAGCGATTTAAACCGGGCAAATAACCTGACCAACAACCTTATTGATCCCCTAAGCAAGGAGCCCGATTTTAAATTTACAGCGGTCGAGGTAAAAGCCTATAAAAAGCCCCGTCAGAAAATCATTGTGATTGGTGCTGGGGCCGGGGCTTGCGGTTTTGTGAAAAGCTTCAGGGCTTTAAATCTGGAGGATGATATTGAAATATTCAGCCGGGAAGATCTCCCATTTTATAACCGCGTGCTTCTCCCTGATTATGTAATAGGCACCCTATCCTGGCATAACCTCATCAAAATGACCGAAAGTGAAGAAATTGATTACAGAATCAAACTTCACCGAGGCACAGGAATAGAGAAGATTAATAAAAATGATAAAACTGTTTTGGACAGTAGTGGGATCAGCCACCATTATGACATCCTACTTCTAGCTACAGGAAGCAGGGCTTTCGTGCTTAGGGATCTTCCGCACCTTAAAGGAATTTTTACGATGAGAAGCCGGTATGATGCCGACAGTTTTAAAAAGCATGCACTTGATACTGGTGGTAAAGTAGTTATTGTTGGTGGCGGTTTGCTTGGAATTGAAATGGCAGCCTCATTATCAGACACAGGCTCAAAAGTGGTCATCATTCAGCGGATTTCCAGGTTGATGGGTAGACAGCTCGATGGTTTAGGGAGTCAATTATTGCACGAAGAACTGATTAGCAAGGGCATAGAGATTTTCTACAATGATGAGATTGATCGGGTGCTTGGAGAAAAGAATCTTTCTGGAATACGCTTAAAAAGTGGTTTGTCTATCGATTGCACCTCATTGATTATAGCCATTGGTACGGTACCAAATACAGAATTGATCAAAGATGCAGGCATTGAGTGTAAGAGAGGCGTAGTGGTAGATGAATACTTAAAAACCAGTGAAGAGGATGTTTATGCCATTGGCGAAATCGCTGAATTTAATGGCCAGATGTATGGCATTACCGCTGCCGCCGAGCAACAAGCAGAGATTGTCGCAAGATATTTATGCGGCGACATTGCTAAATTTTACCAGGGCAGTTTACTGATGAATATCCTTAAAATGCATAGCCTGGAATTGTGTTCAATCGGCTTGGCTGAAATGCCGCAAAATGACCCAGCATACGAGGAAATTACTTTTATAGATAGAGCACAGCGTTATTATAAAAAATGCATTGTACACAACGACAGACTTGTTGGGGCAATTTTAATTGGCGATAAAAGTGAGTTTCTGGAATTTAGAAATCTTATTGAAAATAAGATGGAGCTGAGTGAAAAAAGGCTTCAGCTTTTAAGAAGCGGGAAAACTGCCGAGGCTATTATTGGTAAAACTGTTTGCAGTTGTAATAACGTTGGGGAGGGTAATTTAATAAATAAGATAAAGGAAGGTTGCAAGGATCATTTACAGCTTTGCCAGCTAACCGGTGCGGGAATGGGCTGTGGAAGCTGTCGCCCGGAAGTTAAAGCCATTCTTGACTCTTTTGTGAACGTATTAAAAGCAGCTCCCGAGGCTGCATTAGCTGAATAAACCTAAAATGATGATGAAAGTTACAATTGAACCGTCCGAATTTATCAACCTGAAAGGAATTGAATACTTCAAATTTGAAGAAGATTTTATGGAAGAAAATGTGCGCTGTATCCCGATGGTGGTTCGCTTTAAAATGGATTTGGCAGGCATAAAATTAAAATTGGGAGAATGGGGCCGTTTTATGCCATCGGAGCGAATTGAATTGGCACTACTTCCCATAACCAATGCGCTAAAAACTGAGTATTACCGCAATTATCTGAATTCCCTTGTTCTAAAACATACCGGAAAATCTGCTACTCCACTTACCATAGACCAAAATCCAGAATGGAAAAATCTGGCCCAGGTTCCGCAGATGCTTAAAGAAAAATCTTCAGAATTTCGCTTAGACATTTCCATAGCTAAATGGCAAAGCCTAACAAATATCCAGCGTTTTGCTCTTTTAAAACTCTGCAGAACGGGACATGAAAACAAGAATTTCCCAAAAGCTGCAATTGAATTTGGTTTAATGAGCGCATAGTATGGAGCAAACCATAATCATCAACTTTCCTGGCGGGATCATTTCTCCCGGTAATTTGTATAACATCCTTGTGGCTGCAAGCAAAGCAAAGATTCAGTATGTTCGTTTTGGACTTAGGCAGCAACTATTGATCGATGTTGCAAATTATAATCTTTCAACTCTTACCAGCGAATTGGATCAGATTGGTGTTGCTTTTCAGATGGATAAAAACGATGCACCAAACATCATCAGTTCCTATCCAGCAGAAGAGATTTTTATCCGTGGAAGCTGGCTAACGGGTGGCATTTATAAAGATATTCTTGATGATATTGATTTCAAACCCAGCGTTAAAGTAAACATCTGCGACAGCAACCAGAGTTTCACACCTATGCTTACCGGCAACATCAACTGGATCGCAAGTGCACAGGCTGAACATTACTGGCATCTAATTATTCGTTTCCCAAAAACCAATATCATTTATGAATGGAAACAGCTCTGCTACACCAATCATATCGCTAAACTGACCAAAATCATAGCTCAAACAATCACAGAAAACCCTGCGGCGTTTATTGATAATGTATATGCCAGCGGGGAAGCACTTTTTGCGCAAATAAATGAACAAGATTTTGTACTTAAATGCGCTGAAAATCCGGCAGCACTCTCCTCTTTCAACCTACCTTATTACGAAGGCTTAAATCGTTACAATAATAAATACTGGCTGGGCATTTACCGCCGCGATGAATTATTCAGCATTGCGTTTTTAAAACGTTTGTGCCAGTTGTGTCTGAATACCAAGCTTAGTCAGTTTTGCTGCACTTCATGGAAAACCATTATCATTAAAGGAATCGAGGAAAACCATAAAAAACTATGGAATGATTTATTGGAAGAATTTGAACTGAATATGCGCCATGCAGCAAACGAGCTGAATTTTCAGGTGGAAGATAATTGTTTGGAAGGCCTGGCATTAAAAAACTTTCTGGTAAAATATTTAAGTGAAAACGACATCAGAACTTTTGGTATTTGCTTTGGCATTAAAACGCGGAGAAAGAGCGAGATTTTCAGTAGCATATTGATCCGCAGACGTTACCTGATCAATTTATGGGCAATTAAACTATTCCCGGTTTATGATATACTTTGCGCAAAAGATTTTAACCCAAATGAGCGCACAGGCGAAACATTTAGTCGCGGAAATCCAAAACTGATATTGCCCGAACAGGTTAGAAGAGCCGTATACCTTTTTTATAAACAGCGGCAAAACATGATTTCAAGCAATAAGATCCTCATACCATCTAAACCTGAAGAGATTTCCTCCAAAGAGAATTTTTTGCTTTATCAATGCAATAATTGTTTAACGGTCTATAGTGAATCGCTTGGAGAAGAAGAAAACAATATTAAAGCAGGCACCTTTTTCAATGATTTGCCAAATAATTATTGCTGTTCGCTTTGTGATGCCGATAAAAGCACATTCACGAAAATTGACCCTGCAACACTTTTGTTGTTATAAGCCATCAATTTCTGCAGGAGAATTAAAATTTTCAAATAAGCGGTAATCCTGATGCTCGACTTTGATCTGGCAAACATTTAGCTTGGATAGCATAAACTTCATGCTATGCCTGGTCAATTCGCCTGTTTGAAGAGCTGTAAATATTTTTTTTAAAGCTGCTGAAGTGTAAATTCCACACAATGGTTCCTGCTGACCATCGCGGTTGTAAATGTAAACCTCAAACGAATCATCGGCCTCCATCCCCTCCTTCAGCTTTTGTAATAGTCTACTCTCCATCAGCAAAAGATCGCAAGCCAGGAGAAACAAATCTTTGTCAGGATTTTCAAGATGTGCTGATAGCACCCCAAGCAAGGGGCCTTTCAAATCCAAAGATGAATCATCAACAATCAACTGCACCTTCTGAAAATGAGTGAGATATTTTTCCTGCTGATGTGGATTAATGGAAAATTTAATTTCCGTCCCAATTGAGCGCAATTTATCTTCTGCCAGTTTAGCCCAAAGCTTATCCTGATGACTCAACAGGCCTTTATCAGTACCCATTCTTACGCTCTGCCCGCCGCATAAAACGATTCCTAACATCGGTTATTTGTTACTTAAATCCACTAATCCGGATTCATCTAAAATACCAATCATTTTATCTTTTACATGGATAAGTTTTTCTGCAAGCAATTCGTTCATGGTTCTAAAAACCGTTTCGTAGGTGGCACCGGTATAGGCTGCGAGATCTTGACGCGATAGGGCTAAATTTAAAAAGCCGTCCTGGCTCAGTCCAAACTGGCTTCGAAGATTTAGGATGGATACAGCTAATCTGCTTTTTACCGACATTAACGCCAGTTCACGCATCTTTTTCTCTGAGGCCTGCAATTCATCTGCATAAAACATTAACAGACTGTATGCAAAATCATGATTTACTTTTAGTGTAGTCTTGAAGAATTCTATATCCACATAACAAAGCGAGGTCTTCTCTAGTGCAGTTGCAGAAATTGGATATGAGTTTTGAGAACCGATACCGCGATGCCCCAATATTGCACCAGGATTTGCAAAACGTAAAATCAACTCTTTATCTCCCCAGTGTTTATGAACTTTTACATTGCCCGAGGTTACAAAGTAAACGCCGGTAACCGGATCTCCCTCTTTGATAATCAGCTCTCCTTTTTTTACAATGATATTCTTTCTATGGCTTTTTATTGCGGGAAGCCACTCGGGTAGCGTGTTCTTACATAAAAAACAAGTTTGAAGATCACAATTATCATTTTTTTTCATAGCTAATTAATTCCCACAAACATAATATTTTCAACCCACAAAGAATCCTCTACAACCATATTAATACTCCCATCTCGGTAAGTCTATCCAGAACAAGATATGTATTCTACCATGAAATTATTTCTTTATCTAATTGATACAAATATTGACCAGAGAATTTACTTATATTTTTTTTTTAGATACAATCAGATTATTCAAAAAAATGTCTATTTATAGGTTCTATTATCTCTCTTCAACTTCATTCATTAATGGTATTATCCTGTAGCTAAACATTGGATATGGATAGTAACTTGCAAGAAATAGCTTAAAATGTTTTGCGGCTTGACCCGTATCTAATCCTAGATAATAGTGGCGGACTTCTGGTTTAATTAATCGTCTATAATTGGCAAAAACATGGCATCAGATAATTCATATTGTTAATAATATCGAAGTAGATGTTTATCAACGAACGAACCTAAAAGACTGATGCTAACAAAAGATACTTAATCTCCGTTTTTCGGGATTTAAGGACTGATCAAAACCCGTTACAGTATGATGTTACTGTCATGCAAACTAACTTGTTGCAGAATTACATTTCTCTAACCAATTCCCTACCGAAATATCGTTCTCAAAGAGTCGAATTAACAAATTCTACCATATTAATAAAAACAAGTATTTCCAGAAAATCCCTGAACAAACCGCACTCACTTTCCTCTTATTATACATAATTTGGATAATAGTCAGAATGATCCCATGCTATTTTATTCATCATCAATCAAGGCAGCCCAGTTTTCTTGTTAGAAATTTGTATCGGTTACCTTCCCCCCTGACCGTAATACAAAAGATCTGCCACCTCATTAAATTCGATGAGTCTATTTTCAGTAAATAGCTAGATGAAAATGGGCAAACTGAATAAACCATTGGGCTCATTGCATTACTAATTATCATGGAGAGAAATATTTGCTTACCACGCAAGGCAGCAATTGGAATTATGAGCTGACTGATACTAATTTCATCAGTTATAGCCTTATCCTTTTAGCGACCTGGGAACATACTGGTTCTTTTCTGAAATATAACCAACAATCTTTTCACGCATCCTATCCAAGAACTTCGTATAACTTAAGTTCTTTCTTCTGCCTATTGAAATAAACTTTCGATAAGCTACACCAAGATCAATATTAAGGCTTTCCTCCAGCCACGATACCACATCTGCAATCTCAAGCTTGCCGTTATTAATGGACTGAGATAGATATATGCCATAGGCTAGCTCCACAAGATCAACTTTTTCCCCTGTCCATTTCATCCTGCTTTTTGGTATTGAATCTAGAGAGAGTTTGGGTTCTGGACGGAGATTTACCAACCTAATTCTTCCTAGTATGTAGTGCTGCAATTTCTCGAGTGCCCTGAATTTGGCAAAATTATAATCCTGGTTAGTAGTGAAACCGTCATCACTAATGCAGGGAAAGCCAGTTCCGACAACATCGGGATGCAGTAAATTTAAATTTCGACGCAAAAAGAAAGAATGATCCATCTCCTCTTCTTCACGCGTGAAATAATTATAAATAAAACTATGCTGAGAAAAAAAACGCTTAATAGCAGAGAGTTCAGAGAGATAGTAGTTCCATACCATTTCATCTGTGCCGACGGGAATTGCGGAGAGAAGATTATAGAGCTCCACCTCGTATATATAAAGCATGTAGAATCGCGGCTTGAGATACTTAAAAAAATAAACTTCATCGCTATCACTTAGAGAAGCGATGCCAAGTATATATCCTTTGAGCTCTTTTAGCGAAGAAGAAACAGCAGCTAGCCGAGCAGAATACGACCCAAGAGAATTCCCCATTCCAATGAGCTCTCCCTCAAGTGTATTATATAAAGTATTAATAAACTTAATATCCATAAAAAAAATTTAACAGATCAGAAAATAAACACAAAAAATAGATTAAAGCGTAAACATCAAAGACAAGGCTGAACAAACATGGAACCAGGCGCATTACCTTTGCAGGCTGTATGAGTTGCCAGAACGGTTACTCTCTACCGCATTCTTTTGCAATTTAAGCCCCGCAACGAGCTTCTCATTATAATCCTTGAAGCCAGAATAAACCCAGGAACAGTCCCTACTCAATTCAACGTCCGCAACGAACTCACATGTTGCCGCCCTCCCAGCCTTATCGTGGTCGAAATACAGCTCAACAACATCAAATTTGGCTGCCCTGGCTTTCGCGGTCTGTAGCAGTGAGAGTGAATTGAGTACCAGAATCGAAGAAGGATCATTATTGTGCTCCACCCTCCAGCTCAAAAAATCAAAATAACCCTCAAAGACACAAAGCCTTTTAGCAGATCCTTCTAAAAAGCTCACACCCTTATGCCCAAGGCAGCCCTTGAAATACTTGTTCCTTACCTCCCATCCCCCATTTTCATTTGGCCAGCCAGAAGCAAAGAAATTGCGAGACCTGTTCTTCTCGTCCAGAACAGAGTAGTACACCTCATAAAGATGCCCCTTAGCTACTGGGCCGATTCCCCTGCTTTCCAGATAACCCGTTATTGCAGCATTACTTCCTAGTTCCTCCATTCTTTCGATTTCATAACGCGGAACCTTGGCAGGCCGCTCACTCTGAACCTGGGCAGCAGACTTGCTCTCTGGGGAATCAATGCTGATATTGGCATACTCCACAATCTTATGCAATACTTCAGGAAAACTAGACGGATACCAATACGCCATAGCAAAATCAATTACACTACCGCTCCTGATCCCCGAAACCCCTGCTCCACCGTGATCGAACCAGACACCGAGTCTATCATTCACACAAAGTGAAGCTGTATACTCTTCCCGCAGCATACTCAGAAAAAAGTGCTCACCTCCAGACACCTTTTGCGGAACATAACCTAGATTCCTTAAAAGACCAAGCAGTGAAACCTTCTCTTTAATCTCATTGACATTTAGAAAAACTGACATAATATTTAATTAATCGTTAAAATAATGGCAAGAGAAACCAATTACTAACATCTACCAAAGCGTTTAAACGATGGCAGATATATCTATATCAACAGTGGTTTAAGCTCACCAATTCAAATCTGTTAATTCGAAGGAAAACAGATTGACACTATGTCCATAGTGCTAAGGATTTTTCTTTACAAGCTATAGCAGCCTTTTAAATCCATGTCAAATTCCCCCTCATTAAAATTAATTTATCTAGCTAGATGTAATTTTATCCGCAAATTGACGGAATCTATGATCAAAATCAAGTTGTAGAAAGGTTGCAGAAATCCTCAACCCGTTAAGAGACCTCAGATTCCAATTAAACATCAAGAATATTCAAGCTAAAAACCGAGACTTTAAAAGAGGTTAGTCAGACCTGGATACATCTCGGTGTAACCAGTATGGTTCCCGGTGTAAAAGTCTTCCATGCAACCATAAATCAGTCTAAATTAATTCAAAAATCAAGATATGAATTATCAATTGACCTGGTTTGAGGAACATCTTCAGAACCTGAAGAGTAAGAAGAGCTTCGCGAAAAACTATAGCACTGAATCTAGAAAAAACATCGAAAGAGAATACCTCAGGCTAATCAGAGTGTTCAAAGATATCTCTGTACAACTCAATAATGAGACAAAAATTAGGGAGTATTTCAATTTTCACCAGAGGTCCCTGGTCAACTTAATGGACGAGATAAATATGGAAATCATTCATCTGCAGGACCAAACAAATAAAAAGCTTATCGAAAACGAGCTAAACTTTCTGGAAGAAAAAATAGAGGCACTTCTGGATTGGATGAGGCAGATGTACACCAGAGTATTTGACTACAGCGCGCAGGCTCCCATAAGAAAACTAAAGACTGAAAGATCAAAAATTCAGGAAATTTTGAACGCTATTCATGGAGAACTCAAAGCTAAGGGCATCGAAGCTAAACTATCAGAATTAATTAGTTCAGTACTAAATCCTGAAAAGATAAACACCTTCCAAGACATTAAGTACTGGCAAAAAGCAGCCATAAATATGCATAATAAATTCATTTATAGTTCAGAAACCGATGAATTCGGAATAATAAAAGTCCTACTGCAAAATGGGATAAACCATAGTGAGTGTTTTAACTATACTAAAGCATTTATTTTGAAAGAAATAAAGAAAAATAGCGCACTTAGCGATCAGATCTCAACCATCTGCACCTTCAGAAAAGAAATTCGAATGCTATTAACAGAAAATAAAGCGAGACAGTTTCCAGAACAGCCCAATATCGGCAAGCTGATTAAGAAATTCATCAGAGAAGAGCTCCTTTTACTCAGGGCTTTGGAATTTGTCAACCATGAAACAGCCGAAGCTGGAATTATGAATGCAAATTACAAGGTATCATTTTCCGTAAAGCAACTGGCATTTTTTGTGCACCTTCAAATGGAAACTGGCATAATTATATGGCAACGGGCAAAATTTGCGCATCAATACATTGCCCGCCATTTCAGTACCATTGAACGCGAATCAATCTCAGAAAAGAGCGCAAGAAACGCACACTATACCCATGCAAGCGAAGATATCAAAAAAGTTATCGCAAAACTAAGTGAAATGCTGGCACTCGCCCAGGAACGATATTAATATTAATCAGTAAATCAACCCTCATGGACATACAGAAAGGGGTTGCATTCGGCTAAATTTTCTGCAACTTGACAAAAACATAAAATCACCGTTCTTTATCTCAAAAAAAGAACATGAGCGCAGAAGATTACGTACTACAATTGGGGGTTTTCCATCCACTTTCACCGGGACTAAGAGCATATATTATAACCATCGCTAAAAAAACGGATTATCAGAAAGGAGAAACCTTATTTTTCAAAACGGAGAATACCTTTTTCCCCTTGGTTGAAAACGGAAAACTACAGGTGCTTGCCGTTGATATCAATACAGCACGGGAAATTATCATCGGAACATATCGGACACAAGATTTTTTATATCACTTTGTTAAACCAGCTCCCGGAGCGGAATATGAGCTTTATGTTAGATTCCTAGAGGAGTCCTCGCTAATCACTATTAGTGAAAAGCACTTCTCTAATCTGATTAAACTATTTTTTGATGCGTACTTGCTGAACCTAAATTACACATCATTACATTTTGGCAGATTATTTAAGCTCCTCCTAAACAATATACAAACCAGCACATGATTCAAAACTAGGCACAACTGATGAGAAGCATCAGACAATTGCATCAACATAAAAAGTTAACCCAAAAATATCATTCAAATGAAACTGCTCATCGAAAAACTCCAAAGCCTACAACACGCAAATGAACATCTTGTAAGTCAGATTGTAGAATTTTCTATTCCAAAGTTCTTTAACAAGGGATTACTTCTCAGTACCCCAGACCACTCCTATCCTGAACTTTATTTTATCGACGAGGGACTGGCAAGAGGTTATTACATACATGAGGGCCAGGAACATACCTCATGGATTTCAGCTCAAGGATTTATTTTACCCACAGCTTCATTTTTCTCCTACAGCCGGTCCGTTGAATATATAAATTTTCTAAAAGATAGTTCAGGTTACGCCATAAACCTGACCAAGTGGAGTGAACTTGGCAAAGAAAATCCTGTACTTATATTGATGCTTCTTGAAATTTATGAAGAAAACCTACAAAATATAAAACAAAGAGAGCAAATGCTTAGGGTAAGGCATGCGGAAACAAGATTTCGGTACTTTCAACAACAACATCCAGAGCTGGTAAACCTTCCCATTCACAATATACTTGCATCGCTTCTTTCTATCGAACCAAAATACCTCTTTAAGATCAAGCGTAAATATCGCAAATAATTAATTGTCTTTCATACTAATACACAAAGATGTATCAAATTATTATAGCTATTTAGGGGTGCAAAAAGAGCAAAAAATACCGAATTAGTCTAGTGATTCTTAATTCTGTTGTTGCGAACTTTAATTTACAATCCAATGGTTGTCAGAAAGGGTAAAAATGGATGCAGATATCTATAGCGAACTCGTTTTTCAAAATGAGTCTAAAGCAATCTCCAAGGTTATATAGACCAACAAACTGCAAATACTTTCTTTTCAACCATCAAACAAAAAAGAAAGGAGGTTAATAGGCACAGAACACTTTTTAAGCATCAATCCATACTAGGGCAAAAGCCCAACCTTTAAACTAACTTTTTCATTGGCTTTTTCAATGTAAATAAGCCATAATAACCATGAATAAATTACTAAAACCAATCACCTTTGGTGCGATAGCGATCGCCTTAGGAGGTACATTATTTTTAACTGAAAGTGCTTTTACAGCACCAAAAACAGTAACGCTTAAATACCGTTACAATTTGAATACTGCAACTGGCATCTCAACTGCCTCCAATTGGACGGATGTTTCGGACCAGCCAAATCCGTCAGGATGCGGGGGTGAGGAAATCCCATGTTTGGTACAGTTTGATAGCAGTGAATATTCAAGTATCACTGCTTTTCTGTCAGCAAACCCCACAATTCCAGATATGGAAGAATCAGAGAGAGTTGTGAGCCATAAGGATGAACAATAGTAATAAAAGGGGGCAGAATCCCTGCCCCCTTTTATCAATATAGATTTTGCGTCACATTACTCGATTGTATAACTTCTTCGGGAATTGGCATTGCGAATCGCTTGCTACTCGCTGGCAAAGAGTAGGTAGATCCGTTTATACTTCTCAAAAGAGATATTCCGGCACCCTCAATATTTTGCCTTTTAATATCCATCCATCGTAGTCCTCGCAAAAGCAGTTCTTTTTTTCTTTCATTCAAGATAGTTCGCAGCAAACCTGCTTGACTAACATTTACATATTCACTGAATGTCCCAGTTTTATATCTCTTCCTTAACAGAGCATTTAGATCTGCCATAGCGGGTCCAATCCGCCCCATCCTGCACTGTGATTCAGACCTTATCAATATCACCTCATCTGAGGCTATTCCACTAAATGGAGCTGCAGAACCGTCATAGCTTCCCTTAAAGCCGAAGGTTCCATTATTATTGTTTCTAAAAAATATCGTTTTTCTCAAATCATTTTCCTCAAAGCTATTGTAGAGTTCCGGAACTATCTTCGCACGTGTATTATTGAGAGTGGCTAATATTCGCATCTTGCTTGCGTAAATAACCTCTCCATTAAATTGGGCAAGTGGATAGGTCGCGGTTGGAATTAATGTGTTGTAATCTATTAAAGTGTTTTTAAGTTGAAGGCAAGAATCGGCATATAAATACGCGTTTTGATAGTCTCTCATAAAAAGATAGGTACGGGCAAGTAACCCAAATGCAGCTGGTCTGGAAGCACGGACAACATGCTTTGAGGAAACCGGCAAAAGTAAAACCGCTTTTTTTAGATCAGCAATGACCTGCACATAACTATCCATTAAATTGCTTCTTGAGGATACTTCATTAAAATTTGTATTAAGTTTTAATACTATTCCCTCTGTGCTATAATTATTATCATCCAAAGCCAATGCAAACAAACCCAAAACTTGACTATGGGCTTTAGCACGGATGAAGTAAGCCTGTCCTATTACATCGTTCCATTGACCCCGGTTCTGATCAGAAGCATCTATTTTAAGCATTCCCTCAATTACTGAATTGGCATAATAGGTCTGCCGATAGGAAGCCGCCCACTCATTATCAGCTGGCGTGTAAACATTACTATTTCTCCAGGTATACATCCTTTGTTCACTCTCTGATCTGTTTAGGAAATCTGCGTCAGTTAAATAGGTATCTCCTGCACTGATTTCACCTGAGCAGGGATCATTTTCATTTAGCGTTGTGTATTGATCGAGCATCGATTGAAAATCAGCAATCGTAACAGGTACCGCAAGACTGGCACTTGGTTTTGCATCAAGGTATTTTTCGCATGAAGAAAAGCCCAGGATTACCATCCCAAGAAAAACAGAATATTTTAATAAGTTCAATTTCATCACAAATTTATTTTTAGATTAAAAGAATAGGTTTTTAGAGGTTTGGAGATTGGAAAATCAGGATCAAGACCATACCCATTTGAATTGTAAAGTAATCCAAGATTGGATGAGACAGCTCTTAATGAGATAGATCGAAATGGCAGAAATCGGAAATTTTCTTTGAGAAAGTTATAGCCAAAGGAAACATACTGGAACCGCACATGGTCGCCGCTCAAAACTGTAGCCTCCGAGAAGTTGTAAAAAGCATCGCGGTTACTGTTGGCAGGATAAACTAGCGACGGCACATTGGTATACAATTCATCTCCTGGATTCTGCCATCTTTGAGCAAAATCAGCATTTCCATTACGCGTGCTAAACAGATCTGTGTAGCTAATAGATGGCCTTCTGAAATAAAAGCCGAACTTGCCGGTAATCCTGAAGTCCAAATCAAAATTATGGTAGGAAAAAGTATTGCCGAGGGATAGGCTTGAGGTTGGAAAAGCCGGACCACTATAGGCCAAATCAGTAATCATAGATTTAGTACCAGTTATTGTTAGGTAATCTTCAGAAACGACACCATTTACAAATCCCATTGGATTACCGTTTTTAGGATTCAGGCCGGCCCATTTATATGACAGTATTGAGTATGCAGGCTGTCCGATAATACCAGAAACGTTTGAGTTTCCGTTCACATAATTATATCCGTAATCGTTGTTCAGATAGTATTTGTCAACCCTGTCTTTATAAAGATTCACAAAAAAATTAGTTTGCCATCTCAGCTTACCAACTGTGTTAAGAGCGCTCAGTTCGATATCAAGTCCTTTAACCGTTATCGCAGCTGTATTTCTCGTTACCCTACTTCCGATTCCAGCGGTAATGTCTATACTTTCCGTACCGATAAGGTCATCAGATTTTTTGACATAGTAATCCACGCTTGCAGATATCCGCTCACCAAGAAATTTGATGTCTGTTCCAAGATTTAATGTTCTAACTCTTTCCCAGCGGAGGTCGGGATTTGCATAATTGGAAAAGCCTGCATACGGGGACTGTGTATACGGATTAGTACCACTAAAAGTTATTGTCGTCACAGCGGCTAGCTTGGAATTCGCATTACCACTCGCTCCGTAGGTAGCCCCAAGTTTCATGTATGGGATTAAGGCTTTTGGAAACCACTCCTCTTTTGATGCATCCCATGATAGTCCTACGGACCATAATGGATTCCATTTGTTATTAGTTGATACCCCAAATAGATTAGATGCATCCCTCCTTATGCTACCTGATATCGTATAGCGTTCTCTAAATTCCACCGCAGCATTTCCGAAAAAAGATATATACTTATTTACAATTCTTCCATAACTGTCAATATTTGGAATGATCATATTGGCACCAGTTAAAATATTCTTGTAGAAGTTGAGATAATCTACTGTTGAGGTTTGCAATGTATTTCCGTTAACCCCATAAGATCTTCCCGAGTGAGAATCCGTTGTGGATTGCCGCATTTCTGAGCCAGCAATTGCACTAATTGAAAAAAAATCAAAAGTTTTATCATAATTTATTTGACCCCTGATATTGTTTACATTTATATCATTTATGTTTTCATTCCAAATTTCACCTAATGGGATAGGCCTAGTTATATTTCCGACATTTATCTGGCTGAACTGATTAATTATGTTTCTAACCGAGTAGCTATTTTGCGAAGCTCTTGTTCCACCTTGTGTGTTTTGTTTTTCAAACTGATAATTTGCTGTCAATCTTAGCCCAGGCAAAACGGAATATGAGGCTCTCAAATTCCCTAAAAAATCAAATACCTCAGAAGTGGTTCTCTCCTCTTCTCCATTAGTAAGGGGATAATAGCTCCAGTCAAGCAAATTGGCATTCCCTAGCGAGAGAAGAGAACTTGCCCGATAATCCCTCATAACCGGAAGTGGATTTCCCGTTGCACTAACGAAAGATGTATAAGGTGGGAGTGCACCATTCGATGCATTTAAACTAGAAAAGTCGGTCTTGCCACTTTTTGAATTGGAAATATTCATTAGCAATGAAGTACTAAATTCCAATTTTGTTCCAACCTTGAAGCTGTTGTCTACCTTAACATTGAACCTGCGGTAAATGGCTGACAAGGCATCTTGATTGTTATCAAATCCAGAAAAGATCCGCCAGTTTTGTTTTTCGCCACCAGCTTTAAGCTCGATAGAGTATTGCCTATTGACCGCATTACTAAAGAAACTATTTGAATAATTATCAGATATATTATTCAACCTCAAAAGCGCAATTTGAGACTGTAAATCTTGAGAACTAATTTTACCATCACGATTGGCAACTAAAAGCTCCACTAGTGGCGTTAAGGGAGCCTTGTCAAAAGAGTTTTCTAAACTGGTGTAATAGCCTTTACTAAAGAGCATTTGTTCGACATCAATAAAGTCATTTGTAGATATAGGTCTTAGATAATTGAGATCAGGCTTTCCGGATATAATCTGGCTTGCCGAAACCGATATACTTAGCGGCTGATTAAACTTTGCTTTCTTTGTATTGATAACAATAACACCATTTCCAGCCTTCACACCCCAAATTGAAGACGCCGCCGCATCTTTTAGAATGGTGACATTATCAATATCGTTTGGATTTATGTTATTAATGTTTCCTTCATATGGATAGTTATCTAATACGATAAGAGGACTCCTGTCTCCTTGAAGCGTACTGAGGCCCCTGATCATAATTCCCGGCGAATTGGTTCTTCTATCAACAGTCAGCGCTGGAGTTATACCTTCTAGCCTTTCCACAACATTTGTAGTAATCTGCTGGTTGAAAGTTTTATTATCGATAAGACTGAAACTTCCTGTAGCTCGCTCTTTGGGAATATTCTGATAACCAGTACTGACAACTGTGACATCATCAAGCTGTGTTTCATTAGGTGAAATAAGGATAGTGAATTCGCTATTAAATGGATCTTGGATAACGAGCTCCTTTGATACATATCCGACCATCGAAATTTTGACAACATGTCTTCCCTTAGGCAACTCAAGAACAAATTGCCCATTTTTTCCGGAGACAATTTTTTTAGCGTTTCCTTGAACCTTTATAACGGCATTTTCAATAGCCTTTTTTGTGGTCGCATCAAATACCCCACCAGTAACTTTCTCTTGTGCGCTCACACACCATACAGAAAGCACAAGAAATGCAAGTAATAAATATATCTTCATAATATGCTTTTTGATTTACTTCTTATTGTTTTTCTCACTAATTGTTCTGAGAATCTCTTTAGTAAAGAGATCTCCTTCAGTGATTGCGATTATTCTGGATGAGGGATCGATCCACACGTAGTGAGGTAGCAAGTAATTAGGAAATGATGATAGCAAAAACTCGTCGTCCAAGATTACTGGCACATTCCTTTGCAGATTTGGATATCGAACCGTATCAAGCTTTGATTTAATTTGATAAAGCTTATCTCCGGTGGTGATACTATTTACCAGTAAAAATTTTATTTCCCCTTTCATCGAGACAGAATCTATAAGCGGAAACTTCTTAAGACAGGAACCACACCAGGTTGCCCAAAAATCCAGAATAATAAATCTTCCTTTAAATTGCGAAAGGTCTTCCAGTTTGGTCTTTCCCTGAAAATAGATCTGGTGTTTTTTCACCCAAAATTCGGCAGGTAGCTTATCCCCTACTGTTAATTTTTTAGTGGATTGTTGAGCATTGGAAATGAATACAGTTATGCAAAACAGAAACGTAATTGTGTATTTTAGTCTGTTTATGAGCGGTTCAGTTACGCAGTAAGTTGATTCCCTTGCCCATAAAAAAAGGCATAGCAATGCCCTACCTACAAAAAATATTATTTTTTTCATGTTGGTTGGTTTTTAGTTAGTTGATTCGGAAATTAATTGAGAATTCTCAAATATTGAAGAAACTAAGGCAGGCGCCTTATAAAGAACCTATTTTATTATTAATCAGAAAGTGACCTGCCTTGGCATGGTATCTTATTCTGGAGAACAGATTACCAAGCTAATAAGAATTATAAACGCAATACCAGTGATAATAAATTTTTTCTTCTGGAAAATTTCGGCACAACAATTCTTACCTTCTTTGTAAGTAAGTGGCATTCGAAGAAACAAATTGTCAACTTTGTATTTCACGTCTTTCGGTTTGTGCCAAAAAACCTTCAAAAAACAAGGGCCGCCCTTAGCTTTTCTGAGACGAAGGTGTAGGACCACCAACCGCTTTGCAGCGGGCGAACACAGAATAGCAGGCGACCCAAGTCCTTATGCTATGCAAAGATAGCACAGGATTTGAGTTTTCACCTACTGCTTGTGTTCAAACGTCCTACTTTTCGTCACAAGGTTTTTCAGTAATAAAAAATCAAATCTTGCAGTTGTTAATAATTAACCTACAATAAATTCATTATGCTAATATACGAAAAATAATTACTTCCACATGCACCTGTGATAAAAATTCGATTTAATTGTTTCTTGCAAAAAGATGCAAAACAAAGATTCCAACTCAGAGATTGCCAAAATTGAAATTTCCCATTTGGATTATTTATTAATTGTAAATGTTAAAAACTTAAGATTAAATCAAAGGATATCTCAAGTTTCGCTTACACAAAAGATGGGACTGTCTGAGGGTTTTGTAGGAAAAGTTGAATTATACACCGAAAGAGCAAAGTATAGTATAAGACATATTCATTTATTAGCGAGCGCTCTCAATTGCAGCATTCAAGAAATCCTCCCTGTAGTACAACCTGAATATGACATGGTTAGGTTAACTTTAAAGAGGACAAAAAAAGTTAACAAGGATGGTTCCTTATCCCAAAAGAAAACCACTGAGGTGATAAAAATTGAACCTATATAGTATCCAACGTTAATTTTCTTATGCAAAGTAATTGAGAGGTCTAATAGGACTAATTAACTTAAGCTTTGACATATGGAACAATTACGTTGCGTCGTTATAGACGACGAGAGACACTCTATCTCTATTTTATCAGATTACATCGAAACAAACTCAAATCTTTCTTTGATTAAGAGTTACCTAGACCCAGTGATTGCCCTATCAGAAATTAGCATAAAAGATAAAATTGACTTTATATTTCTTGACATAGATATGCCAGATATTACAGGAATTGAGCTGGCAAGAAGACTAGTAAACCGTGCAAGATTTATTGTATTTACTACGGCATTCACAAAATATGCAATAGAGGCATTTGAGGTAGATGCATCTCGATATCTAGTAAAGCCGATATCAAAGCCCAAGTTTATAAAAACGGTATGGGATATACTTGAATCGGAAAAGAAAAAATTAGAAAAGGCAGAACGTTCTGGTAAAAACTTCTTCTTTGTAAGTATTGGCGATAGAGGCCAGAGATTGAAGATCAAGAAGTCCAAGATATTGTTTTTCGAAAGCGAAAAAAACTACATCAATATTGTTACCGAAAAAACAAAGTACATGGTCTATTTGACAATGAAAGAAGTCGAAAAGGACTTTTGGGGAACACTTTTCTACAGGGTACATAGATCTTTCTTTGTGAATGCAGAGAAAGTCGAAAAAGTCATTGGCAATACGCTAAAGATGGGTTCTTATGTAATTCCAATGGGTAACGGCTATAAAGAGAGTTTTAATGAATTTTTAGAAAGAAAAACTTTGAGATCCGGCCGGTAATCTCAATTGTTTTTAGTTTACTTTTTAAATCCGATCAATGTTTCCGTTGCAATAATGGTAATACTTGTATCGGTCGGATCAGTAGATGCCGAATGAGATTTCTTCTGCGATTTAAAAACAAACGCTGTTTTTTTAATCAGTTTTTTAGGGATTTGCTTCATGTTTTTATTTTGAAACTAGCCCTATCGGAAATAATAAAAAAAGTTATTACATCATGATGTAATGGAGTTACACGAATACACTTAATAGCATGACAAAGATTTTTTTTAAATGGATAAAAACTCAAAAAATCCACTTTATAGGATGGTCGCTTTTCATATTTCTGGAAATAACTCTTATAGGTTTGGCGGCTGGCGCATTTGGCAAGCCACTTAACTATTTAATTTTTTACACTTTAAATATTATACTCTTTTATACCAATGCACATCTTGTACTGAAGAAAAGTTTTAAAAACACAAACCCGTGGATGGGGATTTGCTTATTGACGTTGGTCGAAATTGGGTTATATATATTTCTGAGATACGTCCTTAGCTATATTCTATCAGATTGGGCCAAAGATTTCTGCGTATCTCACGTTGCAAAAAATTACAGCAGTTTTTTCAAGTCATTATGGAGAGGACTATTCTTCATTGGCCTTTCTTATTTTTACTATCTGTTCATTGAATACAAAGAAGAAAGAACTAAACGCGAGCAGTCGGAAAAGCAAGAATATATTAACAAGCTAAAGACCCAAGTTGTACAGAACGAATTAAATATTGCTAAATATGAATATTTAAGAGCACAGATCAACCCTCATCTTTTATTTAACACATTGAGCTTCCTTTACGACAGCATTAGAAAATATAATGAAGACGCTGGGCAGGCCGTTTTGAACTTGGCCGATTTAATGAGGTTTAGTCTGGAGACTCGTGAATCTTCAGAAGAATTCCCGAAGCTAGAAGAAGAATTGAATCAGATAAATAACTTGATTTCACTCAACAAAATCAGAAAAGATAAAGAACAGTTTATTGATTTATCTTTTTCTGAGGAAATAAAAAATTTTCGCTTTGTACCCCTTGTCATTATTACCCTGTTAGAAAACATGCTTAAGCATGGAAATCTGCAGAAGACTGACCAACCTGGATCTTTACGGCTGACTCTTGACAATAATGGTTTTGCAATTTATACAAGCAATCTCATCAATACCCGAATTCACAATTCAGGATTCACTAAAGGCATGGATAACATCCAGAGAAGGCTGAAATTGGCCTATGGAGATAAGGTTACAGTAGCGTATGGAACCCGGGATAATATCTATTTTGATGTTGCAATTAAACTAGAAACATACGGAATGATATTTTCCTATGATGTTAATGGATGATAACCTAAATAATACTTTAAAAGTATCATCTTATTTATCACAATAAAAATTTAATATCAAGTATATATCTATAGACCTATTGGCGCTTTAAAAATTTGTTTCTAATTCCTGCGATTAAATTCCTGATGCAAGGAAAAACTGTCATACCTAATTCTTTATCGATTTTATCAGATGTGATTTTGGAAAATATTTCGGTGTTGTTTTCAACATTTAAATGATATAAGATTGATGTACAGGGCTAAAACTGGCGACGTACCCGTTTTGCAATGTAATATTCATGATGTCCTTTCCTGGTTAAAACTTAGATTTTTTGGTGGATCAAATATTGATCATTTATGATATGCACATGCTATTTTATCATTTTTACTTTTTATTCTGCTCTTTCATAGGCTGTAATTATCTTATACAGTTATAATCTTTAAAATCTTTGTAAGGTTTATCCATTTCTATCGACCAAAGAGATAAAATGAGAACGAATATGGATTTAAAAAAATCAGGGTATACTCTAGGAGTGATTTCTGTAGTAATTGTACTTTTTTGGATTGGATTATTAAAATTCACGCTAGCTGAAGCTATGGCGATAAAAGGGTATGTATCTCATAGCATTTTTATGAATTGGCTCTATAGCATCACATCAGTACAGGGCGTTTCAAACATTATCGGTATATATGAAATCATTACAGGCATACTATTAATCGGATCATTCTGGAACCATAAAGTTGGAGCTATTGCGGGATATCTAACAGCAATTATTTTTTTAGCAACGTTGAGCTTTTTAGTGACAACTCCAGGGATATGGAAATTTAGTGATGGAATCATTGTAACAGATTTTTTTATCGTAAAAGATATTGCGTTTTTAGCTGTTGCATTACAAGTGATTGGAACAAACCGGGAGGCGAGAATCCTTAATAAATAAAGCAACAATAAGTTAACGGCACAATCGATCAAGTACTAAGGCATTCATTCTAAAAAATTGTTTTTCTCTAGCGGAGAGTATGAGACTGATTTTTTTTATATCATATCTTCTAAACAAAAACAACTTGCCATATTAAACGTTTGGTATTCGCAAAACCCCAGAGCAGCTAATTTTATGACTTCAAATAGTAGTTTACCGGAAAAGAAAATTTTTGCCGATACTGAAATGGCCAGTCTAATCAAAACATATCAGTGGGAAAACACCGCAATTGGACACATAGATGGCTGGACTTCTACCCTATCCTTCAATGTAAACAGAATCCTCGACGCAGGTTTTCCCATGGTAATGTGGTGGGGAGGTGAATACCATCAATTCTCTAATGATGCATGCCATAGATTAATAATGAATAATCCAACCTTTACCGGGTTTGATCTTATTGGTATTGCCGGGGAATCAGCGTGCCAGGCGCTATGGCCTCATGTTAAACGAAAACTCGATACAGTATATCAGGAGGCTAGATCAGTATATGTAGAAAACGAATTAATCTCCTTTGAGGATAACGATACACATAGCAATATTTACTGGACTTGCAGTTTCGATCCACTACGAGATGAGCATGGGAATATAGCAGGTGTTGCAGCCTCTTTCAAAGAAACAAATACAATATATCGCAAGCTAGAGCAAAAAGAAAAGGAACAAACCTTTTTGCTTGACCTTAACGATCAGCTTACACTTCACCAAAATCCAAAGATCAAAGAATCAATTGCTTTATCAATGCTAGGTCGCGTCTTAAGTCTAGATAGAGTTGGCTTTGCTGAATTTAATCAGGAAGCTGATATGATTGTTGAGGAATGTTACACCAGAAATGGGATAACGGCTTTTTCAGCACAGGAGTGGCTAAAAAAATATAGCGAGGAGTTAATTTCACACTTAAAAAGCGGTGAAACTTTCTTTTTAGATGATACCTCCATTTTGGAAGGTCAAGAAGATCTCCCATATTCTAACATGTGTGATCTGGGGATTGGTGCAGTGGTAAATATTCCGATTATAAGAGCTGGAAAACTTGTTTCTATATTATTCGCGCATTTTACTGCCGCACATCATTGGAGTGAGCAGGAACTTTCCATCTTGAGCCAGGCTGCAAACCGCATATGGGATTCCCTTAGCCTAGCCAAGGCAGAACGTGAGGTACTATTTTCTGAAAGGCGCTACCGAACGCTCTTTGAATCACTTGATGAGGCATTCATGGTCATTGATTTCGTTTTTGATCCAGCCGGACGGCCAGTGGATTATAAGTTCATTCAGGTTAACAGTGCCTTTGAGAAACAGACTGGCCTGAAAGATGTTGTTGGCAAAACGATATATGATATCATGCCGGAGATTGAAAGTACGTGGATTGAAAAATATGGAAACGTCGCGGTATCACGAAGTCCTATCCGATTTGAAGAGTATAACCAAGGAACGCAGAAGTGGTATGAAGTGTACGCAGTGGCTATGGATGATAGTCTCACAGAGGTGGTTGTTGTATTTAAAGATATAACAGATCGTAAAATGGAAAAAGAGCGCAAGGAAAATTTTCTTACCATCGCCAGCCACGAGCTTAAAACTCCGTTGACATCTTTAAACGGCTATATTTTTATGCTTAAAAAAATGGCCACAGCGCAAAATCAAGCTGATATGTCCAAAGTCCTTGACAAGGCAAATTTGCAGATGGGAAAAATGCTCTCACTTATCAATAGCTTTCTCAATACTGCCCTGCTTAATAGTGGCAAAATCGAACTGGATAAAGAAAAATTTGACCTTACTTCACTTATCTATGAGATTTTAGATGAGCTTCTGCACCAAAACAACAGCTTAAATATAGAGTTGGACCTGCCTGCGAAAAATTTGATCTACGCAGATAGGAACAAAATCGCGCAGGTAATGGACAACTTTTTATCCAATGCAATAAAATATTCACCTGGAAAAAACCGAATTAATGTTAAAAGTTCATTGAGCGAAAATTACCTTAAAATTATGGTCGAAGATCAGGGCATGGGACTAAAGGAAGAGGAATTTGAAAGTGTTTTTAAACGGTTTTATAGGGGAATTGGCACCAAATCTTCTACTATATCGGGCTTTGGTATCGGGCTTTATATATGCAAACAAATTATCAAACTTCATGGAGGCGCTATTGGCGTTGATTCTGAATTTGGTGTCGGTAGTACCTTTTGGTTTACCCTGCCAATAAGAAACATTTAATGCTCGCTGTAACTTGAGGAAATCATGTCAATGAAGAACAGTTGTGGCTTGACTTGACACTTAAGGCGGAGTCAGTCTAAGTCGCTATTATTTTATCACCATCCCCTCAAGCCTATAAGTATATAATAGAAGAAATAACGCCCTGGATAAACCTGAAAGGGCTTTTTTAAGTTTAATATGAGATTTAATGGTGCGCATAAAGAAGTTGTTTTGGTTTCAGGGGGCTTCGTATATTGGCTCGCTAAGCCCGATGTTATATCGAAGGCGAATATTTTTTCATCCTTTAAGGCCCATAAGAAATCTGTAGATGTCTTTGCTGTTTTCCAATTAAATAGAAAACCGATAAGGCAGCGAAGTTCACTATATATAAATAAGCAGAATGCGAGAAAAATAAGCTATAATCAAGGTTTACTATTCATTTCATTTTGATAACTATAGAAAACATTTTCACAGCCTGTATTGTGCTGATCTAAAAATAAATAATCTCCTACCAAAGTGATATATGCAGCCAAAGCTAACATAACGATAATTTTCCAAAGCAAATGTCCAAACCAACAGAAACATTTTGGAATAAGCATGTTAATCACTTGATATTTTTAGCTTTACTCTTTTTCCTCTTACCCCACCAAATTAAAAATCCAGAAACGGGAAGTGAGGCACAAATAAATGAAGCAAAAAATGCCAGCAACTGACTACCAAAACCGTAAATCCTTCCCGTATGTAGTTCCTTATTTGAATTTCTCCACTTTTGTCCCAGTGTCTTTTTATCATGGGCTAAATCACTAATAAATTTGCCGGTCCTTCCATCGTAAAAATAATAGCTGACTCCGCGCCAGGCATCATGATTACTTTCAATGGATACAAAAGAACTCGAGAGCTTATTTTTCTCATCAGGTATGCCAAGTCCAATTTCGGTCCAGTCTCCATTAAGTTTTTTTAGCAGACTATAGTGAATAACATCAATTTTATTTAGCGTTGAATCTCCGGCGGTGATGAGGGGAAGTGTTTTTGTGAAACCTGCTTTGCCTTTATCGCCGAGAATCCGATAAATCCCTGTTTCCCACCATTTAAAAGACCAAACCAGACCCGTAATCGCGATGAACATAGCTATAGGTAGCACATAAAAGCCGAAACTGTTATGAAGGTCATAGTTTATCCTTCGCCATCTGGCATCCCACTTCACGGTAATACTTTTCTTAAACTGCCTGTAGTTTTTAGGCAGCCATAACACGAATCCGGTGATAAGCATTAATAGAAACAATAATATGCAGCTACCAACAAGTATGCTTCCAACAGGTTTAACCAAAAGCAGTTGGCGGTGGAGCTGTTCAACTATATTAAAGAATTCATAGCGGACATCGATTACACCGAGCACAGTGCCGGTATACTGGTTAATATAAACATCATCCAGGTATTCAAACTGACTGAAATACCAAAGGTTAATTTTCAGACGCGGGTTCACTTTGAATCCTGAGAAAACGTAGCTTTTGTTATCTGCACTGATTTTTACGTTAGACAATACCTTTTCCTCGCCTACAGCTTTTTTAGCTAGCTTCAATAATTCAGAAACCGGTCTTGCTGGACCGGTTTTCTGAACATAAACAATATCGCTATGTAATTTATTAAAGATTTCCTCTTCGAAAACATAGATGCAGCCAGTGAGCGAGACAACAAACACGACGATTCCGGTAAACAATCCGATCCAAAGATGGAGCCAACCAGTTACTTTTTTAAATCTGCTCTTAGCCATTAAAATGAATATCCTACGGTTAACATATAGTTTTCGGGCTGACCTGGGAATAACCTTAGGTAATCATATCCTCCAACCCAATGTTTTTTATTGCCAATATTATTTGCATTAAGCTGCAATTGTAACTTGCCTATATTGTAAAACAGGGCGGCATTAAAAAGGGTAAACGAGGGAATTGTGATCTGATTTTCTGGGCTAAACCGAGCATCATATATCAGGTTTCTTTTATCCATATAGTTTGCGCCAAAGCCAATCCCCAAACCTTTAATCCCTCCTTGAATAAAGGTATATCTAGTCCACAAATTTGCTGAATTTTTAGGCGCATTTGGTTTTTGTATACCCACTTCCCCTGCTGTTCCACTTTCCAGAATCTTCGCCCTATTGTATGAATAAGAAGCAATAACATTCCAGTTAGGCATGATTTTACCGATAACATCCATCTCAAATCCCCGAGACTGTTCATCACCGATCTGCCTTAGCACATCAGCAACGCCAGGCGTTGCATATAGCGCACCGGTTTGCTTAATCTGGTAGGCGGCAAAACTGATACTTAGCTGATCCCTAAACCAACTTGTTTTAGCACCCAATTCCACCATATTGCTTTTCAAAGGGTCGAAAGGTCCGCCGGCGTTGGGATTTGAAATGGTGGCTGAAGTCTGCGGATTATAGCCCTCTACGTAACTACCATACAAATTAATATTTGAGTTTATCGAATAAACTGCACCCAGGCGTGGTAACCAGGCATGAGAGTTTGCTTTGGCTTCAGTCGGGGTTTTGTAGTTCGCGAAATCTGTATAATACTCGTATCTCACTCCAAGCAGAACCTGCAAATCACCAACCTTTAGCTGGTCCTGAAGATAAACTGAGTTCAGGTAATAATAGGCCGGAGCAACAACAGATTGAGCGAAGAAGAGCTTACTGTCATCCTGCATTCTTTGAGAAGAAAGTGGATCGTTTAAGTTAAAATGCGGAACGTTTGGCACTGGGTTTCCAGCTGCATCCAATAAATATCTCGCTTTATTGGCAACCACATAGGTTGCTATTGAACCATTGTTGGCCGCATTCCGGTAACCTGCAGCCGTCAATTGTGAACCTCCAACCGGAGTTTTCTCACTTCCGAAATCATAGCCCGCAACGATTTTATGGGAAATAATTCCTGTGGTAGGCGTATAATTGATGTAGCCTGAAAAATTATCGATGAAGCGCTTACGCTTTCTGATCTGAACGTTCATGCCCGCTAGGTTGTTTATTGGAGAACCACTTCCATCCACACCATAAGCATTTGAAGTACGGTGCTCATTCAAATCCTCTGAGTAGCCTGTTTTCAAATATGATGCATTTAGGCTAAGTACATCGTTGATTTTGTGGGAGACAGAAACCGTTGCATTATAAGTGAGCTCATTTAAGTAATCATTGGTCGTGTTTAAAGACAGCGACTGTGGCGTGGAGTTTAAGTCAAAACTACCGAATATTGGCTGACCTCTGTCCAAGCGACTTTTTGAATCCGTATAAACCAGATCAAAATTAATTCTTGTACGATCTGAGGGAACAAAAGTTAAGGAGGGTGCAATAACAACATTTCTGTCAAACATCAGGTCTCTGAAACTCTCTGCGTTTTCATACCCGACATTCAATCGGTAAAGCAGCGTGCTGTCTTTGCTTGCAGGTCCTGTAAAATCCGCAAGGCCGCGGAAAGTATTAAAACTACCCAGCGACATACTAACTGATCGCCTGGTTTCATCGAGGGGTTTCTTGGTTACCCGGTTTACCACCCCACCCGGACTTGCGTTTCCGAATAAAGCAGAAGATGGACCTTTAAGCACCTCAACTCTTTCCAGGTAATTTGCCAGAGATTGTTTCCAGAAACCGGTACTTGTGCGAAGACCATTAAGCAACTGGGTATTACTTTGTCCATTGACACGAAACCCTCGTATGGTCAAATCATCATAAAAACTGAACTGGTTCACCCCACTAAAGTTTTTTACAACTTCACCGACTCTCATTAATCCCTGATCTGCAATAAGCTCTTTACTTGCATATGAGATAGATTGAGGAACATCTTTAAGTTCACTTTCGATTTTGCCAATAAAAGTTGCTTTGGTTTTATAAGCTTTCTCCTTTCTGCCGGTAATTTCAACCTGCTGAAGGGCATCGGCAGATTCCTGAAGAACAACATTTTCTTCTCTATCACCCGAACTGAGGTCGATTGACTTTATAGCCTCTTTGAATCCTATAAAATTAAAGTGAATAATAGCTTTGTCCGCATTGATCTGAAGTTTATAATTCCCCTTATTATTTGCAGAGGTGACAGCATTGGTCCCTTCCACACTTATGGTGGCTCCGGGAATGGCCCTGCCTTGGTTGTCCCTTACAGTACCCTGAATAGTGTTTTTTTGTTGAGCTACTGCACTTAGGCAAAAAAATCCAACGAAATTTAAGAACATTAATACTTTGGTAAAAGTTATTTTCATGGAAAAATTGTTAATACTTATTTAGACTGATTAAATAGAGCGGCGAAAATAGCAGTACTATATGATAAAACAAAACTATTTATAATAATTCTAAATAATAATTTACTATTCTGTCCAGCTAGGGGTATATGGACTTGAAGACGTAAGGGTAAAGCCAAACCGAATGATAGCCTGTTGCTATTTAAAGAAATGATCAGTAAAGAAATTAGTAAGCGCGCTTGCTTACTTCCTATATTTGTATCAGCCCAGTCAGTTCAGCTTTCTTGTTAGAAATTCGGCCGCCGGAAGCGAAAACAGTTTCTGATGATCTACCGTACTAAATGATTATTTTACTTTTTCAGTCGTATTGCGCTCATTTCTATTTTGGAACAAAAAGCTATAGCTTTTAGATCACATTGCAAAAATGAATTAATGTTTACACCTTCGCGAGGCAAGGGGTGAGAGCCTTGCATTAATCGTAGATTGAGGGCGTTAATTTAGATGAGGGATGCAACAGCGGTTGTTGCATCCTTTTTTTATCAAAGTGCGCTAGATCTTAATTTAAATAGCCTTTCAATTAAGACTAAAAACCTTAGTTTAGTCTTAAGTCACTTTCCATATCAGAGCCTGTGCAGGGGAACGGTTAAGGCTGTATTATTTTCTCTAGACAGAAAACCGAAAAAAAATTGACCAGCCAAGAGAATGGAAGATCCTCCGATTTGGAAAGTTTTATAGCTTAATCTTTAAGCTCAGCGCATGATAGGACTGGGACAAAAAGTTCTGCGTTGGATCCTCCCCTTTTACATAATCAAAACCAATCTGAACCTTTTTCTTATCCTCAGCGCCAAGAATATTGTAATTCAGCGAAGCAGTAAAATATTCATGCTCTTTTGCCGATATCTCCAGTACACTTTTGGCAAAATCCCTGCGGTACTGATAATCAACCGAAAATTCGAAGTAGTGCCCTTTAGCATTCTTACCTGGCAAAAATGCCAAAACCGGATTGATCCTGAAATACCAGCGGTAGATATGCCCCTCTGCCTCTTGCTTATCTGCTGAAATCCTATTCTCGCTTTCCAGTCCCAAATAAGGAGTATAATTTAAGCTAAAAAACTTCCCAAATAAATCAAGTTCCTGATTGGGGGCAACCTTCTTCCAACCATCGCTAAGCAAGCCACCTGATTTTAGGCTAAAGGTGAAGCTACTGCGAAGAGATTTATTGTCCTTTTCCTGATCCTCGTTATATTTCCCGCTTGCTAAAAGAATAGGAACCCATCGATGCTTCTCAACAGATGATACATCCCATCTGAAAGCAAGGCCTGCCTCCCGGCTATCTTGCCTTTTATCCACGAGCGTATTCTTATGATATTCAAGGTAAGGAGTGAACACATAGCGCCCAAGGTCAAAATCATAACCGACACCAAGGTTGGCAGCCCATGAAGAACGCGTAGAATCCTTCGCTTTAGTATAGATAAGCGAGGCAGCTTCCGCAGTCTCTGCTACAGAGAGAAGGGATTTTCTGATCTTCAGGCCTTTCAATATGCCTGTCTCCTGCGCCAATGACATCATTGGTAGCATCATAAATACTATAAGTAACCTAGCTCTACTTCTCATAATTTTCCCTTTATAAGTTCAATACAAGAAGAAAATGTCTCTAACGCTTCACAGGCAGCATTCGTAATTTTTACATCACTGTCAGGTTTCAAAGCCAAAAGGATTTGCTGAAAGTAGGGCCTTAAACTGCGCCTGCTTTCAGTGCCTAGCCTGAAATCAGCCTTAAGACTTTGGGTATCGGGGTCTGCAGCAAGTGCTATGACCTCTGCAAGGCTAAGGATACTGACCTTATCAATGGCAATGCACACCTTTTCCCTTATGAAAGCCTCGTCGTCCGTTGTTCCAATTGACTTTTCAAATTTAGCCAACAGGCTGGTACTGGCATTTTCTTTAATGATTTTTACCAGCTCGCCTAGATCGGCATCGCTGAGTTCGAGCGTAATTTTTTTCATTGTTGTTTGGTTTAGATATATTAAGTAAAAAGATAGCGATTAACGCTAAAACATTCTGCCTCATAAAGATACCTCTTACCAGCCTGATTACCTATACTTAATAACAGGTATTTCTAGCAGACAAAAAGTGGTTGTACTCATCTAAATTCAAGCGGGTATTTATACATACCCCCTTTTATGACAAATGGGGATTTCACGTATTCTCTAGAAATTCTGATTGTAATCTTAGGATTTCGTTTAAGCTATCGGTTTTAATAACATCCGCAAATCAAAACAGCTAAAAGAAAATAATACTGGAAATCCATATGCATTGTGCAGGTTTAGTAAATTTTAATTATGTTAGTGCTATAGACTATTAAAACCAGAGATTTAAAAATTCGCTAGCTAAAGACTGTTAGCGACAACCTTGGAACCTAAGTTCTATGCCAAACGCTCACACACATTATAACCAAACTAATGGACTTTCCACAAAGGGACATCACTCATATCATAGAAAAACAAGCTCTTGAAATCTTAACACAGCAGTTGCCTAAGGAGTGGATAGTTCGTGAAATGACCGAAAGAGATTACGGGATTGACTTATATGTAGAAATCATAAATGAGGATAATCAGGTCACCGGAGATCTAATTGCAATTCAGGTAAAAGGAAAAGCGAAAATAGAAATCAGCGTTGACGGGACATTTACTTTTTACACCATCAAAAAAGCAACATTAAATTACTGGCTTCATCTCCCTGTTCCGGTTTTTTTTGTGGTGGTATGCATAGAGACCAAACAATGCTATTGGTGCAATGTCCGTGATGCAAACAGAACAGAAAAATTTATAGCTGGTGCATCTGAAACTTTCTATACTAAAATATCGAAAGACCAAAACCTATCAAAAATCGGACTTACACTTTTCAAATTTTACTACATCAGGGAAAAACGATGGGGTGCTGTTGAAAATGCCATGGAACATTCTCTTATGTTATTCAATTCTTTCGGGCCGTTTATCTTAATGTGCAAGAGAAAACGCGACGAAGAATTCTGTTCAACGACCGTTCAATATATCCTTCTTCAACATTATGAATATTTTTATCTGCTATCGCGTTACATCCTTGGAAAAAAGCCAAAAGCGATTCCAGATTGGTATGACTTAAATCTTACTGAACTGCTAAAAGAACCAGGCCATAAAGGCTTCACGTTCTCTTACAAAGTAGTCAAACAGGTTATTTTATACTTTGCATCAGATTACCGGGAGGCAGTTCGACAGGCCAATTTATTGGTAATCAAACATTATCCTACTTACTATCAGAAACGGTTCCCATATTTGTATCTGCACCTTAAAGTTCGCCCATTGGCATTTGTCGCTTCGGACTGGTATGCAAGATACTATAATGACGAGTATGAAAACGACACCAGGCAAATAGAGAAAAAATACTTTGAGGAGTTCACTGAGTATGACGATTTTGACCTGATAGATGACCTGAATGTCTAAACAATCTAAATTCTGCAGGTTAAGTATAGACAAGCTGACTGAGGATTATAATTTAAAAACACCTCTCCAATAGGGGATTTTATGTACTGTAATAGTCCGTGACTGGTTAAGATTAATTTCTGAAGCAACATTATGGTTAAAATTTCCAAGATAAAGAAATATGTTCTGCTAAATTGCAGGACCAGCAAAAACAATTGAAATGATGACATTTAAATATAATATAAACGACACTAAAAATATCCCTGGGCTATCCAGACCATGGGATGCAGAGGTACCTTACTTGACACCTGTATTTTTCGACATCCATGTTTTAGTGAGATATTTTTATGACCCCAGATATATGTGTGAGTTTAGCAGCGAGACTTACGGCACGATTATTTGCCCGGAAGACCCCAATTATGAATTTGACTCTGATTTTCCGTTTGGAATCAATCCTAATGATAAAGTGATCGCTTGGCTGGGTGACATCGAAAAACTTGAGCCAAGTGAAATTCAATATTTGAAATCACATAATATTGATTCAGATGGAAATATCAGGTCTGAATTTTATGACGCGCAAATCAGCGCTGATTTTACTGATCCGATAAGAGAAGTAGAACTTGTCTTATTCAAAACAAAGCTAAACAAATTGACCGCTGAACGATTCGGATTTAGTTTGTACAAAACAGCGGAAGAGAATATTTCAGACATCATTGGTTTATGTAGCAAGTTTAAGAGAATTGTTTTCAATTCTGAGGACGACATTAAAAGATTCTTGAGCTACTGGAATGAAGAACTCATTGAAGATCTTAATGTAGATGGGCTGAAGACTGTTTTGAAAAATAACGGAGTTGATTTGGAAAAAGGCAACAAAGGATTAAAGCTTTTAGAAAAGTTCATTAAAAACATTTTAAAAGTAGAAGAGAACATCATTGCACCTCTTTATTATTTGTACGAGTTGCGACTTTGGGCTGATCATAGCAAGATGCAATCTCATTACGACAATGTGCTGATAAAGTTGAAACTCAGACCAGATGAGGCTTTTTCAGTAGTCTATAAAAAAATGATTGCTGAAATTTATGGACTCTACAAGATCCTGAACGATAGGCTTCTGGAAAACAGCAGCACTGAATAACAGCGCACGGCTGTGATCGGATTCGCCATGGAGGCTGATAAGCAGCGTATTTATCTAAAATAAGTTATTATTCTTGTTTTTGATGAAAACTGTTGAGGTGAGCTTTCGAAGTCATTAAATATGCCAAATACATAATATCTATACCTATGACAGATACAGGAATTCAAACGATCATAGACTGTTTCAACAGGCCCAATAAAAAAACAATTATTATCTCGCAGCCAATAGGCTATAATATTGATTATGGACTGGTATGGACGGATATTGATCATCACAGGCTGGGAGATGTTTCACCTTACAAATTTTATTTTATTAAAAATGATAAACTAAAGTGTATAGGCGCAGTACTTGATATGAAAACTGATTTACATTGGTATGTTTCTCCAAAGAGCAGAAAAAAAGGTTTTTTAACAAATGCTCTAAGATATGCAATATTACCGCATCTCTCAATGTCAAGGAAAGAGCAGCGTATCACCATAAACGAAAATGATATTGGCCGGGAAAATTTTGAAGCATCTCTACACACAGCAAAGCAAACTGGATTCAGATGTGAAACAGAGAAGGGCAATTATATAGAATGTTTACAAAAATTAGCCCAGTATAAAAAAGTGCCTGTGGTTCCTCTCTTTCAAGGAATGGATTTTGAGAGGATGGGTGAACTCCGAAAAAAATTGAACGTTATTGTAGGCAGTCTGTGGATGATAAAAGCAGAGATGGAAATGAAACTTGGGCATTCAAGCTATACGAAATACCTAAACAAAACCATTAATGAGTTAGAAGATTATAGGATATATAAGATGGATGATGCTCTCCATGAATTTCTCGAACGAAAGAATAACTTATAGAAGATCCATCATTATCAAATCAACTTAGCGATAGTAACAACTTTAATATTTAACCGATCTCAACATTCAAATATGCGCTTGATCAAATTTACTGGAATGAATAAATACTTGCTGACCAATATGGAGCAGCATCTAATGAATTTTAATAATGTATTTAATTTCAATGACCCCTTTGAGGGAGCATTTAGGTACAAAGCTTATTCCGATTATGATGAATTCAAGAATTTTTATCTCAAACATTTTTCGGGCAAACCAGATCTGTTGAAGCATTATTTTGAAAACCCTCAGGAGTTTGAAGCACTGATGAACAGGACAAATGTATGGAGATGGCAAAACAATGCAGTAAGTTGTTTTTCAACAATTGAAAATGAGTGCGACGTTTTGATGTGGTCACATTATGCCCGGTCTGAAAACGGAAACTACCATGAGGGAATTTGCCTGGTATTCGAAACGGATGAACTTGAATTCTTCCCACAGACACCCATAGATAATGGCGTAATGATCGGCTCGGTAAGCAAGCCATTAATGGTTAATTACACCGACATTTACTTAAGCAGTGATCCGCTAACCAGAGAACTCAATTCCCATACTTTTTTGACAACGAAGTTTACACCTTGGGCATACGAAAGGGAATATCGGTACATTGCGCCCAGATCAGGTCGATACCATTTTAAAAAAGAGGCCTTGAAAGAGGTCATATTTGGCGTGAGGTTATCCGAAACAGATCGCAGCGCGTTTAAGGAAATTTTTGATAAAAATTATATTAATGTTAAGCTAAGCATGATACAAATAAAATCAGATCATTTTGCTTTCGAAAAGATTGATTATCGATAATCCATAAAAATGACACTACCAATTGAAGGGTTACATCCTGTAAATCATCAAGCTCCAGATCGAATGCGGGTATTTGAGCATTATGCCGAAATGATTGAGGAACTTGTAAACTTTGGAACGCACATCCTTAGCTGGGATGTCGATATATCAAAAGGCAGTGATGAGCATATTCCTGTATTTTTAATATTCAGAAACATTTTAGAGAATTTAGATGCAGTATCAATTTTAATTAAACAATCATCAGTTCAGCCCTGTAAGAACTTGCTTCGGGTTATATTCGAATCATCTTTAAATCTGGAGTATTTGCTAGATGCAGATACTTTCAGGCGATCGCTTTCTTTTTTAGTCTGCAGCTACCACAAAGAATTGTCTTTCATAGATAAAATCACAGATGGCAGTGATGCCCATAAACAAATGTCGCAGAAGATCAAGGCAGATAAGCTCATGCCCACAGGTCTGCCTATTTCAGCGATTGCTGGAATTGATGCACAATCAAAATCAATTAAAGCCATCTTGGATCTACCATTGTATCAAGAAGCGGAAAACGAATATCGAAAATTAGTTGCCACGGGAAAAAAGAGGCCCGCCTGGTATCAATTTTTTGGAGGTCCTGCGAACCTAGAGCAGCTGGCTGCGAGACTTAATCGGCAAGGTATGTATGAGATTTTTTACCGCGCCTGGTCTGGATCTGTTCATGGACAAGCAGTTATCAAGGGCAATCTGATCAGAGGAGCTGATGCGGGTATTGTGCAGATACGAAACCCTAAAGACGTTCAAGAGGTAACATTACATGCACATAATCTTATTTTGATACTTTATCATCTCTTCCTTGAAAAGCGCTTGCCTCAAGAAATGCATAAGTTTAAATCCTGGTATAAATCCATCAATCAAAACTTGCTACAGCTGAGAGCTTTTGAAAGTTGATATCACCTACAAAAGGAAATCGTTATCTATATATGAAATTAAGGAATGGGATTCATTGGAGATTAGAATTTTCCATGGCATAATAAGGTCAGATGGAAAACTTTCCTAAATTGTTATTCATCAAGCTTTTATTCCAAATTTCTGCGACAAATAAAAAATCTGAAGAAGCTTATCTGCAGGTTCATCATTTTCTTTCATTGCTATTATATGTGTACCTGATAGTATAGGATTTCCTTCAAGGTTCTTTATAATGCTATCTGACAAGCTTGAATCCAAAGTCTCGTCCGAAAGGTAGATAGATGTAAGTAGCGCATTAATTTTATACAAAATCAGCTGCTTGTGGTAAAATATGTCTAGGCCTATTTTTTTTCTGAATGGCTCTTGAAATGCGGAATCTATTGCCTCAGATAAGCCAGCAATACTCAAATTGGCCTCTTTCCTGGAAAGCCTTATTATTGATGAGTCCTGAAAGGACTTATCCGCACAAAGTTCTTTAAGGTATTTTGTACTGGCGATGCTAGCAGTACGGACTTTATCTTCTAGCTGCCTGCTATCCCATATTGGAAAAATAAAGGAAGCGAGCACGGCTATAATACAGCCGATAATGGTAAACAGTAGCCGGTACTGAATGATAACATCATAATGTCCATGATAAACGCTTAAGCTTAAGATGACAGAAATCGTTATAAAAGCTACACTGAATGAATAACTTAACCTATTGAAACTGTAAAAACCCAAAAGACATATCACCGCAATGCCAAGTAAAACAGGATTGCTCTGGATAAAATAAACAATAGCAAATCCGATAATTATTCCCCACAGGCTTCCACTAATACGCTGCAGGTTCCTCTTCCAAGTGATCGTAAATTTGGGTCTGGCAACGAAAACTATTGTTAGGAATAACCAATAGGCATATCTGCTTAATGAAAATTGGTAAATGATTAAGAAGCCGAGAAGGAAACAGATGGCCAATCGAATAGAGAAGCGAAAAACTGGTGAGTTGAAATTTAAATGGCTCCATATGGAAGCACTTTTCCTGGTTAAAAAATTTTGGTAATTAAAATGATGCAGCTTATCCCCTGTTCTTTGAGTCTGATTAAATTCATTGTTACGGAGCATCAATAATATTTCGACAACTCTACAGGTATTATCGTTGAATGCATCCAAAATCTCTTGCTGATCGGCATCAAGGCGATCACTGGCGATTGATATTGCTTTTAGCTGGTTAAGGCTATCTTTTGGTTGCTTTAATTTTGCCGCAAAACGCCCAAGACAAATGGCTCCGGCAAAGGCTTCAAGGTCAAGGGCCAAGAGCTCGATCACTCTTTTCATCTCCTGAAGACTTTGTTTTCCTGCGAAAGACTTTCTCAACTTCGCGTAATCATAATGGACAGCGTTGAGTAATTCATATAAATCAATCAATAGAAAAGTTCGTCCTATGAACAGCTTTCCTTTTTTACTGCCCGGATGCATCGCAGATTCATCAGTCAATAATAAATTCCTTATGGTTTCATGATTAGCATTAACCTTGCCATGCAGCCGTATTACTTCCTTTTGCGAGGAGTCGAAAACCTGGTTTGCATCATAATTCTTGGCTTTAGCCTTTAAAAATTGTGCGCTGCTAACCAGACACTCAAATACGGCATGGTGCATGGAGCGGTATGGAAATATCCAGATCTGCACCAGACTATTTAAATAATACCAAATCCCGCCAAAGAGCATATAAATACTAAACAGAAACGGATGATCGGGATGCAAACCCATTACAAAAGTACAAACAACAATAGCCATTGTACCGATTATTGCCATTCTGTTTCCGTAAACTGCGCACATTGAGAAACTGAACGCAGCGATTACCATAAAAATAGCAGTCAGCACAAAACTATGCAGAACAGCTGACATGATGATTGTAGTTACGGAGAATATAACCAAGCCATACAAAGCTGTTTTAAATTTATTTAATCGGTTATCCGGAAAGTCAGTAAGGCTTATAAGCATCGCACCTACTCCCATCCCAACACCCAATTGTGGTTGGTTAAAAAAATAGAAGAGCATGATGGGCACTACAATGGTGAGTGTCGTGCGAAGCGCATCAGAAAAATATTCTCCAAGAAAAAAAAAGAGCACTGATGGAAGAAATGACTTTTTATTTAAATAACGCAAATGAATCTTTAATTATTTGTCAAAATTACATTTTAAACCCCAATAAATATCTATTTAACTAAAATGGTTGTATAAGAGGAACCAAATTCGAATATCTACAATTTAATAGAAATAAATTTACCGAAGAATATTATTCGATATCAAAAGTATCTCTTAAAATAGAATCAGCAAAATAGATCGGGTTGTATGGAATTTAGTTTCAATCCGGTTTGCCCAAGTAAATTAAAGGGTTTATTGCCATATATCAGGTATCAGACCTGCAGTCCATACCCCAAAGAAACCATCGCAATTATATAAGAACTTTTTAAAAAAACTTTAATAAAAATCATAATGAAGTTTTATTTTGGCCCTATGAATTTGCCAATAAATTACCTCAGATACCTCAGGGGTGAGCGATATGCCTACCTGGAATTAAAATGTAATACCGAAACAACAATCTCAAAATTCGTCAATGCGGTCATTTGGGTAAGTATTGATATTGAGAATCAAAAACATATCACAAAACTGCATCTTCGTTCGCTTGACTCTTCCGGAGCAATTGAGGAACGTTACTTTGAAGAAGGTTATTTGAAATACAATGAACATGAGGGAATTTATATAGAAAAATTCAACTTTGCCCAGTACCAGTTGGCCAATCTAGCAGTTGAAGCCATTCCTACCAGTTGGTCAACTGAACTTGGATATTTTTTATCTGTATCAATCTGAAAAGATCACAAGGCTAAGGCTGAATTTCTTCAACTATTTCGTACATCATGATGCAGAATATCTATGTTTACAAATATTCGTGTATGTCAAACAGGAGTTATGGTAACCGAAGAGATTAAAAATATATTAAAACTAAATTTTCTTAAAGAATTTGATCTTTTGTCTATTGAACCTAATAGCAGAGGATTGATGGAAAATTATCTTAATAAGGCAAAACTACTTATGGATCATTTTGCCATTCAGAATGGTAACAAGATAGTCCCAAATATTACCATATGTGCAACTTCTAGCATATCCATCGAAGGCTTTGTATGCAGGCTACAGGAAAAAAACCACTACTTAATTGCTTTAAGTTATGGTTTATTTGCTAACCTATATGCCTGTTATGCAGGATTGCTGGCACATCCTGAAATTCTACCTGGTGTAGGAATTAATCCCCATAATACCAAATGCATTTATAACAGAGCAGATAATGGGCTAATAGACTTTACTTTTCATAATAAGGCTGTAAAAGCACATACACCTTTTGATCAGGGCTTCCCAATCTGGAATTATCCTAAAGACGAAGACAGGCTGTTATATGTAACAATGCTTTGCGACATCGCATTTGAATATATTCTCTATCATGAGTGGGGACATATATTAGGCGGCCATGTTGACTATATGCGCAGCACCTATGGTGTGGATGAAATTGCAGAGTTAGCCGATAAACCCACTGATCTAATTTCCGGAGAGCTGATCATGGGTGAGCCAATCCGTAAAGCCATGGAATTTGAAGCCGATTCAATCGCGGCCGCTCTGATATGCGGTTTGCCTACGGCGCTTAAGAAAGATAAAAGAACTTTTTTCCAGGCCTATCCGGAATCCTTTATTGAGAAATATGATAGCCGTGATGCTGTTTTATTTTCCATAATGACCCTTTTTCATCTTTTCCAGGAAATACGCAATCAAAATAATATGGGTCTGAGCAAAATATATCCCCTGCCTTATTTTCGTTTTTGCAGTCTGTTATGGGGCATGTATGAATCGGGTGATGCTGAGACACTGGAAATATGGGAAGAATATGGCTTTACAGGCGTTAGAGATTTCGCAAAAGTATCTCAAATACTAGATTTTGATTTACTCTTTAGCGAACATATTTACGATGGCGAACGATCCAGGCAAGAAATCATAAAACTGGATGAAATGCTTATCGCTTTAAAACAACATTTAAAAGCATTCAGACTGAATGAGCCATGAGCCACCCTTTAACTTTTAAATCGTATTGCCCATTGAAAACTACCAAATATTTGCTGGACAATTTGTTCGGCCCGCTGCAAATCTTTTACCACTAAAGGTAGGTCATCAATTGTATCCTGATGGCGGCCGGCACTGAAACCGATGCGTCCCCATGCAGCTTCTGCCATCTCTGCATATCTTTCCACTAAATCCCCTGCAAACTGAGCCGGATATTTATCCTGGTTTACCATAAGTGTTCCAAGAAATGCCATCAGGTAGGTGATTCTTGTAATGGCTGCCGGATGAGTACCTGCAGTTTTGATAATAAACTGTTGTTGCCCCAGCAAGAGAAACACCAGATAAACCGCATATAAAATTCTCCCATAGATTTCGGCTTTGTCCCTGCATTTAAAGTAATGCATAAACTTATCCCGCTGCTTTGGACTTCCAATTGCATAACTATATAAAAGAGCCATTCCAATTTTATCAGCCTGTATTTCCCAAGATTGACTTAACCAGCTCCCCGGAGTTCTCTTCCCATTCTGTGCTGCAAATCCAAGTTCTGAAAATTCTGAAAATGCTTTTTCCTATAATATCTGTATGCCCACTGACCAGATGTCCAATCTCGTGAGCAACGCAAAAAGCAATAGCCATTTCAGCCATTTTAGTAGACATTACCCGCTGCCAACGTTCAACAGGAATTGTATCTTTTAGGAGTTCGTTAATTTCATCGATCAACCTCGATCTGTTGAATTCACTTTTCATGAGCAGGTCCGGAAAAATGTATTCTGCCCCTTCGATATCACTTTCCTCATCGGCTTTATGGATATCTTGCAAACTTTGCGTTAAAGGGTTGGTTAACGAAAAAAGGTTCTGAAAAAGTGTCTGCAACAATGTTGGCAATGCAGCGGAAATACCGATAAAATAATAACCATCCTGTTGAACGGCAAAGGCCTGAAACTGATGGTGTGCTATGTATTCAATCACGCATTTTTCTGCCAGTTCGCTCTCTCCTATTTTTTTGCAATAACTTTTAAGCATTTCATAACCGATCTCATGCGGTACGAGGTAAAGCCCTCGTACAGATTCATCCAGCAGCTCATAATCAAAGATCTCATGCCCCTTGTTAAGACAATACCGCTCCAAAGCTTTTCCTGCTGCGATGCTGGTATATTTTGATGATATGGTATTCAGCCCTTTCATTGTCGTAATCCAAATATTATCATTTAATTCGTAAATGCAAGAAGAAGATATTATTGAAGCCATTGAAGAGCGGTTTAAAGCCATTGCTTCAGCAGTTGCCTACGCTGTGCCAAACGAAGCGAAGGGCTGGGCAAATTCCTTAAAATTAGAATGGCGGGAAGGGAACGATATAAATGCAGCGGCTTTGTTCACACAAGAGAATAGTGGCATTATCCTAACCAGGGGAATTGCAAATAAAATGTGGTATTGTTTTCAGGCAGTTATGTTAAATCCCCTTTTTGTTACAGACCTCCATCCTTTGACAAGTCAGGGCAGTGATAGCCTCAAGCACATCAACGGAATTATGAAATCTGTAATTGAACAGGACCAGAAAAGCAGAGTGTCCATTCAGCAACTAGAAAGTTTTAGCGAAAACAATCCTGAGCGGGCACTTCATGGGGTCAGCATGTTTTGCAAAGCCGTAGATTTTTTGTTCATGCACGAGATCCATCATTTTTGGTGTGGTCATATTTATTACTTCAAAAATGAAGTTGATCGTATGAAATCATCAATTTTGTATCCTCCAACGGATCTTCGCCGCAGTCTGGAAATTCACGCAGACAAATATGCCGTAAACCGTATTTTCAGTCTATATGAATTGATGCCGGGTGATGATCCCATTGTATTTTGCTGTGACTGGTTACTTTCTCTATCAGTTCTGTTTATTATACTCAGTCCTAGCCCACGCGATTATGAACTATGGAATGTTGTGGAGTATCCTCATCCCCATCTCCGCTTTAGTGCGCTGGCCATGACGACCTATCAGGTGTTTAGAAAAAATTTTAATATCACAGAAAATGATTGGGACCTTATACTAAAAAGGTGGATGCTGAACTTATCTTATATAGAAGTGTTGAGTAAAGGGTTCATCATTCCTCCTTTCGCTGATGCAATAGCCTTTGAAGAACTGGTCATTAAAGAGATTACCCGATATGAACAGATTATCGCTCACTATAATGAAGGTTTCGAATTAGCTAGAATGGAAATGTGTAAAAGCTTCAATTAGTAAGCTGGACTTATTCAATCTCGGCCAGTTCAAAGAAATCATCGAAAGCACCATCATTTTCTTTAACCTTCTGCTTCAACTGCTGCATACTTTCTGTATTTTCCGTAAACCCGAAACCAGGTCCGCTGAAAATTTTACGTCTGATTTTTGAAACTTTTAGTAATGGTACAAGCCCTTTTTCAGCGACTACCTGCAGGCCTAGAGATACCGCATTATGAACACCCAGCCTCAATTCCGCATTTGCCAGATCTATACTTTCGACATCAGTTTTTGCCTCGAGTTTTACGGAACTTTCAGAATCTATAGATCCTATGATGATGGATGAGTCAGCTTTGATGCACGAGGTAACCACAACCCAATTATCATCCCATTGATCATTCGCAAACAACTCAAGAATTCTTTTACTTAGTGAAATCTGATCTTCTATTTCTTCCACTTCAATTCCGGCAAGATTAAAAAAGAATGAATTACTGTGCTTAAAGGATATATCAATTCCAGCGTTGAGCAGATCAGACTCTCCCTTAGCCAACAGCTGAACAGTTGTATTTTTAGCTGTACTAAAGTTCATGTGATTACTGATGCTACCTACTGCACCAACTGCCCTGCTGGTTCTTTGCTTGAAAGTGATATTGAAAAGTGAATTTATAGAATCCTTTCGGTTAAAAATAAAATCTTGATCCAAAACACCGATGTCGCCTAATAAAATTTTATTGAACGGAGAATAATTGGCATAGAGTCTGAAATGTTTATAAACCTGTTTAGCGTAGCTTAATGCAAAATCACTCATCATAAGAGATATTTATAAGAAATTAGTCTGAATTACTTTCAGGAAAGTTAAGCATATTTATTTCAATCTATGGGCATTACCTTACTGGCTTTCAAAATTTTAATTTGTAGGTTTCTATTACCATATCCACCTGCTCGAGGCTGGCAGCAAAGGCCAGCCGGAATGCTAAAGCTAAAGTTTTTAGAGCTGTTCCGCTGTAAGTAGATTCAGTAGCGGAACAATTCGTTATCATTTGAAATTTTACCTTCCAAATTTATTTACCGAGCTAGACATCAGAATCTTCCATCATAGCCAATTTCAATTATGCTCATCAAAATCTTGCAAGTAATTTTTGGTCTCTATAGATATCGAAACATATTATATTGGATACGCTGTTTCGCTTTTCGTCTCGGAAAGTACAAAGAAACTCTGCACCGTTGTAATATTGGGAAGTCTTGCAAGTTTGTGCCTGTAAAAATCATGGTAGGCATCCATATCGCGGGTGGCAATACGCAATACAAAGTCAAAAGTGCCAGTCATCTGAAAACATTCCATCACCTCAGGAAACTTCACTACCTCCTCCTCAAATCCTCGCAGGGTATCAGCCGCGTGGTCATTGAGCAATACCTGACTGAAAGCGATCAGATTGCACTCAATTTTTCGCCTGTCCAGAATCATCACAGTCTTTTTGATATAGCCCAGCTTCTTCAGCCGGCGGATACGCTCATTTATAGTGGCAACAGACTTATACAATTGATCGGATAACTCCTTATGGGTGATGCTGGCATCCCGCTGTAACATTCTCAACAATTCTTTGTCCGTTTGGTCTAACTCAATCATCTGTAAATTCTTAAAGGATGTGGCCGAGTGCGGTAATCATCTCAGAAAATGACACCTATAAATGCAGTCAGTCAAAGGCCCAAAACTAAACATTTTCAACTGACAATTATCTTGCTTACATAAAACTTAACATTTTTTAGTATTTGAAATCCTAAGAGCTTAAGATATCGTCAAAACCCTACTGACTTTATAGACCACTAATATTCAAAATGTTAACAGGAATAATCAGAAAAAATAACATATGGATATAATCCATATCCTGTTTGTTATAAAAAATTAACCAACTGTAAATATCAAGACTAAAAAAAGAACAATGAGTCACGGCATTCTGGGCTAAATTCTGTAAAAAAAACACCTAAAACTTGCTTTGACCATAAAAGGAATTGAATAATGGCATACCATTGATTCAAAACGCGGTTTTGATGACATTTACACCAAAATCAACAAACAACCACAATGAAAAAATTACTGATCGCCATTGCTTTGCTAACCCTTTCCTATCAGGGCGCAAAAAGCCAGATTCTTAAACCAGTTACCTGGTCGTACGCGGCTAAAAAAACAAGCGCAACAACTGCAACGCTTTACATCAAAGCAACCGTTGATGAAGGCTGGCACCTGTACTCACAATTCGTTAAAGACGGCGGACCGGTAAAAACCACTTTCACTTTTCCTGCCGGAAAAGGATATTCGCTAACGGGAAAAACCATTGAACCAAAACCGATTACCAGGTTCGAATCTACATTCGGAATGGATGTAAGCTATTTTGAAAAATCGGTCATCTTTCAGCAAAAAGTGAAGCTGGTTGCAAAAAATGCGACGGTTAAAGGCAAAGTTGAATTTATGGTGTGTAACGATAAACAATGTCTTCCGCCTGAAGAAATTGAATTCAGCATCGCTGTAAAATAATAGCATCATGATGAACACATTTAAAGTCTTATTTTTAGGGCTACTGCTATCCTGTGCCCTATGCACAAGCGGATACGCGCAAGACAGCCCCGCAACGGATGATCTTGTTTTTACTGAAATCAGCCCTTTAGCTCAAGACACGGTTTCGAAAACAACAGATACTACGGCGGCCATAGTTAAAACTGCGGCAAAAGCAGATCAGGTTCAAAATACAGCGAAGCCACAGGAACAAACACTCTGGGGCATATTCTTAGCCGGATTTGTAGGCGGTCTTGCTGCCTTATTGATGCCCTGCATCTTCCCGATGTTACCCTTAACGGTTAGTTTTTTCACCAAAGGGGCAGAAAAAGGGAAAGCTTTTGGAAAGGCCGCCCTTTACGGCTTTTTTATTATTCTGATTTATGTGGTTCTCGGCCTGCTGGTAACCGTGGTTTTCGGTGCCGATGCGCTGAATAGTTTATCTACAAACGGAATATTCAACTTTTTCTTCTTCCTGCTACTGGTCACCTTTGCAGCTTCATTTTTCGGTGCCTTTGAATTGACGCTTCCATCCTCATGGGCCAATAAAATGGACAGCAATGCAGACAAAGGAGGGGTTGCCGGTTTATTTTTTATGGCAGGCACGCTTGCCCTGGTTTCATTCTCCTGCACAGGACCCATCATCGGAACCTTACTCGTTCAGGCGGCTACAACCGGAGCCCTTTTAGGCCCGGCCATCGGGATGTTCGGCTTTTCGTTTGCACTTGCTATTCCTTTTGCCTTATTCGCACTCTTTCCATCGGCGATGAATAAACTACCGAAATCTGGTGGCTGGCTAAACAGTGTAAAAGTGGTCCTGGGTTTTCTGGAACTGGCTTTTGCTTTAAAATTCCTAAGCAATGTCGACCTGGCTTATCATTGGGAATGGTTCGACAGGGAAATTTTCCTTGCACTGTGGATCATCATCTTCGGCATGATGGGCGCCTACCTGCTGGGTAAGCTTAAATTCTCACACGATAGTCCGGTCAACTATATATCTGTACCGCGGTTATTTATGGCTACCATTGTCCTTGCCTTTACCATGTACCTGATCCCTGGTTTATGGGGTGCGCCCTTGAAATCGGTGTCCGCCTTTCTGCCCCCTCAGGATACACAGGACTTTGATCTGTACACCAGCAGTTTAATTGGAGGATCACCTGCCCTGAAAACAGCATCAGGCGGCCAGCATAAATATGCAGACAAGTTTCATGCACCGCTAAAACTGGATGCGTACTTTGATTACAATGAGGCACTGGAAGCAGCGAAAAAACAACATAAACCACTGTTAGTCGATTTCACCGGACATGCCTGCGTGAACTGCCGGAAAATGGAAGCCAATGTATGGCCGGATAAGGAAGTCTATAAAATGATCAGTCAGGATTATATACTGGTACAGCTCTATGTAGATGATAAAAGCGAACTGGCACCTGAAGATGTGATGACCACACCTGAAGGAAAAACACTAAGCACCATCGGTAAAAAGTGGAGTGACTTACAGGCACGGAAATTCCAGTCGAACTCACAACCTTTTTATGTGTTGCTCGATCCGGCAACGGAAACTTTATTAACGCCTCCGCAAGGAGCAGACTATGAAGTAGCCAATTACAAAAAATTCCTGGAGACCGGCCTTACCGCCTTCCAAACAAGATAAAAGCAGGTGTTTAGAAGTATTCGCCTAGTTTTAGTTAGTGATGAACAGAGGGCATTGCTGGATGGCGTGCCCTTGTTTTTAATGTTTGCGCTATCCTGTTAAAAATTCAATATAAAACATCAAATTACAATGAACGAGATCGTATATTTAGATAATGCTGCTACCACATCACTTGATCCTGCGGTATTACAGGCGATGCTGCCTTTCCTGACGGAGCACTATGGCAACCCGTCTTCTTCTTACAGTATAGGAAGGCAAAGTAAAACGGCTATAGAGGCTTCCAGAAAAAAGGTGGCAGATCTGCTGGGTGTTAAAAGCACCTCCATCTATTTTACCAGTGGCGGTACCGAAAGCAACAACACTGCAATCGCAACGGCGGTAAAAACACTGGGCTGTACGCATATCATCACCTCTCCTATTGAGCACCATGCGGTATTGAATGCGGTAGAACATTATTGTTCAGACAGGGGAATCACCTCTTCATTCGTAAAACTGAATGAATATGGAGAAGTGGATTATAACGATCTTGAAATACAACTAAATAACAAAAAAAAAGCGGGTATTAAATGCCTGGTTAGCCTGATGCATGCCAACAACGAGATTGGCACCTTGCTTGATCTTAAACAGGCAGGTGAAATATGTAACCGTTATGGTGCCATCTTCCATTCAGATTGTGTGCAAACCATCGGCCATTACCCCTTACAACTGGCAGAATATGGTGTTCATTTCGCTTCAGCCTCAGGACATAAATTTCACGGACCAAAAGGCACGGGGATATTATACGTAAGCGCCGGCACCAAAGTAACCCCACTCATCCATGGCGGTGGGCAGGAAAGAAAAGTACGGGCAGGAACGGAAAACGTTCATGGTATGATCGGTTTCGCTAAAGCACTTGAGCTGGCACATGAAAACTACCTGGCCGATCAGCTATACATCAGCACCCTTAACAAAACGATGCGGGATGGCTTACTGCAGTTATCTTCGGATATTAGCTTTAATAACAATGACAATGCACTATATACCGTGCTGAGCGTTAACTTTCCGGGCAATATGGACACCGATTTATTGCTGGCGATGTTAGACCAGGCGGGCATATGCGCCTCTGGTAGAAGTGCCTGCAGCAGTGGCGATGATCACGGCAGCCATGTGATGAGTGCATTGGGTAAAAAGCACGCCGGCGCAACACTGCGTTTTTCTTTCAGTAAACAAACGCGGATGGAAGATATCGATATTGCGCTGAGCACACTGGCGGGCATCCTTAAATATCCCCTATCACTGGCATAAGCATGCAGGTAATCGGATATTTATCCACTTTATTAATCGGATTGTCGCTGGGGCTGATGGGTGCCGGGGGCAGTATCCTTACCGTTCCGGTGCTGGTGTATTTTTTCAGACTGGAGCCCGCCTCTGCTGTAAGGTACTCGCTCTTTATCGTGGGCTCCACCAGTTCCATATCCAGCATCGCGAAGTTTAAGCAAGGAGAAGTATTGTTTAAAAAGGGGATTATTTTTGCGTCCATATCTACCTCGATGGTCTGGCTGATCAGAAGCTTTATTATCCCTAAAATACCAGCAGTACTTTTCAACCGGCAAGGAATCACCTTAACTTTTGGAACACTGAGCATGATCATTTTCTCCCTGCTCATGATGATGGCCGCCAGAACGATGATGCAGGTAAGGAATGAATGTGATGACAGGCGCGTAGAAAAAACGAATTCATTAACAGTCTTAACCGGATGTGCTGTGGCAACGGGTATCCTCACAGGCTTTCTCGGTGCAGGTGGAGGCTTTCTGATTGTACCGGCTTTAACCCTGTTTTTTGATCTTGACATCAAAAAGGCGGTAGGCACCTCATTGTTTATCATCTCCCTGAATACCTTATCAGGTTTTTTAACCGATCTTGGTTTGCAGGAAATGAACTGGACATTCCTTTTCTTAACTACCGCGCTGGCCATTACTGGTGCTGTGGCGGGGCAGCGAATTTCCCATTTGTTCAATACCAGGCAGCTCAGGCTTTGCTTCGGCTGGTTTATACTGATACTGGCCATTGTCATTCTTGCCGTGCAGGCCGGCGAGCTCAGCAATCTATAATTTTATTCCAATAAAAAAACCACATGAAAATAAAACAGCTTTACGAGAAATGTCTTTCACAAGCCTCCTATTATATCGAACATCATGGTGAAGCTGTGGTGATTGATCCGCTCAGGGATATCGATGCTTATCTTGAGCTGGCGCAGCAGGATCAGGCGCGCATTACTTTCATTATGGAAACGCATTTCCATGCTGATTTCGTGAGCGGACATCTGGAACTTGCGGCAAAAACCGGTGCCACCATTGTATTGGGACCGGGTGCAAAAACAGCCTACCCAAGCTATAACGGCGCAGATGGCGAAAACTTTTCCATTGGCGGAGCAACGCTGAAACTTTTACATACCCCTGGGCATACCCTGGAAAGTTCCTGTTTCCTGCTCCTGGATGAGCAAGGAATGGAACAGGCCATCTTTACCGGAGACACTTTATTTCTCGGCGACGTAGGCAGACCCGACCTTGCGCAGTCGCCTGACCTGGATATCAGTCAGGAAGACCTGGCAGGCATGCTTTACGATTCCCTTAGAAATAAAATACTTCCATTACCCGATCATACCGTTATTTACCCCGGCCACGGCGCAGGGAGTGCCTGCGGCAAAAACATGAGTAGCGAGACCGTTGGCGACCTGGGCACACAGCGCCTGAGCAATTATGCCCTGGCTGCAGATCTTTCACGTAAAGATTTCATCAGCGGACTATGTGGCAACCTTGCGGCCCCGCCCGCCTATTTTCCCATGAATGTTGAATTGAATATCAAAGGCTATCCCCTGCTTGATCATGTGCTTCACCAGGCCGTAAAGGGATTTAGTGCATTATCTTTCAAAACACGTCTAAGAGTACCGGGAACCCTGGTGCTGGATACCAGAAAAGCTGATCTGTTTGCTTCGGCACATATACCCGGATCAGTGAATATCGGCATTGACGGCAGTTTTGCCCCATGGGTAGGCGCACTGATCCCCATCCATCAGGAACGTATACTGATTATTGCTGAAGCCGGTCGGGAAACTGAGGTCATCAGGCGGTTGGCCAGAATTGGCTATCATCAGTGTGAGGGCTTTTTATTGGGTGGTTTTGAGGAGTGGGTATATAGTGGAAATTCGATAGAAACGGTTGAAAATATCAACGCAGAAGCCTTTAATCATTTAATTCCGGGGGGCAGGCATCAGATAATTGATGTACGTGCAAAATCAGAATATGACCAGGGACATGCTCCCGGCGCATTGAACCTTCCGCTTGACCAGATTGCTCAGGCGGCGGAAGCACTTGAGAAAAACACAGAATACCTGGTGTATTGTGCAGGCGGTTATCGCTCAATGATCTTTATCTCCATGCTTAAAGCAAAAGGGATCATTAAACTAAGTAATGTATCAGGTGGTTACAATGCTATGCTTTGCTGACGATGCACCGGAATAATAAATCAACAATACAAATGATGCTCCATGTTCATCATCCTAGTCAACAGCAACTTCAGGCTGAATTGCATATTGGGGAGATTAGTTATATCGAACTTCGACAAAATCCTATATTTTGCTTACATTGGCGATATTAATTCAAGGTGATCCCCAAATATCAAATGTCAGTACCGTTTAATATGCATGATGATGATCTTTTAGCTGCTTTTCAAGCCGGTGATCATCGCGCCTATCAACATATTTACGAGCGGTACTGGCAGGTGTTGTTCAGGTTTTCCCGAAAAATGCTCCAGGACGAAACTTTTGCCAAAGATGTGGTACAAGAAGTTTTTACGGCATTATGGGCAAAAAAAGGTAGCCGTAATATTTCTCCACCATTAGCGGCTTATCTATTTACTTTGACCAGGAGCCGAATACTTGATTTGGTCAAAAGATCGAAGGTAAGTAATAAATATCTGGAATCTTTACACCATTTTATTCAAATCAACGAAAATATTCCTGACAGTCTATATATACAAAAAGAACTTTACGACCAAATAGAAAAAGAAATCCAGCATTTGCCCGAGAAAATGCGAATTGTTTTTGAGATGAGCCGAAAGCAATATAAATCTAACCAGGAAATCGCCGACGAGCTTTCTATTTCCAACAAAACGGTAAAAAATCAGTTAAGTACCGCTTTAAAGATTCTTCGAAACAGACTCGGAGACTCAATTAAAATATACCTGATCATCTTTTAAATTTCCCATATCGATGCGCTCTCCTTTCGGTCTTTAGGGTAGATTTTCTCTGAACATGACAATCGAGGGGTTGGCAACAAAACAGCGCAATATTTTTTTAATCGGACGGAAAGGCTAGGCAGTTGAAATAACCATTGCCAACAACTCCAGCATAAAGCCTTAGCGATCAAAAAGGATATAACTTCATATTTCAAAATTGTATTTAAATCGCAGAAATTTCACCAATAGAATCTTTTATGCTTTTAAATCTTAAAATCACTACGCATATATACCAATAGGCAAGATTTCTTAATGCTAGTTCATTGATAATAAAACCACGACTGCGCCTTATCATCAGAATGTTGATTAATAAAATCTCCGAAACTAACGTATTATACTAATCGATCTCCAAAAGAACCAACAAAAGGAACCTAGTAGACTATCCATTCGAGTGAAAACCTATAAATCGATGATATTTTTAGTCAAAATCACGGAAAAGAAGCTTATAGCCCAAAAAAAAGGCGAGTTACACAAGAAGAGCACAATAGTTTTCAATACTGAAATATTTTTTTCAGTTTTTTTTCAGTTACATCTGGGACTTTCGGTCCACTTAGTCGTTATGCCTATATAAATCAAACAGGATATGGAAGAAAAGTCATTCGAATACGCAAAGAATCTGCTCGACCGATATAATGAAGGGAACTGTACAGACGAAGAAATACGTTTGGTTGAAGCTTGGTTTAATTATCAAGCGCAAGCGAATGAAGATCTTGATGAGCCAGAAGAGCTTGATCTGATTGGCCAGGAAATATGGGCATCAGTTCAGGACACAGTCAAAATTAAAAAGCGTAGTATTTGGCCACGTGTAGCAGCGGCAGCCGCTGTGATATTTGCTTTAGCATTTATTTTCAAATTCTACAATCATCCAGCATCAATACAGCCACAATTAACCAAAAGTAAAACCGAAACAATTTCGCCCGGAACTTTTGGTGCAACACTGACTTTAGCCAGTGGTAAAAAGGTCAACTTGAGTGAGCTTGACAAAGGTATTTTCGCACAGGAAGCTGGTTTAACAATTAGCAAGACTGCACAAGGGGAATTGGTTTATCAAGTAAAGAATGAGCCTTCGAATACTGTTGCAAACAATACACTGTCTACAGCTAAGGGTGAAACATTTAAAGTAAACCTTCCTGATGGTTCATCTGTCTGGCTTAACGCAGCCTCGAGTTTAACTTATTCAACGAATCTCGCTAATGAATCTATACGGTCTGTGACCCTTAATGGGGAAGCTTATTTCAAGGTATCACATGATGTTAAACATCCCTTTGTGGTCAAAACTGCCGGACAGGAGATACGGGTGTTGGGGACGGAGTTTAACGTGAGCTCTTACTCAAACGATGCTGCTGAAACCACCACACTCTTAAATGGAAAAATCATGATGAAAACAGATGCTCAACAGATCATACTGGCACCGGGAGAAAAAGGTGTAGTAAGTAATGGGGCGATTCAAAAATCATTGGCGGATACAGATGTGGCCACTGGCTGGAAGAACAACGAATTTGTTTTTAGAAGCCAGGATATCAAGTCTATTTTTAAATTAATTGCCAGATGGTATGATGTCGATATTTCTTACCAAGGAGAAATCCCTCAGGAGCAAATCAGCGGCAGCATTTCCCGGTTCGCAGACATCCGCAGCGTAATAAATATCCTTCAGGCGACTGGCGCAGTTAAGATCAAGATTGAAGGCAACAAGATTATCGTCTCTGACAACCACAAATAGCGCAAACAAACGATTAAAAAGAATAAATCAACTAAACAAACTTATATATGACTACAAACAGACCTAACCGGCGTGAAGGATTTTCTATGGATTGCAAAAAAGCAATAGTATCAGATAATCAAAAAGCTTTCCAAAAAAACTAACGCTATGAATTTCAACAGACCAAAAGGGCTCAAAAAATTATGCCCTAGAATTTTAACGGTAGTACGACTATCTAAAATCTTTTTAACAATTTTCTTCCTTCACCTCAGCATCAAGAGCTTTGCTCAAGAGATCACTTTGAGCGTATCAGCCAAACCGCTGGAAGAGGTGTTCAAAATGATCAAACAACAAACTGGCTACAACTTTGTCTATTCAGATAGAGTGCTTTCTAAGGCAATTCCAGTTACAATCAACATCAAATCACAGTCCATTGAACAAACTTTAAATACTATTTTAAGCGCTCAGGGAATAGGCTACACCATTCAAAATAAAACAATCGTACTCACTGCTGTGAAACAAGTTAACGATCAATTAATCGAAGGGGTAGTGTTAGATGGAAGGACAGGAAGCCCAATCCCCGCCGTTACCGTTTTAGCCAAGGGCAGCAAAGCCCGAACGCAAACCGATAAAGACGGACGTTTCAAAATCCAGGTGCCGGAAAATGTAAAAACACTGGAATTTAGATTTGTGGGTTATAAAACAACAGAGGCAGAAGTAAAAAGCTCAGGATTACTTAAAATTTTCCTTCAGGAAGAAGCCCTGGCACTGAATGAGACTGTGGTTAATGGTATTTTCTCCCAAAGAAAAGAGAATTTCACCGGAGCGGCCAGTACATTGACGATAGCAGAATTGAAGAAAGTGAGTTCAAATAACCTATTCGCTGCTATCACTGCACTTGATCCTTCATTTAGAATTGTAGCAAATAACGTCACTGGCGGTAACATTAACCAATTACCTAATATCCAGCTTCGCGGGGAGAATTCCTTTCCAAATCTCTCGGGCCAGCTTGCCACCAGCCCTACCCTTCCACTACTCATTCTGGATGGCTTTGAAGTAAGTTTGCAACGCATCGTCGACCTTGATATGAACTTGGTTAAAAGCGTGACAATCCTTAAAGATGCCTCTGCAACCTCTCTTTACGGTTCCAGAGGAGCAAATGGTGTAATTGTCATTACCTCAGTTACTCCGGCTGCAGGAAAATTACAGTTCAATGTTACCAACGATTTCAGAATTACCACCCCTGATCTCTCGGTATACAATCTGCTCAATTCTGAGCAAAAACTGGATTTCGAAAAACGTGTTGGATTGTACGATTCACAGTCCAGCCTTCTTCAAACTAGCTTGGATATGCTATATAATGAACGTTACAAGGCATCTGTAAAGGGCGTAAACACCGATTGGTTATCCATTCCTGTACAAAACGGGTATAGTAACAGGACCTCACTCTATGCACAAGGTGGTGATACAGTAATCAGGTATGCTTTACAGGTTTCAAGTGATTTTCAGTCGGGTGTGATGAAAGGCCAAGATCGAACCAATTATTCTGGACAATTTGATTTAAATTATTTTAAACGAAAGTTCGAATTCAGGAACTCCCTTCGAGTATTCCAAAATAAATCCAACGAATCTCCGTATGGCGACTTTAGTAACTACGTAGCTATGAATCCCTATTGGGCACCCTACAATAGTAGTGGACAGGCAAACAAACTACTGGAAGACCTTAATTTTTTGGGCTACACTTATCAGACGGCGAACCCAATTTACGATGCAACCTTGCATTCGATTAATAGTTCGAATTATTTTGGGATCTCCAATAATTTTAGTGCTAGATATAAGCCCACCCAGTCGATTTATATTGAAACTAGTTTAAGCATCAACAAGCAAACCGGCGGCAGTGATCTATTCTATTCAGCTGAAAGTTCAAGATTCAATAACGTTACTGACTTAAATCTAAAAGGGAGCTACCAGCTGACCACGAATAGTGTGACGGGTTACGAGAGTTTGACGACTGCAAACTGGAACCAAATGTTCGGAAAGCATCAGATATTTTCCAATTTTGGCTTAAATATATCAGAGGGAAAAAGCATATATAATACTTTTTCTGCATCGGGCTTGCTAACTGATAAGCTGGATAACATTTTATTCGCTACACAATATACAGGCCTACCGACTGGTGATGAAAATACGACCAGAAGGGTCGGAATCCTTTATAATGGAAACTATATATATGACGATCGCTATCTAGCCAGTTTCTCCATCAGGAAAGATGGTTCCTCACAATATGGCAATGAAAAACGTTTTGGAACCTTCTGGTCAGTAGGCGCCGCATGGAACATCCATAACGAATCCTTCTTTCAAAAAAGTGATGTTGTAAATCGCTTGAAAATCAGGGCAAGTTATGGATCAACCGGGTCACTTAATGTTCCCTCTTATGCCTCCCAATTCAGGTATAACGTAAACGCAGGAACTGCAAACTATGGCGCAGTCGGTGCGGTACTTTCGGGTTTAGGCAATCCATCGCTAAGCTGGCAGGACGTGTTTAAGGCTAATATCGGCTTAGATGCACAACTGTTCAAAGAAAAACTCGATCTGAGAGTAGAATTTTACCGGGAAAACACCAAAAATGCGGTTACACAGATTACGCTAGCCCCCTCTGCAGGCTTTTCACAGTATACAGAAAACTTTGGGGAATTGCTTAATAGAGGATTTGAGTTCAGTGCAAGATATACCATTTTACAGGAACCGATTAGCAGGACACTCTGGACTGTTAACTTTAATGCCTTTACCAATAAGAATACGGTACGAAAGATTTCAAATGCACTAAAATCGTCCAATAATTTATTAAATGACGGTAATCCAAATCAGGTTACCCCCAACCTTCAATTAGAGGAGGGTCAGTCAATCAACACCATATTTGCCGTGCGCTCTTTAGGCATCGATGCCACTACAGGCTCAGAGGTTTTCCTGACAAAGTCCGGAGAGACTACATTGGATTGGAATGTAGCCGATAAAGTTGCTGTCGGAGTAGCTCAACCTAAATGGAACGGAAACTTCGGAACCAATCTATCGCACCGCGGTTTTGAGCTCGGATTGATCTTCAACTATCAGTTTGGTGGCCAGCTTTACAATCAAACGCTGGTTGAAAGGGTTGAATCTGTAGACGCAAGGTTAAACGTGGATGAAAGAGCTTACAATTTGGGATGGAGTCAACCTGGCGATGTTAGCCAGTTTAGGAGGATTACAGCCAACCCAACGGCCACCAAACTGACCTCCAGATTTGTACAGGACGATGACAACCTCATTTTGAGTTCTGCATCCTTGGGCTATACCTTTTTCAATAAACAATTCCTTAAAGATATTGGCGTAAGGACTTTGCAACTGACGGCTATTACCAATGATCTTTTCCGCTTCAGTTCTATACAGATAGAGCGTGGTACAAGCAATCCATTTGCAAGAACATATTCTTTAACCCTAAGAGCAGGCTTCTAAAACTTACAACATGAACTACAAAACACTTTTAGCGATATTGGTTTGCCTAGCTACTATGCAAATCTCGTGTAAAAAATACCTTGATGTAAATCCTAAATCATCTGTTTCTGAAGATCAGTTATTCAGTTCTGAACTTGGTTTTCAACAGTCATTGGATGGCGTTTATTCCCTTTTGGCATCCCAAAGTCTTTATGGCGATAACCTCTCCATGGGCTTTACCTCTGCTCTTGCACAAAATTATGATCTTTCCTCAACAGCGAGGTTTTACGCAAGTTCAAAATTCATCTATACCTCTGAAGAAGTAGTTGGCATAGGCAGTTCGATATGGGGTAGTGGCTATAATGCCATAGCCGGGATCAATAAAATTATTCAGAATACAGAAAAGCAGCGGAGCGTACTAAGCGATCAATCATACAATAGGGTCCGTGGGGAAGCATTAGCTTTGCGCGCTTACGTGCACTTCGATCTTTTAAGACTTTATGGCCCGGAATATCAGAACGGTTTGGATAAGAAGGCAATTCCCTATAAGAAAGAAGTAAACCAGAATACCGTTGTGCCGTCGACCACTAAAAATACGGTTGTCAGCATTCTAGCGGACCTTTCTGAGGCCGAACAGTTGTTGTCAGCTAGTGACCCGGTCCTAACTGGGCAATTGACGCGCAGAACTACAATGAACTATTATGCAGTGAAAGGACTGCAGGCTAGAGTTTATCTCTATACAGGAGAGAAGAACAAAGCTTTTACAGCTGCGAAATTGGTGGTGGATTCAGGCAAATTTCCTTTCGTAACCTTTAATGCAGCCACGACCGTGGCGACTGCGAGAGACCGTGTTTATCTTACTGAACAAGTCTTTGGTTTACGGGCAGCAAATCTGAAAAACTGGGCTGATCCCGGATACTTCCGTGGAGCCTCATCAATGAGGCGTTCGGTAAACAACTACCAAACCCTTTATGAGACTGCCTCCGGAGGAGGAACGGATATCCGCTATCTTGGAAGGATAGAAACCGATAATAGCAGCACTACCGGAGGCTTTGTATTCCCGTCTAAATTCTGGCAGACCTATCCTGGCACAGCCGCTACCGTGGACAGACTTGACCAGTTGGTTCCCATGATACGCTTATCGGAAATGTATTATATTCTTGCAGAATGTGCACCGACGGCTAGCGAAGGAGTTGGCTATCTAAATGTGGTGAGGGCAAACAGAAACATCAATGCATTAGCAAACAACTTGACTCAAGCCAATTTGATTAATGAGATTACCAAGGAATATCAGAAAGAATTTTATGCAGAAGGCCAGCTTTTCTTTTATTACAAAAGGAAACAAACGGTAAGGATGCAGTTTAGCTCAACTGATATTTCATCAGCTCAATATATCCTACCGGTTCCAGACAGCGAACTAGAATTTAATCCAAACTATAACTAAAATAAACATGAAATATTTAACTTTTTTATTCTTGTTAATTTTTGCCTTGGGATGCAAAAGAGACGAAATTCCAACTTACGAAGGTAAAGATGGGGTCAGCTTTTTCAAAAGCGATTTTTCCGAACCTGATAGTGTGAACTACACTTTTGCCTTATCGCTAAGCCCAAAATCTAAGGATACAATATTCATCCCGATGCGGCTAGTGGGTAAGCCTTCGGCAACGGACCGAGGTATTAAGCTTAAAGCATTGGAAGGATCAACCGCCAGGGCTAATGTGGACTATATACTTCCGGAAATAAAACTCCTGGCTAATCAGCTTACCGTTAACTATCCCCTGGTCCTGTTAAACTCAGCTGAAATGAAGACCAAAACCTTCAGGTTGGTGGTTGCTGTAGATCCTAACAGTGAACTCGTACCTGGTGCGCCGGGTACTGCTGCTGACTTTTCGGTTAACTTTAAACAGATGACGGTAAACATCACCAATCAGCTGATTGAACCTAGTTATTGGTCATCGGTTAGCGGCGCTTTTGGGGAGTTCAGCGTGGTTAAGTTCCAGTTCATGGTTAAGGTAACCGGTTTAACTGACTTTGATCCAAATAAACTTGGTTCGAGTGCACTATTTAGGATCCTAATCCAACTGAGAAATGCATTGACGGAATATGAAGCATTAAATGGTCCACTTATCGATGAAAATAATAAACGAATTAATTTTTAAAGACGATGTTAAAGCTAAAAATATACATAGGCGTTTTATTGATTTGCTGCGCCGGCATGTGGTCTTGCAAGAAAAACACTCAAGACTTCAATTATAAAGAAATCAACGAATTAAAAATCGATGGACAGACATCCTTTGCCATCACGCAATTTGATACATTAAAGATCGATCCCCAGATCACCCAGTCTCAACCGGCGGGTGAAAGCTTCAGCTACCAATGGAAGATCTATCCCACATCTGCTGTAGATGGAGTTGATGCTCAAGTTATATCTACAGATAAAGCACTTAGGGCAGTCATCAGCGTTCCTCCGCTCAGCGCCAGCTATATCCTGGAGTATAAGGTCACCAATACGACTAACGGGGTATCTGCTTTCAGGGTCTATAACATACAGGTTTCGAGTGTTTTCAGCAAGGGATGGCTAGTGAGTAACAACGCCAACGGCAAAGCGCAGCTCGGGTTTATCCGTTCAGATTATCGGGTTTTTTATACACCTGCCGAATCTGTGAATCAAACAAGTTTTCAAGGAAATGCGGTTGGAGCGTATACTTCAACGAATTTTAGCGGAAGCCAATTTACGGTAGATTTCTTTACTGATAACGGGAGTTACCGCTTCAATGCCAACGATTTTCTCAGCTCAGGTAAATCGACGACAACTTTTAAACCAGAAAAAGACAAGTTCGCTTTTGGTCTGTCGAAGTTTTTGGCAGAAGAATTTCTTATCAATAATGGCAACTTGTACGCCGCTACACTTTTCGATGAACCTACCGATGTGGTCTACACAGAAAGGCTTCCGGGGGATTATCAGCTTTTCCCAAAAGTCATCTCTAGCGAATCTTTCTCAACATATTTTTACGATAATAAAAACAAGAGATTCATGTCATCTGTCTTCGCTACATTAACCCTGACTCCATCTTTCGGCTCCTCTACTGCCTCCTTTAATATGGGAGATACTAAGATGCTCATGATAGCCGCCGCAGACGGCGCGAAGACAACCAGTTCGGATGAATTTTTCTTTCTGATGCAGGATGCCAACAATGACAGGTATTTATATTCCCTTGTGGGAAGTAGACCTGTTCTGAATCAGAAGATGCTAAACAGTCCGGAGATTTCAGGAGCCAAGTCCATTGCAGCATCGCTAATCCTCAGACAGCTCTATTATGCTACTGACAATAAAATTTATCTCTATGATATCCTTGCCAACACTTCCACTTTGCTATACAGTTTTGCAACAGGGGTAAAGATCAAACAAATGGAAATTGACCGCACTGATAGTAAAACATTGGTAGTTGCTGCCAATAACGGCGCATCGGGCGAGGTTTACTTCTTCAAATTGAACAATGTGGGCAATTTATCTGGAGGAAACTATGACAAGAAAATTGATGGCTTTGGCGAAATCGCAAACATATTTTACAGGAAGTAAAATTAATTATTAATAAAATTTAAATACACAATGTTAAAAAGAACTGTCCTTTACCTGATTCTATTCCTGCTCTCTTTTACTGAATTATTTGCTCAGGATACTCAGAGTTTCCAGCAGAAGGTTGAAAACTTAAAAAGTATAAAAGACACCCTGGTGTTAAACAAAAAGATCGAGGCCATGAAAGCTGGTTCTGAAGAAGACCTTAAAGCCGTAGCGCAATATAGATATGAGAAGAACATGGATTACCGCCCACTTGTTGCACTTGCCGTCAAAAGGTTTCCAAATGGAGATTTGGCTTTTACTGAGGAAGTGCAAAAATTCTCTCAGGAGCAGGATTTAAAGAAAAAGCTCAACAAGCTGAAGCAGCTTAAAGTTAGGTTTCCAAAGAAGGAATTTAGTTACGTCTATTCTTTATTGGTCGGAGATTACGCCAAAGCGGGAAAACTTGATCAGGCCATGTCTTATCTGGAGAAGACTACGGGAAGAGATCGCGCTATTGCCTGGTCGCAACTTTCGTATGTTAAGGATCCAAAATTAACTGGGGAGGTGGAAAAAATCATTGATCAGGCGCTTAGCCAAAAACCTCTACCAAAGGATCAGGAAAACACCTTAGTTAATTTGAAGCTATTTCTTTTAGAGAGTAAAAAGGACTATAAAATGGCTGCTGTTTTTGCAAAAAAAATGATGCAAATTAATCCCTACAATTCGGATAAGACGCTAGACCATTATAACTATTTGCTGAGTAAGAGTGGCGAATACACCGCAGCATTACCAGGCCTGGAAAAAGCTATATACAGGGAAACGGCTGATCAGGACATTAAGAATGAATACATAAAAGCCTACCAATTTGTCCATCCTGGTAAGGATGTAAAATTGCATATGGATTCTATCCAGAAATCATTGGAGAACAGGTTTGAGGGCGAGTACAAAAACGGACTGGCAGATAAGCTAATCAAAGAAAAAGCACCGCAGTTTGAATTGCTAGACGTGAATGGTAAGGCCGTAACCTATCAGGATTTCAAAGACAAAATTCTTGTGCTCGATTTTTGGGCGACCTGGTGCGGTCCATGTAAAGCCTCACTTCCAGGCATGCAAGAGGTAGTGAAGAAATATGAGAAGGATCCAAATGTCAAATTTTTATTCATCCACACCTCAGAAGTTGCCGGCAGTACCTTTGAGAATGTAAGAGACAAATCGCTAGCTTATTTCAAAGAAAATAATTATTCACTTCCATTGTATGTCGATTTGAAAACAAAGGATAAAGGTGATAACAAGGTAGCCAATAGCTTTGGGGTGCGTGGCATACCACATAAAACTATTATTGATGCAAATGGATTTATTCGATTCAACAGCATTGGTTTTAGCGGATCTAACATACAACTTTCAGCGGAGATGAGTGCAATAATTGAAACGCTGAAGAAAGTAAAAGGATAGCCCACTGTGGATAGATACTGGAAACACTTTTAAAAAATTGGGCCTGCGTCAATTCTAAAAGATGCAGGCTCAGTTTATTTATTAGCCCGCATTACGGTTTCACCTGGGGTTCCCCTATTTGATAAAAACCAAGCTTAACACGGTAGCATTTTATGCAGTCGAGAGAAGCTAGAAACATAACAGGGAAAAGTGATACTTCCATAGTTTATTTCCAAAAATAAAACTCACACTATAAATAGAATGAAAAACATTAATCGTGCAGCGCTTCTGTTGTTACTGCTTTGTCTGGGATTACAATATGCCCAGGCTCAGAACAAAATCAAATCGCCGAAGAAAATCGAACGTTTATTATCGCAAACTTACGCAAAGGTAGCTAATGCCTGCGTTAAGCTGATAGTAAGAGATACACTTGGCAACCGGGATCTAGGTGGCTTCAGCGGCGTCATTGTCACTCAAGATGGGTTGTTATTAACTGCGGCACATTCGGTGAAACCTGGTTTTCGTTACCGCGCGGAATATCCCAATGGTAAAAAAGGTATAGCGGTTGCCCTTGGAAAAATTGCCTTGGAGGAGAATTCGCGAAAATATGATATGGCCATACTGAAATTAGAAGGTACAGGCAAATGGCCCTTTGCAGTAATGTCCGACAGCAGAAATCTTGTCCTTGACGAGGCATGTGTTGGCATATCCTATCCTGGAAGTTTCTTCCAAACTAAACCTAATCTCCGCTTCGGACGTATCACCCGTTTAGATGACGGCCACGGCTTTTTAGAGTCCACCTGTACGATGGAGCCTGGAGATTCAGGAGGCGGATTATTCAATTTACATGGAGAGCTCATAGGCATCAGGGATGCGATCAACATCAGCGAAAAAGAGAACTTCGACTTACCGGTCAATTCATTTAAAAAGTACTGGACTGCTTTACAAAAAACCATAAATTATAAAACATTGCCGGCTGAAGAAGCTATTCCGCAAACAAAAAAACCGCTCCCCCCTCTACTGGTACCGGCCTCTCCTGAGTTAGTAAGGTTGAGCAAATTAAGATTCCCTGATGCTATTACCCTCCATTCGTTTAAAGACAGCCTTCCACTAAACATATTAGCCACACCTGTGCTAATAGCTTATAAAGGTCAGAAGCGAACCTTAATATTAAGTAAAAGCTCAATGGTGGGCAATCAGATCTGGATGGAGGACAAGGGGGAAAAAGTCTTGCTCAATGTAGTTGGTCGAGATAGGGATAATGACCTAGTTTTACTGCAGATACCGGACGGAAGAGTCGCTATTACGGGGCTTGATATATCAAAATCCAATTATCATTCATTTAATTCAGGTGAGCTGGGGAAATTTTTAATTTCTCCACTGGAAAGCCAAAAACGAAAGGTTGGTGTCTTGAGTACCTTAGAGATTGAACTACCTTTACTATTTAGCCGAGCGGAACTTGGGGTACTGGTAATGGAGGAAGCTGGCAAAATGATAGTAAAAGACATTGCCCCTTCGTACCCAGCAGAAACATTTTTAAAAAAGGGTGATCAAATTACTGATATAAATAACCAAAGCGTTGTTGATGCTGGGAGTTACTTTGCCAAAATTAACGCGCTGATATATGGCGAGGATATCAAATTTGGCATCATGCGGGCAGGGAAAAAGATGAGCATGAACATAACAGTTAAAGAACGGTTCTTTATGGGGGTATCAAACAATTATCAAGGCAGACGCAGCCTAAGATCCGATGGATTTAAAAAGGTCTTTGTACAAGATGCTGCAATTCGGTCAGATGAATGTGGAGGACCGGTATATGATAAGGCTGGAAATTTCTTGGGAATCAATATTGCCAGGCACAGCAGGACCAGTACAATCGTTCTGCCACTGGACGAAGTAGAAAAATCAATAGTCGACATGATAATTGAGGTAAGTTAAATCCAGAAATAAAAAGCAAATACGATAGTTATTTTATGCCTTGAGGAAAGAAGCATTATAGACCGGATCAAACAGAAAGAGCCTAGATTGAAGTCAGGAAATTATCGCTACCATCAATTGACTTGAGCATACTTGATCTGATCGGAAAAACTATCAAATTGTATGAACTCAAAGAATAAACAGTCATAATCGATTTTTGAGCGGACTGACGTTGCTATTTTAAAAGAATGCCCTGAAATGCATAAAGTGATCGATGAATAGGCGCTGGTGATGGGCCAGTTAATGAAACGCAAATATATTTTGCATATAAAGGTAATCAGCGTTTTAGTAGTCGCTGAGGTTTAATTTTAGTTAGTAAGAAAAGGAGCATCGCTGGATGGCATGCTCCTTTTGTATTGCCAAAAAACATTAATAAAAATGGATGACATACTTTGATAAAATAGTGAAGCTTTATTTGCACTACAGCAAAACTTTCCAGCCTTTAAATGAAAGAAATCTCTGTAAAGATTGACAGGACTTATGCAAAAGCATCCAGTTATTAAATCGAATGATTCCGATAAAATGATGAAATCAAGCGGTAGCGATCAAATCAATGCCTACGCATCAGTCGGTGAAAAGGTATACAAGGAAGGCGTACCTTAAAATGCGATAGGCAATTTTTTAATCCGTTCAGGCTGAACGTTCATAGCCTCTTGTTTTTCGCCTTTTCATACAGAACTTCAAGCCTTATGTGAAGAAAAAATATTGAAATGGATGTTGACCAGAGAAAAATGTATGAGAAAATGCTACGTGCCCTTTTCAAACACATAATTTTTACCTAACAATATGGCATGGTCAACTCAGGTAAAAATATTCATGATGAAAGGATCAGAAAGTTTAAGTAAAAATGCTCTTACTTGGTTCCTGCCCCACTTAATTTATATAATCCTGTTTTCAAGTAACAATGTTTCAGTATCCATTTTTCACCGAATCATGCAATAATTCACCTTTGAATATTATAATACAATGAAATTCTTTATACTAATTTTTCTCCTGTCTATTCAGCTAAATCAGCTCCAGGCTCAAACGACTGCATGTCTTTCCCCGGGTGGTTGGTTATACACAGATATGCAGGGAACTTTTGGTCCTACATCCGTTCCAAATTTTCTTGTAGACCAGGAAAGTGATAGAAACCTTAGACTTGAAAATGTCTATTGTGCTCATAGATCGACAATAGGGACTTGTTATGTCACCTACTCCGCAATACCCGGAGCTCCGGTTACTAATGCAGCCAGTACTTACGGAGAATTGGTGACATTCAGCCTAACCAATTGCCCGCTAGATGATGGTATCCCGTTATTGCTCTTGACCATTGGAGTTACAGGAGTTTTCTTTTTGAGGAGAAGCTATTTATTACTTCCTTAGCCACAAGTATTTAACAATTTCAGGCAGTAATTTGCGGTAGCGTCTATTTGAATTGTAATGTATAGCATTAATAATCAACATCCCATTACTATAAAGTTCTGTGGGAATAAGGAGTTATTGCAAGTTTAGAGCAAAAGCTTTCGATCAAGCAAATGAAATATTTTTACTTACACCTGGAAACATAAAACGCTATTGCCCGAAACAGATTGTGCGGGCTAAGCCTTGAAGCCATAGAAATTTCTGCTTATTGGCATTCTGCTAGTTGATAAAGAAAATCGGTGGTTTCAGAACTCATCCAGATTTAATTTATTATTAGGCTTGATTCAAGCAAGGCAGTACCTCTGATGAGGTCTGAATTATATTACGCTCATCGATTTCATATACAGGCCTAAGTTAAAACATGAAAATAAAATAGGGAATCATCCAAGTGCTTATATCTTCGAAAATCAGGCATATAAGAAATCCCAACAACAGCTTATTATAAGTTCAATTCTGGACTCGCAAGAAGTAGATATATTCGGCCTGCAAGTTCATAACTGAGCAGCAGAACTTTAATAGGCATCATCAATTGGACGGATTTCAGTTTGGACGCACCCTTCGTTATGAATTAATCTTAATGGATGATCTTCAGGGCAACCAGGCAATTGTTAAGTAGCCAATAGATAAATATAAAGTTCTTCAGTACAACTGGAACGGTAGAGAATAAATGAATTTTTTAGGTTCAACGCTAAGCCTGCCTCTAAATCCACTTTAAGATCTAGTATTCTAGGAACTAATTTTAAGATATAATTATCGAAATCCACATAAATACCTGTGGAATAATTATAAAAGTGAAGCAATGGATATATCCATTGCTTCACTAAGTGGGGTAGCCTTAACTTATTTGACTTTTTAGGGTTATTGCTCTGAACGACCTCTGGCGGCAGAAAGCTGAACTATTTCGCCAAACCCGGTATATTTTTTATCAAAAGTACTATTAACAAATTTACCTGTACCATCGATCTGGAAATAATATACTTCGCCATTATCGCCGTTGTTTACACCTACGACAAATTTTTTACTCGTGTTACGTAACATTTCGATATCCTTAATGAGATAACCGGAAGGAAAGGAATAAATTAGGGTTGAAGAATTGGCTAACATATCATAAAGATAAATCTCATTATCAACAGAATAATACATCTGCTTTAAAATGGTCGAGGTTGCAAACTGAGTTGCATTGTCGATTTTAGGACTATTCAATATTTGCTGGGAGATACCTGGATTAGTTACGGAAGAAGTCGAAACAGTAGATAGTAGATACTTTTTCTTCGATGCATCTTCCATAATATAATAGTAGTTTGTACTTGATCCGCTGAAAGCACCAATATCGTAAGCAATCATCTTTTTGCCCACGTTAGCCATATTAAATGCTGCAGTTGGTGTGCTTGCGGCTACGACAGCATCTCTGCCATAGGTGGCAACTCTCATAAACTTCATGCCCTTCATATCGTAGAAAAAGGTAAAGTTTGCATCAGTTCCAAAGATACCCGGAAAAAGATCATAATCTCCAGGTAATCGCTCGGTAAATGAGGTGGCAACCAAAGTGGGGAAAAGTGCAGCACCCGGCCCAGCATAAATTCCTCCGTTGGCAACGATGAACTGATCCTGGTAACCCGATCCGTACATTGGTGTTGTGCTGAACGGAGGCTTACTGGTTAAAGAAGGAATTGTTGTGGTCAAGTCGCAAATTTCCAGCCAGTCATTCATATCAAAACGATAAAACCCCTGGTCGGTAAATACATTTAATAAACCGGTGCCGGCGGTTGTAGAAACTCCGTAATAATAAACGCTTATTGCCTTTCCCAAATAACTCTTTTTATTTGCTACCTCCATGGGGTTGTCAAAGATGACGCCGTCGGTACGGATAAGGGACACTTTTGCCTTACCATCCTTGTTGTTCACCACATACCACCCCCCATAAAAAGCGCCATAAACGGTAACCGTATACCTGGCTAGGGCTGAAATACCTGTGCTACCACTAGTTACCTTGACCTTTACTTTGTAAATCCCGGGTGAGTAGGTTGCTAAAATCCTCAAATCTTTCTTAGTAGAAACCACCTGAGTGCCTATGTTGGCGGCTTCAATTGTCCATAAATAGGTATATGGTTCACTAGTTGGCAAGGTTTCAACCAATTTTGGCGCAATTATTAAGGAGTCTTGTCCCTGTACAGTATATGCCGTTGTTGATGTTTCCAGGTCAATATCATTTATTGGATTGATTTCAAAACTCTGCTCCTCCTTTGCACATGAAGATGCAAACGCCAGCACCCCGATAATCAAAATATTTTTTATATAACTATGCATAAAATTTTGTTTATTTAAATTAGAAAGTCACTCTTATTCCGTTCTCGTCAAGCAATGGTCCATTTGCCAGCTCGTACTGGGCCAAAGCGTTTTTTAACTTTACAGGTAGGTTAAAAAAACCTTCATATCCTATAGCAGTTTGAGAAAAGTCAGTGAGTCCGGTAACCTTTACCATAAATCTGAATTTTACAGCGCTGAAGGTGCCAAAGAGGTAGGTACTCCAACTTGATGGTTTCACCAGTTGGTTAGTAATTGATAAATTAAAGTATCGAAAATAGTCTTCAAGGGTATTTGTACTGCCAACTGCCCCTAACACTAAATCCGCTGTTTCAGCGGGTTCCAACACAATTTTTAGCGTGTTTGTTAGCAAACCGGGTGAGTTAATAACTATAAAGGGAACATCTACCGTATAGGCACCAGCGGGAAGGGTAGTTTCCATAAGTTCATAATCAATACCTTGTTTTGCCGTAGTACCCTCAGCAACCTTTAATGCTACTTTTCGCGGATAGTCTGCAAGTCTACCAGAGAGTTTCATGGTTATGTAAATGGTATCCCTTTGCTTTGGCGTGAAGTCATAAGCAAAAGAATAGTTTTTGATCCCGTCTTTACGAAAATCCTCAAAAGAATATGCGTAAAAAACAATCCCATCCCTACCACTATAGGTAGGAATCTCATCCTTTTTACAAGAGATTAGGGAAGATAAGATGAAAAGATAAAATAGATATTTCATAATTTTTATCAATTAGTAAGTAGGGTTAAATTGTAGTTCTCCATCGGGAATTGGCAATACATAGAGCGCAGGAGTCATTGCAATTGTCCTGAACTGCATGGATGACGCATTAATGCGTTTATAGTAAAAGAAAAGCTGACCTTCAGCATAGAATTCTTTTTGATATTCTTTTGTGATCTCATTTGTTAAAGCGGTCGCAGTTGTCGCGATGAGAGGATTGAGGCCTCTGTTTTGGCGAACGATATTTAAAAACGCAACGCCTTCGGCAGTTGTTGTCGCTGTCTCGGCCAGGATGTAGTACATTTCAGATAGACGAATGCCAGGCACATACTGGTCTAGTCTTGAATCGCTGATGACACTATTTGAGGACTGCCAGAACTTCGATGGAAACAGACCACCTCCATCTTCTTCAATTCCAAAGAGATATCTTATATCAGTAGCTCCACCGGAAGCTGTTTCATATAATGTATTAAAATTGGCCTGAGTACGTGTAAGCTTTTCCACAGTACTGCCATTATATCTGAAATAAATTTCAGTCCAGCTTGCCATATCCCTTACCCTGATCATAAATATCTGCTCGTTAAAATACAACCGATCTCTGGAGGAAGTCGAAGACGCTGCTGCCTGGGTAACCCAGGTGTATTTTTTTGAGTCGATGACAAACTTTGCTGCAGCTGCCGCTCCAGACTTGTCACCAGAATAGAGTTTTATCCTTGCCTCCAATGCCTTTAGTCCATAGTAATTCAATTTAATTCTCCTGGTCTGCTCATTGCTAATTACGATAGGATCCGTTTTCAATAGTAAATCTTCAGCTTCCTTTAAATCTGCAAGCGCAAATTTGACTACATCACCGGTGAGGGCAGGTTCATCTGCAATTTGACTAACTTTGGTAACATATGGAATCGATTTCAAGCTCACACCTGTAGTAGTATATCTGGGGCCAAATAAACGAAGCAGATCAAAATGAAGAAATGCCCGCAGTGCCAAAGCCTCCCCCCTTATCCTTCCATAGTCAGCATCGGAGAGCACGCTTCTATTAACTTCAGAATTTATTATGATTTTGTTTAAACCAGCTATTGCAGCATACGCATTTGACCAGATTACTGCAGTATGCGCTTTAACTTGGTCTGCAGTATAATTCAAGGCAATGACATCCGTGATGCCAATATAGGTATTCACAGTTGTCGCATAGTTTTGTTGCAAGGCAGAAACAAAACCCATAGAAAGCTCATCACCATAAAGACTACGACTGGCAATCCTTGAATATACACCAGTCAAAGCCTGCTGAAAGCCTGCTTCAGAAGTAAACAACTGGTCCTCGGAAACACTCGATTTCGGGATGACCTCTAAAAATTTCTTGCATCCCGAAAATGAGGTAGCAATCATCATAAGGATTAATATTTTATATTTCATGATATCAGATGTTTAAAAACGGGAAGTAAAATTGACTGTATATTGCCGCACAAATGGATTATTTGTGCCTCTTTCGATATCGATCGAACTGAAGGTATAAGTGTTGTTAGAGGTTAATCCAATATTCAGGGATTTTAGTCTAAATCTTTTAATTATTGACATAGGAAGCTGGTAATTGAGATTGACCGCTCCGATTTGAATACTGTTATTATTTTGCACAAAACGCGAAGTAACCTTAGTTGCAGTTGGGTTAGCAGTAATTCTTCTAAATTGACTAACGCTGCCTGGTCCGGTCCATCCAAGATCGTATGCCCTTCTGTCAACATTATAGAATGCATTCACGCCTTCGACCTTGGTTGCAAGTGTAGAGTTGTATAGTTGACCACCATAATTATAAGTTAAGCTAAGATTAAGGCTGAACCCTGCATACAGAAAATTTGAATTAACAGCCCCTGTCCATTTTGGTCGGGTATCCCCTACGTAAATTTTGTCATTGACATCCCAAATTAAGGTCGTACTTCCATCCTTCTTTATAAACACTTCCAGTCCCGTGATAGGATCTATACCTAAAGATGGAACAGCATATAGTGCTGTTGTTGATTGTCCTTCGATAAATTGGGGATTTACAGCCGTTTGGGCAGAGTTATTTCGATTGAGGGCCTCATTGAATGCTTTGAGTTTATCAGAAAGTTTTTTCAAAACGGAACTGTTGGTTGCGGCATTAAAGGACACATTCCATTTCAACCCTTTTGATGGATTATTTAGAATCAAATATCCTAAGTCCATCTGCATGCCCCTATTTTCGATCATTCCCAAATTTTCGACATATGATGAAAATCCTGTTGATGGCGCCACAGAAACGGAGGTCAGGGCGTTCTGTGTTACCTCCCGATAAAATTCGGCATTGAAATTCAACCTATTGTTAAAAAAGACGGCGGCAATTCCAATATTTGTTTTTAATACACTTTGCCAGCTCAAATTGGGATTGCCCAGCGATGCAAGTGTAGTTCCCAATTCGCCATAATAGCCTGTAGCAGAATTGAAGTTATACCTAAACTGAGATGCATAGGGATCCTGAACAGATGTTCCGGTGGCACCGTAACTGCCCCTTATGCGCAACAGATTGACATAACTGTTGTTTTTCAAGAATGACTCATTACTTAGGTTCCAACCAAGTCCTGCGGACCAAAAATTACCATATTTATTATTGACCGCATAGGCAGAAGATCCCTCTCTGGTGTAGGTAAAATCGGTAAAATACCTATTGTCATATGAATAGTTGGCACTTGCTGTATAAGATATCCTATTAGTGGTTGCCTCATTCCCAGTTGGCCTCCCAGACTGATACTGTGTGGCAAAAAGGATATTATCCAACCGATCAAATGGAAAACCTTCTGTAGCTAGTAGGTAATTGTCTCGCTCAGTAGAGCTAAGGTTGATAAGGGCATTAGCTGAAATGCCATGAGGACCAAAATTCCTGTAATAGTTCACAGACGCATTTCCCTCTATGGAAAAAGAATTAGTTGTATTAATTGTATAAGTACCTCTTTTAGCCAGATCGGTCTGATTGGCAAATCGACTATCAAGACCCGAATAAAAATCATCTACGGTACCATTGTATTTAGACAGACCGAAACCTGCATTTACATATAGATATTTACTGGCATCATAGCGAACAACAGTATTATTGCGTATGGTGAAGTTTTTGTTTCTGCTATTGATTGTATTATAATTAAGATCTAACAAGGGATTAAGTACTAATGAGCTCTCATAAGAATCACCGTTCGGAACGACGATGTTTTCCAGGTACTTCGCTGTTACCAAACCATTTGCATCATAAGGATTCCAATAAGGATTATAAGACAAATAGTCGCTAAAGGCGCCATAAGGCGAAGCATTGGAGATTACTTGTGTACCTGTGGTATTATTCTGGAACAGGAATTTACTTGTTTTATAATTTAGCGAAAAGGTTCCATTGTAATTTTTCCTGTCCTGTTTTTTCATTACACCCTCCAAAAGGTTTCCACTGAAATTTAAATTGAAGGTAAGCGACCTGTCCCCGCCCCTCAGAGATAAAGAGGTTCTATTGTTATATCCGTTCTGAACGGGTATTGACTTCCAATCTGTATTGACCCCACTTCGCATCGCCTTGAACCTTTCGTTCCAGATATAGTCCTCGTAATAAAATCTGATTAAGCCGGCACGCTTTTCAAAATCCAGTTTTTCCTCTGAATTAAGCAAATTGTAAACGGATAAATCTGGCGTGGAGAGGGTAAAGTTATTAGTCAGTGAAAACTCAATGGTGCCTTTTGGCGGGATTACCGTGGTGACTACCATTACCCCATTTCCTCCTCTTGACCCGTATGTGGCAGTAGCTGCTGCATCCTTCAGCAATGTCACTGATGCAATCTGGTTCATATCCAGGTCTTGAATCACTTGTAGGGTAACCTGAAATCCGTCTAATATAAATAGTGGCAAATTGGGATTACCAGTTAATTGAGACCCTAAAGTAGGAAAAGAACTCTGACCTCTCATTTGTATTTCGGGTAGTGTATTGATATCTCCACCGATCGTATTATCAGCTACGATTCTAAATGAAGGATCGAGGGCAGCAACAGCGGTGAATACATCAGTAGGACTTATCTTTTTCAGCTCATCTATTGTCATGATCTTTGCTGCACCGGTATAGGTAGAGATTTTACGCTCAATATTCCCTGCCATTACCGTGGCTTGCAATACCTGGAGATTTTCTTCAAGATATACCCTGTAAACAGCATTCGGTTTGATCGCGATCTCCTGAGTTTTGTATCCGATATACCTGAATTCAAGGATTTCAGAATTAATCTCTGCACGGATCGTGAATTTACCCTCTGCATTTGTCTGAGTGGATATTTTTGTCCCCTTTACCCTTACGGTCACATTTGATAGCGGTTTTTGGGTTTCTTTGTCACCGACGAAGCCATTGATAACTACCTGTTTGGTAATTTCTGAGGCTTTAACAATTACCGTATTGTCCTGAACCTGGTAATCGAGGTTCTGTTGGGCGAAAATTAGGTTTAGAACATCCTTTATATCCCGATCACTAACTGTAATGTTAACGGGTTTGGCAAGTTTCAGTAGGTTATCTGTGTAAAAAAAGTTATATCCAGTCTGTGATTTAAGCGATGAGAAAACAGCTCTCAGCTCGGCATTAGTTTCATTAAGGGTTACCTTCTGCGCAAGACAGGAAGCGCTTACCTGCAGAAAACCTGCTACAATTATTACGATGGTTAAACGCATGGATAGCAAAAGTTTATGGTACAGCCGTCTAGGCATACCGATTTTGAAGAAATTTCGATACATTAGTGTTTAGTTTGGTTCATATCAGTAGTCCTCGCTTTGGACAGTATGGAATACTGATTTTATTAGCAGTTGATAATTTTGTTCGGTTGTGCCAAACGCGATCCAGGTTCCGATGTGAGGTCGGGATCTGGTTAATTTGAGTGATTTTAAAGTACCTGTTCTTCCATCTGTTTTCTAAGTTTAAGTTTGTTGTTTATATTTCTGTTATTTATTTTGATACGAATATCTTTTTCCCCTGGATTCTGAAATGAGCTGCTCCAGTTGTCTCTACAATAGCGAGCACCTTTGAGATATCGTCAAAGCGCGATACACCGCCGCTGAAACGTTCATCTGTCTGCTTTCCTATATAAATAATCTCTACATCATACCATCTCGATACCATCTTCATAAAAGTTTCAATAGTTTCGCTCTGCACAACAAATTCGTTGTTCTTCCAGGCAATACTGGCCTTACCATCACTCTTGGAAACATGAATTTTATCATTTTCCAATTTTCCCTGCTCACCGGCCTTTAGTATACGGGAATCAACTGAGGTACTCATTTTTATACTCCCCTCTAGAAGTGTTGTTTTCTCATTTGAATCATCAGGATAACTGGAAACATTGAAATGAGTGCCCAGCACCTCTATCTCCTGTTTATCGGTTTGTACAATGAAAGGGTGATTTCGATCCTTTGCAACCTCAAAATAAGCTTCACCAATTAGCTTGACCACCCTTTTTCCCGAGATCATTAAATTTGATGGGTAGCTCAGTTTAGAGGCCGCATTAAGATATACCGTCGTCCCATCAGATAGTAGCACGCGGTAAGTCTGTCCTTTAGAAGTAGTTAGGGTATTTAATAAAGATGAACCTGAGACTGAGGCCAGGTTGTCATAAGTAAGCTTTCCATCGGCCGTGTTTGATATTTTTACACCATCCTCATTAGCCAGGATACCTCTAGGTTTGTTTGAAAGGGCGAGATTCTTTCCGTTAGCCAGCGTTAATACTGCGCCATAGCTACCAGGCGAGATCTGCCTGTCAACTGTTTTTTTTACGATGTGAGTGGGCTGATTGTAAATATTGATCAAATGATAAGCTATAACGAAAATGGCAAGGCTGGCAGCAACCATAAGCCATACTGGAATGAGTTTAACAGGCACAGAAGTCTTAGGCGTTTCATTGCAGTCTACTCCGATAATGGCGTTTTTTATCTGCATGGAGATTGCCTTGTCAACCGGTACACCTACTTTGTTTTCCATAAAGGCTATGTCAAGCATCTTTTTTGTCTGTGTCTCATTATCCGGTTTCACCATCAAGATAAGCAGCTCCTCTCGGTCTTCAGGACTCACCTGGTCGAGAAGCGCAAGATTAAATAAATAGGAAAGACGCTCGTTGTTCATTTGTATGTTTAGTTTTACTGACAAATTTGTCAGGTTTTCAATATTTTTCACTTCAACTCTTCTGGAACTTTATCCAAAAACCTGAGTCGCAACTTATATTCACCGTTTCCGGAAATGTATAATCCAAAAAAATAAGGTCGTTTTTTTTCTAGTTGAAAACCTTCTTTAATACTATAGACGACAAGAAGTGGTATGTTGGGGGTAAAAATTTAAAAATATTTTGAGAAAAAGTGTAAAACGATTACTAATGGCAGTGGCTTTAGTTTCGCAACACAATATGCACGTATACTTCTCATTGCGTGATCCAGGTTTGACTTGACTGTTTCCGTGCCAACGCCCATTTGCTCGGCAACTTGTTCACGCTTTAGATTTTGCTCTTTTATCAATTGGTAGGTCTTTCTTTGCTTCTCGGGCAAACGTGCTATTGCCTGAGTGAGTATCGCATCAAATTCTTTTTCCTGAAGGTAAAAGTCCGCTTCCGGATAAAACAAAGTAATGGATTCCTGTGCAATTTGCAGCGCTTTTTCTTTTTCCCTTTTTGAAGCACGCATCACATCGTATGTGACATTTCTTGCCACAACATGTAACCAAGATTGAAAATGGCTAATCTCCGGCAATCTAGAACGGTTTACCCATATTTTAACAAAAACATCTTGTAAAACTTCTTGCGCAATCCACTCGTCACCCGTGATACGAAGGATAGTAGCATTGATATTTGGACTAAAGAGATCAAACATCCTACAAAATTCTCGTTCATTACCATTGGCAACATTAAATAATAACTCTTCTAGATTTTCTTTTTGCACCGTAAGCGGAGTGTTAGGGAATTGTTAACAGTAAAGTTACAATTAATCCCGGAATTTTGTCACTTAACCATTTCATCTGAATAATCAGAACAATATATCGCCTTACATGAAATCTCAAAAGATCAGGAAATGAGGTGACAATCAGTTTATTCATTTCCATTCAGCAACATCGTCAAAAATGGCTGAAGAACAAGCGATTTCATTATCAGTTATTTGGGCATTTTGCGAGTTGAACGAAACTGGCTAACGAAATTGCAAACACACTATAACCATCATTTTTTCTTGACGATTATCAATAATATCTTGAAAAACTAATTGGGTTTCGAAAAATTTTTCTTGCCATTTATCATTCGACCGCCTTCCGCTCTGCAGCGTCACCTAAAGACAAAACAAAACCGTAAAAACCGAATACCTAACGACTTTTTTTAGGTCCAATTACTTCTGCTAGCTTGGCATTTAGTTCATCTCCGCGAAGATCCCTGCCAATAATTCTACCCGCAGGATCCAACAAAAATGAACTGGGTATGCCTATTATCCCATAATGTTCCAAGATTTCACTTTTCATGTCCTTGCGATCTCTAAGCTGTGTCCATGGTAATGCATCTTGCTGTATTGCCTGTTTCCAAGCTACATCATGGTCATCGACCGAAATACCAATAACGGTAAACCCTTGCGATTTATAGTTGTTGAAAGCTTTGAGCACGTTTGGATTTTCCGCCCTGCAGGGTTTACACCAGCTTGCCCAAATGTCGATAAAAACATACTGACCTTTAAAATCATCTAGCTCAACTTTTTTTCCATGAATATCAGGAAAGGAAAAATTCTCCATTTTATCTCCCAATGCTCCTGTTCGCAAAATAGCAATCCTCTGGGCGATAGCATCCTTGATAGCCTTATTTGGCTTTTCTTTTGTAAGCTTAGCGGCCAATATTTTTATATTTTCAAGACTTCTCCTTTTTAAAATACCTTTAATTAGATCCAAGGTTACCACACTGTTAGGATTAGCCAGAACGAAATCATCCTCAACCATTTCTGATGTACGTATGCGGTCTTTGGGATTATGTCCATTTTTCATTTGGTCACGCTCGCTTTTGAATGCTGTTATCATGTCATTTTTGTATGTCTGGTATGCTTCATTTGCTTTAGATCCGGACAACTTTATCGCATTTATCTCTATTGCTGAAGAGGCATTGCCAGATAAATGCATTAGACCAGGTTCCGCATAAAAAAAATAGCGAAATCCACCCGTGAAATTTATGGTAACGGCCACTGGATTGTCCAGATGCTCTGCCCACAGGAACTTACCATCATGCACTGCTATCGCTATTTTTTTATTATCTCCAAGGTATTTATAGGCAAAATACAAGCTATCTGTTTGAAGTCCGGTCAAATCCCCCTTTAATATGGTGTTCTGTGCAAAAGCTCCGCAACTTAACGCAGTAAGTAGGCATACATACAAAAATTTCAGGTTCTTAATCATAATATTTAATTTTATACCATACTAGACGATAAATAACCGGCCCAGGGGGTAACGAAAAATCATTTTCTGAATCAAATATATGCCAAGCGACTACTTCTCATCTTTTACATCACCAATAAACATGCTTATTCTGCTTAAAATTAGCACCAAACAGTCGATTTAGCCCATTTTTATCTATTTTGAAAGAACTAACATAAGCAAAAGGGATCTTTTATGGACTTTGTAAAACCAAGTTACCACTTATTTGGGATCCAAATACATATTACTTGGACATGCTAGACTAATTTGCCAGCGCAAAGGGCGCTCTCTCATAGAATTAGCACAGATTCGGGCATTATCTCTAATTAATCCTTCAGAAAGAGGAATTTAATTTAATTAGAGTGCTTTTTTTTATACCAGCTGCATAGGACAAGGGTATGTTTTCAGAAGTGGATACAAACAAAGGAGATAGTGGGGATTTATATTTTTTTTAATAATTTACTTCAGTCATGGTACCCCTACCCTCCATCGTTTTGCATTATATCACTGGAGTTATTAAATTGAACCTGTGCTATTACGAATTATAGCGTAAAATATTAAGCCAAATTTGTGGATATTGGAAATTCGAACCCTTCTCTTCAATACCTCTTCTGCAGGAGTGGCTTTAATTTTCTTAAACAAGCTAAAGTAATAGTTATAAGCTAGGTAAACTCCAGCTCTGGCGTTTTTAGGTAACTTTCTGATTCCTTTAAGGGCCAATCTGAAATCTTCCTGGATATCTAACTCAATGAGAGATTTATCGTGTTCCGAAAACTTGGACAAATCTACATTTGGAAAGTAGCTTCTGTTTAATATTAAGTAATCTGCCTTTATATCACGGAGAAAATTGATCTTTTGAAAAGCAGATCCTAGATTCATCGCTGAAGATTTTAAGTAATCATAGCTCTGTTTATCACCACCGGTGAAAACCTGAAGGCACATCAGTCCCACAACCTGTGCAGACCCCAATATATACTGATTATAGAGCTCATCCGTATAATGTTCTTTTTGAAGATCCATTTCCATACTTTTCATAAAAAGTTCAATAAGTTCTTTATCAATATTATACTTATTTACAACCAGTTGAAATGCATGTAGCACCGGATTTAAACTTATTTTATCTTCGATGGCCTCATCGCAATCTTTCTTGAATTTAGACAGGAGCTGCTCTTTGTTAAAATCATGAAAACTATCAACGATTTCATCAGCCAATCGAACGAAACCATAAATTGAAAAAATAGGCTGCCGAATTTTCCTGTCCAGTAAAATAATTCCAAGATAAAAACTGGTGCTGTAACGCCTTGTAACTAATTTACTGATATCCTCACACAAGACGTCAAATGTTCCTTTCATAGTAAATACTATTTTTTACCTGATAAAAAATTCGTCGTAATTTTGAAGAGCGAGGAGGCATAGCGAGGTGGGTTGGTTACTTTCTTTACTTATCATATTTGCAGATTTTAGTAGCAGGCAAAAGCCTTGAATATTTATTTTTCCTAGGCTTAAAATACGTTTGCAAAAATGTCCCTACCAGATAGCTTAATCATGGAGCAAATATATAAATAAAATACGATAACGTACTATAATTCATTTTAGAGATGAAACTATCTATTGATACTATCTATAACCTCCTTAATTCCCGTAGTCCTGGAAATGGTACGCTGTTCACGATGATGAGTTTCTATTTTTCTTAATAATAGAACAAGATCCATTCGTTCAACGGGAGAAAGATTAAAAACGACCAATTCAGAAACACTACCCATGTTAAAGCGGATGGAATCCAAAAGGCTGCGACCTTTATCAGTCAGGCAAAGTCTTTTACTTCTTTTGTCCCTGCTATCATCAAATTGACTGACCAACCCAGCATTAATTAAACGCTTGATGACTTCAGTACCTGTGGTCTTCTCTTGAAAGTTCATATTTATCAATTCACTTTTGGTGATATCTTCAAACTTTAATAGTATAGCAAGGTAGGAGAATTCCTCTATTGTCTGCAGGGAAGTGCCTTCTAATCCCCGTTTGGCCATAGTCCTAATAAACCTTGCGATCAGTACGAATAATTTATTGACCTCATTTGCGATTCCCTGTGAATCTTGATCCACAATGCCATGATGATAACTCCCATCGGTTGATACTATCTGATTGATGTCTTCCGTTTTTATTCCCCCTTGGTGGGAATTGATGGACAAAAGATAACGGGTAAACTCTTCAATAGACAGAGGGCTATCAAGCTCTCGTTTGTTTTCAATATCCTCAATTAATCCAATGAGCTCTATTATCAGACCGTAGTTTTTCATATCATGGGAATTATAACTGCGAACATACTATGATTTAATGTGATTACAATAAATTCATCACTAATTAATCAATACCTCAGAACAATATTGACTTTAGTACGTTATAGTACTACTAGACTTAAGAATCATAAAGGATGAAATCAAATACTTTGGTAAAATACAGTGACGATCTGGAAATCATTTCAAGCAATGAAAATGAAATATTCAATAATATCAACCACATGATGGTCGGTATGTCCGACACGGTAAGTAAACAGCAGGGAAAGGCAATGCGTGCGACCCATTCAAAGGGTATTGCATATCTTAAAGGGCAGTTGAACGTCCATAGCGACCTACCGCCTGAACTTAGCCAGGGAATGTTTTCATCTCCAAACAACTTCGATGTACTCCTTAGATTTTCTTCAGGTCCAAGTGCCCCTATTTCAGATAAAGCATCCGGGCAGCGCGGAATGGCTATGAAAGTTTTGGGTGTACATGGACCACACATACCGGAAAGTCAAGAAATATCAACTCAGGATTTTGTGTTAGCAGTGGATCCAGTTTTCGTGAATCCCAATGCGGAGAAATTTTTCAAGAGTTTTAGCCGAATAGCATCACATACGCCAGATATCCCAGAAAAGTTAATCGTAGCTGGTTCTCAGATTGCGCAAAAGATTGAATCCGTTCTTGAAACTGTCGGGGGTGGTAGCGGGCAAATAAGATTCTTTGGAAGACCTCCACGCCATCCAGTTAGTGACGTTTATTATAGTCAGGCAGCAATTCGTTATGGTGAATATGTTTGCAAGATGGCAGTGATACCAACGCTCGCAACTCTGGAAAAGATCGGCGAGGCCAAGGTAGACAATAGCATTGATGACGATATATTTCAACATGTGACTGCTGACTACTTTGAAAAACATGGAGCAGTATTTGAAATAGGTATCCAACTCTGTAGGGACCTCATCAATATGCCTGTTGAGGATGCCAGTGTGGAATGGCCTGAAGAAATTAGTCCCTACAGAATAGTGGCGACATTGAGCATTCCAAAACAAAATTCTTATTCAATAAATCGTATATCCTATTTCGAGGATCGACTGGCTTTCAATCCAGCTCACTCGCTAGCAGCACATCGACCTTTAGGGTCAATCATGCGTGCCAGGATGTCGGCATATTTGGCTGCACAGCAATTTCGTGAACAGCGCAACCGAGTAAAGGCATTTGAACCGGCCGGAAATTCAGAAGTACCAGATTAGATTATCTTTATCGCTCATAATTTAACTAAAAGTAAATATTCAGCATAGCCAGCAGGACAGTGGATCAGCATTGATCCACTGTCCGATAAGCGTTTTGGCACAGGCAGGCAGCAACTTTTTAATCAACAATTTTACAGCTATTTTTTTTCAGGCCAACGCAAGATTAAAACCGCATTGATCCGATCGCAACTTTTAAATACCATTAGCAAGACCCTCATTTACCATCACTGGTGATTATTTTTAAAAGACTGTAAATAACAATAATTTCATACCTTAACCCATGATGTTGTCTAAGGACCAGCTTTGAGCGCAAGTTGGTTTGAATAACAAAACTAGCTAAACCAATTGTCTTTAGGTTCTTCATAACAGTTCAGCTAACTCCTTGCGTGAAACCTCGGTTGAACATTTTTTTGCTACCTCAATAGAGTTTATGAGCATATTATAACTACAAATTCTTGTATTCAGAGACATTTGCCCCAGCATACATTTTAAAAAAACGGCTGAAATGAGCAGGACTTTCGAATCCAAGCTCAAAAGCAATTTCCTTAGAAGATTTATCTGTATAATGAAGATAACGTTTCGCCTCTAATATAATCCGATTTTGGATAAGCTTGGAAGGTGCCTGTTGCTTGAGCAATGCAAAAATATTGCTTAGAGTTTTTGGAGACTTGTTGAGCATCTCAGCATAGAAACTTACCCCATGTTCCTTTTTGAAAGACCCTTCTAGAATTAGAGAAAATTTCCTTACCAAATCCATTTTTTCGTCCGAAAAATGTTTGTAGCTCTCGCTTTGTTGCTTTGCAATGCGAGTAGTCTTTATAATTAGGTGCTTTAACAATGTCCGCAACATTTCTCCCTGAAAACTATCCTGTGACTGCCATTCATCTGCAAAGACCTTTTTAAGTTGGATCATGGCTTCCTTTTCGGCCACAGACAGTTTGATAAACATCGGGTGTTCGATCCCATAGAACAAAAAGCCTACACAGCCCACTTCTGCATCATGGTCAACTATACAGTAAAACTCCCGATTAAACTGCCATGCTATAAGTTCATCTGGACGCTGAAATACAAAATTTTGATTGGAGACCAAAGGAAGGATGGACCCTGCGGGAATTACGTAAACGATTTCATCAATGGTCACTTGCTGCGCCTCACCCTTATTGTATATAAAGGTATTGATGGGTACTGGTGATACACCAGTACCAAGGCCAGCTCCAGCGAGTTCCCCATTGTTGACATGCATGACAAAACGGCCCAAGTTGGACTTATCCCTATATTCCTTGACCATAATACTTTTTAATGCGACTTAGAATTTAACAGCACACGTGAAACGAACTATTCAATGCTGTTTTGTCTTTATTTATAATACTTGTTTATCAAGGCTTTAGCAAGCCGTATTGACTAACAAATATTTTTTTTACAACTATACAAGACATTATTTAATTATAAGATCCTTGGCAAATTCCAGCAGTTTTACAGCATCCAAATAACCGACCTGCTTAAAAACCATCTTGCCCTCTGGATTAAAAAAAAGTAATGTTGGATAAGCGGCAATATCCCAGCTGTCAGCCAAATCAATACCTTCCCCCTTTTCCATATCAGCACTATAATTGATAAAGTGTTCATTGAAATATGCTGCTACATTTTTATCTTTAAATGTCGTCGATTTTAATAATTTGCAAGGGCCACACCAGGAAGCATAGGCATCGACAAAGACATACTTACCACTTTGTTTGGCAGCCTTTATCACTTCCTTCCATTTGCTGGTTGTAAATACAATCTCGCTGCCTGGGGAATCTTTCAATGATGTAGCTTTATTCTGGGCGAAAACACTGTCTGAGGTGAAGATTAATACCGATAAGATAACAAGTAAGCTTCTTCTGCGCTTTATTGGGGACATGTTGTGAATATTAAAGGTCATTTTTTATACTCTCAGCGACAGCGTTTAATAGTTTTGGACTAAGACGCTGTTTAAAATCAGGGTTAATGAACTCAAAATGAATAATACCTTTTCTATCTAGAATAAATACCGAGGGTACAGGCAACAACAGATCTGCATCCATTCCCCCAGTAGTTTTGGGAAGCATTTCCCAATATGCTTTAGGTGCTTTAAATGCGATACCAAACTGCTTTGATAGTTTTAGGTCTGCATCAGACAATAGCGTGTAGCTGAGCTTTTGCTTTGCAGCCGACTGCACCAAGCCGTCCGGTTTATCGGTACTGATGGCAATGATTTGATATCCTTGTTTTTGCAATTCTGGAGCTAATTCCTGTAATCCTGAAAGCTGTCTTGAGCAAAACGGACACCATCCACCTCTATAAAATATGAGAATGGTTGGCTTCACTGCAACAGCCGTGTTTAGATCAAAGCTTTTTCCTGATGCATCCAATAAGCTGGCCGTGGGAATTTTCTCGCCAATCAATAACGGGCTAATATCTTGGGGCAGTTGTGGGAAAGCACCCATATTTCCTTGCGAATTATCTTCCATCACTTTACTGTCCTTGATCACATTTACCTGCTGAGCGACCGCTTTTGGAGCAAAAAATATACCGCTAGAAAATAACGCCAGTGACAGAGTAAAGACGCCTTTAAATTTAATTGATTTTTTCATTTTTTTTGTTGATAATGGATTATGTATTATTATAATTTTGTTTGGGCAAGTGGAAACTCCACAGGGATATCAGTGAGACCATGTATTAGATTTGTGATACTTTTATCTCCGATGGGCAAAACATCGATGAGATTTTCTTTGGAGTAACTGGCAGAAAAAAATAAATTCAGCATCACAGAAAGAGCCCAACTCTTGATTTTGGCAGTATTTCTGGTCAATATTGCCCAGACAGTGAACCGCTGATCAAGAAATGCGGAGGCAGGCCTGTTCTGAACTATTTCTTCCACGCTTAGACCAATTTTTATCTCTGGTTGTGAATGTGCAATCAGAAAATAAAGGCGATCATCGACCTTACTTGAAACAAGATTAATCATTCCCCGCTCTTTAGCTGAGCGGGAAATGGGCGCTTGTTGAATTTTGATGTATGTTGTCAATGCGTTTTCAGAATAGGCCGGAATAGCATAAATGTTAGGTACTTTTTCAAATGCAGATTTTACCGAATTGCAAATCTCCTTGTTCGCGGTAGATACCTCTTCCATTTTAGAAATATTAAATGCTATTTTCATCTTTCGAGCTATTGGAGTGTAACCTTGATGATGTTTGCAATGGCGGGTAAAGTTGTAAATGCGTTGGGGTTTGGGACCTCTTCGATTACTTTACTTTCACCCAGTGGTGTACCCGCAAGATTGAACTGCGTTATGCCTGCACCGGGAAACTGATTAAGCGCTGTGCCGTTATCATAAAGACCAATTGATGAAGAGATATCGCCTTTTTGTGCCGCATCAACACCATTATCTCTAGTCGTGAAGAACCAGTCGTTGGAAAAACCATACATCGAAGCAATAGCAATCCTGTCCCCAGCCTGCAGATTGAGCTGTTGTGAGACTGAACTGCCTTTCTGGGCGCCAATTTTAGGTAAAAGTACATTTGTCCCAGAGGCGGACAGTATATAAACATTTTTCACTCCTGTCAGTGTTTTAAGGTAGGTAGCAAGGACATTGGCATCACCTTTTTGAGCCAATTCCTTAAGCCCTCTACCCCTGTCAATTTCACCAACCTTATAAATGGGATTGTCGATTCCGTTAAAGACCACCACCAATACTGGTGAAAGCGGTGTAAAAATCCCTGTTTGTCCCTGAGTATAAGTTGCAAGAACACTATTGTCTCCCATTTCAGCGACATTAGCAAGCCCATTTGCAGTTATTGCACCGCTTTGGTAAAGTGCTGCCGAATTTAATAAATTACCTCCAACGATGTAAGATATCGCCCACACTCCAGGACTGAATGGCGTAGGATTAGAAGTCGTTCCGGAGGTATTATTAATGGTCAAGGTAAAGTTAGAATTTCCATCATAATGCAGGGAAGCGTTCATTAAAGAAGAGGCCTGAGGATATGAATTACCTTGTGCATCTTTTCCATTAACTTCAGTTACGTTTTTGGTAAGCGCCTCAGCTGCTCCGGGATGGTTGACGGAAGATCCGGGCAACTGATTAATACGAGTACCATTATCCCATAGCTTGATTTGGGATGAGACATCTCCTTCAATTGGGGTGCCATCTTCTTTATACAATTTGATTCCAGGGTTGGTGGGTGCAAAGAAAAGATCATTAGACCAACCGTACATTGTTGCGAAGGTTAATGCCTGTCCCTTTGCAGCAGAAAACTTAAAAGAAACTGACTCTCCGGGCATGATTAACGGTGATGAACCTACGTGCTTGAAAGTTCCTGACTCTACTAAAGACCTGGAGTCCAAAACGTTTTCCACGGTTATCGTAGCTGAAGTTGTCGGGATCTGAGGATCGTCATTTTTTTTGCATGAAAAAAAGAATAATAGGATAGCACCTAACGCTATCCATTTCAATTTGGCTTGATAAAAATTCATTTGATGTAGTGTTTTAAAGTATGGAGTAAAGGTATCTGTGTCGAATGGGTATATGCATATCTCTATTTCCCGATGTGTTGACTATATTTCCCGAGAACAACATTTAATATTACTTTGCATGTCATTGATTTTTCAGTATTGTGAAACCTATAACTTTCGAATTTTAACTGTCTGAAAATGCACCAGCACTTGAATCACCTGTAGATGTAAACAAAATATTCCATTTAAAATCCTTTGCCAATGGCCGAGAGTAAAGAATTACCATATTATAATCCAGAATAATAATCATAACCCTGTTCAGCCCAGTAATCCCTTGGACGGGTATTGCTAAAGGTCATCAAGCCTATTCGCTTGAGATTTTTAATCCCATACTTAACTGGAATGATCAATCTTAGTGGTGCGCCATGTTCATTAGTAATGGGCTGACCATTCATCTCATAGGCCAGAATCGTTTGGGGGTGCAGCACACTAGCCCTATCCAGGCCCACATAATAAGCTCCATTAGGGGTTTCCAAGCCCATATAGTCATAATCTGCAAGGGTTTCGATTTTGAAATGTGATAGAAAATCAGTTAACTTAACTCCAGCCCAATATTGAATCTGATCCCAGCCTTCCACACACTTAAAGTCAAAAACAATTTCGGTCTTGGGCAGAGACTTTATCTGTTCAATACTAAAATACAAAGAACTTAGCGCAGAAATTTTCACCTCGAGTCGCCAATTCCTTTCATTGAAACTACTGTCATCCTCTATTCCAATCAAGCTGTTCATGCGAACGGTCTTCGCTGCCATCTCTTTTGGATAGGTCTGCACCAGATGATTATTGCGAAAAATGTTGCGAAAAAAGAGCTCTGTCTTATTTAAAGCTCTCCTTAGTGGCACCCTTGCCCCTCCAGTTACGCCAGTAGACTCTTCCGGGGCATCAAACAGCCATTTTACGCCAGCCAGTGTCACGCCACCCATTAAAAAAAAACCTCCAAATGACAGGAAATTTCTTCTATTTATTTTCTGTTCAATGGTCCGTGGAATTTTATTTTTTTTCTTTTTCTCCAGTTTCATTTTTTGCTGAATTGTTTTGCCTGTCCTTTGTATCCATCGATATTATTTCAAAACCGGATACCATCGAACGGAAATTGTTCCATCCGGCAAGAATAACCTGAATGATGTGTATAATAAAAAAAAGAATGTAGCCGATGGTAAGTGCGAAGTGGATTATTCTAGCGATGTGATATCCGCCAAATAGCCAGCAGATCCAATAAAGCTGAACTGGTTTATATATGGCTAAGCCAGACAGGACAGATCCTGCACCCATGAGTATTACTGCTGAGTAAGCGACGCGTTGTGCGGCATTATACTTATCCTGTAAAGGCTTGGCTTTTCTCAAATGGAGATCATGCAATATGACCTGCCAAGAATCTCTGAGGGAATTTTTCTTAGGGATCAAGTCTCTCCAGGCACCCGAAAAGATGGTATATGATATGTAAAACAAGCCGTTTAAAAAAAACAGCCACATAAAAAGAAAATGGAAAGCCATCCCTTCAGCGAGTCGCTGTGGAATATGCAGGTAGCTGTAGAACCAGTCAGGAAAAAATCTGACTATCTCAAACCCAAATATCCAAATACCATATACGTCATTTGCCCAATATATTAGTAAACCACTCCATATCATCAAAGCCAAAACGGGAAAATTTACCCAGTGCGTCCATCGCATCAAAAAGTCATGCTTTTCTTTTATTTCTCTCATCGGGTTATGCACTTAAGAAGATTTAACTGACATCGCCATAAAGCTCTTATTTGGATGAGTGGCCGTCGCACATACAAAGACAGGCTTGAAGTTAAAATTATGACGATATAGAATGCCATCTCTTGATTACAATATTTGAATTTATTGTAGTAGTCGGTAAAAAGCCATTTCCCTTACAAAAAAAATAAAAATAATATTGATGCGATAAATATGACCACTAACCCGGTTAAGCAGTATCTTTACAGCATGTTTGAGAAGATATGAATACAGAAAAGCATGTTATACCAATAGAAAACTCTAGTGACCCATCAACTTGGGTAGACAGATATGCTGATGACCTATATCGATTCGCAATTACCAGATTGAGAGATGAAGAGATAGCCAGAGATCTGGTTCAAGATGTTTTCCTTGCTGCATTACAGCAGTCATCGAGCTTCAAGGGCAAGAGTAGTGAGAAGACGTGGATGGTCGCAATTCTCAAAAATAAAATTGTTGATTACTACCGTAAACAGAATACAGCGGGACTGCGGGAGATCAAATCGTCTGAAGATGCACAGGAATCATTCTTCGAGACAGAAAACGGCCATTGGCGATCACCGCACTTGCCACAAGAATTTAGCCAGGATGGAGATTACCCATTGTTGATAAAAGAATTGGGAAGTATGCTTAACCTATGTCTCAAAAAACTACCAGCTTTATGGTTCAGTATATTTTCGATGAAGCACATGGATGATCTGGATTCAGCCAAAATCTGCTTTGAGCTAAAAGTTACCGAAGCTAACTTTTGGGTGATTATGCACCGGACGAAGGTTAACCTTAGGGCTTGCCTACAGAAATACGTTAATTAATATGGCAGGAACGATAAAAAAAATCAGGTACAACTGCCGACTGGCAACTTTTCTTATTGAAAAGAACCTATCCGGTGAAATTACTGCCACTGAACGACTAAAGCTCAAAATCCATTTGGCTGGCTGCTCGGTATGCAGAATTTACCAGAGGCAGAGCTTATTGATTAATCAGTTGTTTACCAAACTCATAGATAACAAAATTACACTTGATGAACACTTTAAAATAGGCTTAAAAAAAAGAATAGAAAAAGAAATAAATAAAAAGTGATTTTCATTGTAAGGTCTTTCAGAAGACAACGACTAATGGGTAAATAATTTTAAACACATGAAAAATCAATTTTTAAAATCAGCAGCTAAACTAGCGCTTACCACTGTCGTTGCTTTAGTACTTTCATTACCAAGCTTTGCTAATGTACCAAGACAGGAGCAAGAGAAAATGTCCAAAATGAAACAGGATAAAATGGCAACAAAAAAGACCGGCAAAATGGAAAAAGCCAAAATGTCAAAGATGAAAGCCGACTCAATGAAAAAGTCGAAAATGTAGAAATCAGCGATGTCTAAAAGCAAAATGTAACAGCTGCTATAAATTTAGTACTAAGCTTTTGCGTTTCTTCTATGTCCCTTTTTAGTTAAATAGCTAAAAAGGGATTTTTTTGTGCTCCCAGTTTTTAGGTGAAGATATTCCCGATTCTTTTTTTATCTTGCTTAATGCCATTATTATTTGGAAAACAAGCGTTACCTACTAATTAATGTAGTTAAAAACTTGATCTTTTAGGTAGCTGCACAAAACAATTGCTACATAAAGGCTTGTCATCACGTCAAGGCTTTTTTGTTAATAGAAAAAAGGAAGGGCAAGCTATCCCGCTTACCCTATCCTTCATCATTAACTAACCTATAGTTTTTTAAACCTTTTTCAAGGTGCAATTAAATAATTGAATTAATAAGCATCCCAATAGACTATATATCTTTGCTGATGGATGTCATATAAAGGCCTAAGTATAATTTTTTCCTTCTTGATAAGAAAGGTAAGCGATTTTCCCGGTACAGATACGATTGATGCTGATAAGTTTTTCGGATCTAAATTGACAGCTGTTTTTACATCAGTCGGAACTTTGTAGTCGTAGGTATAATAATCATTATAGCGTGTAGGATCTGAATAAGCCCCCCGTGAACCCATATTTTTTTCTCCCATTTCACCAGCAAGAACAATCGGGCCGTAAGCTATAGCCACTTTTGATGGATCATCATTTGCGGGTATAGTATGCAGGCTCATATTGTAAATGATTTCGATCTTATCGCCCTGTCTCCATTTTCTTTTGATGGAGATGAAGCTTCCTGGTTTCTGCGTAATTTTTACCGTTTGACCATTTATTTTCAGACTCACACCATCTGTAGCCCATGAAGGATACCTAAGCATAAGCCCCTTTATTTGATCTGAGGTTTTTTCGATCGTTAGTTCTACTTTACCATTTTCGGGAAATTTAGTCTCCTGTTTCATTCTGAAACCTTTGTCTTTCCAGTCGAGTATTGAGGGGATGAAGAGATTTACATACACATCTGATTCGGTATGATTATAGATGCTCTCACCGTATTTCGCCTGATTCTCAAATCCACTGCCGACACAACACCAGAATGAACTGTCGGGAGTACTGTAAACTTTATGTGCACCTGGCAACATTGGTAAAAAATAAGCAACCATTCCTGTAGCTGGATCCTGTTGTCCAAGGATGTGATTGAAGAGCGCCTTTTCATAATAGTCAGCATATTTCACTTCAGCAGTATGTGAAAAAAGGTGCTTGGTGAGCTTTAGCATATTATAAACGTTACAACTCTCACCGGTGTATCCGCTTAGGTGTTCAGAAATTGCATCTGGTTTAAAAAATTTTTCCTTATCACTGTTACTTCCTGTGGCAAAACTGTGGTGCTCGGTCACAGTCTTCCAGAAAAAGGCCGCAATATTGTCCTGATTCCCCTTTCCTTCTATCTCATAGTCACGCGTGAGACCAAGTAATTTTGGAATGTAAGTATTGGCATGCTTCTTCTCCAAAATATCTTTGCCCTCGATTAAAGGATCTAACGAACTATTATCGTAAAAGTATTCTGCCAACCACTTATCTTTTGGATTTCCAGTGATCGCATACAAGTTATAAAAGGATTCATTTATTCCGCCGAACTCGTTCCTTAGCATTAATTTTCGCTGGTCAGCGTTTAACGGTGACAATTTTTGATATGCCCATTCAGACATTCCCTTAGCAATTCCCAGGGCCTGTTTATTATTGCAATAAAGATATTGATCTATTAAACCACTATAAATTTTATGAAGGGTATACCAAGGTGCCCAGACCTTTTTTCCCTGGATATTTCTGTTAATGAGTTCCTGGGGATAGGCACTTAGATATCCTCCTTGGTTTAGTGTCTTTTGAACCTCTGCCAAACCCGACACGATACTGTCTGCCTTAATTTTATACTTATCATCACCAGTGGATGCATATAACAAAGCGAGTCCAGACAAGATGTGACCGGTACTGTGACCTCTCAATTCACAATCCAAAGATTCCCACCCAGCCAGTTTTTTGACCTCAAAATAGCCACCCTCGTTGGCATCGTATATGCCAGCATTTGTCCGGAAGCTATGCAAAAGCCTTTTTACCTCGATCGATAATAGCCATCTCTCCTCCCGCTCCATATTATCTTTAAAACGGCTCGGTAATAACCGAACATCATTTAAGTCAAAATTAGAGACTGCAGGCCGCAGCTTGTCATTAATAACAAATTTACCTGCGTGCTGACCAGGATAATGAGACTGTGCAATGGCAGCTGATGGCAAAAAGATTATCCAGAGAGCCACCGATTTAAAAATATTCATTTGTGTGTATAATTTTAATACCTTGATTAATAGCGCAAATTTGGTAAACGAAGCTGAACTCTAATTAAATATTGCTGAGTCGACTTTCCCCATACTGGCTATCACGAATGAGGACAACATTTTTAATCAGGCATACTCATGTAACATATGATTTAAGCGCAACAAAAGCGTTACATAAACTTATTCTTTACTTGCCATGTCCATTACTAGAGATATGGTATCAACTCAAAATCTTCCTTATGCAAAAGGCTATCCACTATTTCCCTAATTAAGTGACTCAGCCATTGATCAACATTCATTTTTTATTTTTCCCTGGAAACGCAATGGAAATGCTGATAGTTTGATGAAAACCTCCGGACCAGCTTTTATAGAATATGCAAGTTATGTGCTTTGATTTAACGAATCTACCAAAAGGTAAATGCTAAAAAGGAAATTAGATTGTAAAAATCACCGAATGCAGATCGTTTTACAATCTAATTGACAATGTGAATTAAATTAGGCTACTTAAGCAATCTCACTTCATAAATATTCCCCATAGCTGATGTGGGATCTGCAACAAACTTGATTTCCATTTCACTTGCTTGCAGATTACTAGGAACATCAATGAATAAGTTGTAAAAATTCTGCCCCTTAGTTGACTCTGATTGTATTGAGCGCAAAAGTTTGCCATTGATCAAAATAGAAAAAGATTTGTTCTTTTCTCCCCCGAATAAAGTGATTGATAGTTTTTTTGCAACTTGCTTATCATTCTTCATACTATAGGAGAACCATTTCCTCGCCGTTCTGAAATGACGTTCCCGAAAGATCCCACTTTCACTTTCCATCCCTTTGAACTGGTGATCAGTTTCAGGTTGTTGCTCGCCCACATTGACAACATCAATTGTTGTTGCTTCGATCTGGGATTTCTCTGTCTGGGCAATGCGTATTTTTTTTACATGTTCAGTAAGTTTTTCCTGACTGGTGTAAGGCCAATAGAGTATATATCTCTTTTCACTCAGTCGGTAGAAAGGTACAAGCTGGAGTGATTTATACTTAGGCTGATAAATTATTTCCGCGGCGTTAAAAGACATCGAATCTAAAGGATTCTGGCGAAGTTTTGTGGACAAATCCGACTTATTTCCTGTCAAAAATGGTGCCTGGTCCAAGGGAAGCAAAGGTCCATTTGCAATATGGCCCATTCTTGAATTATCTGCAAATAGATTTGGTTGCTTTAAGGTATCAATCGCTGCTGCTAAGACAATAGGCCCTTTTGAAAAGGCAACCCACTGGGAACCATCCGGCAGAAACTCCGCTGTTGTATGCATTGGCATTTTAAGCTCAATAACATCTCCTGACTTCCAGATTCGATTAAGACTGACATATCCGCTAACAGGCTGACTAATTTCTTGTTCTATTCCATTAACGAAACATTTCATCTTGCCTTTTTCCACCCAAGAAGGGTAACGCAGCTTAATATCAAAACGGCTTTTCTTTTTTACTTTCAGAACAAATTTCGTATGATCTTCATCCGGAAATCGGGTAGTCTGTTTCAATTCTAGCCCCTGTTCTTTCCACTTAAGAATGGAAGGAACATACAGATTCACAAAAAGAGAGCTCCCAGAATGGCTGTAAATCAATTCGCCATATTTACCATGATTTTCCAGTCCGGAACCTACACAACACCAAAAGCTTTCTTGAGGCGAAGAATAAGTTCTGTAATGACCCGGTCTCATCGGAGTGAAGTATACAAATCCACCGTCAGGATTTTGAGAAGTCAGGATATGGTTATAAAGCGTTTTCTCATAAAAATCGATATATGAGCTGGATCCTGAAGACAAAAAAAGCTGCTTGGTAAGTTTGAGCATATTGTATGAGTTACAGGTCTCCGGACCCTCTCTTGATTCAATCATCGAAGAAAAATCATTAGCAGGGTTAAAATGTTCCCTGACACTATTGCCTCCGATAGCCGTGCTTCTATTATTTACAACAGTATTCCAGAAAAACTTTGCTGCATTTGCCCATGCGGTATCGCCATCAATAATTGCGATTTCTTCAACACCAATGATTTTTGGAATTTGGGTATTAGCATGCAGGCCATTTAGCTTGTCCTGATTTTTCAATAATGGTGTCAGTATCGATCTGTCCGAGAATTTCTTTGCCAGCACGAGATATTTCTTATCACCTGTAATCTGGAAAACATGGGCAAATACTTCGTTCAAACCTCCATGCTCACTGATAAGCATTTTCTGTATTTGCGCATCAGATAAGTTCGAAACCAGGTCCAAACACCAATTGGTCAAATTGATGAGTATGGTCTTAGCTTTGGGGAAGCCTGCAACGGCATAGGCATCATAAAGTCCTGCATAAATCTTGTGTATATTGTACAGAGGTACCCATTTATCATTCAATGAAAAAGAAGATACTCTGATATTGCCTGATTTGATTTCAGACCACATTTTTTTACCGCCTGGAATGCCAGAAAGATAACCTGTTTTACTAGCAAGCTGACATTTCTCAAGGACTGAAAGCATGTAATCTATTTTTTTTTTCAATTCTTGGTTTCCTGTCGAGGCATACATCATCGCCATTGCAGAAAGATAATGCCCAGCCATGTGCCCATCAAGACCCGTATTTTCCCAGTTACCATAAGAAATTGACTTTGTTGCTAGCCCTGCTTCCCGTAAATAGGGTGCCAACAACCTATCGGCATCAAGTTCTAGCATATATTTTAAATCTGCCTGCTGAGCATCCTTAAACAGTCCATCGAGCAGAACAACTTGATTTAGCTTGAAAGGCTCCAACTTTTCCTGTGCTGATATCCTTGTGGCTGTAAAAATAATTAAAAGGGTATAAAAGATTTTTTTCATAAGAAGCTATTTTGTATTTGCATTATAATTTGAGAATAAGGAGATATTTACTCCTGCAACACCACCACGGGGCTTTCGTCAACCCAGCCGTTTAATTTGAGATCCAAACAGGTCTCATTGCACTCCTTTTGTTGTCATTGTGATGGGCTTTATTGTTCCGTCATTATTGTATTGCAGTTCATCGATGCAGACCGATCTGCTAAAGCTTCCACCATCAGGTTGAATAGCTCCGTTGTGATAAATGAAATAGTTTTTTTTTCCAAACTCTACAATGGATTGGTGATTGGTATTGCTGTTACCTGCAATTTCGTTGATTACTCCCCGATAAGTCCATGGACCATTAATACTTCGAGCTGTTGCGTATGCAATTTTCTCCGGAAAACCAGTGGCATATGAAAGGTAGTAGGTATCGTTTTTTTTATGAACCCATGGGGCTTCCGTGAATTCAAAGCCTTTGAAGTCTATGCGTTTGATCTCTCCATCAATGCTTATCATGTCCGGCCCCAGCTTTGCATAATAACATTCCCGATTTCCCCAGAAAATCCAGCCTTGACCACCCTGATCTATAAAAACTGTGGGATCAATACAAGCCCAAGCATGCTTGGATTCCTTACAATCCTTATTCGTCAATAGTGGTTTCCCCAAAGCATCCCTATATGGACCTTCTGGACGGTCTGCAACGGCAACACCTATACCCGACCAGTTTGTACTGATGTACCAGAAGTATTGATTTCCTTTTCTGATAACCTGCCCAGCATAAGCATCACCACTCTTTGCCCAATTGAAATCTGAAATTTTCAAGGGTACAGGATATTCAGTCCAGGTTTTCAAGTTCTTAGTGGAAAAGACTAACCAATCTTTCATAGTATACCTGCTTTGCCCCCCTTTATAGTCATGTCCGGCAAATATCCAAAGTGTTTCATTGTCAACAAGTGCGGCAGGGTCTGCTGTATAGTGAGGGGAAAACAGTGGATTACCACTGCTCTCAAATTGGTATCGATCTCCGGCAAGAAGAGGCTGAAGCAATTCTTCCTGGACTCCTCCCCAATGACTATTCAAAGTCCTGGCCTCACCTTTTGTGATACCGATGATGCTCCCGTGACGGGGATTAAAATTCTTGGTGAATGACTTGGTCGAGGTCGAAAAACTGAATAGGTCCACACTGGTCTGATACTCATATTTTCCCTGGGTATACAAGTCATACATCAGAACATACTGATCTGAATTATTGAGTTTAAAAACGCTAGACCCTTCCACAGAAATATTTTTATTGGAATAAAAATCAAGATATTTAAAATTCTCTATCCAAGGCCCTTGAAGCGATTTAGATGTTGCCTGCTGTATGCCATTTTTAACTTCTTTTCCGTCGACCTTCGTATTACCTTTGAAGAAGAAATGATAAGTATCCCCTTTGAGTACTATATCTCCATCGATTGCACCATATTTTGGACTAAAGAGTAATTTTGGCGCCTGTTCAAAACCTGAAAAATCCTTATTTGCGTATGCGGCATAAAAATCCAGTTTGGGGCTATCCTTGAATTTGACCGTAAAGTAGACCATATATTTGTGCTTCAGCGGGTCATAAATTGTCTGGGGAGCCCAAACCCATTGCACATTGGAAAATAACTTAGGGTAAGTCTTAGTGAAGTCAATCGCACTTTTACCCCAGCTGATTAAATCCTTTGATTTTAGCATTACGATACCGTTATTTTGTCCCCAACCATTTTTAACTGTATTCATATCCGTAGCGGTTAGCAGAAAAGTATTGTTATCTTCAGTCCTTAGGATGTGCGGATCCCGGATCCCCCCTGAAAATGATATTTCTGAAGAATTAAGCACAGGTCTGTTCTTATTGAGGGCAGACCAGTTGATCCCATCACTGCTTGTTGCAAAACGGAGTTGTTCTTGCTGAGAACCTTGGCCTGATCCTTCAAAATAGGCGAATAGATATCCATCATAATTTGGATTCAGAACTTTTTTTTGAGCATAGCCATTAGCGGCCACTAGAAGGATAGCGACAAATATTTTCCAGTTTAACATTGAGTATTATTTTTTAAAAAATAGATTTTATTTCCACGGTAAAAATGCATATTGTATCTCCATCTATAGTTTTAACTTCGGTTGGAATAAAAATCATTAACTCTTTTTATTTTAAACATTCCAAGTTCAAATGATAAAATCAGGAAAGTCAAATATAAAAGATAAACGTCGAATAAACGTTTATAAAAAAGTAATTATTTTTATAGTGGCAATTTTATTGTTTTGAACGAATGGTCCTGTATCTCGGCGGTAAACGTTATATCATATATCCATGGGATTCAATCGAGGCTAACATTCATATCTTGGGGGGGAACAGTGCAATACAGGAGCTAGCTAGTGGAGCTTCTTATGATAAATTGTGCAGGTACGATTACCTTTTGAAGAAAACGTTCATCTTTGGGCTTGTCAAGCATATTAAGTAGCACCCGGATAGACTGCTTTGCGAGTTCGGATATGGGTTGCGCTACGGCGGTTATTGTTGGAGAATAAATATCAAAGACCTGGTGATCATCGAAAGCAACGATTGCCATATCCTTGGGTATCGAATATCCAAGCTCGTTGAGCGCCTTGATCCCGCTAAAAGCCAGATAATTCGTTGCGAAATACATTGCGGTAATCTTTTTATTATTCTTTAAAAACTTGATCAGTAATTTAACTGTTTGGGCAGAATTATTTTTGTACGGTACCTTTACATTAAATATGGCTAACTCATTTTCCTTCATTGCCTGTTCATAACCTAGCCTTCGGTCCTCCATTTGGCTTTGCTCATTTTCAAGTTCTATAAATGCAATGTCTTTGTGTCCCGCTTCTGCAAGGTATGCAGAGGCGTTATAACTCGCCCTAAAGTTATCAAGAACAACATAACTGGTATCAACATCCTTATAGAATCTATCAAAGAGTACCACTGGTACGCCAGTATCAACTAATGATTGTATCTCTGTTTCCATGCCTGCCGGAGGGGTAATGATGTAGCCATCCACATGCCTGTCTCTGAAGAGTTGAATAAGATCTGCAGCCTTTTCTGGATCATTGTCCGTACTGCAATAGAGAATCTTATAACCATTCTGATAAGCAAGCTCTTCAATGTGATAGGCCATCTGCGCAAAGAAATAATCCGAAATCTTTTCTACCATTAGGCCAATGGTCATTGTCTTTCCTGTACTCAAACTCTGGGCAAGTGAGCTGGGCTTATAGTCATTTTCCTGAATATATTTTAAAACCTTTGCCGTGAGCTCATCTGATATCCGCTTTTCTTTTGCCCTACCGTTTATTATAAAAGAGATAGTGGTTTTGGAAATCCCAAGTGCTTTGGCGATGTCACTTATGGAAATCTTTTTATCCTGGTTCTTGCTCATTAATTGATGCTACTAATTAAATATTCCCCATTATGGCACTATGGAGATTAAAATCGGCTTGCCGAATAACAAATATAATAAATTATTCCCCTTATCCTTTCGTTAAGGGGTTTTGTCAATAAAAATGGTACGTTCTACAGGAATTGCAGATTTTAGGGAATTATTGATATCAGAATTTCCATACTGCCAGGCAACTACGATCACTTTTATAGGGTATTTCGCTTTTGGTGGTGGACTCGTGAAGACCAATCTGTCTGCGATGATTTCGGCTGGGCCGGTTTTCACATAATAGCTTACCTTTCCCCCTGAGGTGGCGCTTGCTGTCAAATGAATGCTTTTTTGTTCTTTGTTGACAACAGCAGGCAAATCAAAATTTATCGACTGGTCTTTGCCAATAACATTGAAAAGCGGTATTCTCATTTCTGCCTGCTGTACAGCAGATTTATACCTGGAATCAGCTTTAAGCGATGCCATGAACCAAAGTACATTTGAACGTTTGATATTGTCAAAGCCAAGCCGGTCAAATGATATCTTAAATGTCGTGTCATTAAGTTTTATAAAAGGGCCACAAATTCGACTGATTTTTATTGCTGTACTTTTCACCAGCTTACCTGTGGTTCCCTGGGATAAATTCCCTGCCGAAAGGTTGAATGTTAACCCATCTGAAAGCGGTCTAAATATTGGCTTGTAACCAGCAAAACCGGCAGAATCAAGCGGTTTTTCATTCTGGATGTATATGATTTTCCTCACTTTTTTCCCTCTGGACTTAGCGTAATACCGCTCAGTAAATGTAGCCATTTGTTTATCGAAAACCCATCCTGCTTCTCGCCTGTTCCCACTATATTCTGCATAGGGTGCGGATTTTGTATTTGGGGGTAGGTTATTCCGCCATCTATCGACAAGCCATCCTTTTAAAGGATCAATGGGAATCATGGAAGCATTTGAACTTCGGTGTTTGGGGAACCTGTTCTCAACAGTCTTTTTTATAAAGAGATTCAGATATTCTATAAGCTCATCAGAAAAGTCAAAATGACCGTGACCAGCGTCACATAGAATTGATATTGCCGATGCGGGATGCGCGGCTTGGTAACTAAGCAAAGGGTTGAGCCTTCCCTCTCCCCATTCATATTCCCCCATTACGAAAAGACCAGGAATTCCATCTATATTACGGTCTTTCCAATAGGGGTTCGGCTTTCCGCTTCCAGTCAAATTGGTCTGTGGTGCATCACCATGAATAGAAAGGATAGCCAGTGTCCGCTGTGGATTTACCGCGGCAAAATTCCATGGATAACTTGCCGCAGCGGAATGTCCGATGGGGATTATTGGGGAGGAACTTAGTTCAGCATAACCTGATTGATGAGCCAGTGAATCCAGCATCTGCTGAAATATTGCAGTTGAACGATCGCTAAAGACAAAATCAGCCACTGGAGTAATCCAGATTTCGGCGATATCAAGGGATTGAAGATTTTTTCTAAATGCCTTATGCTCTAAAATCCCTTCTTCGAGCATATTATGTTGTCCGATAACTATGCCCTTAACCCCCTTACATCCTGGCGGGATCCAAAGATAAGCTACGGAATTACCCTTGGTTTCAGTATTAGGTGTATTGAGCAGCGGTGTAGACCATTGCCATTCCGCTGCTTTGAGCTGTAAAGTCGTTAGTAGCATGACAAACCCGAGACCAATTGAAAATACTTCTATTCTTTTTATCATTTGCGAATTCTAAAATAATCGAAATCAGCATAGCCACCTATCCTGACACTGGGTGAACTGGTTGAAAATATTCCTATTTTTGCACCTATCCATTTGTCCTGCTTCGCTTGGAAAACCTCACCAAAATTGACAAAGACATCACCATTTTGACTAAATGAAAATTGGCAATCCCCCCCTGGACCATTAACAGTTACTTTAAGAATTACCGAACTACCTTTTAACCTCTTGCTTGCTACAATAATTTCTTTTGTACCCTCGGCAGCATTTTTACAAATAATCTGATTTAACTTATATCCGGTCTCATCTTTTGAGATGGATAGATAGGAATAGTCATTGCCCATAATGAGCAGACCAGCCTTTTTCTCTTGCCACACATCCCACTCGGTATTCCAACTTAGCTTTGTTGTTGCAGAAAATTTTTCAGCCGGAAATTTCTGTAATAATAAATTGGGGACTTGCCAAAGATTCTGACCGGCTGATAAAGTGGGATAGGCAAATAGGCGTAGAAAGCCGGTTTCCGCTATTAGTGCAGACCACTGAATTTTTTCATTCGCATGCCATTGCCACTGAAGGCCGAGGTTGCTTCCATTGAATTCATCATCGACTTGCAGTGGCTCTATTGGATAAACCTTACCTACATCAGGTTTTTTTCCTATCAATATTGGCTCTCCTATTCCGTCTTTCTCCTGCCCGATGATTGGCCAGTTGTCTATCCATTTTACGGGTTGCAGGTGTACTACCCTGCCATACACGCCCTTATCCTGAAAATGAATGAAATAGTCCTCACCTTTTGGCGTTTGAATCAAAGCTCCCTGGTGAGGTCCGTTGATCTTGGTTGCACCCTGATGCATTACTGTCTTCTGTTCAAATGGGCCATATATATTCTTTGAGCGTAGCACAAGCTGCCAGCCTGTGGATACTCCACCGGCAGGGGCAAAAAGATAATAGTATCCATTGCGCTTATAGAATTTTGGCCCTTCAACAGTATGATTTTCCGGATGTCCATCAAAAACATGCCTTCCTTTATCCTCTACAATAGTTCCCTCTTTATTCATCTTAAAAACGGTAAGCAAGCTGTTTACCCCTGCCCGGCTGCCAGCCCAGGCAACGGCAAGATAAGCAAGACCATCATTATCCCAAAAAACGCTCGGATCGATGATACCCTTTCCAGCTAGGATTAAAACCGGCTTTTCCCATTCTCCGAGAGGATTTTTGGTTTTGACCATAAAGATTCCATAATCTGGATCGGGATAATAAATCCTGAATTCACCGTTGTGAAAATTCAGGCTTGGCGCCCATACACCCTTTCCATGCTGAGGAACATCATAAACTGCTTCCGGTTCCTGTTTTCTAAGGGCGTAATTGACCAATTTCCAGTTGACCAAATCTTTCGAATGTAAAATTGGTAATCCTGGAATGCAATTAAAGCTCGAGGCAGTCATGTAATAGTCTGTTCCAACACGTATGGCATCGGGATCTGAATAATCGAGATGAAGAATAGGATTCTGATAGGTGCCATTGCCCAGATCTGATGTCTCCAACTTTGGTTCACCATGCTGGGCGAAAGCTGTAGAAGAGCAACAAAAAAACATATTGATGATCAAAAAAAAATTAATTGGTATTCTTTGGGTTAACATAAATTCTTTCTTTTAATTGCTTTCTGTTTTAACTGAGATCATTCCTTTACTAAAGACTGGATCTATTTTTCGATTATTCAGTAAAAAAATCCCGGGTTTGCCTGGTGCAAAAAAGTTGGCCTTAAAATAAGGCTGGCCCTGCACGTTTACTTCCATTTTTGATGAGTTCAAAGTGGAAGTTACATATAGTTTGGAAAGGGAGTCAAAAATATCCTTTTCTCCTATTTTTAAATAACTTCCATACCCGATAAAATATTCACTGATATTGTTTGCATTGTTAGGTGCAACCCCCTCCTTGTAGCTTATGCCGGTAAGGTATGCATCCGTTTGAATGCCATTAAAGCTATTAACACTGTTTAAATGCATGATATGGCCGTCTGCAAGTAGGTTCAAATAAAGCTCAGTTACTTTTCCGTCTTGGGTAATGCGAACTCCGTTCATCGTCTCGCTATGAAGTCTTTCAATTTTAGGAAGGTTTTTATCTGAAGGAGAATCCTTCAGAATAATAGCTGTTATGAATTTCGTTTGAGTGACCTCTTGAGGATATTTCACCTCATAGTAAACTTCTGTAGGGTTTTTTGGATCTCTGGCTTTGGGTGCAATTATCTCCTCGAGCTTGAGTTTCTCAGGAAAATCGTGATCGTATCCCGTTTCGACCAGTGTTTCGGGAAATAAAGGGCGTACTAATACCGACGAGTTATTATTGATGATACTTATATCACCCCCAATTTTTTTCGAGATTCCACCAGGGTGCAATAACCAGGAGAAAGCACCTGTCTGGTAAGCTCTAACATCATCAATGATTAAAATTACTTTCCCCATCCAGATGATGTTGCGAAAATTTCTGCTAAAATTTGATGCGGTTGGTCCCGATGCATCGGCAAGCATGTATTTAAAATCTGAACCGTTGATAAGTTGGGTAATCTTGCCTGGTATTGGAGATCCATTGTATTGCTGTTGTTTTGGTTGTGCCTTTCCATTGAAAAGGACGACATTGTGTGCAGGGCTTTGAAAGAAATAAGCAGGATATTCCTTAGTCCCATAAGAACTGTTACCCGCATCCTTGATAATGGCCTCCCCATTGTGATAAAGAATGAAAGAATTGGCATCAGCATGTGAATGGTTCCAGGTATAACCACTTTTTAATCCGAGCATCGTCTGATTTTTTTCCCAGGAATTGCGCATCATTGCCCAACCCATATCCTTAAACAATGCCGCTGTGGGCAAATTAGGTACTTTGGGTGCAGAACGGGTATCCGGCTGATAGATGATTCCTATGGGTGTATTAGGAAATAATCCCTCCCGGTGCTGTCCGTTCTCAACCTGGTTGAGGTACCACAAATTATTCGGGTTTTTATACCCTAGTGCTTCCAGTAGTTTAACCGAACGGTCAGCAGCAACATCTGTACCTGAATCTCCAAAATTGAGTGACTGAATAGGTCCTGTCCGTGGATAGGATGCCTGCATAAACCAATTTGCCATTTTTTCAAGTCCGGGAATGACCGGAAGTTTTTTTGCAGGGAATGTATTTTTGTAAGCGAGGCGAAAAAACAAGAATTCGCCCGTTCCGAATGAGGCATAGTTAAAACTTTCGTACATGCCACCATCCCGATCCATTGTCTTTGGCTTAAACTGAAGATCATCTCCGTTAAATCTAAACCATTCTTCTAATCCCTCTGAGCATTGCTCTACCCATTCTTTTGCAACAGGTTCTTCATTCACGATAGCCAGAGAGGCCACCCCTGCCATCCCTACGCAAGCACTCCACCAATTATGCCCCATAGAATTCAGCGTATGAATTCTGGTTCCTTTCAAAACCCAATCCTGCATGGCTGGTCGTATTCCCATTCGGACTAACCCGTCAACAATTACCTTTCTTTCATCTGGCGTGAGCAAATCATAGACTGAATCATAGCCAATAGCAACCAACCAGCAGTTATCAGCCACAGGAAGATCGGCGTGCCAGGCTGGCGATCGTTTCAGCATTTCTTCACTGCTCCATGTTCTTTGTCCACATAATTTGAGCAAAGTCTTTACAACCTTCTCACCGTATTTACGCTCACCTGTTACCAGATAGGCTAAGGAAAGAAATTCGATCTGTGGTTTTGCATCTGTTTTTAGAAGAGCATCGTCCGATACTTTAAGGATTGAGATCCAGTTTCTGCGTATAAATGTATCCTGGTCTATCCTGACTTTGAGTTTCTGTGTTTTCTCTTTGGAAAAAAACAGATAAGGGTGCTTTTGTGCACAAGTGATCATCGCTGAAAATACGAGCGTGATCAGTAAGCCATATTTTTTAAAATTTCTCATATATAAAATTTTGGAGAGTATTTTTATCCTATTTAAAGTCTGTTAGCGTCTTTTAGATGATGTAGAGGAGCTGTTACTGGTAATAAAATCAATAATTCGCCTATTGAACTCGACAGGGTTCTCAATATTACTTACATGTCCAGCATCGGCGATCGTCACTTCGATTGCTGTTGGAATTGCCCGCTTTAGTTTATGATTGGGATCCAAGTCATATTCACCTCTTAAAATTTGTACAGGAAAATTGATTTTAGCGGCAGACAATAGTTTACCAAGATCATTCCCGAGTAAAAAGCGTGGTTCATGATGTAGTGGCTGCCAAGCATCCCACTGGTAAATCATTTTCCATAGGGGCCTGGTGAGAGAGGGTATCGAATGGCCGTTGCGTGTGCTAAGGGCATTGAACCATTTCGATCTCATCACATCTATCCCGGCTGAACGATAAGCTTTTATTTTTTCGGACTGCGCATTCCATTCAGCGGTTGTCCATGGCCTGGAAGGGCCATTAACGTTAAAGAAATCCCCGCTTGCAGCGGTTGCGGTTAATACCCTCTCAGGATAGAGTGCCATGAAATCGCAAACAATAAATCCGCCTAGAGATAGCCCAACAAGATTAGCCTTTTTAATATGCAGGAAGTCCATTAAAGCTGCCAAATCCTGAGCATGAAGTTCAGGTTGGTTTTCATGAGGCATACTCGACCATCCATAACCCCTAATATCATACCTGATTACCCGGAATTTTTTGGATAGCGTTTCAAATTGTAAATCCCACATAGATCTGTCAAATGAATGGCCGTGTATCAGGATAAGGGGAGCTCCTTTGCCCATCTCTTGGTAATAAAGCCTTCCGCCCTTGACTGGAAGATAGCCTTTTTTTATCCTTTGGTCTGATGCGTCAAGGATATCTCTTACGAGATAAGGGATGACAGGACTCGAAAGAAAGGCTTTAAATTCTTTATGATTGTCATTGACATGTGCTATAAAAAAACCATACACGTTATTTTTTTTATCTATCCAGGGATATGCTCCTGCCCAGCTTGGACTACTCAGCAGTGTTGCCCTTCCAGTACTATCGGCCTCCTCCCTGTAGCACCCAACTCCGTAAATATCATTTCTATCATCACCACGCACCAAATTAACAAAATTTTCTTTATCTACTTTGGCGCCTTTCAACTGATCCGACTGCATCTGGAAAAGTGCCTGTTCAGATAGGATTCGTTTCCCTTTGAAAACACCATTATTTGATACCATGGATAAGAAATTTACATAATCACTCAAGGTAGATCTTGCGCCGCCACCAAGTTTAGGGTTATGTCCTGGTGTGGGATCAACAGGCGAGAACGAAGTTGCACTCATCTCGAGGGGTCTTGCAATCTGTTGTTTGAAGATATCGTCCCAATCTTGCCCTGTAGCCAATTCTGCCATCCTTCCGGCCACCTGCATCGACAGACCACCGTATTTGAAAGAAAGTCCAGGCAGTGTATCAGCATTCAGAGGAATAATTGCATCTACAGAGGCTTTGAGGTTCTGGTAATTATCTGGTCTTTGCCCTGGGGGCTGATAATCAGGATAACCACTGGTATGAGAAAGCAATTGCAGTAACGTAGCCCGACCTTTATCGCCTTTCATTTCCGGAATCCATTTATTTACCTGGTCTTGCCAGGATAATTTGCCTTGATCCACAAGACGCGCTATCACTGCAGATACAAGCCATTTGCCTGCGGAGGCGATATACACTTGCTGGTCTTCGGAGCCATTGCCATAATATCTCTGGTGCAGAATTTTATCTTTACTGCAAATGATTAGCGATGCACCAGAATAATACCCACTATCGATCCAACGCGTAATTCTCTCATCAAGCGGCGAGAAATCAAGCCTGGAGGCGTTTAACTGCTGGGCACGCAACTGGTGACTAAAACCAATATATATAACCAGCCAACCCAGCAGAAAAAACCTCAAATTAATCATTTAAATATCAACTAGTGTTTAACGCGGTAAAAGCGTATACCAAATAAGAAAATCACTATATAACATATAATGGGAAGATAATAAGCATTGGCCACCCCAAACTGGTCTGCAGCATATCCCATAACAAAAGGAAAAAATGCTCCCCCCACAACCCCCATAGAGATAAAAGATGAAGCCTGTTGGGTACGGCTTCCAAGGTTTTTTATGCCCAGGCTAAATATGGTAGGAAACATGATACTAAAAAAGAAATTAATCATCAATAAAGCGATAAAGGAAACTAAACCCAGGCCTTGTGCAACGATAATACACATAACAATATTAGATACTGCGAATATCGCCAGCAGTCGGCTGGCACTGATATACCTCAACAAAAATGTTCCGACAAGGCGTCCAGCCAACATCAAGCCCATAAAAACAGTCATATAACTTCCTGCTTTCAGGTCAGAGAAGCCCATTTGTTCGTGGGCATAATTGATAAAGAATGCCCATGTTCCAGCCTGTGCTGCGACATTGAAGAACTGAGAAATTGCGGCCCAAACAAAGTGACTATGCTGGAATAGCTTTTTATCCGGGGCAAGATCTATATTAGTGGCATCTTCAGTGTTTGCATGAGGGTCGCTCAAGGCTGGAACTTTTACAAAAGAAAAGCAAATCGCAATTAAAAGGATTACGCTTCCAATAACCAAATATAGTGACTTGACCGAAGAAAGGTCGGTGCTTCCAGGGGTATTTCCCCTTAGCAAAAAATATGATCCGATTAGCGGTCCGAGCATTGCTCCAACTGCATTAAAGAGTTGTGCAAAGTTTACCCTTTGATCACTCGTACGCTGATCGCCCAGAGCTGCGACAAAAGGATGGGCAACTGTTTCAAGTGTGGAGAGGCCGCAACCTAAGATGAATAGTGCTGCGCCGAAAAAGCTAAATGAAGCTGCATTGGCTGCAGGATAAAACAAAAAGGCACCTAGCGAAAATAAACTCAACCCTAGGATCACGCCAGCTTTATAGCCGAATCTTTTCATAAAAAGACCCGCAGGGATACCCATCACAAAGTATGCGCCGAATACGGCGAACTGGACAAAAGCTGATTGGGATTTGGAAAGTTTAAGCACATGCTGAAAATGCTTATTTAGTACATCGGCCATTGTAATCGCAATACCCCAAAACATGAAAAGGGATACTACAAAAACTAAGGTTATTAGAAATCTTCTATGAGTAAAACTCGGTTGATTTGTGATCATAAATTACAGTGTTATATTTTACGCAGCCAGATAGCCTGACCACCTGAAGCTTTTAGTGGTGTATTAATTACGGTTTTTGAAGTAACTTTTAGAGTTTTCACACCTACTTTTGTTTTGGTTTTAGCCTGATCGTCGTCGCTGTATATCCGGGCTTCATAAGTGGCTCCTTTAGGTAGAAAATCAAAGGATATTCTTACATTCCGAGCATCGTTATTTGTTATAGTCCCAATGAACCAATCGGTACCGGATCTCCTCGCTGTTGAGACATATAACCCAGGGTTCCCTTGGAGCACTTTGGATTCGTCCCAGCTGGTTGGAATCTTATCCCAGAATTCGAGCTCGGGCTCACCTTGATATTGACCTGGACGATCATACCAATAAAGGGTTTGTATCGGGCTATAGTAAACAGCTGCAAGTGCGAGCTGATGTGCATGGGTTGTTTTGATACGTTTGTCGAAATAACAAATGGTATAGTCTGCCGGACCACACAGATATCGGGTAAATGGCATAATTGTATTATTGGTTGCTGAAGGCATTTCCTCGTTACCTCGAATACCTTCAGCTGTCATTAGGTTTGGCCAGGTGCGCTGTTCGCCGGTCTGACGCCAATCATCATGGATGTTAAGCATAATCTGACTGGCGGCAGCCTGTTGGATGGCTTTCTCTATCCAGGTGGTCCAACGGTGTGAACCGGATTGCACAAAGCCAAATTTTACACCTGCCACTCCCCATTTCTTATACACTGAGAAAAGACTGTCGGTCTGCAGTAATAGCGCCTGTTGATTGACATAGAGCCAAACCCCTATGTTTTTTTCCTTACCATATTTAATGATCTGTTGAAGATCGAAATCCTTTATTGCAACTTTGGTGGCATCAGAACTGAAATCAAAAGCAGGACCATACCATTTCCAATCGAACAAAATATGATTTAGATTCCTTTTGACAGCAAAATCTATATTATCGATCGCGTCCTGTGTGGTCTGCGACATCACCCTCATAATTTTCCCAGGCTTGATGTAAGAGAGATCTTTAATCTTTGACGGCTCGTTGAGGTTTAGGACCATATAGCTGTTCTGAGCAAGCTTTGCAGCATTATCAGCAACCATAATCATTCTCCAGGGTGTGGAAACCGGGGAGATCAGGTCAACAGGCGTAAACATCGAAGTGACAATAGTATTAGCATACTTCGGGTCAAGCTTAAATTTAGTTCTTGCATAATCAACCATCTGGGCTTCTACTAAAGAAACGAATTTACCCGTAGGTAGCACAAGCGTTAATGGCCGCTCTCCCTCACCATTCCAGTCTTTCAAGGCCAAGAGTTCATATGGTGCCTGAGCCCATTTCGCCACCCACGCGTTTGTATTTTCAGGAAAAGTAAAAGTATCATTCTCTGATACAATCCTGTAATAGGTACCTTTCTCGTTCTCAGGAAAGAAATAGCGAAATGCGACCCCCTCATTGTAAACCCTTATCTGAATATTCATACGATATATCGAATTATCGTCTTTCACTGTTTCGATCACAACAGCGTTATAACTATCCCTTATTTGGGACTGTTCGCCGTACACGGGCTTCCAAACGGTGTCCTTATTGGTCCGTACAACTTTTGTAATCTTGAGATTATCGAACCATTTGCGATGCTGATCAACCTTAAGTGCCATGGCACTCTCAGATAAATGATTATCTAGGTCTAAATCTAAATTAGATTTGCTGATGATTTCTTCTTTTTTATAGTTAACACTATAATGAAAGGACCTTTGGCCTGATGCATCGGCAACTTGCCAAAATCTAAATTTAAGGGATTGATCAGGAGAGGAAATGCTTATATCCGAACTTGGAACGGTTTTTTGAGCCATCACGGACTGGAGAGCAAAAAATCCGGCAACAAATAGAAAGAAATATTTTTTGGCCATATTGTTATCTAATAGAGAATCTATAGCAGATTCTGGTTTAATGATTTACCTTTCTGCAGCTTTGCTAGTCTGGTAAGTGCTTCAATGTAATAATAGTCCGCATATATAATGGATGTATCCACTTCAGAGCCATTCGGCTTATGCCCTGTAGAATGAAGTAAAAATGCGGTGTTGACTGAACCGCTTTTGTAACGATCTGAAGAAAGAGAGGTAAGCATTTTTTCGGCAGCCCTACGGTAATGAGCTGCTTTTTTTTGATCTTGAACAAACGTGGACAGCTCCAATAAAGCAGAAGCGACTACCGCTGCTGCTGAAGCATCACGAGGGGCATTTGGAATGGCAGGATCATTAAAATCCCAGTATGGAACCAGGTCCGTAGGAAGCTTTTTTAAATATACATCACTTACCTTCTGGGCAAAACTTAAGAAGGATGTATCACGCGTTTCACGGTAACACATCGTGAAGCCGTATATTGCCCAGGATTGACCACGGGCCCACATTGAATTGTCGGCGTATCCCTGATGGGTCAGCCCTTTGATTTTCTTTCCTGTAAACCGATCGTATACCACGGCATGATAGGCAGAAAAATCTGCTCTAAAATGATTTTCCATCGTTTTTTTGGCATGGGATAACGCCATATCATAAAGTGCTTTGTGCCCACCGTTTTTTGAAGCCCAGAATAAAAGCTCCAGATTGATCATGTTATCAATAATTGTATTATGCTGGGGCCAGTCCATGTGTTCTACGGATCGCGGCCAGGAAAGTATGGTGCCCACCTTTGGGTTGAAAAGTGTTGCAAGTGTGTCTGCGGTGGCTAAAATAACCTGTTTATACGCTGGGTTTTTGGTTAGGCGATACCCGTTCCCATAGCTATTAAAAACCTGAAAACCCAGATCATGATCTATCGCCTTTTGCATAGAGAGTGATTGGAGTTCATGTGTAAACCCGTCAGCTGAAGTTCGAAGCGCTTGATCGTTTGTTCCTTCAAAAGTATACCATAGCGTGCCTGGCCAAAATCCACTACACCAGTCCTTATAATCCACGAAACGCCATGTATCCGTCCCCGGCAAAACACTTCTGGGAATATTTGTAGTGCCTTCAGGTATCAACTTAAGCGTTTTCTTTGCTTGGCGAGCGCAATAGTCTATTTCCTTTTGAACATTAAGTTGCGCATACGACTTACAAGAAGTAAATGTAATGACAGTTAAAAGAAAAACTGGAAACCATGATCTCATGTTTCGGTAATCTGTATTATTCATAAGTTTTGAAATTCGGTAATAAATCCGGTAAGAAAAAATACATTCCACCGAATTGCGATACCTTTTATTGTTATTTTGTATACATCAGTGTGCCAAAGCCTAGCTGATCAAATCCCCCACTATTAGGACCATAATTTCCACCACCGCCTTCAGGCCTGACTTTTTCGGCAAATTGTTGGCTATACTTTGCGCCTAAACCTTTAACCTTCACATAATGGTTGTAGATTAATTCCCACGATGGGCGAAGAGTACCTCTTGCAACACTGGAAATCACTGTGTGTTCTGGCGTTAGGCTTACAGGATCACAATTTTTATAAGGGCTAAATGGCACAATGTTGGTAGTATTAACATTGTACTTCGCGGTGTATTCTGATAAGGCCAGAACCCGATTATTATCGTAAGAAAATAGGTCAATCCCGATATTATAGGCCATCTGACAAAATGTTCCATATAGAGATATATTAAGGGTTGCGTGTCCCTGATCTCTACCAGACTCCTGTCCTTGCCCTAAATCCTCATCGCCGACCTGGTGCCTATGAATAACGGCATTATGAATGTTACCAGTTCCTATCCCGTTCTTGAAATAATTGACTGCATAATCAATTTTGCTTTGGTCATCAACAAGAATTCCTATGGCAAGAACAGTATTCATATTGGCAATATCCCAGTTGGTCCAATAATGAGAAGCGCACGTTCCGTTATGTCGCTGTAAAAAATCAAGCGAAAGTGGATACCATACGCCAGTCATCCAATTTTGAAAAGCTTTGAAGTCATCTGGATTCCAGCCTGAGTATCCCCTTACAAGCTCAGCCGCATTCGCAAACTGATAGCCATATATACCGGAAGCTAGAAATCTATTTGAATCACCATTAATACTTTTATTAACCGCGGCCCATGAATTGAGTATTTCCACTGTCTTATCGGCATATTTTATGTCACCAGTAAGGTTATACATTAATCCGCACTGGTATGCTGCAGCGGCATCACGGTAGGCATTGCCATAATTATCACCTTCAGCCTCCTCCCTGGTACCGCCCCCACGAATGATTTTCACGGTAGGCTTGGGAAGGTAGGTAAGCGATACGTAAGTGCTTGCAGAAAGTTTATCAAATCCTGATTTCCATGGCTGCAAATTTGCTGTCAGCTTAGATTTTATAAAATTGAAATCAGATTTTTTATGAAGCATTGCAGGATGGACTATTGAAGAGGCATTCACCTCAACGCTTGCAATTTCCCTCATCCCGGCTACCTCTTCATCCGCAGGCGCGATTTCTTTACAACAAATAAAAATACTAGTTAAAACAATCAAATAACCTATCTGAGTAAATGCTTTTAGGTAATCGCCCTGGATAATAGGAAAAAAGTGTGGCAATTTTAGTTTCATAAATTTTATTTTTGATCTCATGTTGTAAGGCATATAGCAAATAGAGGCTGTATTACGCAGCATATATGAGTTTGAGTGAACTGAGCTCTCTCAAGGCTTGCGTTGCCCGGTAAACATGGTTAACGACAGTTTGATAGCGAACCCCGGTTACCTTAGCGATTTGATTATAGTCGAGCCCCTCATAAAACCGAAGGTGGACCGCCTCTCTCTGCTTTCTCGGTAAGGTATCAATCGCCTTTAAAAGCTTAAGACTTATTTCTAAGCCTCTTTCGGAGAGCATAATCAATTGTTCCTCACAACATTCAGTCTCTACTTGTGGAATCAAGGTAAGCTTCTGATTCTTGGCATTAGTTATCCGAATATGGTTGAGCAAATTTGATCTTGTAGATTTGAAAAAATAAGCCTTAACATTGGATATGATCCCTATTTTCTCCCGATTGATCCAGAACTTTAGGAAAAGTTCCTGAAGCAGGTCATTTGAGAGATCCTCATCCCGTAAAATTTTGTAGGAATAAGCAAGCAATGGCGAGTATAGTTTTCGATAAAGCTCTGAGAACGCTCCCCGATCACCCATAATAGTTTTTTCCCAAAGCTTTACTAGCGCTACGTCTGCGCATTCTTTCAAAGATGAATTGGTGGATTGCATGCTGTTTGATTAAGTTGTTGTTTCAAAACAAAATCTCTGGCAATTATAGATTCCTTTATAGCTGTACAAAAGAATATTTTGAAAGGCCTGTTGTATATTTAAAGTCAACGTAGAGGCCTTTACAGAGTCTATCAAGCACATAGATTTACATTTGGTATTCCAAACATAAAAAACCTAAACCGGTTTAGCAACACAATGTTCAATTTTATTAAAATTTATCTTAAAGCACCTATTAAAAATGATTCTGATTACAAATATCATTTTTCTTTGAAGAATCAATAAAAATATTTCGATTTAAACAAATTAACGAGAAATCAGAATAAGACCAGAGTTGATTAATTTTGCATCCTAAAGGTGGAAAATATCTTTGTTTATCACATCATCCTCTAATTGAAGGCAGCTTATTTTGATATTTGTTGAATGGGCAAGAAGTGATTGAGCGTTTAGGATCAAGATTTAAGATACCGTTTGTTCAAAAGGATGATATCTGGAGTGGTGGGATTTTTGGCCTAAAAATTCCATTTAGAATCTTGCAGAATTTTTGGGTCAGATAATGGTATGGTGAGAAATTACTAAAGTTCAATATACAGTAATAGGCACATTAGCCTATTACTGTATAAATAATTTGATAAAATCATTACTACTTTCTGTATAACACAATGGTTGAAGATGCAGCAATCTTAAGCTTATTTTGAACACCAATATTTTTTTTGGTTACCAAATCTGTCGATGATCTAAATTCGTTTGGCACTATAAATTCAGACTCCTTGTCTTTTTGTGTATTCATTGCAATAAGATAATTACCATAAACCATTGTGTAGAGATCTGCTTTCCCAGCATAAACATTCTCATCTCCGGCTTTAAATTTAACACCCTGCGGTATCTTAGCTATGGGCAATTCCTCGCCTGCATGTGCAGATTCTAATCCAGGATACCATTCACGACCACCAGAAAATGCCAAATTCACCCAGTTCGGTCGCTTATATTTCAAGCCCGAATCCTCAAATTCTGATTGAATATAGATGTTAGAGATGAAATCATTTTCTAGAGTCATGAAATGAACCTTGGCAAGACCGTTAACTCCATACCTTGCTCTCCAATAAAGTGAGGCATAAAGCCTTTCTTTTCCATTTTTAACTGCCACTACCCCGTCCTCTTCGTCTGAAAAAACAAAATCAGGCATTGCCGCTGACATTGGCAATTGCACTTTAGTCGGTTTTTGAGCCTTTATCCATTCATAGTCATCCGGGATAGTAATTAAACTCTTCGTTACCCTAAGTCCACCCATTTTAAGTTTATTCGCTACAGCCTTAAAAAACTGGTTATCTTTGATCATCTGTTGCGCAATGCCTATGGCGAGCGTATCATGAGTAGAGGCGGCAGTCATAAGCGGGCTGGCATCCCAAGCCAGGTAACGGTCCCCATATATCACATCACCGGGATAATGTTGATCATCTCTCCATCCTACAACTGACTCCATGCGCATCGCTTTATAACCATCATCATCCTCAGCTGGATATCTAAAATAAGTTCTTGCCTTCATCATCTTTAAGAGCTGCGCTCTGATTTGCTTATCTCCTGAGTTTGCTACACCATCCTTTCCTGTAGAATTGTAAATATCAACAACCCAGTCTAATACTTCTCCATAATTACCAACATAGCCAAGCTCCTTAGTTAACCCCTTAGCTGTAGTCTGGAGGTAATTTTCCCCAAGAATTTTTTCCGGACCATTTGCAGTTTCCTTACCTAACCATGGCTTTAATCCCACTGATTGATAGAGGTAATCTAACGTTTTCTCCCGAGGCAATGCCTTGCTGCTGTCTAGAAGCATGAGCGCCTCATTACAATCAAACATGAAAAGATCTACGATCATGGATTGATTTGTGTATTGCCTGCGATGGGTCGCGCTATGTTTGACGGCTTCATCCATAAGCACTGACCATGCTTTTCTACGATTAATCTGTGTACCCTTCCCGTCATCAAAAGTTTTTTCAAGCTCAGGGTTGATCTCAGTCCAGAGCTGCGTGATGGCCCTCGCGATCGGGCCGGTTACTAACCAATCCCCATTATAGATATTTGGATCAGAATAAAGGATCTTTGGGTCCTTCAGATATTTCCGGTAGTGCTCATCAATGCCTAAAATTATCTTATCAACTAATAACTTGTTATGATAGGCAGTAGTCCATTTTATTTTGTAGGCAGCTGAAAGAAACATAATTTCCAACTGGTTGATCGGGCGATTTTGCTTCAACGCAGCGTTAAGTTCATTATTTACCCTTTTTTTAAGTTGAACCATAACCTCATCATCCGGTTCTTTCCTGGTCTGAGGGTTGGATGGGGCTTTACCTTGAACTTCTTTTTTCCCCGGCTCCAGTTTAGTACTTGTATGTGAATAAGCGTTGTATAAGCCAAGCGAACCTGAGCTCATGTTTTTTTGATACTTATCAAATGTGGTTCCATATCCCCAAATCTCGCCATAAGAACGTATCTCAAGATTTATTTCCCTTTTTCCAATGGTGAGGTTAAGTGGTATAGGAAGTGTAACGTAAAAAAACCTGTCCTTTAGAGGCACTTCTCCGTTCCCCAGATAAAGTAAGCCAATATCACCAAGATGGCGGTAACCGACCTGCTTTCCTTCTGCAAAGAGCATAAGCATGGAACGATCCATGTCCGATCCCCAAAACTTTACGCTGAAATAATTCTGAAGAGTTGGGTCTACTTTCATTTTGAATGATAATGTTCCTCCATCGAAGCTGGGAACTTTTTTTGGCAGGAGCAGTCTCGCTGGTTCAAACAACCCTCCCTCAATGACTTCAGATTCGACGGCCTTAAGCTGGTGTAAGCCTTCAGACTGAGAATTGCCAAATATTATTAAATCGGTATTTCCCTTTTGGGAGTATGCAGCTTGGGAAAATAAAACCATCAACCCCATGATGCCAATCAATACGGAACATTTGGTTCTACTGAGTCTGATTGAAAAAAGTTCTTTCTTTAGCATAAATTTAACTTTTGCTCTTACATCCATTTTTATTAACTTGTTAATATTTGCGTTTAAAGGTTAGAAATAACGGAATGCTCTGACTTTATACTTATATAGCTTGCTAAAACTGGATGTTGAGGATACAGTGCCTGGTCCCATGAAAACATAGTTTGCATTGGCAACATTTGTCTGTATTTCTGAGGAAGACCAATAAACAGTTTCCGGAATATTTCCAACAACTGACTTTCTCAAGCCCAAATACGCAAGTTCGGCTGAAGATGGCAGAAACCAATCAGAGTAACCACCGCCCCGATAGTCTGCGCACAATTTAGCAGCATAATTTCCGGATCCTAGTAAAGTGATGATCTTGGTGGTATTAGAAGCTCCGGTACCGACTGCAGTACCTGTAGCAGTAGTGGCTTCAAGGGATTCAGGGGTCCAGGGAGCTGACGGTGATATGTCATCTTCTGATACCACATAACCACGTTGTACGCCAGCTACTGTAAGGAGATGAACAATGATTCCACCAGCATAAAACTGTCCGGCAACAAAAGTTCCCGAAGGAACTACCGTAAAAACGGTTTCTACTTCTCCTGCATCGAAATCCCCTGAACTTGATTGAACGGCTTTTATCGTAGTCGTTCCTGCACCCAAAATAGTTATAGTATTCCCTGAAACTGTAGCCACACCACTATTACTGCTGGTATACGTGAAATTTCCATCACTATTGCTCTGCGGTGGCCTGACCGTAAAAGGTGCATCACCAACTGCGCGTGCATTAACGATAAAGCTTAGTGTTGGAGCTACTTTTTGATCTTTTTTGCAAGCCGAGATCAGCAGCACAAAAAATATAAATATGAGATTTCTCATTTGAAATAAGTTTAAATGATAGTGTGCCTAATTAACCGTTATAGTGAGCTGTTTTACAATTTCCTTCACGCCGTCAGCCGAGGCATTATTCGCAACAAAGGTCACCAGATAGGTTCCGCGTCTGGCAAAAGAATATATAAATTTATCAACGACTGCCGAAAACTTTTTCACGCCCACTGCCTTATCTGAGGCAATAGAGGATGCTTTGAAGCCGCGGGATATCAACCAATCTTCATCGCTCAGCTCGTTCACTCCAGCCTCGAAGCTCGCCGTTGTAGAGAATGACCATTTAAGCGAATCCTTTACCGAAGTACCTTTAAAACTAAAGCTATTGAAGCCAGCAAGTTTATTATCGGTATCCACCGTACCATGAGTAAAAACGGTGCCGTTAGGAAATTTATTCTGAAAGATAAACTTGCTCATCGTCCATCTACGCGCCCTAGATGCAGCGGAATTTGTCGTACTCATGTATCGGAAAGCCACATATAGGGAATCTCTTGAGGTCCTGAGATCAGCGACATTTATTGAATCAGATACCACCGCTGTAGTGCTTGTTGGCGCGGGAAACTTTGCCCGAGAGCTAATGTCTGTCCATGTAGCACTTCTAATACTGGCGGAGTCAAGCCTTCCGGAAAAATCATTGGAAACAAATAAACGGAGGTTATTGGTTTGTCCAATATTTCCTGACGCAAGTGCAGTCAGCTGGGTGGTAAAATGGATAATATTACGGGCATCAGGCGCTGTTACACGTGCGATATTGGCATATTCCTTGCCAGGTTCTCCGGAATAAAAGCTGATATTATCCGGTACACCCTGAATACTGAATTCAATATTCTCGTTGACCGCCACCGTGGTTTTATTTGCAGTTACCTCAAATGCTGGTTCCTCAAGATTGTAATCCTTGCGGCAAGAGGATGCAAATACAATTGTAATTGCAAGTATGGTATATAGTGAAAATTTCGTTTTCATTGTTTATAGCTTAATGGGCGATTAATAGCCAGGGTTTTGCACGATTTTTTTATTTAATGTTATCTCTTTCAATGGTATTGGCCATATAATACTAGAAGTAGTGATCTGGTTTACCGGTGAAATGGCACTGGCACTTGTGGTGGCCGGAGCCGCTGGTATTGCGGGATCGCCTCCCCCAATGTCCGTGGCAAGTCCTCTGACCACATTGTAAAGGGTTCCCCACCTTTTAAGGTCCTGATAGCGCAAACATTCAAAAGCAAGTTCTCTGAACCTTTCATCCCGGATAGCCTGATCAAGCTGTGATTTGCTCATGGAGGCAAGGTCAATTGTACTTGCATGGTTGCTTAAGTTTGCTGTGATCGATGTTGGCCTTTCCCCCACGTAAGTGAAAACAGCACCAGTCTGCGCTGCAGCAGAAGCTCCGGCGGTATTGGTAGGTGCAACCGAAGTTGCTGTTCCCGCCGTCGTGACGCGATACTGCCTGGTCCCTACCGCTACATAGTCATTTAGCTGATAGCTGGTAGCCGCTACCCAGCTACCCCTACCTATTGTAATTATCGGAGCTGAGGTATACCCTGAACCCTGATTAATGACCGTGATGGACAATTTTCCAGAGGTGACAAAGGCCACCAATGACGCGCCACTTCCTCCACCTCCAGTGGAAGTAATCAGCGGTACAGATGTAAAATTCGTAGATGCCGCATTTACTACGTCCACACTATTGATGATATTGGTTGTACTGAATGCACGTCTTCTAACCTGATTGATCGCATTTAATGCCGCAGTAGTAGGGCCGTTAACATAATTCTCTGCCTCTGCGAACATCAACAAGACATCAGAATAACGCAATAATGGAAAATTGATGGCGCTGGTGCGAAGTGTACCCCTGCTGATCAAATCTTCTTCTTCCCTGCGCCACTTTGCCGGGAAACGTTCCCACAATAAATTCTCAGCAACGAAATTACGTACCACTACAGCACTGGTGGTCGTACTGGTAAAATTATAGTTGGCGATCGTGCGGTCCCTTCTCAAATCACCAGGCTGATAAGATTTGAAAAGCCTTGGATGCACAACAACGTTCCCCTCACAAAATCCGGTATCAATACCCCTGGTGGGTGTAACGGCCTCAGAAATCATTCTCACCCCGACGAAGCAAGCCACGGGCCCACCTTGATTTTGAGTTACAGCTGGTCCATTATAAGAGTAGCCAAGTTCCCAGATATTCTCTGAATTGTAAAGATTCTTTGCCTCATCAGCAAATACCTTACTGAATTGCGGAAGCAAGCTATGCTTATTCGAAGTGATCAATTTATTTGACCAGAATAATGCATCCTGATATCTGGCGACGTCTTTTAAAGGCTCACCTGCTGCATGCAGGCAAACTCTGGCCAGAATTCCCTGTACGGCATCCTGGGTAACCCGGTCCGAATAACCCAGACTGGCAAAGGTTTGGTCTTTCAATAAGCCTTCGGCTTTGACCATATCTGTTATGATCTGATCATAAACTTCCTTCAAAGTCGACTTGGCCAGCTGTCCTTCTTCTACGTTCTTGGATGCTGTCAATCTTAAGGGTACACCTCCGTACCATTGCGCCAATAGAAAATAATAGTATCCCCGTAAAAAATAGGCCTCCCCGGTTGCTTTATCTATTGTTGACTGATCCACCCTTCCGGCAGAGTTCCCGATGTTCTCCAAAAAGTTATTGATAAAGTTGATGCTCGCATAACAGTTATCCCAGTAGTTGGTGATAATACTGTTACCCGCTGTTGATGAGAAGGTGGCTGGCCCATTTGGCGCTGTCCTGTGATATCCTTCATCACTGGATGCATTTGCAGCCTGCATCCAGTCCCTGCTTAGTGCAGAATTTTTTAGGTTTGAGTAAATTCCAGCAATCGCATAATCGATTTCGGTCTTGTTGGAATAATAATTAGAAGTAATGGCGAAGTCGGTAGGCTCAGTTGCCAGGTACTTTTTGCATGATCCCAGCATAAAGATGCTGCTAATGCTCAATATCAGTAGAATATAGTATTTCATGAATGTAATATTAAAGGGTAACATTTAAACCAAACACCACAACCCTTGCTCTTGGGTAGGGAGAAAAATCAAATCCGGGAGTAGTAGCGGTATTCTTTGTTGATACCTCAGGATCTGGCCCGGTGTAATTCGTCCAGGTATAAAGATTTTGTGCCGAAACATATAGCCTGGCGTTTGATATCTTAACCTTTTGGAGCAGCTTGCGATCGAAGTTATATCCCAATGATACGGTCTTCAATCTCAGATAAGATGCATCTTCAACAAATCTGGAGCTGAACGAACGGATTCCGAATGCCGTAGCATTAGCTCCTGGGTATTGTCCCCCATCATTTTGAAGTGTCCAGTAATCGGCATAGCTCGCGAACATATTCAAGCCCAACCCTCTGGCATCACCATTTGACTGACCTTCGTTGACAGTCCTGTTTCCGTTATAAACATCATTTCCATAGGACCATTGAAAGAATACATTCAGATCGAATGCCTTGTAGGTGAAGTTATTAGAAATACCGCCAATGTGCTTTGGATATGGATTTCCGATCACCGCATAATCATTTTCATTGATGATGCCATCATTATTGAGATCCTTAAATTTCACATCGCCAGGTTTAACCGAAGTTGGATTTGTTCCTGGATAAGCCATGGTACTTTTAAGGCGATAAGTGGTTTCAGTACCGTTTCTGATTACATCAAAGTCCGCAAGTCTATATAGACCGTCGTATACATAACCAAAAAACTGCGCCACCTGTTGGCCTACCTTGGCGATGTAAAGAGGCTGACTGGCATAGTCACTTCCAAAGGTAGACGATGCCGAAAGCTCTTCTCTCACCTGTTGATTTCTCGATAGTGCTAAAACCTTATTTTTATTAAATGAGATATTTAAATTCGTTGACCAAGAAAAATTTGTGGTTTTGATATTATTGGAATTGAATGAAAATTCCAATCCTTCATTTTGGATGTCTCCAACATTTTCGACCGTCGTGTTAAAACCTAAACTTGAAGGAATGTTAGAGGTAAGCAGCAAATCGTAAGTTTTCTTTTTATAATAATCCACCTCTAAATAGAACCGATCCTTCAAAATTCCGACCTCCATTCCTATATCCAGCATCCTGGAAGTCTCCCACTTAAGATCTGGATTAAACATTTTGGTAGGAATCGCACCATTGGATATCGTGCCATTGAAAGAATAACGGGTAGTGGTACCGGATCCCGACAATACAACTGGAGAAGCATAAGCATAATCACTCACCCTATTGTTTCCGGTTATACCATAAGATGCCCTCAACTTAGCAGTACTGATTGCTTTGAGGTTTTTCATAAAATCCTCACTGGTGATTTTCCAGGCAACCGCTCCTGTTGGAAAGTATCCCCATTTATGTCCTTCATAAAATTTTGATGATCCATCTGAACGAATGGAGGCAGTGATCAGGTATTTATCCTTGTAACCATAATTCACCCTTCCTAAGAACGATGCAAGTGTATTTTCACTTGTAAAAGAGCCTACACTGAAAGGGGTACCCTCATCCAGTCCAGATACGCCCAATTTTTCATTTGGTACCTGAATAGCTGAGAACGCACTGGTTTTGAATGTACTACGCTGATTGGTAAAACCAACCAAGGCATTGATGGTATGGTCCTTTCCAATCTTTTTATCATAAGTCAATGTATTTTCATTCAAAAAGCTAGTGCTGTTAAATGAATTTATTCCGCCGCTCATTCCGTTGAGCGCACCTTGATTGGTTAATGGACTCCCTCCTCTTGTAAAGGTATTGTTAAAGAACTCTGCACTACCGGTATTGTAATTAATACCAGCGGTACTACGAAGTTTTAAATTTTTGAAAATTTTATATTCCACGAAACCATTGGTCTGGAGATTGTTAACATAATTATCATTAACTGTATTCAGCGCGAGCAAGTAAGGGTTTAGACGATCCAAATCCCGGTCTCCTGCCTCATCATCCTGAAAGCTATTTTCCAATGCATCCAGGTTGCCTGAACTGTTGATCGGCCTGTAACTCCAGACACTTTGAAGGAGGTTAAATTGTACACTGTTTTGAGTTCCAGAACCAATGCCTTGAGATTGGGTATTAGTCTGGTTGCCATAAGATTTGCTTGCTGCATAATTGGCAACTACGCCTACCCTGAATTTGGAACCAAGGTTTTGATCCAAAGTAATACGCCCTTGATATCGCTTGAAGCCACTGGCAATCACTAACCCCTTTTGATCTACATAGTTTCCGGATATATAATAATTTGTTTCATTGGCACGTCCTGACATGGTTAGGCTATAATTCTGAAAAGGCGCTAGTTGAAAAACCTTATCCTGCCAGTCTACTGTTTCCACATTCCTGTAGGATTCAAGCGTTTTGCCATCCGTGAAGTAAACGCCTCTGGCATAGGCTGGACTAATGTCCTGCTGCAACCTCACGAAATCATACGCACTCAATAGGTCCATCTTTTTTAGCACTTCCTGAACACCTGCATAGCCCTTAAAAGATATGTTTGGCGTCCCAGCTTGTCCTCTTTTCGTTGTAATCACTACTACCCCATTAGCCCCCCTTGCGCCGTAGATTGCCGTTGAGGAAGCATCTTTCAAAATGGTAATAGACTCTACGTCACTGGGGTTGATACTATTGAAGGCGTTATCTTCCTGAGGGAAACCATCCACAACGTAAAGTGGTCCTGCTCCTGATGTTACCGAGCCAGTACCGCGAATGAGAATCTCTGAGGCGGCACCAGGCTGCCCATCGGGTGAGGTCACCTGGACGCCGGCTACCCTTCCCGCCAAAGCTTGATCAAGGGAATATACAGGCGCCTTATTGACATCCTCCATTTTCACCACGCCCACTGCCCCAGTCAAATCCTTTTTCCTTGAACTACCATAGCCAACTACAACAACATCATTCAGGTCACTGGTAGATTGCTTTAAAACAATCGTCACATTTGTACGCGGCCCGAGATCAATTTGCTGAGTTACATAACCGATATAACTTACCACTAGAATCGGTTTAGCGTTTGTTTTTGGAATTCTGATGGAGAACTTTCCACTGCCTATTGTATTCACAATGGTCTGCGAGCCCTGCAAGCGCACGCTTACTCCAGCAAGGGCTTCACCAGATTGCTCTGTCACCAAACCTGTTACCACCTTGTCCTGGGCGGAAGCGTTGTTTGGAAAAAGAAAAATTGCAGTAAAAAACACGATGAGACTACCCCATTTTAACGTGTTTTCCCTGATGCGAACAAAGTTCGCGAAGTAATGGGTAAAATTTGCTTTCATGTATATTTGGTTAATTTAATTGCTTTGGTAATTCTTTATCTGCTTTTCTGGCGCTAAGGCGCAAGGATGTTTGCAGTAAAAAAGACCCTTAATTTTTTATAATATTACGGATGCCACTTGATGAGATATTGAGATTGTTTTGTCATCCAGATAATGAACCGGCGTTTTTGTAACAATTTTGATCAGCCTATCAATTCTAAAGTTTTCTAATTTGGTTATCTAGTTATAATGAGAGAAAAAGAAAAAGTTTATACTCTTTTTTTAAATAAATAATATATAATGACTCCAGATAATTTTGACCATACACCTAAGTAGGCGTATGACAAACATTTTCTTCTCAAATCGGCTTGTAACCGTTGATTTTCCAAACCGGTCAAATTAGATTCCAGATCTTTGAAACTTTACTTTGCTGGCAAACGAGTTGAGTAAAATATCTATCTATTTACATCATTGATTATCCCATTGTTGCTGTCCGCTGCATGAAAGTTTTTTTTATAAGCCTACTGCATATATATAACTGCTCCACCATTGCCAGATAGCTTTAATTCAAACGATCCATCTTTATCAAATGTAGTGCTGGAGCATTTGCTATTTTTACCGCCATCGTCGCTGATAACAAGCGCCTTTTTTTCAGCCATCATTGGAAGCTTTATATCCAGTTTTTTTGCCTCACTGTCTCCATTCACCGCGGCGATATACCATTTGATGCCCTTTCTTCTAGCAATGATGCAAAACTTGCCCGGATAGCCATCAATTAATTTCGTCTCATCCCATACAGTGGGAACTACTTTAAGGAAATCAAATAGATAGGCCGGCTTTTCTTTCAAATTTTCCGGTGTAATGCCCCAGTGTTGTATAGCAGAAAAGAAAAGTACAGCAGTTGCCATTTCAAAGGCATCCGTAGTTTTTCGGATGGTCCCCTTATTTGGATCCCTATTTAACCGATCGTTTAAAAAAACCGGCCCGAAGTCCATAGAAGCTACAGCATTTCTGGTAAAGGGATATATGGTTGCCGTTTGCGCATAATGGTCAGCAAAATCCTGGCTAAATACCAAATTTTCAGAAGCCATTACTGATTCGCTGGTTGCAAAACCTGCATACATACGTTCCCAACCCCGAGGTAAAGTAGTTCCATGGAAATTTACGCTCAGGCCATATCTCTCTGCATCCATCAGAATATCGTGATAAAGTTTCATTGTCAATTGCTTATCACCGCCAAAAAAATCTATCTTCATTCCTTTAACCCCTATCTTTTGCAGCCATTGCATCTCTTTTTCTCTAGCACTGCCAGTGTTCATCAAATTTTTAGGCGTTTGTGGTGCATTATTCCATTCTCCATTTGAATTGTACCACAATAATATGCCGACATTTTTCCCCTTAGCATAATTTACAAGTTCAACCATCTTTTCTCGTCCAATCTGCTTATCCCATAGCGCATCGATGAGCACATATTCACATTTTAGAGTAGCTGCAAGGTCGATATAAGCTATCTGATCGCTATAGTTACAACTCGCATCCTGCCAGACTATCCAACTCCATGTTGCCCTGCCAGGGTTAAAGACTTTTGTTCGGGATGTAAGTGGCTTAACCACATCTGTAGATACTGTAGATTCAACTATAGCATTTAGTTTCGTGCTTAGGGTTATTGTTTTCCAAGATGTCTGTAGTGGTAATTTGCCATTCACCTTCTGCGAGCCGACTCCTCGATTTTCACTCGCCTGGGGAAATGAAACATGATAAATTCCATTTTTTGAGTCGCTTATTCTAGTCCCGAGGTAATTTTCTCCAACACCTGTCTCCGAAATCATCACCCAACCTTTATTACCCAGATGAAAAAGTGCTGGGTAAGTATAACCGAGATCATATTTAGATTTGGTATTGATCGGCTCTTCTATGGTATATTTTTCTTCATAAGAGGGCTTCGTGTTTTCCCAGCCACTTCCTGCGGGCGCTTGTGGTGTTAGAAAAGTTGTCGTTCCGTTTGGCAACTTAAAACCAGTTGCTTCGGCCTCAATCGTACAATCTACTTTCCCATTGACTCTTTTTGGAAGATAATAACTGAAAGCGACATCTTGATTCGCAATTCTAAAAATAATCTTAATGGCATTCTTTTTTTCGTTAGTCAGCCAACAAGTGAGTTGGGTAGCACTATAGTTAACCCTGCTCACCTTTGAATGAACCAAATTGTAACTCTCCTTAATTTGCTTCACCTGATGGCTTATGATTTTAAGACCTTTGGTAAAATCTCCGACTGAAGTAATTAAACCTAAGGGAGAATTGGATATAAAATTTACGCCTTGATATGAGATTTGGTAAGATGGTTTTCCTTTTGTTACTTGAAATTCCAGTCTGACTTTGTGGTCTGGGCTAGTTTGAACAATCTTTTCCTGAGCCTGAGAGGCTTGTAGTGCAAATATCAAATTGAAAATCAGTACTAATTGCCACCTCGAATAAAACGGGGTTTCCAGCAGCGTTAGAATATTTTTTATAGATTTCAGCCTATTACTTTTATTGGTTAGCAGCATTGAATGTAATTAAAATGGTATGATTGAGATTCCAATTAACAAGGTATTTTCTGGTAATGGTTTTAATTATTTTATTCTTTGTTTAGCAGTTGCAATATCCTCGAAAAGTTTAATGGACTAAAATATCTGTTTTAGGATAATTTATTTTTTCCATCTGTAGATGATTGGATTGGAGAACAGCATGGTTTGCAAGGCGAGATAATTTCGAAAACCTTCGAAAGTATTAAACAGTGGTGTTGATTGTGACCAGCCTGCCAGAAATCTAAATCGATGAGTGGATTTGCCTTTACCTTCCTTAAATTTGACAAGATAACTGTCCTTTACATCTATGCCGTTTTTCCCAACACTATCGATAGCGGATATTTCTTGGGTATCTGTTATTATCGCCAGTCCAAGGTTATCATGGTTTTCACTTTGTTTGCCCATTGTGAATATCGCGGTTTTGTCACCTCTGCTGATCTGGTTTAACATCAAACTATAAAGATTTGCAAATCCTGTAACCAGACCGGCTGATTTTGCAGTGGGATCAAGACTAACTTCACTTTGGTAAAAATACTGACCACCCCAAATAGTGATACACTCGGTAAGGGAAACCGACGGAAATCCAGGTGCAAAACTCCAATTTGGATATTTTAATTCAAATTTTGCTCTTATAGGACCATCACAAATCTGTCGATATAGAACTTTCCCCATATTTTTCCCACCCAACCGAATAAGGGAGTCTTTTCCATCGGGCAACCTCAGGTTTAGCGCTAAGGCACCGGCACTTAAAGACGAGCCAACTTTATAGATGTCCATTCCCCAGTTCGCAGGTTCATGGTAACTGACCTTCGGATCTCTCCCAACACTATCCATCATCATTACCGGGGTTTTCTTGCCCCAAATATCTTTTCCATTTCGATTATCCAAGTAGAGGCGAAAACCTACTTTGTCATTTTCCCATGCTGGCCCTTCGGTAAGCATTCCCGGTAACTTCACTCTGCTGAAATCAGTATTAGGGGTGTTTTCAGGGATAGAGTCAAACTTAAGATTCTTTCCAAAACGGTTGTGTTCATCTTTTCTCATTTGTCGGACATGGGCTTTAATATTTCCCTGACCGAATGGAAATTTATGAGAATTAATTATAGCCATGCGGCTTTGGTTTACTTTAAAATCGCAAAGAAAAACTGCTTCGTCCCATTTCCCATCCATATTCAAATCATCATACTGCAATTGGACATCTTTACCATTGATCAAAATGCTCAAGTAAGGTTTTTGCGAACTAAGTATAGCCGATACATCTTTCCTTTTGATGATGATTAATTCATCGCTTCGGTTCGTATTTGTACGATTAGTCAGACTCAGTTTTAACTGTGCATCTGCATGATAGGATAGCAATCCTATCAATAGAGAAAATAGTATTCTTTTGACCATCATACCGGCAAGACATTAGCGTTCCTGTAATACCCCATCCCAATCATTGCTGCATCTTCCCATAATTTTGAAGGATAGACCGGAACGAAAACGCCGAGTTTAACCAGTTTGGAATTTAAATCGCTTAGAAAAATATGATGAGATTTGGAAATATTCCCACCTAGTACTATGGCTTCAGGAATTTCCAAAGAAACGTAATTAGCTAAAAAGCTACTGAAGTTTGTTGTAAATTCATCTATAATCGACTGAGAAATTGGATCAGAAAAATGTCGGTCAAAGATCGGTTTCGCATCGGCAATATCGCTACCTGTGAGCTCCTTGTACCTGGATACAAACCATCGCGTGGATAAATAGTCCTCGGCAATACCATCTTTAAATTTAGATACACCTAAATTACAATCACTGGTATTACCTAAATGGTGAATTGCTGAACCTAGTCCTGTACCTAAGGTAATCCCAAAACTCTTTTGAACATGGCGGACAGCTCCACAATTGGCTTCGCCATGTAAAAAAGCCTCTGCATCATTCCTGAAAAGAATATCCTTTTCAGCTACATTTAGCTTAGCGGCCAAATAGCTCATTACATTAAATTTATATAAGGCTTCGAGTTTGTTCATTTGGGTTATCAGAGAAATTCCATTCTTATAATCAAAGGGTCCGGGCATAGCAATACCTATTCTAACTCCACCGGGAGAAGGCGTTACATGGCTCATTACTTGGCGGATATTAGATATCCAAGAATCCAAAATATCTTGAGCTTGTCCATGTGTATTCACGCTCGTACGGCAATAGGATGATTTGACTGCGCAGTTTCTCTGTAAATCTATGATTGAAGCGGTAATATGCGATCCTCCGACATCTACCCCTATAAAAATTTTCATGTTTGGTTCCAAGTTCCTAGTTGTTTTTAACATGGACACAAAACTTATCATTCTATACTCATAATTTTGATATTACTTTTTTTTAAGCGGTCAAAAAAAAGAGAGGGCCAGGGCATCCGCCCTGACCATTCTCGCTGTCATCATCTACGAATATGTAGTTTCTTAAATCGGTAATCAGTTTATTTATTTAATTTAGAGATCTTATCTGCCAACACCAAAGCATCGTAAGCATTAACAATACCACCTGTCCTGCAGAGTTCAGTCATTGCAACCATTTTACCACCTGATTGTGGTTTTTTTACAGGAAAGCTGATTCTGGTGACGGACTGTTCAATAATGCTTTTTAATTGTTGGGCTGTTAAACTAGGATAATAACTTTTAATCAGTGCTGCCAAGCCTGTCACTACCGGAGCAGCCATACTCGTTCCTGAAAGTGCTTTATATTTGTTGTCTGGCATAGTTGAATAGATTAATTGGCCTGGCGCGAATACATCTACCGTGTTCTTTCCATAATTACTAAAAGGAGCGATCAAACTTTTTTCACCGGGCCCACTAGCACCAACGGTTATTATATTGGATGCACGTTTGTTTCCTTTGGTAAAAAATGGAGTTGGATATTGAGGTATACTATCGATATCGATAGCGTTATTTCCCGCCGCGAAGATCAACAATACACCTTTTTTCTCGGCATATCTGATGGCATCCTCTACCATTTTTCGCTCAGGAGATACCTTTTTACCAAAACTCATGTTAATAATCTTTGCACCATTATCAACGGCATATCTAATACCGAGTGCTACATCCTTGTCGTATTCATCTCCCTCTGAAACCACACGAACGCCCATTATTTGCACGGCGTCTGCTATGCCGTCCATGCCAAGGCCATTACCCCGCACTGCTCCGATAATGCCAGCAACATGGGTACCATGAAAATATGGACTTCCAATAAGATTTGAATTCCCATAATAACGATTTTTCATGTTAGTTTGATCGTCTTTAACTTGCTGTCCCCGATAATCAATAGGAGCGATAGTATCTGCCTTTTTTAACAGTTTTTTGCTTAATGCCCATGACCTGTAATGTCGCCTTTCCTTCTTCTTTACCTGCATTTCATTGGAAAGCCCTTCAAATTGTTTTCTATATCGGTAGTAGACTCGCTGATAATCTTCACTCTCCTTTGTTACCTGCCCATTTGGACCACCAAGAAAGTTCCATCCAAATACGTCACCCTTATATCCGTTGCCATCCATATCTCGCCCTGCGCCCAAAACCTCTTTGGTATTCCGCCATAAACTTGCCTTTAAATCTTCCTGTAAAGTATCGATACCACCGTCGAGTACACAAACCACTACAGGTTTTGGAGTCTTCCCTTTTAAAACTTGACCATAAGCTTTGTTTACACTGATGCCGTAAACACTATCTGCGTCTTTTGATAGCATATGCCAGTTTTGTGGCAATTTCTGTGCAAATCCAAGAGCAGGAAGCATGTAAACAGCCATTGCAATTATTTTTTTCATTTTATATATTTTAGTGTTTAATTTTTATACCTGTATCGTTCGATCATCATTTTTGCAATTCTATTATGGTGTAACCTGAACATCAACAATTGCGGACCTGCAGTTTGCAAATTCAATCGAATTTCATCGTTGACATGTTTAAATACATGAAACAATCATACAATTAGAATTTGTAATAAGAAGATCAGGGTATCCACCCTGACCATTCTTCATTAACGTCACCTATGACTATCTTTTACCACTTATAGTAATTAACATTTCGCTTGGAATCAACGGATAATATAAAATCCGACATTACCTGCCCCCCTTCACGCTTTATAAAATCAACGTCCTCCCCATGGGGTTTTTTGTCTAAAATTTTCAATCCGGGAAGCATCATGGCTTTTCTTAAAATATTTTCGCGCCTGATCAACCTTAATTCTTTGATTTGATTGGATTTTCTGTTTTCTGATGCATTTAGTGATATCATCTCAGGTTTGGCTGATAAGGTAGCATCTGTTATGGTTTCAGATGCATATCTTGATAGACCATTTGCATTGAAGCGGTTTTGATGTTTGCTATTTAATTGCGGTATCAAACCTGTAAAATCTTTTATGCGAGTATACTGTGTACCAGCAATTGTATCATACTCGAGTGCGGATTTCTCACTATCCTCACCGTATTGCTTTTCAGGAAATAGGCTTGGTAACAAAACATCAGGTGTCACGCCCAGATGTTGTGTTGAGTTGCCATTTATTCTATAAAACTTACCGATTGTAAGGTTTAGCTGCCCAAATTGTTCCTGCTTATTTTCCGTCACAGCCGATGCATTGTTGATATTGCCAGACTGCTGAGTAGTTTTAGATTTCGCTAGAAGTTGATCAAGATCAATGGTTTGCTGAACGGTTCCCTTGCCATAGGTCTGACTGCCAATAATGATCCCTCTGCCATAATCCTGGATAGCCGCAGCAAAAATTTCAGATGCTGAAGCACTAAAGCGGTTTACCAGAACTCCAAGCGGACCTTCATATTTGATCTGAGGGTTTCTATCGGTTTCGATTTTTACATTTTTTTTCCTGTCTCGGACCTGCACGACAGGTCCTGTCGGGATAAACAGGCCCGTAAGGTCTATGGCTTCAACCAGCGATCCCCCACCGTTTTGCCTTAAATCAATGAGAATGCCGTCCACCTTTTCCGACTTTAGAGAATCTATCAGTAGTGACACATCTCTAGTGGTACTTTTGTAATTTTTGTCCCCGGAATTGAAAGCTTTATAATCAAAATAAAATTGAGGAAGGCTAATTATGCCTATTTTTATCTGCCTTCCATTGGTGTAATATTTCCGGATTTCCTTTTTCGCAGACTGGTCCTCCAATAAAATCTTTTCCCTTATGAGCGTGACAATCTTTGGAATCTCGGTTTCACTTTGCGTGCTGCTGAGAATCTTAAGTTTTACGAAAGTCCCTCTTTTACCTTTAATAAGCGCCACAGCGCGATCTAGCCTCCAACCACGTATATCTTGGAAAGCATCTTCATCGCCTTGGGAAACAGCTGTAATACGGTCCTGAAGATTAACCATCCTACTTTTGAATGCCGGTCCACCAGCGACCATAGATTGAATGGTTAAAAAGCCATTGCGCAAAGAAAGACTTGCCCCGATTCCTTCCAGAGAACGAGACATGCTTACATTATATGCCGCTGCATTTATAGGATTCAAATACGCAGCATGCGGATCTACCGCAGCAATGACTGAATTCATAAATAATTGAAAAGCATCCTGACTATTGAGCTGAGCATCTTGCTTAATAAGATCGCTATACCTTTGTTCGAGTAATTTTTTGTTTGCTTTTTCGTCTTTGCTGGTATTAGAAAGTATCAACAAGTCATATTTAACTCTTTTATGCCAGAGCAATTCCAGTTCCTTAATATCTTTAGGATAAGGCAAGAACTCACGATTTATTATGACACTTTCTTTAATATCAAAGGAGTAGGGTTTGGATAGATCACTAATTGCAAACTGCATTGCGTTATGGAAACGTTCATGGTAGCAATTGAAAATTTTAAAGGCGTTTCCCAAAGCCGCGGACTTCAAATCCTCGTCAAATCCAGTTCTAAATGACTTAAATGATGTAATATCGCTCTGCAAAAAATAGTTGTGCTCAGGATCGAGGGCTTTGACATAGCGATCAAAAATCAACCCGGAAAGTGAATCGTTAAGGGGTAAAGTCTTGTAATTCGCAGTGGTAATCATCTCGGCAACAAGCAGTGTAATTGATTTTTGTTTTTCCTCTGCTTGAAGAGGTTTAAAGTTTTGTCCAACGCTTTTGATCGTTGAACAACTTAATAGAAGGATAATAATTATATATTTCATTTTTTATTTTGTATGGATAATAAATTCTAAATCAAAGTCCCGATGAGCCTAATGAACTATAGCAGGATTCAAATTAGCAAGAGCGAAATTATACCGACATTTATCTAAATTAATCGCTTGTAGCCGGCAATCATGCTGGTTATGTTGATAAGATGTAAATGTGAGTCTTACTTAATTTTTAGTCGCTAATTATTTCAATCCGCTTTAAGAGCCGCATTTATTTGGGCGAGTACATCCAGAAAGTGCATTTTATTAAGTCCTACCATATTTGCTACGCCGCGGCTAATCTGAGCCTTTAATGACGAAAGTTCATTTCTTGCCAGAGCGGATATATCTGAACCCGCAGGGTTAATCGTTCTAGTAAAGAACTGACCACCTGGAGGCTGAACTTGCGAAACAGGAGCTTTCAACAAAGAGGAAAGCATTTGAATATAAGCCTTCTGAAGGTCTCGATCATAAACGCTTGTGCTGGTTCCCTTTAAAAGTGGCTTCCATATGGCAGCATGCAAGGCATTTATCAGTTCCCTTGCAGTATAGGAATTAGGATTGGTTGCTTCCTCATTCAACAATTCTGCAAGGACTGCTGGATTCAGTATCTTGGCTAAAGTTGCTGATTGGATACTTTTTATACTGGTTACTGGATCAATTCCAGCTTTACCTATTAGCGCCTGATTTACTAACCATTTTGGAGTGTCGAAAACCTGTTGAACTAGGAATGTTACTGCTTTCCTTTGAATAGTGGGTGGCACCGCTATAAATACATTTCCAGGTTCATTAACTAATTTGGGAGTATGATAGGTCCCTCCAATGTTTTTGGCAACGTGCCCAATATAACGTTCGAACTGCTTAACCAAATCGCCATACGTAGATTTCGCGTCCTCGTATCCTTTTCCGGGCTCACTTGTCCACTTTATAATATTGGGTACTATTCTTTTAAGATTCATGATACCATAGGTGCTAGCCAACATCGCATCATCGCCAAGATCTTCACTCTGGGAACGCGGATCATATTTCTCGGTTTCGCTACCAAACCATAACCTTTTATTATGGGCAAGCTTATAGGTAACGTAAGCGTTTAAAAAGTTGGATTCAGCGTTTGCCGTTTTATATCTAGGCAACCACCTGTATCCCCACTCTATTGCCCACATATCATAATCACCAATTCTTGGAAATATTCCCTTTTCAGAGATACTGTCTTGCGGCTGGGCAACATAATTGAATCTGGCGTAATCCATAATCGAAGGGGTGTGCCCATGCTCCTCTACCCATTTTTTATTCCTTAGGTTTTCTACAGGAACAGTGGATGATGATCCAAAGTTATGTCTCAGTCCCAAGGTATGGCCAATTTCATGAGAGGATACAAACCTGATGAGTTGTCCCATAAGCTGGTCATCGAATTTCATTTTTCTTGCTTGTGGATCTATGGCTCCCGCTTGGATGATATACCAATCGTGTAGAAGTTTCATTACGTTATGGTACCAATTCACGTGAGTTTCTATAATTTCCCCACTTCGAGGATCATGCACGTGTGGTCCTGATGCATTTGAAACCTCTGAGGGCTTATATACAATCGCATTATGTGTTGCATCTTCGATATCCCAATCCGCATCTTTGGGGATTTCTTTCGCCATGATGGCGTTTTTGAAACCCGCATTCTCAAAGGCCTTTTGCCAATCATTTACACCTTGAATCAAATAAGGTACCCATTTCTTTGGCGTGGAAGGATCAATATAGAAAATAATTGGTTTAGCGGGCTCTACGAGTTCACCTTTGAGGTATTTTTCGACATCTTCTGGCTTAGGCTCCATCTTCCAACGGGTGATCATGGAAACCTGTCTTACCCCTTGAGGATTGAGATCATAATCGGTATAACCCGTCTCAAAATACCCTACGCGAGAATCAAATAAACGTGGCTTCATAGGAACTATTGGTAGCAATACCATAGAGCTATTGAGCTCCATGGTCGCCGCGCCTGCACCGGGCGTGGCATTCGATGCTGCCTGATTTTGGGGAGCTGCTCTGGTATAAGTTTTAATGGTCTTGATTTCGATATTACTGATGAATGATTTGACGCCAACCATGTATGAACGATCCGATAGTAAACCCCCGATTGCTAAATCCCGCTTAGCGCTTGAAGAGAAGAAAAAGATATCGTTGTCACCATTCAAATAATCCTGAACATCGATTACACTGGCGGCGGTATTTCTGATCGAATCCTTGCTGTAAGCTTTAACATCAAAAGAGGCAATGATAGGCTGTAAGGACGAATTAAGAACCGATCTAAATAATCCAGATGTATCGGTCGAGCGATCGCCATAAGAGATACTTTTCAAAAAAATACGGTTTACAGGGCCTTTTTCAAAGCGTATCACATTATCGCCAATTGCATCTCCCGCATATCCTATCATTCCAGTACGAACTCCGGCTGCAGCTTTACTAATCCTATTTACCACAAGGATGTCCCGGCCCAATAGAGAATCGGGAATCTCAAAAAAGTATCGTTCGTCTACATTGTGTACTTTAAAAAAACCAGCAGATGTCTTTGCTTTACTAGTTATCACTTGATTGTAAGGTTTGGGACCGCTTGTTATTGCTTTACCCAGGGTAGTAGCTGCAACATTATTTATTGGCAGCTGTGTACTGGCTGTGGAAGATTTACTTACGGGAAGCTTCTGTGCATTTGCATTAAGGCTTAATAAGCCTATAAGAATACTAAAAAGTATTTTCTTGAACATTGTATAATTCTTAACGATTATGGTTATTTTTAATATAGTTGTAGTTTGTAGCGTAACTTGATTACAAACCAATGAGTGTTATATGACTGCTTTCTATCCTAACACTTTATCAGCAAAAAATAGGCATACCTTCAGGAGATTAGATACCTGAGGCAATACGTCATTGCCGTAGCTGTGATTGACTATTTATAATTTCTATTAAAGATTGACATGCTATTTTTAAGGAAAAGGGGTACCATGGTTCTTGCAATGGAAGAACCATGGTACGTTAAGTTATCGTGATCGCCTTTGAGAGCAAACGCTAGAGCATTCAATATTTTAACTAGCCGTAGAAAATATTTAACTCCCCTTAGCCGCATTACCAATTGCCTGCAGGTCCACTCCATATTCGTTCAGAAAATAATTTCGGACAATCGCGTATCTCTTTTTTATCTGTGCGCTAATGTCTTTAGTACTATTCAAGATGCCAACAGGCGTTGTATCAGTAATTGCAGTAGAGAGATTAAGATTGGCCGTGGAATAGCTCACCATTGCTGTTATATAGGCATTCCAATCTGTTTGTGCAGTTGCACTAGCAAAGGGAGCGATGATCCCACGCCCGTAGGCCTGTGTAGTAGTAGTCATAGTACTGGCATAATTCGCACTATTGGTGAATTCTAAAGTGGGCTCACTCAAACCTCTTGCGATGATGCTTTGTATAAATATCAGGTTGACCTTTGCCAGGAACCGACGGGTTTCGGCTGCAGTCATTGTAGTTACAGAGGCGTCTCCGTAATTGATATCAATATTATCGTAGCTATAATAAGCGCCAATCTTTGTTTTTACTTTATCCGCTCTAAATACTGGGGTATATACATAAGCATTTGATATCGAATCCAGTTGACTGCAGAGTATAATTTTAGTGGGAAGAAATTTCTTTAAAAATTTATCGGTGTAAAAACTAAACCATTTATTTTTAATCAATTCCAATTGAGCGGGTATGTAATTAACATCTGAGGCTGTTACATCGACTCCAGCGGTCCATGGCACGGTTGTAACCGTCTGAACTGGCTTAGTCCACTTGATTGGCGTCCAGTAAACATCCTTATCCGTAAATTTATAAAGCATATACGTACTATATTTATTGTAGTAATCCAATATGGTTTGGTCAAATGCAGCTGTTCCTTGCGGCAGAGTGTAAGTATCGATATCGGACGAAGGAGTTAGTGTTGCTTCGGTTTTCTTACACGAAATGAGTATAAGAGAAGCCGAAAATAAAATCAGGCATGAAATATATGTTCTCATTGTTAATAATGTTAGTAAAATGATTAAACTATCGTGGATTTTGGATTAAGTCATTGTTTGCAACAAAAGCTGTATATGGAATTGGCAGTGCGTATAAAAGACTGTTTGCAGGCAGGGTAAAAGTGCTTTTTGAACCATCGGCCGCTATGTAATCATGCGAAACTGGAACAGACCACCTTTTGATGTCCTGCCATCTGTGCCCCTCTTCAAGGGCAAGCTCTCTCCTACGTTCCCGCTGGTAAAACGTATAAAGGTCTGCGCCATTAGTGATCGAGACTGGTGTGTAGGCAACATTACGGGTATCGTAGCGGTTCGCTCTTAAGTAATTGATATCTGCTAATGCCTGCACACGATCTGCATCATTGCCAGTTTTGACAAAACGCTTAATGAGTGCTTCGGCACGATTAAGGTAGACTTCTGAGAGCCTCAACCCACAAGCCCCAGATGAAGCACTTAAGGTTGCCTTTTGAGATCCGTATGGAAGATATGCTGCACCGATAATATAGGTATCAAAATACATTTGATAGCGCAAATCACCATAATTTTGTGCACTTGGACCACGCTCATAGAGTGAGAGCAATGCTGAGGAAGCTGTGTAAGGCGGAGCGGCAACAGTGGTTGCCAAGAAAGGGTAATAACTTCCCCGGTCTGCTGAAGGATTAATGCCATATATCCAAATAACTTCAGAATTCGAAGGATCGAAGATTCCTTTCAAAGGTGATGCTGGATTATTGACATTGACAAATGTGCTGAGAGCGGTGAGTAAAGGCCGCTCTTGTAAGACGTCGCCCGCAGAGCTAATTACCTTCTCCAAATCGCTGTCCAAGCCTCTATACAAATAAAAACGGCACAATAAGGCATTGGCAGCAACAGATCCAACCCTGTATGCTGTGGGAGGTGTAAAGCTTGCCTTCAATAGAACCTCGGCTTCCAATAAATCCTTTTCAATCGCATCGTATAATTCCTTTAGAGTAGCCCTACTTAATCCCCCATCACGAACCTGGCTGGTGAGGACCAGTGGCACACCTAATGCAGTTTCGGGGTTTACACCCTGGCCACTGTAAGGCAAAGCATAAGTAGTCGCCAGTTTAAAATAATAATAAGATCTCAAAAACAAACACTGTCCTCTAATGCCATCCTTGGCTTGTTGTGAACCACTTACCTTGGACAGATTATCTAAAATTACGTTGCAACCTTTAATCCTCGCATACCAAATCTTATATAAATCTGTACCGGTTGGAAGCGTTTGATTCTCATCAAACATGGTTTTATCAAAGGTAAACTGGGGCGTACCAAGCTTAAAAGGGTTGACATAATTTGCTACCTGATTGCCGTTGGGCGCAGCTAAGCCATTACTTTGAATATCATCGGTGAGCAAATCCAGTCTATCAACAATCTGACTGTAAGGATAGGCTTCGCCATTCATTAAATCGGCTAAATCATTTGTGGTTGAAGGTTTAATTTCATCCTGACTATATTCAGCGAGGAACTTTTTACAAGCGCCAAATGTTATAGTTAATAGTATTAGCGAAAATATAGTAAGTTTTCTCATGTCCATGTTTATAAACTCAAATTTAAATTGACTGTATAGGTTTTGGTTCTCGGCTGCTGTCCAGTTGCAACCTCTGCATCAATACCGCGGAATTCCCCACTATTAATGGCAAATGGATTGCTCACACCTCCCCCAATGCTGATATTTTTACATTTCAATTTTTTAGCTAATTCAGGAGATAATGAATAGTTTATATTGATGTTATTGCAGCGGAAAGAAGATGCGTCTACGATACGGTCCGTACTGTAATTGTATAATTGGTAAACATTGGCCGTAGCCGTACCATTAGGCAATACAAATGTAGGAACGGTACTATCTGGCAGTCCTGGAATGGATGAAGTAGTATTGCTTTGTGTCCAGCGATCAAGTAACTGACGCGATAAATTTTGGTATTCAGTTGGAAGGTTATTAGTCAGCGTGTACAAAGGAGCCAGGAATTTTTTACCGCCGACCTGCAGATAAAACCCTGAGTTCAAGCTAAGCATTTTATATCTGAAATTCATACCAAACCCCGAAGTAAAATCTGGATCTAATTTTCCCACATAGGTCATAAAAGATGTCGGATCCTTCGGGTTGGCGCCTGGTGCAACAGATAAGTCAATAATCGGATAACCATTTAGAGGATTAACGCCCTTAAATCTGAATGCATAAAAAGCCGACACAGGCTGTCCCTCGATATTCAATGTACCAGCCGCAGCTGAAGTCCATCCGAGCAATTGGGAACCAGTTTTAGTCACACGGTTATTATTTTTAGAGGTATTGATCGTAACACTCCAATTAAAATCTTTAGTGCGTACCGGTACAAAACTTGCAGAGATCTCATATCCGGAATTTTTCATGGAACCACCATTTACCAACATCGACTCTACTCCATATTCCACCGCCACTGGCAAAGAAGTAATTAAATCTTTACCCCTTTTTTCATAATATTGTAAGGAGCCGACAACTCTGTTGTTAAAGATGCTAAAATCCAACGCCAGGTTCATGCTTGAATTTTGTTCCCACCGGAGATCCCCATAAGGCAGAGAACTTATAGCAAGAAGGCTTTCCCCTGTATAGATATCGGTGCCACTTGAAGCTGATGGAATCCTGAGAATCAAATCAGGACTTACATTGGTAGCAATATTCCGTTGATAGCCAAACGTTCCACTCACATTTAAGTTAGACAACCAGTTATTTTTGTTGAACCATTTTTCATTGGCAATATTCCACTTCAAACCTCCTGCCCAAACCGGGTTAAATTTTTCGTTACTGAACTGGCCGAAACGATTAGACCTGTCATTCCGAACACTCACATTCACTACGTAACGCTGATCATAGCTGTAGCTTGAGGTTAGGTACAATCCCATTGTATTAGTAAGCCGATCTGTGATGGTAGGAACAAATGCAGCGGGAAGGCCATTTACGCCGGTAGCGCCTGCTAATGTTAATACCGTAATCGGTAAGGGAGCAAATGTCTTTCCCTTATCTCGCAAGTATCCAAGTGAGGTGCTTCTAAATCCCGTATAAACGGTACTGTTAAATTCCTGCCCCAACATAAAAGACATCAAATGCTTTTTGTTCAACATCTTACTATAGGAAATACTATTACGCCAATTCCAAGTATTGCTACTGTTCTGATCCTCGTTGAACTCCCCGCCAACAGGCATTCTGCTCTGTTTATATTTAGCATCTGCAGGTTTGTACAAGCCATAATCGTATAATCTATAAGTACGAGCTATGTATTCTGATTGCTCTGTAGCATAAGATTCCCCGGTGGTAGCAGTATTATTGTAGCTAAATAAACTTTGAACTTTTAAGCCGTCAATGATCTCATAATTTGCATTTATGCTCCCATTAGCAGACAGCGTCTTATTGCTGTTGCCTGTATTGGCAAGTTCATTGATGACATTAAATGAATAACCATTATTGTTCTGATAGTAATTCAGATCCCCGGTTGGGGTATAGGCGCTAATGGCACGGTTAATACCTGTTGCATAGGAGTATGGGTTCACCGCATAAGACCCTGTTGTCGTGTTTTTCGAGGCAGATAGTCTGACTGCAATGTTAAACCTTTTGGAAACCTGCGAACTGAAAGACAGATTCCCGGTAAAGGCGGTAGCATCATTACCAATAGCTGAGCCTTTTGAATTACTATAGCCAAACGAGCTATAATATCTGTTAGTGAGGTTTCCTCCTGAAATACTCAAGTTATGATTGGTACTCACTGGAGTACGGAACAATAAGTCAAACCAATCAGTATTTACCGTTTCAAGATCGTGTACTCGGGTATTAAATTCATCGGCGCTTATGGTCTTTTTGTACATATAATCATTTAATGCGCCTGCATAACCTAGGTTACTATTCACAAAATTTGATACTAACCCGCGGCTGAATATCTCTCTGGAAACAGCTACCCGCTCTTTAGAGTTCATCATGTTTAGTTTATCATAATCCACCTGTTCAGTAGCACTGAATCTAGTAGAATAATTAATAGTCGCTGGACCAACCTGACCTTTTTTAGTTGTTATAACAATTACACCATTACCAGCCCTGACACCATAAATTGCTGTAGCTGAAGCATCTTTGAGGACGGTAATCTCTTCAATATCCTGAGGGTTGAGCCATCTGATGGAGTTGCCGACAAATGTTCTGATGTAATCAAAATTATCCTGAGTAATCTCACCATTGGCAGTTAATGTCTGCGACTTAAAGGGTAGCGGGTCTTCCTGTACAACTCCATCCACAACCCAAATTGGTTCAGCATTGCCGGACAATGTTGAGGTTCCACGTACCCGAACCCGTTGTCTGGTGCCAACTTCACCGCTTGTATTGGTAACCGCTAATCCAGTTAATTTCCCCTGAAGTGCTTGTTCAATTGTATTCACACCATCGAAATAAAGATCTTTGGCTTTCACTGTAGCTGTTGAACCAACTATATCCCTTTTAAGCAGTTGTTGGTATCCTGTATTGACCACTACTTCGTCTAAATTCAAAATTTTGTCTGCGAGCACTACATCAATCGTATTCTTACCATTAACCTTTACTTCTAAGGTTTCTTTAGTAACACTTGTAAAAACTAATATGGCATTTTCCTGCACATTCAAAAGGGTAAATGTTCCATTGATATTAGTAAAAGTTTTATTAGTGGTACCCTTTACTGTGACAGTGATACCAGGCAAAACATTTCCATCAATGCCAGTTACCTTTCCTTTAATCGTAATAGTATTGAAAAAATCGCTAATTCGATCGATTACAGACTTTTGTTTTTCATTTATAACAATGGTCCTTTCATTAACGATATATTCAAAGCGTTGATCCGCAAAACAAATCTTGAGTGTCTGCTCTAAGGAAGCTTTGTTTACATTTATATTAATAGGCTTTGCCAGTTGCATCAATTGCGTGTCGAAGACAAAATCATAACCTGTCTGCTTTCGTATTTCTACAAAAACACTTTCCAGTGATATGTTCTTTTTATTTAGGGTAATGTTCTGGGCGCGGGATGATGCGCTGACTTGCATGACAAGTGCAAATAATACGATGGTGGTTAAGCGCATAATCAGCAGAAATTTATTGATCCACCCGGAATGAGTGCCGGGCCATTTGGTATAAAATTTATACATTTGTTTGTGGTTTGGTCAGTTGATTGGAATTACAAGTTCATTTTTAATACCAGGCCATATCATTGAACCAGAAGTGTTAGCGCACTTCTGGTTATTTTCAGGGCCCGTGATTTATTGTGGTAAAATTATCTCATCACAGTTACCCTCCTTCCCTCAACTTTAAAATGGACTTTACCAGTAAGCTCCATTACTTGCAATATGGTAGAGATATTTTTTTCTCGTGAGACTATCCCTCCGAGCTTGAGATCCAAGGGGGCATCTTCTGTAAAAGCAACCTCTACATTATACCAACGGGCGATCTTTCTCATAGTGGACTGAAAATCCACAGCTTTAAGATTGATTTCATTTCTTTTCCAATCAAGAGCAGTTTCTGGATCAATATCTTCCAGTTGGATTTGACCCTTTATAAGCGAAGATTGCTGACCTGGCTTTAATACCCGGTTAAGATGATCAACTGTACTTATTTTCACCGACCCCTGCAGTAAAGTAGTTTTAACGGCACTTTCATCTGAATAGGCATTTACGTTGAAGTGTGTTCCCAGTACCTGTATTGACTGCTTTGCGGTATGCACGAAAAACGGACGTTCTTTCTGGTGGGTAACCTCAAAATATGCTTCTCCTTCCAGCTCCACATTACGTGCTTTTCCTCCAGTAAAATTAGCCGGAAATCTGATCGACGATTCCGAATTCAGATAAACCAGCGTGCCATCGGATAAAACAAGTTTATAACGCCCACCTTTTGGTGTCGAAAGTTCGTTATAGACTTGTTCATTCCCTTTTGCTAGGATCTCTAAGCCTCTATATTCTAATTGCCCATCAGCGGTTTGTAGGATGGAAACCCCTGATTCTTTATCCAACTGTTGATTTGTGGAGCCTTTCAATTCAATCACCTTTCCGTTTGAAAGTTTCAGAAAGGCGGTATTCCTTCCAGGTGGGATGTCGTTTTTAAATTCCGAGGCGTGAAAATTAAATAGTTGAGTTTTACTGTTGATAAAATATAAGCCTACAAAAACTAACACCATTGCTGCTGCGACTGGCCAGTAACGAAAAGAAACTGTAATATTTTTTCTTCTGGGTCTTAAAATGTTATCAGAAATGGAGCGGTCGAGCCTGTAAAGAATATTTTTTGTCTGGGGCAATGAATGATAGGCGAGGTCATCCTTTTGAAGCTCTATATTGATCATTTCAGCCAACTTATCATCCATTTCTAAAAGGTCAAAGCGGCTCAATAGTAGTTGCAACTCTTCCGAGTTACACTCATTATCCAGGTATTTCCGGTAAAGTGCGATGGTATCTTCGAGATTGTTCATTATGCTTGGTTTCTTGTAATACGTTTCTCAAACAAAAAGTACTTAGTCTAAACGAAAAAAAATATATAATTCAAGTATTTATCACTATAATTGATGGACCCAAACAAATTACACCATTTCTACCATGTTTTATCAGGACAATGGCACAAATTGACTCCATAGATGAAGAAACAACTCTTTTAGCACTGAAGAATGGGGACAAGTATGCCTTCGAAACGATTTATAATCGATATAAAACACCATTAACAGCAAATTTATTCAAGCTTCTCAAATCCGAAGAGCTAACTTTTGACATTCTGCAGGGACTTTTTTTGAAAATCTGGGAGAATCGTGAAAAGATCGATCCTGAGAAATCATTTAAATCCTATATTTTTCGCATTGCTGAAAATATGGTCTATGATTATTACCGGAAAGCAGCCCGAGATAAAAAAATGCAGGCAAAGATCATGGAGATGAGTACTGAAATATATTCTTATATTGAAGAAAATATGCTCATCAAAGAACACTCAAATATTCTAAAAGAGGCTGTCTTATTGATGCCACCACAGCGCCAGCGAGTATATACTCTTTGTAAGCTTGAGGATCATTCCTATAAAGAGGTTGAGGCAATAATGGGAATCGGTCCAAAGACAATAAATAGTCATCTGGTCCAAGCTAACAGGTTTCTCAAAGAATATTTCAGTAAAAATCAAGAACTATCCGCAATCGTATTGGTTTCAATCATAATTAAAGGAATTTGATAAGGGATAAGGATGCTGAGCAATCGGGAAGTCAATGACCTTCTAAATCAAACGTGATATCTCACAAAAGGCTTCAAGATTTTAAGCCATTTCATTCCAATATGCAAATAATCTAGTCACTCAACACGCCAGCCTTAAATAACATTTCTATTAAAAAGCCCGGAAATAGAAATCTTCCGGGCTTAAGGATTACCATCCTGGGTTTTGAGCTAAATTTGGGTTTAGTTGTAGCTGGCTAGTTGGAATTGGCAAAAGGTAATTTTTCTGTTCCCATTTCCTTCCGGACTCTATGATTAATTCTCCTGTAGAGGTCTTTGCAGTGGTACTGGCCGATGGCCAAGTGGTCTGAAATTCTGTACCTGTCCACCTGATTCCAAGCATATTCTGTGGCATTTCTGTTTCAGCAGTTTTCCACCGCTTTAGATCATCGATACGATAACCTTCCGCATAAAGCTCAATAGTTCTTTCACGCCTGATCTCGGTTCGCATGTCTAAACCATTTGCTGAAACAAAGGCATTGCTTAATTTTGGCATTGCTGAATTTACACGCTGACGAACCAGATTTAAAGAAATATCCAGGTCTGCATCTGATATAACTCCATCTCTTTCAAAGACGGCTTCCGCATAGGTCAACAGTACTTCGGCATAACGTATGACTGGAAAATCGTAACTCTCCTGTCCATCGGCGACCGCTCGCTCTGCAGCCCACTTTTGATTAGCATAACCGCTATTAAAATTCGGAACAAAGTTGAGGGTATTTGCACTTGCGCGATCCACGGCATCACCGGTCCAGGTCACTCTCGGCTTGTTATTCCTCCAAAAAGCCTTTTTCGGGGTCATTAGCGTATAGCCCATTCGTTTATCGCGGTCAATAAATTCAGTCTCCATATTTGCATAACCTCTGAAAAGAGGGGACTTCTCGATCGGCAAACCATCTTTGCTTAGGTACATGGTTGCGAACTTTCTAGTCACCCACCATACATTTGCGAAGGCAGTTTGAGTAATGTTCGTTCCAATAGTGCGGTTGGATTCATTATACCTATAAGACAACATGTATTCAGTATTCGCTGCTTTGTTAAGTCCTGCAGGATTAGATTTAGTATTTTCCAAAATAAAAAGATATTTCTGAGCAGAATCACCTAAAACCGCAGGCTTGAATAGACTGTATTCAGCACGAGTTATCACATTTTTAGCTGAAGAAGCTGCCTTCGTCAGTAAGGTGGCCGCACGCGAGGTATTGGATCTGAATTTTTGCCATGTACCTTCATATAAAGCTACTCTTGCCTGAAATGCCTCTGCAGCACTTTTACTTACTCGCCCTTCATCATTACCGCTTACGACAGCTTTTAATGGCAGACCCGCAACTGCCTCATCTAAGTCCTTTAAGATGAAGTCCGCTACATCCGAACGCGGATTTCTCGCTGCCATTAATTCTGGCGAATTGGTATCCAGCGGTTTATCGATAATGGTTGCGTCGCCGAAATCCTGTAACAGCTCGAAATAGGCATAGGCTCGGAAAAACTTAGCCTCAGCAACATATTGAGCAACTTCGGCAGGATTTGCATATTGGGACGCGCGAAAAATTAGCTCATTTGCGCTTCTGATCTGTATGTAGGGGTTATTGTATGCCGCGTCAGTAACGAGCAATCCATTTGTGCCATTACTAAAGACGTTCCTTGATGGAGAGGCGATCAAGTCTGAACGTAAGTCACTATGTATACCATCGAACGTAGCGGAACCGTAAGTTCTCAAAGCACTATAAAAACCATTCGCATATGTTTTAAAGTCTGAAGCATTTTTCCAATAGGTAATGGTTGATAATTGATCTAAAGGAACCAGATCAAGGGACTTTTTACAGCCCAGTTGAAGTCCAGATAAAATTAGCAAGAAGACTAACGTTTTATATATTTTTAAATTTTTCATGACCTTACAATTAAAATGTTGCACTTAAACCAATCGTTCCTGAACGGTAGAATGGAAACCTAGCTGTTCCACCAGTAACCAGTCTGGTTGCTTCAGGATCCCAGCCATCTTTAATTTTGGTTGTCTCCCATAAATCGGTACCGGTTGCATAAATTCTGAAATTAGAGAAGAGTTTGGTACGCTTTAATAATTCCGCAGGGATCGTATAACCAATAGTGATGTTTTTTAATCTCAAATACGCACCGTTTTCTACAGAAAATGTAGAAGCCTGATAATTGTAGTTATTAATCGCCCCAGTTGAACTGTAGCGTGGGTAAGTCGCTTCGGTATTCGTTGGCGTCCAATCTTTACCAATTGACTGGGTCGTGGTGTTTAAATATATCGCTGAGAAAGGCACTCTCCAGGTCGTTCCGTCTCTGAAGATGGTTCTTTTTCCTACACCCTGGAATATGGCATTAAAGTCAAAACCTTTCCATTGAAGGCCTGCATTGAAGCTATAGGAAACTCTGGGATCATCTGTTCCAAGGAATTTAAGATCGGATTGGTCCAGTTTACCATCTCCATTCTGATCCTTATACATATTATCTCCTAACTGGAGGCCTGTTGCCTGACCACTTCCTGTTGGCACCAAGGCAACTGAGCTCGCTGTATTCGCAAATTTCGCTTTGTAAGCATCTAACTGCGCCTGCGTTTGAATTCTTCCATCATATTCATACCCGAATACCGAGCCAATGCCGTAACCCTGAACGGTGGCATTATAACCTGCAGATGGAATGAGGTTCGCACCTCCAAAATTTATCAATTTATTTTTATTGTAGGTAACTGTTCCGCCTACGTTATAGCGAAATTCACCAACCTGATCACTCCAGTTTAAAAAGCCTTCGGCACCTGTCGTCCTTAGGTGACCAATATTTTGGGCCGGTGCGGAAGCGCCGAGTACTGCTGGGAATGCCTGGGCGAGAAGCATGTTCTTGTTCTCATTCTTAAATACTTCCACAGAACCTGTCAACCTATTTTTGAATAGACCAAATTCTACTGCAAGATTGTATTTCTGAATCTTTTCCCAAGTCCTGTTCAAGCTTACCAATGTTCCCGGCAGGGTAACTGTAGATACCAAAGAGGTTCCGAAGTAGGCAGCATTTCCATTGAGGTTCAATAAAGAAATATAGTCATACAAACCTATTCCACTCTGATTGCCCACTTCACCATAACTTGCCTTAAGCTTCAATTCACTGATCAGATTATTGTCTTTCAGGAAATCTTCCTGACTTATTCTCCATCCACCGGATACACCATAAAAAGGTTTCCATCTGTTATCCTGGTCAAATTTAGATGAACCATCATAACGGAGAACGGCCTCTAACAGATATTTGGATTTATAATCATAATTAAACCTTCCGAAATAGGAGCCTATCGCAAAATGGTTTTTTTGTTCAGAAACGGTTTGAACAGAAGAGCTTCCTGTTCCCTTTAGCACTTCGAGCTGGTTGTTTACATCAGTAACCTGTGAGGTCCAAAAATCAAACTCGTTACGTTCGTAAGATGTACCTGCGGTAACTGAAATATTATGATTTTTGTTAAACTGCTTTTTATATTCTAGGTAAGCATTTGCAGTATAATAATCTTCCTGATTAGTGGTTTTAAGTAGGAAGGTTGCGGACTGTCCAGGGTTGATATTTCCTGCTTTACTACCGGTATAATTGAACCATTGAATCGTTTTGTTGTGCTGCGTCCGAGTTGCCAAAGTTGGGTTGTAAGCAAGAGTGCCGACAAAATTCAAATCCTTGCTAATTTTGTAATTTAATTTTTCATTGATGGTAATTACGTTTACCCTTAATCGGTTTTCACCCCCAAGTTCTAGCAATGAAGTAGGGGCGTAATTCCCTCCCCATGCATATGGTGTACCATTTAAGCCAAGCTCAGGAAAACCAGGCAGAGGGTTAGTTGTAGATACCGCTGCTCCTACTTGCTGAGGCGCTACTTGGTCATTCCTTGTGTAGGAGATGTTTGATTCAATATTGAATCGGTCTGAGATCTTAAAGTCATTGACTAACCTAACGTTATAGCGCTTATTGCCGTTTTCACCCCATCTCAGCATACTACCTTGATCGAGATAACCCAAAGATAGCCTGTAACCTGCTTTCTCGGTTCGCCCTGAAAGACTCAAATTGTGTGACTGAGAAAATGCATTTCCCCAAAGCATATCTGTTATGGTTTTATCTGTGAAGAAAACATAATCATTCACATCTGCAAAGTTCGAGATGGGGTTGGCGACCTTTGTAAGATCTATTGAGGTTCCTAAATTTGCCAATGCTAATCTTCCATATTTTATCCATACATCATCATCTCCAAAACCATCATTTTGTCTAGCTCTTATTGCTCCATTAGCCCACTGCTCAACTGACATTAATTCAGGTTGCAAGCCTGGAGATTGAAAAGTGAAACTCCCGTCATATTGAACAACTGATTTTCCATTCTTAGCTTTTTTGGTAGTAACAATTACTACCCCTCCTGCTGCCCTTGCACCATAAATGGCAGCCGCAGCATCTTTCAAAAAGGAGATATTATCGATATCTGCAGGATTGATATGTCTTAATTCCCGGAAACTTGAAACGATAACACCATCGACGATCGTGAGCGGTTCGGTTGCATTTACAGAACTGGCACCCCTTAACTGGATGCTCCAGGCCTCGTCACCAGGTGCCGATGAAGAACGCGTAATAACTGCGCCTGGCACCTGACCCTGAAGGGCTTGTAGCGGACTTGGTAAAGCACCTTTATCCTGAAATGATTTCGCACTTACCGTTGAAATTGATCCGGTAAGCGTTTCTTTTTTTGCCGTACCATAGCCGACAACGACAACCTCATCCAGATCTTTATTTCCTTCCAACAGGGTTACCGTATAATTGCTCTTTGCCCCAATGTTGATTTCCTGGTCTTGAAAGCCTACATATGAAAATAACAAAACTGGACTAGTTTCTATCGAGGGGATTTTAATTGAAAATGAACCTTCAGAAGATGTTACAGTTACCGTTTGGGTATTTTTTAATTTGACACCAACACCAGGAATTGTCTCACCCTTAGCATCACGAACGACGCCTGTAACAGTTCTTTCCTGCGCAAAAGCAGTTAAAGAACTTAGCTGAAGAAACAGTAATAGCAAAATTACTATACCGTAATTTCCGATAAAAGGGAAATTAATTTTTATACGATCCTTAATCGCACGAAAATTCGTAAAGTTTTGTTTCATATTATTTGGTTAGGATTTGGATTTCAATATGTGATATTATCTCAGGCAGATTTATATTGTTGTTAGTTTATTCAGCGATATTAATCAGGTCGTATTTATATACTTATTAAAAATAATTTGTGATGATTCAAAGCATTAAATCAAGTCGAATTTTTCTTGGGATTTGACACCTAACATCTGAGGATTTATTTAAAATATGCTTTCGATTCATATTGTCTTCTTCAATAATGTTAAAAGAAATCTCATAAGTTTTTTACATTTGGCAAATCAAATATAAAAACCTAAACCGGTTTAGCAAAAAAACAAAATATTTTTACAAAAATATCAACAGAAGATATTGAAAGATATTCTACTATCAATAAAACGTTAACAATTTTATAAATGTCACAATAACGCTTATCATCCTAAGACTCATTATGCGTGACAATTATTGTCGAACGAGTAGATATATAACTGTTATAAACTGGCATTGATTAGTAGAAACTTATTAAAATTTGGGAGTTTATGCAATCGGATAGGTTTAAAAATTTAAAGTCTGGAAAATAGATACCTAATTACCAGACTTTATTCAAGTATTCTAAAAAGAGTGCTGACTTTATTGGATTGAAACTAATAATTGTAGACAATTATAAGCAGGCTTAAAGACATGTTATTCAATTTTTCCTTTAACGATAACAGTGGCGACTATTTTCATTGTACAATGTTATATAACAAACCATCTGCCATAAAGGGATTTCCATAGCCATTTCTTGGTGTTGGACCAACAGGGGTCGATTGCATTTGGCCTGCCATAATTTTGGTGTAAGAATTAATTGGCAGTAGCCTCAAGCGGGAATAAGCACGAGCAACCATATTACACACCGATCCCTGTTCTTTCGGCAACCCTCTAACTACATCAGAAATTTTGGACCATGGCCCCCATCCTGCCCTGCACCTATAGATACTTGGATCATAAGGTACATCCCCTCCTAAATTGTATTTGCACCAGTATTCCACTCCCGTTAATAAGCGGTTAGATCCTAATGTATATCCATCTAATCCCTGGTGGTACGCGATCTCAGCAACCCCCGCCAACATCTCATAAGATGACCAGCTATGTACCTGATCACGCCCCGATTCAACATTTTGTCCATTTTGTGCAATATTCTTAAAGAGCGAATAATCATTTGGACATCCAGCTGTAGAGTTAAAAGCGTTCCAAGCCGCATTGAATTTTGTTAAATCATCAGTAAATACGGCCAGAGCCATTGTGGCATAGATACAAGATGTACTAAAATTAGCGCCGTCTGCAGGATCAAAACCATCAATAGCTGGAAGAAATATTTTGGTCATCATATTCTTCGCACGTTTAATGTCCGTTTCATTCCATCCAGAATTGGTATAAGCAAGTAATTCTCCCGCCTGAGCCCATAGAGGCGCCTGAATCGCTACTAAGAGTTCTACGTCTGCTCCCCCAACAGAAACTAGCTTAGTTGACCAAGAATTTATGATGTTTATTGCGTTTGTAGTATATTTAACCTCGCCGGTGATATAGCCTAATAAGGCTTGCACATAGCAAGCTGTAGCGTCCCTCCCGTGCTCAGACCAGCCAGTGAGATTACTTGTTTCACCAGAACCAGTTCGGGATATATTTGGAAATGGTCCCTTCATCACATAGTTTAGATTCCCTGATGCAGACGCTTTAAGTGCAGCTAACTCCGATTTCCAAGGATCAACATTTTTATTTGCCTTGACAATGTTTAATTCATCGAGATTAGTAAGCAAGCCAGGATGAGCAATTTTTGTTAATGCATCTGCATTTAAGCCACTAATATTTGAATACTTCGCGGTTTCGGCTGGGTTTTCATCGGCTTTATTTGATACTCCAACATTGCTTTTATCGCAGCTCGAAGAGATTAGGAGCAATATAGATACCCCTAAAGTTAAAAATCTATTCATAATTATTGAATTATATTAATATTTAATCGATATTCTCTTTATAATGCACACTGTGAATAAGATGACAACAATAAATCTATTTAATACTCTTTTAAGGATTTTTTACCTCTCAAGTGATGGAATGACAATGCTTGCAATTATCAAATTTTAACATTGTTGCCATGCTCATACGAACCAGTGAGGTTGGTTATCTCAGCTGAACTGGCTTAGAGAATTGGAAAAGCACCTTTGATTACATATTTTAAATTACTTGAGAAAGGTATTTTAAATGCAGTTAATGGTGATTTCCATGAGTAAACGTTTTATTCCTTAGGACAGTCGAGCAAGCCAGTACTGAATGCTTACTTGCATAAATTGCTCCTCCGGCAACTTTATTTGCCGCTACCGTACTAGTTTTCGCAGATAAAAAGTAATAATGAGCAATCCAATACCATTTGAAATTTTTCACCATAATTATTTATTTAACATTTAAGTAAATATTCAATCCGGAATGCGTAGTAAAAATAGTATACCAAAAATTGATCAGTTGCTAAAAATCTCTTAATTAGTAAACATAAATCCTTGCATTATCTAAATTATTTTTAAAACTGGGGTAACAAAAACCCAATTTAAATCACCTACCCTGCCCATTGTAGATTGATCTTATCTTTTAACTTGACGAAGTGCTAAAATTTGCAATAAATCCAAGCGACTATATTGGATCTCCTATTGCTAGATTATAAAATTACCCTTTATCTGTTATAAAATTTTAGCGCTTAATAAATGTTTGGCAAACTAATTAAGTTGCGAATAAATTAAAATCCAAAGTGGAGTTAACTCAATATAGTATCAGTACTGCATGAAGTAAAAATATTTTTTCTTAAGCTTTCTCGACTAATATGCAATTTGATGAGGAATTCCATAATATGATACAGATTATTTATTTAAATTTTGCTTAATTTTATTGGATTAACCTCTTATCTAAATCATTCATGTTCTTAACAAATCTTAAATTATGGAACTTTCGGATCTTTGGCACCGATGGTTCTTTCGACCGCTCTAAGCCAAATTTATCACTTGATTTCAATGACGGTATTAATGTTCTGATCGGCGAAAATGACTCCGGGAAAACTGCCATCATTGACGCGATTAAAATAGTACTCAAAACGCATAGTGCAGAATGGATAAAAATCGAAGACGAAGATTTTTTTAAAGATGCCAATCACCTGCGTATAGAATGCCGTTTAAAAGGGATGAGCGATGAGGAGGCTAAGCACTTTACCGAATGGCTCGACTGGGTTACCGAGGGTACTACCGGAAAGCCATATCTGACAGTTTACTATGATATTTATCGTAGGGATGGCAAGATAATACCTGCCGATATTAAGGCAGGTATCGATGATACTGGACATATACTTACCGCCGAGGCAAAAGAAATGCTAAGGACTACATATCTAAGACCACTACGGGATGCCAAAAGTGAGCTTTCCCCAAAGCGCAATTCCCGCCTTTCACAAATACTCTATTCACATGCGGCTTTCAGCGATAAAAAAACACATCGGTTAATCGGTCTTGCGCAGACGCTAAATAAAGAGGTAACTGAATATTTCAAAGGAAAGGATGCAGCTGGCATGGATCTTCCCGCTGGTGACCTTTTAGGAAAGGAGGTTAAAAAGGTCATGGATACCTATCTCAACCAGTTTTCTAAGAAAAACACGGCTTTTAGGATGACCTCGTCAGACCTTAAAAGCATTTTGGAGTCTCTCTGCTTGCTTTTTGAGGATGGCTATAACCTGGGACTGGGCAGCCATAATTTGCTATGTATAGCATCAGAGTTATTACACCTTAAAAAAGGAAACTGGGATGGCCTGCGTCTTGGACTAGTAGAAGAGATAGAAGCTCATCTCCATCCGCAGGTTCAGCTTCAGGTGGTGGAAACCTTGAAATCCCATTCTAAGGATATGCAGCTCATCTTTACTACACATAGTCCCAATATAGGATCTAAGATATCACTGGAAAACCTGATTATGTGCCACAAAGGGGTGGCATATCCATTGGGACATACTTTTACAGAGCTGAATAAGGATGATTATAAATTTCTTGAAATATTCCTTGATACAACAAAAGCAAACCTGTTTTTCTCAAAAGGGGTAATCCTGGTAGAAGGCTGGGCAGAGGAAATCCTGGTGCCTGTTGTTGCCTCGGCAATAGGAATAAACCTTACAGAATGCGGCGTTTCAATCATCAATGTAGGCAGTACGGCTTATCTGCGTTTTGCGAAGATATTCCAGAGAAAAGAAGCGCCCTTGATGGAGATACCAGTAGCCATCATTACCGATGTAGACATCAGGACATATGATAAAAAACTGGCCATTGATGGTGCAGGTAAGCCCGTTCTTGATGGTGATGGAAAATCAACTTATGATTACCTGAAAAGAGATGCCGCAACGGTAAGGTCTGAAACAGCTGCAAAGCAGACGGCAATAGATAAATCAAAAGATAATGTAAAATATTTTATTGCAAACGATTGGACGTTAGAGTATAGCCTGTTCAAGTCTAAATGCATGTCCGCCCTTTTCAGTCAAATAGCCGAGAAGGTACACAGCAAAACAGATTGGGCGACGGATTTTGAGAAAAAACTCGCAGAAAAACTTATTGTCAAAAGCCTTGATAAAACCGAGATAGCCTATCTTCTGGCAAATACGTTACTCGATTTATTGGAAACAGACCCTGAAAGAGCGGCATCACCTTTAAAAGAAATAAATGAAGCTGATGGCAAAACCGATGCAATTGATTATATAATTCAAGCGATCAAACATGCTTCAGGAAATTAAGATCACAGATGACCAGGTGAGCTTGTCAGAAAAGTATCTGCTTCCTCAGGGAAAGAGCTTTGATGGAGAACGGGTGGCATTTATAAAGGATTTATCTACCCATGACCTTCATGCAGTACCCGGCAGCGGAAAGACTACGGCGTTGCTGGCAAAGCTTATTGCCCTTGAACAGCATCTTCCTTTTGCTGATAGGTCTGGAGTATTGGTTATTTCCCACACCAATGCCGCAGTCGATGAGATAAGACACAAAATTGGCCATATCTGCCCAAGGCTATTTGCCTATCCAAATTTTATTGGTACAATACAGGGATTTGTCGATACATTTTTGGCTGTGCCATTTTATAAATCATTATACCGCAGGCGTCCGGTGCGTATTGACGATGAGATTTACGATGAAAACCATTTTCCAGATTACAAGCTTTCAGCGTATCTGAATAATAGAGGTGACGGCAAAAAATTATTGTATAAGTATCGATTGGGAAAGGATGGGAAGTTGACCTATGAGCTGGAAAATAAACCATTTATTTTTCCTGAAACATCTGGAACTTATCAAAAAATATTAGCCATTAAAAGAGGACTACGGGAGAGTGGTTTTTTATGCTTTGATGATGCTTACATCCTCGCCCAGGAGTACCTAGAAAAATTCCCAGGGGTTATCAATATTTTAAGAAAGCGCTTCAGTTTTATTTTTATCGATGAGATGCAGGATATGGGTAAACACCAGTACGACCTACTTGAAACACTCTTCGGAAATGCTGCAGAAGTCGCTTATCAGCGTATTGGTGATAAGAACCAGGCCATATTCAATTCTGAATCAGAAATGCCGGACATCTGGCAAGAGCGTAATGTAAAGGAGCTGAATGGAAGCCACAGGCTACATCCCGCCGCCGCTTGTATAGTAGAGTCACTAGCTTTGAGCCCTATAGCTGTGGTTGGAAATAAGACCAATCCGGATGGATCTGCAATCGATATACAACCGGTGATGTTGGTATATGAAGATGATACAGCTAATGAGGTAATATCATGCTTTGCAGATGAAATAAAAAGGCTAGTAGAGGATGGAAAAATAGATCTAACCAGTGATAACGTGCATAAGGCAATAGCCTGGACGGCAGCAAAACCAGGAGACAAAGCCAATATGATAAAACTTAACCATTACCATGGTAGTTTTTCTAAGGAGCATGCAAAACTTAAAATCAATTATCCATGTTTAGAGGCCTATCTCCATTTTCACAATCAGGACTCTGGCAAGCTGGCCTCGATCAGAAAGAGCGTGCTTAACGGGATATTAAGAGTTCTTAGATTGGAAGAGGTGCTCAATCCAGAGACAGGTCGCTCCTTTACTAAAAGAAGCCTGGTAGATTGGATTAAAGATAAACATGCAGATTTTTACCGGGAATTCAAGCTGCAACTTTATCAGATTACGGCACTGAATATAGAACAGAAAAAAGTCGAAGCATTGAAGGCCTTGGTTAAGCTAGTCACCGAAATACTATCCAAACTGGGTAAGAGCATTAAAAAATCAAAAACCTTTATTGCCGAGAAATATGTTCCAGTTGTTGTTGCGACAAAAGAAGAACCAGATCAAAAAAACAATTGCTTTGTAAAAAGCGGAATTCACATTGAGGTGGCAACCGTTCATGCTGTAAAGGGACAAACGCATACAAGTACCCTTTATATGGAGAGTTTTTACCAGATCAATGTGGGTGGCAAAGGCCAATATGAGTCTTCCAGGGTTGCAGATCAGTTACAGGGAAGCCCGCTCGCTGCTGGGGCACATGAATATATCAAACAGTCCTTGAAAATGACTTATGTTGGATTTTCAAGAGCTACGCACTTATTGGGTTTTGCGGTACATAAGTCCCGTTTTGACACGCTGTACAGCGGGAAACCAAATATTGACCGCTGGAAAGTAATTTTTGTACCTGGCACCGAGAAAGCAGCTATAACTGCAGCTAAATAATTTATTCACAAAACTTTGAGTAATGATTTTTTATAATACAAATGGACTGCCAAGCGATGAGCCAAAACAGGATAAATTCTGGATAACAAAAGGGCCATCAGATTTTGTATTGAAGGAGAATGATTTGACACTCGATATAGAAACCCAGGCGATTTACTTAAGAAATCTTCTGGCAGAAAAAATATTCGGGAGTCAGCAGCGCTATTATGATCAGTTGCCGTTTGCCCCGATATGGCTTTCTATAGCCGGAATAGATTCTGACATCAAGATCTCTAGAGAGGAGTTTGAAAAACTCGTCGCCAAGGCAGATGAGCGCACTCTTAAGTTTTTATACTATTACGATATCTCAGCGCTGATAGGCTCCTTGGAAAACAGCGTACAGGAGGTGAGGCACCTGATGTGCGAGTTTTATCGGGAGCTAAATGAAAACTCATTTATGTTGATGCCAACACCTTTTGAGCAGGATATGGTCATGTTTGCCTCAGGACTTATGGTGACCCGGCTATTTAGTACAGTTAACCACATATTCATAGCCCTACATAGCCAGCTCGATTTTATCACAAAAATCTGCTATGAGCTGGAGCACATAGATACAAATTACAATGAGTATAAAAAACTCAAATCCGCAAAAATACTATTTGGAGATGCAAAGCGGTTAGGCTTAAATGACAAGCCCGATACACTATTCACCGATTCGGTGAACGTTAAGATTATTCAGACACTGCGCAATGAAATTATCCATAATGCGTCATTTGAGGATGTACAAAAAGTGTTTCAGGTATTTGAATCAGGCGTAATGGTTGAAAAATTTATCCTATTGCCAGATTTTGAAAATGGAATTATCAAAACGTTTAAAAACAGGAAGCGATTTTTTGACCAGGAAGTCAAGCTCAACGAGATATTGCCGGAACTTATTTTTGATTTCTGGAAGCGCTTGCACAGAACCTTAAAAGTGCTCATCGATGACTCCCAATCCTAAAGCTACCTTCTAACCATTCATACTAAATAACTATTTTAGAGACACTAAAAATAACCTTAACATCATAATGCTCAAAAAGGATATACACACATTAACATTTAAAGACATCAATGAGCTTTTCTACCGGGGTGCCCTGGTAGAGAGCGAGACCATAGAACTTAAGCGCCAGTTGTCATTGGACAAAAACGGAAAGATAGAAAATAAGGAATTTGCGAAAGATGTTTCCGCCATGGCCAATGCACAAGGTGGCCTGATCATTCTTGGTATCGATGAAAAGATGCAGGAAATCTGCGGCGTAGACGTTAAAATGGGCAATCAGAAAATAGAGGACTGGATCAGCAATGTGCTTAATGACCTCATAGATAAAACCATCAGCTACCACTTGCACCAGATACCTGTTAATGAAGACGAATCGTTAAAGGTCGTTCTCCTTCAAGTAGCAAAGGGAACAGAAAAACCCTATTATGTAATTGCGGATAAAAAAAGCCTGCCTTACATCCGCAAAGGGAGCTCGGTGTTTGCAGCCAAACCAGGAGACATCAGGGAAATGTACAAACAGACCATGCTTCAGGAAGTAGAAACAAGCGAAAAAGTTGTTGTTAAACAACAGGCAAAGGGCAAACATATCCAGCAGATCGGCCAAAATTTTGGCAGCATCATCACTACTGCTAAAGTTCAGCAGGTTACCGAGGTGGTTTATGACAAGGAAATTAATATCACCGATGAGCAGGCAAAGCAGATAAAAGACAAAGTAGAGGAGATAGTTGGTATACATGATAGTGCTGGCAAATTTAAAACCAGCGCAGATAAGGGTCGCTTTTTTGCCACAACCTGGAGCGGGATAAAGAATAGATTCAGTGTTACTAAATATAATTTGTTGCCAAAAGATAAGTTTGAGGATTGTATGCAGTGGCTACAGTCGCAGATTGCTTCAAAACATCGGCCCATACTTCGCAAACATAACAACCCGGCCTGGAAGAACACCATGTATTCAAGTATCTATGCAAAATCAAGGAGCGACTGGAAGATGGAAAAGGAAGAGCTGTATGAGTTCGCCTTCAAAAAATTAAAGCTTAAAGGGACCATTTCTTCTTTAAAGGACCTTAGTGATGTGAATCTTAAAAAGCTTTACGGTTTGCTGTTTTCCACCTGATAGATTCCCCTTACCTAATTTAGATATAATTGAAAACATTTTCCTCCATAAAACAATTACTGAGCATACTCAGCCGGGAGCAGAGACTCATCAGCGAGATATTTGAAAAGCGAAAACAGCTAGCCTATAAATATGACCATGCCATGGAGGTATTGGAATATAATGAGGATAAGTTATTGAGCCTGATTGAATTTGCAGTACTGCGCCAAAATGGACCTTTTCTGGAGTTGGATGACCAGTTTCTGCAGTTTTTTGAGCAGATACTGGAAGTGAATGAAGATATCAACGTATCATATATCAATGAGAATTTGCTGGCCATCCATCAGAATATTGTTTACTATCTTCAGGAAAATAGTGAAACCAGGCGATATCATTACCTCCGGCAAGTTAAGAACGCCTTTAGGAAAATCGGCATCATTGCCATTCGTAATGTAGTTGACTTAAAAAGGAATATAGACAATACCTTTAAAAACGAGCCAAACTATAAAGTAAAGAAGGCAAAGTTGGAGCACCTGGATATCAAGCGCAATGATATCTCCAACCTAATAAATCTAACAGATAAGCTGATCTCGGGCGAAGAAGAACAGACATTTTTCAAAGTCGCTACAGATGAAGAACTGCAGCGGATTATCCAGATTCTAAAGAGCCAGCTTAATACCTGCAGGCATAACCTTATTGATAATCAAAAGCAAATCATAGAGTATTTGAACAGGCTTCGGGCCCAGAATATAATGGTTGAGAAAATCCGCCAGCTCAAATACCTTAAAGACCAGTTTGAGCTTAGGACCCGGACAAATATCGAACAGGTACTGGAATCTGAAAATCCCCTGCTGTTTGAGCCCAATCCATCCTACTCGCTAAAACTTTCCCTTGATCAACTACAAGGCGATGATAATAGTCTTGAGCTTATCAGAAAAGTTCACGGTAGGCAGAGATCCGGAAAGGCAATTAAACAGTCCGTTGCAGATACCGATCTAAGCGAATACCTCGATTCAGAATCAGAACAGGTTCTTCAGGTTAATCTCGAGGAGGTTAAAAACAGCTTTCTTGCGGGTAGTAATAACCTATTTGATTTTTTGCAGACTTATGATTTTGGGATGGACCTTAGCTTTGAGAAGCGGCTAACAGTGTACTGCCAGCTGATCTCTCAGTACGACATCCATTTTAGGCTTACTGAGACCTATCAGGTCAAACAAGGAACAGAATATTTAATGATATATCCCGAATAATATGAGCACAATACCAAAACAATCCTCCGACATATTCGAAATTCTGAGCAAGGGACAGTTCATCTGCTCCAATAGCACCAAAGACTATATCCGAAAGCTATATCTGGTGATAAGCGAAGATTTTGATGCCTACTATGAGTATTTTGCAGGCATTAACATGATTATTGAAGAAGGGGATGAATTCTACCATTTCGTACGCTCGGAAGTACGGGCAGAAGTAGAGCGCAAGCTTGAAATTGTTATGAAATGGATTGATATTATCGACTTTCTAAAAACATTCGATGTCAGCTTCGGTTCAGGCACACGCTTTAGAGCGGCAGATATATTGGCAAGACTGAGTGTCGACGCAGATCTGAAGAGCAAATTGGAAGGCCTTAAAAAATATGCTCCAGGTAAGGATAGGCATTCAGATATTATGGAAAAAGTTCTTGATCTGCTAGAGAAGGAGAATTTCATTGAAATTGAAAATGACATATCACAAGAGTATAAGACGCTGGCATCGTTCGCTTACTTAGAAAAATTAGTGCTGATTATTAACATCCCTGAAGAGATACAGAATGAGATACCTCAATAAGATTGTGTTTATCAATAGCGCCAATATCGCATACGGTGAGATTGGCATTGCCGGAAATGTGCACTTTATAGGAACACAGGGTGTAGGTAAGAGTACCTGCCTTCGTGCCATACTGTTTTTTTATAATGCAGATAAGCTAAGGCTCGGAATCGAAAAAGGAAAACGCTCTTTTGATGACTACTACCTACCCCATGGAAACTCTTTCATTATTTATGAGGTTAATACAGAGATGGGTGCATATTGTGTGTTGGCTTATAAATCTCAGGGGAGGGCCGCCTTCAGGTTTATCGATGGAGCCTACAATAGAAATAATTTCATAGACCAGGATAATAAGGCAATGCTTTGGGATAAGGCCCGAAATACCTTTTCAAGAGGTTCCGCCTATAGTCGAAAAATTGAGCGTTATGAAGAATATCGTGACATCCTGTATGGAAACAATAAGGGGTTGCCGCCGCAGTTCAGAAAATATGCGCTAATAGAAAGTAAGTCCTATCAAAATCTTCCTCGAACGATACAGAATGTATTTTTAAATTCTAAGCTGGAGGCCGAGTTCATTAAACAAACCATCATTATGTCGCTTAATGAGCAGGATGTTAGCATTGACCTCGACCAGTATGCACTGCATTTAAAAAACTTCGAACAGCAACTGGCAGATATAGGAAAATGGACTGAACAAAATAGGTCTGGGGAAGTTGTCGTCCGCTTTCTTGCTGCGAATATATCATCCCTACACAAGACCGTGGGCTTCTTGTTAAACGAAAAACAGCAGTTCGTGCAGTCACTTATCAATTCACATTCTGCCCTGGAACAGGCGCATCCAGGATTGGTCAAACGACTTGACCAGCATAATGAAAAACATGTGTTGGCTGTGAAAAAGGTTCAAGAAGCTGATGATAAGTTCGGCGAAAAGAAAGCTAAAATAACGAGAGAAATCACCCTGATGGATGCCAAACTATCCGAAGCCAGAAGTAAGAGCGATGATTACCAGAAGATAGATATAGCGGGCATAATCGAGCGTGTATCCAAGAAGTCTTCGTGGGAAAATAGAAAAACCAATATCCAAAAAGAAAGCGATCTTCTCTCCTTTCGCTATCAGGAGATTACCGCCAAATATGCAGCCTTGCTCCTTCAGCTAAGTAATCAATTGGAACAATTTATTAATGAAAAAGATAGAGAAGGTAATAACAGAAAATCATCATCCTATCAAACCAAGGATGATATTGGGAAACTATACGAGAAAATTGCCACAAACATAGAACTCGAGCATGCCGATATTAAGACAAACGCAGAACTTGTGGTAAGTGAAAAGAAGGAAGCCATACATGAATTGGAATTAAAGAAAAAAGAGGCTGAGTTAAAACGTTGGTTTGAGCTTGAACTAGCAGCTGTGCATAAGGTAGTTGCTGATGCTGACAAAGAATTAATGTCTATAAAAACAGATAGAACGAGTAGTAAGGCACAGATTGAATCTCTTCAGAAAAGCTGGAGCCTTGATGGTAAAATGCTTGAAGTTGATTTTGTATCCCGGCGAGACAGACTTAATGAACAAATTGCTGCAGCCAACATAAAAATTGATGAGCGTAAAACGATCATAGAATCCAGCCGCAATTCGCTCTACGAATGGCTGCATGAAAATAAGCCGGGCTGGGAAGATAATATTGGCAAGGTTATTAGCCAGCAGTCGGTATTGTTCAAGTCCGGGCTGTCACCGAAGAGTATTACAGGTGACGCGAATCTGTTTTACGGAATTGAGCTCGACCTTTCTTCCATTGATACGGTCGTTAAATCAATTGCTGACTATGAGCAGGAAATCCAGCAGTTTGCTGAGGAAATTATTGCATATAAGGCATCGCTAGCAGTTCTCGCGGAACAACAGGTCGAAGAAAATGAAAAGCTTAAAAGGAAATATCAACCTCAGATCAAAACACTAAAGGATTTGATAGCCAGAAGAGAATACGACGAGGCAAAATATACTCAACAGCGAGAAGTTGCCATTCTTGACAGGGATGAATGGCAAAGAAAGGCCGAATCAGAGCAAATGGCAGAGTTAGTAAATATCAAAGTTGGAATGCATCGTGCTAGCGAAGAAAAAATTTTGGCTGACGAACAGCTTCTTACAGTACAGAAAAATATAAAACGGCAACTCGAGGATAAACGGCGTGAAAGAGACCAAAAGATCTTGGCCGAAGATATGGAACTCGCCCAAGTTTTGAATTCAATACAAATCACTATTGATGTTGAGAAGAGCAAATTTGAAATCCGTGAAAAGCAGATTTCCACCCAGAAAAAAAAGGATTTAGAAAGTGAGGGAGCTGATGTTGAGCGCATCAGCCAGATTGAAATCGAGCTGGCAGAAATAGACAAAGAACTTTACTACATAGATAGCAACAGAGATAAGGTAGCTGAATATAATAAGGATAAACGAGAGCTCTTTGATCATATAGATGATTTCAAGTCAAAGAAAAAACTCGCCGAGGCGAAACTCTCTCTCGAACAGGAGCGTCATGAGACTGCGAAACTTAAACTTCAGGAAAGTGTCAATGTTTTGAACATACTTATATCATCTATAGAAGGGGAACTGCGCGATATGACCGAAGACTTGGAGGCCTTTGAAGACTTTTGTAAAACTGATGTTTACCTTTTGCTTAGTGCAGATGCCCAGATTACAGGAAAGCAAGTCGAAGTGAGCCTGCGCTTGACCAAACTTATCGCTTCTATCTACGAAAAAATTAATGAGTCGAGTTTGCGTATGAATGAGTTACGTGGCAGCGTTAATAAATTTCTCAGCAATTTTTCAGCTGGAAATATTTTTGGATTTGAAACCAGTCTTGCTGATGATGCGGATTATCTTCGTTTTGCAGATAACCTCAGCGAATTTTTAGAAGAAAATAAAATTGAGGAGTATGAGAAACGTACTAACGAACTTTTTGCAAGCCTCATTTTTCAGGTCGGAAAAGAGACAACAGAGCTGGTATCTAAAGAAAGTATAATAAGCAAAGTGATTTTTGAAATCAACCGCGATTTTGTGGAACGCAATTTCGTGGGAGCGATCGGGGAAATAGAGCTTAGGGCATCACCAAGTAAAAGCAAGCTGGTTACATTGCTCCAGGAAATTAGGACTTTTAATGATGAATATGCTACTAGCTTGGGCGGAGCGAACTTGTTCAGTAATAATGATTCAGCCCAGAACAATAAGAAGGCGGTAAGTTATCTTAAAAGCTTTGCAGCAGAAATTTCGGCATCGAAACAGAGTGAAGTGACTCTTTCGGATACTTTTGAGCTGCGGTTTAGGATTGAAGAGAATGGTAATGATAGTGGATGGGTCGAGAAATTGACTAATGTTGGTTCAGAGGGTACTGATGTGCTGGTGAAGGCAATGATCAATATTATGCTGTTAAACGTATTTAAGGAAAACGCCTCTAGAAAATTCAAGGATTTCAGGTTGCATTGCATGATGGATGAGATTGGAAAACTGCATCCTAACAATGTAAAGGGAATTCTAAAATTTGCAAATGATCGTAATATCGTGCTAATCAATAGCTCGCCAACGTCCTACAATGCGGTTGATTATAAGCATACCTATCTGCTAAAAAAAGATAGTAACCATGCTACCGTTATAAAAAGATTAATAACCAATAATATCACCAATGGAAATTAGTGGTGCATTAGCAGATAAATTATTGAGATTGGCAAACGGTGAACGTCTGCCGTCCAATACACTTCGGAGCGAAGTGGTTTCAGAGCTTATCGCGGAGGGCATTATCTTGGATCAGAGAAAAGGGCGTCAGAAGAGTCTACTATATATAGCTGATGCTAGAGCCCTATTTGCTTTCTTGAGCAATCATTATGCGATAGAGGACCTAAGTGCTTATGCTGCTGTTCTTCGAACGAAAGAATTGTCCCGAGCAGAGCTTAGCCGTGGGACATCGGATTCAAAGCTAAGGGCGGTTAGAACGTTCAAGGGATTTTTGGTGAATAGCTTTATGCCAATCCCTGCTTTGCTAGATGGAGAGCGGATAAATATTCATCCGCAGGCAGGAACATTCCAGTTTATCTACCGATACGAAAATTTCATCCCTGACCCAAGCGTGGTGATCGTAAATGTTGAAAATGCCGAAAATTTTAGCAGCATTAGCTTCCAGAAATCACTCTTTGAAGGAATTTCTCCCCTGTTTGTAAGCCGATATCCGCAAAATCAAAGTAAGGACTTGCTGAGATGGCTTCACGGCATCCCTAATGCTTATCTTCATTATGGGGATTTTGATTTTGCCGGTGTGAATATCTACCTTAATGAATATAAGCGCTCACTTGGCGACCGTGCTAAATTTTTTATCCCATATAACCTTGAAACGCTTATCTCCAATTTTGGTAACAGAAAACTTTACGACATACAAAAGCCCAACTTTGATATTACTGGAATTGAGGAGCATGGCATTCTAGATCTCATCAGGCTTATTCATCTATATAAAAAGGGGTTGGAACAAGAAGTTTTGATTGATCATACCTAACAGTAATCCATTAAGAATTTATTTGATAGCACCTCTTTAAACGCAATGCAAATAAAAATTCACCTGTTACCTAGATGGCTTAATCTCTAAATTATTCTACACCATAAAACAATTGCTACAAATGTTCATACCAGTAATAAACACCGAGAATATCGTAATTGTTGATCGTGAAAGTGTGACGATTGCTGCAGTTCTGACTTCTATTTTCTTTCGTGAAGGAAACTATCTGCCTCTATTTTCCTTTCCAGCAGCAAGAATGTTCAAAGGTGCAGAAGAAAATGAATATAATACGCTTTCAAATAGTCATTGCTTACACAGTGCTGTTTTTATCAATAATGCACTAGCGAGGCTTGGAAAATTTGATAAGGTAATTTTCGCTGGAATGAGTGATGAGCAAAAAAGTTATTTTTCATTGGGAGAATCAGAAATAATTGAAATTAATACACTAGAAGATATTTATGTCAATCTCAAGGCTCTCTGCTTCTCGTCTCTATCAGCCCTTAGAGTTCGTAGTTCAGAATGTTACCAGGGATTGATAAATGCATGCAATAATAAGAAGTACCTGATAATTGATGAAACTGCATCAGAAGTTGCTATTGTACAAACGGCAAATGAGGCGATCGTTGTCATTGAAGATGAGGAAGATTTAACGGTGATTATTGCAATGAATTATGCTTTATCTATAAAGGCAGACATCAAGATTGTCAAGGCAACCCATGAGGATGAAATTTATGCATTACACGGAAAAATTGAGGATTGGAAAGTGAGCAATAACGAAGATGCATACCTCGACATAGCGCATGAGATAGCTGAACGTACAAGGGATATTAATTTCGACAGTTATCAATTTTGCACATTTTTTACAGCAGGATTACCATATTCTCTTGTGCTGAAAAATATAATCCTAATGACCTACGTAAATATTTTGCAAAGGCCTGATATTTTTATCATGAACAATCTGCTGTTTGAAAAAATTACTACATTCTATTCCGGTGTAATTTTTTCACCAGGTTTTTTCACAAGTGAAGAAACGCGGAATGTTCAGCTGATATTGGATAAAAACAATTATTACAATCGAGAATTACTGGGTAAAAATGCGACAGTAAATAACTTAGACTACCATCTTCAGCATTTTCCTTATGATATATTCCATATCTGTAGCCATGGTGGTGAAGTCGGCGGCTATGAGGTCAAGCAAGAATTTGTCGACAGTGCTGGTGAAAGACATCTAATGGAATATGATGAGGTTGTCGGTTTCTCACCTGATACGAGCGATGGTATGGTAAAAGTTTCCAGTAAATCCATTTTCAAAAAACTTGATGGTTACCAGTGGAAAAGTAAGGAACTCAAAGACAAGACACCTGATTATGTCTTTCAAGATATGTTTAGGATTTGGAAGGCACATGAGGGAGAAAATCTAATAAGAACTCCAAAGGAGAGAATTGCAGGATCCTGTGCGATCGTCTGCACACACAGTCTTCACCAGGGGATGGTGAGAAGCCTTGCAAATCATAGCTCTCCTATTATATTCAATAATACCTGCTGGTCCGCAATGGAAATGTCCAAGATGTTTCTCAGTCAGGGTGCCCGTGGTTATATTGGAACACTCTGGGCTGTCAATACCGGAGTAGCTGAAGAATTTGCAAATAACTTTTATCTCAATGCTTTTGACCAGCCGATAGCTAAAGCATTCTATGAAAGTATCTACCTCACCAGAGAAACTGATTCTGCGGAAATTTATATCTTCTGGGGACTGCATTTTACTTCTTTTCAAAAATGTCGGGAGAAAAGAGAGGTTGTAGACTTCAGGATATTTATAGAGTTAATGGATGAATATCTTACCTATAAGAAAAAGCAGCTTAGCTCAAGTAAGGAGGTATCAAAAAACATACAAGAAATCATAATTAGAATAAAGGAAGATCTTCATAGCTTTCCTACCGCCTATTTTGAGCGTTGGCATAGCTATTTGAAAAAGAACGTACAGTGAACCATTATATAAGCGAACTTGGAGAACTCAGAAAACGCACCATTTAATGAATATTTCAATCTTAGAACGTTTGTGCTAATAGTGGTATTTGTCGGTTAGCAAAGTCCATATTAAACCTTCTTTATACATGTCCTGGAATTTGTAACTGGACTTATTTTTAATTATTAAGCAGCATTTTTTCCGTTAAAATAAATTACTTTTTTGCATCAGTGTGCGAAAATGTGAAGCCTATATCCTAATAACTTCTAAATCATCAAAAAAGTATTAAAATGGATCCAAGAATTTAGTTTTTCATGTAGGGTTCACTTTCATACCGGCTTTTTATTAGATAAGTTTACTTTTATGATTTCAGGATTCTCTTTTTTTCTCAATATCAAAGTTGCTACCGTCCACGTGCTGCTTTTCGGATGGTCAAGAAACATTGGTTGAATACCGCGATCGGCAAATAACATGTAACCCATTTTATCTATATCATCCAATAGGTTTTGAAGGATATAGGCTACCTGAATACGATCTAAGGTTTCTGACATTCCGCTTAAATCTCCATAATCTGTAATAGTTTCAAATACATAGGAAATAAAATCAGATTCTTCTTTTATCCTTGACTCATCATAGTCAGTGTTATAGCCATGTACTTCATTAATAATATTAAACAATTTTTTACCAGATGTTACTTGAGAAAGGAAGAGTGGCTTTTCATTTTCAGAATCAATGTCAATTGCTTTTTTTAGAACTGAGCGAACCCAATTGTCATGGTTAGTCTTAATATATCTTAAGATTTCTTCATTGTAAGTGTCCACCAGTTCATCTATTTCTTTGTGGTGGTTTCGGCATAGAAGTATCAAATTTTCATACTGGTCATAATTTATTATTTCTGGTATATGCCTCGGACCGTTCGTTTTTGAGCTAATAATATGACATTCCTCCCCAATATTGAATTCCTCGGTATTCCCTTCGCTAGTTACTAATTCAGTTTTACAAATTGCACAACGGTTACCCGATTTACCCCAAAGAAATTTTCTTGTTTTATCTGAAATGGCCATATTAGAAATTACATTAATGAAGTTAAGTTACTAATTTTAATTTTAGACAATCTCAGATGACCTATTAACAAATTTTAAAATAATTTGCAACTTTTGCCAATTCCTAAAAATCAATCAAGAAAAAATTCGAAATTTTCCCAGTCAGGGCTAAGGTGTAAAAGCCATATCATCTGGCACTTGTCCAGAATAAATAACCCAATAACTACGAGTCATAAAAAAAGATCTGCGGCCAGATAAGGCCAGCAAATTTTGATTTTCCTAGTTAATTATTAGCCTCATCTTTGCTAACCCCTATTGCATTTGCTCGCCACAGGATATAGCCTAGTCTACCACAACATTCAGCAACAAAATATTCAATATCCGCAGGCACATCGTTTACGATACGAAACCTAATTTTATACTTTGGGTTGTAGCTGAGGTAGATTACCAGATCATCAGATTGAAAACCTCTACCAAGTAAGGATTTTAAATGAACATGTTCAAGATCTCTAGCTGCATTTTGCAACCTGTCGTTCATCACTTTGGCTAACGCTTTTTGAGGTTTAAAATCAGTTTCTAAAATGGCAACCACGGTTACAGTCATACAGCAAAAATATATCTATAAACCATATTAGCAAACACTGACCGCTAATTATACTGATAATGAGCGGAATAATTTTTATTCTATTCTGACATGATAAGTCGTTTCAACATAAGGTATAATAGACATCTTACCCAAAGTGTCAATAAAAACAATTGCTCAATGAGAACTTTGCACGAAAGTTAATTGTAGATGGATTATTTCAGAATCAAAGAAAAACGGAGCTTGACAAAAGATGCGGTGATCCGGCTCTTGGGAAAAGAGTTGAAAATTACTGAGGATGAAACTCTCAATAGAACCCTGGACTTTATTTATGCCCTGGCAAACCTGGCAGTAAAAATAGAATTGAAAAAAGGAAGACCGAAAAAAGAACGGATTATTAAAAAAGATCTTAAATAAAAAAAAGAAAATGGCAAGATTAGCAGATTTATACATCAGGGTCAGTACAGATGAGCAGGCTGAGAAAGGGTATTCATTGAGAAGCCAGAAAGATGTATTGGAAAGATACTGTGATATAAACGGAATTAGGATTAGAAAAATCTTTACCGAAGATCATTCGGCAAAAACCTTTAATCGGCCCCAGTGGAAACAACTGCTTACGTTTTTAAAAAGATCCAAGCGCGAATCAGACCTACTCCTATTCACTAAATGGGACAGGTTCAGCCGCAATACCAGCGATGCATACCAGATGATTGCATTTCTTCGTAAGCTCGGGATTGAACCACAAGCTATAGAACAGCCACTGAACTTAGACGTTCCCGAAAATAAGATGATCCTTGCGGTTTATTTGACTACACCAGAGATTGAAAATGACAGGCGGGGATTGAGTACAAAAGCGGGTATCCGTCAGGCTAAAAAGGAAGGACGTTGGACTGGTCCCGCACCATTGGGATATGTAAATAAAACCAAAGAGGACGGCTCTAAATACATTTGCCACAAATTTCCGGAAGCTGCGATAATCAAATGGGTATTCGACCAATTGGAAAGAAACGTTTTTTCAGGGGAGCAGATATTGATCGAAGCCAGGGAGAAAGGGCTTAAATGCAGTAAAAACAACTTTTATTGCGTTATAAAAAACCCGATGTATTATGGGAAGGTTACTGTTCCAAGGTTCAAAGATGAAGAAGAGGAACTAGTAGATGGGAAACACCAGGCATTAATAAGCGAAGAGCAATTCCATAAAGTGCAGGAAATCCTAGCCGCGAGGGGGAAGGTACATGGTAGGCAGGTTTCTGTTCCTGAGCAGATGCCTCTAAGGGGATTTCTTATGTGCCCAAAATGCACAAGAAAACTCACAGGAAGTGCTCCTGGCGCTAAGGTTACTCGCATTTATTACTACCATTGTCATTCCAAATGCGGGGCTAGAATTAGGGCTAATGTAATGAATGCCAGATTTGTTGAGCACATCGAAAACATTAAACTGGAAAGTAAATTTGTTCCTTTAATCTCAATCGCCTTAAACGACGCCTACGAAAACCAATTGAAAGACCTTTTGGAAGAAAAGAAAAAACTTAAAGCACAGATCGAAGGCACTCAATATAGAATCCGGCAAGCGAGAGAAATGCTTTTGGAAGGTGCGTTGGATAGTTCAGACTTCAGGGTCATTAAGTCGGAAAACACTGAGAAACTCGAGAAGCTCAGCGCTTTACTCCAAGAGCTAAAAAACAAAAACAAAATCATTCTCGACAGAGAATATATCATCGGACACGCTCTAGGTTCTATTGAGAATCTAAACGTGCTTTTTACAAAATCAGATATCGAAGAGAAAAGATTGTTGATTAGTCATCTCTATCCAGAGGGAATAAGTTACAAACATGAAAAATTTAGCTATCATCACTTCAATAAAGCTGGACGGATAATATTTAACTCTTCATTAATTTCTTTATAAAGGCTGTTCGAAAAACCCTTGTAAAGAAATTAATGCTTTTTTATTAAAGAATGATATTGATTTGGCTGAACATATATTATTTCATTTCCAAAACAGACCTCATATGGCTAAAAGTTTTGGAAAATACATCGCCCGCGATACTTGCCTAACCTTTAACTTCCCACCCTACCAAATGGAAACTTATGTGTACCGACCTGGATTGAGGTGCTATGGATCTCTGAATCGCTGCTAGTAGTTTCTCCATAGCAAAAAAACGCCTAACAAACCAGTTTAATTTTGCTAAAAAAAGGAATTTTTCTTATCTTAAATGAGATATAAAATTCACTTACAAAAACTGCAGAAGTATGAAAACAGCAGACCTATACATCAGGGTAAGTACTGATGAACAGGCGGAAAAAGGCTATTCCCTGCGAAGTCAACAGGAAGTATTGCGAAAATATTGCGACCTACATTCTATTGCTATCCGGGAAATCTTTATAGAGGACCATTCAGCCAAAACATTCAAAAGGCCTATATGGCAGAAATATCTGGTTTATTTGAAAAGAAACAAAAAAAAATCAGCATTACTTCTGTTCACCAAATGGGATCGCTTTAGTAGAAATACCAGCGACGCTTATCAAATGATCACAAAGCTCAACAGGCAGGGAATCGACCCTCAAGCCATTGAGCAACCATTGGATCTCAGTATTCCAGAGAATAAGATGATGCTTGCAATCTACCTTACCGCACCTGAGGTGGAGAATGACAGACGAGGGCTTAATACTAAATCAGGCATCAGGCAAGCCAAAAAGGAAGGCCGTTGTACCGGAAAGGCGCCTCTGGGATATATCAACAAAAGTTATGAAGATGGCAGAAAATATATAACACCAAAAGAGCCACAGGCGAAGATAATGAGATGGGTATTCGAGGAATATGCCAAAGGGAATTATTCGGGAGAGCAAATATTAAAGGAAATGAATGATAAGGGGCTGAGATGTAGCAAAAACAACTTCTATCACCTATTAAAGAATCCCATGTACATGGGGAAGATCAGAGTTCCAGCAGAAAGAGATGAGCCGGAAGGATTAGTGGATGCCCTCCACCCTGCCTTAGTTACTGAGGAAATATTTGAGCAGGTACAAGTCGTTTTAGGGCAAAAAACAAAAGAAGTCAATGCTATCAAGGTATTTGACCCTAACGATCTACCTTTGAGAGGATTTATCAATTGTCCAAAATGTACGAGAGTTTTGACTGGAAGTGCATCAAAGGGCAAAACCAGTTATAGTCTATACTATCATTGCAAATCATCATGCGGCGTCAGATTTAGGGCCCTAGAAGCTAATGACTCATTCAAGGATTTGTTAACAATGTATATTCCGAGAAACCCCGATGAATGGAAAAATGAATTTGTTGATTCTTTCAATCAACAAATTAAGTGTAAAAAGAAAGATCTTAAAATATTGAAAGATAAGATTGCTGCCCTCAATACAAGAATAGAAACGTCAAGAGAAAGGATGTTGGATGATGAAATCGAGCCATCTGAATTTCGTAAGATCAAGGGAGAGACAAATCTTGAGATTGAGGCCTTGGAAACAGAACTTTTTAGTATCGAGCCGGAAAAAAACACCGTGGCCTCTATAAAACATACTATTGAACAAGCCATTCAATGCCTAAAAAATATTGACAAATATTATGATTTAGCAAGATTAGATATGAAAAAAGAGATCATAAGCACCATTTTTCCGCAAAAATTGCACTACTCTGAAGGCATAGGTCGAACCCAAAAGTCGAACTTTTTCGCAAGCCTAATTTATCTGAAAAACAGCGAGTTACGAGAAAAAAAAATGGGACAAAACCATTCGAAAATGTCTTTGTCCCATACGGGGTGGCTGATGGGGCTCGAACCCACGACCCTCGGCACCACAAACCAATACTCTAACCAACTGAGCTACAGCCACCGTATTTTTTAGTGTCACAAAAGTACGATTTTTACTATTCCCTCCAAATATTTTTTTCAAAGATTTGGTAACATTTTTTTAATCTGCTAAAATTCAATAGTTTGAAATGAAAATATTTTTTCTGGTACGGAGATCCTAACCGATTTTAATGCCAAAAACATACCTTTACGGCGTTTATGATCGAAATTTATACAGACGGAGCAGCCAGTGGAAACCCGGGACCAGGTGGTTATGGCACCATTTTAAGGGCCGGACAACATTATAAGGAACTGAGTGGTGGTTTTAGAATGACCACGAATAACCGTATGGAGTTGCTGGCAGTAATTAAAGGTCTTGAAGCATTGAAAAGCCTCAACCAACAGGTTACTGTGTTTTCAGACTCTAAATATGTAGTCGATGCCGTAGAAAAGAAATGGGTATTCGGATGGCAGACCAAAAACTTCAAGGATAAAAAGAACAAAGACCTTTGGATCCGCTTTTTACAGCTCTATAAACTACATCAGGTGAAGTTTGTTTGGATCAAAGGACATAATGACCATCCCGAGAATGAAAGGTGCGACCGTTTAGCTGTTGCCGCATCGCAAAACAAAGCCGAACAAGCCATAGATACCGCTTTTGAAGCAGAGCGCAAATTGTTGTAAAAGATCAGCAACCTCAGTCATTTTATCGTATAATTCCAAATTGCAAATCAGGCCAGTTATAATTTTGTTGCTATTTTGCAATTGAATAAACCCTTGGTTTAAAACCGTCAACATGGAGAGCACAATAGGCTTACTGGAAAAAATCAGACACCACGATAAGGTAGCTGTTGCACTAAATGAAAACTGTAAAATCTCCCTGCCCCAGGAGGTGATAGAAATTTTGTCCAAACCCCACAAGCTTTCCTTCTATTATTTCCAATACATTGACGAAGGAAAATCTACCTTTAAAACGGATTTAACTGAGTTTGGCGCAGGAGATGGCGACCTGGTTTTTGGTTTACCTAATCAGATCTTTACCAAGCTTCCCTACGATAAAAGCAATCAGCAATATGCCTTATCGTTCGATGAACATACCCTATCGCTCTTACCGGGATCTTATCCTTTCCTTGCCAACACTACAAATATCCATTCCATATCATTTGATGAGGCCTCACGGCAACGCATAAAAAACCTTTTAAAAGGGCTTTTCCAGCTTCTTCACAGTCCAGGAAAGCAACAGAAGGCAGAAGTGATACTGGCACATCTTCATACCCTGATGGTTGAATTTAATCATGCCTATTTCGAGCAGAACCCGAAACAGGAAATAGAAACCAACTTTAAACTATCCAAATATCAGGAATTCAAGCTTAGGGTTGAAGACAATTTGAGCAATCATCAGGATATTAAGGCCATCGCAGAACAGCTGTCCCTCCATTCCAGTACGCTATACAGCATTATTAAAGAACATACCGGGCTTTCTCCAAAAGAATGGATCACTAACCGACTGATACTGGAAGCGCAACGGAAACTGGAGTACTCTAACCCATCGGTTAAAGAACTGGCCTATGAACTTGGCTTTACCGATCCCGGATATTTCTCCCGCGTGTTCAGGCGCAATACAGGCAAAAGCATCACACGCTACCTCGCTGAACGAGATTCGTCCCACAACTAAAGAGATTCGTCCTCACGCCCCTTTTTTACCGGTCATATCTTTGCTGTATAATTTTTATAGACATGAAAACAGCATTAATAACAGGAGCAAATAAAGGAATAGGCTTCGAAACAGCAAAAATACTGGCACAAAATGGTTATTTCGTTTACCTGGGATGCCGCACATTAGAAAACGGACAATCAGCCGAACAACGGCTTAAAAGTGCAGGATTTCAAAATATTGAAGCGCTTTTAATTGATGTTACAGATGATCAATCAGTCCAGACAGCCCGTAAAACCCTTGGACAGAAGACGGCAACTTTGGATGTGCTTATTAATAACGCCGGTATCTCCGGTCCTTTTGAGCAATCTGCACTAAGCTCGGAAATTTCAGCTTACCAAACAGTGTTCAATACAAATGTTTTTGGCGTAGTCAGGGTAACCGAGGCCTTTATCGACTTGATGCAAAAATCCCCTGAACCGAGAATTGTGAATGTGAGTACAGCCATGGCTTCGCTCACAATGGCTGCAGACATATTTGGAAACAATTTCCCAAAAAGATATGTGATCTACCAATCTTCCAAATCAGCACTCAATATGTACACCATCAATTTAGCTTTTGAGCTTCGTGATACCAGGTTCAAAGTGAACGCTGTATGTCCGGGATACACCCAAACCGACTTCACCAATCACCAGGGTACCAGCACACCTGAGCACGCAGGTCAGCGAATCGCCAAATATGCACTTATAGACCAGGATGGGCCAACAGGTAAATATTTTAGCGAAGAGTACTTTCCTGAACCGGCAAACTGCCCCTGGTAAATTGCCGCTAATTAATGGCACTTCATATATAAAAACTGTGATTGGAGCATTTGGCTAGGATAAAAGCACCCAAAATCGGGCTTGCAGGCATTACGCCGGCACTTTTATAGGCCTTTTATCCTAGCATGTTCCCATCTGGTTCCTTTCTTGTTCCTTGCAGTATCCCAGCTGTTACCTGCGACGGTGCCGGGAAACTACTGGCAAACCCCTGCTGCTACTGGCAACCAAAGATGATTCAGAGGGAAAAACGCCTGTTATCTGGCTTCAATTTTTATCGTTCCGGTTTTCAGGTTTTTCCCCATCACATTTAATTCAATTGCTCCGGCCTTTTGATCAGCCTGCAAGGTCACCACCAGTTTACCACTAAACAACTTCATTGTGGGTTTAACAAAAGATTCTAATGATGTGGCATCGCCATTGCAAACCGCTTTGAAATGTCCAGCCCCTTTTACTTCAAAATTTAAAGCATCAGTTGCCGTCGGACATGGATTCCCATTTTGATCGGTAACCGAAACCGTTACGTAACACAGGTCTTTGCCATCTGCATCGATACGCACCCGGTCTGCAGATAACTTAATCTGATAAGGTTTCCCTGCGGTAACAATCTGTTCTTCCTTTACCGCTTTACCATTTTCATCCAGTGCCACTACCTTCAATGTTCCCGGTTCATATTTAACGTCCATCCACATCAGGCGGTACCTGTTCTGTGGCGAAGATTTATCTTTTTTCCTAATGCCTAAACTTTTACCATTCAGAAATAGTTCGGCACTGTCATAACTCGTATACACAAATACAGGTGTGGTTTGTCCTTCCCTGCCCTCCCAATTCCAATGCGGCAAAAGGTGTAATGTAGGTTCTTCTTTGTTCCAGCGGCTTCTGTACAAATAATATCTGTCTTTCGGTAAACCGGCAAGATCAGAAATACCAAAATAAGAACTTCGCGAAGGCCAGCTTTCATCATAAGGAGTAGGTTCTCCCAGATAATCAAAGCCTGTCCAAACGAACTCCCCGATTACCCAGGGTTTGTCGTCCTGCATCACAAAATCATCGTCGGGCAGGTTAGACCAGCTGCAATATTCCATATCATAGGAGGAGGACTGCAAATCAGGATACTTTTTATCAAAACCTTTTACAACCGGAAATTTATAAATTCCTCTCGAACTTACCGTTGATGCGGTTTCTGAGCCCAAAATGAATCCCTGAGGAAACGCTTTATTGGCATCTTCATATAAATGCACACGATAGTTTAAACCCGGAATATCCAGTAAAGCACCAAAGCCCGATTGCATGGTCGCCTTCACCTGATCCATACCCACCGTTACCGGACGGGTTGGATCTTCGCGGTGGAAAATTTCCTGCAACCATTTAGCCCTTTTTACACCTTCAGCACCAAACTGATCAGGAACTTCGTTACCCGAACTCCACATCACAATACAGGGATGGTTTTTCGTTGTCTTTACCAGGTTTACGATGTCTTTTTCAGCATCGGTGTTGAAATATAAATGGTAGCCATTTTCCACTTTCGCCTTTGCCCACTCATCAAAACTTTCGGCAAGAAACATAAAACCCATTTCATCACAAAGCTCCAATTGTTCGGGCGAAGGCATATTGTGGGAGCTTCTGATGGCATCGCAACCCATCTCTTTGAGTATGGTGAGTTGTCTTCTCAATGCAGCAGTATTGATTGCCGTACCTAATGGTCCGAGGTCGTGATGCAGACAAACGCCCTTAAACTTCCTCACCTGTCCGTTAAGGGTAAAACCTTTGGCCGCACTGTAGCTAATTTCCCGTACGCCGAACTTAGTTTTCACTACATCTTTAAGTTCGTTCCCCTCATAAACGCTCGATACTGCAGTGTATAAATAAGGCGTTTCAGGGCTCCAGAGGTTGGGGTTGCTCAACTGAATGTTCTGATCAGCTTCATTTCCGAAAACCGATCTGGCCGTATCGATAGCTACCTGCTTTCCGGTTGCATCCAGTATTTTCGTAATCAGGTGCAACCTGGCGTCCGATAACTTTGTTTTGATGTTTACCTTCGCAAATTCTTTTTTAGCAACTGGTGTAGCGACGGTTATGCCCCAGTGATCAATACTTTTTTCATCTTTAATAATCAGGTGAACATTGCGGTATAAACCTGCACCGGGATACCACCTCGATGATTTAGCCTTGTTTTTTAGCTGTATAGCCAGTTGGTTCCCTTTCGCATTAATGTCTTTCGTAATATCTAAATAGAAATAGTTATAGCCATAATTCCACTGCCCTATTAGTTTTCCGTTCAGGTAAACCCGGGGTTCACTCATGGCGCCATCAATCTGCAACAATACTTTCTGGTTCGGTTTAATCACCGGCAGATCCAGTTTCTTTCTGTACCAGCCTTCACCAACATAAGGAAGTGCTCCGGTCCTGCCGGTTTTTTCTGTCGGGTGGGTTTCCCCATTCTGGGTAATGGCTGTAACCTGTTTGTCGATTTCCTTATCAAACGGGCCACTAATGGCCCAGTCGTGAGGAACCGTTACATTTTCCCAGCGGCTATCGTTAAAGTCTGATTTAGATGCGCCGGTGAAAGCCCCTTTTGAAAACTTCCAGCCGGTTTCCAGCAAAATTTCTTTCCTTTGGGCAACGGCATTTACATAAGCACTACAGGCAACGACAAGTAAAAGGAACGTTTTTTTAAACTGATACATGAAGATAATTATTTGAGATAAATGGATTCAACAACAATACTAAGTGGCAACTCACCTGAAGTATAGCCAAAGGTAAGCTCCAGTTTTTCGGCATTGCCTAACTTAAAAGGCGACTGGTTTGCGCCCTGGTAATAAAGCGGCTGAAAACCCGGATAAGGCCTGGGTAACAATAGCTGATGGTCGGACTTCAGCTGGTTTAATGGAACTTCTATTAACTGGAACTTATCTGAGGTCTGGATTTCGGCAGAGAAAAATTGCGCATCGCTGTCAATCAAACCAATCTTCACTTTTGTACCATCCGTGTTCGATTTTATTTTAACGACAAGGGTTTTAAACTGATCCAGTTCTGTTGCCCTTCCTGCCGTTTTATCGGCAAAAAAAGTTTGAAAACCCATCAATTGTCCGGCTTTGGGTTTATTCATTGCCAGCCCAAGATTTAATACGGTAGGGTTTTCGTCGGTGCTATAGTCTACCTTATTATTTTGCCAGTCGGCATTGTAAATATTGATTTGCTTCCCGTCATTTGCGGCATCGAAAATTTCCAGGTATGCAGATGTAGCTGCAACATAAGATTGGTATTCCGGATACTCCAGGCGGTCCCAGGCAGCTGGGTCACCCTTTACACTTCCCGGAAAACTGAAGTATCCACCACTGGCCTGACGGACGATAATCTGATATTTAAGCAATCCATTCTTCACCAGCACAGCCGGTACTTCAGCGGAGTAACGGTAAGGTGTTTTGTTCTCCAAAGGAATCTTTTTCCAGCGACCCGCAGCATTTAACTGAACAAAAGCTGAATCACCCTTAGTCAAGCCAACAATTTCAGCATCAATTACAAAAGCACGCTGTTCGGTTAAGGTACTATAAGGCTGATGTTTAACCACAATGGTGTTTACGGACGACTTAGGCGCCACAAACTCACCCAAACGGATATTTCCATAAACAGTTTGGGCATTTAATTTAGTGTTCAAGCCTTTTCTGGTAAGCAAATATGTTCCCGGTGCAATATTAAAATGACTTCCCTCTGCATCGAACTTCACCGTATTAAGGGCATTTAAACCATTGATCATAAACCCATTTCCCAGATCAGGCAAATTGATTTCCATTGGAACCTTAACCCAGTTGATTAAGGTTACGGCTTTAGCGGGCGAAGCTTTTTCAAAAGGATCTTTCACCTGAATAGCATCAGGCATCACTTCAAGGCGCCATACCCCTGGTTCAATCTGGTCCAGAAAGTAAGCACCCCTCCCCTGATAGTTAACTACCTGCGAGCTTCCTACACCGGCTATATGCTGCAAGGTTTTTAACTGAACCGGAAGCGAAGTTGTGCTATTCGAATAGTAAAATGCATTTGGACTATTCATTTCGCTCAATCCTTTTTTATAATCTATTTTAAAGGGCCCAAAGGCATTCGGGTTTTCGGCATCAGCCAGGCGCTGATTTTGGTGAAATACATTTGAGGCAATCAGCATGCTGATTGCTTTAGAAGGCGTATAGGCCAGGTTTAAATAATGGGTTTGATATTCCGTATTGGCATAAGCCGTGGCCATCGGATCGTAGGCAAACTGTGTAGCCCATTGAAAGCCTGCTGTTCTGAAACTTCGCGCCATAGCAGGATACATTACAGGAGCCATTACATCACCGGCATCGAATTCATAAATAACCTTAGCCCGCCGGTTGAAAGCCGGAATGGTGTCGAATGGTATTTTATAAGAGGCTACATTGGGCAGATAGTTCCCCTGCAAGGTATGCCCGGCAACCAGCCCGGTTGGATACCATTGAAAACTATGTCCCTGAACGTTAGCCTTCACAATGGCACCAGCATACCATGGCGATTCACTGATATTATAGAAGATGGGTTTAGTCCAGCCTGAACTTTTTATTGCAGCCACCATACGGTTTACATATTCTGTTACCAGTGTTTTCGGGCCACTATGCTGAGGTTCATTATTCACCTCAGCGGCCAGAATATCTGTATCCTGCTGATAGGTTAAGCCGGTGTAGGGATTTTTATGCTTGAAAAACTGTTTGAGGTAATTCTCCTGCGCTTTAAAAGCAGCCTCATCTGTCAGTGCCCTTTGCTTACCAAATACATTCGAAAAACTACCTGTAGCTTCATCTTTTTCCGGATAACCATTTCCCCAAAAGGCAATTGGCGTTACCAGTGTTTTGATATGGCGTTTTTTTAATTCTGCAATCAGAAAATCAAACAGGCGTAAATGCTCATTATTGAGCAGGTTACCATTTAGATCAGCTATCTCCTGGTCCCACACATGCACACGAAAAGCATCAAATCCCAACCTCGAAAAGTGATAAACATCGTCGTGTATAGCCTGTTCTGCCGTTTTTCCTGTCTTTAGTATTGCCCTGTAACCATAAGCAAAAGGTGCGGTATAGTTGGTACCGAAAAATGCGGCTTCCTTATCATCTTTTTCCCATCTGATTACGCCTTTTGCATCCACATAAATGCCTTGTCTGTTTTGTGCATTAACTGTAAGGCACAAGCACGCAAAAAACAAAACCACGGAAATTTTCTTCATTAAATCCATAAACGAATATAACAGCCTTTAAGCTAAATCATTTTTTTTATTCTAATTGATATTAAGGCAAAAAGCCATCCATAGCAACTGTCGGTTTACCCGAATCATCAAAAGCACCAAGCTTGTAACCACTCCAGCTATTGTATGATTGTGGTTCCCAGTAGAAAACCCCTAACCCTTTATTATTCGGCAATGATTTATTTTTGGCAATCAGATCTTTGATAAAAGCTTTACAGGCCACCGCTTCTGATACCGGCATACCCAGTTCGCAGATCATCACCTCTGAACCATAACGGGATACCATATCTGTCATATTGGTTAAACATTGTGTGTTCTTCGCCGACCAGTCGGTAGCCGATGGATACATCGACATGCCAATCACGTCCCATTTAGCACCATTATTTTTTAACCCATCGAAAATCCACCTGAATAAACTATTATCATAACCATTGGAAATATGCACCACTACTTTAGTGGACGGATTTACTGCTTTCACGCCATTATAACCTGATAGTATCAGATCAGCAAAATTCTTCATATTTACCGAAGCCTTTCCATCATTCCAAAGCATGCCGTTATTGGTTTCATTCCCTACCTGTACCCATTCAGGAACAATTTTGTTGGTTTTTAAAACAGTCAATACTTCTACCGTATGGTTATAAACCGAGGTTTTTAGTGCGGCAAAATCCTGGTTTACCCAGGCCGCAGGTTTGTTCTGCTGCGCAGGATCTGCCCATGAATCGCTGTAGTGAAAATCAATTAATAGGCGCATATTGGCAGCCTGTGCCCTTTTGGCTTTCGCCAATACATCAGCGGTATTGCAATAGCCTGATGCCGGATTTACCCAAACGCGCAAACGAATGGTATTGATCCCTTTATCTTTTAAAATACGGAGTAAGTCCTGCTGCTCTCCTGCAGCATTGTAGAATTTTTTCCCGTTTGCTTCCATTTCTGTTAACCAGCTCACATCTGCACCCAGGGCATAAGTACCAGCTGGATCCGGTAAAGGATAAATTTGTGTTTCGCCCTTAACTGATTTCTTGCAGGCCGCCCCTGCAATAATAAGTAACAAAACAACTGCGAGCCATTTTGTGCGGTCTAATTTTATGTTCTTTAACATTGTTTCCTTATTTAACCGAATACGTATAATTTCCATCACCGGCACTTAAATCTAAAGTCACCGTAAATACTCCTGTTTTGGCTACTGGTATATTAATACCGCCCCAGTTTGGTGCGCCGGCAAAAACCAAAGCACCTGATGCATCAACTTTATAACTGATGTCGTAACCGCCGTTTGCGGTAAACACAAAAGTTTTACCTGCGGTAAGTGATACATTTGCTGCTACCCATTTCATGGTAGTTGCATTGTACACTAATGGCGTTGCAGATGTACTCCAGCCGTTATCATCGCCCGAGATATAAAATTTCACTGGTGTATAGCTAATCGTCATTGCCGTTACATCTGCATTCACCTTCATATAGGCGGGTGCCGGCGTCAGGTATAAATTACCTCCGGTTAAACTCATAGCAGTGGCTGTTCCACCCCAGCCATAAACTTTTGTGGCATCAAGTGAAGATACCAGCTGAAAGGCATCACCTCCGTAACCATCGGCATTGGGTAGGTTCAAATACCCTTCGTATTTATTATTAAACTTAGCTGAAGTGAGTACAAATCCGTTCGATCTGCTGGCTGGCGTTTTCCAGGAGTTACCGCCTTTGACGATTAATGCCGGATACTCAATGATTGCTTTATAAGGGTTTACACTTAATGTTAAGGTAGCAAAAACCGGCTTGATAGCAGATGCAACACCCGTATTCTGGTTAACCTCAGCTTTTAACCGGACTGCGAGGGTGCTTGCTGCACCTGTAGGTAACATCAGCTGGTTGGCCAGAAGGGAGTTGAAATCTGCACCAGTGTAAACTTTTGTCAGTGTTCCGGCCGGAAGTTTCACCGATACCGCATTTGCCCAGGCGTTTGCGCCAGTTGTATCTGTAGGCAAGTCAAATTCGAGCGAGTAGGTTGGCACCACGCTTGCCCCAAAATTTGCAGCATTGAAACTAAAGGTCACTACATTGCTGGCATCAGTAGCTGCCGATAAAACTACATTGGTAGCAGAGCTTTTAAAGGACAGCGAACCTGCAGCAGGAGGATTAATTACATTTGTACTGGCCTCTTTTTTACAGGCCTGAAAAAGGCCAATCAAAAGAAAACTGTATATAATGGTGAGGAATATTTTTTTCATCGTTTTAATTTTATGTTCATGATTGATGAAGCTGCCCTTGTTTTCATGTCCTGATGATGTGATCAGGGCAGCTTATCCTGCAAAAGATTAATAGCCAGTATTCTGACGTAAGTTTGGATTAGCGGACAAATCTGTCGGTGGCAAGGGAAACAGATTGTATTTACTGTTTACAGCTGTTCCTGCTTTTACACCGCCTTTCCAGGCCCATAAATAAGCCGCTGTAGAAAATTTACCAAAGCGGATTAAATCGGTTCTGCGCGTAGCTTCATACCACAGTTCCCGTCCACGCTCATCAAGAATAAAATCTGTTGTTAAGGCTGTTGCGTTGATGTTACCTGCCGTACTGCCATTATAAGCACGGGTACGTAACCTGTTTACATAATCCAGGGCGGTGGCTAAACTACCGCCGGCACCTCCACGCAAAACGGCTTCTGCATAAGTGAGATAGGTTTCACCAAGGCGGAAAAGCGGGAAATCGATATCGGAGAAATCCTTCGCTACATCCTGGTGCGGAGCAGGCCCACCAGAACGGGTTTTGTTTCTAAATTTTGTACTTGAATAACCATCTGCTGATACATATAAATCATTTACCTCCAGGTTTTGTCCCGACATATAAAACTGTGCACGGGTATCAGTTGCACCGGTTTTATCGGCGAACAGGTTTACAAACTGCTGCGTAATTCTTAACCCACCCCAGTTACCGCTTGAACCGGAAACATCGGCAGGAACACCTGCAGGCCCATGCATCAGATAGGTTGTACCTCCATAGTTCTGTGTGCTGGTACCATCGTAATTAATGGTGAATATATTCTCGTCTGTATTCAGATGATTATCAGCAATGGTTAACTCACGGTAATTGCCATGCAGGGTATAACCTGCAGCCGTAATTTTATTGCAGTAAGTAATTGCATCTGTGTACCTTGCTGTTCCGGTGTACACTTCGGCATTTAAATAGATGCGTGAAAGTAAAGCCCAGGATGCCGCGCGGTCGGCCCGGCCATATTCGTTAGCCTTGGGTGCAGCCAAATCGTTCTCAATAGCCTTCAGTTCTGATTCAACATAGCTGAACAAATCTTTCCTGGCAATTTGTTTTGGCAAATCCTTGCCTCCAATTTCAGTGGTTTCAGTTACCATAGGCGGGTTACCATAAATGTCCATCAGCACGGCATACTGATATGCCCTGATGAAACGGGCTTCAGCCCTGAAACGGCGCACCTGATCGGCATCAGCACCCACAATCCCTCTTTTACTTAAATTATCATCCGATGACTGATTGATAAAGTCGTTACAAAGCGTAATCTGAAAAAAGGATCGGTAATATAATCCGTTAATGATTGAATTGATTGAACCCCAGGTGAGTTCGTGCAAACCCTGGATACCTGCATCATTCTGCCACGACCAAACGGCCTCATCGGTGGTCAGCTCCTGTAAATTCCAGTATAAACGGAGAAAATCAGAGTTTCCTTCATCTTTAATTATTTCTGCAGGAATATCCGCCTGCCCTACAGAAGCGTTTCCGGTAAGTGCAAAAGCACCATAAACTTTTGCCAGGGCCTGTTTATAACCCGCCGCTGATGTGTACACCTTATCGGCAGTGAGGTCATTGGTAGGTACCAGATCCAGTTTATTGCACGAGCTGTTTAAAACTGCGGCTGTGCAAAGCAGCATGAATAGTTGTAAAACACGTGGTTTCATATATTTATTGTTAAAGCTGTTCATCATCTTAAAAATTAACATTTAAGCCCAAAGAGAAAGTACGTGGACGTGGATAGATGTTGTTATCTACGCCTGATGCTACCTCAGGATCCAGTCCCTGATATTTGGTAATTACAAATACGTTTTGTACGCTCGCTGTGAGTTGCAGGTTGGCTTTGGTTTTCAAAATCTTGCCGAAAGCATAGCCCAGGTTAACATTATCCATCCTTAAGAATGAGGCATTCTGCACATAGTAATCACTCAGTAACTGCTGTGCTTTAAAGTTTGTAGTCAGGTAATTTGGTGAGGCATTTAGAATAACCGAGGTGCCCAGAATCTGATTCAGGTTACCACTCTGACTATAATTGTTATTGTAAACATAGTTGCCCAGATTAGCCCTTAGCGTGAATGATAAATTCCATTTTTTATAGCTCAGGTTATTACTGAAACCCAGAAATAATTTCGGATCGGCTTGTTTACCTTTCTTGAAATCGTTTTCATTAATCACCCCATCGCCATTCTGGTCTACATAAACCCCTTCAACCGGATTTCCGTTCTGATCATAAACTTGTTCGAACAGGTTGAAGGTACTTTTCGGACCGCCAACAGCATTTATGAAAGCATTTTGTCCGCCTATCCCACCGGCAATGGTGCCGCTTGGAAAACCAGCATAATTAGGATCGTTAGGAACCACAGTAAGGTTAGTAATCGTATTTTTATTATAGGTAGCATTAAAGCTAAAATCCCAGTTGAAATCATTTTCCCTCACCGGATTAAAACCTAAGGTCAGCTCAACCCCTTTGTTCTCCATATCACCAACATTTACAATGGCATTAGCTGCAAAGTTGGTACCTGCTGGCTGTGGGATCAGGTTGAGCAAATCGCTGGTTTTCTTTTTATAGAAGTCCACACTACCCGTAATGCGGTTATCCATCAATCCAAAGTCTAAACCAATGTTCAGGGTTGCTGTTTCTTCCCATTTAATATTGGAGATATAGGCACTTGGTCGGTACATCTGATAAAAGGTATTTCCAAACTGATATTGTGCATTTAATGAACTTAAACCATAGGTAGACATATAGCTGTAGTTGCCAATGCCATCCTGCTGCCCGGTAATACCATAACTGGCACGCAATTTCATAGTAGAAATGGTTTTAATATCTTTCAAAAAGGATTCGTTCTTTACCGTCCAGGCTAATGCTACCGATGGAAATACGCCATATTTAAAGGCCGGACCAAAACGTGATGAACCATCTCTCCGAATGGTTCCGGTAAGTAAGAAACGTTCGTCATAACTGTAATTCAACCTTCCGAAGTAAGATATTAACCTGTATTGCGGCTTATTAAAAGCAAAGGCCGGATCTGAATTGATCACCTTGTTTCCGTAAGCATCAAAGCTCGGGAAATAATATTGGGTAGTTAAATAGTCATTATAGGAGTAACCTGCAGTTGCATCTACCCTGCTTTTGATTGATTTAAATTCTTTAACGTAATTCAGGTAAAAATCGAGTACGGTATTTCTCCGGTTTTGTTTGTATTGATTACTAACGCCGTTGCTTAAGATAGATTCCGCAGCATTTGGATCTACGTAAACGGTACCCTTCCCTGATGCCACATCGTAAGCAGCATTCAGGTTGGCATGCAATTCAGGCAGGAAGTGGAATTTATAATCCAGCTGGATATTGCCAATACTGCGCATCGGCTTTGCCCTGTCTTCACGTTGTTCCAGTAAACCCACCGGATTCCGGCCAACCAGATTCACCAATCCTGTTGGCGTGCTGGGATCCAGCCATTCCCAATAGCCGTTATAATCGGCACGGTTGGTATAAGTGGCCTGTGTAGGATCGAAACTCACTGCTCCGCCAATGGCCGAAGTATTTGCAAAACGTGTCTTTTGCATACTACCCTTCAAATTTACATCCAGCTTCAGGTGATTATCAAAGAACCTGGGATTAAATACAATGGCTGCAGAAGTTTTCTCCAGCTGATCGGTTCTTAACACGCCAGTCTGGTTTTGATAACCAACGGATAAACGATATGGCAGCTTTTTTATCCCCCCGCTGATGCTGATGTTATTATCGGTAGAAAAACCATCCTGATAAATCAGATCCTGCCAGTTAGTATTGAAAGTTCCAACCTGAGCCTTCTGTGCTGCTGTACCTTTTGCATTTACAATCGAACGTATATCATCGGCGCTTAAAACATCAAGCTGTTTGGTTAAGGTGGAAACCGAGTTCACCGAATTGAAGCTTACTTTTAGTGCATCACCTAAACCTTTTTTGGTTGTGATAATAATTACACCGTTGGCAGCTCTGGCACCGTAAATTGCCGCTGCTGAAGCATCCTTCAATACAGTAAAAGTTTCAATATCATTCGGATTGATAAAGCTTAAGGGGTTTGATGCGCCGGATACGCCACCGTTTTCCAGCGGTACGCCGTCGATTACAAATAAAGGATCGTTACTCGCATTTAGCGATGAACCTCCGCGAATACGGATGGTACTACCGCTGCCCGGCTGTCCGCTATTGGATGTGATGGCCACCCCTGATACTTTACCCGATAACATTTGTTCGGGCGTACTGATGCTTCCCTTCTGGAAATCTTTTACACTTACTACTGCTACAGAACCCGTCAGGTCTTGCTTTCTGGTTGTACCATAACCTACAACAACCACATCATTTAGTGTGGCAGCGTCTTCTGATAAGGTTACTGTAAGTGTTGTGGTGGTTGATACTGCAATTTCCTGTGTTTTAAAACCAATAGAAGAAAATTCCAGTACACCAGCCTTCGCCGGAATCCTGATGGTAAACTTACCGTTGGCATCCGTAGAAGTGGCAATTGTAGTACCCTTTAAACGAACACTCACACCCGGCATTCCCAGATTATCAGGAGCGGTTTTCACAATCCCGCTAATGGTAGCCTGCTGTGCAAATAGATATCCGTGGGTAAAAATCATGAGTAAAAGCATTAAAATCCGCTTGTTACTCGTGAGAAAAGATGTAAAAATGTGCATAGAAAATATGGTTAGAATTAGTAGCTACAAATCAAGTCTAATTCTCCATTTTCCTTTTGTGCTATCGTTCTTTTATTTTGTGCTATCTAACATAATATGCGTTAAAGCGATCGTCGAAAGCATTTTTCGCCTATTACTGAAATAAAACCTTAACTTTAACCTCCAGAAAAACCTGATGACTTCACTAACCAAAAACTTCTTATTTTTTTTGATTGTATTTTCTGCAGGACAAGCTTTTGCCCAGAATTTAAAGTTTAGCCACATCAGTGTGGAAGACGGTTTATCGAACAGTACCGTTGAATGCATCTTTCAGGATTACCGTGGATTTATGTGGTTTGGAACCCGGGATGGTTTAAACAAATATGACGGGAATCAGCTCACGGTTTTTAAAAACGATAAATCCAGAAATTCGCTAAGCGACAACTTCATCAGGTGCTTCTCCGAAGATCAGCACCATAACCTCTGGGTAGGAACATCAGACGGATTGAACAGGTTTAATGCAGAACAGAATAACTTTATTACTTATAAAACAAAAAGCAATAAAAATAGTGTCACCGCTATCCTGGAGATCGGGAAGAGCATTTTTGTAAGCACCTACGGCGGCGGACTGAATATTGTTGATCAGCAAACACAAAGTCTTGCACCGTTTACATATCACACTGCCGGCCAGCTCAGCAAAAAAGATTTCATCAACGATCTGTTTAACGATGGACTTGGCAATATCTGGATGGCAACCGATCAGGGCATTCAAATCCTCAACCTGAAAACCAAAAGGGCTAAGGCAATTGCTGGTTTAGACAAATATGTTATCCGGAGTATCAAAAGATCGCCTGGCGGCGATTATTGGTTTGCGACAGAAGAAAGCGGACTGATCCGTTATCAGTTAAATACAGGCAGCATCAAAATTTATCAGCATCAGGATAAAAACAAGAACAGTATTGCCAGTGATCTGGTGAGAGCGATTGCTTTTGACCAGCATCAGCATTTATGGCTTGGCGGAATTAACGGTGGCCTGGATCTTTTCAATCCCGCTACAGAAACGTTCCGGCATTACGAGAATGAGCCAGGCAATATTTCCAGCCTTTCGCAACGAACTGTATCTGCCCTATTTGCAGACCGGCAGGAAAATCTGTGGATTGGTACGCACCGTGGTGGTGTGAACCTCTATAGTCCAAAGGCAGAAAAATTCAGGCTTTTTCGCCAGGAACCGTATAAAAATAGTTTAAGCTATAACGACGTAAAAGCTTTCTGCGAAGATAAGCAGGGCAACATCTACATTGGTACAGATGGCGGAGGTCTTGATATTTACCAGCCAGGCACAAACACTTTCAGGCATCATCGGTATAATCCTTTTGATCAGAAAAGTATTGGTGCCGATGCCGTACTTGATGTTACCCAAACCAGCAATGGCAACATCCTTGTAGGCACCTGGGCTGGTGGATTGAACCTCGTGAACAGCGACGGGTCTTTTACCCGTTTTACCCACAGCAGTAATCCGAATTCTATTTCTTCCGATTATGTGCAGAAAAGCTTTGAAGACAGCGAACATCAAATCTGGATAGGCACTTACTATGGTGGCTTAAATCTGTTCGATCCACAAACCAGGCAGTTCAGGCGCATCACTACCGGAAAAAACGGCGGCAAAATCATGGGAAACAATGTGGTTTCTATAGCCGAAGACCAGGATAAAAACATTTGGATAGGCACGGATGACGGAGGTTTGAACTGCTATAATCTGCGCACACAGCTAGTAAATCATTATTTTTTGGGTGGCAAACTACCCGACCTCAGGGTTATTTTTATCGACCGGAAAGGAACGGTGTGGGTTGGACAAACCGGATTGTACCGTTTGAATAAAGCCAGAAACAAGTTCGACCTCTATACCACAAAAGCGGGTTTAGGAACAGAATTTATCAAAGGAATTGCAGAAGACAGGCAGGGAAATTTCTGGATATCCACCTCGAAAGGCTTAACGCAGTTTAATCCCGAAAAACAAACTTACAAAAAATACAATACCGGCGATGGCCTGCAAGGCCTCGAATTCGAAGCTAACGCTTACCTGCAAACCAGAAAAGGTGAAATCTTCTTCGGCGGCGTGAACGGATTTAATGCCTTTTTCCCCTCTGATATAGCAACTAATAAATTTGTCCCTCCGGTTTTTATAACCGAATTCCGGATTTTTAATCAGAAAATTATCCCCAATGCACCGGAAAGTGTTTTAGATCACGATATCAGCTTTACCGATGAGATTGAGCTCGACTACGATCAGGCATCTATTTCTTTCCGCTTTGCAGCGCTAAACTATGTATCGAGTGAAAATAACAACTATGCCTATAAACTAGAGGGTGAAGATAAGGACTGGATTAATATTGGAAACCTGACTCAGGCTTTCTATACCAACCTCGATCCGGGCACTTATACTTTTCGGGTGAAGGCATCAAATAACGACCATGTATGGAATGAAGCCGGCAAAACCATCAGGGTTGTTATCGCGCCCCCTTTCTGGTCCTCATGGTGGTTCAGACTTATTGCCATTTCACTCGCAGCCTACATTGCCTATGCTGCACTGAGCTTCAAGAGGCGATTAGAATTGAGAAAAATTGAGGAAGAGAAACGTGAGGAAATCCACCAGACGCAGTTACAGTTTTTCACTAATATTTCGCACGAATTCCGAACACCGCTTTCTTTGATCCTCGGACCGATAGAACGTCTGCTCAGGGAAGATACCAGCGAATCCTTTGTGAATTATTACAATACCATCCACCGGAATGCAAACCGCCTGCTTAGGCTAATTAACGAGTTGATGGACTTTAGAAAGGCCGCAACAGGTGCCCTTAAACTCAACGTGATTGACGGTAACCTCAATTTGTTTATCGATGAAGTGGCGGAAGAATTTTTGGAGATGGCCATGGAAAAACAGATAACATTTGAGGTAGAAAAAGTCAGCATCCCCGCTGAGGTTTGGTTTGACAGGCAGGTTATCGAAAAGATTATCCTGAACCTAATCAACAATTCCATAAAATATACCCAAACAGGGGGAACACTGAAACTTCAGATACTTAATTCATTAAATGGCATAGCGCCAGCCTTCGGGAATCAGCTGAGCGTCAAAAGCAATTATGTTGGCCAGTCATACGTTTATTTCAGGGTAATAGATAGCGGCATTGGCATATCAAAAGAATCGATCGGACATTTGTTCGAACGGTACTACCGCATCACTGAAAGCCATTTGGGCTCAGGGGTTGGCTTAGCCTTTGTAAAAAGCCTGACACTTTTGCATAAAGGTGTAATCCAGGTATCGAGCGAAAGAAATAAGGGTACCGAGATTATCATTGGTATTCCGGCAAATAAGGGAGATTATTCCCTAGCCGAGCAATTTAATCCGAATCATGCGCCCGGAGGTACCCGTTTGGAAAGCATTACCTATCAACTGGAAAAAGCTTCGCAAACCGCATCTATTCCACAAACTGTAGAAAATGTGGATGTATCAATACTGATTGTAGATGATAACGAAGAACTCCGGACGTTTTTGACAGAGACATTGAATCCCTTTTACAGGATTATCGAAGCCAGCGATGGTGCAGCCGGATTGTTTCAGGCACGGGCGGAAATGCCAAACCTCATCATCAGTGATGTAATGATGCCAGGCATGAACGGTACCGAGTTTTGCAGATTGCTCAAAGATGATATCAACACCAGTCATATCCCCTTTCTCATGCTTACGGCTAAAAACAGCATTGAAGCGGAAATTGAAGGGGCATCATCGGGTGCAGACCTTTATTTCACCAAACCCATCAACATAGATTTGTTACTCATTACGGTAAAAAACATTCTGGCGCAACGCGAGAAACTAAAAGACCATTACCTGAATAACAAGGAAACAGCACCCCAGGAACTTGTCCATTCAGAAAAAGATAAGGTTTTCATGTCGAAGCTACTCGCCATCATTGAAGAGCAGATGATTAATCCAGAAATGGACATTGATTACCTGTGCAGGGAAATCGGCATGAGCCGCACCAAGCTTTATCAGAAAATCAAAACCATTACCGGACAGTCGATAGGTGAATTTGTACGGTCGGCCAGGCTTAGAAAAGCCGTAGAAATTATGAAGACGGAAGATGTATTAATGACCGAGGTAATGTACCGCATCGGCATACAAACCCAGTCTTATTTCACAAAAGCCTTCAAGAAGGAATTCGGGCAAACGCCAACAGCGTACCTGCAGGCGATAAAGAAAAAAGTATCTTAGTCGTGAATAAGATTAGCTTCCACGTTAGCAATTTTACCATTTTCAAACACAAAATCAAAAGTCCCGCCTATTTCCTGTTCAGCGAAGCTTCCTTTAAATACAACTTCCAGGTGTGCAGTATTACCAGCGACGGTGAGATCCACCTGTCTGGTTCGGGTTTGATAGCCGATGAAATAGCTGTCAAAGTATGATTGGATTTCCTTTCTTCCACTGAAAACCCTGCCTACCGAGGGATCATCAAGAATGGCATCAGGTAAATAAAATTCAAGATACCTGTCGGTATCAAAAGAATTGCCTGCAGCAATCCACTCACTGATAAAATGTGTGATATTCATGTTAGATATACTTAATAGTTCCTTTTAGCGGAACTTGGGTTAATTAAAAGAATGCCTGAATTCGAGCGGAGAAAGGTTGGTTTTATTCTTGAACAGTTTGTTGAACGACTGAGGGTATTCGAAACCAAGTTGATAGGCAATCTGGCTCACTGAAAAATTGGTTGTGCTGAGGATATCCTTGGCCCTGTCGATCAGTTTCTGGTGAATGTGTTGTTGTGCATTCATACCGGTGAGTTCCCTTAGCAGGTCGCTCAGGTAGTTGGGAGATACATTCAACTTTTCTGCCAGATCCTGCACCGTTGGCAATCCTTGCCCTAAAGTAGTTCCAAAATTGAAGTGCTCGTCCAACAGCAGGTCCATTTTTTCGAGCAAGGTATGGTGTTCTACTTTTCTAAATAAAAACTGGCGGTTATAAAAACGGTTGCTGTAGTTTAGCAACAGTTCAATCTGACTGATCATTACATCCTGACTGAAATGGTCCAGCCGCTGATTGAGCTCGTTTTCAATCTGCCTGAAAAGCGTAAAAATCATTTCCCGCTCCTGCGCGGTTAACTGAAGCGATTCATTGGTTCCATAGGAGAAGAAACCATATTTTTTGATGTTGGCAGCCAGCGAATAACCTTTTAGAAAGTCAGGATGAATCAATAAGGTCATACCCGAGCAATCCAGGGAACCGTCTGCCTCTGCAACCAACTGGCGGGGCGATAGAAAAGACAGTCCACCATTATTCAGATCATAGTGATCCTGTCCATATCTGATCCGTCCACTCGAAGGCTCTTTGTAGGAAATCTTATAAAAGTCCATCATAATGCCTCGGGTAAATTCCGTTACATCAACAGAGATATCCTTGTATTCATTCAGGCAAATGAGCGGATGCTTAGGTTCGGCCAGGCCCAGCGCACTATTCATGGCTGCGATGGAGTGAAATACTAAGGGGGTATGGATGGACTTTTTCATAAGGTAATGCTACAAATTTAAATAAATATTTTCCGCTTATCCTACATTTGTTGGGCAGTAGGTCTGATGATCATCTCACTCACGTCCACGTTTTCAGGCTGATCGATAACATAAGCTACAGCCCTTGCAATGTTTTCTGCAGCAATAGCCACCTCTGCCAACTGGCCAATCATCGGTTTTACATTTTCATCGGTTATGGTATGCGTTAGTTCAGATTCTGTAACTCCCGGAGAGATGATACTGGTACGAATGTTATAAGGTTTGACTTCCTGGCGCAAGCCTTCGCTAATCGCCCTTACGGCAAACTTCGTTCCCGAATATACGGCACTCGACGGTGCTACCAGATGACCCGCCACAGAAGATACGTTAATAAAGTGTCCACTGTTTTGCGCTTTAAAATGTGGCAATACTGCGCCGATACCGTAGAGCACACCTTTGATATTCACATCAATCATTTGTTCCCATTCCTGGTAATGCAGATTTTCTAAAAGCGATAAAGGCATAACCCCAGCGTTATTAAACAAAACATCTATCTTTCCGAAGGCATTTAGCGTGGCCTGAGCCAAAGCATCCACTTCTTCTCTTTTGCTTACATCTGCTGCAAAAGCAATTGCTCTGCCACCCGCTTCAGTAATTTCTGAAACCAATGTATCCAGTTTATCCTTTCGTCTGGCAGCAAGGCTTACTATCGCACCCTGTGCAGCCAATAATTTTGCTGTGGCTAAACCAATCCCACTGCTGGCGCCTGTGATGATGATTACTTTTCCTGAAATATTGTTCATTGTTTTATGTTTTTTGTATAGCCCAAAGATGGGGCAGTACAAAACATAAACTGTATCCAGACCCACGGAAGGTGTATCCATTTTGAGCGGGTGTGACGTATGTCACATTCGTCAGCAACATTTCTGAATGTGACCTACATCACCTGCTTTTCTTTTTTATTAGCCTCACTTTTGAACTATCAACAACGGAGGTACATCGCAAAGATTCATTGCTGTGTGTGCCGTCAAAACAACTGTAGAAATTCAATATTAAAAGAAAAATAAAATGGAAAAAGAACTCATCGTAAAATGGAGAATCAAAGAGAGCGAAACTCCGGCAATTTTAAACCTGTTGGAAGAACTGGTTGAAAAAACCAGAAACGAACCAGGTAATATTTCTTACCATATCTACCAGTCTGCAGAAAACAATAACGAACTCATCCTGCACGAGCGCTATGTAGATAGTGATGCTGTAGAGTTGCATAAAAGCTCAGATCATTATCAGCAAATCGTATTTCAAAAGATCATTCCACATCTGGAAGTCCGCGAAGTAAACATTTTAAAAAAACTTTTCTAACTCAAAATATCATGTCAAAAAAAATATTAATCATTGTTTCCAATGCAAAGGTAATTGGACCAAAAAACAGAAAAACAGGTGTATTTCTTGATGAAGTAGCCCATCCCTATGTAGCTTTTGATGATGCCGGCTACCAGATCGACTTTGCCAGCATCACCGGTGCGGTACCAGCTCTTGATAATATGGAGGCAAAAGACGAAGAATCGAATTCGCGATTCCTGCAGGAAGGCGGCTGGGAAAAAATGCAGCACAACACCAAACTTGCTGATGTAGATGCCAGTATTTATGATGCGATTTTTGTTCCTGGTGGTTTAGCTCCGATGGTAGACATGCCCGAAGATGCGCTGTTGAAAAAAGTGATTGCAGAAACCTACGAAAGAGGCGCCGTAGTTGGCGCAGTATGTCACGGGCCGGTTTCATTATTAAATGTAACACTTAGCGATGGCACCTATCTGGTAAAGGACAAAAACATCACCTCTTTTACCGATGAAGAAGAAAATCACTATGCAAAAGAAGATGTTCCGTTCCTCCTGGAAAGTGCGCTTACTGAACAAGGTGGCAGGTTTCATGCGGCAAGCCCATGGTCGGATAACAGCATTGCAGATGGAAATCTGGTGACTGGTCAAAATCCGGCATCTGCACATGGTACAGCGCTAAAGGTAATTGAAATTTTAGAAGCATAATATTCGTCACCAGATAAAAAGGCTGTATCACTAAATAAAAAATGATACAGCCTTTACCTGCAATCGGCAGCGTTTAATACAACCGGCTGAGTGTTTCCCTCGATACGCCAAGGTAGGCTGCAATCAGTTGTTTAGGGACAATATTATAAAGTTGCGGGTACATGGCCAGTAGCTCTTCATAACGGGTTTTGGCATCGTTATTCATGAACGATAACAATCTTTTCTGCGAGGCTACGTAACCTTTATTGGAGCGCCATCGAAAGAAATATTCCAAAGGGTAAATTTCTTTGCACAACTTCTCTCTATCCTCACTGGTCAGGCATAATACCTGTGCATCAGTAACACAGTCAAGGTTTACTGTTGCAGCCTCGCCATTATATAAAGCATTGTAATCCGAAGCCCACCATGTTTCCATCGCAAACTGCAGGATAAACATTTTCTGATCATCATTAATGTAAAAGGTCTTCAAACACCCATCTAATACAAAATACTCACAATCCACCCTGTCGCCAACGTTGATAATTGTCTGGCCTTTTTTAAACGACAGCGGTTTAAAGTGCGAATAAAAGTAGTCAAACTCTACATCAGTAAGCTCAATGGTTTTGTTAAGGTGATTTTTCAAAATATCCTGTGAAGACATATAGTACGGGTTCTGATGGACAAAGATAGCGAATTCAGGGAAGCTGTACCCAATTGCAATTTGACGAAAAAACTTAACAATAACTTAACAGGTTGTATTCGGAAAGTGAACTGATTTATGTGGTTATTTGATTGAGTCGCAATTCTTCTATTTAACGATTCCACATTTTATATGCATCCAGCTAATGTAGTGCTACCCTTTATCGGCGAAACCCATCTGAGTATTCCGCTTACCATTATTTTTTTAGTTTGCCTGCTGGCTGTAGTTGGCTTCGAGTTTGTAAACGGATTTCACGATACCGCCAATGCTGTTGCTACAGTGATTTATACCAAAGCACTGAAACCGGTCATTGCTATTCCCTGGTCGGGCTTTTGGAATTTCATGGGCGTTTTCACGGGAGGTATCGCTGTTGCCATGGGCATTCTCAAACTCGTACCCCTTGATGCCCTAATGGATCTGCCCGTAGGTGTTGGGGCTAGCATGGTACTGGCTGTCTTGCTGGCCTCTATTGCCTGGAACCTCGGAACCTGGTATCTGGGCATCCCATGTTCCAGCTCCCATACCATGATCGGTGCCATGATTGGTGCCGGACTGGCCTTCACCTGGTATTATGGTGGCAAGGGCGTGAATTGGGGAAAAGCAGAGGAGATTGGCTTATCACTTATCCTTTCACCGGTCATCGGATTCGGACTGGCTGTTTTACTGATGTATTTTTTAAAGCATATCATTAAATACCATGCGCTTTTTCACATCCCGCATGGCGAGAATGATCGTCCACCGCTGCTGATTAGAGGTTTATTGATTACCACCTGTACATTGGTGAGCTTTTTCCATGGCAGCAACGACGGGCAGAAGGGTGTTGGCCTTTTAATGCTCATCCTGATTGCTTTCCTGCCGGCCAGGTTCGCCGTAAATCACCACATTCAACAGGATAAGGTGATGCGTGATTTGAACAGCACTGAACAGATTATCCAGAAAATAGCCGTTCTAAATCATGGTAAATCTGTTAATGTCGCCGATTTCACTTCTAAGATAGAACAAACGAAAAAACATCTCCTGTTGAAGAGCGAGACAGATAAAGAAAACACCTATAAGTTCAGAGAACAGATTGAAGCCGTAATAGCTGCAATCAAAATAGTTGAAGACGACAAATCGCTTGTTATTTCTGCAGAAGATCACCGGAACCTCAGCAGCAATAAAGATGAGCTTTCGAAGCTTGTGGATTTTGCACCATTATGGGTAATCCTCACCATTTCCATCTCACTTGGCCTTGGTACCATGATCGGTTGGAAAAGAATTGTAGTAACCATTGGCGAAAAAATTGGCAATGAACACCTGAATTATGCCCAGGGGGCAACTTCAGAAATTGTAGCAGCTTCAACCATCGGACTAAGCACGGCCTTCGGTTTGCCTGTGAGTACTACTCATGTCCTTTCAAGTGGTATCGCGGGGGCAATGGTTGCTTCTGGAGGAAGAAAAAACCTTAACAATAATACCTTGAAGAATATTGGCCTCGCCTGGGTACTTACACTCCCGGTATCCATCATTCTTGCTATCTTGTTGTTTATGCTGTTCCACCTTTTTATCTAACCTGATTTTTAACAAAAACTTGCCATGAAACAAATACTTGTTGCTACAGATTTTTCAAAAAGTGCAGCCAATGCGTTTACCTATGCCTTGTCGATGGCTAAGGTATTGAAAATGGAGGTTGCCGCTATTCACGCCATACATCCAACCGAAGGGATCAACAATAGCACTTACAATGCCATATTTATCGAATCTTATTACCAGAATAAACGGAATGCGCTCGAGGCTTGGGCAAACCTGATCCGTGAAGAACAAGAGCTCACAGAGATTAATATATCCACAAGCTGTGAGGTGGGTTTCCTGAGATCGGTTATTCTTGAATATACGAAATCGAATCCGGTAGAATTGCTAATTATGGGTATAACCGGCGCCACAGGTATTGCCGGTATCGTTGGGAGCAACGCCAGTATGGTAGTTTCCAAAATGAGAATCCCAACCCTGATTGTGCCTATAGAAAGTATTTTTCCGGCCGAGCCCGTCATCACCCTTGCAACCGACTACGAAACCAGGCTATCACACAAAGATGTGGTTGCGCTTAACGAAATGCTTAAGGCTTCGGGTAGCAAAAGAATGCAGGTGCTTTATGTAGCAGAAAAATCTGACGAGCAACACATACAAACCGGTGAGCACAGCATCCGGACACTCCTACCACACACCCAAATTGACTTCAATTATATCCGGCACAACAGTGCCCCTAACGGTATTATGGATTTTATTGAGCAGAACCATACCGACGTTTTATGTCTGGTTAAACATCATCACAACATTATTTACAGGCTGTTCACCACCAGTACAGTAAATAAGGTTCTAAACAAATCTGTAAAGGCGATATTGGTACTGCATGATTAGTGTGAGCAAACCATTTAAATACGGGTGTAATATTTAATACTTTAAATGCGCTTCTATTTTAATGGAATAGTAAAAGTAAATACAGAACCTTCTCCTAAATTACTTTCAGCCCATATCTTTCCGCCATGAAGTTTCACGATTTCAGAAGATACATATAGCCCTATTCCAAAACCAGAAATCAGGTTATTGTTATCTACACGGTAAAAGCGTTCAAATAATTTTGGAAGCTCTTCTTTCCTGATGCCGATTCCCTGATCCTTCACACTAACTTTTATCTCATCCTGATTAGAAGTACAGGAAACCTGGATCATGGAATCAGGCGCAGAATATTTGACGGCATTCCCAATCAAATTTGCAATTACCTGTCCCAGCTTACCTTTGTCGGCATTGATTACCTGGCTTTCAACCGGTTCAAAAATAAACCTATGGGTACTGTAAAGCATGGTAACTTCTTCCTGCGCATCTTTAATTAAATTAGCAATGTCGAAATCAGACCGGCTCACTTTTAGTTGAGCAGCTTCCAGCCTGGAAAAGTCAAGGAAACCGTTGATCATATCAGTCATGCGTTTGGTTTGTTTTACAGACTGTGATATGGCCCGGCGGATAACCTGATCAGTGTTTCCCTGAGAACGCATTTCAAGCAACTGCAGGTAGGCCGATAATGAGGTTAATGGCGTTTTCAGCTCATGGCTCACCATACCCATGAAATCGTTTTTCCGGATATCCTCCATTTTTTGCTCTGTGATATCCATCACCACACCCGTAAAAGCCGAAAAAGCACCTGATGGGTCTGATTTAAGGTTACCAATAGCCCGCAGCCAGCGCAATCTTTGATCATGTAAACCGATAACGGTATAGGTAACATCGTAGTCTCCGTTGTTATAAATGGCGTTTTCAAGCTTTTCTGAAACATAATCCTTATACTCGTCGGTAATTTGCGCGATGGCCTGCTCGATAGTAAGTGGTTCATCAGGGTAATATCCATGCAACTCTTTCAACCGGGCATCGGTTATGAATTCCCGGGTAACTGAGTGAATGTACCAGGTTCCAAAATTTGCAGCATCAATAGCCAGGCGAAGGGCCTGTTTACTTTCCTCAATGGTATGCTTTGCATCCAGGAGTGCTTCATTTGCAGCAGTCAGATCTTCGTTTGCTGCCAGAATCTGTTCGTTGGATGAAGTAAGTTCCTCATTTATAGCAGCAAACTCTTCATTCATCGCCTGCAGTCTTTCTGCGCTTTCCTTCAGGCGCTGCTCCCACTGGTCTCTTTCTGTAACATCCCTCGTGGTTCCAGATACGGCAATTACCTCTCCACTTTCATTAAATACAGGATTTAATATATAATCATAAAGCCTCCTGCCCAATGTGGCATGCGGAAATGCAACCTCGCCCCGTATACTACTCCCTGTTTCCCTGATGCTGTCAATTTCACGCTCGTGCATTTCAGCATGCCATTGCTCGTAACCATTTTCAATAAGTCCCTTTCCAATGGCATCATCCCACGTTTTCCCCCACATGTTGAGGAGGGCTGTATTGGCATACGTGAAGCGGTAGTCCAGATCAAAAACATACATTAAATCAGGGGTACCCGAAGTGATGGTTTCATAAGTGCGTTTTTGCTGCTCCAGAATTTCCCTTGATTGCGCAAGGGATTGTTCAGCTAATTTCCGTTCGGTAATATCCGACGCTAAACCAAACCATTCAGTAATCTCGCCTTCACTATCAAAAATGGGCACTGCACGGGAAAATGTCCACCCAATTCCTCCATCTGCACGGTTCACCCGATGCTCGAGCTGAAAAATACTTTTGTTTGCAATGGCGTATGCTATTGCAGCCTCTACCATCTCAAGGTCTTCATGGTAAACATTTCTGGTTTTCCATTCTGGTGTTGGCTTATCGGCATCCAGCAAAAAGCCCCTTCCATCCAGCTCATGCATGATGCTCCAGTCAGGATTCAGACTATACACGACGTCGGATGTCGCTTTCAGTAAAGCTTTGAACCGCTCATCGTTTGTGGAAGTTGAATGTGGCTTGCCAGATGGTTTAGTCATAAGGTCGTTTCAGATATTATTTTTAAACGGAAAAATAAGAAAAATGTTCATGAAGGTAGCCATATTTCGCAGGGTTTTCATACGTCTCGAATCTAATAGAAACATAACACTCTAAATCAAAGTGCTTTTCTGTCGTTGTGAGCGGTTCGTAAGGTACTGCTGGGTTTTGATATTTTCCCACATAATCAACTTGTCTTCAATTTTTGAAAATACCCTGATATCTCCATCCTGAGAAATCACCAATCCAAGGGAATTCGGATGTTTCCAGCAGTAGGCAATCATTGAGCGGTGCCGGGTACCGTAATGTTTAGGATCATATGGAACCAGTGATTTTGGCGTAGCGGTAGCTGTTGAAGAAACATAGATTTTTTTGGGCATCCCTTTCGCCCTCAGTACCGCGCCGAAGCCATTGGTAATCATATTTCGATCAAAAAGGACCACTCCATCTACACAGGTTTGGGAAGCAATAAAACTGATCGAACCCTTAATCTCATCCGCGGTACCTTTCTTTTCGCTTAAGGCCTGCGATTCCCATTGGTATAGTTTCCTGCTAATTGAACTTTTCCCAGACTGAAACTGGCCCTCAATGGTATTTTCGGAAACGAAGTTATCAATTGCTGATTTAGCATGAGCAATCATGGCAAGTGTAAGCCGCTCATAGTGAATCTGGTATTTGATATCCAGGTCTGCACGATCATCGGCAATCAGAATGGCGCCACCGTGCTGATAATTCTGAATCTTGAGCAACAGCCTTGAAAATGTTTGAATCCAGAGGCCATCCAGATATTCTTCCCAGTCCTGATATTTTTCGGCAGGATGAAATTCATCCAGATATTGATGTATAGCTATCTTCAAAAACTCTGCATTCCGTTTAAGCATTTTAGATATTGGCCCGATTGTCAATACATCCAGATAACGTTTTACCAGCACATTCTGCTTCAGGGTAGCCAATAACTCATAGTCGAAAAAGACGTGGAGCGTGCCAATATCACTTACGGCAACCTGAAACAGGCCCGGCTGTTCAGAATCCGTATCCGACTCATAGTTTAAAAAATTCTGATAATGCATCGCCTGGTCAATCATTCCCCATATGTAAAGCCCGCCCTTATCATTGAAGTATACTGCAAGCGATGAACTCGAGGGATCTGCAGCCTTTGAAAGTTTTGCCAGTGCTTTTGTATTCATTGCGATTGGCTTTTCAAAAGCCACGCAGCTCCACCTTTCCGGAACAATAAAACCCGGTGGCTTTGGATCGGGATTTTCCGGATCGATGAAAGTAACCGTTACTTTAATCAAATCACTCTCCTCCTTGCACATGCTCGAGTAGAACAAACAATCAAACAGGGCCTCCAAAACGCTCAGTTCAGGAACAGGCACCCTGCTTCTATTTAATTTCAGCTTATTTTGGACCAATACGGCAAGGTCCTGTGGACGGGAATTTTCCAAATCGAATGAATTTAATGATAAACAACAAGCCAAAGCAAAGGTTTTGCTTTCACAATAATTAAGTGATTACCAATCAAATGCCCGAATATGAACCCACAATAAACTTGCTCACAAATTTTGCCCACACAACCGGATTATAAAGTTACCTTAAAAAAGTATATGACAACTCGAGCCCCTAAAAAGAATACCTGAGCCCCAGTTGAATTAAATAACCTGAGTTGACACTGTTATCCTTTCTAAACGTACTTTCAACGAGTTTACCCGCAATAGTGGCGAACTGAAAGCTTGGTGCCGTACCATTTGCACTTACCTGATCCAGACTAACCGGAATCAGAATAGAACTTGCATTTACCAGTTTTCGTACACCCCAGTCTGAATGGAGCAGGTTACCCAGGTTTAACACATCAGCACTGATTGTGAGAGAATGCTCACGAGCACTTCCCTTTATCAAAAGATTCAGACTGACTTTCAAATCAAACTGGTGCCGCCAAGGCATCAAAGCCCCGTTACGTTCCGCATATTCTCCGGCTCTCCTGCTTAGGTATTTATCCTGACTGATATACGAAAAAAAAGCTTTCTGCTGGTCGAGTGCCGAAAAAACAATTGCAGAATTAGTACCTGATGCCCTGATCGGAGAAAAATTAATTTCAGAAGGATCTTTTGGAATATAAATGAGCGACCGGTTTGCACCGTCCCCAGTTAGATCCCTTCCGTAGGTGTAAGAAAACCTCCCGTCTGAACTTCCCTGATAAAAAAGTCCGAGATCTAAACGGATTCTGCGTGCAAGCTCAATGGGCATAGTGAGGGCAGATACGATCCGGTGTGGCATAACGAAACCAGCATCCGCCAGCGGGAGGTCATTTATCCCGTTTACCGATGGGGTAGAATTCAGGGCAGAAAGTGTTTGATCGCCCTCTCCATCATTGTAATTTTTAGCCTTGCTTTTTACATAACTGATTGAAATATCCAATCCTGAAGAAAATTTGCGTGTTAATGTGAACAGCGCCGAAGAATAATAACCCTTTGAGGAATTCGAGATTGATACCACACTCATCGCAGAATTCCCCGAGGCATCTCGTTCCCCCTTCGCATTCAGGGGATTAATATATTTTAAGTTATTTCGCTGTGGATAAACCAGCCGGTGATCAGGATATCCGCTAATATTCAATGTTAGTGGCTTAACGAGATTTAAATCACGGAAAGAAATGCCTCGTATATTACGGTTAAAAGTAAGTTCAAACTTTCCTTTTAGGCCTCCTGGCAGTTTCATTTCGAGAGATAGTGTACTTTTCCAGCTTTGTGGCATTTTAAAATCGCGCGAGAGGACACTGACCACAGCCGGAATGACATGGGTTCCCTTTGATACCGAAAGCTGGCGGGGATCCGGGTCGAAAGATACCGGGGTATTTTGCTGTCCCTGCCAGGTCTGACTGATCTGATTCACGCCCGAGTACCTTGCCTGAGAGATCACCCATACAAAAGGGATCCTGCCGGTGAATATTCCTGTTCCCGCTTTCATCACGATCGCCCCATCAGCTGACAAAGCATATCTGAGCGACAGCCTTGGAGAAAGCAGCAAAGCCGGGCTGGGAAGCAAAGCGGTGTTTATCCTTTCTCCCTCAGCATATGCAAGGGATGATACAGCTGGATTGCTTGCCAGATTCCGTGGGTAAAGTGCCATGTCGCCCCTGGCGCCCAGATCAAGCTGCAGGCGCTCACCGCCATGAATGGTGTGTTGCGCAAAAGCCGATAGATTAAGGTAATCGAAGGCGTAAGATGGATCGTTATCCATTCCCTCCGGCACAAAGGTTAGAGCATAGTCGACAGGTTTGTTACCCGATACAAAGTCCTGCCACGAAGCAAACGTATAATAGCCCGAAGCAAAAGGCATGTAGCTGTTTTGCGTTTGCATATAGTCGGCCTGAAATCCGATTATCCAGCTGTTCCGGCCTGGTTTCCAGCGCAGAATATCACTCACAGAGTATAAAGATACCAGACGCTTGTTATTCATCGAAAAGGGTTCATAACCAAAAGAAGTGAAAGGAAGTCCGTCCTTTAAGATATCGACAAAAGGGAAAGGTCTGCTATCCGAAACCCGATATTCATGTTGTCGGGTAAAGGAGGCGCGAAGGGCGTTATTCACAGTGGACGATAAACGGTAATCCCACTCTGCAGAAAGCGAATAAAAAATGGATTTGGTATCGAAATTTGAATTGCTGAATGGGAGTGCATTGATACCACGCCTTCCTGCACTGGAAGAAAACGGGGTAAGCGGACTACGCGAACCATTTACAAGTTCAGGCCTGTTGCTCATGAGCTTATTGTAACGAAGGCTCAGTGTATTATTCTCCCCAATATTCCAGTCTAAACGGCCCAGCAAACGGTTACTGGCAGGTTTAAAGTTGTAATCCTGATAAGCTCCGGTATGATACCCATACTGAGTTGATAGATAGTTGCTGATCTGATCGAGCTCGGCTGTATTTGGCCGGGCAATATCAGCCGCACTTCCATAGGGCATATCGCTGGTAGCTGCGTGATAAATCTGCGGCGGATATACTTCAGTTTCCCGTTCCAGACTAATAAAATAAAAAAGCTTATCTTTTTTAATGGCACCTCCCAATCTAAATCCGTTGAGTGCATAACTGATTCCTGTTCTCCCATGATTACCAACAGTAGCCAGGCTCACGTTACCCGCCGACTCACGCAAAAAAGAATAGGCCGATCCCTGAAGTGTATTGCTTCCTGAGCGACTGATGATATTTACGGCACTGCCAATGAAACCTGATTCCCAAATTGCATCATAAGGCGCATTATTCAGGTAAATTTCTGCAATGGCATCCAGGGAGATGGGCTGCGATCCGTTTCCCGGGAGGTTATCCCCAACACCAAAGTTATTATTAAACTCCGAGCCATCTACTGTAATAAAGTTTTGCCGATAGTTTCCACCTGCTATTGCAGCGCCGTTTGCTCTTGGATCCAGACGGATAAAATCGGCAATGGATCGCTTTAGACTGGGAAGCATCCTGATTTTATCCTGTGGAATTTGTATACCATGAGCGGCCTGCATGGAACTTTTTGACGCCGCTTTCTTTAAAACAGCTATATTGATATCAGCTAAAATAATCGGTGCGCTTTCCAGTACGATATTGATTTCCTGGGGTTGCGCAAGGGAAAAATAAAGCTCAGCACGGAGGAATGGGAGCGCGCCCGGAGAAGAAGCCTCCAGTCGGTAAGGGCCACCTGGAATGATGCCGGAAATCTGATAGCCGCCTTGTTGATTGCTTACGCAACCATAAGTTGTCCCCTTACTTAAATCCCTAAGCGTAATCGTAGCTACAGCAATTGCAAAACCCTGATCATTAGTTACCCTGCCCGACAAACTTGTCCGGGTTGTCTGCGCAAGCACAGACAAATTAAGCAGCAGCAGTAAAATGATCAGGGTACGCATATTGCATCTAAGTGGACTTGATTAAACCACTCCTCCCATTAATGGGTCTGTCTTTCCTTCTTTTCCTGTTTCTACTCGTCCCGCAAAACGTTCGAAGAAGTGTGACTCATTTTTCACACTGACCTTGAAATCGTACCAGCGGTAGCTTTTAGCAAGGTCCATTATAACCGAAACTTTTGCTTTGGCAGCAAGCTTAATTGTTTTCAAACCGGTTTTATAGGCCATATCTTCAATATCCACTACAATTGCCTTATCGCTGGTATTGTCCAAAGTGAAATCAAGGTTTCCAGATAAACTGTTTTTCAACAAACCGGACTGATAATTACATTTCACCTGAAGCGCTGAGTTAACCGAAGTACCGGCAAATTCACGAAAAAAGCCATTTGGACCATAAGCCCTGAGATGGTATTGCCCGTTTTCAAAATCCTTGGCTAACCATTCATCGGTCAAATGATCTCCGGCGCTTACCGTATAATCCCAAACCCGTAAAGTTTCTCCTTTAAAAGGGCTCATGGCGTAAACGGTAAAAGGGGCACCGGAAGCACGCTGACCAAAAACATGATTTGCCGCAGCAAAGTTAATTTTGATCCGGCCATCAGTCTTTGAGCTATCCACATACAATTCATAAGGTAGTGCGCAGGCTGCACGGATTCCTTTTTCCTGCTTAGGAAAATAAGGAGAACTAGCCGGATCAGTATTAATCATATCGATCTCTTCGGCGCTCAGTTTTCTGTAATTATCCGGGAGTTCTTTAAATTTAGCGGAATAAATATGCTGCATAAACGCTTCCTTTACCAAACCCTTCGGATACGAAATCTGCTCACCGTTGTAAGGACGAAATACTGAGCTCAGGTCTCCGCAAATCGTTCTTCTCCACGGGGTGATATTCTCCTCAAGAACCTTCTTTTTGTACTTTTTTTCAATAAAGTGCTCCAGGAACTGCAGTGAAGATGTATGATCAAACACCTCTGAATTCACATAGCCACCCCTGGTCCATGGAGACACGATTACCATCGGTACCCGATAACCCAGCCCAATCTGGCTTTCGCGGATATTAGCCTCTTTCATCGACGGGTTAGTTTGCTGATCTTTGGTAGCAAAATCCATCTTCGTATCGATTCCCTCAGAAACTTTTCCTGAATGTGCTTTAAAAGGATGTGGCGGTACAAAAGGTGGTATATGGTCGAAATAGCCATCATTTTCATCGTAAGTCATGATGAAGATTGTTTTTTTCCATTGTTCGGGATTTTTGGTCAGGATGTCCATTACCTCACTTACAAACCAAGAACCAAACCAAGGCACACCCGGGTGATCAGAAAAGTTTGCCGGAGTCATTAGCCAGGAAACTGTAGGCAGTGTTCCCTGGTCAACATCTTTTCTAAACTGGTGAAGGATGTCGCCTTTAGGGATATTCAGCTCGCGTTTTTCGCCTTTATCCTCATAAGTCATTGGCTGAAGGGCATGGAAATGCTCATCGCCGGCATTCACCGTAAATGCATTTGCATTCAGTTTTTGAGCTTGTGTAGAAAGCTTCGCATGGGCATCCGTGGTATATTTCTGCTCTTCATCCTGAGTTTTAAGGAGCAGTTTTTTGATTGCTTCCAGCTTGGTTTTTTCCTCTTCACTTAAATTTTCATTGCCCGATTCGGCAATTTGTTTTAAAAGCAGTTCCTTTTTTTCCTGAAGATTGGAAATTGCTCCTGGTGTCAAACGCACATTATACTGCTCGAAATATTCCATCACATTAGTTCCGAAATTACTCAGCCAGGAACTTGATTCTCCGTTCAGTCCGAAACCCATGGTCAGTTCATTCTGGTAAATTTTCCATGAAACTCCATTTTCTTCTAACCGTTCGGGATAAGTTTTCCAGTTTAAAGTGGGCTTATCGTAGTTGCTGATGTTCCATAAATGTGCCACACCTTCAGGCTTATTCTGTTCCCTCACGGTACCTGTCATCCAGTAATAACGGTTCGGGTGTGTTCCGGCAATTACCGAACAAAAGTTTTGATCACAAACGGTAAAAGCATCAGCAAGGGAATAATAAAATGGGAAATCTTCGCGCTTGCAATAACCGATAGTCAAAGGCATGTGTGCATAGGTAGCTTTGTAGGGCTTTTTAACATCCAGCCAGCGGTTGTACTTGCCGCCATTCCGGGCATCCGTCTGGTCGGTCCAGTTGTGCGGGGTCGATCCCATCCAGGCAATCTTGGTGTCCTTAATATCCAGGTGCCATGGTGCATAGGTTTCACCATCTTTATTGGTTTGCAGCCAGACTTTATTTTTATCAGGCAGGTTAATTGCCCTTGGATCATTGAATCCCCTTACTCCCTGCAACATTCCAAAGGCGTGGTCGAAGCTCCGGTTTTCCTGCATCAGAAACACAATGTGCTCGGCATCATAAAAAGTACTGCCTATTGCCGGATTAATAGCCAGTGCTTTCTGAATTGCTGGCGGCATTGCTCCGGCTAAGGCAGCGCCTCCTGAGAGGAGGGCTGCCTTTTTAATAAAATCTCTACGTGAATCCATATTTATAAAAAGTGCTTTAAAATGAGTATCTCGCACCAAGTTGAATTTGGTAAGGCGTGCCTGCCGCCTGGGTTACCCCCACGTTTTCGTTTACACGATATTCATACTGTTTTTTTGTTTGATCGAAACGCGTAACAGTAAGTAAGGTCTGGTCGCCAAGGTTGTAGTTTACCCCCCAGTTTTTATTGAGGAGGTTGGCAAAGTTGAAGGCATCAAAACTTAAAGTCAGTTTCTGGTTCTTATAAGTTTTGAATTCCTTCTGAACGCGGATATCGAATGTTCCTGCAAAAGGGTTGATACCTCCGTTACGGTCGGCAATTTTACCCAGACTTTTAAGGATGTATTCTTTCGATCTGTTATCAGGATTATTCAGCACTTTTTCCATTGAAGCCTTGTTGGCCGCGCTGGTAAGCGGACTGTTCGGATCGAAAACAAAAGCGAGGTCATTATCATTACCCGGGCCACCAACAAAATCACCGTTTATATCCGCATCAACAGTCATAGAATAACGCGTTCCGCCAATACCCCTGAATGTGGCAGCCGCCGAAAAGCCTTTCCAGCTTGGTGTACTTCCGTAAACAACAAGCTTATTTCTGAACTGATTATCAGAGTAAACTACCTGCGATAAATCTCTCGGATCCGATTTTACCGGCCTGAATGTAGAAGTGTTAGCCACGTTACCATTGTAAGATGAATTATCTCTGGCATCATTCAACGTGTAGCTAACATTGATATAGCCATCTTTTAAATAACGAAAGCTTGCATCTAAAATCATCGCTTTCTGTTCCAGCGTGGCACCATTGGTAAGCATCAGTACACGGCCTACTTCACTGGTTTTACGGCCTAAAACATTATTGGTAATTCCAGCTGCTGTAATGGATGCAGCCGGTACAAACACCCCCCTGTTTTCTTCATTAGCCAAAGTGAAATACGGATTATCCACCAGGTTTTTATCCAGATAGACGTAGTTATTTTTCGTGTAGGAATACAGCAGGTTGATTCCCAGTCGCAGGCGATCGCCGATAATTTTGTTATAGCTCAGGTTAGCTTTGAAAATTGAAGGCATTTTCAGGTTCGGGTCATTCAGGTTGATTGTGGACACTACAGGTGCGCCTGCAATTACACCCGGAACGGTTGAGGGATCCTGGCGGTATAGCGGGAAATTTGGCGTTGGTACCAGGCTTGGCCCGGAGGCTGGTCTGGATACATCAATCGAAGCGACCTTAGTTCCGCTATTCTGAATATTATTCACCTGGGCATAGTTTACCGGATAAGATGAGAACAATCCGCCACCTAAACGGATGATGTCTTTTTTCTCACTGTTAACATCCCATGTTAGTTGGAATCTGGGCTGAATTTTACCTGCGTCTGTAATTTTGCTATCAGTACGAAGTCCCAGCGTCCGCTCCACGACAGGATTGTAATCCGCATGGGTTAAAAAGCTGGTTACATCATAACGAAGACCAATCATCGCATTTATGTCTTTACCAAGGTCGGTTTCCACCTGCCCGAATAAGGATAGGTTTAACAAATATTGCTGTACCGTTGGGATGCCATTAATTGGCGCTTCCCTTGCATAGCGTGATGCATTAAGGTTGTTGAAGTCGGCCAGACTATTGAAGATAAACCGGCCATTCTGCTCGCTTGAAAGATAAGTGTCCATGTAAGTCAGGGTATTATCCGTACCGAATGTGAACTTATATTTACCCACATTGTAATAAGAGGTATTGATTAACTGGACCTGGTTCTCCAGGTTATTTTCCGGAAAGAAACGTTGTCCGCCTAACTGAACCGTTCTGTTGCCCAGCGTACCGTTAGGTAAGGTTGAGCGTACGGTAACAATCGCTCTTGGAATATTTCCCGCCGGAAGCTCGCTGTTGGGTACATAATCCCGTGTAGCGGTTTGGTACTGCAATTTAAATTCGTTTAAAAAATTTGGACTGAATTGTGAGCGCAGTGAAACCAGTGTACTATTTTCTTTGGATTTAAAATCGCCCCATACTTCAAAAAGGTTAATATTGGAATTATCACTGTTACTTACAGGATTTAACCAGTCGCTATAATTGTTTCTGATAGTTAACCGATGTTGATCATTAATCTGCCAGTCAATCCTTGCGAAGAAAGTATTGGCGAGGGTTTTCCTTTGGAATTCGCCCACCTGAGGGCCCGATCCCAAACCATATTTTGCTCTGCCAATGTTCACCACACTATCAAGGGCACCTTTGCTGATCCCCAGACTTATCGCATCAGCATCATCCCTGATATCGGCGATAAAAAACGGCATCGTTTCATCCTGACGATCAAGGGCGGTAAAAAAATGAAGCTTGTCCTTGATAATTGGTCCACCCAAACTAAATCCATATTGATTGGTGGTGAATTTCTGTACCCGTTTGTTTCCACGGATATCGTAAGGGCTCGCAAGGAAATCCGAGCGATAATAATCAAATACCGAACCTGTTAAGGTATTGGTTCCTGATTTTGTTACGGCTGACACGGTACCACCACCTTCTCTACCCCTGCTTACATCATAAACATTGGCCGCGACCTCAAATTCCCGGATGGCCTCCAGCGATAAGGAATACGGACCACTACCAATAGCACCTGAAGTAAGGTTGTTCCTGGCACTGGCACCGTCAATTAAATAATTGGTAGAAGATGCCCTTTGACCTGAAATATTGGTTCCATTCGTTGTAGGTGCAAGAGCAGAAAGGTTGTTAAAGTTTCTGTTTTGCGTTGGCAGTTGTTGAATGTTCTGCGCCGTGATGGCTGTACTTGATCCAAGCCTGTCGATACGTTTAGTTAGCGTATTCGCACTTATGTTTACCTCATTCAGCTGGGTATTGGATTCACTCAGTTTAAAATCGGCCACGATATTGTCCCCCTGGTTCAGCGCCAGGTCGGTTTTAGCCTGCTTTGGATAGCCTATATAACTAACCGTTACGCTGTAGGGTCTGCCCAGTGGCAATTGAATTAAGGCGTAGGTTCCATCTTTGCCGGTGGCCGTAACGGTTCTGAAACCAGTTGATTCATTGCGTACAACAATAGAGGCTCCGGGGATTGCTATCCCCTTTTCATCAGTAACCCGGCCACGGATAGAAGCATCGGTACTTTGACCATAAGAACTGGCGGCAGAAAAAACTAAAAACAGGCAAATCAGCAGCGGCTGAGCCCAAAACAAAATATTTCTTTTCGAAAGGTTAAAAAAATGGTAATAAACTCGCATATTTATTTGCTTAATTGATTTTTGGAAATTGATTAGTATAAGATGCCACTGCTTCAGCAGCCATCTTCCCCGGGTTCCTATTGGAGTAGGAATCCGGTTCTTTTTTTTATTTAACTTTACTTCATCTTGCCGGATTAAGGGTGATCATTTGATTGGTTTGTTCGTAACTCACACCGGTATTGCGGGCTATCTCAAGCAACGCATCTGCCAGCGGCAGGTAACCTAGTTTAAACGAGTATTTTCTTGTTTCAGGTCCGGATATCTTCACCGGAATATTATACTGGCGGCTAAGCACCTGGGCAATTTGAGCTAAATCCATCTGATCGATATATACCGATCGGTCGTTTTTCCAACTGCAGAGCTGTTTCTGGCTGTCTCTGGTAAGTGCTGTTTCACCGCTTCGCAAATCGTAACGGATCACCTCGCCGGGCGTAAGACCGGCATGTAGTGTACGTAACGCCTTGCCCTGTGTTTTTTCAACTTTTACCTTTCCTGTATTTACCGCTACCTGATAAGCTCCGGTTTCAGGATAAAAGTTAATATTGAAGGAGGTGCCTAATACTGTGGTAATGAATTGACCTGAAGAGATACTGAAAGGGTGTCGGGCATCGCGTTTTACTTTGAAAAATGCTTCTCCCCGATCCAGCATCACGATTCGTTTTTCAGATCTGTTCAGATTCTTCCGTACACGAAGGGAGGTAGCAGCATTCATGAAAACCTGCGTACCATCGGAAAGTGTTATTTCTTTTACCTGCCCTTTTAAGGTAGTGAAAGTATCGTAAGCAACTCTTTCAGCCGCTTTCTGATGGGCATGATTTCTCAGAAACAATATCGTTCCCGCAACAAGTAAAATGGAAGCGGCAACAGACCAGCTCGCTATAGCACTGAAAGATGTTTTGCGCTTGCGGGTGGTTTTAGAAAGTATACCCGCAAAAAGCTGAGCAGCAAGTTGCTCATCCTGCTCAGAGCTTGCCGCCCCCTGGTATTCTGGTTCAGAGAACCAGCGGTCAATAATTGTTTTTCTCTTCTCATCCAGCTCCCCGGCTTTATACTGCATCAGGATTCTGGAAAGGATTTTTCGCTCTTCGGGTTTCATTCATCCATAAAGCGTTTGAAAACGAAGAAAGTACTTTAAGCGAATATTAACATTACGTTAATTTTAATCTGCCACGCAAACGCCTAAGCGCCTCAGAAATATTGTTTTTAACAGTTTGCTCTGACAGGTGTAGTTCCCGTGATATTTCGCGTACCGACTTGTCATCTTCACGGCTTAGTTGAAAGCATAACTTCATATTTTGAGGCATCTTTACCAACTCTGCATCAATTTCTGTTTGCAATTCTTTTAAACTAATGCTTTCTTCGATTCCAGAATGATTTTGAAGATCGGCGATTAGCAGATCCACTCGCTGTAAACGGACCTTATTCTTTCTAAAAAGATCAATCACGTCGTTTTTGGCAATCCGGAATAGAAATGGCCACAGCGAATCGGAAATAATTAGGCTGCCACGCTTGTCCCAAAAGGTAACAAATGTGTTCTGAAGAATGTCTTTAGCCTGATCTTCATCGCCTATGAGCTGAACAATGGCAGCAAGCAGCCTCTGCCAGTAAGCATCGAAAACACATTTAAATGCTTTTTCATCTCCAGCCTGGATGGCTTGTAGAAGCTCAATATCTGTCTTGCCGTTCATCATGATTTGTTGCCGGCAAAACTAGATATTCAATTGTTAAGGCACCGTTAAGCTTAAATGAACAACGGCTTTGTTACCTATCCGGTTTATATATTTGCTTAATAGAAGTTCATGAATGTAATCAACGAATCAGGCCTGCTGGCAATTTCCACCAGGTTGCAACGCCTGAGCGAACAAATCAGGAAGGATGGCTTTCTGATCTACAAAGCGAATGGAATTCCCTTCGAACCTAAGTGGTTCCGGGTAATCTACACACTGCATTTCAAACCGGTATTATGCCTTGTAGAACTGGCTACAGAAATTGGTTATACCCATCCCTCTACGATTACCCTCTTGAAAGAACTGGAAAAGGAAAAGCTAATCTCATCCAAAAAGGCAGATGCAGCCCGTTTGGGGCATTATCACTTCATCAATTACTGAATTAACAGACACACAAAACAACCTAATGAAAGCTATTGTTGAAGTAGAGCAACAATTAGCGGAAAAAAGCTTTTTCGAAAGGGCAAAGGATATCATGAAAAAAGCAGAATAACTAGCTCACCAAAAGAGCTTGATTAACCCGCCCTACCAGCTGATAAATATCAAAAGGTTTGGCAATGAAGTCATCAGCTGTACATTGAAGTTTCATCTGGTCAATTCTTTCATGAGCACTCATCATAATAATTGGAATATGACCTGTTTTTTCGCCAGATCTCAGAAATTTACAAACTTCAAGACCGTTTCCGTCCGGGAGCCTGATATCCAATAAATAAAGGTCAGGTTCATTCACAATCTTGCGGGCCATAAAGGAGGAAACATCTGAAAAGGCATATACCTCATAATCCTCGCCTTCCAGCACCAGGGTAATTACTTCTCTTATGTCGGCATCGTCTTCGAGGATACATATTTTTTTTGGCATGCTTGTCTTAATAAATCACTTCGGGTTGACTGCATAACAACAACTTTTAGATATTGTTTACAATTTGTTGCCACATAATGAAAATATCTGATTTAAGACTAAAAAATAAGAGTATTAAAAATCCCGCCACAAGGTTTCAAAATCACCTTTTGCATGAAATAGTAACATTATACAATCGAATCTGCGTAATGCCATTGATAAACATCCGAACAGATTTCAGCAACTCCTTTAAAACAAATGCTTGATGAAGGTATTTCGTCTTGCTAGATTTATTAAACCATCACATCATCGTTTCGCTAAACTTTTAATACCTTTACGAAAAATGCGCTCGAATGTTTAAAAAATACTTCCTCCTGATTTTATCTCTTTCATTTCTCACCATCCTATCCTGCTCACACCAACCGAAATTAACTTCGAAAAACGATGTTGATATGCTGTTGACCATATTGAAAGCTAATCTTTCACAGCAATACTTTGATAAAGCAAAAGCCGTGGATTTGGTTAATAAATTAACGAAAATGGAAAGCCAGAAAAAATTCGATCATTTGACCCCGACACAAGCTGCCAGAATGATCACATCGTTTCTACAGGCAGAAACACACGACAAGCATTTCAATGTAACAGCATACCCGGCTAATCCTGAGAATGCGGAGGAAGTAAAACCGCTTAAGCAGTCTGTTGCTGGAATTAGTGATTACAGGATTTTAAAAAACAATATTGGATACATTAAATGGGACTTATGTATTGCAAATGAAAACGCATTCAGGGAAATTCGGAAAGTCCTAAACACACTTACGGGCTGTAGGGGTTTGATTTTTGACTTAACAGAGAATCCGGGCGGCGATGGCGCAAGCAGTGCATTCTTTAATCAGTTTTTGTATCGCGATAAAGGATATCAAACGCTATTGAAAAAGAAATGCACCGGAGATAAAGAATGGCATGAGAGTGAAGTAATTTTCAATTATAAGGATGGTCCGACTTTTTTTGACAAGCCAATCTATATCATAGCATCCAAAAACACATTTTCAGCTGCTGAATATTTTGCATTTACGGCGAAGGAAATGAAAAGAGCAATAATTCTTGGTGACACTACGGCAGGTGCTGGTAATCCGGGTACCTCACAAGGATTCAGGACACCCGAAACAGATACCATTTTCTGGATGTTTATTCCAAACTGTCAGATCGAAACCAAAGATGGACATTCCATAGAAGGCATTGGAGTTGCACCTGATGTGCTACTGAAAAGTGACCAATGGCTTCAGGAGACTTTGGTTTACGTTGCTAAACATGCTAAATGATTTTTCAGCCGCAACTCAGGGATACTTCACCATGCTACAGATTTCATTAGCTTGATAATACCAGACTGGCAATGGGTTCCACGATCGAAGTGGAACTGATATTGATAACCCGGCCCCACTTGTAACTGATCATATGCGGAACAGCCAGCATAGTGTTTTCTACAACTATTTTTAGCTTAACCGGTAACTTCAGCCTTTTTTGAATAAATTCACATAGGCATTTACAGCAGTCTGAAGAAATTCCCTGGTTTTCCCCTCTTTCAGCTTCCCCTCCTCATCAATCGATTCGCCGATTTTTGCCAGATAGACTTCAGGTTGCTGCATGATCGGCATATCTAAAAATACCAGACTTTGCCTTAAATGGTGATTGGCACCAAAAGCAGCGAGATTGCCCGGTGAATTACTGAATATCGCTGCAGGCTTACCGCTCCAGATACTTTTCCCATAAGGGCGAGAGCCGACATCAATAGCATTCTTTAATACTCCAGGTACCGATCTGTTATATTCCGGTGTGATGAAAATGACGCCATCAATAGTAGCCATTTTTTCTCTGAAGATGGTATATGCTTCGGGTACATCGCCTTCATCATCAAAATCCTGATTGTAAACAGGTAGATCAGCGATGTTAATGATCTCAAAATCAAAGCCTCCAGGGGCCATATCCACTACCGCTGCTGCGATTTTCTTTGAGAAAGAAGCTTTACGCAAACTTCCTGCTATAATTCCAATTTTCTTGCTCATATGTTCCTGCTTTAGTATCTTAATATACATCATTTCAACGATACTGAAATATTAAACCAGACAAGATGAACAATGTTTGCAGGCATTTTCCGATTTTTTACTTAGCTACATCTGTAATTAATAAATTATTCGGCAACAAAAATTCCTTATAATTGTTAATACGGAAACTATGAGCAAAGTATTTACAATTACAGAAGGACTTGAGAATTTAGGAGCGCTGCGTACCGGAGGACAAGGCTCCGTATACAAAGGAAAGCGTATTGGTGCAATTTACTCTGCCGTAAAGCTCATCCCAACACCCATTTACACGGAAGACCGCAACGATAAAAATTACCGCAATTTTGAAAATGAAGTATCAAAATTGCTCAAGGTAAACGAGAATCCGAGTCCCAATGTGGTGAAGATGCTCAGTTTCGGCATCACCGAAAGCGGATCATTCCCTTTTATTGAAATGGAATATATTGAGGGTCCGGATCTTTGTGAACTGCTTCAGGAACCACATGAAAAGATTTTCACCATACAGGAAACAGTTAAAGTAGCCCATCAGCTCGCAGCGGCACTGGCGCATTGCCACAATCTGGGCGTAAAACATGGTGATGTAAAGAGCAACAACGTAAAATACAATGTGCATACCGGCAACTATGTGCTACTCGATTTTGGCCTGGCTATATTGAGTGATGAGCAACGCAGAAGCAGTATCAGGCATGCCGGTGCAGTTGAGTTTATGGCGCCCGAACAAAATGAAGGCAAAATGCTTCTGCAAAGTGATGTATACAGCTACGGCATTATTTTATATGAATTACTGGCCGGACAGGTACCTTTCCCCCTACCCGGCAACAGCGACACAGGACGCAATACCGTCATGATCGGGCACATGGAAACTGAAGTGCCCAACCTACTCGATTTACGTCAAAACAACCTGCCAGCCAGCTGGAGCGAGGAACAGAAAACCCGGGAAATGCGAGTGCCGGAGTGGTTGCTCAGTCTGATCAATAAATGCCTTCAGAAAGACCCGATGCTGAGATATGCCGACGGAATGGTGTTGCACGAGGCCGTATTAAATGGTGGATTGATAGTACCACCAGCCCCCCAATCACCAGCAATCCCGTCCACCCCTGTAATTAACCCCGACCTGGAATTTCTTCGGACAGAAAACGAATCTCTTCGTCAACAAATTGAAACATTAGAGAACACCGTAGCGCCTGAAGGAAGTGGCATACAACTATCACATTTTGCATTTGCCTGCCTGATTATCGTGATTGTTGGTTTGATGGCTATTGTCGGCTATTCGCAATTCGGTAAAAAAGAAGAAATGCAGGAAGTAGTCACTCCTGTAGATTCGATTCCATCTGCGCCCGATACCACAGACGCCGAGCGAATAAGACTGGCTCAGGAACGCAAGGCCGCAGCTGCTGCAGCAACCAAACGCGTGGTGGATAGCGCCATTAAAGCCGAAATAAAAAAAGCGCAGCAGAAAGCCGCGGACAGCACAGAAGATCTTACGCCAGATACTTCGCTTAAACCGCTACAGTTTTAATAAAATAATACATTGGCCCTTTTTGGCTTTTTACACATTGTAATTTATGGAGACAAAATCAAATTTCTGGCGTCGCATTGGCATTCAGGATTGGTTTCTGACGGATGAAACCAAAAGGAACATAGAAAAGCTGCCGCAGCTTACCCCGGATACCATATATAGCTTTATTGTCGATAAATTCCAGGAGTCAATTAACGAAATGTCGTTTGCCGACCGCGTCGTTTTTTATCACGAATTCATCATTACATTTAATGCAGAAGACTACCAAGCCTTTACCGACAATAAACAGGGTATTTTTGGTTTAATTGTGCAGGAATCGGTTAAAAAATTCTACGATATTTTGAAAGAACATCGTCAGGCAGGTAAAACGGTAGAACCTTCGGGATCGAAATGGGTCTTCCGCCTGGTTTCCCATCCTGATTATGCCCGTGGCGACAAAGGCTTCATTGGAAAATTGCTTCCTGGAAATAACCAGAAAGCTGAGAATCTTCGTGTTACCTTTATTCCCCGTCAAACCGGTATTGCCCAAACCTTCGATGTGAATAATGACATTTTAAAAGGCTTTACCTATTACAGCGATGGCTACATGGAGATCCCCTACGAAGCTCAGCTCGAATATACAGAGGGTAGTCCTGCTCAGGCAGTGCAATCTGTAATTGCGCGCCTGGAAACCATTATCCCCGACAAGCAGTATGCCGGTAAAAAAATAGAGTTTCTGATTAAAACAGCAGACACTATTGTTTCCGGGAATGAAGATGAGCGGGATGACCCGAATATCTTTAAAATTGCTACTGAATGGGCCAATTCCCCACACCTGCATATTCGTTATAACCAAGCCGACGGCAACTTTTATCTGGCTTCTTTCGGGGAGGTAACCACCTTAAATGAGGTTCTGGTGCCCCAAAGTGAAATCAATGCGCCACAGTGGGTACCATTGCCGCTCAATTCAAGGATGTTGCTAAACGGCATTATCGGCTTAAACCTGTTTAAATCCTAAGTATATGTCGCAGTTACTTTCCATTCTGCTGTTAACCCTCGTCACCGCCCTTCTGGTTGTACATTTTAAAGACATTAAAAATCCCCGAAACTAATATGAATAAGTACTTTTTCGGAATCACAGATACTGGTAAAAGCAGAGATAACAATGAGGATAGCTTTATTGCAACATCGCTTACCGAAGACCGGCTAATCCTCGCTTCGGTGATAGACGGCGTTGGAGGCTATCATGGTGGTGAAGTGGCTGCTGCAATCGCCAAAGAAGAAATCTTGAAGCAGTTTAAAGGTCTTTCGGTAGATCCCATTGCAGAAATGATCAATGCTTTCAATAAAACCAATGAGGTTATTGCTGTCCGGAAAAAAACAGAGAAAGAACTTTCGGAGATGGCCTGCGTGGCTACCCTTGTGCTGGCAGATATTGAACACAATCAGTTTTATTATGCCCACGTTGGCGATACCAGATTATATTTACTGCGTGACGGATCGTTAGTCAAGATTTCTAAAGACCATTCTTTTGTGGGTTTCCTGGAAGACTCGGGAAGGCTGGATGAGACCGCAGCCATGCAGCATCCCAAACGCAACGAGATCAATAAGGCGATAGGTTTTAGTGATCAGATGAGCAGCGATGAAAGTTACATCGAGACGGGCCAATCGCCCTTTCTTCCTGGAGATTTATTATTAATCTGCAGTGATGGACTTACCGATATGGTAAATAAACAGGACATTATTACCTTGCTGCTTCAGGGAGACGACCTCTCCAAAAAGGCGGAAAACCTGGTAGCCATGGCCAATGAGAACGGAGGACGAGACAACATTACAGTGGTATTGGTCCAAAATAATAAAAAGCTTCAGCAAGCTGCACCAACCAAACCGCGCCCGGCACAGCAAACCGCTACAACTGCAGAACCAACAATGCAATCTCCTATCAATAATAATCATCATAGCCCCTCAACAGCTCCGGCAAAACCAAAAAGGAACTTCTGGTTTACCGCGTTGGTGTTCTTATGCCTGATCCTGCTCGGCGCTACGGTATTTTTGTTTTTACAAACCCGGCGCACACCCGAACCGGCATCACCCCAGGTTTTATCGCCGACAACCACCGTCAGAAACAGCCAGGAAAAATTACTCCAGGATGCATTCGATAACGCTGTAGGTGATACAGTAGTACTTTCCGACTCGATTTTTAAAAGTCCCGTGCTCATTAGTGATACGCTCAGAATTAGAAAAGATACCTTATATATTCTCGCCCGCGGGTTGGTATTGCAGGCTGATACCGGATACAAGGGTGCAGCACTATCCATGCTTACCCCGGCAAAGTTATTGGGTCTGGACAGCCTGCAGTTCAAAGGCTTTGCTAATGCGGTCTCCATTTCGAATCAGGCATTGCTGCTTAAAAATGTGCGCTTTACGAGTTGCAAATTACATGTCAACAACAACCTTAATTTTCCTGATCAGCAAATGGTAAGTGCCGGGTTCCCAAACATAGTAGTATCCAGCAATACATCCCCTAAATCCACAGATTCAAAAAATGGAGCAAAATAAAGGGCCAGTTATCATAAGCCGTTCACGGGAAAGAATATTCATATCAGCCATTGGGCTGGTGCTGGCTTTGTTCTTTTACCAGCTGTATAGCATCATCCAAACCAGGTTTGCAGAAGTAGCCCCAAGATTAAAAGCGGGCACGATGGTGAACCTAAACGCCGAAAACCCGGCTACAAACATTAAAAATCTGCTGAAAAAAGGATATTACTTTGAAGACCGACGGGATGTAGACCTGATTGAAAAAACCGTAGCCAATGCAACGGAAAGCAAACAGGAACTTGATAACATTGGCGAAGTAAATAAACGCCGCTACTTCCTGCTGGCCGATGAGGCATTCAAAAATGGAGGTCAGTCGTTTAAGGCAAGGGTACTGGCATCGCGCGCATTGCTCGGTTATACAGGCGAAGATTCGCTCACCTTTGCCCGCGAACTACAAAATCCCCCTCAATACTCCGCTTTAACAAATATTGGACTGGGAGCGCACAGCATAAGCGGGACGATTGTCGAAAATGATCAAGCTGTTCAGGGTGTATTGGTTCGGTTGGAAATGGTACTGCCGCAAGATAGTTTATACAATGATGAGCCTTCAGAAGCGGTTAAAAACACCGTAGAAAAAGGAAATGGCATAACAAAGGTCTTCATACCAGACAGTGCCGGCAAACGGAAATTGCAGCAATTGACCGCCTATGCAAGATCAGATGCCAACGGTGAATTTCATTTCAATGGGTTGCCGGATAAAGCTTTTAAAATACTTCCTTTGAAACCCGGTTTTCAATATGGTGCATCAAAAGGAGTGCAGAGCCTTACCGAAGATGCCGAATTCTCTTTTGAGCAACGCCCGCATACCATAAAGCTGTTTTCGACCAGAGATTTCAATATTCTTAAAAAGGAAAAATCATTAATCATCCGAACCCCTCAGGAATTTAACAATTGGTTCTTCGTCATCTGCGCCAGTCTGATTGGTGGTTTTTTTCTCGTTCACCTGGTTTTATCCTGGAAGTTCAGTACCGCCGATCAGGTCATATTACCGGCAGTAATGTTGCTTACCGGCATTTCATTCCTCACGTTACTGAGTTTGCAGGATCCGCTACGTGATCGTTTTTTAGCCAAAGATTCACTTTTATATTTACTAATGGGCTTCGCTAGCATACTGGTAATGCAATGCATCAAATTACGCCCCTTCAACACCGATACGGTAGTTTACCGACTGCTTTTTTTTAAAAGTATTCGGTCTGCCGCCAACGGATGGCCCTGGGCATTAGCTGCCATCGGCTTACTGGCGATTACCATTTTATTTGGAACCGGGCCCGAGGGCAGCGGTGTAAAAGTCAACCTTTTTGGCTTTCAGCCCAGCGAAGTGGTCAAATACCTGATTATTTTCTTTCTGGCCGGATTTTTTGCCGTGAACGAGAAACTGATCAGTGAATACACCAGCTGGAACAAAAGATGGTCATTCTTCTCCTTTGCCCTGGTGGCCATATTGCTTACCCTGATGTTTTTCCTGGTACTGGGCGATTTAGGTCCCGCGATGGTGGTGTGTTTCACTTTTATTATTTTATTTTCATTCTCGCGGGGCGATTTTATGTTCATGGCCGGAGCAGTGGTATTATATGTGCTCGCATCCTGGCTGTTCGATAACGTCTGGATCGCTACCGGAATCACCCTGCTTTTGGTTGGCATACTGATGTTCTTCCAACGCAGGCAACTCAGCGAATCTGCAATCATGGTACTGGTGATTATGTCGGCCTTCTTAACTATTGATCAGATTCCGTATCTCGATCGCGTTTTTCCAGGCCCCGTACAACGCCTTGGCGACAGGAAAGCCATCTGGAATGATGCCTGGAACAATGAAGTTTACGGTGGAGATCAGGTAGCAAATGGCTTATGGGCCATGTCTACCGGCGGCGCAACAGGTCAGGGAATTGGTCAAGGCTTTGCGAAAACCATTCCGGAAGCACACACAGATATGATTCTGCCTTCCATAGGTGAAGAGTTCGGACTTACCGGAATGTTATGTATCTTTTTGCTTTTCCTGCTATATCTGCACCGGTCGATCATCATTGGTCGCCGAACCGGATCCCCGTTTCTGTTTTATCTGAGTGCAGGGATCGGCGCTTCCACATTTGTTCAGTTTTTATTGATTGCAGGCGGCTCAACCGGTGCCCTGCCTTTATCGGGGGTATCACTCCCTTTTCAAAGTTATGGCGGGTCGTCGCTGGTGCTCAACTTCCTGGCGGCAGGATTTTTACTTTCGGTTTCAAAGGTAAGAGGTACCGCATTGCAAATGGAATACGTTGCCAAACAACAGGATAAAAATCTGGTACCCGCGCTGATTGCGGCATGTTTTGGCGTTGTTTTACTAGGTGCTAACGTGGCAGGATATGTATTAAATAACAAAAAATGGGTGGTGCAACCTGCGCTCGTAGCCGACCGGAGTGGCGCAAGGATGTTCAGCTATAACCCCCGGATTGCCATACTCATGAACAGGTTGAAAGCTGGTAGCATACACGACCGTAAAGGCGTATTACTGGCAACAAGCGATGCCGATAGCGTAAAGGCGCAACATTTTAAACTCCTCGGCGCCGGTATTTCAAACTATAACCTGGATTCTGCCGTACACCAGCGTCTAGACCGTTTCTATCCCTTTGAAGAACAATTATTCTTTTGGACAGGCGACGCAAACTCCGGGGTATTTAACGGCAGCATCAACGGATACTTTGCGGATTACGAACATGCAGCCGAACTTCGTGGTTTTCAGCTCCCCGCGAAGAGCTTTGATGTAATTGCAAAAAGATACAGTGAAAACCGTTTCCTGGCAAGGGGCGTAAAAGAAATGACGGTGGTGAAAAAAGATTATGCAGCGCTGTCGCCACTACTGCTCGCCGGTATCAGCAGCCAGGAAGTAGAAGCATTTAAAAATAAAAACCGCGATGTGCAACTTACAATTGACGCCGGTTTACAGACAAAAATACAGAAATCAATTGCACAGGATACCTCGCTAATGGATAACCGGGTATCTGTGGTGATTATGGAAGCCAGCACTGGCGACGTACTGACTTCGGCAGTTTATCCCCTACCCCCTGTACACGACTGGGAAAGGTTAACCATGACCAATGCAGAACAGAACCAGCTTGCCGGCTGGCTTACGACCTCCGACCTGGGTTTCACCACCTTTACACAACCGGGTTCTACGGCTAAACTCATCACTGCCATGGCGTCTTTTAACAAGCTTGGTATGGCTGCTCCCGAAAAAAAATATCAGGTGGAAGCCAGGGAACGCATCCGTACCAAAGGAATTGAACCGGATGAAACAGGATGGATTAACCTGGAGCGGGCTGTAGTCAAATCCAACAATGTATATTTCATTAAACTAGCCAATCAGGAACAATTGCAGGAAAACATGGGCGATCTGTACCTGAAAACCGGAATGTTTCTTCATGGTGCAGGAGGATATTACTACAATAAGCCCACCGAAAATGTGGCTCAGCAGGAAAAGTGGAAACAACTCTGGCGAAAAACAGAATTTAATACCAAACCCAAATATGATCCTGACAACATCCGTAAAACGCGGGCCAAAGGTATATCTGGCATGTCATGGGGTCAGGGGGCGCTAATTGCAACACCTGCAGCAGTAGCACGCATGGCAGCAGGGATCGCAAACAATGGCGACATGATTGCCAGCAGATTTGTGCTGAAGGTTAGCGATCAGTCTCAGCCGCAAAAGTCTGGTACGGAATTAGTAAATGATCCGCGGTACGCGCAGCTAATGAAGGAGTATATGATTAAGCAAAGTGAGCTGAAGTCAGGGATACTGGGTGTTAAGGTTGCCGGAAAAACTGGTACACCGGAGCGAATCTGGAAAAAAGCCCAAATCAATGATGGCTGGTATGTATTTTTTGCACCAACTGCAAATGCTAAGGGAAATATTGTTGTCTGCGTGCGTATTGAAGCCACAAAAGGCTCTTCAGATGCCGTAAAACTCGCGGGTAAACACGTAGTGCCGTTCTTAAAGGCTGGCGGCTATATTAAAAGCATCGTACCGGCTGATGAAAACACAAATGATGCACAAATGCCTTAATCACATTAACTGAAATGAAAATGATATTCGACCTATTTAAAAGCAAAGGCGACAGCCAACCGGATGATGTTAAAGGAATCAGACATGAGGTACTTCAGTCTGTGAAACAGGAGCTACAGAAAGCCGAGGGTGGCGAGGGTGCAAACATTAAAGGACTCGCGCTTTATATCAACTGTTCATCGGCAGAGCGCCAGGTTTACGAAGCCGCTGTATATGCAGATGAACCTGAGCAGCTTAAAAATGAAATACAACGCATAAGCGATGACTACTCCCTGGATTTACCTGGGAATTGGTTGCTTACCATTCATTTCGATGAAACCCTTCCCGATGAAGCCATAAAGATGCCGCAATTGCCGGTAGCACTTTTTGTAAAAACCAAAACCCATTTTGTTAAACTGCAGGCAACTGCCTACATCAAAGCACTTAGTGGCAAAACCTCCCGTCCAGGATATCTGATTAGTTCAGAGGGAGGCAAATATAATATCGGAAGAGATGAAAAAGCACAGTCTGACGAAGGTTATTTCCGCACCAACCATATCGCATTTCCATCAGAAAGTGATGATGAACGGAATAAATACATCAGCCGCCAGCATGCCCACATTGAATGGAATAAGAATCTCGCTAAATTTGTAATCTATGCAGATGAGGGAGGAATACCACCACGAAATAAAGTAAAGCTCCGTTCAGCACTCACTGAGAAGATAGTGAAACTCCACGCCACACAAATCGGTCAGGAGCTTGAAGAAGGCGATCAGATCATCCTGGGGGAATCAGTAGTGTTAGAGTTTAGTTACGAAATCCCAGATGCTACTCCTGAATCTTAATCCGTACAGGGCCTTTAATGTGATCAACGTCGACAGGTATTCCCTTTTGTGTGATCACCACTTTACCCTGGCGATGCAATTCGATAGCCGTATCAAGAACAGCTTTCATATGCTTACGCCAATCGTTGGGAAATAACATACGGGCAATTTCCGACGGACAAGTACTTTTCTCAGGACCACGTTTTGCGGCAGTAGATAAGATTGTTGAGGAGATATCCATTTCTAATTAGTACGTGGGTGGTTTAATAATGATGTTGATAAAATATCAACGTGATATTCAAACTTATCAGGATTTTAAATGTTTTGCATTTTTATGTATATTTGATTATGAGTAATAACAAAGAGTTCGATCGTATTATACACTCGGATAGTTCTGGAAAGCTTTACATCAAAAGTAATGATTTTTTCAGCCAGCCTAAAGTTAAGCAGATGGTAAGTTCGATGATGGAATCAAACATCTTCAAAAAAATTACCAAGGAAAAAAATCTGAAGTAGTATGCCATTTAATCTCCTGCTTTTCCCCCTGGTAGGCGGTTATTACATTCTAATTCGTTTCGAACTTCTGCGCTATATTCAATATAGGCTAGAAAGTCAGCGGATTCTTTTAAATTCAGCTTTTGCAGGAATAATATTATTGGCTTGCTGTTTCGTAATGAGGGGTTTAGTCAACATCATATTACCTTCTGTGATCCAATACCTTGGAGAACATATGCCCGTAAAGTCTCAATATTTCGGTACCACAAGTTTTTCATTAGTTGCAGCCGTTTTATTCACAGAGATCGCAAATCTTTTCGTCAACAGGAAAAATGCAATTAAACAATCCTTAAAAAAAGCCGGCAATGAACTCGAACTATTAATGAGTTCATCATTTTTTGATGCACATTTACTACAATTTACCATGGATAGTGGTAAGGTATACATTGGCTGGGTAAAAGAAATTCCTAAGCCATTTACCACCAATTATATTAGAATCACACCGGCCTTAAGCGGTTATCGAAATGAAAAAAAGGAATTGGTATTTACTACACAATACCTGAGCGTATATGCCTCCTATATCACCGATGGCTCTGTGTCAGATCAAAGCGAACTGATGACAGACCTTGTGCTCAAGGTCGACAAAATTAATACAGCATCTTTTTTTGATATGGAGATGTACAAACGGTTTAATCCTGAAGAGGAGGAAAACCCAACAGCTCATTAAATTTCATGATATCAAGCAATTTTATCTTGCCATTGATATCATATTTTACACCCCTAACTTCAAAAAATTCAGTAATACTGCCTTTGGAATAGCCAGACTGCTGGTTCTGCTATACCTGGCGATGGTTATACCCAGCAGATGTCCTTTACGGTCAAATAGCGGCCCTCCACATTCTTCAGGTTTAATCGCAATATCGTGAATAAATACCTTCTCAAAACCATCACGACGGACTGATTTGCCTCCTGCAAACTGCTCTGCCGGATGTTTGGATTGCGCTGATAAACGTGAAGCCAACAGGATTGGTTTAGTATAGCTACCAAAATCATTTTTCCATTTAAAAATAACCACATCACCGGGCCAGAAACTCATGAGAGCTGGTGCAAATTCATCCGCTTTCGTAATCGTCTTGCCATTAATACTCAGGAGTTCATCTCCGATTTTCAAACCTGCCTCACCCGCCGGACTATCTGGTTTGATCAGCGAAAACTGTGCAGGCTCGGAGTTGTACATTACCATTGCTCCAAGGTAAGGCTGACTGCTCACCTTTGGCACACTCAAAAGCTTGCTGCTCACAATACCATCGCCGATGGTTCCATCGCCCGTTAATGCATAAATTAATTGACCAGGCCTTAACGGAGATGAATCTTTCATCAGACTTCCTACATCAATTCCGCCAGGTATTGGATGCTGAACTTCAATCAGCACAAGATCGTTCGCCTTATCCCTTGACAAAACTTTCAACTGGTTTTCCGGATAGCCTGTAAGTTTAGGATTTTCACCAAGCATAGAATTTTTGCTGATCAAAAAGTGCCTCTTCGCCCCACTACCTCTGCTGGTAAATAAAGTACACTGGATAGGCTGAGTCTGGCCGTTAAGCAAGCTGGTTAGTAAAAAAAATTGTTCCTTTATTCCAGGTGCAGCGGTGGGCTGCCTCAACAAGCCTTTGTTTAATGCTGTCAGAGAACGGGAATGGCCTGTGATGGCATCCTCCTTTTCGGGAAAGGATGTATAAGTACGCGCTTCCGCTAATGCAGTCCGGTATTTGCGGTAAAGGTCTACCGGAATTTCAAAATTCTGATCTTCCGCAACATCTATTGCGCTATGAAGCCCAATCACCCGGCCAGATGCGTCAAACAGCGGGCCTCCGGAATCTCCGGGCTCCATCTTACAGGTCGACCTGATAAACCCGTATTGATTTTTTACTTCGGCCACTTTCCCAATCCTGATGGTCGGCAGGTTCTGGTTCAGACTTTCAGGGTAAGCAATACTGAGGCAAGGCTCATTCGTAACCAGATTCCCCGAATGTCCCATTTCTGCAAAGGGCCAAACACCTTTATCGGTTATTTTCATCAGCCCTACATCGGGCATTCCCGGCGTAGCCGGGTTATCAATCCTTCCTAACGCTAAAGCAATACATTCCCGGCCGTCAGGAAAGAAAACTTTATAATTTGTTCCCGGAATGGTGGTATGTGCAGCAGTTAAAATGTAGCCGTCAGCAGTGACCACTACCCCACTGAACTGGGCACTTGTCCGCTGATTTTGATGAAGGTCGAAACCCCACATCCTTACAGAAGCAGGGTAAGCTTTTTCGATGGCCAGGTTAATGGCATCTTCGAAACGCTTAATCTTTTTTTGTTGTGCATCAGCACCGATATGGATCAGTAAGAAAACCATGCAGGCACAAAAGTTTTTATAATTGTTTTTCATTCGTTTGGGTAATAAATAACCCGGTATACCTTTAACAGGTAATACCGGGTGTATAGGTAGATGGAGGGCATTAATCGTAAATCTTTAATTCTTTAGGTGTGGCTGGTTAAAGACCTCTGCAAGTTTTTTATTAAGCGGTTCGCCTCTTAAGCCGTTACCGATAATCTTACCCTGAGCATCGAGCAAAAAACTTGCAGGAACTGCACGTACACCGTACAGGCGGCCAACCTCATTATTCCAGCCTTTCAAATCTGACACATGTGTCCATGCCAGCCCGTCTTTTTCGATAGCTTCCAGCCAACGCTCTTTTACATTATCCAGTGAAACAGAAATGATTTCAAAGCCTTTGTCTTTATAAGTTTGATATTGCTTTACCAGGTTGGGGTTCTCAGCCCTGCATGGGCTGCACCAGCTGGCCCAGAATTCTACCAGCACTACTTTCCCTTTATAATCAGCTAAAGACACCGGTTTTCCTATTGCATTGTTTTGCGTAAATAATGGTGCTTGTTTACCTAAAGCGGTGGTAGTATTCGCTTCAATCCGCTGAGCAAGCTCTTTACCTGTATCGGTTTCTCTGAATGCTTTTGGCAATGCATTAAAAAGTGGAGTTACTCTTGCTACATCAACTTTACTTCCGGCAGCCTCAGAAAGCGCTACGAGAGCAAAATAGGAATTTGGATGGTTCTTCGCGAAAAGAAACTGCTTCTCATTACGGTCCTGAATGTTCTTACGGAAACGTTGATCTACTGCCCTCGTATAAGCGGTATCTTTCTTTTGTGCTTCCGTTCCCCTGTTGAAATCAATATTCACCGCCTTAGTTAAAGCCATAATCGTTCCGCCAATTTCCTTATTATAAGCTTCCGATTCATCGTACACCTTCGAACCCTTGAAAACCGCATTTTGTAAGGAATCTTTTGAAGTAATTGAAACTTGCTCTTTGCCGAAGTAAAAGTAAATCACATCACCAGTATACACTGCCTTTCCTTTACCCCCTCCTGTATGGTCGAGTGCCATACGGGCATAGGCATTGCCTGAAACATAACCCGAGAACTTAAAACTGCCATTAACCAGTGCTACAGAATCTTCATGTCCTACCCCATTGTCCATGTAATCAATATAAGCCATAGCAGGCTTATCGAGTGTTCCGATTTTGCCGTTTAAACTGAAATTGGGCGCCTGTGCAAATGCACAAAAAGGCAGCAATATTGCCAATAAAATGATGTTGTAAGTTTTCATATGAATGTGTTATATCTTATTTTTTAATTTGGTGTTCATTGGTTGATTTAAATTATTTTCTGATTACGATATCTACCGGGGATCCGGGAATGCCATTAATGGTCTGAGTAACGACGCCGTTTTTTCCTACGCTTACATCAAGTGTATACACCGATCCCGGGATTCCAACTGTAAGGGTGTTGTCGTCGGCACTGATTTTGAGCATAGAGACTTTTTTACCTCCAAAATCCGCATCTAGCGCCCGCAGATCTTCATTCAGTGGGTTATAGCGATAAATCTTATCGTTCGAAGTGAAGTAAAATACATTAAGGCTGTTGCGCTGCCATTTCGTGTCGGCATTAATAAGTGATGTTCCTTTAAATAAGCGCTTGCTTTCGGCCTTTATTTTCCTGTTTACCGAGTCGAAAGTATAGGTAAAGCTTAATTCATAGATGTTTCCATCAGGAGATTTGAAATAGGCGTAATATGTACCCGCCTGGCCGGTCTGCATGAACAGCAAATCTTCCATACCAATATTTTTGGGATCAAATGCTTTTCCATCAGCATCTACCAGATAATCCTTGCCCAGATAACTTCCGTCTCCTGCAAATGTGACAAAGCCTTTTGATTTGATATCGAAGCCAAAGTAAAAGCCGGGGGTACGGGTAAAGTATTTTGACAGGGTATAATCGCCCGCCTGATCATTGGCAAACTTCCCATAATCCGGTGCGAACGGGGCGGTAGACAAAACACCTACATACAAACGCCCATTGATTACACCAGTTGGCACTGTACCCATATAAGCTTCCAGCCGGCCTGTCGTAATCGTGGATGGAGGCGTAAAAAACTGGTCGTTAAAATACGACTTGCGCAATAAAGTGCTGGCCTCTAAAATCGGGCTCTTTTTATTCGGATCATTGCATAGCACCCAATACTGCTGATTGGTAATCGGCTGGTAAGGCAGCGGATCGTTGAAATACAGCTGAACTGGATGAGTCGGTAACTCATCGCCGTGAAACGATTTGTAAATATCCGCAATAACAGTTGTATTGTCGGGCTTTACAAATGACAGCTTAGCGACACCATTATCATCACTTAACACCAGTTTACCTAAACTAAACTGTGTGGTGCCCAATATTTTAAAGGGAATAACATATTTTAGTCCATTGCGTTTGTCGGTAATCGTCAATTTCGCATTTCGCAGTCCGGGAGCCAGATTGTAAACAATTTTGAGTGGATATCCGGTATAAACAGCACTTCTCAGTTCCTCGTTTACTTCTATGCTCCACTGATATTCAAGATCTGTCTGTGGGTTGGCATCAGCCAGGCTAATACCTGGTTTCAGGATCAGCGAATCGCCTAAAAGTGCTGCAAAAGTCGAATCCTTGAAAGCGGTCAGGGTAGGCTCTGAAGGCGGGTGATAATCGTAATTACCTAAATCCTTTTTGCAGGCCGTATATAAACCAACCATTATGGCCAGTACTAATATCAATTTAAATTTCATTTTTAGGTTGCCTTAATGATTGTTAAATAATAATCTGTTTTCCACTTTCATCAATAAAGAAATAGCCATTTACCTGTGCAAAATATTTCAGGGTAAACCGTTTGGTGGGTGCGGCTTCGCTATAAAATTCATAATCGTCCGAACCGCTTTTTTTCACCAGCACATATCCTTTGGCAGGATTTCTGGCAATCCAGGTGGCGGGGTCTTTCAGAAAGATGCGGAAGTTATCGATGTAATAAAGACTTCTGGGAATCTCCATATAAGCGTTAGGTTTAGACTGATCCACGAGGTCTACCGTTCCGGAACCGATCAGGAAAAGCTGATGCTTGATCCGGCCATAGTCGCCCAGCTGCCCCCAGTACACCCACCAGGCTGGTTTTTCCAACCGGTTGGAAAAGATATACTTCTTAGTGCGCAGCGCCAGCGGCATATCGCCTGCGAAGTCGCCACCGCTTACTGTTCTTAATCCCAGTGTAACCGATTTGTTGGCCAGTGATTCATCAGTATTTTTTAGAATCAGCGGAATGCGTAACGTCGCTGAATCAGCAGGCAAAGTATAGCTGGCTTTTAAAGGCTCATAATGCGTTCGCTGTATTGCTGTAGTGAGCGAATCAACCACTGCCAGGTTAAACTGGCGGTTTCGCGAAACGCGTGGTCCGGTTACCACAATCGGAATCCATAGGGTATCCTGCGCAAGGCTGGGATTATAGGCAAATGAATAGCTGAGGGTAGTGGTATCCTGATTACCATCTTTATCCAGATAACGGAGGTACACGTTATCTTTCGAGCTATAGGGCATCATGTCATTCTTTTTACAAGCCCACAACATCGTGCTCAATAGCAGGAAATAAATTAAATTATTTTTCATTTTCTGGTGCATGTTTAATTTCTATAAGATTGCTCATCAACGGGAAGGGGAAATACGAATATTTTATCAGATGCCGGATAGATCAAACCGGAGGTGGTGACCACACTCAGGTTCAGTCGCTTATGCATAAAGAAATTCTGGCTCTCACCATAAAATTCTTTGCGGTATTCGCCTTCCAGCAGCCCAATAAAATCAGTCCTGGAAATGGTTGAGGCAATGTTTGTGCCGATGCCTCTGTGCGTTCTCAACGTATTAAAATAATCAACAGCTGCAGAAGGATTAGTATCAAAACTAGCTTCTGCCGCAATGAGGTACATCTCACTTAAGCGCAGTGCAGGCGCCATGAGCGGATGCAGATTTACTAAAGGGGTGGAATTCACAACATACTTTTGAAGGAAAAACCTGTCAGAACTATTCGCCGCTTTAACCAGTTTAAACCATTGTTTATAACGCCAGTCATCTGCCCCAACAGTGCCAAGGTTATAAATGGAGTTAATCTGATCAGTTGTGGCAGTGTAATCCGGATTGGTATTGGAAAACAACCCGGTTAGCTGATCCTGCGACTTCGGAACAAACCACCCAAATAATAACTCATTATAGAAAATGCGGTCTCTTGCAGAAACATTGTCATTGAAGAAATCTTCCTTTACCGTCCAAGGGAACTTCAATGATTCAATCACTTCTCTGGCATTACTCAGGCTGTTCACCATATCTCCCTTATATAGATATACCCTTGCCAGTTCACCCGTTACGGCAAAGTAATTAAGCCGGTGTCTTCTTTGCTGTAAAAAAAGTGAAGTATTTTTCAATTCCGTGCCCTTTTCCGAGTTGGCATATCCAACCACATAACTGGCTGCCAAAATCGGGTCTTTACCTTTGAGCAATGCTTTCGATTCATTTAAATCGGCAATAATTTTGTCCATCACCTCGCTAACCGTAGAAAACGGCGTGGTTTTGGTGCCGACCGTAGTCACATAAGGAAGTGCCTTAAACGAAGGATTATTTTTATACGAAGTACCAAACATGCGCAGCAGATCGAAGTGCATATAAGCCCGGAGGGCAAGGGCCTCCCCTTTTATAATTTCGTAATTCTGACCTCTGAATACGCTTTTACGCTGATCTACCACTTCCAGAATCTGGTTCACATTGCCAATTTGTTTATAGGCATTGGTCCAGATCACGCTGATTTTACTTACGTAGCTGGGAAGCGTATAATCAAATGCAGCAATGCTCATGAAATCGGTATTGGTAAAGGTATAGTTCTGCGCCATGATATCGAGGTTGCTGAACGTCAGGTTTCCACCGTAAAGGTTTGCCCCGGCAAATCCCACATAGGCACCATTCAAAGCTTCCTTAAACCCATCTTCGGTTTCAAATAGTTCTTCCTTTGAAACCTCAGATTCTGGCTGAATATCCAGAAATTTCTTACAGGATGATAAGGCAATGATACTGATTAGTATGAATAAGTATTTTTTCATGTTCGTAGAGTTAGAATGAGGCCAGTAAGGAAACCGTTAAACTTCTGGCAAAAGGATAGCTCGTTCCCCTTTCCATTAAAATGCTTGATGTCCGGAATATGTCATTCAGGGTTAAGGATGTACGCAGGTTTTGAAAACCATATTTTTTGATCATCTCCCGTTTGAAATCGTAGGAAAAGTATATTGATCTCAATTCCAGCAAATTATCTTTTTCCACAAACCTGGATGATACATTCGTGATGGATAAATCGGCAATATTCTTAAAAAAGGTCTGGTCGCCTGGCTTGATCCACCGCTGATTAAGCACCCTGCTGTCTACATTGAAACGCGGATCGGCATTTTCAACCCGGTCTACCAGGGTTTGGTTATAACTATAGCCACCGAAGCGATAATAAAAGCTTAAGCTTAGCATGAAGCTTTTATAAGTAATGTTAGGATTGATATTCCCTTCTGCTTTTGGCGATCCATCTGCAATGGGCATAATATCTTTCACGTCCCAGTTATAGGTCACCGAGCCATCTCTCTTCAGGAAAATTTCTTTTCCGGTTTGAGGATCAATACCCAGAGAGCGTACGGCATAAATCATACTCATCGACTGCCCCTCGTTGTACCGTACCAGGGGTGTAGACTGGGCTTTTTTATCCGGATCAGTCTGGTACTCATCTATTTTCTGATTCAATGTTTTCAGCGAGTTAGAAAGGCTTACCAGCCTGTTTTCCTGATGCACAATGTTTGCTGTAATATTAATATTGAAATCGTTTGTCCTGAGAGCATTTGCAGTAAGGTACATTTCGTAACCTGTGTTGGATACATTGCCTAAATTTTCTTTATAAGTAGTAAAACCGGTTGAGGGTGCCAAATCGATATCAGTAATCAGACCCTTTGTTAGCTTATAATAATAACGGGGGGTAATCACCAGTCGGTCTTTAAAAAAGCCCAGGTCTATTCCTGCATCATAAGTAGTAGTTTTTTGCCATTGCAAATTACTGTTACCATATCCCAGCACTTGTGCACCTAAACCGGTAGAGTACCAGTTATCTGGTTGATACTGATATAGAGATCTGGACAGGTATGCTGGAAACGAAACAGAACCTACAACACCCACACTCCCTTTTAAGCGCAACTGGCTAATGAAAGGGAGGTTTTGCATAAAAGATTCTTTATGCATATTCCAGCCCAGGCCGGTTGACCAGAAAGGTGCAAAGCGTTTATTGGCACCAAAAGCCGATGAGCCCTCATACCTGAAAGAAGCATCCAGTAAATATTTATTTTTAAAGGAGTAGTTACCGGAAAAGAAAGCTCCTGCCAAACGTTTTTCGGTAACATTTCCTCCAGGTGCTGAATTCTCTTTATAAATCCTGGCGAAACCGATATTTGTAAAACGGTCATTCGAAAAGCCTTGCGCCTCAACCAGTTTATCATCCGTTTTTGAAGTCACAACATTTGCACCGATGACCAGATTCAGATACTGATCGCCGATTTGTTTGTTGTAACCTAAAGTTGCCTTACTGTCGATCGCCAGGTAATCACTTTCGAGCAAGGTATACGATCCTTTATTATTCAGTTTATCCGTAGCGTATTCATAAAAAGCATTACTTAGCGGCGAAAGGAATTTATCGTTGCTGGTCTGGCTTTTATTGATGCTTACCTGACTTTTAAAATTCAGACTCGGACTCAATTTCCAGTCAACCGAGAACGCATCTATCAATTCAAATTGTGCTGTTTTATCAAAACTGGCGAGGGTTCCCTCAAATAAGGGGTTAAATATATATCTGGGTTTATATTGATCAGGACCAGACTGATGGGTATCCACCCTCCATGTAGCCAGTTCCTGAACAATATCGCCATTGGCATCTTTGATAGGATAATAGGGGTTCATCCGTACATAGGTAGAAAAATCACCATAAGGAGAGTTATGTCCAACCACCTGCGTTACCGTAACCTCATTTCTGAACAGCAGTTTAGACGTGGGATTGTACGTAAAATTCATCCCGCCACTGTATCGGTTCCGGTCTGATTCGAGCATTACTCCGGGAGTTGTTTCATAACGTAGATCCAGCCCATATCTGAATTTCTGATCGCCACCCTGCACATAAATCGCATGTTTCTGGCGGTATGCATTGCGTAAAGCCTGCGATAGCCAATAAGTATCTACGCCGCTTGCTACATTTTTTAAACGGTTAAAATACTCGGCGTCAAGCTGCTCAGAGGAATATCCGGTATTTTGCATAGAATCATAAAGTCCCGCCAGTTTTTCATAGGCCAGCTTATCCTTTGCATTCAACACATGATAATCTGTTAAATCGGGGGCATTTAAACTCATTTCATAATTGTACGATAGCTGAAGCTTGCCGGCCACAGGCGCCTTCGTCGTAATTACAATTACCCCATTTGCTGCACGCGAGCCATAAACCGCAGTCGCAGCTGCATCTTTTAACAACGTTACCGATTCAATGCGATTAATATCAAGGTCTGTTACCTTTTGTAAGGTAACCTCAAAACCATCGAGCATAAATGCCGGCAGGTTATAGTTACTGGATAGATTATTACGATCCAGAATATTGTCAGTATCTTCAATGGTAGGTAATGCCGTAGCTCCCCTCACATTTATTTTAGGGAGTGCGTTAGGATCGGACCCAAACAAATTATTATCGAGTACCTTAAAGGATGGATCGAAAGTCTGAATACTTTTCAGCAGGTTTTGCGGATTGTTACGCTTGAGGTCATCGCCTTTAATGGTTATGGCATTACCGGTGTAAGTATCCTTTTTAATGGTTTGATAACCTGTAACCACCACATCATTCATCTGCGTAGATTTGGGTGATAGCTTAATATTGAGGTTCTTTGTACCGCTAACCTTCGTTTCAAACAGCTCATATCCAACATAGCTAAACACGAGCATAACACCCTCGTCCACGCTAATCCGAAATTCTCCTTTATCATTGGTGATGCCTAAGCTGGCCCCGTTTTTAACAGAGATATTTACTCCGGGAAGGCTTTCGCCGCTTAGCTTATCAGAGACCACACCTTTTATTTCAATCTTCAGGTTGTTTATACTCACCGGCATTATTTCCTTCTGACTGATGACAACGGTCTTATTCACGATATTGAAACTGAGGTCCTGATCGCGAAGCGCTGCGCCCAATGCATCAACTAAAGAGGCTTTCTTAAGTTCAATATCAACGCTGGGCTTGCCCTGAAGCAGTTGCCCTTTATAGAAAAAAAAGTAACCGGTTTGCTTTTTTATCTCCTTAAACAGGCTTTTAAGGGGAATGGTTCTGCGGGAAAGCGTTACGGTTTGGGAAAAGCTGGCTGCCGACAAATGAAGCGCGCAGGCCAGTAATAAAATTGCAGTCAACTTCATGACCATTAATAGTTTAGTCTTTACCCTCCGCGTTTCGCACACGGGGTTGTAAAGGGTAGTTAATTTCATACCTTTGTATCAAATGAGGTTAATAATAAGCAGCCGGGTCTAAAACAGGCTGCTTGTTCCGAATTCTGACCGGAAGCGTTGCCGCGCTTTCGGTTTTTGTTTTTAGGTGTGAAGCTAACGCTCTGGTAGTTTTTTCATCATAAAGTTCAGGTTATTGGTTGGTTTATTATTTAGTTAATTTACTGTAGTTAACGATGACTTAATTACCGGTAACGGTTAGTGTTTTTCCCGAAATATCAATATGAACGTGGTTCAGTTCTAATATTTTGAATACTTCAGAAAGGTTATTGTTTCTTGGAATTTCGCCGAAATACCGATCGTTTGATATCTTACCCTGATACACGACGTCTATATCATACCATCTTGAAATTTGCCTCATTACCGTTTTCAAATCATCATCATTAAATGAGAATACATCATTCTTCCATGCGGTCTCCTGCTCTACATCAACGTCACGAATCGTGGTTAGCGCATTATTAGCCAATGTCAGCCTCGCCTGATCTCCAGGATTTAACCTCACTTCAGTCCCCGTATGGTTTACTTTCACCGATCCTTCAAGTAGGGTTGTTTTGGTTGAAGGTTCATCCCGGTAAGCATTAATATTAAAGTGAGTGCCCAATACTTCGACCGTCTGCTGTGCAGTTTTTACCCTAAACGGGCGTTTCTGATCTTTCGCTACTTCAAAATAAGCTTCACCATTGAGTTCTACCACTCGTTCATTACTGGCAAAAGCAGACGGATACTTCAGTGAAGTGGCAGCATTAAGCCAGATTTTGGTGCCATCAGGCAAACTGACCTGGTACTGACCACCCCGCGGGGTAGATATCGTATTTGAACCAGCAAGCCCCGATGCATCCTCCTGGATTTCGTACTCAAGCTGTCCGTTCTGAGATTTACGGATAATGATACCATGTTGACTGGCAATTTCACCATTTTTTGCCTGATCCAGATCAACAACCCGGCCATTAGCAAGGGTAAGAATCGCTTTATTTCGGCCTGGCAGTACATCTTTCAATTGCGTTTTAGCCACAGGCGTAAGCGTATTGTTGATGCCAACAAAATAGATTAATCCTGCAGTAATACAAATCAGAATACTGGCGGCTACAGCAATATGCTTTAAACGGATGATAAACCCCGGCTTTCCTGTCAGCTTTAATTGTTGATAAACCTCTTCTTTACTTGCCTCAATCAAGTGGTGATCAGGTGCTTTTCTTTCAAATGGCAAACGGAGATACCACTCTTCAACCATAGCCTGTTCCTCGGGCGTACAGTTACCAGAAAGGTACTTTTCTAAAAGCTTTTTTGCATTATTTTCCATTTGTCAAGAAAGTTTGTTTGGCTGATTAATGTATATACGGCAAAGCCTGCATCATGGGGGTATCTGCAATTCAGTTTTTTTGTAAAAAAAATTGAATCAAGCGGAGCAGAAGAGCGAATAACTGGCGAAAACGGAAAAAAGAGTGATTTAATGGTGAATTTTAAGCAAAAAAGCTAAATAAATAAATACTCCTAAACGGGATTTTAGAATTCGGAGTGCTTTTTTCACCTGTGTTTTAACCGTAAGCTCTGAAAGGCCGAGTAAGGCGGCAATTTCTTTGTGAGATTTATTTTCTTTGCGACTTAGTATAAATATTTCACGCATTTTGGGAGGCAAGGCGTCTATTTCCTGTTCGATGAGGGCGGCCATTTGCTTTTCTCTTACACGGTAATCGGTAAGTATGTGATCCTGGTCCAGGAAATGCTGAAGTGAATCGACATATTTGGTTTCTACCTTTTGATGAGAGAATACATCCAGCACGCGGTTTCGGATCGATGTATACAGATAGGCCGATAAATTACCGTCGGGTTCAACCTGGTTTCGTTTGAGCCACAGAGATTCAAATAATTGCTGCACCACATCCTTTGCTTCCTCATCGTCATTCAAACGCCTTGATGCATGGATAAACAGCAAGCCATAAAAACGGTTGTAAATTTCGGTAAAAGCGTGTTCATCATTCTGTGTTAACAGAAAAGCCAATTCGTTATCAGAATATGAACGGTAAGCATGCATAAGGATATAACAAATATAGTCTAAATTGACCTGAATCCCATAGTAGCATTGGGTGGAAAATACTACGCCGGGTTGTATTTGCTGTTTAATGCGAGAAATCCGTAACTGCAAAGTCCAACACCCATCAACAGGAATCCCAGATTACCGTAGAAGCCTGGCCACACCGTTCCCTTGATCACCATTTCACCCAGCAAGGTGAATAATACACCGACCACCTGAATCGCTTCCACCGTTAACAGCGCAATTTGATTTTTGCTAACCATCTGCATGGCTTTGAAAAATAATACACTTCCTACCACTCCCGACAGTAGCACCGCCAGAAATGAAGTCTCCAGCTGCATGACCGATGGAAAGCCTGAAGTGTAAAATCCATAAACAGCGAGGCAGATCAATATTGGTAACGCGCCAATCGTCATGCCCAGAATTCTTTGGGTTGCATCCAGCGTGATCTGCTCTTTTTCCAGCTTCAGCATCAGTTTGCGGTTGCCCAAAGGCCATAAGAATGCTGCAAGAATAGCCATTAAAATACCACTGATGGCCAGACCCAGGTTTTCAAGGTGACTCAGTCTTTCCATTTGCATCACCAATAAACCAATCACCAGCAACACCGAAAGAATAATCGCTTTTTTGGAGATTGTTGCCCGGTGGTCGTCATAAATAAATGGCGAAATAAGCACCCCCGCTAACACAGTGGTCATAAATCCCGCCGTAACCAGCCAGCCCGGAATCATTACAATTGCATAGGAAAGCAAGGCATAGTATACGCCAAATCCCAGGTTGCCCCAAAGCAGAAAGGTTTTAGGCAGTTTCTTCATGGCCTTGATTAACCCCATGAACTTGCCCCTTGCGCACACCAGAATAAAAAGCACCGGTACCGAAAGCAGAAAACGTAAAGAAGCCGTCCACGCCCAATTGTTTCCACGAAAAGAATTCAGACTATTGATAATGAGACCGGATGATAAAAACATCGTACTCATCAGCGCTAAAATAAAGGCATATATAATTTTTTTCCGGGGCATGGTGTATCGGCTTGACTAAGTTTGAAATATTCAGTCGCAAAGATGCTCCGGCTTAATGCAAAAATGCTTTTATGAACTTGCTGCTTTAGTTGTATAATTGTGCTGTGGCAAATAACGGTTTTTGAATGCAACGGGCGTTTCTGAACGGTGTTTTTTGAAAAAGGTAGTCAGGTGCGACTGATCAGTGAAGCCCAGATCATAAGCCAGCTGCTTAACAGAAATATTGCTGCCCACCAGGGCCGCTTCAATTTCAGCCAGCAACCTTTGGTTGATGATATCCTGAACCGATATCCCCATTGTCCGAAAGGTAAGCTCATTAAGTTTTCTCGGCGATTGCCCCAGTTCGGCAGCATAAAAGGAACTGGTTCGTTTCGATCTGAAGTTGGCTTCAATCAATACTTTCAGTCTTCGTACAACTTCAGTATCTAATCCCGAAATGGTGAATCCATTCTGCTGAAGGTATTTCTGCCCGGCATGCAGCAGTAGTATAGACAGGTAGTTCTGTGCAATATCCATATTGATACCGGTTGAGAGTTCCTGTACCAATAGCCCGGCAATGCTGTTAAGGATGTTTATTAAGCTGGCATCGAGGTCAACATAGGGTATGTTGTTGAAGTTGTCGAATAAGCCATTCTGTTCCTGTTTTGGATTCATCTTCAGAAACTCGCGGAAACACATCATATTAAACAGCACCATCCACCCATCTTCCGGATATTTTGATACCTGGTGAACCTGATTCTGATGCAGAAAGAACAGCCGTCCGGGATGCATTTCAAAGGGACTGAAGTCAATGCTATGCGCTCCACTCCCGCTCACTGTCCAGTAAAGCATGTAAAACTCATGCCGGTGAGGAAAATCAGATGAAGGATCATGAAAGCCGCTCATCTTCAAAATCTGGATCGGCGCAGCTTCAAGCATTGCCTGAAACGGAAGGGGTTGGGACATGCCTAAATAAAAGAAATTATTTTCAGGAAAGAAAGACATGATACTAAAATTATTTAAGATCGGATCCTTGAACCGCTTATCAGATTCCTCTTCATTTATCCGCTGTAGGATTTTTGTGGATATTTTGGTGTATTTATGAACTTTATTTAATTATAATTGTATATAAATATACAGCCCTATATTTAGCCGGATCAAAATGATGTATAACCTTGTGAATGAACTACTGGCACTGGTAAAGCGTTATGAAACCAGTGGTTTAAACCCACAGGATAATCTTAATGCTTTCCATATGTGGCTTAACGGGCAGGCAAACGATCAGTCAGCAACTGAACCGGCCACGCCCGAATGGAAGGGTAAAGCCAGTGGACGATCGGCAGATAGTGTCATCAACACCTCGCTCGTGCACCTTTACCGTTATGCTAAAAGTCACGCCCGTAGCGCAATAGCGGGAAGTAACTTTTCCACTCCCGATGAATTTATTTACCTGATTAGTTTGCTTTCTGCAGGGAGTATGAGCAAATCGGCCCTCATTAAGCACAATATTCACGACAAGCCGGCGGGTACGTTAATCATCAAACGGCTGTTCGATAAAGGACTGATTGAACAGGAGCCTTCAAATATAGATAAGCGAAGTAGTGTGATCCGGATCAGCCACAAGGGAACTGAGGAACTGGAAAAAATCATGGATAAAATCCGTTTGGCATCCGCCAGTGTTACCGAACCACTTTCGCCCGATGAGAAAATTAAATTGATTACCTTACTGCAAAAACTGGAAAATTTCCATCATGAACAGGTTTTCGAAAAACATAAAATTTTAAACAGATAGCGTTTACGTTCGCTCGACAAAATGATCAATACAATTTGTCTATCATTATGAAAAATATTTTTGACAGGGTTTCTGCACAGTGCAGTGAGATAGTAACGAAAAATTATAGTACCAGCTTTTCTTTGGGTATACGTACGCTGGATAGAACCTACCGGGATCCCATTTATGCTATATATGGATTTGTTCGCCTGGCGGATGAAATTGTAGACAGCTTTCATGATTATGATAAACCATCGTTACTGGCGAAGTTCAGGAGAGATTGCATGGAGGCCATTGAATTCCGGATCAGCTTAAACCCAATATTAAATGCCTTCCAGCAGGTTGTGCACAAGTTCAATATCAAAATGGAGCTCATTAACCTGTTTCTGAAAAGTATGGAGATGGATCTCCAAAAAGAGGAATACACGCCTGAAAAATACGAACAGTATATTTTAGGCTCGGCTCAGGTTGTGGGATTAATGTGTCTGCATGTTTTCGTTAATGGTGATGAAACCAGTTACCAAAAATTGAAAGAACCAGCCATGAAACTGGGTGCCGCCTTTCAGAAAGTAAACTTTTTACGGGATTTGAAAGCGGATTACTTTTTATTGAACCGAAGTTACTTCCCAGGAGTTAACTTGTCGGCATTTTCGGAACAGGAGAAACTGATAATCCAGCAGCAGATCACGGAAGATTTCGATGCTTCTCTGAAAGGTATTCTCCAGTTACCCAAATCATCCAGAAAAGGCGTTTACCTGGCCTATGTTTATTACAGAGCGCTTTTTGAAAAGATTAAAAAGAAATCAGCCACACAGATTATGGATCGCCGGATCAGGATTTCGAATATGCATAAATTTGCGCTGATGTGCGGATCTTGGGTGCAGGGGAAGTAAGCAAAAGAGCAGTTCGGTTAAAAGCTGCTCTTTTAGTTTCTGCGTGCGGCTACTTAAAATCCGGAACAGGCAGCAAATACCCTCCAAATAGAATGTAAGCCCATAATAGTGTCCAGAAGATATTGAAAATCTGCGCAACTACAAAAGTCAATGCCGGCTTACCCCCCTGCAGTTTTACCAGCGATGAAAACTTAGCTTCCATCCCTATAGAAATAAAGGCAATCGCAAACCAGATGGTTCGAAGGCCATTCAGTGTGGGTGCCACACTCTTCGCTGTTTCTACTGACAGCAAAAAAGAAAATATAAGCGATGCGACTATGAAACCCAGAACGAATTTTGGGAAACGCTCCCACACTACTTTTAATCCGGGGCGCTCTACTTTGATGGATGCTGCAAGCGCTCCGTTGTTCTTCGGTTTTTTATAGGCCCACCAGATCGCAATAAAAAAAGCCGCAACACCAATAAACACATTTTGCGAGAATTTGGCAATCACACCAGCCTTCACCGCTACCGGACCAACCAGATCTCCGGCTGCAGTAACTGTAGCGGTAGTATCTAAAGTCCCCCCTAACCAGGCCCCTCCGATCACTTCCGGAATATGAAAGTATTTCACCGCCCAGGGCAGTATCACCATCATTGGAATGGCCATAATGAGTACCAGTGTAGTCACGTAGGATAACTTACGCTTGTCGCCGTTAATTACACCCGCAGCTACGATAGCAGCAGAAACCCCGCAAATGGAAACTGCCGAAGCCAGAATGATCCCGAACTCATCGTCGACTTTCAGTTTCCGGCTTAACCAAAGCGAAAAGAACCATACTGCACTGACCACAATTACGGCCTGGATTACGCCCGGTAGGCCCGCTTTGATCAAATCTGCAGAAAGAATAGTTGTTCCCAGGATTACCAATCCGGTTTTGATGTAAAACTCTGACCGCACGGCTTCTTTCAGCCAGGCTGGTAAGGAAATCAGGTTACCCAACATAATACCAATAAGCAGGGCAAAAACCACGTATTCCAAACCATAGTAGGCTACATTTTTGTTTCCTCCAATGATGAAGGAAACAGTGGCCAACAGGTAAACCAACAGAAAACCTGCAGAAAAGCGTAACACATTTCCTCCTGAAAGAAATATCGCAAAGCCCGCCAGCACCAGAAAAATAACACCTGTTTCCAATATAAGGAGCAAATTTGCCGGTGAAAGGATTTTTTCGAAAAGATCGGTCTGGCTACTCCATTTGTAGGCGGGCAAGCTGATAGTGGTTCCGTTTTGGGTTAAATAAAGTACTACCCCTATAATGATAAACCCAAGAATAACCGCCCACCAGTCTTCGGTAATGGACTGAAAAAAGGTTTTCTTATCTGGTACAATCCCCGAATCTGTAAGTGCCGCTGATTGGTCTATAGCAGTGTTCTCTGTTGACATGTGATTTGTTTTTATCTGATTTTAATGTTAAAAATATCTTTTAAGGCAGCTTTAGCTGCGTGGTACCCGCACATTCCATGCACGCCCCCACCCGGAGGCGTTGAGGATGAGCAGAGGTACAATCCTTTTTTGGAAGTTTTATAGGGCGATAAGCGCAATGCCGGACGGGTAAAGAGCTGACCGATATCCAGTATCCCGCCGTTGATGTCGCCACCAACATAATTGGGGTTATACGTTTCGAGTTGATTGGTATTAAAGGTATGCCGCCCGATAATTCTGTCCCTGAATCCTGGTGCAAACCGTTCTACCTGTGCCTCAATTGCGTTTGTCATATCCTGCGTTGAACCATTGGGAACATGGCAATAAGCCCAGCCTGTTTGCTTGCCCTCCGGTGCCCGTGAGGCATCAAAAAGACTTTGCTGTGCCAGTAGCACAAAAGGTTTTTCAGACTGCCTTCCCCGGCTGGTTTGCCATTCACCCTGGGCAATTTCCTCAAAAGTATTACCCAGGTGTAAAGTGCCGGCCTGCCGGCATGCTTCGGCGGTAAATGGTATAGGTCCATCCAGTGCCCAGTCGATTTTGAATACACCCATTCCATACCTGTAGCGCTCCAGCTGCCATTTGTAAATCGAAGAAAATTCGTGTCCGGCAATTTTTAACAACTGCTTGGGGGTGATATCAAATAACACAACATGTGAACCAGGCAACTGGGCGAGCGAAGAAATATATGTTCCGGTTTCAATTTTACCGCCAATCGACTTAAAATAACCTGCCAGCGCATTGGCGATAGCAACCGACCCACCCTTTGGAATGGGCCAGCCCTGTAAATGACCTGTAGTCATTAACACCAGACCAATGGCTGTAGTACTCAGATTGGTTAATGGCTGAATGGAATGTGCTGCCATCCCGCCAAAAAGACCGCGGGCATGTTTACCTTTAAACCGCTTCACAAAATGGCTGGCGCTGGTTAATCCCTTTAACCCAAAACCTGCCATCTCCAGCGGATGCTCCGGGAAATGCAGGGGTCCAAGGGCATCTTTATCAATCAGTGGCCAGGTATGGCTGAGTGATTGCATCAGTCTGGTGTATTCTGCAGCATCTACCCCGAGATACTCAGCTGTGGCGGCTATTGACTGATCAAGTACGGCCACACTTCCGTCGTCGAACGGATGTGCTGCAGAACGCGGCGGATGGATATACTGCAAACCATGTTCAGCAAGGGGCAGTGTTTTAAAAAAAGGAGAAGCCAGCGCCATCGGATGAATAGCTGAGCACACATCATGCGTGAAACCGGGCAGGGTGAGTTCCCTGGAGGCAAGCCCACCACCGATATCATCTTTACCCTCTATAATCAGTACCGACAAGCCTTGCTGCTGCATTAAAATTGCCGCCGCAAGGCCATTCGGTCCCGATCCCACCACTACCGCATCATAATCACGCTTTTCGAGTTTCATCTGCTTTATTTTAAAGATTCGGGCTTAAATAATACCGAACCGTCTTGTTTAATTTGCCAGGCTGTAACCGGATTCATATGATAGCCACCAATATTTGGTCCCCTAGCCTCAATTAACTGTTTCAAAGTGGGCTGAAGGTATCCTGTTTCATCGGTCACCCGGCTCAGTATTTCCGTAGCCTCACCATTCCAGTTCCAGTCGAACCGGAAATAAGTATGGGCCTTGCTCAAAACCGGTTCCTGGAGCACGGCTTTCTGCCAGCTTTCTCCCTTATCGGTGCTTACCTCAACCTGGTCTACCTTCCCCCTGCCGCTCCACGCAATCCCACGGATCTGCACGTAACCCCTGGCAACTCTTGCCGGGTACGACGGATAAGTGATGATGGAACGAGCATCCAGCTCAAAGCTAAACATTCTTATTTTATCCTTTACCGGATATGTATATTTTGAAGTTTCCTCTCTGGTCATGTATGGTTCCTCAGAAAGTTTGAGTCTGCGCAGCCACTTGATATTCATATTCCCTTCAAATCCGGGGAGTAATAAACGCATGGGGTAACCTTGCTCCGGCCGGATGGCCTCGCCATTTTGCGCGTATACAATCATCGCATCATCCCATGCTTTTGCAAGCGGTATGGTTCGGGTCATCACTGCTGCATCCGAACCCTCAGCCAGAAACCACCTCGCCTGCGGATCGATCCCGACTTCATTAAACAGCACCGACAACATTACCCCTGTCCACTCACTCTGACTGGTAAGTCCAAGGATATCCTGAGGGGTCATTTCTTCTTTTCCCGTCCTGAAATTTCCGGCACACTCAATAAAACAGGTCCGGGTAACCGATGGGAATTTTTTCAAATCAGCCAGCGTAAATTTCATTGCCGTACCAACCAGGCCATGTATCAGCAACTCGTGTTTTGCCGGATCAATTGTCGGAACACCGGCATGGTGGCGTTCAAAATGCAAATCGGCGGGCGTAATGGTACTGTGCAAATCCTGCAATGGTGTGCGTGAAGATATATCTGAAGGCTTCTTAACCGGGTTTTCAAAAGGCGATCGTTTTCCAAGGGTACCTGGCCCGGGGCCGGGTACTTTGGTCGGATCATCGGCAAGCCCGGCCCTTCGCGCTTTCGAATCTTCGAATGCCAGCAAGTCGCCCACCGGCAATACCGCAGCAGCGAGCACCCCCCCAAGTAAAGTCCTTCTGCTGATCTTCCCTGTTTGCTGTTTTATCTTTTCCTTTCCTGCCATTTACCTGATCTCCTTTCCGCCGGTTCTATTATCCATCACAAACATTTTTCTGGCAGGCATCACAATTTGAGGGAGGTTGACGGCATCCATCACCACCGTTTGCCCGATAATTTTGTTGGCATGCAACAGGTAAGCACTTAAAGCGTAAACCTCATCATTGCTCAGTGAGCCTGGAAGATTGTAAGGCATGGCCCGCCGGATGTAGTCGAAAAGCGTTGTGGCATATGGCCAATAGTTGCCGATGGTTTTTTCCCTGCCGCTACTTAGGGAATCACTTACCAGTGCTCCGCCCAACAGCTTGACTCCCGGAGTTTCCTTGCCCCCGGCGCCATGGCATAGTGCACATTTTTTAACGAAAATGAGCCGTCCTGTTTTCACATCACCCTTCCCTGCCGGCAAGCCCTTGCCGTCTGGCCTCACGTCGATATCCCAGGCAGCGATTTCAGCTTTTCCTGCTGTGCGGCCGAAGCCAAACTTTAGCATCCGCTTCAAACTATCCGCTGGCGTAGCATAGCGGAACTGCGCAACTGAACTTTCGTTGACGGCACAACACATCGCCAGCGATACAAAACAGAACATGATCATTACTTTTCTCATCTCTTAGTATTTCCCTGCGTTTAAATCGCTTTTCGACAGCACATATTTTCTTTCATAGCGGTTTAACACCACATAAATAGAATCGCTGTTTTCATTTTTTCCATAAAGGATTATGCTCGAACCATCTGTAGTCTGATATTTTAACACCATCCGGTTTCTTTTCAAATCCCGTGGCTTTTCTGCAAATTCCCTGTCGCGCCGGGTAGACCATGCCCATCGATCGATCATTTTATTCTCATCACCAATGTGCTTCCAGGCGCTCTGGCTGATCCAGTTTACAGAAGAACTATCCTTATTCCCTGAAGTATCTGCCGTTTTTACATTTCGCAGCGCCATCACATTCTTATCCTGAAGGTATAGTACCTTATCCAGCGTGTCAGCATAATAGTGGAAAGCCCGTTGTCCACCTGCAACCCCGCTAATTTCAAAAGTACGCTGAATATCACGCATCGGGCTCCCCCCACCGTTAGAGGGGTCGACTAGTACAGGGCGGTTGACCCTAAAAGTCAGGGTACTCCAGTTTTCAAAAGTGGCTTCCTGCCATCGCGTCGAGTCGAGCGGGCTGTAGGGAATATCCACGCCATTAATTTTGAATTCGCTTATACGGTAGTTTCCACGAAGATTCCTGACGCCTGCAGTTGCAGGTTGTTTATACGGATCATATTTAAAATTGATGATCTCGGTGTAAGTCATTACCCCAAAAAAGATAACAAAGGTAAGTACCTTCAATCCAATTCTGGTGTACTTCAATAGTGGCTTCCTGAAATCCGGGTAAATCCTGAAGGGAACCGTGTACCTCTCTAAAATCAGCAGGTTATAAAGTTTAGGAAAATCGTCGGCTGCGAGGAATAGCCCGAGTACAACGAAATAAAAAGCATATACATGTACACCACCATCGTAAGCATAATTTACAAAAGTGATATCTCCGAGTGCTGCAATCAGCAGTATGGCACCAAAGGTGGTGGTTTTCCGGAAGAAAAGCAGCGCACCCGCCAGAATCTCCACAACGCCTCCAAAAACCTGATACCATGGAACAATACCTACCGAAAGCCAGTAAATTTTCTGGGCAGTGAAATCTCCGAAATTGGTATTTAAAAGTCCCAGTGAGGGAAAAGGCATCTGCGTTGGAAACAGCTTGGTAAAACCAAAACCAATGATGCCGATCCCTGCACGGTAGCGCACTACAACCCTGATCCAGTAGTATAGTATGGGATAGGATTTTGATCTCCGATCAAATGCCGACCAGATCAGGGCACCGATTAATCCAATAAGCAAAGCTATCCCCCAATCAATATAGTCAATTAGAAATCCCCTTTTCGGTGGCATACCCGTAGCAGTCTGGTTAGCAGATTTCTCTTTTTTCAATTCTGCAGGCTCACCCTTCTGACCGGTTTTCTTTTTCTTAGCCTCATGATCATTTGCTCCTGGAGCATCCGTAATATCACGGTTTCGTTTACCACTGAATAAGGAAACGAAAGCCGGCTGAAAACGTGCAATATCATAAAGATCGCGGTAATGCGGCCGCGTCCAGTCTAAGGTAAAAAGATTTTTATACCAGTTAGATGAAAATGGAATGCACATGGCCAGCATAAAAATGAAAAGCACCCTGAAGCCAAAACGTTTTGGCCCTGACCATGGTCCCGGAGGAGCCAGCTTCACCTGGGTTGCTGTAGCTGTATTCTGTTGTATATCCTCAGACATATTATTTTTTTTTGCGTTGTGGTTAAAGTTTCAGGGTTTTTCTTCGCCCAAGTTTAACCGGATATTTTTTATGGAGCCTGACTAATGTTACCGCTATTGAATCTCCGATTTCGTTTTGTCCGGATAAAATAATGGTTGCCGTGTCTGGCCTGCTGAAATTAAAGCGTAGCTTCTCCTGCAGATAATGGCTGTTTTTATTTTCAAGCAAAAGTTGATTTTTGAGGGTATCCAAGGTATAAGCGTAATAGTGCCTTCCGCCAGAACCTGCCAGCTCGTAGTTCCGGCTTTTATCATCCGAAAGAATTTGCTCATAATTGGCAGAATCGGTGATTACAGTACGCGGGGAACGGATACTGATCGTTGCCCACTTTTCGAAAACTACATCCTGCCAGCGCGAAGTATTTGAGGGGTCATATGGAATGACTTTTCCATTCAGCTTAAACTCAGTTACATTGTAAATACCTGCCGACCTGGCCAGTCCCGCTTTGCGGGGAAACTGATAAGGATCTCTACGCAGGCCAAAATAGGTTTTCAGACCGTAGAAGAACACAAAGAAAATCAGGACAAATGCCTTTGCCACCAGGCGCAATGACTTCATTGCAGGCCTGAACGCCGGTTGATATAAATTCGGTTGAGTAGGAAGCTCCAGAGAAATGAGGCGATAAATTCGTTGTGCATCGAACCACAACACAAAAACCGCAAAGCTGACGAGGTAAGAAGCGTAAACATATTCCCCACCACCATAGCCCAGATTGGAGATGAACACGTTACCGGTAAAAATCAAAATGATGATGGCCCCGATAGAAGCGGTTTTACGGAAAAGCAGGAGTAAGCCCGCTACAATTTCCACGCCTCCTAAAAAAGATTCGTAACCCGGAACAATCCCCAGGCTCATGGAAAAAATTTTCCATTCAGAGAAATCTCCATAGGCCGTGTTCAGATTGCTGATTGACGGAAAGGGCGCCTGCATTGGAAATAATTTCAGGAAACCATAACCAATAATTCCGATAGCGAGCCTGTAGCGGACAATTGCCCTTAGCCAGTAATAAAGTTCATTATAGTTGTAGTTTTCTTTTTTCTGTTTCGACCATAAAAAAGCACCTGCAGCTGAAAATATGGCAAGGATGATCCAGTTTAAAAAACTATCTGCCCCCGGAATAAATTTCGCCGATAGCCGGCTAATGTTAAAAATATCTCCATAACGGATATGGAACCAGTTGAAACCAAAAACGATATGGAAAAAATCGACACTTAATGGAAGGGACTGAAGAATGAAGTAGATAAAAAAGAACCTGAAAAATCCCTTTTCAGTGACGGTCCATCCACTTTCGTTGCTTATACTATTGTTATTCATCGCCATTTTATCAAAAAAATATGAATGTCTGTTTATCGGTTTTTAGGGTTTGCCCGCAGCGGCAGTGGTTAACCGTTTCTCTTTAACCACCTGCCTTTTAGATAAATCATATTTTTGTCCGGCGCGCAGAAAAAAGAAGGGCCCGCTGGAAGCGGTAAAGTCCTCGCTTCCATTAACCACATGCTTGTTTTCGCTGCTGATGATGGTTTGATAATCATATATTGCGGCTACCGAACGTCCTAAAACCTGAAGGCTATCGCCTTGCACAAGCACCGCAGTGGCCTCATCAAGCCCGATCCCAATAAAGTCAGGTGCGCTTCGAATAAAATTCACAATATCAAACTGGCGGTTACGAACCAGCAAATGCTGATCGATTGCCGAAAACTTAAGGAAGCCAAGTCCTTGTGTATGATCGCCCACCAAAAACTGAGCACCCTTCGTGTCGCCGCGCCACAGGAAAGAACCGAGAATAGATGCGCCCGCCGAACTTCCGGCAATTATACCTCCCCTGTTCAACACATCAATAAATGCCTGATGGCTCAAGGTGTTGAGGTAAGAATCGGCAATCCGCCATTGCCTGCCCCCCTGGAAATAAACTGCTGTAGCTTTCTGGAGTGGTGCAATAAACTTTTCGCTGTTTGCCTCTTTCAGGTCATTGGTATGAAACAGGGTAACATTCCTGATCCCGGTCTGGCGCTTTACTTCCTCTACCCCTTTTTGATCGTAAGCCGCAGAATCCCCGCCGGCAGTGGTCACCACCACTACAACCGCTTTTTCCTTTCCGCCGGCAAGCGCTGTAAATTTATCCCATATGTCGCGCTGACTGCCTACGTTACCTCCAATAATCAAAAGACTTCCCTTTTCCGGACCATGCCGGGTAACGGATTGCTTCACCGTTATTGGAGAACGCTGCCCAAAAACAACTGGATTAATTGCAAGTACTGCGAATAGTAGTATAATTAATTTTTTCATGATTAATATCCGGGATTACGGTTCGAACCGGCAAGCTGCGGGTCAACCAGGGTTTCGTTATAAGGTATAGGGAACAGATACAGGTGTTTGTCGGGCAGGCCTAAAAGTGTTTGTGCCCTGTCAGTCCGCACCAGATTAAACCAGCGGTCGGCTTCAAACGGAAACTCCACCTGGCGTTCTTTTTCAATGGCCAGCAGGATATCTGCCTGTGTAGCGGCCGTGCTGGCGGTAACAGCAGCCCTCGCCCTTACGGCATTCAAATCGCTGATGGCGCTGTTTGTACCTGTAAGGTTACCTTGATAGGCCCTGGCCTCTGCACGGATCAGGTAAAGTTCTGAAATGCGGATTACATAAGCCGGGTCGGTACCTAAAGGGGTACGATAGTAAAGTTTTCCATACCATAAATTCCCAGGAGCGGCTGTTTGTGCAATCAACGCACTGCGATTGCCTCCTATGGCCGGGTTGTTCAATAAAGCAACCAATGCATCGTTAGGAGACCATTCTCTTCTGCCACCTAAAGCTGGTGGCAGCCACCAGTTGCTATGTCCGTTGGTATTAGAAGTGGTGTAGGCCAGCTCCAGAACGGATTCGCTCGTGGTAACGGCACTGTTGGCAAAAAAAGCACTATATGGCGTTACCAGGGCATAATTTGAAATATCGCCAATCACCGAAGTGGCAAATTGCTCTGCAAGTGCCCAATTTTTCTGGTACAGGTAAAATCTGGCTTTAAGTGCCTGAACGGTTTTTAAGCTTACCCGGTTTCTGTTTACCGCAACAGGAACAAGCCCTTCAGCTGCATTAAGGTCCTTCAATACCTGGGCATAAGTATCTGCGAGGCTACTGCGTGGAATATCTGAATTGTCTGTAGAAGCATTGGTGGGTTTTAGGATAAGTTGAACACCACCCCATCCTCTGGCCAGATCGAAATAGGCCAGGGCCCGCACAAAGTAAGCTTCACCCAGATACTGGTTTTTTAATGTGTTCGTTAACAAGGGATCGCCCACAGCCGGAACTTTATCGATAATGTGATTGGCCTGTGATATCGTTTTATAAATCGCGGTCCATGCCGACTGCACATAGCCATTGGTGGCCGAAGTGAGGTGCTTGGTAATTTCATTAGGGTCAGATTGAGATCCGGACCACTGAATATCTCCTGCCGACAGATATGACAGTGCCGGGAAGTTGGAGCCGTAATAGCTGTTACTGGCCAGGAGGTTAAAAAGCCCGTTTGCCGCTGTTGATGCTGTGCCTGCATTGATAATGGCCTGCTCCTGGTCAACCTGTAATTGTGGCTGTGTTTCGAGGAATTTTTTGCAGGATGAAAGCAGCAGAACGGAAGCGAAGAGGTATATAATCTTTTTCATTTTGTAATTGCTTAGGAATTAAAAGGTGATATTTGCGCCCAACTGAAAAGTTCTCGGCATTGGAGGCGTGCCTAAATCGTAGCCCAGAACAGTGGCCGACGATGAAACATTGATCTCCGGATCCGGACCTTTATATTTTGTCCATAAAGCCAGGTTCGAGCCGCTGGCATAAACCCTTACCGCCGACATCCGGGCTTTTTTGATAAAAGCTTTGGGCAGGTTGTAGCCCAGTGTGATGTTGCTTAAGCGGATGAAAGAACCATCTTCGATATTTCTGCTGGTTGGACTTAACGTATAGTTCTGGCCATAGGCAGTAAGACGTGGCAGATCAGTTATGTCGCCAGGCTTCTGCCACCGGCTCAGCTGATAAATATCCATTGCCCTGTTGGCATCGCGGGTACCCCCACCTTCCAGAAAATAATTATTGTTGTTATACACTTTATTTCCGTACACGAAATTGAAAAACACCGACAAATCGAATCCTTGATAGCTGAAGTTGTTGGTGATCCCGCCGCTAAACTTTGGCAACGCATTCCCTGCAGGCACCAGGTCATTCGAATTGATCACGCCGTTTTTGTCAGCATCCTCGTAAACCGAATTACCGGTTTGCGGATCGACATAAAGCTGGTTATAAACAAAGAAAGTATACATCGATAAGCCTTGAACCATTCTCTGGGCAGCATAGGCAGCTACCACAGGTGTTGGCAGCTTTTCAATTTTATTAATGTTTCTGGAGATGTTGAAGTTGGTATTCCACTTCAGTTTATTGTCGATATTGGTGCTGCTGATGTTCAGCTCAAGCCCTTTGTTGCTCATTTCCCCGGCGTTCGTTAAGATTGAGGAGAAGCCTTTGCTGGATGCCAACGGAAGATTGAGCAAAAGATTACTGGTGTATTTTTCGTAAACATCTCCGCTAATGGTCAGGCGGTCTTTAAAAAGGCTTAAATCAAGTCCGATATTCGTTTGACGCGTACTTTCCCATTTTAAGTCAGGATTAGCAAGCTGTGAAGGGGTAGTTCCGGGATTGTTCAGGTAGTTTGCACCGGCACCCCAAAGGCCACGCGAAGCAAAATCATTAATGCCGTTCTGATTTCCCGTGATACCAATGCTTCCACGAAGTTTTAAGTCGCTAATAAAGGTTACATCTTTCAGGAAGTTTTCTCCTTTAACCCTCCAGGCCAAACCGCCCGATGGGAAATAGCCCCATTGATGGTTGGTACCGAAACGGGATGAGCCGTCGCCACGAATACTAAACACCGCATAGTACTTGCCATTGTAGTTGTAGTTTAGCCGGGCAAAGAATGAAGAAAGCTTATATTTTGATTCCTGAGCGGAAGAGGTAGTGGTTGCGGCAGAAGCAATCTGCTGGAATGAATCGTTAGGGTAATTCGTTCCGGTGGCCAGTACCTGATTGGTTACCGAACCTTGCAGCGAGTTACCAATTAAAGCACCAAAAGCATGCTTTCCAAACGTATGATTATAATTTAAAGTTTGCTCGTTTGTCCAGATGGTATTATTGCTTACACTGTTCGAACCCAGGTTTTTATTGGCAATGCCCAGGTTAGTGAGGCTGTTCCAGTACTGATATTCGTTATACTGGTTATAATCCACACTCCAGCTGGTTTTGAATGTCAGGTCTTTAAAAATCTTCACCTCGCCATATACATTGCTGATTAAGCGGTTACTGGTACTGTTCATATTGGTATTCGCCAGCAGAATGTCGAGGTTATCAAATCCTGCCCATTTTCCTGGTGTGCCGTCGGCATTTACCTCGGGCAGGTAAGTTGGTGTGTGCAGGGCCGACTGGAGAATACCGCCCTGAGGACCATCCCCTACCCGGGCATTGGTGCGGTAGGTTTGCGTAATGATATTGCTTGTACCAATGGTAATGCGGTCGCCGATTTTCTGATCCAGATTGATTTTAAAACTGCCACGGCGAAAGTCGTTCGTTTTGAGTGTTGCCTCCTGCTTATTGAGGCCCCCACCGATGTAATAAGTGGTTTTATCATTTCCACCTGATACCGATGCATCATAATTCTGCAGAAATCCGGTGCGGAAGGCTTTGCTTAAACGGTCGTATGTTTTTTGATCCTGAGGCAAGCCCCGGGGTGCTGGTGAAGCACCAGGGTTATCTGTCAATGCCCTGAAAGGCTGAAAGCGATAGGTGGTAACCGGTGCTGTACCGGTAGCGGCTGCCGCTGCAATGGCATCAGCGTTCGAATTCCGGTAGAATTCATTGATCAGCTCTGCATGCTGAGGTCCTGTTACCAGCTCCCACAGCTTAGGATTTTTAGCGAAACCTATATAGGTATTCAGGCTTACTTTCGGTCCGGTGTTATATTTACCACGTTTGGTGGTAATCACAATCACGCCGTTTGCCGCCCGCGCACCATAAATTGCCGTGGCATCAGCATCTTTAAGTACCGTTACATTCTCAATGTCCTCCGGATTGATGTCGGATAGCGGATTATTGGCCTGTCCCTGGGTAGTAATGCGTTGAAGGGAACTGTTATTGACATAAACGCCGTCTATCACATAAAGCGGATCGTTACTGGCATTGATAGAAGTTGTTCCCCTGATTCGGATAAACAGTCCATCACCCGGAATACCGGTGGATGTACTTACCTGTAATCCGGGTGCCTTACCCTGTAGCTGTTCTGCAAAAGTTGCGGTTGGTTTATTTCTCACTTCATCAACTGCGATTGTGGAGACAGAACCGGTTAATGATTTTCGGGTCTGCGTGCCATATCCAACCACCACCACGTCGTTTAACTGACTACTGGTTTCCTTAAGCATAATGGTTACCGGACTCTGGTTTACCACAATTTCTTTGGTTTGATAACCGATGTAGCTTAAAATTAAGGTATAGGGAAGCTTTTGTCCGGTAACAAATACAAACTTTCCATCTCCATCTGTGGATACTGAGTGCGTAACGCCTTTAATCCGTACCACCACACCCGGAAGGGGTTGCCTGGTTAAAGAATCCTTAACGATCCCCTGGAGGTTGGAATTGATTATTGGCGGCGGTTCTACCTGGGCAGATGCACCTGCGGTAATAAGCAGAAGAAGAAAAACAAGGCTCGACCGTATAAAATACTTTTTCTTATGGAGAAATATGTCCATATTTAACTGGGTTTTATGTTAATGATTCGGTTCATTGGCTGAAAACTGGAGGATATCAACGCGTGATTGGCGTTACAGAGTTGATATTCCTGAGCAACCGGCAAGGCTTCCTTGCCGGTTATTTTATGAGGTGTTTTAACACATATGTTTAAATTGAGATAGGACTGGTTGGAAAATATCTTGATTTGGAATTATGGCTACCTACAACAGGGAATCAATTTCGGGGAAGAGATAAGATGATTCAAGATCCTGTAATCAAATAACTTAAATGCTTTTAGCAGTGGTGGTAATGCTTTGTTCATGATGAAGCAAACATAGAAAATTAAATTTAATCTACCAAAACCATAGATTATATATTTATTTAATAAAATTTACCAGGACCCTTATCATAGAAATCCTTTATTCACGATGCCACATGTTTGCTCAGCAGATAACCGGCGAATAAGCCTGAATAGATTCACCAAAACAATTTGCGGTTTTTTGTATTTATAGGGGTATGATAATGAAGAGATTCCCGAGTCCGGTTATAGCCGGATTATTTTTGATTGTACTTTCTGCGCTACTGTTCATGTTTGAAGGTTGTAAAAGAAGTCGTTCGGATATTGGTGCCCTGGTGGCAAAAGAAAGCGGAAATAAAGTTTTTAAAGAAATTGATGCGGAGGTTTTTGCAGAAAATCTGAAAGCCGCTATCACAGCAGACAAAAGCTTACGCAATCCGGATTTCACCGCAGCGCTATATGCTGCCAAAGATTATGAACCGGTTTTAACCATGAAGTTCCTGGCTGACAGCAGCATCAAAAAAGCCGCACTCCGTATTGCCGGGGTATCGGCCCACGGTCTGCCCGTGGAAATGTTCAGACTGGAAAAACTAAATGGCTTCATTAGTAAAATCTACGATAAGGAATCAGTTAAAAATGTAGACGAAGCTTATGCTGTATTGGTGGGACTGGAAATCGCTGCTGCTTCAAGCCTTACAGATTATGCAAATGCCATGCAGTTTGGTGTCATCTCCCCACGACGCATTTATGCACAATATTATACCTCAACAAAAAGACCAGATTCAGTGAGCTTTACAAAAGTATTTGAAACCAAAGACCTGGACGCTTTTCTGGATAGCATACAACCCAAAGATAAGGCTTATTTATTGATGCAGGCTGCCTTAGCAGATAAGCAGACCGCCCCGGGTTTTTCGGCAGAAGAAACAGCCCGCATCCTCAAAGTAAACCTGGAACGCATGCGCTGGAAAAACAGACCCACACAGGATAAATATGTATTTGTGAACATACCTGATTTTTCTCTTCAGGTGATCAACCAGAACCGTGTTGAGCTTGCGATGAAGGTTTGTGTAGGTGAAGGTCGTAACGATAACGCCGCTGTTGCCCTCACTGAATATGATGAAAATGACCTGAAAAAAGACAGGCCATTTAACCGCGAAACCCCACAGCTGAGCAGTGAAATCCACAGTGTTCAGGTGAACCCGGTTTGGAATATACCCGAAAGCATCGCTACAAACGAGATAAGCGTACAGGCTGCAAAAGACCGCTACTACCTTGCTAACAATAATATCGATGTGTTTTACAATGGAAAAAAAGTTGATGATCCGGAAACGATCGACTGGTCGGCTGCCGGAGTAGGAAAAACTTATACCTTTAAACAACGTCCGGGAGATGATAACTCCCTTGGTAAAATCAAGTTTCTTTTTGATAACCAGAGCAGCGTTTATCTGCACGATACTCCCGCGAAAGCCGCTTTTTCACTACCGGTTCGGGCGGTGAGCCACGGATGCGTGCGGGTTGAAAAACCACTCGAACTGGCGCAGGCATTATTTGGTAGTGGCAGCAAATTTGAAAAAATTAAAACAGAGATGGCTAGCAAAACACCAAAAGCAGAAAATCTCTCACTGGATAAAAAAGTACCTGTTTACCTGAGCTATCAAACCTGCTGGATGGATGCAGGAACAGGAAAGCTCAGGTTCGCAAGAGATATTTATGGACTTGATGCGGTGCTTTTCACCTATTTAGGACGCCTTTAACAGGCTTAATCCACCGTAGCTGAAGCATAAGTATAATCACTAACATGTTCAGGGAGGTTCGCGTAAACTGCAGCCTCCTTTTCATTTAAATAGCTGGAGTGATATTGCTGATCAGATTTATTGATGAAAAGCACACTTCCTGATCCAAGCGTGTTAATGAGCTGATCAGAAAGCTCTGGCGACACCGCCGGGCAGCCCTGACTACGACCCAGGCGGCCAAGCGCAGCAATGGTTCCTTCACTCACATAATCCGCACCGTGGATGACAATTGAACGCAAACGTGCATTGTCGTTAAACCCCGGATCCATACCTTCCAACCGCAACGAGCGACCATGTTTACCTACATATTGTTCTCCGGTAAGGTAAAAACCAATACTGCTGCTAAAAGAATCATTTTGATTGGAGAATTTTACAGCATTATCTTCCCCACTACGCTGCCCGTGGGCAACCCAGGTATTGAGCACAATACTATCTTTTTCCAGGTCGATCACATATAAACGCTTTTTGGTACTCAGCTGGTCAAAGTCGGCAATAGTAAGCAATGAATTGTGTGCAGCCTTCGCATCTTTACCCAGATTGTAATAACCCGTTAAGGCCTTTTCAAATACTGGAAACGCTAGTCCGGCCTGCTGGAGGTGTGCGGCATCATATACATGCTTCGCATAGCTTTCATAGGCTTTTTCAAGCGGCATGGCCTTACTGTTGATTTTGTTTTCGTCTTTGCGACTGCTGCCTTTATAAGCAGTAAACAATAGTGAAGAAACTAGAATAAATAAACCTGACAATCCTAAAACGTATTTTCTCATAAATGATTGATTTGATTAGGTAGGTTTTTTTCAATAGGCGATTAGTAATTTATTTGTTACAAATATAACCAAAAGATATTTCCCCTACAAATCACGAGGCTAAAGATTGCATAAATGTGATGATTATGCCCGCGGCTGGTCATCAATCCACTCCTTATAAAAAGGAACTTCCCGTTCGTATTTCTGGCATATTTACCCACTGTTTACCCAGTGCTTACCCAGTGCTCACCCAGTGGTTACCCAGTCAGCAACTGTGCAAGGATTGGGTAAGTTTTGTGTAATATTCTTATAGGTTTTGCATAAGATACTGATTATGATTATCTTCAATAAAAAACAATATTATGGGAAAACTAAAAAATGGAATCCTAAATGGATTTTCGGGAAAAATTGGCCCTGTTGAGGGCTATCAAACTGGTGAGGAATATTTCATCCGCGCAAAGCGCAGGCCGAGGACGAAATTCACGCCGAAGGAATTGTTGAGCCAGGCTAAGTTTAAAATGGTTCGTACTTACCTTTCACCTTTTATTGACGTGCTGAGGGTTGGCTTCGCTGGTTATTATACCAAGACAGGTGGCTTCAGAGGGGCAATCTCTTACACAATGAAAGAAGGGGTTCAACAAAATGCAGATGGCTTTTTTATTGACCCACAGCGGATAAAGATTAGCGGCGGTATACTTGCACCAGCAGTAAATCCCCAGGTTGAAATCGGAGCTGGTAAAGAAGTGAGCATTAGCTGGGAACAATCGAACACCGGATGGCAACACAGAGGTGATCAGCTGATGGTTTTAGTGTATGATGCAATTTCAGGGGTAGTTGATAAAAGAATTTTCGACGGTGCTTACCGGCAAGCGGGCGAATTCAAAATGATACCTAAGGTAAAGTTGCACAATAAAGAGGTGGATATTTATATTGGTTTTCTGGCTGCCGATCGGAGTGCTCAATCTGACAGCCAGTATTTAGGGCGGTTTATGCTTTAACCATTAAATGACGTGATGAACAGCCTTAGTCTACTCCACCTATGATGCCAAGATCTGCCAGCTTGGCATCTGCCTTTTCTGCAGTGGAAAAGGGCACGTCTGTGTATTGCAACATCATTTGTTCTGCCAGTTCTACCATTTTTGTTGACCCCACGAAGATGGGAACACGCTGGTGTACTTCTGTTGGCTGGATGTCGAGAATACGTTCAAAACCTGTGGAAGCCTTCCCTCCTGCCTGTTCAATGATGAACGCCATTGGATTACACTCGTAAAGTAATCTGAGTTTGCCTTCCGGTGACCGGGCTGTTGTTGGATAAATGTAGATTCCGCCGTTGATTAAACTTCTGTGGATATCGCCAACCATCGAGCCGATATAACGGGAAGTATAAGGACGGTTTGATGCTTCATCTTCCACCTGGCAGTACTTGATGTATTTTTTTACGCCCTCAGGGAAGTGTACATAATTGCCTTCGTTAATGGAATAGGTGGCACCTGTTTCAGGTATGGTCATTTCCGGATGGGATAAACAGAATTCACCTATGGAAGGATCGAGGGTAAAACCATTAACGCCTTTTCCTGTAGTGTAAACCAGCATAGTCGAAGATCCGTAGATGATGTAACCCGCAGCGACCTGTTCGGTACCTTTCTGCAGCACATCGGAAATACTTGCCCTGCCTTCCAGTGACTTTCGCCTGTAGATAGAAAACACGGTGCCTACGGCCACATTCACATCTGTGTTGGATGAACCGTCCATCGGATCGATACATACAATGTATTTGGCGTTCTGTGAAACCGGCGATTCGATATGAATGATTTCTTCTTCTTCTTCAGAGGCAATAATGCAGCATTCTCCACCACTGGTAAGCGCAGCAATGAATTGCTGATCGGCATAAACATCCAGTTTCTTTTGTTTTTCACCCTGAATGTTAGTGGTTCCGATGTGGCCGAGTATATCCACCAATCCTGCTTTATTGATTTCCCGGTTTACGATTTTGGCGGCAATCGCAATGTCGCGGAGAAGCCTGGAAAGTTCTCCCTTTGCATAAGGGAAATCTGCTTGTTTTTCTATGATAAATTGTCCTAGTGTTTTAACGCCACAAACCATACTTAGTGTAATTTTTACATTATCTACCCGATAACTCTATTACTTCTAAGGTATGAATATTTTCATCAGTTATACAAAAACGGATCAACGTTCTTACTTTATGCCAGCCGTGTTTTCCCGCTGCGCCCGGGTTTATGTGGAGGCATTTAATTTTTTCATCGTACATCACCTTCAGAATATGCGAGTGTCCGGTAATGAATAATTTCGGCGGCTTAGTGTATATTTCAGGTTTAACGAAATTAGAATAACGTCCCGGGTATCCGCCAATATGTGTCATCCATACGTCTACAGCCTCACAGCTAAATCGATTTTGTTCAGGAAAGGCTTGTCTGATGTCTGCTGTATCAATGTTTCCGAACACCCCGCGCAAAGGTTTAAAGGCTGCAAGGGGTTCGGCAACATTAGGCCCGAAATCACCTGCGTGCCATATCTCATCCACAGCATCAAAATGCTTAAATACCGCTTCATCGAGGTATCCGTGAGTATCTGATATTAAACCTATTTTTTTCATTTTTAAATTTGAAGATAACGGATTTTACTGAAAACCGTTCTGGTTTTTTTGTTTAAATGATCCGTAAATAAATGGCATATCTGAAGTGTGCCGTTTTTATTTTTATCATTTTACTGTTATACTGCTCAGACAATATTGTACAATCTTGACATGGATTGCAGATTGATTTTCCGTTAATAAGCAAGAAAAAAATCCTTCAATACCTCTTGATAAGCCAGGGTGTGTTGTCTTGGTCCATCGTAAATAAAAAAGTCAGTTTCCACTAATTCACTGGCTTTTTTGCCAAAACAGATGATTTGCCTGAATGCCGGTTTCGTTTCATCGGAACGGAGGTTTAACCTACTGGTGAGAAATATGTCATAGTCAATCGCAATGGCGGCTACTTCAGCAGCCTGTTTCACCGGCAACACCAACCAGAATAAACCATCATCTGCCAGAAGCTTACTAATTTTATGAACCAGTGCGGCAAAGAAAACCGAATCAGTATGCCGCGCAATTTCCTTACGCTTTTCCTCACTTTTCATATCATTTACAAAAAACGGAGGGTTGGATACAATCAAATCAAATTTTCCGGCTTCAGTATAGGATTCAATTGCCACGTGGTTACTGTTTAAACGATCAGCAAAAATGGAGTTCCTGAAGTTTTGCGCCGCCGTTTCACTGGCTTGCTGATCGATTTCTACCGCCTCCACGTCGGCAGTGGGAAAGCGTTGTGCCAGCATAAGCGCGATTACCCCGGTACCCGTGCCAATATCCAAAATACGTCGGGGCGATCTGTGGGACGCAATGGCACCGAGTAGTACGCCATCGGTGTTGATTTTCATGGCGCAACCCGACTGGTTAACCTCAAATTGTTTAAACTTAAAGCTGCTCATGTACTGCTGACTTTAGAAGGGGTAAGTGAGTTATGAAACGTGGGCTATTTGAAACTGACGACCGGATTTGACTAAGCTTCATATAGTTCTAAAGGTAATCCATCCGGATCGGCGAAAAAAGTAAATCTTTTACCAGTAAACTCATCTACCCGGATGGCTTCAGTAATAATACCATGACCATTTAATCTTGAGATTTCTTCTTCAATGTCGGCCGCTTCGAAGGCTAAATGACGCAATCCCTGTGCCTCAGGCCGCGAAGGGCGTGCCGGCGGGTTTTCGAAAGAAAAAAGCTCAATCTGATAAATGCCATTTACTGCAAGATCTAACTTCCAGGATTTCCGCTCTGCCCTGTAAGCCTCAGAAACGACTGTAAAGCCTAATTTATTGACATAAAAATCTTTCGATATTTCATAGCTGGAACAGATGATGGCAAGGTGATGAATTCGAAGGAACATAGTTTTATCTGGTTTTGAATAAATGAAGGATCGAATCGATTAAGGATTGAATGAATGTGTGAATGATTGAATGAGTGAATTATGAAGCAAAGTTGCAGAAAAAAGCCTAAATTTGCGCTTTCAAAAAAAAAGCATGATTCATTTCTTCCTTAGTCAATCGCAGGCGGTTTTTGTAGTTCAAACAGACAAAACGCTTTCTCCAGATGATATTACTAAACTTGAATGGTTATTTGGCGGTGCCAAAATCTCGCAGGAAACAGCTTTAAGTGGCTTTTTCGTTGGACCAAGAGCGGCCATGATTACACCATGGAGTACCAATGCTGTGGAGATTACACAAAACATGGACATGCAGGGACTGATCAGAATTGAAGAATTTAAAGCAGTAGCCGAAGATTTTTCTGATTACGACCCGATGCTTTCACAAAAATATGACAAACTTGATCAGAAAGTGTTCAGCATCAACATCAAACCTGAGCCCATTCTTGAGATCAGCGACATTGCAGCATTTAATAAACAAGAAGGTTTATCGTTAAGCGATGAAGAAGTTGAGTATCTGGATTCCCTTGCGAAACGATTAGAAAGACCTTTAACAGACTCAGAAGTTTTTGGCTTTTCGCAGGTAAACTCTGAGCATTGCCGCCATAAAATTTTTAACGGTAAATTTGTGATTGATGGTGTAGAACAACCTACATCATTGTTTAAACTGATCCGCAAAACATCCGAAGAAAACCCCAATGATATTGTATCGGCCTATAAAGACAATGTAGCTTTTATCAAAGGTCCGAAAGTGGAGCAGTTTGCACCGAAGCGTGCCGATGTTCCGGAATACTATGCTACAAGTGAATTTGATTCGGTCATTTCCATTAAAGCCGAAACCCATAACTTCCCAACTACTGTTGAGCCTTTTAATGGCGCAGCAACTGGTTCAGGCGGTGAAATCAGAGACCGGTTAGCGGGTGGACAAGGTTCTTTGCCATTGGCAGGAACTGCAGTTTACATGACTGCCCTTTCCCGTCTGGAAGACAATCGTGAGTGGGAAAAAGGCGTTGAAGAACGCGAGTGGTTATATCAGACACCAATGGATATCCTGATCAAGGCCTCTAACGGCGCAACGGATTTCGGAAATAAATTCGGTCAGCCGTTAATCACCGGCTCAGTGTTAACATTTGAGCACGAAGAGCAATCGCGCAGGTTGGGTTACGATAAAGTAATTATGCTTGCCGGTGGTATCGGTTATGGTAAAGCCAGTCAGGCACAAAAACAAAAACCACAGGAAGGCGATAATATCGTTATCCTGGGTGGAGAAAACTATAGAATCGGAATGGGTGGAGCAGCAGTTTCATCTGCAGATACGGGTCAGCATGGTTCGGGTATTGAATTAAATGCGATTCAGCGTTCTAATCCGGAAATGCAGAAACGTGCAGCAAATGCAGTTCGCGGAATGGTAGAAAGTGAAGAAAACTTTATCGTTTCCATCCACGATCACGGTGCGGGTGGTCACCTGAACTGTTTATCGGAGCTGGTAGAAGAAACCGGTGGATTAATCAATCTGGATAAACTTCCGGTAGGCGACCCTACCCTTTCGGCAAAAGAAATTATCGGAAACGAATCTCAGGAAAGAATGGGATTGGTTATTGGAAATGAACATATCGAAACCTTACAAAAAATTGCAGATCGCGAGCGCTCACCAATGTACACGGTTGGTAAGGTAACCGGTGATCATCGTTTTACTTTCAAATCGGAAACAACTGGTGTTAAACCAATGGATTTAGAGCTGAAAGACATGTTCGGCAGTTCTCCGAAAATTGTGATGGAAGATCATACAGTTGACCGCGGTTATGAAGCGGTTGCTTATGATTCAGCACAATTGAATACCTATTTAGAGCAGGTATTGCAACTGGAAGCGGTGGCATCTAAAGACTGGTTAACCAATAAGGTTGATCGTTGTGTAGGTGGCCGCGTGGCAAAACAACAAACTGCAGGCCCTTTACAATTGCCTTTGAACAACTGTGGTGTAATGGCTTTAGATTTTCAGGGTAAAGAAGGTATTGCCACTTCAGTAGGTCACGCGCCACTTTCGGCTTTGATTGATCCTGCTGCCGGTAGCCGCAATGCCATTGCTGAATCTCTGTCAAATATTGTTTGGGCACCTTTAAAAGACGGCTTGAAAAGTGTTTCGCTTTCAGCCAACTGGATGTGGGCCTGTAAAAACGAAGGCGAAGATGCCCGTTTATATGCAGCGGTTAAAGCCTGCTCGGATTTCGCCATTGACTTGGGAATCAACATCCCAACGGGAAAAGATTCACTGTCGATGAAACAGAAGTATAAAGATGGCGATGTCATTGCGCCGGGAACCGTAATTATTTCTGCTGCCGGTAACTGTAACGATATTACAAAAGTGGTGGAGCCGGTATTACAAAAAGACGGTGGTTCCATTTATTATATCAACCTGTCTAATGATACTTATAAATTAGGAGGATCATCATTTGCCCAGATTTTAAATAAAATCGGTACTGAAACTCCTGATGTTAAAGATGCTGCCAAATTATCTAAAGCATTCAATGCACTTCAGCAGTTAATAAAGGATGGAAAAATTGATGCAGGACATGATGTTGGTAGCGGTGGTTTAATTACTACCCTGTTGGAAATGTGTTTTGCGGACCGTAATTTAGGTGCAGCCATTGATTTAACATCCTTGGCAGAGCAGGATATCATTAAATTATTATTCGCGGAGAACATTGCAATTGTTTTCCAGGCTGATGATGCTGTAGCGGATGCATTAAGCCAGGCTGGTGTTGACTTCCATAAAATTGGTACAGTTACGAGTGAAGCTAAGCTGAGTGTTAAAAATGGAACGACCGACCTGAGTTTTGACATTGATCACCTGCGTGATATCTGGTTTAAAACTTCTTACTTGTTAGACAGCAGACAAACTGGAAATGGTTTGGCTAAAGAACGTTACGACAACTATAAAAATCAGGTTTTAAAATATAATTTCCCTAATCAGTTTGATGGAAAGAAACCGGTTATAGATGCTTCAAAACCAAGACCTAAAGCGGCGATTATCCGTGAAAAAGGAAGTAACTCTGAACGTGAATTGGCGAATGCCATGTACTTAGCTGGTTTTGATGTAAAAGATGTACACATGACCGATTTAATTACCGGCAGGGAAACACTTGAAGATATTCAGTTTATCGGAGCAGTCGGCGGTTTTTCTAACTCTGACGTATTGGGATCGGCAAAGGGATGGGCTGGTGCCTTCCTTTATAATGATAAAGCCAGGGTTGCACTGGAGAAATTCTTTGCACGCGAAGATACTTTATCAGTGGGTATCTGTAATGGCTGCCAGTTATTTGTGGAGCTTGGCCTGATTAACAAAAACCATGATGCTAAACCGAAGATGTTACACAACAAGAGTGGTAAGCACGAAAGTATATTTACCTCGTTAACGTTACAGGAAAACAATTCGGTGATGTTGTCGACTTTAGCTGGTAGCACACTGGGTGTTTGGGTATCACATGGTGAAGGAAGATTTTCTTTACCTTATGCCGAAGACCAGTATAAGATTGTAGCTAAATACGCTTACGAAGGTTATCCTGCCAGTCCGAATGGTTCTGATTACAACACTGCTATGATGTGTGATGAAAGCGGTCGTCACCTGGTGATGATGCCACACATTGAGCGTTCATTATTCCAGTGGCACTGGGCAAACTATCCGGCAGGCCGTAAAGATGAGGTTTCGCCATGGATGGAAGCTTTTGTGAATGCGAGGAAATGGATTGAAAAAAAATAAAATGTAGTTGTCGTCATTGCGAGGCACAAAGCAATCTATATAATGATCTTATCTGATCCTTCGAAAAAGATTGCTTCGTGCCTCGCAATGACGATTATTTTTATTGATTACATCATCTGAAAGTTAATCGCCATATTATACCTTACGCGTACAGCGGTTCCTTTATTTCTACCTGGTTTCCAGAGAGGTGATTTCTTAATTACTTTCATGGCTTCTTCATCACAGCCGAAACCGATTCCCCTGATTACGGATACATCAGTAATTGAACCATCCCGTTCCACTACGAAGCTTACGAATACTTTTCCCTGAATATTTTCTTCCTGGGCACGTGACGGGTAACGTAAATTGCGTTCCATGTATTTCGACCATGCTTTCGCACCGCCCGCAAATTCAGGATACTCATCAACGCCTTCCAACCCTACAGGTTCGTTTGATCCCGTGCCTTCTCCATCTTTTGCCGTTCCGTTTCCATCGCCGGTTCCTGTGCTTGTGGTTACTACAGCCGCAGGGCTGATGATACCCTCCTGAGTTTTATCACTGATTACCGCATTTTCGATTTCTTTTACAGTTGGAGGATCAGGTAAATCAACCTTGTTTACCACGACAATATTCTGAGAAAGTGCAACAGTTTTTACTTTCACAGGCTCAGCTTTTGCAGGTTCAGCTTTCTTTTCAGGTTCTGTTTTAGGCTTCATCTGATGGATCACATTATCAAGTGTTACCAGTTTCGCCTTATCCTCTACTATAATCTCTTTAGGAACCAGTTTGCTGTAGATGAGCGGACTGCAGAAGAGTAGCAGGAAAAGTGCTGAAGCAATAAAAAGTGCTCTTGTTGTGATCGCAGAAGATTTGGATCTTAACTCATAAGCACCATAGTTTTTGTTGCGGTTAGCAAATACAAGATCGAGCCACTCGGTTTTGTACAGATTGAATGAAGAGTTGAACATAGTTTTAGTTTTTTATACCATGATGCAACAAAATCGGCGATTCCATAAAACGATGAAAAAATGCATTTTCTTTACAAAAAATGAAAAAACCTGCTTAAAAAACATTTTTTTATTTCACTTTCTGTAATATTGATATAAAAAATACGATTGTTTTACAAAAATTAATAAAATATGCTATTTTTGACAAAAAACAAAATAGATTAATGAAAAGCTTAAGAACCATCGCATTAAAAGAGGCTCAAAACAGAATTTCACCTGAAGTTAAATCTCCTTCATCGAAAATTTCTGACTTTTTCGGCGCTAATGTATTTGATAAGAAAAAAATGAGAGATTTCTTATCTAAAGACGTATATGAAAAATTAATCTCATCTATTAACCAGGGTGAGCTGATTAATTCTGACGACGCGAACCAAATTGCTACAGCTATGAAAGCATGGGCAATGAGCGCTGGCGCCACTCACTATACGCACTGGTTCCAGCCTTTAACAGGCACTACAGCTGAAAAACATGATTCGTTTTTTGAGCCAAGTGGCGACGGTGCTATCGAAAAATTCGCAGGAAGTGCTTTAGTTCAGCAGGAGCCTGATGCATCGAGTTTCCCGAATGGTGGAATTCGTAACACTTTCGAAGCACGTGGTTATACCGCATGGGATCCATCATCTCCAGCATTCATTATGGAAAGCAAAGCAGGAAAAACACTTTGTATCCCAACTGTATTCGTTTCATACACTGGCGAGGCATTAGATTACAAAGCTCCATTGTTAAAAGCATTAGCTGCACTTGATAAAGCGGCTGTTGATGTTTGCCAGTATTTCGATAAAAGCATTACTAAGGTAAATGCATCTTTAGGTATTGAGCAGGAATATTTCTTAGTTGATGAGTCATTATTCAATGCCCGCCCGGATTTATTATTAACCGGCCGTGCATTATTCGGGCACATGTCTGCTAAAGGTCAGCAATTAGAAGATCATTATTTCGGTTCTATTCCTGAGCGTGTTTTCACGTACATGGTAGACTTCGAAAACGAAGCTTTGAAATTGGGTATTCCTTTGAAAACCCGTCACAATGAGGTTGCACCATCTCAGTTTGAGTGTGCTCCGATTTATGAAGAAATCAACTTAGCTATCGACCACAACCAATTGTTGATGGACTTGATGGAAAAAGTTGCCCGCCGTCACCATTTCCGTGTATTATTACATGAGAAACCATATGCAGGTATCAATGGTTCAGGTAAGCACAACAACTGGTCGTTAATTACTGACACTGGTAAAAACTTACTTGCACCAGGTAAAACACCTAAAAATAACTTAATGTTCCTTGCTTTCTTTGTGAACACAATTAAAGCGGTTAGTGAGCATGCAGACTTATTACGTGCAAGTATTGCATCGGTAAGCAACGATCACCGTTTAGGTGCTAACGAGGCGCCGCCAGCAATTATCTCGATCTTCTTAGGTTCACAATTGAACGATGTATTAGATGAGATTGAGCACTCACGTATCAGCAAAAAAATCAAAGAAGACAACGCATTATGGTTAGGCATCCCTAAAATCCCTCAGATTTTATTGGATAACACCGACCGTAACCGTACCTCACCATTCGCCTTTACAGGTAACAAGTTTGAATTAAGAGCAGTTGGTTCTTCTGCAAACTCTTCAGCGCCAATGACCATTTTAAATGCGATTATGGCTGAGCAATTAACTAAATTTAAAGTTGAGGTTGATAAACTGATCAAAAAAGGTGATAAAAAAGATATCGCTTTATTAACAGTAATTAAAAAATACATCAAAGAATCTAAAGCGATCCGTTTCGAAGGAAATGGTTATAGCCAGGAGTGGGAGGATGAAGCTGCAGCACGTGGTTTATCAAACATCAAAACTACACCAAAAGCTTTAGACGCTTACTTAACAGATAAATCTGCTGAGTTATTTGCAACAACCGGTATCTATAGCGCACGCGAGATTCATGCCCGTCATGAAATCATGTTGGAGAACTTCTACAAAAAACTTCAGATCGAAGCACGTGTAATGGGTGAAGTGGCTAACACAGCAATTATTCCTGCTGCTATCGCTTACCAGAACTCATTAATTGCTAATGTTAAAGGTTTAAAAGAAATCGGTGTAGAAAGCAAAGCATCTTTAGAAATTGTTAAAAAACTATCTGAGCATTTAGATATCGTTAAGACAAACATTGATGCCATGCTTGAAGAGCGTAAAGTAACCAACAAAATCGAAGATACACGTGAGAAAGCCATTGCTTACGACGAGAAAGTTAAATCTTACTTCGACACTATTCGTTACCATGCTGATAAATTAGAACAAATCGTTGATGACAGTGTTTGGCCTTTACCAAAATTCAGAGAATTGTTATTCATGAAATAAAAACCCTCAGGTTTTAAGCTTTTAGAGGCGTAAGGTGAAAACTTTACGCCTCTTTTTATGCATAAAACTTCTGATTTCTTCCTTCTGACTCCCGACTTTTTCCATTATCTTTGCGGCAACATGAGTGATAACAGGTACAATCAACGTGGCGTTTCTGCCTCAAAAGAAGATGTGCACAATGCCATCAAAAACATCGATAAGGGTATTTTCCCGAAAGCATTCTGCAAGATCATTCCCGACATTTTAGGCAACGACGAGACCTTCTGCAATATCATGCATGCCGACGGTGCAGGCACGAAATCTTCACTGGCTTATGTTTACTGGAAAGAGACCGGAGATTTATCGGTATGGAAAGGCATTGCACAAGATGCCATTATCATGAATATTGATGATCTGATTTGTGTTGGTGCAACCGATAACATTTTGTTATCCTCTACTATCGGCCGTAACAAAAACCTGATTCCTGGCGAGGTAATTGCCGAAGTAATTAATGGTACTGAAGATATTTTAGCCGATTTACGCGAACAGGGAATTTCCATTTACTCTACAGGTGGTGAAACTGCTGATGTGGGTGATTTGGTTAGGACCATCATTGTGGATTCTACGGTTACATGTCGCCTGAAACGTGAAGAAGTGATCAGCAATGATAATATTAAACCGGGAGACGTTATTGTCGCTTTGGCATCATATGGTCAGGCAACCTACGAAACTGAATATAATGGCGGCATGGGTTCGAATGGTTTAACTTCGGCCCGTCATGATGTTTTTGAAAAATCGGTGGCCGAAACTTATCCTGAAAGTTTCGATCCGGCGGTTCCGTTCGACCTGGTATTTTCTGGTCAAAAACAACTTACAGAGGAAATTGAGATTGAAGGTTTCGGTAAAACTACAGTAGGGAAACTGGTACTCTCTCCTACCCGTACGTATGCACCGGTGATTAAAAAGATACTGGAAAGCTACCGCAGCCAGATCAACGGTATTGTTCACTGCAGTGGCGGCGCGCAAACCAAAGTGCTTCACTTTGTTAATGATGATATCCATGTGATTAAAAACAACCTTTTCCCTGTTCCGCCGCTGTTTAAGCTGATTCAGGAGCAATCTGGTACAGAATGGAAGGAAATGTATAAAGTATTCAATATGGGTCACCGTATGGAGTTGTATGTGCCGCAGGAGATTGCTGATGATATCATTGCCATTTCTAAAAGCTTCAACATCGATGCGCAGGTTATCGGGCATGTGGAAAGCGGAACGCAAAAGCAGGTGACTATAGAAAGCGATAAAGGTACATTTGTGTATAATTAGATCGAAAGAAATATACATGTGAAGGTCCTGAACTTGTGTTCAGGGCCTTTTTTTGTGTAAAATTTAGCGCACAATCCAACAGCGTACCTTGTGACTGCCTATCTTCGGGCATGAAGAAAATAACAACAGCAATGTCCCTAATTTGCATTGCACTCTTGTTTTGTTCGTGGGGCTTTTTCGGACATAAAACCGTGGCCACCATCGCAGAACAACACCTCAGCATAAAAGCAAAAGAGGCTGTAAAATTACTTTTGGAGAATGAAAGTATGGTAGACGTGGCCTCATGGGCCGACGAAGTTCGCAACCAACCGGCTTATAAGAACACTGCTAACTGGCATTTCGTGAATCTTCCGGCAGGATTAAACAGGCGAAAGTTCAGGGATAGTATTACCACCTTAAAAACTGATAATTTATTGAGTGCACTGGAGCTGAATGAACAAATCATTCAGGATCCTAATGCTACAAAAGTACAAAAGGTAGTGGCGCTCAAGTTTATCATACACCTGGTGGGCGATGCTCATCAACCCATGCATGTGAGCAGAGCAGAAGACAAAGGAGGCAATACCATTCAGGTACAGTTTGACGGAAAGGGAACAAATTTACATAGCCTGTGGGATAGCCGCCTGCTCGATCATCAGGGTTTGAGCATCGCACAGCTATCGTCAATAGATCGTATAGGAAAAAGGAAGATCAGAAGATGGCAAAGAGCCGCACCGGTTGATTGGCTGTATGAAAGTTATCGGATCAGTAGTAAGCTATATGAGGAGATTGAGGCCAATAACAAACTCGGAGAAGATTATTATCAATCGCACATTGATATTGCAAATAGACGCATTGAAATGGGCGGAATTCGCCTAGCAGGTGTACTGAATCAGTTGTTTGAAAATGGAGTGGTTTATAAGTAGCCGGAGATAAAATACCGGATAAAAAAAAAGCTTCGCGTCGATGCGAAGCTTTTTTTGAGATATTTTGTTAAACTTATTCAACGGGCACAAAAAAGCCCCAACCGATGGTTGGGGCTTAATATATAGGAATTAAAAGCTTACAGAGCAGCTCTCAACCCAAATTCTGACAGTGCAAATGTGTATTCAGCAAGTGTTACATTCGCTGCATCCTGAGCTACAATAATGATACTTGTACCTCTTGACTGAGAAGAAGCGCCGTTGCTAACTGTGAAAAGGCCTTTGCCAATTGAACTTAACGGGAATGTATAGGTAAGTCCCCAAACAGTGTTAGCTGAGTTACCGTAAGCGCCAATTGAAGTTACAACAGGTGCACCAGCAACCGGTGAAGCGGTAGCTGCCAACGATACGTTTGTAGCAGTGTAAAGTTGAGTCCTTACAGAACTACTTACAGCAGTTGCGCTGGTTTGTGTGTTGGTAAGATAGAAAACGGTTAGCTTAGGAATTACTTTAGAAGGAAAAAGTTTTTCTCCAACAATGTAATTTAATGTTACTACACTTGTTCCAACAGTACCTGTAGCGGAAATTGGATTACCTTTTGCTAATTCAATGGTTGTACCACCGGTACCTGAAACTTCTTTTTCAGCATTAGGGTCCTTTTTGCAAGCGCTCATTGATAATACAATAACGCTAGCTGTGACCATAATTTTTGATAATATATTTTTCATTTTAATCAATTTAAAAATTTACAGCCTTAGTTGAAATTATAACGTACACCAAACTGCATGTAATAGGTTGATGAGATGGTTTGTGAAGTACCATATGAATCTCTAACGATATCACCTTGCGTATTGGCTAACCTGAATGTGGGTTTGGTTGTGGTGCTGATTGATGAAACGTTCTGAGGAACAAGAATCGCTGAGTTGTTAGCGAAGTTGACGTTGCCCCATTTACGATTCAACAAGTTACCTACGTTGAAAATATCTACTGTAAACTGGAATGAATTTTTAGATTTTCCGTAGTTTCTGAAAACTTCCTGAGTTAATCTGAAGTCAAACTGATTTCTCCATGGCAATAATGCACCGTTACGCTCAGCATACTGACCTTTACGTTTGCTTAGGTAAGGATCATTATTGATGTAATTCATGAAGATATCACTTTGCTCCTGTGCACTATAAGCTCTTGCATAACCTGTTGTACCTGAAGGTATGTTTGTGAAAGTAATTTCGGAAGCATCACGCGGAATATAAATCAAATCATTTGTTTGTCCATCGCGGTTGAAATCTGCACTATAGTAGTAAGAGAATCGTCCTTGTTGCTGACCTTGATAGAATAATGAGAATGATGTAGCTAAATTCTTGATATATTCTTTTCTGTAAGAAATGCTGGCAATAAAGCGGTCAGGTACTAAATTCTGAGAATAACTTAATGTTGGATTATTCGAATTAGTTGAAGTGTATGGAATAGACCATAAGTTTAATAACTGGTCACCACTACCATCACCGAAGTTACGTTGATCAGAACGGGTGTAAGCAATCATTGCAGATAAACCACCCTGGAATTGTTTTGTCAACTGAGCTGTTGCTTGCCAGTTATAACCACCTTTAGCATTTGTCATCTGAATAACGTTCAACGCAGAAGTACCAGTTGTGCTTGGAATACCTGCACTTGTGATATTTACAACCTGTCTTGAAGTTACAGAGCTTCCGTAAAACGGTCTTGTATCAGGATATCCAGCTATAGTTAAAGCAGTTGGTTCTTGTAAGTTTACGTTTTTAGCAACGGCAACATTCAGGTCCTTACCATAGATACCTTCTAAAGTAGCGACTACGCCACCAGGTAATTTAAAGTCTACAGCTAAACTTGACTTCCATGTTTGAGGGAATTTCAAATCAGGAGCCATAGCGCTGATTGTTCCAGGGATACTTGTTCCTGCAGCTGGAGCAGCAGTAGTTAAGTTTGGAGCAATGCTTGGATTAAATAATGGTGTTGAAGCACCAGAATAAACCTGAGTATATTGAAGTAAACCAGCGTCACCCGATTGAGAAACGATCCATACAAAAGGAACACGGCCAGTGAAAATACCTGAACCACCGCGAACCTGTACTGAACGGTCGCCCATTACATCCCAGTTGAAACCAAAACGAGGAGAATATGTTAATTTATTTTCTGGTAAAACACCTGTATCGATTTTTTGACCGTTGGCAAAAGTTTGAGCAGCTACTAATGGATGTGTTCTAATTTCTGAAACATTAGGATATGTTGCCTGTTCAAAACGGATACCTGCAGTTACTTTCAAACGATCCGAAATAGTAAACTCATCCTGTAAATAAGCAGAGTATTGAGCAAACTTAAAGCTTGGGAAAGCTTGCGATCCATCGGCAGTTAAAGGGTAAGTTACTGAATACTGTAATGGTCTTGCATTGTTATAAAAATCAGCATAAGAAGCAAAAGTATAGAAACCAGTACCAAAGCGTTGGAAACCATTTTTAGTTGTACTGAATTCAGCTTGCACACCTAAAGTAATGTTATGTTTACCTAGGGCCAAACTTAAATCATCACTGTAGGTATATCCTTTAACATCTCTTAAGTTACCGTAAGTAAACGGTTCGTAACCGAAAGTAGTTAATACGCTACCAGCAGATGTTCCCGATTGGGTATTGTTTAAGATATCAACCAAAGGAAAAGGAGAACTATCAGAAGTTCTTGGATCGTTTTGGTGAGAATAAGTAGCACGCAATACGTTGGTAACTTTACTACCGAAGTTGGAGTTTAACTCAGCAACTGCAGAATACAAGTTAGCCGCCTGATAATAGTTGGAGTTTGAAAAATTTAAACCAGCATTGGTATTGCTACCAGACCTATTGTTTCCGTAACCTAAATTACCAGTTACACCCGAACCAGTAACTGAAGTACTTGCTGAACTTGGTGAGGTACTTTCTACCTGATTATAACGCACACTGAAACGGTGATTGCTTGTAATGTTCCAGTCTAAACGGGCAAACATTTTTTCATTATCACTGATGTTTGAATATCCCTGGTATACACCCGGGTCATAACCATATTTAGAGATTAAGTATGATTTCAATTGATCTAAATCCGATGCAGTAGCTGGTGCAACAGTTGAGACACCACTGTTATACGGTAGTGCAGCCGTTGCAGCAATTCTGTTATTTCCAGGCTCAATAGTATGTTTTTTCTCGTAGTTAACAAAAAAGAATAATTTGTCTTTTACAATCGGACCACCTAAGCTAAAGCCATAGTTTTTCTCATCTAACTTCTGTAAAGTTGGTATCCTGTAAGTTTCACCAATTCTTTTTCCCTGTTGTTCTTCACCACGCATGGTATAGAAAGCGTTACCAGAAAAAGTGTTAGAACCCGACCGGGTTACAGCGGTAACAGAACCACCGGTAAAGCCAGACTGGCGAACATCATAAGGCGTTACATTGATGGAGATTTGCTCTAACGCGTCGATTGAAATTGGAGATCCTCCCGCGGGAATATTCTGACCAATTCCGAACTGGTTGTTAAAATTAGCTCCATCAACAGTGAAGTTGTTAGAACGGTAATTACCACCACCGATAGCAGTACCATTTGCCTGAGGTGTTAAACGGGTTAAATCGTTTACACTACGGGTAATGGTTGGTAAAGACTGGATTTGTTGTCTGGTAACTACAGTATTAGCACCGCTTTTGTTAGAGTTCATGATCGCATTGTTACTCTGACCAACAACTTTTACCTCGGCAAGTGTAGAACTGTTATCTACTAAAGTTACGTTTTCCAAATAAGGCTCACCTAATTTCAAATAAACTTCAGTTTGTTTTTCTGGTCTGTAACCTACGAAGCTTATTTCGATGGTATAAGGACCACCGACACGCATACCACCAATTGTAAAACGCCCATCATTGTTAGTGGATACGGAGTAAACAGTTCCGGTAGGTGTGTGTGTTGCCTTAACACTGGCACCCGGTAATGCGCCTTTGGCGTCTCTAATTGTACCAGTCATTGATGAAGTGGTTACCTGTGCGTTTGCACCAAAGGTAAGGCCTACTAAAGCAACAATAACGAGTACAAATCTTAAAAGTAAAGATTTCTTCATACTTTTTTTTTTAATTGTTTTTTGTTGTTGTTTGATAATGATCGTTAGTGATTGATTACCACAAGCTGACGGTGTTTACAACCGATTCAAATTGCGCACAAATGTAATTAATAAAATTTAACAGATTTTAACATTCGCATTAAAATATTTAACAATTAACACTAACTTAACATTGGATTTATGGCATATAACTCTTTATATATCAATAAAAGAGCAAATTCATTGAGAAAAGAATGCACAAAAGTGGCTTTAACTATAAATTCGGTTCAGATAATGCTTTTTTTATATCATTTTTGAAATTCGCACATCCAAATAGTAGAGTTAGTTAGGAAGGATGTGGTGCATTATCTATGGTACTTTCTTGAAATTGAGTTCGGATAGGAAACGCTGGATTGTCGCTGCGTTAACTGTAAGTAAAGAAAAAATGGGTTTTGTAATGAATTTCTATTTATGATTCATTAACAAACATTTTTTTTTAGTTTTGGGGATTGTAAGAAACTGATGTTTCTACATTGTAATGCTGATGTGTTTCATAGAAGCGAGGGTAATCTTTCCGGAGAGCCTCCTCCTGCCCAGGAGATTACTTAATATAAAACAATTAAAAGAAATCTCTTTATATAGATATGAACTACGACGTTATTGTTTTAGGCAGCGGCCCAGGTGGTTATGTAGCTGCAATCAGAGCTTCACAATTGGGAATGAAAGTTGCCATTGTAGAGCGCGAATCATTAGGTGGTATTTGTTTAAACTGGGGTTGTATCCCAACTAAAGCGCTTTTAAAAAGTGCTCAGGTTTTTGAATATATTAACCATGCTGCTGATTACGGAATTACTACTTCGGGAGCCACTGCAGATTTTGCAGCTGTGGTAAAACGCAGTCGCGGTGTTGCCGACGGAATGAGTAAGGGCGTTCAATTTTTAATGAAGAAAAATAAGATTGACGTAGTAATGGGTACTGGTAAAGTGAAACCAGGAAACAAACTAGAAGTTAAGGGTGCTGATGGTTCTCAAAAAGAATTAACAGCAAAAAATATTATTATCGCAACAGGTGCGCGTTCGAGAGAGTTACCTAACCTGAAACAAGACGGTAAAAAAATCATTGGCTACCGTCAGGCAATGGTGCTTCCTGAGTTACCAAAAAGTATGGTAGTGGTAGGATCGGGTGCTATCGGCGTGGAGTTTGCTTATTTTTACGCCACGATGGGAACTAAGGTGACGATCGTAGAATTTATGGAGAATGTTGTTCCGGTTGAGGATGAAGATGTTTCCAAACAATTATTGCGCAGCCTGAAGAAAACCGGTATCGATGTAATGACTTCAGCATCTGTTGAAGCGGTTGACACGAGCGGTGCAGGTTGCAAAGTTTCGGTAAAAACAGCATCAGGTATGCAAACGATCGAAGCTGACATCGTCCTTTCTGCTGCTGGTATTGTGGCCAATATCGAAAACATCGGTTTGGAAGAAACAGGTATCAAAACGGAGAAAGGCAAAATTGTTACGGATGAATTTTATAATACTTCAGTAAAAGGTTATTATGCCATTGGTGATGTGGTTGGCGGACAAGCTTTAGCACACGTTGCTTCTGCGGAAGGTATTATCTGCGTAGAGAAAATTGCTGGTCAGCATGCTGAGCCATTAGATTATAACAACATCCCGGGATGTACTTACTGTACACCAGAGATTGCTTCTGTTGGTTACACTGAAAAAGCAGCTAAAGCAGCTGGTTATGAATTAAAAATTGGCAAGTTTCCATTCTCCGCATCTGGTAAAGCGAGTGCTGCCGGTGCAAAAGATGGTTTCATTAAATTAATTTTTGATGCGAAGTACGGCGAGTTACTGGGTGCACACATGATTGGTGCGAATGTTACCGAGATGATTGCTGAAATTGTGGTTGCCCGTAAACTGGAAACTACCGGTCATGAGATGATTAAATCAGTACACCCTCACCCAACCATGAGCGAGGCGATTATGGAAGCTGCTGCAGATGCATATGGAGAAGTGATCCACTTATAGTTGGAATTCCTTTCGGAAATCTGATTCGTATAAATAAAAAAAGAAAACTCTTTAGATAAACTGAAGGGTTTTCTTATTTTTAATGCTTTCATACTTGATGCCAGCTAATTGATACTGAACACCTGATACTGTCTTGACAATACCTGAATAACTGACCCTAAATACCTGTAAATGAAACTTCACACCATAAATACCGGATTATTCAAGCTTGATGGTGGCGCTATGTTTGGTGTTGTACCAAAAGCCATTTGGCAACGTACGAACCCCGCCGACGCAAACAATCTATGTACCTGGGCAATGCGGTGTCTGCTCATTGAGCATGGTGACCGTTTAACTTTAGTGGATACGGGTATCGGCAACAAACAGGACGAAAAGTTTTTCAGCCATTATGATTTACATGGTGATGATTCGATGGAGAAATCACTGGCAGCACTGGGTTTTGGCAAAACCGATATTACAGATGTTTTTTTAACACACCTGCATTTCGACCATGTAGGTGGGGCAGTGATCCGTGAAGGGGCACAACTCACACCAACGTTTAAAAACGCGATATACTGGAGCAATGAGAAACACTGGCAATGGGCCACGGTACCCAATGCAAGGGAAAAGGCTTCATTCTTAAAAGAAAATATATTACCGATTCAGGAAAGCGGACAATTACAGTTTATTGACGAAACTGATGATATTGAGTGGCAAAAAGATATTCATATTGGCTTTGCCTATGGGCATACAGATGCTATGATGCTTCCGAAAATCAGTTACAAAGGCCGCACTATTGTTTACATGGCGGATCTACTTCCATCAGTAGGACACCTGCCCCTGCCCTATGTAATGGCATATGATATGTTTCCGTTAAAAACATTGACAGAAAAACAAGCCTTCCTCGAAGAGGCTGCCGACAACAATTATATCTTATATCTGGAGCACGATCCGGTGAATGAGTGTTGTACGGTTCAGCGGACTGAAAAAGGAATCAGGGTTTCAGAGACTTTCCGCCTGGCAGAGCTGGGGTAACCGAAACATCAAGGGCATAAATTTATTTTCACTTTTATTTGTATTTAATCTAAATAATGTGAATTTTTGTGTCCGATGGAAAAAGCTTGTATTGATATCAATCAACTCGTTAACGTGTTCTCTAATAATCATGGTTCTGTTTATCAATCTGATAAGCTAAACTGTTTTTATATCGATTTCGGAGGTAAGTTTGCCCGTTTCAATTGCCTTTCTCTTCAAAAACTTAAGAAGACTGTTGAAAAAATTGATATCGAAGATCTTTTACTAAATACTAAAAGAGCAGATTTCGAATTAGTTACTTTCAATGGGTGTGAGCACATCTATCTGCTTAGTGCGCTTGAAATTATCGCATTAAAGGATCTTTTGCATGGCACTTTTACCATGTTTAAATTAAACCACCTGGTGAACGATTGCCTGTACAGACTGGTTTACTAAACAAACCAGCGTATTTAAGACAAGGGAAACGGAGACAAAAATCTTTCTCTTTGTATCCAACCTTACCCCCATCTTACTGCTAATCAAACAGAATCCGTATAGCGTTATATCATTTGTTTTACATGCGATTGTCGCTATTTAAAATCATTACAAATAACTTATTATCAGCAATTTAGACTAATTTCATATTGCAAATAAATTCTACAAATGAACAAATTCGGTTTACATTTGTATTGTTATTAAAGCACAGAATTATGAAAGATCTAATGCGTATCAAATGTTTAATATCACAGGATATTGAAACACTTTTAAATCAGCAAATTAAAAAAGAGGCTCACTCTTCATCACTATATTTAGCAATGGCATCATGGTGTAACCAAAACGGTTATGACTACTCGGCCGATTATTTCACCAAGCAATCTGACGAGGAGAGAATGCATCAGCTTAAGTTATTCAAATATGTTTTGGATATGGGCGGTAATGCAATTTCTCCGGAAGTAACTGGTATCAAAACAGAATTCGGTGGATTCAGAGAAGTTTTCGAAGATGCACTTGAAGCTGAAATTGCCATTACTCAAAGCTTTAAAAATTTAGCATCAAGATGCCATAAAGAACAGGATTTCGTAACAATGGAATTTTTAAACTGGTTCTTGAAAGAGCAACGTGAAGAAGAGTACAAAGCGCGCAGAGCACTCGAATTATTCGAAGTGATTGGTGAAGAAGGTACTGGAAGATGGGAAATTGACAAGCATGTTAATGACATCACCTATTCTGAAGACTAGAATAACAACTAACAAAACATATATGGAAAAGCTGTTTCGAAAGAAATGGCTTTTTTTTGTTTTGAAATGAATCTATGTTAAAAAAGAAGCTCCTATGTTTTACATAGAAGCTTCTTTTAGTTTAGGTTGTTTGGTTTATGTTGATTATGAATAAGTCTTGTAAGCTTTATAAAAAAAGCGCCGTTACCAGCGCTTTTTTTAAACCAAATATATAATAATAATTAACGAGCATTACAAAAGTACACATATTATTTAAATACACAAGTGTTTTTCATAAATAAATTAAATATTTCTAATAAAAACTTAAATAAAAGGAAAAACAAGCGTATAAATATCATTAAAATACGTTCGAAAATGAATTATCAGATATTTTTTAAGACAAAACTTGCATTTTTAAATATCAAAATCATACTTTAAGCAAATATTTAAGTCTTATGGTAGAAAATTTTATAAAAAATTACTTAAATCAACCCAATACTTACGATGAAATGTTTTTGAATAGTGACAACTATCGAAATCATTATTCAAACTTCATTAACAACTTCTCAAAGGAATCGCTCGAAAATCTGAACAAAAAAGAAGAACTGGCAAAAAAGTTATTTATGAGCCAGGGAATTACCTTCACTGTATACGACAGCGGAGAGGGAATTGAGAAAATATTCCCCTTTGATATCATCCCCCGTATTATTACCTCAACGGAATGGTCATTCATTGAAAAAGGCATCAAACAACGGTTGCGGGCATTGAACCTCTTTTTGAAAGACGTTTACAGCAATCAGTTTATCATCAAGGATCAGATCGTTCCGATTAATGTGATCTATTCCTGTCCGCATTTTTTACGGGAAATGCACAATGTCAATGTGCTTCACGACATCTATATCCATATTGCCGGTATCGACCTGATCAGAGATCACGACGGGACCTTTTATGTGTTAGAAGATAACCTGCGCACGCCATCAGGCGTAAGCTATATGCTGGAAAACAGGGAAATTACCAAAAGACTTTTTCCTGATCTGATTCCACAATGTGGCGTAAGAAGTGTAACAGAGTACCCGGCCATATTGTATAAGAATCTAATGGCGCTTTCGCCAAGAGCCGTTTCAAATCCTACGATTGTACTGCTGAGCCCGGGGATGTATAATTCTGCTTATTATGAGCATACCACACTGGCCAGACTTATGGGTGTAGAACTGGTCGAAGGCAGGGACCTGGTGGTGAAGAATCAGAAAGTATTCATGAAAACCACTACGGGCTTGCAGCAGGTTGATGTGATTTACCGCCGTGTAGATGACGACTACCTGGACCCGTTGGTATTTAACCCGAACAGTGTGCTAGGCGTTGCCGGTTTAATGGGCGCGTATCGCAAAGGAAATGTGGCCATCGTAAATGCAGTAGGAAATGGTGTTGCTGATGATAAGGCCGTGTATACCTATGTTCCGGATATGATCAGGTATTACCTGAATGAGGAACCGCTTTTAAAAAATGTACCCACCTATCAATTAAGTAACCAGGATGAATTAAATTATGTTTTTGAGAACATTAATAAGATGGTGATCAAAAAAACAAACGGCAGCGGTGGTTATGGCATGCTTATGGGGCATTCCGCTACCGAACAGGAAACTGAAGAGTATAAACTGGAAATCCTGAAAGATCCCAGAAACTTTATCGCACAGCCCACCATCAGTTTGTCTTCTGCCCCCTGCTTCATCAATGGTAAACTGGCTCCCAGAAGGATAGATCTGCGTCCTTTTGCGCTTAACGGACCTGATGGAATATCTATCGTTCCCGGAGGCTTGACAAGAGTGGCCCTGAAAGAGGGATCGCTGGTGGTGAACAGCTCACAAGGCGGAGGCAGCAAAGATACCTGGGTTTTAACTTCTTAGAATAATAATATGTTAAGTAGAGTAGCATCAAGCTTATACTGGTTAAGCAGATATGTGGAGCGCAGCGACGGCATGTTGCGTATGTTGAAAATCAATTACGCCTCATCACAGGATACCATACAGGAGTTTACGTGGAAACCAATCATCAGAATTTTCTCTTCTGACGATGAGCCGGAACTGTTAAACATTCAGCACGACAGCCGGGCCGTAATCGAATATTTGCTTTTAAATAGGAACAACCCGAATTCCATTTTAAATATTGTTACCCTGGCAAGGGAAAATGCCCGCAGCGTACAGGAACATATCCCAAAGGATTTATGGCAATGCCTGAATGAGTATTACCATACGGTTAAGGATGAGAAACTGCTTTGGTATGTTCAAAAAGATGACCCCATTACAGCGTTGGATATCCTGATTAAACAGGTAATGTTGTACCATGGAACGGCAGATAGCGCAATGGAACGCGGAGAAAGCAGGAGCTTTATGAAAATAGGCAAGCATCTTGAACGCAGTATACAGTCTATTGATATCCTGGATATCAAATTCAGGTTTATTACGGATAATCCTGATTTACTTACGGATATTGCTTACTGGAAACACCTGCTGCTTTCCATTGGAGGCTACGAGCTGTACCTAAAGACTTACCGCCAGGGATTTGATGCCAAGAACATCATTGAGCTGGTGATGCTGAACAACGATTTCCCCAGATCTGCACTGTACTCCATGAACAATATCGACAGGTATTTCAGCAGATTAAAAAGTGAAAGCAACATTGAACACTATAACAATCTGTTGTTTAAAATCGGTAGATTGAAAAGCATGATTACCTATAGCTCGGTGAATACGATGGAAGAAGAGCAATTGCACCAGTATTTAACAGAAATCAGATCTGAACTTTACGGCATCGGTAATTTATTAAACGAATATTATTTCGCCAATTCATAAAATAAGCCAATAGCATTAGAAACCATATCATATGCCAGTTTTCAAAATCAAACATATCACAAATTACAAGTATGAATCGCCTGTTCGCGACAGTGCCAATCAGATTATCTTATTTCCAATAAAGGACGACTTCCAGAAAGTGGTTAAACACGACCTAAATATTTCAGGAAGCCCGGAAATTGAGCTGTTCATCGACTATTATGGAAATGAGGTGGGTACATTTACACAAAATGAACCCCATACCCAGCTTAAGATATTTTCGAAAGTAAGTGTGGAGACCTTTCCGAAACCATTACCGCAAGATGATATGTTCAGCAGTGAGCAATGGAACAGTCTCGAATATCTAAAATATGAAGTTCCCTATATAGATTATCTACGCCAGGAACCTTTTGATGGCATTATCCAGCTGAAGGAAACTGCCTTAAGTATCAAAAACGGTGAAGATACTCCTTTTCAAACGGCTATAAAATATTGTGCCCACGTTTTCAGCAGCTATGAATATATTAAGGGAATTACGGCAGTAGATACCACTATCGACGAGATTTTGAAGCTGAAAGCCGGCGTTTGTCAGGATTTTGCGCATGTACTTACTGCGATGCTTAGGCTAACCGGAATTCCTGCCCGTTACGTGAGTGGCTATATTTGTCCGAACCGCGATGGCATGCGGGGTGAAGGTGCAACCCACGCCTGGGCTGAGGCATATTTACCGGAATATGGCTGGCTGGGCCTCGATCCTACCAATAACTGTATTGCAAATGAGAACCACGTGCGCCTTGCAGTTGGCAGAAACTTTACTGATTGCTCTCCTGTTAAAGGCGTATACAAAGGTGGTTTTGAACATATTATGGAAGTTAATGTTTCAGTTGGCTATAATGATGAAGACCTGGACAGTGATAACTATTTTCAACCAAAAGAAGTAAATTATTCCAAGCCATCAGGATTGGCTACCACAGCAAGGACCCAAAACAGTTACCAACAGTATATGGAGGCCATGCAGCAACAGCAACAACAGCAATAGCAGGCCTTTGAAAGGGAATGTTTAAACTCAAGGCCCAGGAGTAAAAAAAGAAAATTGAAGATCACAAACTGACAACTCGTAGTGTTTTTTTTCTAAATTTGCGGCTTATTATAAATAACAATATGATTAAGAGACAGCAAATTAAAGATTTATTAAAATCGACAGCATTTGACACCGAGGTAACGGTTATGGGATGGGTTAAAACCTTCCGTAATAATCAGTTTATTGCATTGAATGACGGATCTTGCATGAGCAATATCCAGGTTGTGGTTGATTTTAATAATTTACCTGAAGAGCTGTTGAAACGAATCACAACCGGAGCATCTATTTCTGCGACAGGTAAACTTATTGAATCATTGGGAAAAGGTCAGACTGTGGAGGTTAAAGCTACGAATCTGGAGATTTTAGGGGACAGCGATCCGGAGAAATTCCCTTTACAACCTAAAAAACACAGCCTGGAGTTTTTGCGTGAGATAGCTCACCTTCGTTTCCGCACCAATACCTTCAACGCGGTTTTTAAAGTTCGCCACGCGCTGGCTTTTGCCATTCATCAGTTTTACAACGAAAGGGGTTTCGTTTACATGCATACGCCGGTAATTACCGCGAGCGATGCTGAGGGCGCAGGTGAAATGTTTAAAGTCACCACTCTGGATTTTGACAACACGCCCCGGACTGAGGATGGAAAGGTTGATTTTTCACAAGACTTTTTTGCACGTGCGACAAATCTGACTGTTTCGGGCCAGCTGGAAGGTGAGCTTGCAGCAATGGCTTTCGGAAAGATTTATACATTCGGACCAACATTCAGGGCTGAGAACTCTAATACAACCCGACACCTGGCCGAGTTTTGGATGATTGAACCCGAATTTGCTTTCGCAGACCTGGAAGATAACATGCAGCTTGCGGAAGATATGATGAAGTATGTAATCAAATATGCTTTAGACAACTGCAAAGAAGAACTGGAGTTTTTGAATACACGTTTAGCTGAAGAGGATAAACAAAAACCACAAAATGAGCGAAGTGAGTTTGGATTACTGGAAAAGCTAGACTTCTGTTTAGCAAACGATTTTGAGCGTTTGACTTACACAGAGGCCATCAGAATTCTAAAGTCATCGAAACCAAATCAGAAAAAGCAGTTTAAATATTTAATCGACGAATGGGGTGCAGATCTGCAAAGTGAGCATGAGCGTTACCTTGTTGAAAAACACTTTAAAAAACCGGTAATTTTAACGGATTATCCTGCAGACATTAAATCCTTCTACATGCGCCAGAATGAACCAGATGCGGAAGGCAGACAAACGGTAGCTGCTATGGATATTTTATTTCCGGGAATTGGCGAAATGATTGGCGGATCGCAAAGGGAAGAACGTTTAGATCGTTTGACCAAGCGTATGGAAGATATGAATATTCCTCAGGACGAACTTTGGTGGTATTTAGATACACGCCGCTTCGGTACAGCACCACATGCCGGATTTGGATTAGGTTTTGAGCGTTTGGTACTTTTCGTTACCGGAATGACCAATATCAGGGATGTAATTGCGTTTCCGCGCTTCCCGAAGAACGCAGAATTTTAAAAAAAAAGAGAGCCATTTGAAAATCAAATGGCTCTTTTCTGTTAATGACAGGTAGGTTGTGAAATGAATGTGAGTAAAATAAAGAGGAGCAAAACCTGAGTCTCACTCCCCTACCTTAAACTAAACATCAATTATCTCTATAGATAGATTTTTTTAACTTAATTTTTTACCTGCTTTGATGAACAGGTTGGCAATCTTTTTAACATCAGAGCCTGTTAAGAATTCATCAAAACTTTCAGCAGCCTGGGATTGAGTAGTAGCAGTACCATTGATTCCTGTAATCTGAATCCCGGCCTGAGTAGTATTTTGTTCACCTGCGTAAACGGCATCAACAGCTGTTACACCGGTATCATTACCAGTAGCGGTATAAGCGATCCAAGGTTTTAAGGCACTTGCACCTGTAACGTTGGCTGCAACCATCTGGCGAATGTGTGAAGCATGACGTGCTTCTACTGAGTGAATTTGCAATGCTGTAGTTAACACCGCATTACCTTTCAATATTGGCGCCTGACCTTTATAAGCCCTTACACCTGTATCTTCAAAAGCCAATGCCACTTTTAGGAAGGTTTGATAGTTGGTATCAACATCAGCAAATCCACCACCAGCAGTGAAATCAAAGTCATTGTAAACATAACCATCTGCGCCTGTAATTTGCAAAGCTCCTTTTAATAAATCAACGTGTGCACGTTCGTGATCGCGGATGGTTGTGATTGCAGCTCTTGGTGCACCTGTTGGAATATAAGTAGCAGTAGCTAAAGATAATGCGTGATTATAATAGTTGTACTCCAGATATTCTAATGCCAAAGCGAAGTTTAACACGTCGGTTACCGTACCTGGATTGGTTTGTCCGTAAGCCTTCTGGAACATAGATCCCATGGCAAGTGGTAAAGCAGCAAGGGAGATTTTTTTACCGATATTGTAAAAGTCTCTCATCGCTTTACGGCGAGGGTTTAATCTCTCATAGATCTCACCATCAACTTTTTCTATTTCGTCTAATATATTTAGGATATTCATGATTGTAGATTTTAAAGATTAAAGGTTAATTACGTTAATTTTCGTTTTGATGTATTTTCCGGCAATACCTAAAACCTTATCCGGAGTTAAGGCACCATCCAAACCGCTTGCATTTACTGCACCCAGGGCAGTCATACTTGCCAAATCTGCAAAAGATCCGTTCGAGATGATATCTCTTACATAAGCAGCGTGACGTGCTTCAACCGAAACGATCTTACCTGCCAATACCAGATAATCTGTACTCTTAATTCTAACCCCTGCTCCATTGTAGGCTGCAACACCTAAATCTTCAAAAGCCATTGCTGTAGCTAAAACACTTGATGCGCTGGTAAAATCGATAGAAGAAAAATCTACTTCTAAACTTCCTATAGCAGCTGTGCTTAAAGCATTTTTAAAGAATTCGCGGTGAGCAATTTCATGAAACTGTATATCCTGGAAGTAAGCTCTTTGAGCGGTTGTGAAAGTTGATGGTGGAGCAGAAGCTACTTTTACATAAAATGCAGCCTCAAGCTGTTCTAATGCATAAGCGTAGTTTAAAACCCCGAAATCATCTTTAAAATCTAAAGTAGCGCCAGTTGAGATATCGCCAAAGTTGCGGTCTTTTCTACATCCTGCTGCTACCAGGGCAAGAGCAGCGGCACTTGCACCTGCATATTGCAGAAACGATCTCCTGCCAACTGCACTGTTTAACAAACTTTCGTCAAGTTCATTTTTGGTTTCTAGTTCATTGTTTTTCATAATGAGAATTTTTAGGTATTTTGATTTCGTTTGATGATACATACGTGACAATTTTCAAACTGGTTTTTGTAATCGTATTTTTTTTTGTGGGGCTATTTTAATACATTCACCAACACAACACCATGAACACATTAAAAGCCATTATTGTTGACGATGAAGAGTTTGCGAGATCTTCATTATTTTTCCTTCTTCAGCAGAACTGTCCGGAGATAGAAATTACCGGAATTGCTCGTTCTGTACAAGAGGCAAAAGAAATTTTATTCAACCATCCTATCGACCTGATTTTCTTAGACATAGCCATGCCAGGCGGAAATGGTTTCGACCTGATTCCTGATGCACAAAAACACAAAGCGGCAGTTATATTTACGACGGCTTATGACCAGTATGCCCTGAAAGCAATCAAGGCAAATGCACTGGATTATTTATTGAAACCAATTGATATTGATGAACTGAAGACAGCAGTAGAAAAAGTTACCCAACATATTAAACTATTTCAAAATCAAAATGAAAATGATGAGCGGGTGAGCAATCTGGCCAATAGCTTGAGTGCCAAATCAGAGATCAGAAAGCTAACACTTCCTTATGGGCAGGGCTTTAAAATGATCGACGTTGATGAAATTATTTACATTGAGGCAGACAGCAATTACTCAGTTGTACACCTGATTAACAAGGAAAAGATTACGGTTTCTAAGGTATTGAGAGAATTTGAAGAATTGCTTCCGAATGATCAGTTCGCCAGGATTCACAAATCAAGTATTATCAACCTAAACCACCTGAAAGAATACAATTCAAAAAACGGACTCCAGGTTTTCTTAAAGAGCGGTGAGAGTATCAATATTTCCCGCAGGCGGGCAAGCGATTTTTTCGAAAAAATAAAATTATTTACCAAAGTGAGCAGTGATCATTAAAAGAATAAATATCAGCACTAAAGGCAATCGGATCTCAACACGCATTGCAGCGCTTGTATTTGCATTTTCATTCACTGCCGCTATTTTGTTGAGCTGTCCATCTGCCTTTGCTCAAACCACTTACCTACCCCATTACACATCGAAAAACGGCCTTGCCAGCAACAATTGCTATTATATTCTGCAGGATGCCAAGGGATTTATATGGATATCTACAGATAATGGCCTGAGCCGTTTCGATGGCACCAATTTTCAAAATTTCACGATTGAAGACGGCCTCCCGGATACACAAATTTTGCGCATGGCCGAAGACAAAAACGGGCGTATCTGGTTTTTTGCCTTAAACGGACAGTTGAGCTATTTGCAGGATGGAAAATTCTACAATCAGGATAACAATGCGCTCTTAAAAAAACTGAGTTTAAATACAGTCATTGTATCTTTCATTATCGACAAAAAAGGAAGGATCTGGTTGGGTACCAATTCGAATCTGATTGTATGCTGGGATGGGAAAATGATCAAAAAATACATTTCCCCTAACCATGAAGACAAGTTTACCAATGCCTTTATCCACGAAGATGAACAGGGAAATATATATGCCTTCAGTGACCAGAGCGTTCAGAAATTTAACGGTAAAACTTTTAACGTCATTAAATCAAATGTTCAGCCCATTTCATATCTGGCTGCCGACACACAGCCTAACCATTCGCTATCTTATATTGATCAGAAAGGTTTCAAGTTATTTAAGAATGGCAGAATAGAGTCAATGGTTTCTATACCGCAGAATCTGATTAAAAATATGTCGGGTTACTTCTACTACAATAGCAGTTCCGGGGAAGTATGGCTGGCGAACGCGAATGGTGCATTTGCGCTTGACAAGAGTGGTAAAACCGTTCAATATTTGCAGGACATCTCCGTAAACCAGGTATTTAAAGACAATAATCAGAACATGTGGTTTGCTACTAATATCGGGATATTCATGCTTCCGAACGTTAATAACAGACTATCTATCATTGATGCGGAATCAGGTTTGAGCAGTAATGTAATCAAGAGCATTACTAAAGATGGAAAGAACAGGCTATGGCTTGGAACAGACGATGCGGTGATTGATATTTTAAACATCAGCAATTATCAGGTGGAAGAATATGGGCTGGATGATTTTAAAAAATACAAGACGATTAAGCAAATTAGTTTCGACAAAAAAAATCAGTCGGTTTACTTTTCATCGGATTACGGGATGGGTGTTTTTAAAAACATCTATCAATCAACGAACGACGTTAGCTACTTAAAAGAATCAAACAATCTGATGTTTGTCATCAAGCATTTTAGCCTGGACGACAATAATAGCCACCTGGCTCTGGCGCTATCATCAGGAGTGGTATTCCTATCAGACAGGATTAACAATTTCGAATTTAATTCATTTAAATACAAAGAGAAGGAAGATTTTTTCAAAGACCGTTCTTACCATGTTTTTTACGACAGATCGGGAAGTTTATGGTTTTCAAATGTGAGCGGTTTATCGCAATTTATTTCTGGAAAACTCATCAAACACTTTGAAAAACATCCTTTGCTCACCAAGCGGATTAACGACATCCAGCAACTGGACGACGGCACCCTGATTCTTGCGACAGATGGCTATGGACTGATTTTCTATAAGGGCGGTCAGATTGTGAAACAGGTGACGCAAAAAGATGGTCTTACCAACAACATTTGCACAAAAATCTTTATAAAAAACAATGAAATCTGGGTACTGACAAACAAAGGGGTAAATAAGATTGCTGACTATCCGGATCACCCGAGTGTTGCTAACTTTGATTATGGCAAAGACTTGCTTGGCGACGACATCAATAACCTGTTTATTGATGACAGCACGGCTTATTTTGCGACGAATAAAGGTTTGATATTATTTAAGTACAACAATGCTAATATCAGTAAGAATCTGCCCAAGGTGTATGTCACCTCAATTATTAAAGATAATGAACGACTGCCCGTTAACAAAGGCAACTTCGTTTTTGAAACAGGCAATAACACTATACTCTTCACCTTCAGTGCCGTTGATTTCACAACTGGCGACATTACCTATCGTTACCGGTTAAATGAGCGCTCTGCCTGGGTGGAAACCAGAACCCGGCGGCTGGATTTTTCATCATTACAATCGGGAGATTACGTTTTTGAAGTATGTGCCAAGAGCCAGAATGGCAACTGGGGGCCATCAGCGAAGATTCCGTTCACCATTAAAAAGCACTTCTGGCAAAGCTTATGGTTTCTATCTCTATTAATTCTTTTAGTTGCTTACATTTTCTACAAAGTTGCCGTAAACATCACCCGGAAGCAAAAGGATAAGGAGCAGGAGCAGCTGCTGGTTAAAAATAAGGTTTTAATGCTTGAACAACAGGCATTGCAGGCCATGATGAACCCTCATTTCGTTTTCAATGTAATGAATTCGATTCAGCATTATATCAATACGCAAAATACAGCTTCTGCTAACCGGGTATTGACAGGCTTCGCAAGATTGATCAGAAAGAATTTGGAGATCTGTACTAAAAGCTATATCTCACTGGAGGAGGAGATTGAATACCTGAATCTGTATTTAAAACTTGAAAAGAACCGATTTGGCGACAAGCTTCAATATATTTTTGAGATTGAGGAGGATATTGACAGAGAAGAAACCTTTATTCCATCAATGTTGCTGCAGCCTTATGTTGAAAATGCGATATGGCATGGCATAATGCCCAAAGAAACAGGAGGACAGATCCTGATCAGGATTAATTTAAAAAACGAACATTACCTTAAGATCGAAATTATTGACAATGGAATTGGCATAGAGAATTCATTGCGGGATAAAAAAGGAACACATGTTAGCAAAGGAATGCAACTTACAAAAGAGCGTTTGAATCTTTTAGGACAGATTGGAGCAAATCCTATACACCTCAATGTGAGGCAGAACCATGAAAACGGCACAACAGTATCGATATCCATACCACTGAAATAGCATTTTTACCGTTTACTCAATTATTAATACCACTTACTAAATAGAAGTTACACCACACCCTGTTTAGCCTTAAACTTGTGTTAGAAATAAACGATAGTGTTTATCAAAACGTTCTTATAGAATTGATATAGATATTTAATAACCTAACCTAAAACTATATCTTAATTCAGGTTTCATTTGTGTGTTGAAAGCGGTCTTGTTTTTTAAAGCGAGACCGCTTTTTTTATGTCAAAAATTTTAATTTTGTATATGCCACAAGCCAATCTTACGCAACATGTTGAAGCATTGATCTTCTCATCTGTTCAAAGCATTAGTGTACACGAAATTATTTTAGCCCTTAACGCCGTATTTAATAAAGAGTACATTGAAACAGAGATTTTTGAATGTTTAGATGCGATAAAAGAAAAGTACAGTGATGTAAGGTTTGCGTTAGAACTGGTGAACCTCAACAAAGGTTATCAGTTTCTGACTAAGAAGGAATATCATGAAACAGTAAACCAATTGCAGCTGCACCGGTCAAAGAAGAAACTGAGTCAGGCAGCTATGGAAACATTGGCCATTATTGCTTACCGGCAGCCCATTACCAAGCTGGAAATAGAGCAAATCAGAGGGGTAAATTCAGATTATTCTGTTCAGCGTTTGCTGGAAAAAGAGCTGATCAGCATTGATGGAAAAGCAGAAACTCCTGGCCGTCCGATTCTATATCGCACGAGTGCACTTTTTATGGATTACTTCGGTCTAAATCATTTAAATCAACTTCCGCAGCTAAAAGATATTGCCAGGGAAGAGAATACAGTAGGCGAAATTATGGAGTAGAAGATTTTAATTTATTTGATCTCAACCCTTTATTAAAAAAAGTTTTTTTGTATTTTTAAACTATAAAAGCAATTTTTATTTTTGTGTTATGAAAGCGCCAAAGAAACTCCCTACTAAGCCAACTACCAAAAAACAGGTAGATGAAGATGATGATCTTGAAGATGACGACGTTCAAACTACGAAAACGAAATCTCAGGATGAAGATGAAGATGATTTTGATATGCCATTAGATGATCTGGACAATTTCGATAATTTTGATGATGACGATGACGATTACTAGTAGATAAAAAACTATATATTTGGAAAAGCATCCTGCCTTTTGGCAGGATGCTTTTTACTTTAAAATGTGCCCATGCAAATTATATCGGTAAGCAATACTTCATTACAGAAAGACTTTTTAAAAGTTCCAAAAATCCTTTATAAAAACGATCAAAATTGGATTTGCCCGCTTGACAGCGAGGTAGAAAATGTTTTCAACCCTGATAAAAACATTTTTTTTAACCACGGCAAATGTACACGCTGGGTTTTGAAGGATGATTCAGGGCATCTTATTGGAAGAATTGCGGCTTTCATAAATGAGAAAAAAGCTTTTAATTACGAGCAGCCTACAGGAGGCGTTGGTTTCTTTGAATGTATTGATGATGAAAAAGCTGCCTTCCTGCTATTTGACACCGCAAAAGCCTGGTTGATCGAAAATGGCATGAAAGCGATGGACGGACCGATTAATTTTGGGGAAAACGATTCATTCTGGGGATTACTTGTTGAAGGGTTTACCCCTCCGTCATTCGGCATGAATTATAACTTCCCTTACTACCAGAAGTTTTTTGATGCTTACGGGTTCTTGACCGAATATGAGCAGCTGACCAATCACATTAATTTAACCATTCCCTTCCCGGAGCGCTTTACGAAAATTGCGAACTGGGTAAGAAATAAACCTGGCTATACTTTTGAGTATTTCAGCAAAGCAAATTCAGAAAAATACATCGATGATTTGATGGAAATCTACAACGATGGATGGCAGGATTTTGAAAACTTTGTTCCGATAAAGAAAGAAACCCTGCAGGAAAGTTTTAAAAGTATGGAGCCCATTATGGATGAGCATTTGATTCAATTTGCTTATTTTAACGGAGAACCCGCCTCTTTTGTGGTTTTGATTCCAGATGCTAACCAGATGATTAAAGGTTTTGATGGTAAACTGGGATTAATTGAAAAACTAAAATTTGCTTACAGAAGGTGGGTTGGCGTTACACGCATGCGGGCAATTGTGATGGGCACTAAGCCTAAATTTCAAAAGCACGGACTGGAATCAGTTCTTTTTATCAGACTTGGGGAATATGTACTGCCTAAAAACCAATATAAGGAACTGGAATTAAGCTGGGTGGGCGACTTTAACGAGCAGATGATTGCGATACACAAGGCTACGGGTGCTACGTTCGGGAAAAAGCATTTAACGATGCGCAAGGTGTTTTAGTACAAGGGGCGCTGTGTGACCACAGCGCCCTCATGCAAATTATTTCTTAAATGCTGCCCGTGCTTCAATCATCATACAGCCACTAGCCTGAGCCGTGAGCTGTGCTTCGGCTAATGGCTTTTCATTCCATGACGGGCCGAACAGAAATGTTGTAGGATATACGCCTTTGGTCCAGGCAATCTGAGCATTGTTATTAAAAAATGTCTCGAACTTTGTCCTGTAGGCATCAGTGAGATCACCTTGCTGAAGCAGAATCAGAAAATAACGCATAAAGATACCCTTAAACAACGCATTATCTCCGTCACCTTCGTTCCTCAGGATGTTATTACTGGTATCTATACATTTAGTGAGGGTAAAATTCGCTATTTTTTGTGCATCATTCAGATAGGCTTTATCACCTGTAACCTTATATAGCTCCACGGCAGATGCCATAAAAGTTCCCTGGTTGTAAGTTAAAGCAACCGTACTGATGGCATTGGTATTACCATTGATATTATCATAGACTGCACCTGTTGCCCTCTCGAACAAAGTATTTTTCTGCCATTCATAAATTTTTAATGCCCATTGTTTATAGATTTCTTCTTTTGTCAGATTAAACAACCTGATGGCAAGCAAACTGGCAGGACCATTTGAACAGGCGTTTTTACTATATAACTGGGTCTTCATCCAGGCTATTCCCCCCCCGGCATAGGTCTCATTCCATCCGGCAGCAATATCCGTCCAAAGGGTCTTAACAGCAGTTAAATATTTTTCTTCTTTGGTTACCTGATACAATCTGAGCATGGTAAGTGCATTCCACTCCATATCATCATAAAAGGTATTGAAATACGTACCACCATTCTTTACCTTGATGCCGGCGAACCATTTATCAAAGTATGATTTGTAAGTCTCATTTCCTGTTCTGATGTATGCGTCGATTACTACATCCATTGCATGGGCATTGGGCCAGTACTGAAACCCTTTATCAGATCCATTACTGCCGTAGTTAAAATAGCCGTCATTATTCCAGAACTGTGAGATCAAAGCATTTGTACTGCTATTGGCTGCTAATGTCCAATCTACGGCTTGTGGCTCACCATATCGGTACTCATCTTCTATTTTGCTGCAGCCTGCCATAAAAACGGCAAGGGCTAAACATATTAATAACTTTTTCATCCTTTTCAGTTTAAAGCGGCACACGTTTATATCATATGCCGCATCGATACTAGTTTACAACAATTGTATGGGTATAGGCAGCATCACCCTTTAATACTAAAGAAATGCTGGATGATTTACCATCTATTTTATCTGCGAATTTCCATTTATCATCCCACTGGGTAACGTTTGCGAGCAGTTTAACAAAATAATATGATGGTGCAGAAGCATCATTCGGGGCAGAATCGGTTCCGTTAAGTGTACCGAATTGTTTTACCACATCGTTCCCCCCAACGGAAGTAACAATTTGAAATTTGTAGCGTTGATCTTTGCCCCAGCTTTCGGTTTTAAAGTTGACTACACCAGTGCCTGTCCACACACCCTTACCCTGATAGGGCATATTTAAAGTAATTGCATTACTTGGGGAAAACCATAGTCCGACACTTTTTATTTCCGTATATGCGAGGGTTGCGGTAGTGAAATCGAGGTTAATGCGATAGACAGCTGTTTTTGAAGGCGTAATTGTTCCGGTTTGTGCAGCTTCGCGAAGCGTTGCATTATCAGTGGAATAGAACACGCGTGGTGTACCGGTTTTACGATCAACGAAGTAATAGATTTTACCAGCCTCCAGTTTGGTGTAGATCTCGAATTCTCCGGGTGCGTTCAGCTTGAACGGTAAGGCAGCAGAAAGTGTGCTACCTCCTTCTGACCCTTCACCGGTAATAAATACCTCATCAGGAATATCTACGAAGCCATTTAAGCTGGTTACGCTAATGGTTCTCCGCTCATTGGCCATAACCGTTTTGATACCACGCGATGAGGCAACAGTCCAGATCAGATTTCCTGTTCCACCCGGCTGGATTCCTGCCAGTGAAGCAATTTTATTCATAATTTTATGGGTAACCGTAGCGCCGTTCGAGTAGCCATTATTATCTGAGGTAGTACGATAGATCGGTTTGCTAAAATCACCACCTGCTTTGTCGAAAATAACTTCATACAATGCGGCACCACTATCTTCTACTTTTACTGCTTCCCAGTTGAAATAGAGAGAAGCAGAAGCCGAAGATAGTAGCTTGATCGTTTTATTGTTAATTGGCTCGTAAAGTGCGTTTACTGGACTTACATTGGCGTCTTTGTAGATCATATCATCAGATTTACAAGCGGCAAAATTGCTCAGTATAAAAAGGAAAATTCCGATTTTAAAGTTTGTTTTCATATTAGTCTTTTTTAAAGTCGTTAAAAATTAGTTTGCGTACCCTGGGTTATTGGGCTGGAGGTTACGATTTAAGTCCATCTGTGAACGTGGAACAGACCATAAATAATCCCTTGATTCGTCGAATTTCCGATTATCCAGACGAATGTCTTCTGTATTATTATTGAGAAATCTGGCACCGTAAACATAGCCATTGAGGTATTGTGTGCCTGCTTTCCAGCGTACAATATCAAAATATCTGAGGCCTTCCAAAGCAAATTCACTACGGCGTTCATTGCGGATGAGGCTGCGCATATCAGCTGTGGATAGTGTAGATGGATAATCCAGGGCGGTAGCCGCTGTGAAGCCTGCGCGGTTCCGTATGGCCCGTATGGTTTGGTTCCATACTGTGGCATCAAGCTGACCCATTTCGAATTTTGCCTCAGCATACATTAGAAGGATGTCTGCATAGCGGTACATGATGATATTTAACCCAGATGCGAAAGTTGCCGTAGCAGTTTGGTCATAGTATTTTTTCACATAATAACCTGTTGGGGTGGAATTTGAACTCGCGCTAACATAGTTGTCGGCACGTTCAGTGCTATTACTTCCTGTACCCGGCCGGATATAAATTGTAGATTCAGTTCCGTTAAAGTTTGTCCATTTTCCTGCGTGAAAAACTACCGTAGCTGCCAGCCTTGGGTCGCGGTTAACATAAGGATTGCCGGCATTGTATGACGGATCTTTATCTATTGCTAGGCCATTTATGGTTAGATAGTTGTTAACAAGACCCTGAACCGGCGCGTAGGCATTTAGGCGGGCACCCACCGACAGCGGTGCTGCGTCATATAACTTCGACCAGGTTTTAACCGCAGGAACATAACCATAATCCAGAATTACTTCTGAGTTATACTCATTAGCTGCAGTAAATAATCCTGTATAACTGGAGAACAAATTATAAGTCCCGAATTCTGCACCATTGGTGATTAGTTTCTGACAGTATTCTGCAGTTTTAGCCCAGTTACTTTCATAAAGATAGGCCCTTGCCTGGAAAGCACAGGCTGCTCCTTTGGTAATGCGACCGTTATCGGCAGCTGAAACGTTTTCTTTTTTAGGCAAAAGCGGTATAATTTCGTCCAGTTCCTGGTGTATAAAGCTCATAATAGTCGCTTTAGGGGTCCTACCTACTGTACCGGATTCATCCAGCGTAACATCCTTGGTAAAAAAAGGTACTGCACCAAAAAAATTGACCAGTCTGAAATAGATAGATGCCCTAATGAAGCGGATTTCAGCTTTTCTTTTATTCTTTAGTACCGGGTCCATACCTGGAACCAGATCAATATTGGCGAGGTATACATGGCAGCTCTTAAGTCCTTCGTAACCCCACTTCCATTCGCTGCTGAAAAGATCAAGGCTCGGATCGGCGATGCCGTTTCTGATGGATCGCTGCGCAGTATTGGTTCGTCCTTCAAAAATATTGTCGCTCAACGCCTCATCATTCCACATTTTGTCGGCAGAAAACATCTGGTTATAAGCCATATTAACCATTTGTTCAGAGTTCTCTACAGATTGCCAGAAATTTGCGTCTGTAAATTTGTTCGTAGGTATAGTATCCAGCTTATTGCAGGCACCAAATACCATCAGGAATAAAATACCGGCAAATAGCGGAGTGGTAAGTTTTCTTTTGTTTTTCATATTCTCTCCTGTTAAAGTTCTATGTTGAAGCCTAAACCATAATATTTTAATGTCGGATAGTTTCTTGCACTATTGGCAGAACCCGACATATTTGAATCAAATTCTGAAGATTCAGGATCGATCCAGGAATTTGCGCTAAACGTAAGCAGGTTCTGCGCATTGGCAAACACCCTTAATTTTTGCATACCTATTTTTTGAGAAATATTTTTGGGTATAGTATAACCCAGTTGAATATTTTTTAACCTGATGTAACTACCTTCAAAAAGATAGAGATCGGATCCCATTTGATAGTTATTTTTTGTAGGTGTAGCCCCTGCAGGTGTTAAGCGAGGTTGAGTGGCATCGGTATTGGTTGGTGTCCAGTAGTTCAGCTGGTGCTTATAAATGACGTAAGAATAGTTTTCATGGAAGGGCTCAATTAATTCGCCACGAACAACCATATCGCGTTTACCTACACCCTGCCAAAGCATCCCGAAATCAAATCCTTTATAATTGAGGTTATAGTTGAACCCAAAGGTGAACCTTGGGAAAGCGTTACCCAAGACAAAACGGTCTTTAGAATCGATTACTCCGTCGCCATTTCTGTCTGTATACCTCACATCTCCGGGTTTCAAATCAGACGCGCTCATGCCTACGGGTAATGCTGCAGTTTCGAGTTCTTCCATGCTCTGGAATAAGCCACTGATTTTATAGCCATAATAAGAATTGAATGGGAGGCCAACACGTGTAATTTTACTGATATTATCGGCAGTGGTGATTTGCTCATCTCCAACGAATTTCAGGACTTTGTTTCTTGAATCGCCGATATTACCGCTGAAGTTGTGATTGAAGCTTCCTGTTTTAACCTGGTACCCAACTGTGAGCTCCCAACCCTGGTTTCTCATTTGACCTGCATTATACTTGCCCAATGTTGTGCCGAATACGGAGGGAATTGTGGGGCTTATTAGAATATCTTTTGTGGTTTTACTGAAGTAATCAAATGATACTGTCAAAGCTTTCCTGAAAAAATTAGCATCTACACCGATATTGAGTGTGTGGGTTACTTCCCAAAGTAAATTAGGGGTTCCGAAAGTAAAACCGGCACCTGTGACACCAACATTATTAAATCCATAGGAATTGGTGTAAGGTGTGTAGGAAGTGAGGAACTGATAAGAGTCGATATCCTGATTACCGAGCAGTCCATAGGAGGCCCTTAGTTTCAGGTCGCCGACTTTTTCTTTATATCTGGCAAAAAAAACTTCGTCTGAGAGCGACCATCCTACTGATCCGGAAGGGAAAAAGCCCCATCTGAGCGCTTTTTCAAACTTGGAAGAACCATCATAGCGGAAATTAAATTCAGCAGTATAGCGGTCGGCATAGGCATAGCCCGCCCGTCCAAATAATGAATTGATACTATTTTCGGTTGTTGCCCCGAGAGATCCGTAACTGGTGGGATCAATCTCTGTACCTGTTGTGGGAGTTCCCAGGATGGGATCGGTAAATTTATACTTGATCTCATTTGCACGCCTGGTATAGGATTCATTACTCGCACCAAATAATCCGGTAATGCTATGTTTTCCTAGTGTTTTTGAATAATCCAGTAAAAGCTGATAATTCAGTAAGGAAACCTGTTGATTATAATCCTCTGTGTTTCTTGTAGAATTCATGAATACCAATGGCGTTGTTGCGGCCTCAGATGAATAGAGTGGAATTTGTTTTCTTCTGGTAAAGCGATGATCATTGATCACGTCGGCTCCGAACACCCCTCTAAACTTCAGGCCGTCAAATAGTCTGGCTTCAACGTTAAGATTAGCATTGAAATAGTTGTTATCAGAATTGATATATCCTCCATCCCTCAATTCAGCAAGGGGATTCTGGTCGGTTAACACGTCGTTGACAAGATATTTACCATTTGGGGCAACCATTTTATAATAGTAATATGTTGGTATACGTGATGAATTCACAATGGCATTGCTTGCAGTATTTGCATTTGAATTGTTTCGGGTGTAGGTTAATATAGAGCTGAATTTAAAGCGCTTGTACTCGGCTGTGATGTTTGAGCGCAAATTGTAACGCTTGATGCCATAATTACCCTCGTAGTTGCTTCCCTGATCATAAAATCCGCCGGAAAAAAGGTAAGTGGTATTTGCACCTCCGCCTGATACGTTAACATTATAATTTTGCTGGGTAGCTGTTTTAAGGATCTGGTTAAAATACCAGTCTTCTTCACCTTCATGGGCATACAAATCCTGGATCTGCGTGGGGCTAAATTGCGGGGCCATTCCTACGTTGGTAAGCGATAAATTCTTTAATGTGGCATTCTGGTAGCCGGTAACCGGGTTAAATAAAATTTTAGGATCCTGTAGCCCAATCTGACCATCTAACCTGATTACCGGACCCTGGTTTTTCATCCCCCTTTTGGTGGTAATTAATAACACACCATTGGCAGATCTTGAACCATAAATTGCCGATGCGCCTGCATCTTTGAGGATAGACACCGTTTCGATGTCTGCCGGGTTAAGTTTATTTAAGCTGCTGCCATCACTGATGAGTCCATCTATTACGATAAGTGGCGTATTGCTATTCATAGTGCTTACACCACGAATGTTAAGGTTTGTAGTATTCCCGTTCGGATCCATGCTACGCTGCTGAATACTTAAACTTGGGGCTGCACCCTGAAGGGCCTGGGTGAGGTTGGCCGTAGGACGATTAGCAAGCTGTGAAGCCCTTACCTGATCAACTGCGCCGGCGATCTTTTTTCTGGTAGTTGTTCCATATCCAACAACAATTACATCTTCCATGGTATTAATGGCAGCTTTGATCACAATCCTCATCTTACCGGTAGTTACCGCTTTTTCAAGAGTTTCAAATCCAACGGCCGTGAATTGCAGAATAGCCTCCTCATCAGGCACCTGTACCGAAAATTCACCATTGTTATTGGTTTGACCAACCAGGGCACCACCTTTTATTTTAATACTTACTCCAGGTACCGGTAAACCCGATTCATCAACAACCTGCCCGGTAACGGGCATCGCCTTCGTTTGTTCGGGCTTTAACCGTTCAATAATCACGATGTTATCCTGGATACTGTATTTTAAAGATTTATTGCTGAAAACAACATCCAAAACCTCTCTTAGTGGTTTGTTGGTCATGTTCAACGTTTCACTCTGATAAGCTGATAATTCGTCGGGCTCGTAGAGAAACTCGTAGCCAGTTTGTTTGATTAGCAACTGAAGAATTTGGGTAATGCTAGCCTTTTTGATGTTTAAGCTCACATTTTGCGCATAAGTTGGCTTTGCACTGACTTCTACTACAGTCAGAATCATCATCATCACAACTAGTTTAGTGAGGATTTGCGGTGAAAGCTTAGCCAACAATTTCTGGCTGTATTTAAGCAAGTAGTTTATATTCATATCTTATTGGAAGATTTAAGCGATAATTATTTATTAAATCATGTTAAGCGAATTATTTGCAGGGCTCCCCTGAATAATGCTATAGGCAGCAAACCTATTCCGAATTGAAATATTGACTCATAGTGATCAGTTATAGTTGGTTAGTAATAATTAGCTAAAACGTTTTATTTTATAGAGCCAAAGACAACAGGGCTATCTTCTGGAAGTAATCTCGAAAACATTTCCATGAACCTGAATGCTGAAACCTTTAAGTTTACCCATATAGGTGAGAATTTGCAGGAGGCTTCTTTTGTTAGAAAATTTACCGGCAATGGTTGATTTCTCCAGCTTTTGATCTAGGGTAATTTTGACCCCATACCATCGGGAAAGTGTTGCCATCACATCCTTCAATGGATGATTAAATATGAAATATCCCGACTTCCAGGCAATTGCATTTTCGATATCAGCTTTTGATTTTATTATTGTATGATTGGGAATGTTACTGATTGCCTCTTCCCCGGGGATAAGTTTGACTGAACTGTTACCATAAGCTACATTCACGCTTCCCTCTAACAGGGTAGTTCTCACATCGTTTTCTTCCGGCAGTGACATGATATTGAACTCGGTACCAGTTACCTCTACTGAACTTTGCTTGGTTTTGACAATGAATGGGTGGGTCTTATCTTTGCTTACTTCAAAGTAGGCCTCACCTGTAAGGTAAACCACTCTTTGGGCATCTCGAAATGCTACCGGATACTTAACAGAAGATACCGCATTAAGCCAAACATTTGTACCATCTGATAATGTGATCTTAAATTGTTTGCCGGCAGGTACATCTACCTGGTTATATGATTCTTGTGTCGGTTTTCCGGGAAGCGCCTGGTAATCTAAATTTCCAACCTCTTTACTTTTAACCGTTGCACCAAGTTCCTGTACAGCGCTGGCAAGAACACCATTTTTTAAATTGATCTGGTTTCCGTTCGCAAGGGTAAGTACAATATCCTTACTTTTTTGATTCTGCTTTTCTACAAATTGTGGAAATTTGTTTTGACGGATTAGCTGGCCTGAAAATATAAAATAAGCAAGTGTTATACCTGAAATCAATATCACCGCGGCTGCATATTTTAAGAAAAAAGGATTAAGGGTACGTGAACGCTTTTTATTACCGAGGTTTTTCAAAATTCTGGATTGCAGATGCTTTCCCAGTGCTAAATATTTTTCATCTGATAGCTTGCTTGTAAAATCCTGAGATTGCTCAAAGGCGTTATAATAAGCATGAAGGAAATCTGTTTCATTTTTACCCGCCTGACCATTCAAATACTTTTGCAATATCTGGTCGAAATCGGCCTTATCCAGTTTCATAATCTATTTGGTTATATACTAAAGATACAATAACTAAAATTTTGCCCGTGAAAGCGAATGAAAAGATAATAGATATACGTTAAGCTATTGATTTACAGCGATATTAATTTTATTGTAAAAAGCAATAAATTATTACATTGATCGCGAGCAGGCTGGAGCGCAGCTTGAAATTAATTTTTCCAATTTGGTTACGGACAGTTTTCGGTGATAAATTAAGGTGTTCGGCAATTTCATCAGGCGAAAAGTCCTGTGCGTATTTCAAGTCGTAGATCATTTGTTGTTGTTCCGTTAAATCGAGTATCAATGCGGCGTATGCCTGGGTTAGTTCTTTGAAAAGCAATTCAGCATCTGAGCTTTGGGAACAGCGCTTGTCGAGTTCATTAATGACATCTTCGATTGGGACAAACCTGGATTGCTGCTGAAGTACACGAAATACACGATTGCGCACTGATACATACAAATAGCCTTTGAAATTTGAAATAAGAGTTGTTTTAGGAATATTCCATAGTTGTATAAATACATCATGCGTAATATCCTCCGCTAATGCATTGTCTCTTACGCGTTTGTAGCTAGTATCAAATACGTAAGACCAATACTTTTTGTACAAAATATTGAAAGCAGATTGATCACCCTTTTTGAGTTTGATCAATAAATCTACATCATTGTCCAGGTCAAAAGGGGCAGACATTTAAATATTTGGTTAGTTTCTTAATCCAAATATAAATGAAAAATCTTTTGTTTAAGCGATATGAGCTGGATATTGGAAAATTTTGTGGAACTGCCTGCTGACTATATCCCAAGTTTATCGTAAAGATCAATTACCTTTTTACGCAGCTTATGGATTTCTTCTTCTTTTTGTCCGAGCTTTTGCTTTAGGGATACGATATCTTCATTATTTGTGGAGTGGACGGGCTTACCTGAAATCAGGGTAATGACATCTACATCGAAAACCTTTGCAATCTGATAGAGCCGCGAAAGGTTCAGATCAGTTTGCCCTGTTTCGATCTTGCAAAAAGCAGGGGTAGAAATATTGAGTAGTTTTGCGGCACCTGCCTGACTTAACCCAAGCCCTACCCTGCACTCCTTAATATGGTTTCCTATGCTTTTCATTCTGCTTATAGATTGATATATGAGACTTGAGATATAAGTTGAAAAATGTCCAATCCGGCTGGCGTATTCTCAGGTCCCCAATCTCGTTTTTCAAGTCTAGTATCTTATACCCACTATCTTCCTACCTGGATAATTCAGCGGCCAGTTCCGGCAAATCAAAACCTGCATAATTGCCGGAGCTCATCATCAAAAGATTGGTATCTTTATAATTTAAGCTAAGCAGGTATACTTTCAGATCAGCAGCACTATTAAAAAACTTCAGTTTTGGATTTGCGAAGGCCTTTTGCACATCTTCTTCTGAAAAGGGTTTCATCTGTTTTTGTTCAAAACTCTTTAAATCAATAAACACAATGGCCTCGTCGGCTTTATCCATTGCGCCGCTATATTCCTTTAAAAAATCTTTATTTAAACTGCTGAAAGTGTGCAATTCGATGCAGGCAACCAATTTACGGGTAGTGAACTGAGTTTTGACTGCATCTATCGTTGCTTTAAGCTTGGAAGGAGAGTGAGCGAAGTCTTTATAAACATTTGTCGACTCATCGGCAGATATCACTTCCAGGCGTTTTGCTGCACCTGTAAATGTAGATATAGCCAGATCAAACTGTCCCTGACTAATTTCAAGCTGCTCACATACCAGTTTTGCCGCATTCAGGTTCATCAGGTTATGATCACCAAAAATTTTAAGAGGCGTTTTTTCTGGTAATAAATAAGTGATTCCATTTTCAATTTCATGATCCGGAATGGCGTAACCAATTTTATTAATCTTTGCATTTGATTGCTCAACAATGGTATTTAAATCCATGTCGGCTTTGCAATAAATCAGCGTTCCGTTTTCTTCAATGGTATCTATAAATTTCTCAAACTGTGCGGTGTAGTCGGCATAGGTTGGAAAAACATTAATATGATCCCATGCAATACCACTGATAACAGCCACATTTGCCTTATACAGGTGAAATTTGGGCCTTCTGTCAATTGGTGATGACAGATACTCATCCCCTTCAATAATCATTACAGGCGCTTCTTCAGTAACTTTAACCATGGTATCAAAACCGGCAAGCTGTGCCCCTACCAGATAATCGAAATCGCGGTTATAGTGGTTGAGCACATGCAAAATCATGCTGGTAATGGTAGTTTTACCGTGACTTCCGCCAATGACTACGCGAATTTTATTTTTACTTTGCTCGTAAATATATTCAGGATAAGAATATATCTTAATCCCCTGTTCCTGTGCTTTTAGTAATTCGGGGTTATCAATTCTGGCATGCATCCCTAAAATAACCGCATCAAGATCTATAGTGATGCGGCTTTCATCCCAGCCCATTTCTGCAGGCAGTAACCCATATTTATCCAGGCGTGATTTTGCAGGCTCAAAAATGACATCATCTGAACCAGTGATTTGATACCCCTTTTTATGAAGTGCAATGGCCAGGTTGTGCATAGCACTTCCACCAATTGCAATAAAATGTATACGCATGATGCTGTTATTTTTATATACTATCCTTCTGCCCTTTTCTCAAACTGAGCGGCAACCCAATCGCCGTTTTGCTTATGATCAATATATTTAATGCCATATTTTGCACATTCAGCAGTGATCATGCTTAAATCAGGCTCTAAATAAAATCCGCTAAAAAATATTCTACCGTCGTTTTTTAATACTTCGGCGTAACGCTGAATCTGATCGAGCAAAATGTTTCTGTTGATATTGGCAAAAATCACATCATATTCTTCGTCAGGAATCACTTCCTTACTTCCACATATGGCTTTAAGGTTACTGATGTGGTTAAGTGCCGCATTTTCTATTGTGCTCTCATAACATATATCATCATAATCAATTGCGACTAAACTTTTTGCACCAAGTTTACCTGCCAGAATAGCCAGAATAGCTGTTCCGCAACCCATATCCAGCACTTCTTTATCTTTAAGATCGGCTGACAGGATATACTGCATCATCATGGTGGTAGTTTGGTGATGTCCGGTCCCAAATGACATTTTGGGGTCAATTACAATCTCGTATGGATAAGAAGGCTGGGGCTCATGAAAAGTTGCCCTAACATAGCAAACATCATCAATGATGAGCGGGCTAAAATTCTTTTCCCACTCTGCATTCCAGTTTTCATCTGCTACATCTTCCAGGCTGTATTCAGCTGAAAAATCATCAGCATAAGTATCTAAAAGGTCTTGCAGGGTGGTTTCTGAAAAGTTATCTTTAATGACAAAGGCAGTAAATCCTCCCTCACTATCCTCGAAAGTATCGAAGCCTAATTCTGCAAGATCGCTAATGAGCAAATCCTGTTGATAGTCTTCGATATTTTCGAATGTAAATATTGCTTTTGTGTACTGCATTTAGCTGTTGAATGCTTTAATAATATCTGTAAAGTCACGTGATTTTAATGATGCGCCACCAATTAAACCACCATCGATATCTTTTTGTGAAAACAGGCTTGCTGCATTACCAGGGTTACAGCTTCCGCCATAAAGAATAGATGTATCATCTGCAACATTAAAGCCATAGTTTGCTTCAATTTCGGAACGGATAAAGGCATGGATATCCTGAGCTTGCTCTGGTGTTGCGGTTAAACCTGTACCTATGGCCCAAACCGGCTCATAAGCGATCACTACTTTTCTAAAATCTTCTTCGGTAAGACTGAACAATCCTTCAACCAGTTGTTTTTTAATTACTTCATAATAACTTCCGTTATTACGTTCATCTAAAGTTTCACCGATACAAAAGATAGGCTTTAAATCATTTGTCAGGGCTATTTTGGTTTTTGCTGCCAAAAGTTCATTGCTTTCAGCCTGATATTGTCTGCGTTCCGAGTGACCTAAAATCACATATTCAACACCTACTGACTTCACCATTTTGGCAGAAATTTCGCCTGTGTAAGCACCACTCTCTTTATCATGAATATTCTGAGCACCGATTTTTACATCGCTACCACCTAATTTCGCTAAACTGTTTAAATGAATAAACGGAGCGCAAATTACAGCAAGCTGATCGCCTTTGCGTTCATCTTTTACCATGTTTACGATTTCACTGAATAACAAAACACCTTCGTTATAATTTAAATTCATTTTCCAGTTTCCGGCTACAATTTTTTTTCTCATTATATTATTGATTAATGATCTCGAAAAGATCGTGGTTATATTAAAACTGTCTGTGAGCTGTTGTTAACTCATAAACATTAGTCAAAATTTCTTTTTCGGTTTGATCGAAAGCTATATTTTTTCTGGCGAAGACTTTTTCTGTAGTTTCGAACATCTTATCCAGTTTGTATTTTTCGAATCCATTGGCCCCGCCCCAGCTAAAGTCGGGAATATGAGTTGGGGGCAAGCCTCCACCGAAAACATTCGCACTTACGCCAACAATGCTTCCTGTATTAAACATGGTGTTGATGCCTGATTTGGAATGATCTGCCATAATTAAACCGCAAAACTGCAAATTCGTATTGCGCATCTTTTTGCTTTCATAATCATATAGCTTAACTTCGGCATAGTTATTCTTTAGGTTCGAATTATTGGTATCGGCCCCAATGTTACACCATTCGCCCAGTACTGAATTGCCCAGGTACCCGTCGTGACCTTTGGCTGAGTTACCCCAGATTACGGAGTTATTGATTTCCCCTCCTGCACGGCTATTAGGGCCAATTGTTGTACCGGAGTAGATTTTGGCGCCCATTTTAATTGATGAGTTCTCACAGAGTGCGAAAGATCCACGGATCAGACTTCCCTCCCATATTTCGGCATTTTTACCAAGGTATATCGGGCCATAGCCGCTATTTAACACGCTACATTCTGCTTTTGCACCTTCTTCAAAAAAAATATCCTCACCCAGTAATTGATTTGTACTGCTGATTTTGGCTGATGTACGCCCTTTGGTTAACAATTCAAAATCTTTTCTTATTTCGGCTGGATTATTGGCGAAGATGTGCTCGGGATAAATAATTCTGGTAAGTGGACGCTTATAAGTCACAGACCTATACTGTTGCCTGGCTTGTTCATAACTTAATCCGTCTGTGGAATTAAAAGCAACAACTACATTGCCTGACAAAATCAATTCACCTTCCTTTAGTGATGAAACTGCGTTTAGCAAATCCTGATCAGGGCAGACAGACCCGTTTATAAAAAGATTCGCATCAGACTCAGCAGCGTATTTTATGGAGAGATAATCCTGGGTAACGAATCCGAACGATGCGTTCAGGTACTTCGCCCACTTTTCTGCTATAGTTAAAATACCAATACGTAAATCGGCAACGGGCCTTGTAAAAGTTAGGGGGCGAAGGGATGCCCAGGAAGAATCATCAAAAAGATTGATTGTCATAAGCAGCAAAAATAAAAAAAGTCCCGATGCTTTTGGCAAAGGGACTTTAAAAAATACTTTTTAGTGCTAAAATTATTTCTTAGCGTAACGGTTTTTGAATTTATCGATACGTCCTGCTGTATCAACCAATTTCATTTTACCAGTATAGAAAGGGTGTGAAGTATGAGAAATCTCTAATTTGTAAAGAGGATACTCATTACCATCTTCCCATTGAATTGTTTCTTTAGTATCTACGCAAGATTTTGTTAAGAAAGCATATTCATTAGACATGTCTTTGAAAACAACTGGTCTGTAGCTTGATGGGTGCAAATCTTTTTTCATTTGAATATTATTTTTAGTTATTTGTGTGAAAGCATCAAGAACATTTTTGCAATTTGCTGGCAACAACGCTTATGACAGTTTCTATTAGTCTTTTCTTACCTCTATTTTAGAGGATGCAAATATCCTAATTTTATTTTTGATTTACAAACCTATTTTATATTTTTTCTGGAACCACAAACGGATACAAAATATCATCTGAATCAATATCCTCAAATCCATTTAATTTCCTGACAAAGTTCGATCAGCACACCATTGGTATCTTTTGGGTGTACGAAGCATACCATTTTATTATCTGCACCTTTTTTTGGGGCTTCATTCAGCAGGGTGAAACCATTAGCTTTAAGTCGTTCCATTTCAGCGAGAATATCATCTACTGCAAAGGCAATGTGGTGCAGCCCCTCTCCTCTTTTATGGAGGAAGTTAGCGATTGTACTCTCAGTAGACGTTGCTTCCAAAAGCTCAATCTTGTTTTCACCTGTTTTTAAAAAAGCAGTGTTTACATGCTCGGCAGCCACTATTTCAGTTTTGTAGCATGACGTGTTCAGTAAAAGTTCGTAGAGTGGAACAGACTTACTAAGGCTGTTCACAGCAATTCCAATATGCTCTATCTTGTTCATGATTTTAAAACGGTTGGTTGAATGTAAAAATGCAGCTTTTCTCTATAAGCTCATAGCTATTAATTATAATTCTTCAAAAAGTTTTTTCGTATCTTTGTAGTCATAATTAACAGAATAGAGATGAAACAGCCGATATATTTAGATAATAACGCAACAACACCTTTAGATCCGCGTGTGTTGGAAGCGATGCTACCTTACTTTACTGAGAAATTTGGAAATGCCGCAAGTCGTAACCATGCTTTTGGTTGGGTTGCAGAAGAGGGCGTAGATTATGCTCGTGAACAGGTGGCCAAATTAATCGGCTGTACTGAAAAAGAAGTGATTTTCACATCAGGTGCTACTGAGGCTGATAACTTAGCCATTAAAGGTGTATTTGAAATGTATAAAGAAAAAGGTAACCACATCATTACTGCGGTTACTGAACATAAAGCCGTACTGGATACTTGCAAGCACCTTGAAAAAAATGGTGCCCGGATAACCTATCTTGGCGTTAAAGAGGATGGTTTAGTTGATCTTGCGGAGCTTGAAGCTGCCATGACTCCTGAAACCATTTTAGTTTCCATTATGTACGGAAATAATGAAATCGGAGTTATTCAGCCGGTAAAAGAAATCTCTGCTATTGCGCACAAATATGGTGCTTTATTTATGACAGATGCTACGCAGGCTGTTGGTAAAATCCCTGTTGATGTTAATGCAGACGGTATCGATTTAATGGCTTTCTCTGCACACAAGATGTACGGCCCTAAAGGTGTTGGTGCGCTTTATGTACGCAGAAAAAACCCAAGGGTTAAAGTAACTTCTCAAATGGACGGCGGTGGCCACGAGCGTGGAATGCGGTCTGGTACGCTAAATGTTCCTGGGATTGTTGGTTTAGGTAAAGCTTGTGAACTTTGCCGTTTAGAAATGGAAAGTGAAGCACAACGCTTATCAGGTTTACGTGACCGTTTGGAATCTACATTGAATCAAATGGAAGAAAGTTATGTTAATGGTAATGTTGAACACCGCTTACCGCATGTAGCGAACATCTCTTTCAAATATGTTGAGGGTGAAGGATTAATGATGGCCATGAGCGATTTAGCAGTGTCTTCAGGTTCGGCTTGTACTTCGGCTTCTTTAGAACCGTCTTACGTATTGAAAAGCTTAGGTCTGTCGGATGATTTAGCACACTCTTCTATCCGTTATGGTTTAGGTCGCTTTACTACTGAAGAAGATATTGATCATGCAATTGAAATTACTCAAAAAGCAGTTAATCACTTAAGAGAACTTTCCCCACTTTGGGAAATGTTTAAAGAGGGAATTGATTTGAGTAAAATTGAGTGGGCAGAACACTAAAAAGGTTGAAGGTGTTAAGGTTTAAGGTAAAAGGTTAAACGCTTAACATTAAAAAATTAAAAGAAAATTGCTCCGGTAAGGAGATTAAAAACATAAAATCATGGCATATTCAGAAAAAGTAATTGACCATTACAATAACCCACGTAACGTAGGTACATTAAATAAAGACAGTAAATTTGTAGGTACAGGATTAGTTGGTGCACCTGAGTGCGGTGACGTAATGCGTTTACAAATTGAGGTAAGTGAAGACAACGTAATCACAGATGCAAAATTTAAGACATTTGGTTGTGGTTCGGCAATTGCTTCTTCTTCTTTAGCTACAGAATGGTTAAAAGGAAAAACTATCGATGAGGCATTAACAATCGACAATATGGATATTGTTGAAGAACTGGCTTTACCTCCTGTAAAAATTCACTGCTCGGTGTTAGCAGAAGATGCGATTAAATCTGCCATTAACGATTACCGTGTTAAAAATGGTCTAGAAGCTATCGTATTGGAAAAATCACATCACTAAATAAGTAACAAGAAATCAGTGTCAGATATCAAGTCTTGAATTCCAATCTTGATACTTTATACTAAATACTCGATACTATGATAACAATAACAGATAAGGCAAAAGACAAGATTGATAACCTAATGCAGGATTCCGAAATGGGTTCTGATTACTTTTTAAGGGTTTCAGTAAAAGGCGGTGGTTGTTCAGGATTATCTTATAATTTAGATTTCGATAATGAAGAAAAGACCGGCGATCAGTTTTTCGAAGACAGGGGGATTAAAATTGCATTGGATATGAAATCTTTCCTTTATCTGGCTGGTACTGAATTAGACTTTACTGATGGTCTGAATGGTAAAGGTTTCAATTTCGTAAATCCTAATGCCAGTCGTACTTGCGGTTGCGGCGAGAGTTTTTCCGTTTAGTATAACTTAATACATATTTTAAAGGGCCCCGATATTTTCGGGGCCCTTTTGCATTTTTAAACCAAAAAGCATTATAATTGTTAAAATAACGAACACCAAATAAACAGCGATGCCATTAATTAACGAGTTTTCTACAATACCTACACTCTTGAGGAATGTGATTAAAAACATTCACAAGCCCGAGGATACCTTTTTGATTCACAAGCAGGGTGCTGAATGGACTGAAATTTCTTATGAAGATACACTCAAAAGGGCTGATGCCGTTTCTGCTTATTTTCTTGAAAGGGGCATTAGGAAAGGGGATCGCTTAGGTTTAATGATCGAAAATTCGCCAGAATATGTTTACTACGATCAGGGTGTACAACAGATTGGTGCGATTAATGTGTCCATCTACCCTACGCTATCTGAGCAGGAAGTGGCGTACATCATTAACGATTCGGGGATCAAATCGATTCTTGTGGGAAACAATTTCCTCTACCGCAAGGTGCTTAAAGTTGCTGCTAACTGCAAAGACCTGAAATATATTATCCCAACTTTTAAAGATTTTGAAAAAGTAACTGTCCCCGCAGATGTTAACGTGGACGTAATTGCTTTTTCAGATATTCTGGCACTTAAACATCAGATTACTGCGGCCGAAAAGGCAGAAATTGAGCAATGCAGAAGCATGGTCCTGCCGGAAGATGTTTCATCATTAATCTATACATCCGGAACAACCGGAACACCTAAGGGTGTAATGCTTACGCACCATAATTTTGTTAAAAACGTTGAGGTTTGCCTACAACAGATTCCAGTTATTGATCAAACCGAAACATTTCTGTCGTTTCTGCCATTATCTCACGTATTCGAACGTACAGCCACCTACCATGTTTGCTGTGCTCAGGGTTGTAAAATTGCCTTTGCACAGAGCTTAGAGCTACTGGCAAAAAACATGGGTGAAGTTCGTCCAACGGTAATGAGTTGCGTGCCAAGACTGTTAGAGCGTATTCATGACAAAGCCATTAAATCAGGAACTGCAGCCGGTGGTACAAAAGCCAAAATATTTACCTGGGCATTGGAAACTGGAAATAAGTACCGTATTGCTAAAGAAGCCGGAGAAAACCCCGGTTTAATCCTGTCGGCTAAAAAAGCTATAGCCGAGAAATTGGTTTTCAGCAAGATCAAAGAAAAAACGGGTGGCCGACTGAAATTTATGATTTCAGGGGGAGCGGCTTTGCCTAAAAACGTAGGCGAGTTTTTTGGCGACCTTGGCATCAAAATTTTAGAAGGCTTTGGTTTAACAGAGACCTCTCCCGTAATGTCGGTAACGGAATACCACAGACAGGTATATGGAACTGTTGGCCGGGTTATTCCAGGAATTGAGGTTGGGATTCAGAACGTGGATACTAAAAAGATCATTAACATTCAAACGCATCACACTTTCGACGAATCTTTCGAATGTGCAGAGGGCGAAGTAATCGTACGTGGGCATTGCGTTATGAAAGGCTATTTTAACAAGCCAGCAGAAACGGCGGAGGCGATTGACCGCGACAGGTGGTTTCATACCGGTGATATAGGACGTTTTTACAAAGGAAACCTGCAAATCACAGATCGATTGAAAAACATGATTGTTAATGCTTACGGGAAAAATGTTTATCCTACTCCTGTGGAAAATATTTATCTAAAAAGTCCAAAAATTGATCAGTTGTTTTTAATCGGCGATAAACGTGAATTCATCACAGCGATTATTATCCCGAACAGGGAAACCCTGGAAGAAACCTTTAATTTAAAGCCATCATTCTTTGAGGAAGCAGATCCATTTATACAGGATAAGGAAATTATAGAATGGGTAGAGCAGGACATTAAAAAGATTTCAAATGAATTAGCCAAATTCGAAAGGATTAAGAATTTCAAAATTAAACGAAATCCATTTAATATTGATGAGGGTGAGATCACACCAACGATGAAGATAAAGCGTAGAATAGTGGAAAAGAAATATGCCGGTGCTATCAATGACATGTATGAGGAGGGTGTTGAGGCCGATTCTTAATATAACTGCAGCTGTAAAAGCGAAACACTTCTAACAAAAAAAATGAATTTCTAATGCTTTAAGACTGCTTCATTCCTCGCAATGACGAATGAAATCATTACTTTTGCAAAAAATACCCGAAATGAGTATAGGATTATCAGAACAAGAAATATTACGACGTGAGTCGCTAAAACAGTTGCGCCAATTAGGCATTGAACCTTATCCAGCAGAGGCATACGATATTAATGTGACCGCTGCCGATATTCTGGCTAATTACGAGAAAGATAAAACAGCTTATAAAACCGTTAGCCTGGCGGGCCGTATCATGGGCCGTAACATCATGGGTGCGGCATCATTTGCCGAACTACAGGATTCTACGGGTCGTATACAAGTATATCTTAAAAGAGATGAGCTTTGTCCCGGTGACGATAAAACCTTATATAATACAGTATTTAAAAAGTTATTAGACATTGGCGATTTTATCGGCATAAAAGGATATGTGTTCACTACTCAAACCGGTGAAATCTCTATCCACGTTACAGAATTTAAAGTCTTAGCCAAATCACTGCGCCCGCTTCCTATCGTAAAACGCGATGACGAAGGAAACGTTTATGATGGGTTTACCAATCCTGAATTGCGTTACCGTATGCGATATGTAGATTTAACGGTAAATCCAGACTACAAACAGATTTTCATCAAGCGTAGTAAGGTTATTAACAGCATGCGCAATTATTTCGACAACCAGGGTTGGATGGAGGTTGAAACTCCAATCTTACAGCCCATACACGGTGGTGCTGCTGCACGTCCTTTTGCAACCCACCATAATACGTTAGATATGCCACTTTATTTGCGTATTGCAAATGAACTATATTTAAAGCGTTTAATTGTTGCAGGTTTTGATGGTGTTTATGAATTCGGTAAAATGTTTCGTAATGAAGGAATGGACCGCACGCATAACCCTGAATATACTTCGATGGAAATTTATGTTGCCTATAAAGATTATATCTGGATGATGGCAATGGTGGAAGAATGTCTTGAAAAAGTTGCCATTGCAACAAACGGATCTGCCGTAGTAAAAGTTGGTGAACATGAAATCAACTTCGAAGGACCTTATGAGAAGTTAAGCATGTACGAATCAATACAAAAATATACGGGTATTGATGTTTCAGCAATGACTGAAGAGCAGCTTCTTGAAACCTGTAAAAACCTGGGTATAGAAACAGATTCTACGATGGGTAGAGGTAAACTGGTAGATGAAATTTTCAGTGACAAAGTAGAAGCGAATTTGATTCAACCTACCTTTATTACAGATTATCCGATAGAAATGACGCCACTCGCAAAAAAGCACCGTTCAGCAGAAGGATTGGTAGAGCGTTTCGAAATTTTTGTAAACGGGAAGGAGATTGGAAATGCTTATTCAGAGCTCAACGATCCAATAGACCAGAAGGAGCGTTTTGAAGATCAGTTAACGTTGGCAGATCGCGGTGATGCGGAGGCTATGGCAATGGATGAGGATTTCGTTCGTGCTTTAGAGTACGGAATGCCACCAACATCTGGTCTGGGTTTTGGTATCGATCGTATTGTAATGTTAATGACCAACCAGAGTACGATTCAGGAAGTATTATTCTTCCCGCAGATGCGTCCGGAGAAAAAGAAAATTGAGCTTACTCCCGAAGAAACAGTACTTTACTCGCTAGTAAAAGAAGGTGAAGAACATCTGCTATCTGACATCAAGACGTCATTACCAGAATGGAGCAATAAAAAATGGGATACCACTTTAAAAGGTTTAACAGGCAAGGGAATATTAAAAGTTGCCAAAAAGGACGAAGGATTGTTCTTATCGCATAAATAGAACGCGGGAAGTTAACCGGGCTCATCAAATAAATGATGTAAAGGCATGGGTTAAGATGTTCAGACCAGCATTGTGTTAACACAAACATAACAAAAACTTAAAAGGCTTGCTAACAAATAATTAGCAAGCCTTTTTTACTTTTACAACAATCGATAATAATTTAAAGATTGTGAAATGAATATTTCAAGCCTAGAAATAAACGAAAGAGAATACTGCATCAAGCTAAGCAAGGATGCGTTCGATTTAACATTGGTTCGTCAGTTAATCAAAAGAATCCAGGCCGAAGCCTTGTTTTTCTCGAGAAATCAGGTTGAAGAGGATGATATCCTCAGCAAAAGATCTCAAAGAGAAGAGCTTGAAGGATTTGATTATTTAGGAGATAAATAGGCTGCTGTTTATCAGCAGCCTAATATGATTTTAAAAATAAACGGCAAGGGGGATTTAAATCCAATCCATTAATCAATATCCAGACTTCCTTCAACCGAATCGTCCATTGTTTTTCCGGTAACTACTGAAGCAGCCATTTTTAAGAATGCTACAGCGGTTCCGTGCTTGGTATCCCAATAATATCCCTCAGATGGGATTACTTTAATCAGTGTGATATTCGGATCATCTTTACCACCCTGAAACCAGGTTTTGATTAACGGACTCCATAGTTCATCTATTTTCTTCTGATCTCTGGTGATTTCAGAAATACCATAAATGTTTACAAATCCTGAATGTGCGCCCGCCTGAAAGAGCAGATGCGTAAACGGGTCGGCAGAAATTTCTTCATTTTTATGGCTGTCTTTTAAGCTCATAAACCAGATGTTCCCTTCATCATCCACCTGTTGTATGGCCATAGGCCTTACAGACAATGGAATTCCTGTTTTTATATTTGTACAGAAGAAACAACTTTCTGCTTTTTCTGCCAGGTCCCGGAGTTTTTCAACAGCCTCTTTGCCGCCTAAATCTTTGATATTATCTTCTTCCTGAGTATTATTAGTACTTCCTTCTTGTGATGTTGCCATAGGTGTGATTATTTGTTTCTATATAGTACATCTAAGAAATGTGTTTGGTTTTGAATTTTTATCATATATCATAAGACTGCAGAAATGTCAATGCATAAAAAAAGCCATCTCAATTAAGAAATGGCTTAAACGAAAATATCAGTTTAATTACCGGTAACGAACTTGCTGCTGCTTGTCCATCATTCCCATTTGATCCTTCATTTGTTTGATCTGATCGGCCAATAACTTATTCTTATCTGCCTTTTTTGCTTCTGCAAGATACATTGTTGCCTCCCGCTTATTACGTTTTGCCATTGCAATTCCTGCTAAGCTAAGTTTTGCCAAAGCAACATTGTGGTCCATTTGCATACCTAAAGCAAGCGACTTCTTAAAATATTTTTCACTCTGTAATGGTGCTGTTCTACTTTCGATTAATCCTACTAACAGATTATAATAACCATGCTGAACTTTTATAAGTTGTTTCTCATAATCAGTTATACGATTTAAAAACTGTTTAGCTTTTGGCATATTATCCTTTCTCAGGAACCACTGTGCTAAAAGCATATTCTCATTAAAGAAATAGGTAACCAATACAATCAGGCCTAATAATATGGCAATAATGCCCCATGGCCAAAAGCCGAAAATAAATAAAGCTACTGCGCCACCCAGTAAAGCAAACCCCGCAATTAATCTAATAATATTTGGCATAAATTTTTATTGTAATTATTTTTTTTGCAAATATCGTTTTTAAATGGCACAAATTAGATTTTAAAACAATAATTTCATTAAAAAATTAAAAGAACTCAAATTCACTTGAATGACCATGAAATACTTACTTTCGATAACATTAATCATACTTACAATGAATGTTTCTGCACAAGAAATCAATAAAAAAATACACGACGAAGCAAAAGGCAAGGATATTCTGATTAACAAATGTACGCGAGAAGGCATCACCTCTTTCCCGGAATTCAAGGAAATGTTTGATCCTTTATATGCCGCTTACACTCCAGATGCCGCTACACTGATTGAATTGAAGAAACTGATCAAGGATGAAAAAATTACAATCGTATTTGGCACATGGTGTGGCGATAGTAAGGTAAATGTTCCAAATTTTTATAAGATTCTTGATGACCTTCACTTCAAAGAAAAAAACGTGAGTTTAATTGCTGTAGATGGTCACAAAAAAGCCGAAAACGGCATTATTGATGGCTTGGATATCAGCCGTGTACCTACTTTTATTGTATTCGACAAGAAAGGAAAAGAGCTCGGCAGAATTACCGAAGGGCCTAAAACTACACTTGAAGAAGACCTGTTAGCCATTTTCAAAACAAAATCTTAAAACTTTTATTTTTATTATGAGTTCTCATTTCGTTAAACGTTCACCTTTCCACTTACATTAAAATAGTATGTCTGCAACTTTAGAGCCAGGATGGCTAGCCGTTTTAGAGAATGAATTCGAAAAGGATTATATGAAAAGCCTGAAAGCTTTTCTGCAAAAAGAAAAAGAAACTGGAGCAACTGTCTATCCAAAAGGTTCAGATATATTTAACGCATTAAACACAACGCCATTTGACCAGGTAAAGGTTGTAATATTAGGACAGGATCCGTATCATGGCGCCGGCCAGGCACATGGTTTATCTTTCTCGGTGCAGCGCGGTACTGCAGTGCCCCCATCATTAAAGAACATATACAAAGAGCTTGAGTCGGATATCGAAGGCTTTAGAGCGCCTGGTCACGGAAACTTAACACACTGGGCAGAACAGGGTGTTCTGCTACTGAATGCAACATTAACAGTACGGGCCTCTGAGGCTGCCTCCCATCAAAACCGTGGCTGGGAGGTTTTCACAGATGAGATAATTAAATCATTGTCGCAAAAACGTGAGCACATCGTTTTTTTATTATGGGGTAAATCCGCACAGCAAAAAGCAGCGTTAATTGATGAGAAAAAGCATTATATACTCACCGCCCCCCACCCCTCTCCTTTTTCTGTGCATACAGGTTTTTTGGGATCCCGTCATTTTTCCAAAACAAATCAACTGCTTATTCAAAATAATTTAATACCGATAGACTGGAGTTTGCCGGTATAACGGTATGAATGCTTATTTCATCAGCGGACTTGGAGCCGATAAGAGGATTTTTTCGAAATTAAGCTTAGATCAGGGAATCAATATCATCCATGTTGATTGGATTGCTCCATTTGCAAATGAATCTTTACGAAGCTATGCCAAAAGGTTAAGTGGGGTCATAGACATTACTCGACCCTTTGCATTAGTTGGGGTTTCATTTGGAGGTATGATCGCTGTAGAGGTAGCCAAAATTTTAAACCCCATGTGCACCATTGTTATATCAAGTACGATTCAAAGCAGTAACCTACCTTTATTATATCAAGTGGCTGGCAGATTGAATTTGATAAAAGCAGTCCCATCCTGTTTGATTAAGGCATCTAACAGACTTACTCGAAACCTCTTCTTCGGCACAAAATCAATTACTGAGAAGAAGCTTCTAAGCCTGATTATAAAAGATACTGATGCCAAATTTTTGAAGTGGGCAATTGGTAGCATATTGGGCTGGAGGAATGAAACAACGCCTGAACAACTGTATCATATACACGGAACCCATGACAGAATTCTGTATTCGAAAAAGGCTAAACCCGATTTTGTAATCAATAATGGAACACATTTCATGGTATACCAGAATGCGGTGGAAATTTCGAAAATTATTAACGTACTGCTGCTGGGAAAAGATATTGCCACATCCTGACTAAGAATCAGTACAGGCATTGAACAAAAAAGAGCATTTACCTGTAGACGCTGGGATCTAAATCAATACTCCAAAGGCACTATTGGCTCTTTCTTGGTAGTAGACATGATCATCATCGTTTGGAATGTTTTAACGACAGAGATTTTACTGATTTTCTCCATGATTAAACGCTCATACGATTTAATATCTTTCACATAGACTTTTAAAAGAAAATCTGCCTGACCAGTTACGTGATGACACTCGGTGATTTCTTTGATCTGATTCACCTCATCTAAAAAAATTTGTATGGTATTGTTTTTATGAAAATCCAACTGAATCTGAATAAATGTTTTGATTCCTAATCCAAGTTTTTCTTCATCAACCAAGGCATGATAGCTCTTGATGTAACCCGCCATTTCAAGCTTACGAACCCGCTCTAACGTAGGTGCTGGCGATAAACCAATTTCTTGTGAGAGAAGCAGGTTCGTAATTCTACCATTTTCCTGTAAGATTCTTAAGATTTTAAAATCAATTTTATCTAATTCTGATGCCATATTAATTCAAAGGAATTGAGAATACAAACATAACCAAATTATATTCTAAATTTTAACAAAATTTATCTAATATATTTTAATATATTTTTTTTAGATTTACCTAAAAATAAAATTAGAGCAACATAAATGCAGAGCTTTACTGAAGAGAATTATCTTAAGATTATATATCATTTATCTGAATCGACCAATACTGTTCAAACAAATGCAATAGCCGAACAAATACAAACTAAACCGGCATCAGTTACTGACATGATTAAAAAACTTGCGGATAAAGGTTTTGTAGACTACATCAAATATCAGGGTGTAACTTTAACCGAAAGAGGCAAAAATGCGGCAATAGATATTGTTCGAAAGCACCGGTTATGGGAGGTATTCCTAGTAGATAAACTAAATTTTAAGTGGGATGAGGTTCATGAAGTTGCCGAAGAATTGGAGCACATTAAATCAGAAGCATTGATTGAACGTTTGGATGAATTTTTAGGTTTTCCAAAATCTGACCCCCATGGCGACCCGATTCCTGATAAGAATGGTCGGTTTGCCAAGACACAGTTCATCAAACTAATTGATCTAAAAATAGGCGACGGCGGAACGATAACAGGCGTAAGTCAACACAGTTCAGCATTTTTAAAGCATCTGGAGAAACTAGGTTTAACACTTGGGAAACAAATTCAGATTACCGATGTTACCGATTTCGACGGTTCTGTGGAAATACTGGTGGAAAATAAACAAATTAACATTAGCAGAGAAGTTGCAAAACATATTTTAATCAGCACTAATGGCAAAAACTGAATCGTTAAGTGAAGTACATCAAAGCGTAGATACAAATAAAAGAAAAGGTTGGCGTAGAATTCTGGCATTTATCGGCCCTGCCTACTTGATCAGTGTTGGCTATATGGATCCTGGGAACTGGGCTACAGATTTAGCCGGGGGAAGCAAATTTGGCTATCAGTTAATATGGGTATTACTCATGTCGAATCTGATTGCCCTTTTACTCCAATCTTTGAGTGCAAGACTGGGAATAGTAAGAGGGCTGGATCTGGCGCAGGCTTCCAAACACGCTTATCCACGTTGGGCCAATATACCATTATTTGGCCTTGCGCAAACAGCTATCATTGCATGCGACCTGGCCGAAATCATAGGAATGGCAATTGGTTTGCAACTACTTTTCGGATTGCCGCTAATCTGGGGTATTTCCATTACCATATTCGACACTATCCTACTACTCTTTCTGTTAAATAGGGGAATGCGCGCGATGGAAGGTTTTATTGTCTCAATGGTTTTTATTGTGGGTATATCCTTTCTGGTAGAAATGTTTATTGTTGAGCCTTCATTAAAGGAAATTGCAAGGGGCTTCGAGCCCTCACTTCTGGGTGGCGATGCACTTTATATCGCTATTGGCATTATCGGCGCGACCGTAATGCCCCATAACCTGTACTTGCACTCATCTCTGGTACAAACCAGGAAAATTGAAAGGACTAACAAAGGCATCAAGGAAGCTTTAAAATTTAATCTGATTGATACCACCGTTGCGTTGAACCTGGCATTTTTTGTAAATGCAGCCATTTTAATTCTTGCCGCAGCCGCTTTTTACACAAATGGGTTACATGAAGTAGCCGAAATTCAGGATGCCCATAAATTGCTTTCTAATATTTTCGGAAATGTGGCCCCTGCACTATTTGCAATTGCACTGATTGCCGCAGGGCAAAGCTCCACGGTTACTGGTACCCTAGCTGGCCAGATCATCATGGAAGGCCATATCAACCTTCGGATTCAGCCCTGGTTACGCCGATTAATAACCCGCTTGCTGGCAATTATACCTGCATTTTTTACTATTCTTCATTATGGCGACGACGCATTAGGGGGCTTACTGGTTTTAAGTCAGGTTGTTTTGAGCTTACAATTAGGTTTTGCAATCATCCCGCTGATACACTTTACATCAGATAAAAAACTGATGAAGGATTTTGCCATTAAAACATGGGTGAAGGTACTGGCGTGGGGAAGCGCCTTAGCCATTATTGCCTTAAATGTGAAGCTCGTGATAGAGGAGATCGGAGGCTGGGCGACGGGAGCAAATAACTGGTGGATTTACGTATTTGTAGTACCTGCCCTTATTGGAATTGTGTTCCTTCTTTTATACGTTTTCTTTCATCCGCTTATCGAGAAGAAAAACCGCGAAAGGCAAATGGTTCCACACGGCAATGCACTGGAGATTGGCAAAATTGAGAAAATCAGCTACAAGAGAATTGGTATAGCAGTCGATTTTTCCAAAAATGATGTTAATACCATCCGGCATGCGTTGATCCAAGGTGGAAAGGATGCCCATTATCACCTGATCCATGTTGTAGAAACCGCCGCTGCAAGATACCATGGCAAAAATACAATGGATCATGAAACGCAAAGCGATGCTGATAATCTGGAGAAATACAGGATAAATCTGGGAGACCTTGGTTACGATGCTACGCCGTTTATTGGTTTCGGGAGTACAGCGAAGTCCATAGCCGACATCACCAACAAAAACGAAATTGAACTATTGGTAATGGGCGCTCACGGTCACAAAGGACTGAAAGACCTGATTTTTGGAACAACGGTTGACTCTGTTCGTCATAAAGTAAACATCCCGGTATTAATTATCAGATAGTTTATTTTTTGTTTATCGTTTTAATCATCTTTTTAATGCCACCATCACCGGCGTTATAAGCCAGTAATTTTGCTGCCGGAGAATAGAGATACATTGCCGGATACATTTTCGGCAAAAATGCAGGAATAAACATTTGCTTTTTATCTTGAAGCACAGTTACATTCGGTTTACTATTAAGCCCCCTTGCGTAGGAATTAAAAAACTGAGGAATGATATAAGCATCATCTAGCGTAATCATGTAAATATTTACGTTCTTAAACTGCGCATAATTTTCATTCAGCAATTTAGTTTCCCGCTGGCAATGTTCGCAGGTGCAGTCAAAGAGAATAAAAAGGTTGGGTTTACTTTGTGTTAAGTCTTTATTGGAAAACGGCTTTCCATCCAATTTAAAGAAAGTAAACTGAGGCAAAAGCGTTGGCTGTTGAGCGTTGGCATGAATGCATAGCCCAAGAAATAATGCGAGGATCAGGTATCTAAATTTCATTTTGAAGACTTAATGTTCAAACTTAATTATAATTCGCAACGAAAAGATACATCATTTTACCTTTTACAAACCGATGAGTTTTCTTTTTGTTGTTTCGTAGGCGAATGAAATAAAAGATAATCAAAATTATCACATCAATTTTTAAGATATTTGCAACCCGGCTTTTTAGCTGATTTTATATTTATAACATTCAAGTTTTGAAAAACGATATTAACATAAAAAATAAAAGAGCATATTTTGACTACAATTTACTAGATAAATACGTAGCGGGCATTGCACTTTTAGGAACTGAAATTAAAGCCATCAGGCAAGGTAAAGCTAATATGACTGATGCTTTTTGCATGTTTATTGGTGGAAATTTATATGTACGCAACCTTCATATTTCGGAATATTCGCACAGCTCTTTTTACCACCATGATATCAAGAGAGACCGTGCGTTGCTTCTTCAAAAAAAAGAGATCAGGAAGTTAAAATTGAAAGGAGAGGAAAAAGGCTATACTATTGTTCCTTTACGCATTTTTATAAATGAGCGTGGTTTTGCTAAAATGGAAATTGCACTTGCTCAGGGTAAAAAGGAATTCGACAAACGAGACAGTATTAAAGACAGGGATACAAAACGTGAACTGGATCGGGCTATGAAAAGATAGTACCCCACTTCGAAGTTTAGTAGTGAATGTTCAGGTAATAAATTCTAACCATTACCACGCCTGATCGCCAACTAATGGCACAAACCTGAAGGTGTCCAATACAATCTTTTCAAAATCAGTTTCGCTCACACGGATCACAGTGACCATTTTCTGGGTCTTCTCATCCCCTACCGGGATCACGAGGATACCACCGACTTTTAATTGTTTCAAAAGAATTTCGGGAACAAGTGGTGCTCCTGCTGTAACGATAATCTTATCGTAAGGGGCATGTTTTGCAATTCCTTTTGATCCGTCACCACAGTAAAACGTTGGTTTGTACCCCATACCGGGAAGCACCTGAACAGTTCTCTTATAAATATTTTCCTGCCTTTCAATGGTAAATACCTGAGCACCAAGCTCCATCAGAATACAGGTTTGATATCCAGATCCTGTACCTATTTCTAAAACTTTGTCATCTTTTTTAATATGGAGCAACTCGCTTTGGTAGGCTACAGTGTAAGGCTGTGAAATGGTTTGTCCATCGCCAATAGGGAAAGCAATATCCTTGTAAGCCTGATTCCAAAAGGTTTCATCAAAAAAGAAATGACGTGGAACTTTACCGATTGCCTTCAGCACATTTTCATCTTCAATACCGCGAGACTTCAGTAGTTCAACCAACTTCTTTCTCGCTCCACGTTCCCGGTAATTATCAACAAATTTATAAGCCATGAAGTCTCAAAATTAGCTTTTTTAAACGGTGATTCAAGGGTGGCGTCTCAATTATTGAGTGATTAAATAACGATTAGCTGAATTTGAGAACGATAGATTATCCACACAGCTACTTCTCGAATCAGTGAACAACTCTTAATAAGGATCAACGTCTATTTGTATGAAAATACCCTTGAATTCTTTAGTTGCATTAAACTCTGTAAGTGTATCGCGCAAGGCGTCTTTTACCTTTTGTATAGCAGTATGCCTGTCTGCCTTAATAATGATTTGTTTGATGTACAGGTTACGTACCCTGCTCACAAGTGGCTGCTCAGGTCCCAGTACCCGCTTGCCAAACTTTGCCTTTAAAATATTTGCCAACGTAAGCGCTGCATGATCCAGGACGTGCGAATCTTTATGCTTGATATAAAGGAAGATCATTCTGGAAAAAGGAGGATATAGAAACCTTTCCCTTTCAGCAATCTCATCGTTATACATACCAACATAGTCATTTTCAACTACCTGTTTAATAATCCGGTTATCTGCATCATAAGTCTGGATACAAACGTTGCCCTGATCCGCCCTTCTGCCAGCCCTTCCTGCCACCTGAGCAAGTAGTTGAAAACTTCTTTCATAAGCCCGGAAATCCGGATAACCTAAAAGTGTATCAGCATTAATTACGCCGATTAAATTTAAATTATCAAAATCCAAACCTTTGGCTACCATTTGCGTACCGATTAGTATATCCGTCTTTTTGTCCTGAAAATCATTTAGAATCTGCTGCAAACCATTTTTTGTTCTGGTACTGTCCATATCCAGCCGGGCAATATTCACATCCGGATAAAGCAATTTCAACTCTTCTTCGATGCGCTCAGTTCCAAAACCTTTTTGTTCAACGTGCACTGAGCCACAGGCCGGACAAATATTAACACTACTCTGGTGGTAGCCACAATAATGGCAATGGAGTTTTCCGCTACTTTTATGATATGTTAAACTCACATCGCAGTTGACACATTTCGGCGTATAGCCGCAAGTTGCACAGATCAAAATGGTGGCATAACCTCTCCTGTTTTGAAAGAGAACAACTTGCTCTTTTCTGGATAGTGCAAGATCAATATCTTTGATCAGAACACTGGAGAAATAAGAAACCATTGATTTGTTTTTAGTTTCTTCGGATATGCTGACCACTTGCTGGTTAGGAAGCTGAACGCCTCCGAATCTTTCTCTCATTTCTACAAGGCCATATTTCCCCTGTAAAGCGTTATAATAACTTTCCAACGATGGGGTTGCCGACCCCAGTATTACTTTCGCCTGGTGCAGATAAGCTAAGTAGATCGACGCATCCCGGGCCTGATAGCGTGGTGCAGGATCATACTGTTTATAAGATGGCTCATGTTCCTCATCGACAACTATCAACTTCAAATGCTGAAAAGGAAGAAAAACTGCGGAACGTGCGCCTAAAATTACTTTAAAAGCACCTGTTCTTACCTTATTCCAAATCTCTACCCGTTCGCTGTTGTTGAACTTGGAGTGATAAACGCCAATTGCATTTCCAAAGTAGCGCTTTATCCGTTCAACTATCTGAGTAGTTAATGCAATTTCCGGTAGCAAAAACAACACCTGTCCGTCGGTATTCTGAATAATTTTTTCAATCAGTTTGATATAAACCTGTGTTTTGCCCGATGCTGTAACGCCATGCAAAAGCACAACATCCTTTTCTTCAAAAGCCTGATTAATTTGGTTCAATGCAGTTTCCTGACCTGCATTCAGCTGAAAACTGGAATGAAATTCATCGTCGTTGAAAGCCAACCGACTTACGGGGCGTTTCATCACCATAAAAATATCTTTATCGGTCAAAGCTTTTAATGCACCTGCACCACAATTGCTTTCTTCCAACAAAGTCTCTTTGGCTATTTGCAGATTAGATTTCTGCAGCTTTAAATAGGCTAATAAGGCATCCAGCTGTTTAGGGGCACGTTCTAAAACGGCAAAAAGCTGCTTTAAATTATCCTGGTCGTTATAAAAATCATTTAACACAATGAACGATTTAAGCAGGGGTTTATATTTCTGAACCACTTCCTCTGCAACCAAAACCAGCTCTTTATCCAGCAGACCATTAATGATGGGGTATATCGTTTTCTGACCCAAAAGTTTAGAAACATCATTAACCGTAAGTTTCTGTTGTTTTTTTAAGGCCGTAATAATCACTTCCTCTTTTTCACTCAGTGCGATTTCATCACTGAAATCATCGCGGAGTACCAGAATGGTTTCGCTGGCCAGTTTTAAACTTGCAGGTAAAGCAGCCGACATGACATCGCCCTCATTGCACATGTAATAACCAGTCATCCAACCCCAGAATTTAAGTTGTGTAGCGGTAATTACCGGCTCAGCATCTATCACATCAATAATGTACTTGGCTTCATAAACAAGCGGTGGCTGCTTTGAAATTGCCTTAATGAGTGCTGTATAAATTTTGTGTTTACCAAACTGCACAACTACTCTTTTGCCAATCTCTATCTGGTCATTCAGGTCGAAAGGCACACGATAGGTATAGTTTTTCGCCAGAGATAAAGGCAAAATAACTTCAACAAAAAGTGTTTCTCTTTCTGAAAAAATATCGGTCCCGAAATTGTCCATTATTTATCTTTAAATGCTGCAAAAAACAACATTACCCAACCTAATACAAAAAGCAAGCCTCCAATTGGTGTTACCGGTCCAATTAAATTTACAAAATCCAGTTTCAATATACTCCGGGTAGCCAGCAAATAAAGCGAACCTGAAAACAAAATAACCCCGAATGTAAAACAGAAATAAGCAATATTAATCAGCTTATTACGGTAACGTGCAAAGGTAGAGAGGTATAATAGCGCAAAGGTATGGTAAAACTGATAATCAACTCCTTTTTGCCAGATTTCAAGCGAAGGGCCATCAATCAGGGCTTTTAAACCATGTGCTCCGAAAGCACCCAGTAAAACAGCCACAAATCCAAAAAAAGAAGCAGTAAGTATTATTCGTTTATTCATATCTGTTTGCGTCCAAGGCAAACGCTAAATTAATAAATTGGCAAAGAACTTCTCACTAATCAATGTAATAAATTAAATTTGTTGCATAGCAAATGAAAAAGATCATCATTTTAGTAACCGCTTTATTTTTAGGAATTGCCTTTATGGCGTATTACTATTTTTCTAAATTAAACAATGAAAACAACGCCAAAGACCTTGCTTTACAATCGGCTACCAATAATGCGGCGATGGTATTTTCATTCAAAAACGATAAAAGTTTCTACGAAATCATAGGGAGTCAACACATCCTGCAGCAAGTACTTGGCAATGAAAAAACCATGTATTTAAATACACTCAAAGAAAGTATAGTGCATGATGTTACATTAAACAGTTTTATTCAGGATCAACCAATATATATCAGTATTTTACCTGATTCGAATAAAACACTAAACTATTTATTGACTGCACAGATTAAACCGGATTTTAAAATCGAAAAACTCTACAGTTATCTGAAGATTCGCCGCACGATAACAGAAAAGGAGAAAAATCTTTATGTACTCAAATTAAATGAAAGTTTAAATGTATTCCTTGGAATTCATGGAAAGGTGATTACTTTATCCACATCAATAAACCTGGTAAAAGATGCAGCAGTAAGACTCATTGAAAATCCCTTCACAGCCTACATTAAAGCAAATAGTCAAATCAGCACGAACACTCTGCTAACACTTTATATTAATTTCAATAAAGCTCCCCTCCTACTTACAAACATAATCGCAGGAAATATCAATGGAGAATTGTCCGTATTCAACCGACAGAACAGCTTTGCGTCATTAAATTACAATTTCAGTAAGGAAAAGATTCTTTTTAATGGGAGCACCCAGATTGATGACCGTAACAACTACTTCACTTTGTTTGAAAATATGCCTGCCCAAGCCACGAGCATTCAGAATATTCTACCAGAAAATACGGCTAATTTTACACTGTTTTCTTTTGATAACTATCAGAACTGGTTAAAAAAACTCATCAGCCTTCAATCTAAAAATCAAGAAAATAAGAAAGTACAGGCAACTATACAAAAAATCAGAAATGAATACCGGATTGACCTGAATACTGTTTTCCCTGCTTACACTAAAAACCAGTTTATACTTTTTCAGCTGAACACAACCGAAAAACTCGGCGCCATTGCTCTGACCAATGGTGAAAAGGTTAAACAATTGTTACTGGATGCCAGCGCTGACTATAACGAGGATGTGAAGCTATTTAAAGCGCCGGATATATTATTCAGTTATTTTGGAGATCCGTTTAAAAAGTTTGGCAGACCCTATTACACCATTATTGATAATTATTTAATTGTCGCAAACAATGCAAGCACTGTGCAGGTGCTTTTAAATAATTATAAGAACAACCGCTTACTGATTCAAACGCCAGCCTATCTTGATGCCATGAATCAGATTACAAGCACTTCAAATGTTTTTTACTATATCAGCACTAAAAATGCAGCAGACCTATTCAGAGCTAACATTAACCTACCGTTCTACCGTCATTTAAGAGCCGATAGTGGCTTAAAAAGCTTTGATACTTTTTGTTATCAAATGAGTGCAGATAAGAACAAATTCATAACTAACCTGCTATTAAACAAATATTTAAAACCACCAATACCAGATTCGTTAAGCAACCGTTAATAAGAAAACAAGCCAGAAAACTAATTTACATGAAGAAACTTTTATTTATGTTGCTGGCTTTGGCCGGCTTCCAGTATACAAATGCACAACAATATGCGCTTTTTGGCAGCAGAACTATGTTTGATGCTTTCGAAAACCCTTCACAAAAATCTTTTACTTTAGACTCTTCAAGAAAATTCTCCTCTAATTTTTTCCTACCCTATTTCGGCACAAATTCACTTAATAAAGGAACGTCCAAGTATGCATTGAGGAGACTTACTCAAGAAGGTATTTATGATACCCGATCGCTACCGCTTGGCACCGGCGAATACAACCATTTTTATCAAAACAGCAATATTTATGTAGCTGCGTTCCGGTTATTTAAATCATATAAATACCAGAAAGAACTGGGTTTGTCATGGCAAATCAGATCAGATGCGCAGATAGATTACACCAATGAAAGTCTGGCAATATTTGATTCATATAAACGGTTTAACGAGGGGCAGGAGTATAATGATATTTTTAACTCAAAAGGATATGAGCAAACCTACCATCAGTTCAGTATTACCTATCGTGAAAACTGGAATAAAAGACTCGCTTTTGGCGTTAAAGCAAGTTTGTTGAGTGGTATTTTATACAACAAATTAGACGTGACCGATTCTTACCTTTATGTAGATCCAGAGTCAGAATCATTACTGATTGGTTTAGCCGGAACATACTCAGCGAATTTCAGTGACACCAAAGAAATAGAGAAAAAGACATTTTTCCCAACGTTCAAAAACCCGGGGGTATCACTTTCCTTCGGTACAAATTATACAACTAAAAAAGGTTTGTTTTTAATGGCCAATATTAAAGACCTGGGATTTATCTGGTGGAGAAGCAATACGCAGCGTACTACAATAAACCAGTTCAAACCGATAAACGATCTTGAATTTGCAGATACCGATCAGCAGATTACCGATTTATTTTTGCTGAATCAGACTCCACAGAAATTCCTTGCACCTACAAATGCCAAACTCGATGTGTATGCATCAAGAAGGTATGGGTTCTATAAGCCAGCTTTTGTAGCATCAAAAAACCTGTTTTATAAAGGTGGTGACATTGCATTTGTAAACGAATTCATCACCAATAATTTCTCGGGTAGCATTACGCCATTATACAACCTGAACGATATTTTTATGGTTGGTTTACAAGCCAAATACCAGACCCCAAATTTTGAGCTCTTTTTAGGTACCGACAATCTTGTAGCAACAAGTTTTCAAACCATTGGCACTATTAAAAGCGATGCTACTGTTGGTTCTGGTCCGAATGGAGCCTCTTTTTATATGGGTGTAGGCATTAAATTTGGCAATACTGTTAACCATCCTCAGTTCAGCGATATCATGCCAGGTATCAATGATAAAAACGAGGGAAGCTTCTTCAGAAATCTTTTTGGAATTTTTAAAAGAAAGTAATCAGACTTTACTTTTAGACTGGGTTACGACAAAGTCTTTTAAATAAAAAGGCTCAAAGTACGCCACATCCTCAAAACTCCCGCTTTGGTAGGCTTTGTCTGCCAAAGCACACATATATTTGGAGGAGTTAAAATTACCGCCATTGAATTCCGCATTTGCAGAAACCAGTGTTGCTGCACACTTCGCAGCTCCATCACCGATAAACGTAACCTGATGCTGAGATAGTGTATCGCTGAAGCTGGTTTCGTCTATGATTTTGGCCGACGTAGGTTCCAGAACATCCAGGCTGGCGTTGTAAATACTGGTATATACCTCCATTCGCCGGGCATCAATCATCGGACAAATCAGGCCAGAATAGTCCAGATTTTCGGTCATAAATCCTGCTGCCATCATCCGCAGTGTTTCAATACCAATCAAGGGCTTCTCCAAGGCATAGCATAATCCTTTTGCTGTAGAAACACCAATTCTCAATCCTGTGTACGACCCTGGCCCCTTGCTTACTGCAACGGCATCCAGGTCAGGATAAGTTAAAGCTGCCGATTGCATAACCTCTTCAATAAATAAAGTGAGGTTACTTGCGTGTAAATTTTGTCCGCTTTCCTCTTTAACAGAAACTATTTTCCCATTAATTGATAAAGCAACAGAACAAACCTGCGTAGCTGTTTCTATTAAAAGTATTTTAGCCATGCGGCAAATATAAGGTAAAAGGAGGAAGGTTAAAAGCTGAGCGGGTATTATGGGAACTTACGATTAAAATCAGGGTACAGGATCGTGCCCGTGTTTACCCCAGGGATGACAGCGGCCTATGCGTTTCAACGCCATCCATCCGCCTTTAAACGGACCATACTTCCGGATAGCTTCTATGCCGTATTGCGAACAGGTTGGCGTGAACCGGCAGTTAGCTCCAAGTAAAGGTGAAATGGCATATTGATAAACTTTTATCAAGCCTAGAAATATCCAGCCAAATACTTTATTGATGATGCTCATCAGGACGAATGAGTGTTTTAAAACGTTTAAACGTAGCGATTAGTTTCTTTTGCATAAAAGCAAACTCGTATTTGCTTTTGCCTACAAATTGAATGGAAAAGAGTAACAAACCTTTATCTGAAGGCAGCTGATTGTAGAATTCTTCCTGCTTATTAAGGCGATAGGCCTCGCGGATGCGGCGTTTAAGTAAATTACGATCTACTGCCCGCTTATATCTTTTTTTAGGAACGTTAATCACCACCTGAGCTTTAACCTCAGCAGGCGATTCGATAAAAAGATAGGAAATACGAAAGGGGTATAATAAAAAAGAAGAACCGTTCTTAAACAGCAGATCTAAATGTTTTCTGCTGCATAACCGTTCTTCTTTATTGAATGTGTACATATATTCTTGATTGATAATTGCAGATTTGATCTGCAGATTCCGGAAGTCCGGAAAAGCAATCAAAAATTATGCTTTATGCTTGCGTTCGTCAGAAACTGTTAATCTTTTTCTTCCTTTAGCACGACGTGATGCTAATACTCGTCTGCCGTTAGCTGTTGCCATTCTTTCGCGGAAGCCGTGTTTGTTTCTTCTCTTTCTTTGCGAAGGTTGGTATGTTCTTTTCATGACTGTATATTATCTTATTATAATTTCAAAATTAAGAGGTGCAAATATAAAGCGATTTCTCTACAATTGCAAGTCTGATTAATTTTATTTTTTAATTAAAACCAAATGTAGCAATTCTTTTTAAAAGCCTGACCTTTCTATCTCCGATCAAGAAAAACTGAATAAAACGAATCTCCAATGGCTATGAAGTCACCTAAAGCGATCTTACAACCCTAAGGCAGCTTTCAATTTTACATAACCCGTTTTACTCACAGGCAACCAGATATCAGATTTGAGCAGCACCACGTAACTATCCTTTTCTTTAAGTTCGATTTTGGTAACCTGGGCTAAATTGATGATATAAGAACGGTGGATACGAATAAACTGACTTGGATCTAAAGTCTGCTCAAAATAACTCATGGTCTTATTTTTAAAAAATGTGCCATCAGTTGTACTCAGCTTTACGTAGTCATCATCAGCTTCGAGGTAGTTAATATCTCCTGTTGGAATAATTTTGATTACGCCATCCTTTTTTACCACTACCCTATTGTTTTGTGCAGGGCTCAATGCTGCTGCATCTAAAACTGCCTCCGTACTTTCCGTCTGGTTGAGTCGCGATGGTAATTTTTTCATCGCCGCATCGAAACGGCCTTTGTCAATTGGTTTTAACAAGTAATCAACCGCATTAACTTCAAAGGCCTTTATTGCATATTCATCAAAAGCAGTTGTAAAAATTACAGCAGGCTTATCTTCTACAAGTTCCAGCATTTCGAACCCACTTATTTTTGGCATCTGAATATCCAAAAAAATTAGATCTGGTTTATGGGCTGAAATTGCTTTTAATCCTTCAAACCCATCGCAACATTCGGCAACAACTTCAATTTCAGGATGATCCGTAAGATAAAACTTAACAATATCTCTGGCTAAAGGTTCATCATCAATTAGAATCGTTTTGATCATCTTTCTGCGGGATTTTTAGGGTGGTAATATATAAATTATTTGCCTCAATTTCCGTTTGCAATAAATGAGGATTGGCAAACAGCAAATATAATCTTCTTTTGATAGCGCTCAATCCAAATCCGGTACCGCCTGCAGCTTTCATTTCAGGATCAAATGGATTCTGAACACGCAACTCGAGAATATTACGATCTACAGTAACATCAACTTTAATCGTAATCCCTGCAGATGTATTATACAATCCAAATTTAATCGCATTCTCGACAATTGGCTGAAGCAAAGTTCCCGGCAAGCACAAGTTAAGTGTGTCTTCTGCTACGTTTACCTCTATATTTAACCGGTGACTGAACCGTACCTTTTCTATATCGAGGTAAAGCTGAATATATTCCATTTCTTCCTCAACAGATACCCATAATTCGTCATCGCGTTTCAGGGTTCCGCGAAGAAATGAAGCCAGCTTGGTAATCATGACTCCGGCCTCTTTAGGATTTACCATCGTAAGCGCAAAGACAGAGTTTAAGCTATTGAACAAAAAGTGCGGCTGAAGCTGATGACGGAGCTTATTTAATTCTGCTTCCTTCGCCAGGGTTTTGGCGGCCGATAATCTTTCATGCGTTTCGGACTGTTCTTCAAGTCTGTACCAGAGGATATTGGCCAATGCGCACCAACCTAAACACATAAAAGATATTAATCCCCGAAATGCAAATGAAAAATTATAGAAATCGAGGTATTCCTTAAAATCAGAAAACACATATAATATGGTGTACTTGGCAGCGTATATAATGACGAAAGTTAATGCCAAAGTAATAATCAGTACATACAAAATACGTTCGTTTTTGGGCTGATAATATCCAAGCATATTGCTTATTGCAATGCAGGCCATCACCAGCAAAAAGTTACTTACAAAACTGTCGGCAAAAGAAATTAACCATGAAAAGTTAACTACATAATGCAACCCGACAGTGCACAACACAAACCATGCAATGGCTATGGTAAGGGCTGTTTTTTGTATTCGGGTTACGGAAAGAGGTCTAGTTGTCAAAGCGTGTTTAGTTAATGGTAGTTCGTTTACTAAACCAGGCAGAACGAGTTCTGCCTGGCATTTTGTTCAAATACTTTAAAAACTTTTAATTTCAATTCCACCGAACAGAACTGTACCATCAAGATACAATGTTTTTTGCATCTGATCTATCGGAAGCATGTGCCCGCGCTTATCTTCTACACTTCCAAAAATTGCGGTCACATTCGATTTTATTGCCCAGGTTGGAGGAACAATCAGCTTGATGCCACCAAAAACTGCAGTCACATCAAGGGACGCCCTTTCATTAAAATCAGCTTGCGTCATAATGATGTCGGCCCCGCCAAAAACGGCTGAGATGTCTCCTCCTTTGAAATCTTTGGAATAAACTGTTTGGTTTGAACCACCGAAAACCGCAGTTACGTCGATGAAATCATGCCCTGTTGGTTGCTGATTTGCTTCATTATAGCCCGCTTCAGCGCCTTGCTTGAAGCCGAAGTCTGATTTCAGGTTCTCTTTAAAAGTTTTCTTACTCCTCAGCGAATCTTTTGGCCTGATGATTAAAAACCCGCCGATAATCACCAATCCAAATCCTAATGCATATTTTGATACATCAATATCAAAGCCCATATTGTCGATGGTATTATATGATCCAATTAAGATTAATATCAGCCAGCCAATTCCTTTAAAATGGCGCTTAACGCCTAAAAACAAACCTAATGCAATTAAGAATGTCCAGAAACTGAATACCCAGTTGGGGATATCCAGTCCCATGTTATCGAGCAGGAAGGCAAGCCCGATAATCACAATAACCAAACCACTTAAAATCCGTCCAGAACTTTTAGCCGAATGTTGTCCGTTTATATTTAGATTTTCCATGTGTTATAATATTTAATAATCAAAAGTATTTATAAGAGATCAAAATGACCATGGATTGGCTTTAAAGATTCGAAGAATGGCGGTGAGCGGCTGCATTTCATCGGTGAAAAATATTTGCGTATTTTGAGACTATGAAATATTGGTTAATAGTAGTAGGATTAAGCCTTTCCTCTTTATGTTTTGCCCAGGATATCCATACGAGATTTAAAGTCTACGACGTTAAAAAGCACAGGGTAATTTCATTGGGCGAGATTATATCCGATATGAGTAAAGCAGATGTACTATTTTTTGGCGAAGAGCACAATGACTCAATCGGACATTTCCTGGAATTGGAAATATTCAGATTATTAAACGAAAAATACCAGAAACAGGTAGCTTTAAGCATGGAAATGTTCCACACAGATGTTCAGCCAGTAGTTGACGAGTATCTTGCTGACGCCATTTCTGAAAAGAACTTTGTTAAAGACAGCAGAGCATGGTCAAACTATAAAGATTACAAACCACTAATCGAGTATGCCAAATTGGGGAAATTACCAGTTATCGCGGCTAATGCTGCTGCCAGATATAGTAACGCGGTAACAAAAGGTGGATTAGTTATTTTGCAATCGTTTCCAAAGTCATCCCTCGTCTTTTTACCGCCAATCCCTATTGATACAGCATCCGGCAGATATTATCAAAAATTTAATGATTTACTGGGCGGACATAGCATGGGGTCGATGAAAGTATATCAGACTCAGAACTTCTGGGATGCGACCATGGCCTGGTCAATCAGCAGGTTCATGAAAAACAACAAAGCGTTTAAAATATTTCAGATAAACGGTCGCTTTCACAGCGATGAAAAGTTAGGAACCTTTGTTCAGTTAATGCGTTATGCACCTAAAGCCAGAATCCTGAACATCTCAGCTTTTTCCGATGATAGTTTTGAGAATCCGGACTGGAGTAAGTTTAGCAACCTGGCAGATTATTTGATCATTACCGATCCGAAAGTTAAAAGAAGCTATTAAGTTGATACCAAATAAAAAATCCGCCTCTCAGGCGGATTTCCAATTTATGCTTTTGCTTTTAGCAAATCTCTTATTTCTGTAAGCAATACCTCTTCTTTGGTTGGTGCCGGAGGTGCAGCTGGCGTGGCTTCTTCCTTACGTTTCAAAGCATTAATAGCCTTAACCATGAGGAAAATAATAAATGCCAAAATCAAAAAATTAATGATTTCAGTTACGAAATTACCCCAGGCGAAAACAGGGCCCAGTTTTTTCGCTTCTTCGAGTGAAAGATCAGGATTTGCTTCAAACGCAGCTTTAACCTTATCATTTAATGGAAAATAAAAATTAGTAAATCCCTTATCTCCTATCAACAAACTTATTGGAGGCATTATCAAATCATTTACCAATGACTGCACAATTTTTCCAAAAGCACCACCAATGATAACACCGACAGCAAGATCTACTACATTGCCTTTAATGGCAAACTCTTTAAATTCTTTTACAAATCCCATAAATTAAATTTTAATATATTTATTTTCAAATTAGCAAACATAATGCCCATGCATATGTTTAAGGGATGATTTTAAAACCAAACATAACAAAAGCATTTGATTAATTCCCCAAATATCTGAAATGATTTGTTTATTTTTGCTCCAATTCTATTACTACTTATGCTAAAGCAACATTTACAACAAAAATTATTACAAAAGTTATCACCACAACAAATTCAGTTTATTAAGTTGTTGCAGGTGCCAACAGTTGCTTTAGATACGCGTGTTAAAGAAGAACTGGAAGAAAATCCAGCACTCGAAGATCCAAGTTTAATGACACAGGATGAGCCGAAAGGTGAGTATGATGATTTGAACGATACCCCGGATAATTACGAAAGCTCATCTGAGGAAAGTGGTATGGATGAGTTTAATGTTGATGACTATCTGCAAGATGATAGCGCTAACGACTATAGCACCAATTACAATAACGGCGATGATGATGAAGAAAAAAAAGAAACACCTATAGCGATAGAAAGTACTTTTTTTGAAAGTCTGCAGGAGCAACTGGACCTAGTACCCTTATCTGATCAGGATTTCATAATCGGCAAACAGATTATAGGCAGTTTAGATGATGATGGCTACTTGCGCCGCCCCCTAAGCTCAATGATCGATGACCTGGCATTTTCACAGAATGTAATGGTGGAAGAAGAAGATGTACTGGAAATGCTGAAACTGATTCAAAGCTTCGACCCTCCGGGAATTGGTGCCAGGGATTTAAAAGAATGCCTGCTTATCCAGCTTAAAAGGAAAGACGCCAGCAACCCGATCATCGTTAAAGCAATGAATGTTGTGGAGAACTACCTGGATGAATTTACACGTAAGCATTACGATAAATTAGAAAAGAGTCTCGGCCTTGACAGCGAGGAGCTGAAAGAAGTAGTGAATGAAATTTTGCGTTTGAATCCTAAACCGGGTGATGCGAACCAGGTTACAACAAAGCAAATGCAGATCATCCCGGATTTTCACATCAGCAACAATGACGGCATTTTAATTCTGACTCTCAATTCAAAAAATGCACCCGAGCTTAAAGTAAGCCGCTCCTACCAGGAAATGTTCGAGCATTATGATAAGGCTGCCTCAAAAGATAAAAAGCTCAAAGAAGCCGTTCAGTTTGTAAAGCAAAAACTTGACTCAGCAAAGTGGTTCATAGATGCCATTAAGCAAAGACAGCAGACCTTGCTTAAAACCATGAATGCCATCATGCATTATCAGTATGAATATTTTTTAACGGCAGATGAGCGTAAAATGCGCCCTATGATTTTGAAAGATATTGCTGATAAAATCGATATGGATATTTCTACAGTATCCAGGGTAGCCAATTCAAAGTACGTTCAAACGGAATTCGGCACCTTTTTGCTTAAATCCTTTTTTTCTGAAGCCATTCAAACCGAAAATGGTGAAGAAGTTTCCAACAAAGAAGTTAAAAAAATTCTTGAAGATTGTATTGGTAATGAGGACAAACGCAAACCGCTTGCCGATGAAAAGTTAACTGAAATCCTGAAAGACAGGGGTTATAACATCGCCCGCAGAACGGTTGCAAAGTATCGTGAGCAAATGAATATCCCCGTTGCCCGCCTCAGAAAGGAATTATAGAGCTGTTCTACATGCTGTGTTAGTTGTAAGCCATTTGTGTACTGGGGTTACAACCTAAAGTTAGGAGTTCAAAAAGCCTTACCAGATTTTAATGTATGATGGGACCTTGTAAATATTGTTCAACATCAGTCCAAGCACAATTTCATGACTGCCATTGCTCACCTGATTCAAATCTGAAGTTGTAAAATCGTACGAGTAAGTCAGATTAACCATTTTGCCTATGTTAAAACCAGCCATTGCAGCAAAGGAATCATCTTTCCGGTAACTTCCGCCCAGCCAGAAACGATCTCTAAAAGCAATTTTCATATTTAAATCAAATGAAACCGGACTTGGCTCCACGTATTTGATCATTACTGAAGGAATGGCTGCGATTTCATCATCAAAGAAAAACTTGTATCCTGCAGTAGCAAAATAATGCGGAACCTCTTTACCCACATTGTATGATTCATCTCCGGTAAAACTTAATGTTTGTGGTAAAATCTGCTGAACAGATAAACCTCCAAATAATCGTGAGCCATATAACCATAACCCGATACTCAGGTCAGGTTTAACCTGGTTGATCAACGCTCTGTTCAGTGCCGGATCATACGGCGTGTCAAATGTTAAAGCATTTACATCAAGCGAAATACTGGAAACACCGGCGGCAACGCCTGCAGATAAATTAAAGTTATTGTTAAGCTGTAAATGGTAGGCATAAGTCACATTTGCATCCACCCGCTTTATTGGCCCTGTTTTATCCAATACTGCCGTTACACCCATACCGTGGTGAGATGGAGATGACGTATAGTTTTGCGTATAATTGCGGTCCATTGGGTTACCTGTTTGCTCCGGAAAAGAAGTCAGTGCATTACTCCAAAGCTGGTTATCTCCTAGTGCCCAATGTGCTGACACAAACGATGTTTGCGGCGCGTCGTTAATCCCTGCCCATTGTTTCCTGTACCCCGCCTTGAAATCCATATAATTTTCAATTCCCGATAAAGCAGGATTGAGCAGATATTGATTAAATATATACTGGGTATACTGTGGTTTCTGCTGCGAAAACCCCTGAAGTGTAAGAAAAACTGCTAAAATAAAAATGAGCTTTTTCAAAATTCTATCTGATAATTGTTAATGGTCCTGTCACTGTTTTCCGGCCGTTGCGCGGATTAATAATGTAATAATATACACCTACGGGCAATGGTTCATTCTGATAATTTCCGTCGAATGGAGTCTGATATCCATTACTGGAAAACACCTTGTTCCCGTTACGATTGAAGATCTCAACAGTAGCAAGTGGATATGATTCTAAATATTTAATTAACCATACATCATTTACCCCATCCCCGTTGGGCGTAAATGCATTAGGCGGATTTATACTTTGCAATACTTTAACCATAACCGATGAAGTTGCCATACAACCATCGGGCTGGGTAGTTACAGTGAGGGTATATTCGGTATCTTTTTCCGGTGCCGCTACCGGGTTTAGTACATCTGTACGGTTAAGCCCCAGCGCCGGCGACCAGCTGTAGGTTAAGTTTTTGCCTTCGGCTGTGGCAGGAAGGGGAAGTTGACCACCTGCCAAAATGTAAATGCTTTCGCCTGCATCAGTTACAGGCGACTCATAAACTTCTACTGTTTTTGTCACTGCATTTTCGCAACCATTATCAGCCTTAAAGGTATAGGTAATCATATGACTTCCTGGACCGGCAACTTTCGGATTATAGAGACCATCTTCGGCCATGCCTTTGCCATCGCTCGTATAAATGCCCTTCCCAATGATTCCTGAAGTTTCGTTGGCATAAGTAAACATCACACTGCCATCATTTTCACAAACTGAAGCCATATCGTTGAATAAAATCCGGGGCACAGGCTTTAAAGTGATTTCCTGAATCGCCTCTTTTGTACAAACAGAATTGTCACCGGTATAACCCACAATCCTGATGGTATGTTTCTGAACCTGATTTCCTCCGAAAGCATCATAGGTTAAATGAATTTCATCGGTTTGATTAGGATACATCACCGTTTTGGTAATCGTGTTGACTCCTGTTGCGGTGTAATCTTTATAAATTTCGAGTTTTACAACTTTGCCTACCAGCGCCGTAAAACCGCTCCTGAGCACGACATCATTGTTGCTGCATAAATTATCAATATTTAGCACCATAAATTCAGCTTTATCTACACGTCCGTTAACGATAAAAGATTTAGTACTGGTATTTTCACATCCATTGGAGTTAATGATGGTGAGTTTAACCTCATAAGGACCTGGATTTACATACTGATGTTTACCATCTCTTTCGGTTGACGTATTTGCTCCACTCGCCGGGTCGCCGAAGTCCCATTTATAAGTAAAGGTTCCTGCCCCATCGGAAGCATCTACCGATATATTTACAAATGTGGTTAAGCAATCACTCGAACATACATCGGGCAAAGTGAAGTCGGCCGTTGGAATTGCCGTAATGTCAATCCTTTTTTCATATGTTGTGCCACTGCAACCTGCACTGCTGGTGGTATAAAGCTTTACAGTGTATGCACCTATTTTGGAAAAAACATGCGTGAATGGCTTACTGTCGGTTCTAGTTTCAGGATTTGTACCATCGTTGAAATCCCATTTCCAGAAAGAAATTGAAGATGTGTTAACAGAATTATCAACGGTAGATTGATCAGTAAAGGTAACCGGCGCATTCACACAGCCTATAGCAGGTGCATCAAACTTGCTTTGAGATACCGGGTAAACTTCCACTTTCTTTTCTATCACATCTGACCAGCATCCCCCCGAGTTGGATACAGATAATTTAATGATATGCGATCCAGTTGTTTTAAATGTGTATACAGGACTTTCTGTTTCAATCACTTCGTCATCAAACTGCCACTTCCATTTAGTTACGGGAGCGTTGGTACTGCCGTTTACGATTACTGGTGTTACAGAATTCCCTAAGCATACCCGTTCGGAAACATTAAAAGTGGCATCAGGCTTTTCATAAATAATAAACCCGCTACTAATGGTTTCCATGTTACCACAATTGTTAGCGTTCTTGTAGGTAACCTGTACGCTAAAATTATATTCACCTGCTTTGTTTATGTCTATCTCATCAGGAAAATTGTAAGTGTAAAACTGAAGGCCGTCTTTGGTAGTAGGAATGGCAACCGGATTAGTTTGCTTTATTGTGTTCGCCCCATCTAAATTCCAAATCAGTTCAGTAGCCTCACCAGTAAGATTAATCTTAACTTTAAATCCATCTCCTGCGCATCCCGATGTTATGGTATTCTCTGCAAGATCAGTTGCCTGAAAAGTATAACTCTGAACGTTTGCACCTGCAAGATATGCATAAGACTCAACAACACCATATCCATAGGCAATGGCTGAAAACCCGCCACTCGCAGTCAGTCTATGCTGAGCTTGTAGGCCTGTTACATCAATTACAGCATAACTATAATCGGAATTGGCAATCGGAACAAACGATGATGAGTAAGCAGTACCATCTAATTTAAACGATGCAACTTCCGCAGTTTTGATCACCACGTTAATAAAGTATTTGTTGATGTTGGTTTTTGTACCCAAAAAGCTCTTTATGTCAGAGAAAACAGTAATATCATTAAGCGTTTGCTCAACTGGGTTTAATACCGTTATTTCCGGATCACCAGGAAAAGGTGCATCTGCATTTGCCCCTGTATTGCTTGGATTACAGGTCTGGGAAGTCTGGTAATGAGCCAGCGCAATTGAACGATCACTGGATATTACATTTGGGCCCGTAGAATAAAAATTGATGATTGAACCTTTTTTATACGGGTTTGTTAAAGTAGTTCCATTTGCAGATGTAGTACTCCCATTTACAGTTACATTAGTATTATCCTCAGCAACAATTATTCTAAACGCATCAGTATTTCCGTGTAGTGTGTTAAAAAATGGGGAGGTCACAAAGTTTTTTCCCCAGGCAGATACAGGGAACAATTGTTGATATAAATTATCCCCACCTGATGGAGTTCTCGAGTTACCAGACTCACAAAACGCAACCCAACTATTTCCGGAAAAAACAGCAATGGGTTTGCAATCACCGTCAGAGCTGATATAAGTTCCCGAGAGGTCATCAACAGCCTGATATTGGTAAATTTGCCCTTTATTTAACGTTATAGAAAAAGGTACACCTGCAGTATGGCCCCCAGTTCTGGAAGTCTGTTTTGGAACAATATTAATAAGGGTATTATCAACAGTCCCTAAAATACTGAACTCAGAATAAATGTTTGCCCCTTTATTTCCAAGGTTTTCATGAGAAAAAACATAATATTCTTTGCCTAAGGTTGTGGTTGGAATCACCATTGTTCCACCAGTCCTGTTATTGTTATAGATAATGCAATACAAAGATATCTGCATATCAGTCTCAACATGAACAGCCATATTCGATTCCACAACCTCAGAACTCTCGATGTAAACATTAATTGAATTAGGATCAATAACAATCGGAGCTGAGCTGTTTGCATTTATCGTTCCCGAAGCAACTACTGTATTCCCAACAGATATCTTATAATTTGTTTTGTAATCTGCAGATAAAATCAGGTTCATCCTCGAGGTTTTACCATCCACGTGTGCTGAATATGGCAAATAAAAATCTTTTCCCTTATTGGAGGTCGCTTGCCCGAAAATAGTAGCTGGCAACAGAAATAATAGAAACACACCAACCAATAGCCAAAGCTTACACATTATTTTATTAGTTTATTCGGCTTATGAAAGACATTTTATTCAAAATAGATATGCAATATACCATTTAAAGAATAGAACAAAAAAGACAATAATGGAAATTTAACACTTTTTATATTGTGCTAACGGATAAATTGAAGATCATTAAAACGATCATGATCAATTCATCTGGAGAGAAAGGTGTAAGAATGGGCTTCAGTCAACAGATAGCCTAATTCAACGTATAGATAAGAAGCTTATATAAAATATAGATTTTGTTAGTCCTGATCAGACTGATCGCCACTACCGAATTGGTCGGAAAAATCTTTCGCATTTTCGTCAGCTATCTCATCATTATGCGACTTAGGCTCCAGATTTTCATCCAAACGATCATTCCAGTCGTTCAAGCCTTTAGAGGCTTCGTCCTGATTCTGTGTATTCACATTTGATTTCGAAAGATCTTTACCGTGGTTTTCCATGAGCTTAAACTTTGATTTAGAACAACTCTGTGCCTAGAAAGTTTTGAACCCGGCCGATAATAATGTGTAGGTGTTATTTTTTCAAAGGTTCCTCCTTTGCGTCTTTAAACTCCTTAACACTTTTTCCAATCCCACGCATTAATTCAGGAAGTTTTTTACCACCAAAAATTAACAATATAACAACCCCAATTAAAATGATCTCTATAGCCGACATATATATGTTTTAATACAATATACGATAAAAGCCCGGACAATGTTTTTTTAAAAGCAAACATTTCAAAAAAAGCTTGATCTGGAAACGAAAAATCCAATAGGTGATTGCTGCTTTATTAAACCAGCATTGCCTTTAAAGTTCGGTTTTTGATCTTTGGCAATAAACCATGCCGAATGTATTCAGATAACCCCCTGAGTTGCTTAATCGCCTTGATTGCTTCGTATCCTTCATAGTTCGTTCTGATTTTATTTAACAACAGCGTATCCGTTTTAAACATATCGCTTTCCTTAAGGAGCCCTTTATGCAGAAACCTTTTTATCAGTTCGGCCATCTTCCCGTTTGCATACAGGTGTAACGGAAGTTTAAATACCTCATTATTCAGTTTTTCAAATACCTCATTAATCCAGGCCACCTGCTGATCATCGTTAACGGCCATTCTGCCATTATTCATCACAACCGATAATAGGAAGTTGCGGGCACTTTGACGTGAAATAATCCCGCCGTGTATACTGTCACGTAAAGTATAATCTAATCGGTCGGCACATAAAAAAGGCATTGGTTGTTCCAGGATATCAAATGTTCCGTATATGATTTCTTTAACATCATAACCATATTTCAGTAACACGTCAGGAATTTCGGATCGATAGATAATTTCAGCAAAAACCTGCTCGTGATAATCCTCTTCAACATGATCGAAAACATAATCACCTACGTGGGAAAATGCAGTATGTGAAATATCATGTAGCAAGCCTGCAATTTGTTCCAGTTCCGATCCACCAAGTTTTTTGATCAGCATGGTAACTCCAATTGCATGCTCTAAGCGTGAGTGGCAGATATCAGGGTTAACCAGAAAAATTGCACCACTTTGATGAACACCTCCCAATCGCTTCAAAGCGTCTGTATTTAAAAGATCTTCAAACACCTGCGGGAAATCCATTTTACCATATAAAAAATCATTTATCTGTATCATATTTTCCCTTTGTTATTAAATAAATTATAAGCCGAAATTACTAATATATTTAGCTTAAAAGAAATTAAGATATCAACATTGCATCATTACTAACTAATTTTATTAGCTCAAAAGCAAACTTTCATTTATTTTGAAAATGATTATTACAATTACATGATTAACAAATACCTACCTGATAAAACAAGGTATTCACTAAAGCGTTATCATTGTAAAAAAGTAACTATGGCAACCGCTCAACAAATTAGAAACGGATATATTGATTATGTTTTAACAAACAATGAAAAACCGAAATCGATTTATTCATTTGCTAAAAAGCTTAAAATAACCGAAGCTGATTTTTATCAGTTTTACTCCTCTTTTGAAAGTATCGAGAAAACGGTTTGGTTTGAGTTGACTTTCGAAACCATCAGTAAAATTAAAGAGCAGGAGGTTTGGCAGCAATATACGTCAAGAGAAAAGATCCTTTCATTTTTTTACAGTTACCTGGAAAACCTGAAGCGCGAAAGAAGTTTTGTGATATATAGCCTTAAAAATTTTAAAGGCAAATTCTCCACTCCGGATGTCCTTGCAGGTGTTAAGCCGATTTTTGAAAATTTTGCGCAGGAGATTATAGATGAAGGTTTAGATAATGGAGAGCTTGCAGAGCGTCGCTTTCTAAGCAAACGTTACAAAGATGCGCTTTGGATTCAGTTTGCTTTTATTGTCAATTTCTGGATAAATGATGATAGTGATGGTTTTGAAAAAAGTGATGAAGCCATTGAAAAAGGAATTAATGTAACTTTTGATCTTTTTCAACATTCTCCAATCGATAACCTGATCGACTATGGAAAATTTTTATCACGCAATGGAAAGTTTAAAGAAAAGATGGGACTGTAATTTTAGATGAAGGCACAAGAGAGTATTCCAACCACGAAAGTAGAACGTTCGGCAAAATTTGTTAAAACCGGTTTTCAAATCGGAGGTAATTATATCAAACACTATTCAAAAAAGCTGTTCAATCCAGAAATGGATCGCGCACAACTTAATGAGGATAACGCTACCGATATCTATAAATCGCTAAGCGAGTTGAAGGGAAGTGCTTTAAAAATTGCGCAAATGCTAAGTATGGATAAAAATATCCTGCCGAAATCTTATGTTGATAAATTTACGCAATCGCAATACAATGCTCCCCCCCTATCCGGACCGCTTATTGTAAGAACATTCACAAAAAACTTCGGTAAAACTCCGGATCAGATTTTTGATACTTTTAATCTGGTATCAAGCAATGCTGCTTCTATTGGCCAGGTACACCAGGCCTCTCTTAACGGCCAAAAACTGGCCATAAAAATTCAATATCCTGGCGTTGGGGATAGTATTTCCTCAGACCTTAAATTGGTAAAACCTTTTGCATTCCGTTTGCTGGGCATGTCTGAAAGAGAGCTTAATATTTATATTAAAGAAGTAGAAGAACGTTTACTCGAAGAAACAGATTATGAACTAGAGGTTAAAAGATCGATTCAGTTTTCTGAAGATTGTAAAAACCTCGATCACGTCGTATTTCCTAAATATTATCCTGAATTATCGGGCAAACGAATCATTACCATGGATTGGTTAGAAGGTTTGCATCTGAAAGAATTTCTCAAAACCAATCCTTCACAGGAGTTAAGAAACAAAATCGGTCAGGCACTATGGGATTTCTATAATTTCCAGCAGCATGAATTAGGGGCTGTTCACGCAGATCCACACCCGGGCAATTTTATGATCACACCCGATCAGAACCTTGGCGTAATCGATTTTGGTTGTATTAAAGAAATGCCAAATGACTTTTATTATCCGTTTTTCTCATTGATATCCACCGACGTAATTAACGATAAACAGAAGACCATCGATGCTTTCAGAAAGCTGGATATGATCCATTCAGATGATACCGATGAACAGGTCGAATTCTACTATAAATCTTACAAGGAAATGATCAGCCTTTTTGCGAAACCATACATCAGTAAAATTTTTGATTTCAGCAGGCCGGAATTCTTCGACCAGCTGTATGTTTATGGAGAGAAAATTTCTAAAATGCCGGAATTTAAGCAGGCACGTGGCGTTAAGCATTTTATTTATGTTAACCGCACAAACTTCGGCTTGTACCAGATTTTACACGAACTTCAGGCTACAGTGAACACTGATACCTACGAACCCACGCTTAACCGTTAATCAGGCATTTTTCTTAACTACTTCAACCATGTGTTCAATGTCGAATGGCTTCTCAATAAAGTCATCGGCATTGCAATCTTCGGCTTGTTGCGCAATATTGTTTGATGTGGAAGTTAAAACTGCTGACACATCTTCAGTTTCAGGATCAGCCTTCAATTCTTTGATCACTTCAGATCCCTTTTTCTTTCCTTTAATATGATCGTCAACTATCACTACGTCAGGATTTATTTCGTCAATTTTTTCGATGGGTTCTGTTGTTAACGACGACGTCACTACAAAGCCTTCCTCTTCCAATACTTGATCCATAATATCTAGGATATCTTTATTATCCTGAACAAGCACAACCTTTTTCTTCATAAAAAACTAAGGAATAATTTTCTTTAAATATAGTAAAAAGAATGTTTGTTAAATATCCTATTCACAAAACATTTATGTTATCAGAGTACCACTATACTCAGCACCGTCCCAAAGTTCAGTATTTCTTCAGAATTGGTTGGTTACTTTGTAGCTCAATCACTGATCGTAATGACCAAAATATTCAAAAGCCGCTATGCTTTACTAACCGGCTTTATCCTTTACTTCCTAATATTTTCGTTCATTGTCCGTACCATACTTTTTATCGAATCGGCACAACATGCAGATTTCAGTTTTTCTGATATACTGCGGTTTTATGGTGTTGGCTTATTTTTCGATCTGGGAACGGCAATCATGATCAGTTCACTTTACACGCTTTATCTGCTTATTTTACCTGAAAAGATCTATAAACAGAAATGGAACATTATTATTACCAAAATAGTTCTATTCATGTTCATCGTGTTAACATTCTTCTCTTTTTTTGCTGAATTGACTTTTTGGCAGGAATTTCAAAGCAGGTTTAATTTTATTGCCGTTGATTATTTAATCTATACTTATGAAGTCATCAATAATATTAATGAGTCTTATCCACTTCCAGTTTTAACCGGCCTTATTATAGTAATTTCAGCTGGCGTCATGTTTTTGTTTTTCCGTTTGAAGGCTTTTAAAAACAGTTTCGAAAGCAATACGAGTCTGAAGACACGCTTTTACATTTCCTCAGTTCTCCTTTCTTTATTACTGCTTTATTCGGTTTTTATTAAAAATAGTACTGCTGAATGTGGAAATAACAGATATGCAAACGAACTAAGCAAAGCCGGTATTTATTCATTCTTTGCTGCTTTTAAAAATAATGAATTAAACTACAATGAGTTTTATAAGTTGATTAACAAGAAGCAGGCCCTTTCAATTGTCCGAAACCAGTTGAGGCAGTCAAATGCATCATTTAAAAGCGGGAATACCATTCTGCGGAAAATAGCCGGAACAGATTCGGCATACAAACCCAATGTAATTATGATTACCGTAGAAAGCTTAAGTGCAGAATTCTTATCTCTTTATGGTAATAAAGATAATCTAACACCCAACCTGGACAGCCTGGCTAATCAAAGTATATTTTTCAGCAATATGTATGCTACAGGCACCAGAACTGTGCGGGGAATGGAAGCCCTTACACTTGCTATTCCACCCACCCCAGGCAGTAGCATTGTAAGACGAACGGATAACGAAGATTTATACACTGTTGGTCATGTTTTCAATCAACATGGCTATACCAATACATTTTTTTATGGTGGCGATGGCTATTTCGATAACATGAATCACTTTTTCGGAAACAACGGTTACAACATTGCAGACCGTGGACGAAAATTGCTTGATGAGACCTACGAAGGTAAAAGAACAATCATACCAGATAAAGAAGTGACCTTTGAAAATGCCTGGGGAATTTGTGATGAAGATATATTTAACGTGGTGATCAAGGATGCGGATGAAAAATACAGGCACAACATCTTATTTAATAATTTTGTGATGACAACTTCCAACCACAGGCCCTATACTTTTCCTGCACACAAAATAAGCCTGCCTTCCGGAACGCGCGAAGCAGCCGTTCGGTATACAGATTATGCTATCGGCAACTTCCTAGATCATGCGAGTAAAAAGCCATGGTTCAAAAATACAGTCATCATCGTTGTTGCCGATCATTGTGCCAGCAGTGCCGGAAAAAACGAAATAGACGTCTCAAAATACCAGATTCCATGCATAATCCTAAATCTAAAGAATCATCCGGTAATGAATATAGATAAAATGACTTCGCAAATCGACCTATTTCCTACCCTTTGGCACTTGCTGGGCTGGAGTTATACAAGTGGCTTTTTCGGCCAGAATGTTTTATCAGATCAATACCAGCCGAGGGCCTTTATCGGTACATACCAAAGGCTCGGCTATTTGAAAAGAGATAGTTTGGTACTTTTAAGTCCCCAACATAAAGTAGACACTTATTTATATCAAAAATCTACAAATGAACAAAAAGCCGCGAAACTTTCAGCCAACATAATCAATGAGGGTATTGCCAACTATCAAACAGCTTTCGACTTGTTTAAAGACGGAAAGCTGAGCATTAAAAATCATCAACACTAAACATAGCGATAGAGAAATTCTATGGCAGATAATAAGCAATAAAAAAACCCTGTTGAATCGAAACTCAACAGGGTTAATATTATGATTAAAGGTTAACCCAGCATTTTTGCGATTTCTTTTTCTATCGACTTCAGCTCCTTAGGTTTCAGCTTTTTGGTAATGTCCTTATTTTTCTCGGGGTACTTAACACCAACGCGCAAAGCCTTTAATCCTGAAACACCTTGAAGTTCATCAAGTTCCAACTGCTCAAGGTCATCATTTAGGTAACCCTGCACCTGCATGTATTTGATGTATTCCATGTATTCTTTCGCTTCATCAAGATTGAAATACACCATGGCAATTTTGTGAGGTTGCGTGAGGCGTTCATCACTACCTTTCACTAAAACTTTATCAATACGTTTTTTAACAACTTCATAACGGATATTGTAGGCACCTTCCACATCAAACCGACGTTCATCGTTTCTAAAGCTAATATCTATTGCGTTAGAGTGTATGAAAATAAGTTGTGTGGTTTCCAGCGCACGAGGCATCTCACCAATTAAGCTTTTTGATAAACGGGCAATTTCTACCATTGAAGTAAGCTGCCATAACCTGATATTTTTTAAATACAGCAAATCAAAAGGTTTATGTGGCGCAATTTCCTGTCCGATGTAAATATCATACTCTACACCGTCAGTCCTGAACTTGGCGAAATAACAAGGGTAACTTGCCTGTAAATTAGCTTGTGATTTTTCAAGATACTGACTAACTTCAGTATTGATCAGCTGCATAGATACCTCAAGCTGTCTGCGGTTGGCATAAGCCGCACCGGTTTCCGGTACAATAACCTCGAAATATCCTTCTACAATTTTGGCTGTTTCAAGATCATTCCCTTTAATAATAGAAAGAAAAGGATAAACTTCCACTTCCAGAAATTCATTTAACTGGCTTTCTTCATTAGAAGAAGCCAGGCTACCAATCCGTTTGATCCAGTCTTTACAGTTAAATAAAAGTTTATCAGTCAACTCCAGAGACACAGATTTTCGAATCGCTTTCAAAGCAGCCATCAGGCTATTCAAAAGCACGTTCAAATCGTCTTTTAAAGCCCTGTTTCGCTCAATGGTCGAATTTCTGATATCAATAGCGCCAAACAAAGGATACATGTGCTTAAATGTAACCGTTTCAATTTCTTTTACTTTGCTGTTGCTATTTTGTTGCTGAAGGAAATGCCACACTGCTTCATTAAATTTCCACTGAACAGAAGGTTGCAGCGCAGTAAACTTATCCATCAATACCTCATCCATTTTAGCATCAAATTCTTCGATACTATACTGAAATAACTGACCAATCAGCGGTATGGCAGGCCTTAAACGCGAAAGCAATTTATCGTCCACCAAAACCTCCTGATTAGAATAAACCTCCAAAACACCCGCTAGCTGGGTATTATAGTATACGGGTAATACTGAATATGAACAAACCCCAGCCGCTTTTAAGACCCTTAAGAAAGGATCTTTCTCTATCTGATCATCGTTAATAGAACTGACAAAGATGGCTCTGGGATTCTCTTTATACTTATCAACTAAAGAATAAAAAACCTCTTCTTCAAGATTTGATGCTTTTGCCGAGTTAATCAGCATACTTTGAGAAAACTCCTTATTATCAAAAACAAGTTTTTTATTCACCGTTAAAAATGGCATTAAGCCAAATTCAAGGTTGCCATCACCGCTAAGGCTTTTAAGCGCCTGAATCACATGCGCATAGGCTTCAGTTTGATAATTATGGTTAACCAGCGCATCCCGAATGCCATCAATGGCATGGTGCAGGGTAACATCAGTAATTGAAATAATGCTGAATCCTTCGAAATGAAAGTTTTGTAAAGGCAGGTGTGTGATAAGGTATTCCAATTCATTATTATCCTGAAAATACTGACTTAATTCTTCGAAATTAATCTCCGGCAATTCACCCCTATGCTGGATATCAACAAACTTGGTATCCGTTTGAATGTTATAGTATTGGGTTAACTTGGTTTTTTCATTAACATGGCCATAAATAATCTCATTTCTTAAAACAGAAGTGAAATTATAAAACCGGTCGAGAATAATATTATAAATAAATTTAAGCTGCTTTTTTTCTACAGGCTCACTATCTTTCACCACTTTATTTTTCGGATCGTGATCTTTAAAAAACTGGTAAAAAGCATTTGTACTGAAAAAAATCTGATCAGGAATAGGCGTACTTAATGCCCAGAACAAATCTTCCTCATCATCCATCAAAGGGGTGAGGATGGTAAAAATAAGTTCTAATGTATCTTTGTATTTCGATAACTCCTCCGCACTGATGCTGTTCAACAACACATCATCCTTTTCAATTTTTTGAAGCAAAAATCTGTAAAATTCTGATTTTACAGATTTTTCTGTTTTTAACCTGTCTTTAAGGTATTGCACAAGGGGGCGAAAAGACAGCGAAGATTCTACCTGGCAACCTATACATTCGTTTTTATGTATTTTTATTACATCAGTATTCATTGTATATGTTCTGCTATAGTGTAAATTTTAGTAGTTAATCATTTGTTAATCTGCAACAAAGATAACCAGATACTAAACCAACAATGGTCTTTCTAACGTAATACTTGGATAAAGCACCAATAATAATGTTACACAAATTTAGTACCTAAAATTTAAAGAAACATAAGGATACCACCCATCGGTTGAGTGTCCCATCACAAATCGAACAACTGTGAGTGATGCGGGAGCAAAATAAACCCCTCCACCAAGCCCGTGGTGCCATGTTTGGGAGGCCTCGTCTCTTTTCCATACCCTACCTACATCATACAAACCCATTAGGCCAATTTGCCCTGGTAATACATAACTAACCAGGTCGCCAAGTTTAGCCCTTAACTCCAGATTGTTATAAAAAACATGCTCCCCAGCAAATCTGAACTGGCGGTACCCCAGCAGGTTACCTTGGCCCCCTAAAAATAATGACTGATAGAAAGCAGGCTTACCAACCGTTACACCCCCACCAAAGCGGTCAGCCAGAATAAAGTTCTTTCTTCCATCCAGATTTTTATATAACGAAATACTGGCTGTAAACTGACCAAATGAGTTGGAATATTTATTTACGCCTTTATAGCCCAGTAATTTGAAATCCACGTAGCTTCCAAGTGTAGGAAGCAAGTCGTTATCACGGGTGTTGTTGGTAAAGTTAACTATTGCACCGGCAAACATCTTTTCGTTTCGTACCGTCAAGCTATCCGATGAATGTAGTGCACCGGCATTTAAGATGAAGCGTCCATCATTATCCTCACGGTTGAATTTATAGTACTGGTACGATGGTCCGATCGAAAAGGTAGATTTGGGCCTGCGCCACCGAACAGCTGCATCAATCTGGTAAAGGTTAAAGCGGGCACGGTAATAACGGATTTCGTCACCATGCTCATCAAACTGCGTGTCATTACCAAGGCCAAAAAAGTTTTGTGTATTGTTAGGCGCATAGGCATCGCCTTTAACTACAATATCACCCTTACCCAATGCTTTCAACCATTCACCTTTATAGTTGAAACGAAATGCCCGGGTAGAGAAGGAATGTAGAAAAGACAGCGTTTGAGAATTCCCCCAAGGCTGCTTCCGGAATCCTGGATTGGTTTGGTTATAGATCAGTCCGAGTAAAATACCATCGTCATTATTGTAGCCAGCGTTAACCAGGTACGAATTTCTGCGGTACATATCTTTTGGAATATAACTGAAATTGGAGGTGTCGTTTGAAATTACCTTTCTCACTTTATCTTTATCTTCCCCCTGGTAGGTTGCCTTCGTTTTTCTGCCATAAAGCCTTACAAAACCATTGCTTTTGGCAAAGTCATAGTATTTATCCCCCTTGCCGCCGATGATGCGAATTTTGATGCCAGAATTTTTGTTATCCAATATCAGGCTATCGTTACCGTTGTGCATGTAAATCCGCAGCTCACGCGTCACCTTCGGATCAAACTTTCTATCGAACAACTCGTCTTTAATATTACCTTCCTTCGAAATCTTATTGATCTTCACCCTCAAACCATTATTCTTAGCGTCAGTAATTTTGATGAGTTCATTTTTATTGGTGAGTTCAATATCAACTATACGGTTAAAGAAATGATAATAATCATTCATCATCTTAGGTAAATCAGCTATACGTTCCCTTAGTGTGGACAACAAAGCGTCATGATGCATCGAATAACCTGGCTCCGGAAGTTTACGCAATGCCTTTTCAAAAACTTCATCATTGTAACTGGCACAGAACTTCTTTACAACCTGATCAAATTCCTCCTCATCAATATTGGCGGTCCAGCGACTGCTTAACTCCCTTCCCTCCCATAAGAACCAGTTTATGTTTTTTATGGGTCTTTCATATCCCTGCATCATAGGCAATAGTGATGAGGATTGTGTATAACGCTGAAGAAAACCATCCGAACGGTAAAATACCTGGTCTCTATCTCTGGGAACCGGTGTATACTTCGAACCATCTTTAGTTTTGGTTTCTTTCCAACGCCATTGATCTTCATGCCTGTCCCAGTCGCCTAGCAATACATCTAAAGCCCTGGCACGTACCCAGGCCGGACCATCCAGTTTATTATCGTTATCATCCGTCAGCTTTTTATCCATTTTTGGCGAGCTGTCCGATTCACCAACGGGTTCACGTTCTTCGAAAAGGCAAAGTGTATTTGCAAAAGCCGGTTCAAATTCACCTAGGCCATCATCGGGCGATACCCAGCCAATAACCGGATTAGTATGCGGAATCTTAGCTGCTCTAGCCAGTTCAGGCACAACCAAAGCAGAAAAAGGATGCTGTGCAGACATGTTGTCTTTGATAATATCTTTGGCAAACGTATTTCTCAAAGCTTCCGGCAACAACACTTCCGGATATTTTTCAATACTCCGCAATACATATTCCTTCCCGTTTTTATCTTCCAGCCGCAACGAGCGTGACTGATTTCCACCCCCACGCTGTGTAGCTTTTAAACCGCCCATCATTTCTGAAATACGCAACACAGGCACTTTGGTTTTGGCAGCCCATTCTTTGCGGTAGTTCTCTCCAAAAACATACCGGTGAAAACGTCCTACGCTATCGTATTCGGGCTTTACACGCACAATGACACTATCCGCAGTGATTGGTTTATCCCGGTTCCTCACTTTAGCGGGGATGGACTCGAATTTCTTGATGTAGCTGTAAACCTTTTTAACACTGCTATCCGAATACACATAATACTCATAACGCATGTCGTTATTCATCAACTGATCAGCAACCACATAACCCTGTTGCATTTCATGGAATAACGAAGTTTTCCCTTCCTTATTGGGTGATACTTTCGAGCCAGAACCACTGATGATCTGCAGTTGCTTACCCTTTATCAGTTGTAAACCATGTTCATGTCCTGCAACGTAAGTTACATTAGGGTAATCGCCGAAAACTCCTGTTATCGATTTAATCATATCCTTATAAGCCGGGTGATTCAAATCTTCGGGACTCAACAATGTCGATCTCAGCATGGGATAAATTGAGCCCAATACCGGTAATGGTATATATAAGTTTTTATTTAATGAGGTTAAAGGAAACAGGTGGTTTCTCAGGTTAAAATAACCACCATGCGGCCCGTAACTCTGAAAAGGATGATGAGAAGCAAGTAATATCACCTTATCTTTATTCTGCTCCAGGAGTTGTTCCATACGTACCACAACCTCATCTTTGGTTCGGCAATCACATTCTCCTGCCGGATTTGCTTTGTTGTATGGAAATAACCACCACTCGCTGTCATAAGCAATAATGGTAAGTTTATCGGTCAGCTTAATCGCTACAGGATCAGGACAGCCATCATCAGGAATGAGTTTGAGTAAAGGATCATTTTGTGCTTTTAAATAATCATCCTGTGCTTTAATTTTCGCCAGTCCTTTAGGTCCCGATTTATCCCAGTCGTGGTTACCCGGAATAAAATAAACCGGTGCGCCCATTTTGCGCATCGGTTCAAACTGCGATCTTAAAATCTTTTTTGTCTCCTCCTCTTCAACGCTGCCAGGCAAGCCCATCCCTGTTGGATATATATTGTCGCCAAGATATACAACCGTTGTTTTTTTTGGGATAATCTGCTTGGCAGCATTTTTTAAGTCCTGCATTTGTGCAGGGTTCATTTCTCCGGCGTCTCCAAAAAGAATAACACGATATTTTACATCATCCTGTGCTAAAACAATAAACCGTGTTAACAGCAAAATAATAAATAGGGTAAATCTTTTAATCATAGTCAGGCGTTTATATAAAGATAAGTATTTTTAACCTATTACTTTTTCAGTTTAAATAACAGGATATTCCCGGCAGACAGCGTTCCACCTTCATTTGAGATATAAAGGTTATTTTCTTTATCAAAAGCAATCCCTTCAGGCTGATTAAAAAAGCTGCCTTTAAGCGGATAAGCCGTTTTAATCTTAAAATCTGCATCCGTTATCAACAGTAACTTATTGATTGACGATAAAATGTACCATTCTCCGGTAGAGGGGTTTTTAGCTAAAGCCGAAGGATGGAACTTAACTTTACTATCGGCTGCTACTTCAGCTATTTCCTTAAACGGCAGGCTGTAGGTTTTATCGGCCGTAAATTTACCGGCATCAAATCTGAATGAAAATACATCAGTCTGATTCGTTTTACCTTTCTTCACTTCTTTTGTCAGCACAAAAATCTTTCCTGCTTGCTCATCGGCGGCCAGCCCTTCATACTCGGCTTTGGGTACCAGATCTTTTGTTTTTACAACATCCTTTGCTTCCGGACCACTGATTCCCGAAAGCGGGAATGTATGCAGCTCACCATTACTTTTCAAAACAATTGCATAGTCATTAATAATGGTTACGTCTTCATAATCACCTTTTCCGCCAAATTTTGTAAATTTCGACTCCTTATCGCTTAGTCCCAGGTGGAACAAATCGCCGTCTTCATCCTGAATGGCAAAAACCTCTTTTGCATTACCTTGATGGAAAACAATCCCTGAAATCTCAAACAGGTTTTGAGGCATGGTATACTTTACAGGATTTTCCAGGTCGTAAGGAAATGCAGTTTTACCTGAAGCGCTAACTGTATTTTCTGAGGATGCCTGCTCATCATGTTTTTCATTCACGCAGGATGCTGCTACAAAAACCACTGCCGATAAGGCCAATGCGATGGCTATTCCGTTTTTATTTTTTTTCATAGGGTAATTAATCTTTTAAGTACTCGTAAATGGCCTCCTGTGAAGCCACTCTTTTCTCATTATTGTTTACAGGGACGTTGTTCATTTCTGCATCAATTATAACAGCCTGCACATTATCTTGTTTCTGGATAGTGATGATGTCTAGAATCTCCTGCTTAATTTTATGGTTTTTAATCGGGAAACAAACCTCTATTCTTCTATAGATATTTCTATTCATCCAATCTGCAGAACCGAGAAAAACGTCAGGGTTACCTTGATTATGGAACACAAAAACCCTACCATGTTCCAGGTACCTGTCTACAATTCTCATGATCTTAATATTTTCGCTCATGCCCGCTACACCGGCTATCAGCCTGCAAATACTCCGTACAATCAGCTCGATCTTCACCCCGGCCTGCGAAGCTTCATAAAGTTTACTGATCAAAACTTTCTCTTCAAGGTTATTCATTTTGATGGTGATAGCGGCATCTTTCCCCAGCTTAGCCTGCTCAATTTCCCGGTCAATTAACTGTAAAAAGCGCTCCTGTAAATTAAACTGTGCTACCAGAAGATGTTTAAATTCAATAAAGTGATCAGGACCAGGTTTAACCCGCTTGGCCAGGAAAATGAAAAGCAACTCCACTTCCCTCAACATCTCCTTATCGGCTGTCATCAATATGTGATCGGTATAAAATGCTGCCGTGCTTTCATTAAAATTGCCGGTAGCAAAAAGCCCGGCATAATGCATCCTTCCGTGCACTTTACGTTTTACCAGGGCAACTTTAGCATGCACCTTTAACGCGGTAACGCTATAAATGATATTTACGCCAGAAGCTTTCATCTTTTTAGCCCATTTGATGTTGTTTTCTTCATCAAAACGTGCTTTCAGCTCAACCAGCACCGTAACCTTTTTTCCATTTTTTGCAGCGCTCATCAGCGCATTCACAATTTTTGAATCGCTGGCTACCCGATATAGGGTTACATAGATTTCTTCCACAGTAGCATCTATTGCCGCCTCGTTAAAAAAACGAAGGATGCTGTCGTAGCTTTGGTAGGGTGTATGAACAATGATATCCTGTTTGTATATTGATTCGGCAAGCGTGCCATCGATAATGTTTGTGTTGCAGAGCTTAGGCCAGGAGGGCTGGGAAAGGTGATTTGATTTTACCGGGAACGCAATGAAATCTTTGAGGTTATGGTATTTTCCGCCTTCTATCCTGTTGGCTTTCTTTAAATTGAAAACCTTCTTCACTAATCTCATCACCTCATCGGGAATGTCTGGCTGATGCAAAAAGCGTGTAGCGAGACCTAAATCCCGTTTTAGTAACTGCTTTTCCAGCTGTTCGGATAAATTACCTGAATATTCATCTTTCAGATCAATTTCAGCATCCCGGGTAATTTTAAAACTGTAACAACCCTTTACCTCCGCATCCGGAAAAATCCTGTCCAGATGGTACCGTATTATATCATCGAGAAAAACCACAAATATCTCTTTTTCCCGATCAACCTTGTAGAATCTGGGCAGGTCATCCGATGGGATGTTTAGCACAACTGTTTTGAATTCTCCTTGAACCTGGAGCGAAACAATGAAATAAAGCTTGTTATTGGATGGAAAAAAATCGGTCTGTTCCGTTAAAAAAACCGGCTGTAAAAAAGCCAGTACCTGACTCAGGAAATACTGCGTAATGATTTTTCCAATCTCTTCGGGATAAGAAGTACCATAAATCAGGTGAATGTGATGTTCCTTAAGCTGAGGGATAATATCCTGTCGTAATACTTTGCCATACCGCTGTTGCTGATCTGCAATTAAATCATTGGCGGATTTTAAAAGGTCATCCTGAATCTTGATATCATTGTCCTCACGATTACTTAGCTTTTCGAAAGCCAGCAGGACGGGCATTCTCACCCGGTAAAACTCATCCAGGTTGGAAGAAAAGATCGAAAGAAACTTAATTCGTTCTAAAAGCGGTACTGTATTCCGCTCTGCCTCCATCAATATCCTTTCGTTAAACTTTAGCCAGCTTAAGTCCCTGTTGAAGTATGTAGTTACAGCCATTTATTTTTTAAAGTTTTCCGTAAGCAGCATAGGCAATCACGAAGGCAAAAACCGCAGCAATTAAGCCCCACATAAAAATATTATAAGCCAGGCGAATAAGCTTGTATTTGCGGCCCAATACTACCCCTTGCGAGTATACGTCGGTGATCAGCGTTCCGTATAGAAAATCTGTATCATTCATTACCTTAATCATACCCTCGGTGTAACTGGGTAAACTCATTTTGTAAAAGTTACCAAAAAACAGCAGGTTAACCTTTTTATTATCCATATCCTCTTTGGTAAATTCCCCTTTTGGAATGGAAGGGCGCGTAGATAGTATCGATACCACCACACATGTTAAGCTCACGATGAGCAAAATAAAAGTGGGTATAATCAGGTTACCATGATCTTCAAGCCGGCGGAGCAATAAACTCACAATCAACGAAAGCATAATGGAGTTCACCGTAATCAAAATGTGCGCTTTATTATCTGCCATGTCACTCAGGCGCTGATTATTCGCCGAAGTAATTCTGAACATCGTTTCAATTCCTTTATCTGGCCTGCCATTTTTCTCTTTTTTATTCTTTTTACCCTGTACCACTGCAGGAGCGAAGTTTTTAGGTTCTTCCTGTTCAACCGAAATTTCTTCCTGAACGGTAAGCTTACTTTTCAGCTTGCTGATGTTGTCTTGCTTCTGATCGTTGAGCAACAAAATAGCATAGTCGGTATGGTAACGGTGGGTTTCCATAAACTGGATATCCCGCTTGCGCCACTCTTGCTTCGAAATATCCTTTTTGTAAAGCAACTCCGCCTCTTTGTGCATAAGCTTACCTTTCTTTCTAAAATCGATTAAACCAAGGTGAAATAAATCCGCATCACAAAGGATTTTATCAATTTGAGTTTCTGGCGACTGAGGAATTTTGGTAGATAAAATAGCCTGTTTAACCTGAGCACCTATTTCTTCATCAAGGTGATGTACCGCTAAAAACTGCCCTGCCAGTTCAGCTCCTTTCTGCTCATGGTTAATGGCATCTTCAAAATAACCTGTATCATGAAAATATGCCGCTACTGTTACTGTAAAAAAATCCCTTTCATTCAGCTGATAATGATTGGCAATTTGCTGAGCAGCTGCAACAACCTCTTTGGTGTGCTCCAAATTATGATAAACCAGCCGTGGATCATTGTGTGTATGGAAATAGTCAGTTACATAATTTTCCGCATCTTGCTGCAATTGTTTATAGTTCATAAGGTCGTTTTGATGGTGTTAAAGTTCTAAACTAGAGAAAACACATTCCTTAAAATAACTTTTAGCTAAAATTGTTTTCCTTTTTTATGGTTTCTAAAAATACGCTAATTTTTAGTAAATCCTGATGAATTAGTCAAATGATCAGCACAGGCCATTTTTTAAATATTAAGTAATTGAAAAGCAAATCATTCAGTTGCAGATTGTGCAGAACGAAGGCAATAAAAAAACCCTTAATTTAAAATTAAGGGCTATAAGTGGCAGTTGTTTCGAGAAAGATAGTAAAGCCGTAGGTCGCTTACTACATTACGTAGAACTTATTGTAGCAGCGATAGCATTTATAACGTTTAATGTTTATAAAAGGCAATATCGACTTAAATAGAAAACCTCTGGGTATTCTGTACGTTTCAAAATTTTTACATTTTGGGCACACAGGGGACGTTTTTACAACGGTAAATTTTTCTGTTGCAGTCATGATTAAGGAATAATAAGGATATGATAGTTGTTTGTATATCAAAAATATAAAATTATAATTTTAATACAGGCAAATAGAACTACAAATCTCTCTATTTCAACTACTTTTTAACTTATTTAAACTCAAAACGACTTTTAAATCCCTTTTGACGATAAAATCAGCTTTTATCACCAAAAGGTGTATAATAAATTAGGGGTTTATTCTGAAATATGTTTCACCAGGTAAGTGATAAAGCTTTTAAGGGATGTTTTTTTAATCAGATAATTAAAAGAAAGGATTCCGAAAAGAGCACAGGTTATCCCTGCCAAAACATCGAGTACATAATGATGACTGGTATATACTGCCGAAAACCAGATCCCCAACATTACAGTTACGAAAAATACATTGATTTTACCCAGTTTATTTCTGAAGCCATAGTAACAAACAATTACCGGGTAAGATGAATGAAGGGAAGGCATGGCCGCAAACACATTTGAGCCTTTACTGTATATGCCCTGAAAAAGACTGATATGAAAGTATTGGTCGAAGCGGGAAAGGCCAGCTGTATTACCTGCAGTATTGGCAATGAATCCAAAACCATGTTCCTGTATATACCACGGTGGTGCAGCTGGAAAAAGATAGTAAATCACAAAGCCAATGAGGTTCACCCAAACAAAAGTAAGCGAGAACTTCACAAACTGATTTTTGTTTTTTAAAAACAGATAAGTAGCAAATGCCAGTGGCACCGGCACCCACATCAGATAGAAAAACCCCGTTAACACATCCAGAAACACAATGTGGTGCAATTTCAGGTATTCATTAGGAGTAAGCAGCATACCTCCACCATTGATGCCAAACAGGCTTTTTTCAGTTTCATACAAGCCCTTTATATGCACCTCATTAAACAGGTAATTGGGAAAAGCTTTCATGTAATCGAATAATATCCAATACACGATGAATATCGAAAAGCCCAAAATAAACCTTCTTGTATTTTTTGAAATAAAAAAAAGAGAACCAAAAATAAAAATCAACACCAGCTGGTCTACTTTAAAGCCAACGAGAACAAATGACAGCAGCAAATAGGCCACTGCAAGCAGAGAAACGGTATAAATGTTTTTCAGCGAATAAAACCTGTTATTAACGAAACTGATTTCCTGCACGTTATTTTTTTTCAAAGTTCGATCTGAATATATGATCCCAGAAAGTCCAGCTTACACCATAACCTTTGGTCGAATCTGAATAGTGGTGTAACATGTGATGTTGCTTCAGCTTTTTCCAGAAGCCGCTTTTAAAATTGGCGTGATGAAGGGCATAATGCACCATATCATAAAACAGGTAACCCACCATAAAGCCCGAGAAGAATGGATTCAGCCCCGGAACAGGCAATAACCATTTAAACAAAAAATAGAAACCCAGCGCCATCGGGATACTTGCCGAGGGCGGCATCACCAGTCTTTTCGCGTCATTGGGATAATCGTGGTGCACGCCATGAAAAATGAAATGGATTCTTTTGCCAAACTCCACCTTTGGCTCAAAATGGAATACATAACGGTGTAACACATATTCGGTGAGGGTCCAGATACCCAGCCCAATAAAAAACCAGCCTATAAAATTAATTAATGGCACTCCCAACTCCCAAAGCGATTGCCATCCCAGAAACACAATTACTGGAACATATACGATCAGGGGTACGTAAAAACGGACTTTCGATAAACTTTCCAAAAAATCATTCTTGAACATCCTGATAGATGCAGAAGAATTAGAAACAAAATTCTTTTTCATGGATTTACAGACATTAAATTTTGATACGCTCGGTTAAAGATTTCGCGGGCTCTGCAGCATCATGCCCTTTTATTTCGACATATTTTACATTGGGCAGCCAGAATGAGCCACCCTCAATCCTCAAGAAAATGCGGTCCAGCTGCATTTTTTTATTATTAATGGTTGCGTAGACATGGTATTTTTTATCTGTAGCTGATTTGTACAGATACATGGGTAATTTTTTGTGTGATGTAAACCTTAACTCAAACTGACCGTTTCCCAGGTTTTTGGTAAGGATGCCGTAGGCAAACTTCCGCTGAATATAACTCAGCTCTTTCTTTTCGCCATTATCGCCATAACGAATCCAGAAAACATTTACTGGTTCATCTTTTACTACTTCCCCATTTTTATCTGTGTTCAGCTGGCAGATAATGGTATTTGTATTCGGATCGCGCTGTACATAAAACAACTGGTTGCTAATATTTTTCGGTGTAGGAAAAGTCAAAGGCGATGGGTCATCCTGAGCACTGGCATTACTTACAAATCCCAGTCCCGAAATCAGTAACGTGCCAACCAATACAGCTGCTTTAATGCCTCCCTTTCTTTCTTCTTTCTCCATTGCTTCAAGTCCTTTTTTAGCTTCCAGCAAACGATTAACCGCAGTAATATTGGTCATTACAGCCATCAGAGTAATGGGCAGGGTGAATATCGACATGGTTTCAAACACATGAAAAGCAATGCCTGGCATAAAAATTTTATAATCCCCACCCAGAAAATGTCCGGCAATGCCGCAAGCGATAGCGAAAACACCGATGGTAACCACCCTTTCCGGGCGCTGCATTAAGCCGCCCTTACATTCTACGCCCAGGCCTTCTGCTCTTGCACGGGTATAACTCACCATCATTGAACCAATCATGGCAATAAAAGCAAACAATGAACTGAGGAAATAGTGATGAGAAACCAGATAGTAGCATATCCCCAGGAACATAATCATTTCACTATAACGGTCTAAAACCGAATCGTACATGGCCCCAAATTTTGAACTCATGTTTCCCAAACGGGCTACCTGCCCGTCGAGCATATCGAATAAACCGGCAAAAAGCACCAGTGATCCTCCCCATCCAATGTATGACATGTCTCCTCGATTGGATTTTTCTGCTCCAAGCACAAAAACAATGGCTACGCCAATATTGAGCAGTAAACCAATGGTGGTAACCATATTCGGCGTGAGTCCCAGTTTAATTAAACCTTTAACGAAAGGATTAATTACGGTGTATATGCCCTGTTGCAGGCGATCTCTCATTTTCATTTTCTTCAATTTAAAAGTCAAATTTTACCCTTGCCCTTATGCCCCATTCCGAAACGTCGGGATTATCAAGATAATTGAATCTTTTCACCAAATCAACCCTTAACAGCTTAAAAATATTTCCAACGCCTACACTTCCTTCCATGTAAGGTTTACTACCCAAAGCGTTGGTACGTTGCAAACCGCTTTCAAATGTTGGGAACTGGTACACGCCCGTGCTCAGCGCAGGATTGTTCTCGTCCCTTAATCCGCCATAAAGGGCTTTAAATGATAGCACCTCTCTCAGCTTCAGTTTTTTGATTAATGGTAATTTATTAAAAAAGAACCCGTTGAAATTATGATCTATATTTACGCTTACATAATGATCACTCACAAACTCCAGGAAGTTCATCAGGTTATATGAATTAAGCTGATAGGCGTATGTTTGGTTAGCGCGGTGTATGGCCAGCAATGGAAATGGAACTTTTCCGGCAATGTAAGATCCCTCTACAGAAAAATCACTATAGCCCAGCTGCGAAAGATAAAAACGCTTATCAATACTGCCCATCAAATTATGGTAATTGTATTCGCCTCCCAACACGCCTTTTAGCCCGGCGGTATATCGTAAATTAAACACCGGATAACGGTCGGCAATAGGCACCCTGTAAATTTTACCCTGGTAAAATTTTTCATTAGGTGCATACCTTAATTGCAATGAAATTTCACTCGTAGTCAGGCGATCAATCTGGCGGCTGTTTCCGTCCAGGTATTTTAAGCCACCAGCCGGAGTCTGACTCCATTTTTTCAATCCTAAACTATAAGAAAAGTGGTTTTCAAATTCCTTTACATAATCAAAACGATAAAAGTCGTTGTAGAGCAACATGTCGTTCACCCCTCTTTTAAAAGATAGCAAAAAGTTATCTTCCTGCACAAACTGAAGCTCCTGCCCGGGAATTTTAGTGTCCCTTTGAAAACTTGCCCGGAGGTAGTTTTGCGGAAACTCATATATCGATTTGTTGTTGAGCGAATAAGTTGCCGATAAGAAATACTTCCATTTTTCATCTTTGATCCCATAAGCCACATAGTTTTCAAAATAATAACGCTTGCTTAATTCAGGAGTAGTTCTTCCCCCAATCCGCAGCCTTAAACCTTCCACATTATTAAAACTGTAGAAAGTATTTACCGGCCCGATCTCATAAGGCCCTAGATTTTGATAACCGGCAAATAACAAGGTCACAATCTTCATGGTTCGTTTAAAGGAAGGCAGATTCTGCAGGGTATCGATATTACCATAAATCTTTAGCTGATTTTTAGAAATGGTATCCAACCTGTTCTGCTCCCAAAACTGATCGCTCTTTTTATCTGCGCCAGCCACCACAACAGTACTTTTACCGGTGAAAACGGTATCAGGCAATTTGGCGTCGAACTCATAATTTTTAAAAGTTACCGTTCTGTCGCCTGTAAAGCCAATGCCTTTAGTTTTACCTACACCGAAATTGGCAATTAGGTTGCTTTTAGATAAGCTATACTTGCCGCTGCTGTTCGGCTCAAAATTCAGCTTGATCTTTAAAGCTCGTACAAAGTTAAGATTGATGTTTTTGTTGACCCCAAAAGATGCGCCTGTAACAGCATAATGCTTGTCGTTGGTAACATAAATTTTCCCTTCAAACAACATATCCGTCGTATTCCGGGGTGTAAAAGATAGTTCAATTACCTCGGGCTTCTGGGTTTTAATGGTATCAGTAATAAAGAATTTGTAAAATGCCGGAGCACCATCCGAAATCGGACTAAGAAACTCATTACTCACTACAGAAATGTTGTTTTTATAGATGTCGATATCCTGGTACATGCGTTCAAGATAGGTTTTCATCCCTTTATTGTCGATGTAACGACCATCAAAATTCACTTGTTTTTCCCCTAAAATAACAGTCTTACTTTTCTCAGGTGATTTACTCAGGTACAGATCCGATAATCTCTCCTGAATGTAAACCGGTAACAGGTTTTTTCCGCCAACCAATGTTGAATCCTGTTCCTGAAACAGAAACTGGTAATTGCGGAACATTTTTTTACTTTTAAACTTATCAGAGAGATTGCTCACTGAAAACAGCATTTTCTCATATTTCTTAAAGGCTACAGTATTGTAGCTGGTAATCCTGTTTTCATCTTTATGTGCAATCACCTGCCTGATGAGCTCCACAGCAGGGTTGTCTTTATTGCGGTACCGCACCTTTTTACCACCAATTACCACCACTTCATCCAGAGATTTCGAATCTGCCGCCAGGGAAACATTGATTTCCTGTGTAGCGGATGGAATTACAGATCTGCTGGCACTAAGGTAGCCGACATAATTAAAACTGAGCGCCTGTTGTGCTGAAGGAGCAACAATGGTGTATTTTCCGTTAATATCAGTTTGTGTAGCGATCCTGGTGTCTTTAAAGAAAACAGTAACATTTGGCAAGGTTTCTTTAGTAGCGGCGTCACGAACAGTTCCCGAAACTACGGTTCGCTGTGCAAAAGCATGAAACTGCAGCGTCAGGCAGCATAACACAAATAAAAAGGATGTACTAATGGCTTTCATTTAGCTTGTAAAAATAAACTGCCTTTGCATGATGTAATTGTAACTTAAGCCAGTTATTACCGATATGATTATTTTAGAGACTACGTAATTGAGATTAAAAAAGTGGGTAAGCAGGTATACGCCCGCAGTAACAATAATCAGATTGCCCACCCATACCAATATGTACCGGGCAATTTGCCTTTTCATATCCGGCGACTGGCTTTCGAACACCCACTTGCGGTTTACATAAAAGTTAACCACACCACCGCTTACTGTTCCGAAAACACTTGCCAATACATACCATAAACCGAAATAATTATGCGTAATAACGGTAATAGAAAAGTCGACGGCAGAGGCAGTCAAAGAAGATCCCTGTGCCTTGATATAGGTAAGAAAAGCCATTTACAACAGGTTGAATAACAATATGAACTGAAGGATCAGGTTAGCATAAATACCTGCCAGCACATCATCGGCCATTACGCCCCAGCCTCCCGGCAAAGCTTCAAGCTTGCGAATGTAAAGGGGTTTTAAAATATCGAAAAACCTAAAAAGTATAAGTGCAATAAGTACGTAAGGCCATTTTAGCGGAACATATAAGAGCGCAATACACATCCCCACAACCTCATCAATTACTACTCTTTGATGGTCTTTACCCCAGATTTCTTCCACTACATTTCCGCTGTATATGCCTAACATCAGCAGAAACATGGTAATTAGAAATGGCCATAAATATGGATTGGTATAATCGGTCTGGAAAAGCCACCAGAAAAAGCAGGTAGCAACAGCCGCAACTGTGCCTGCACCTTTTCCAATGTAGCCAATTCCCAGACCGGTTGATATGATTTTGTGAAATAACACTATGCTGTTTCGATCACTTCTTCTTCATAATCCTGACCTAAATGTGTGATTAAGTCTTCACCCATCATGTAGCGCAAGGTATTTTGAAGTTTCATTAGTTGTTTGAAAATATCATTCTCGGCAGGTACACCAGGAATGGTTTGTGGTGACTTCAAATAGAACGATAACCATTCCTGAACACCCGACATGTTCGCTCTTTGAGCCAAATCAATAAACAATGCCAAATCCAATACAATTGGTGCTGCTAAAATTGAATCACGGCAAAGGAAATTGATTTTGATCTGCATTTTATAGCCTAACCAACCGAAGATGTCGATATTGTCCCAGCTTTCTTTATTATCACCGTGAGGAGGATAATAGTTGATTCTAATTTTGTGGTACATATCACCGTATAAATCAGGGTTAAGCTCAGGTTTGAAGATATCTTCCAGTACCCCCAATTTCGAAACCTCTTTAGTTTTAAAATTATCCGGATCATCTAAAACCAAACCATCACGGTTTCCTAAAATGTTATCAGAGAACCATCCGTTAACACCTAATGAACGTGCAGCAAGCCCTGGAGCCAGAATGGTTTTCATTAAAGTTTGGCCTGTTTTGAAATCTTTACCGGCAATTGGTGTATTGGTCTCTTTAGCCAATTCGATTAATGCAGGAATATCTACAGTTAAATTTGGCGCACCATTAGCAAAAGGAATACCTAATTTCAATGCAGCGTAAGCGTAAATCATACTTGGTGCAATGCGGGCATCATTATCTTTTAAACCTTGTTCAAAGGCAGCTAATGAATCGTGTACCTCTGAAGCTTCGAAATAAATCTCCGTAGAACCACACCAAACCAGAACGATACGATCGCAATTGTTATCAGCTTTGAAATTTTTAATGTCTTCCATTACCGCTAAAGCCAGTTCGTAACGGTTATCGATGTCTTTAATATGTGTACCATCAAGGTTTTTCACATAGTTTCTGTCGAAAGCCGCTTTCATTGGTTTAATCGCCTGCAACTCCTCTTTCACATCACGTAATAAATTGGCATCAAGCACTCTGGCATTCATTGCCGCCTCGTAAACGTTATCTTCATAAACATCCCAGCCGCCAAATACTAAATCCTCAAGATTGGCTAAAGGCACGAAATCTTTAATTTTAGGTTCTTTTTTCTCCGTTCTTTTACCAATGCGGATCGTACCCATTTGAGTAAGTGAGCCGATAGGTTTAGATAGGCCTTTTTTTACCGCAGCCACTCCAGAAATCATTGTTGTAGCTACTGCACCAAGCCCTGGCATTAATATTCCAAGCTTTCCATTAGCTGATTTTACTTGTTCTGTCATTTCTATTTTTATTAAATTCTTATAACCAGTTATTGTTCTGATACCAATCTATTGTTTCACTCAAACCTTGCTCAAGCTGATATCGGGGCTTAAAACCAAGATCTTTTTTAATATTTTCAATGTTACAGGCCCAGTTTACGCCTGTGAGTTCGTTAATTTTATCAATGTTCAGTGTAGGCACTTTATTGAAAAGCTTAAATCCTTTTTCCAGCGACCAGGCAAGCCCTTTTAATACACCGAGCGGAAACTTTACTTTCAAGGTTTTTTTAAGGAGCACAGCCTTGGTGTAATCCGCCAGAGAGGAACGACCATATACTTCACCGTCTGAAACGTTATAGGCTTTGCCCGTTACATCTGATTGGAGTGCACTAACCATAATTTCTGCCAGGTCTTTTACATATACAAAACTCAGCTGCTGCTCCCTTTTACCCAGGTAAACCTCAATTCCTCTTTTAATGGCTTTCAGCACAATCAGGATCTCCCTCTCCCGCGGACCATAAACTGCTGTTGGGCGGAAAACAATCAATGGTAAAAGCGGTATATTACTCAGATATGATTCAGCCAGTAACTTACTCTTTCCATAATAGGTAACAGGGTTTGAAGCGCCACTGTCTTCCAGAAGGCTCGCCGAACTGTTTAACGGGCCTAAGGCTGCCAGGCTACTTACAAAAACAAATTTTTCTATCCGGTGTGCGGCCGATGTTGCGGCTATGGCCAGGTTTCGGGTATAGGAAGCATTAAACCGGTTGTACTCTGTCAGGCTTTCTGCTTTTGTAACGCCTGCAGCGTGAATAATGTAATCATACCTGTACTCACTGATATGTGCCGTTAGCGCATATATCGACTCAAAATCCAGCTCAACGAATTTGATGGGGTAATGCTGTAAATGATCAACCTTGCTCGATTGACGCACATTCGCAAACACTTCCATATCAGCAGCAAGGGCCGCCTCAATTAAATGAAAACCTACAAATCCTGTTGCACCTGTAATGAGTACCCGCTTTTTCATATTGCTTTTTCCAGAATTCTGTATTTTCTGTATAATTGACCACCTATATCTTCGATGGGTTTGTTAATCATATCGTTATGATCCAGTGTCCAGCTGGCTTCGGCATATTTCATATTCCGGGCTTTGAAGTGTTTGATAATCCTTCCGTACAAACAGGCTTCGATACCCATTTTACGGTAGCCGTCCACTACGCCGAGCAGCAGAATACGAATCCCGTCTATTTTCTTTTTGTTCAGTAAAAGTTTGAAAAGACCAGTTGGCAATAAACGCCCACGTTTAATCTTGATTAAGATCTGATTGATATCAGGGATAGCCAGGGCGAAACCAACAATCTTACCGTGCTGTTCGGCCAGAATACAAAATTCCGGATCCAATACCATTTTAAGGTCTTTCGCCGTGTAATCAAATTCTTTATCCGTCATGGGTACAAAACCCAGGTTTTTATCCCATGCTTTGTTGTACACTTCGCGTATTGCAGCACTTTCCGCTGCAAAGTTTTTCAGGTTGATGGTTCTCAGGGTAATGTCATTCCGTTTAAGGCGCTCCTCAATTCCCTCCATTAACCTAACTGATCGCTCACTGTAATTTCCGGCAGTATAACGGTAAGCCCTCAAATCCACATTCTTCTTAAAGCCTATAGCCTCCAAAAGGTTAAGGTAATAAGGGGCATTATAAGGCATCATCGCCACCGGAGGTCCGTCGAAACCATCGATCAGTAAACCGCATACCTCGTTGGTAGAAAAGTTTGCAGGACCTAAAACCTTGGTCAGACCTTTTGCCTTTAACCACGCTTGAGCTGCATCGAATAACTGACCTGCAACTTCCTGATCGTTGATGCAATCGAAGAAGCCAAAAAAACCATCAGTTACTTCGTAAGTTTTATTATGGTTAGTGTTGTTGATTGCAGCAATACGGCCAACAATCTCCTTATCGCGGTAGGCTAAAAAAAGTTGTATCTGCGAATGTTCGTAAAACGGATGCTTGCCTGGGCTTAGCAAATCCCGCTGAGCGATAAAGAGCTCAGGAACATAATTCACATCCGCTGCATATAATCCATGAGGAAAATCGATAAAAGCCTTTAAGCCTTTCTTATCGGAAACTTTAACAACTTCTATCATGATTGTACGCCTAAGAGGTCGGCGTTAACGGCTTTAAATGCAAATTTTAATTTCTCTATTGCGGTGTCAATCTGCTCAAAGCTGTGTGTCGCCATGAGCGAAAATCTAATCAGCGATGCATCAGAAGGAACAGCCGGGGATACCACCGGGTTTACAAACACACCTTGCTGCTGCAGAATATTGGTTACCATAAAGGTTTTATCATTATCCCTGATGTAAACCGGAATAATCGGGCTGTTGCTTTCACCGATATCAAAACCAGCCTCAATGAGCTGCTTTTTGGCGTGATTGGTATTTGCCCATAATTTGTCGATGCGCTCAGGTTCTGCTTCAATGATATCCAAGGCTGCAATTACACTGGCAACTGCCGATGGAGGCATACTTGCACTGAACATCAGTGAGCGGGCACGGTGTTTAATAAATTCAATGGTATCGGCATTTCCTGCAATAAACCCGCCAAGTGAAGCCAGCGATTTACTGAAGGTTCCCATAATCAGATCCACTTCATCATTGAGGTTAAAATGGGAAGCGGTACCAGAACCATTGAAACCAATAACACCCAAACTATGCGCATCATCCATCATGATGTTTGCACCATATTCACGGGCAATCTCAGTCATTTCCGTCAGGCTTCCAAATCCCCTTCCATACTGAAGATCCCGTCAGAAACGATTAGCTTAGCCGCATCTTCAGGGAGGCGGCTTAACTTTTTCCTAAGGTCGTCCATATCATTATGGGCATATTTAATAGTACGGGCAAATGCTAAACGGCTTCCATCAATAATAGAAGCGTGGTCGTATTCATCCAGCAGCAGGTAATCATTGCGATCGAGCAAACACGAAATTACGCCCAGGTTAACCTGGAAACCAGTACTGAACAATACCGCAGCCTCTTTACCCACATAATCAGCAAGCCGCTTTTCCAGTTCCAGGTGGATATCGAGCGTTCCATTCAGAAACCTCGATCCGGCACAACCCGTTCCATACTTTTCTATTGCTTCCTGTGCTGCTTTTTTTATTTTTGGATGGTTGGTAAGGCCCAAATACGAATTTGATCCGAACATCAACACTTTGTGGCCATTGATGATTACCTCTGTATCTTGTGCAGATTCAATCGACCTGAAATAAGGATACAAACCCCGCTCCTTAATCAGTGCTGCATCTTTAAAAGATGCGATTCTATCTTGTAATTTTTTACGCATGCTGAACGTTATTGTTCTTCAGTTTAAAAGGTGTTTATCAATTCCTGTTACCCCAAGGAAAAAGCATCACTTGTAAAAAAACCAGACACCTTAATTCCGGTCGTCTAAACCAAGTGATTTGATAACACAATTTTAACGTAGATTTTAAGCCAAAAAAAGGTTTATATGTAGGATATATTGGTCAAAATGTAGTATTGGCAAAATGTGACATTTAAATGAATTGACCAATTGACATTCTGACTTTTATTATAAAAAAGTAAAAAGGTTAAAAACAGCTCTTTACCACACAAAAAAGATACAAAACACTGATTTTTAACTTATTATTAACATATCGGTTTTAATCAAAACATTTAAATCTAATCAGAATTTAGTCATTTTATAAAAAATATCTTGTAATTATGATCTCAGATATTAGATTTGCCGAAGTTGTTTTTAACCAAAACGGCCACCTAGACATCCTCCGTAAATGATATGCCAAATGTTGCACCAAAAGATGCTATTTGTTAAGAAATTATAAAGAAGAACAAATGAATCTACTGCAACACTCCGTTTATAAAATGCCACGACAAGAAAGTTCCTGCGACGAGATCCTATCTTTGAACAATGGCTTGTTAACCAAAGTTTTTACCAACAGCCACCCTCATCCCACTTTTAGAAATCCTGTACGAACAGTTGGCTATGCTCTGCTCCTGATCACCAAAGGCAAGCTGAGCATCAATATCAACTTTGCCGCACAGACCCTGAACCAACGCGAGCTCCTGTTAATTGCACCCAATTCTGTGTACGAGATAGTCGACAATAAAAGCGCCTCTATGATCTGTATTTTCTTTGACAAGAACTACCTGCTAAATCAGGGTGTTTTTTTCAACTATGGAGAAGTGTATAAAATGTCGCATGATAATCCTTCGTTTAAACTCACCTTAACCAAAGAGGATTATACCTTCATTTATTACGATATGCTGGGCCTGCATAAAAAGATGAATGCCCCCCAAAGTATTCCTCAGATGGAGAATATCACGCATAATAGTTTTCTGAAAATTATGTACGATATCTTCCTCGTTTACAACCGGAAAAGACAGTATAGCCCAGTAGTACATGACAGCAAAGCCGATCTAACGAACAGGTTTATCAATCTGGTAGCTGAAAACTTCAAAACCGAGCGTCAGGTCATCTATTATGCAAATGCCTTACGCATTACCGCACGCCACCTATCCCAGGTGGTTAAACAGGTCACCAACAGAACGGCCAGCGTAGTGATTGATGAGATGGTAGTTAGAGAAGCAAAGTTACTGCTTACCAGCCACCAAATGAATATCTCGGAGGTTGCCATTGAACTGAGTTTCTGTAATTCTTCTTTTTTTGGGAAGTACTTCAAAAAGCATACGGGTTTTAGCCCTTCTTCGTACAAGCTATCAAATAAGTTTGCGGTATAATCATCAGTCGTTGGTCTGTAGCTTCTAAAGCTATACTCATCCGGGTTTGACATATACACAGGCATGAATCCCGAATTGTATGCACCTGTAGTTTTCGGGGCAGTGTAACCGCAGTATGCCGGCACCTGTTACTGCATCATCTTGTAATACTTTTAACATTCTGGCATTCAACCTCCTATTATCCTTCATTTTTTGAAAATACATGAAGAAATCATGAATTAATTTAAAATCTTCATAAAGCTCTTGCGCATACGTAACAAAGCTGTTATATTCGAATCATCAAACAAACTAACTAACTAAACATGCGAAAAGGTATTGTAACATATATCGATCCCGTATTTGGGCGAGGCACTATCGAAGATGAGAATGAACAGGATATTACCTTTCATTTGTCTAACAATGAGCATAATCTCCAACTGAACAGTGTGGTCAGTTTTGAAATTGCAATGGGCGCAGACGGACTTATCGCCGGTAATGTTACGCCAATGCGTCATGTGTGTGAGGTATCAAACACCTTTACCGCATTCCACCTCCTTTCCACTCACTAGTTATTTTGTAAATTTCCAATCATCCTGTTAATTTCCACGTCCCATGAAACTTCAGAACCAAAGTTCGTTTTTGTCTCCGCTATTCAGCTATCTGGAACAATTTAATCCCATTAGCGAAAGCTATAAAAAAGCATTTGATGGCCGGGCTTTTGCCATGAATGTTAAAAAAAGCAAATACTTACTATCGCCTATTGATAACAACGAATGCCTTTACTTCATTTGCAGCGGGATTATAAGGGGTTTCATCAAACAGGGTGGAAAGGAAATTACCACCTGGTTTAGCTTTGGAAACGAGCTGATCGGTGCCATCAGACATCCGGATGGTGTATCAACTTATTCACCTGAATTCCTTCAGGCGCTGGAAGACTGTGAGGTAATTTGTATTCCCTATACGCTGATTGATAAATTATACGCAGAATTTCCGGAAGCGAGTGTCATTTCCAGACAGATTCTCGCACTCCAATGCCATACTGCATCTCAAAGGGCATTATTGGCCAGACTTCCATCAGGAATTGACCGGTATCGCCATTTTCTGAATGATAAAAATATGGATATAGAGAAATTACCACTCCGCTGCGTAGCGAGTTACCTGGGCATGAGACAGGAAACTTTATCCAGGATCAGAAACAGAGAGGGGCAACAAATTAATCTGAAGATGAGAAAGGCCATGTGATGAATGATTGATTTTACATCTCAAATCATTATCCATACTTTTGCGCAAAATTTATTACACGCATGCAAGAAAATGACTTTGTTTCCATCTGGCTGGAAGAAACCGGAAACCCTGCTATTGAAGAAATCAACAGATTAAACATTGAACTCGCCGAAAAAACAGCAACACTAATTGAAGCAAAACACCTGTCAGCAAATGATCTGGCGATTTCTCTCGACATTAACCCTGACGAAATACAAAGGTGGCTCAATGGCCGTCACGTATTCAGTTTCAAAGTGCTGGAAAATATTTCCAAAGAGTTAGCGGCTTTTTAACAATATTCCAATTGTTCACTGAGCGGAACAATATGGATTAAAGGTTGTTAACAGGATATGAAGATCCTGCTCACTGGTGCCACTGGCTATATTGGAAAAAGACTGCTTCCTGTGTTATTGGAAATGGGCCATCATGTTACATGCGTGGTACGCGATAAGGGACGACTGGATATTAAGGCATTCAAAGCCGAAATGGTCGACATTGTCGAAGCCGATCTGATGAAGCCTGAGACGCTGCACAACGTGCCAAAAGAAATCGACGCCGCCTATTACCTGGTGCATTCCATGAGTAAAAAAGGCAACTTCAGCGATACCGAATTAAAATCTGCCCGCAATTTTATAGCCTTTCTGGATACTACGAAGGCTGCACAACTCATATACCTTTCCGGAATTATCAACGAAAAAGAGCTAAGCAAGCATCTGGAAAGCAGGAAAGCCGTTGAAAACACTTTAAAAGAAGGCAAAACACCTTTAACCGTTTTACGTGCCGGAATCATCATCGGCTCTGGCAGTGCATCTTTCGAAATCATCCGCGACCTGGTAGAAAAACTCCCGGTCATGGTAGCGCCGAAATGGCTAAAAACCCGGTGTCAGCCTGTGGCAATCCGTAACGTGATTGAGTTTTTAACAGGCGCACTGAACAAGGAAGAGACCTATAACAGGCATTTCGACATCTACGGACCTGATTTATTGAATTACAAACAAATGCTTGAGCAGTTTGCAGAAGTAAGAAAGCTTCGGAGAAAAATCATCATTGTTCCGGTTTTCAGCCCAAAACTTTCTTCCTACTGGCTTTATTTCGTTACCTCCACCTCTTATCCCCTCGCCAAAAACCTGGTCGACAGCATGAAGGTAGATGTTATTCCGGAAAAAAACGATCTGCCAGAATTACTCAATATAGACCTTATTCCTTATAAAAAGGCCATCGCCATGGCCTTTGAAAAAATCGAACAGAACCTGGTGCTTTCCAGCTGGAACGACTCGGGAAATAATCGCATTTTTCAAAAGAGACTCTCCGAACATATTGCCGTTCCGGCCTTTGGCGTTTTAACCGACAAGCAGAAGATGCGGGCTAAACAGCCTGATGAAGCACTGAACCGGATATTCTCTATTGGAGGGAGAAACGGCTGGTATTATGGCAACTGGCTGTGGGAGTTCAGGGGCTTTCTGGATAAACTTTTCGGAGGAGTAGGACTTAAACGCGGCAGGAAAAATGCTGCCGTGGTTTCTCCTGGTGATGCGCTCGATTTCTGGCGTGTGATTCTTTCTTCAAAGGAACAGAAGCGGCTATTGTTGTATGCAGAGATGAAGTTACCGGGCGAGGCCTGGCTCGAATTCCGGATAGATGAAAAGGGCTATGTACACCAAACTGCAACCTTCCGCCCCCTTGGACTGGCGGGCAGGCTGTACTGGATCGCCATGCTGCCCTTTCATTATTTTATATTCAGGGGCATGCTTTCTAAAATTGTGAAATCGCCGAATAAATCAAATTAATGTAATTTAGCATTAACCCATTTTTTTATGACTCGTACCATTACCTTAAAAGCAGTAATCTATTTCATCTTCGCTATTTTTTTTTCCAACGTCACAATCGCTACAGAAACACCAGTATCCAGATTAACCACAAAGATCAGACTTACACAGGGGCAGCTTCAAGGGACCAGCCCCGAACAGGATGTACTCTCATACAAAGGTATACCCTATGCCGCAGCGCCGGTTGGTAATTTGAGATGGAGAGCCCCACAACCTGCACCGAAGTGGGACGGCGTCAGATCTGCTGATAAATTTGGTGCCCGTCCTATACAGGATTCCAATCTACTCTACGAATTCAGATCGGAGGAAGTGAGCGAAGACTGCCTCTTTCTTAACGTATGGACTTCAGCATCCTCGAATCAGGAGCGAAAACCTGTATATATTTATATCCATGGCGGTTCATTTATCCATGGAGACGGCTCGCAGGTGGCTTACGATGGAACCAGCATGGCGAAGCAGGGGATCGTTTACGTATCCATTAATTACCGTCTTGGCGTTTTTGGCTTTATGTCGCACCCCGAACTGAGTAAAGAAACCACCTATGGCGGATCGGGAAATTACGGCCTTATGGATCAGCTGGCTGCAATAAAATGGGTAAGAGAAAACATAGCGGCCTTTGGCGGAGATCCGAATAGAATTACCGTTGGAGGAGAATCTGTTGGCGCCCAGTCGGTAAGCGCGTTGATGGCTTCGCCGCTTTCTAAAGGATTATTTTCAGGTGCGATTGCCGAAAGTGGCTCGCTGCTGGATTCAGAAGCGCTGGTTATTCCCCTTAAAAAATCTGAAGCCATGGGAACAGAAATCTCTGTCCAGGCTAAATCGCCTTCTGTAGCAGATCTTCGTAGCATGAGCGCCATCACATTATTGAAGCTTGTAGAAAAAGGAAATCCACGGCGCTTTAAACCAACAATTGATGGTTATTTTCTTGTCGAACGTCCGGAGGAAACTTTCAGAAAAGGATACCAGGCTAAAATTCCACTACTGATGGGCTGGAATGCCCAAGAAGTACCTGCCCTTGCCCTCTATCGTCTTCGTAAAATGAACGATAAAAACTATAAAAAGGCATTGAAAAAATTCTACGGCGATCACGCAGATGAAGTGCTGGCCCTATACCCGTCAGGAAACAAGGCTGAATTGAAAAAATCATCAGGTGAAATGATGAGTGACCGGCTGATCAATTACAGCAGCTTTAAACTGGCGGAGCTCCATTCCACAAAGCCCAATGTGTCGGTTTACCGCTACCTTTTTGCCCATCCCCATCCCGGACTTAATCCGCGAACCATTCGCGAGGGCAGCTTTCTGCAAATACTGATAAAAAAATTAATTAACAGTGCCATATCCGGAACATCTTTTCATGCTTCTGAAATTGAATATGCCTTGGGTAATCTGGATGTTCAGGACAATTATGCATGGCAAAAAGCCGACTACAGGGTATCTGAACAAATGCAGGGTTATTTTGTGAATTTCATCAAAACCGGAAATCCCAACAGCTCTGTACCTTCTGCAGCAAACGAGGTTGAGTGGCCACGCTATCGTGCTGAAGAGGGCAGAAAGTTCCTTAGAATACAGGAAGCCAGCGTAATTGAAACCGAGCAGCAAACCAAACGGTACGAGTTACTGGATCGCCTGGGTAAAGAAGAATAATGGTTCATTGATCCTAAATTTCATCCACTTTATGATCGTTGCTATTATCTAATACTATCTTTTCGCAAATAACTTTTTCACATAGTCAATCATCGAGGTATTGGGTTTACCAGGGTTTTCTGGTCCGATTAAATAACCATATGGTTTTAATTCGGGATAGCTGTCGCAAATAATCTTGGCCATACCAAGTAACGGAACGGCCAGAATCATTCCGGCTATCCCCCAAACCAGTTCGCCGAGCACGATAGCCATAATGGTAAACAATGGATTGATATTTACTTGTTCACCAACCACTACCGGCTCCAAAATATACGTTTGAATAAACTGTACCAAAAAATAGGTGATCAGTACGCCCACGATCATTTTTGCATCACCACCCTGCGCTACAACTGCAAGTACGGTTAAACCAGTACCCGTTAAATTTCCCACAAATGGAATAATCTCCAGCAACCCACAAAGCACGGCGAAGAAAATTGCACTCTCTACACCTACAATGCTGAAACCAATGCCATACATTACCCACAACATTCCGATCATTGCTGCAAGCCCACTCAGGTATTTTTGCGAAACCTTACCCGCCTGATGGATCACCAGTGAGGTATCTTCATTTTCTTTGCGGGGCACCAGTTTGAGGATAAAGTTTTTAATGTGACGCCTCATGGAGAGAAACAGAAACATGTATACCAAAACCAATATGGTGTTCACTAAAATCCCTACCATCCCCATCGCAAACGAAAGGATCATGCTGCTGGATTTACCTTTCGTATTCTGGTCGATTACTTTCTGCTGTGTATCTTTCTTTATTCCAATCGTCTCGTTGATCCATTGTTTCAGCGACTCCAGCATCCTTACAAGCCGCTGTTCCATCGCGTCCAGATTATCTGCAAAACTTCCCAGCTGTATCGAAAGCAAGCCAATAATCAGACCGACTACCAGCACAAAAAGAAAAATACAAATCAAAGCAGATATATTTCTGCTCAAACCTTTCCGCTCAAAGTAGCTGCACAATCTGATAAAAACCATTGATAGTACCGCAGCCAGAATAACCGGAATTAAAAAAGGTGATGCGAAATAAAGCCCGCCAAATGACAGGACGAACAGCAAAAGCGTATTAACAGATTGTGAAAGTTTTACCATATGATTAGGTAACACGCCTGGATGCCGAATGTTTAATATTGATGGAGTTTTTTTAGGTAGTTTTAATGATCTATCCGATAGAATATTATTTAATCAAAGCCTATTTCCTTTCATTATAAACTCCAAACTCTGCTATTGCCGGTGCTTCTTTGAAATCAGACAGGTTTACCCTGATTTTCTCGCACCAGACCCTTTCAAACCTAAAAATACTTACCTTTCTCTCCCCGGCTGCCTGCGCTTTAAGTGGCGACCATTTTCCATTGGCGAAATATTCGAGACTGTATTTAGCGCCCGACGCGTTACCTGCAGTAATGACAACCATATTGCAAGGCATGGCTTTTTCAAACTTCACTTCATACCAGGGAGCTTTCACCTCCGGATTCGAAGACCAGTTCGACCTGAAACTATCATCGTTGGCAAAATCCATTAAATTCATGTCATCGCTCCAGCTGCTATTGCTCACTACGTGCTTTGCAATATTGCTTGAAATGATTGGTGCCGAAAATGGTGGCAACTTTGACGGATTAGCAGAGCGCTTATAAAGCTTCCCCATTTCTTTCAGCGCGGCAAGTGCATTATCATCAATCAAACCATTTTTATTCGGGGCCACATTTAAGATGAAATTACAATAAGCACCATTATAAGGGATAATGAACTTATTCACCAGCTCATCTACATTTTTAACCGGAGTAGTCGGAAACGATGTTTTCCAGAACCAGTTTTGCTGTAAGGGCAAACAAGCCAATGCCGGCAGTTTGTTGCTTTCTTTTGAGATAAACTGACCTGCGCCCTGTTCATAAGATTTGATATCAGTATAAAAGAGTGCCTCAGTCGGATATTTTGCTGCATTCAAATCCATTACCAGACAATTTGGTTGCAAAGATTTAATGAGGTCATAAATGTCTTCAAATGGAACATCATCATAAGAAATTCTTGACCAGGGTGCATCCCATCCATCGATAATTAGAGCGGTAATTTCACCGTAGTTGGTTAGTAATTCTGTAATCTGATCTTTAATCAGTTTAATATGTGCAGGAGTAATCTGGTTTGGGCGGATGCCATTGTGCGTATCCAGTATGGAATAATATAACATCACTTTCAGTCCGTTTTTACGAAATGCATCTGCATACTCTTTCACCACGTCGCGTTTCAGCGGTGTATTCATCACGTTGTAACTGGTAGTTTTGGTATTCCAGATGGGAAAGCCACTATGGTGTTTGGTAGTTAAACAACCGTAAGTCATATTGGCCGACTTTGCTGCTTTTGCCCACTGATCTGCATCCAGCTTTGGCGATTGAAACAAGGATAGCGAAGCATCGGGATCAGACCAGTCCTGATCCATAAAAGTTGGCATCCCGTAATGGATAAACATTCCAAAACCCAAATTCACAAAATCCTGCTGCAAATCTGTTAGGTTTTTATTACCCACTGTTTGCTGGGCAGCACCACGCTCCCGCGAAATCAGTACTGTAAGAACAAGGTGTATGACTGCTAATTTTCTAATATTCATATTAATTCAATTTGTGTGGTATAAAGACTGTTTTAATAATTTATAATACTCAAAAATACTGCACACCTGTCAACCATTTATCTAATGGAAACCTAATGAAAGCCTAACAGATACCTAACAAGATGAAATTTTGGAATAATAGCACTATTTTTAGGGGTAAATATGAAAGATCGCCTTTATAAATCCATCGTATTGATAAGCTTTCTCATATTGCTTTTTGTTCAGCTGAGATTAACTTATAATACCTATGTACTTCGCGACAGGGATTACCAGATTAAAGATAAAACCTTAATAAATGACGAATATGGCCGCAGCATTCCTGATGATAAGCTTTATCAGGGCGGTGGGAAGATTATAGACAGCATCTTATCCCGAAATATGGCCGGGCTAAAAGCAGCGTATGATGGCGATGGTAAAAACTTTAAAGCGCTGGCGGCAAAGGTAGCCGATACCTTACTCCTTCACCTGAAGGCGGAAAGTTCAATGGATAGTATTTTCAAATCTATTGTTGAAAGGAATGGCTTGGATCCACATCTGCAGTACCTGCTCACCTTCGAATCCTTTGAGATTAACTTCAATAAGAACCAGGGAAACGTTTTCCTTTTTAACCATAAAAGCAATAATGAAACTCTGCTTCCGTCAGCTAATCCCTTTGGTGTAATTATCGATGGAAACCTCGGCTTCCCGAATTTGCAAAACCGGGTAACCAACCTTTCGGTTAGCGGAACATTAATGTACGATTACCGCATTACATTCAATTTGTTTGTCGATGCCCCAGGCAGGCCATTAAAAGTTGCAATGCAAATGTTGCCCACTTTCCTCCTGGTAGCGTTGTGCATTGCAATCATTGTAGCCATCAATTATTACACCTACATTAACTGGATGCGGCAAAAGAAAGAAACCGAGGTGAAATCTGACTTCCTTAACAGCATTAAACATGAATTCAATACGCCGGTTACCACTATTTTAGTGGCCAGTAAAAGTCTGCATGAAGACGAAGTATTAAATGACCGCAACCGTGTAAAAGCATTAGTAAATATTGTAGAGCGCCAGGCCCTGCGTTTGCATTCACACATTAATCAAATGCTGGAGATCTCAGAAATTAGCAACAAAATTAATCTGGAGGAAACTGACCTGAATTATGCCGTACTTACCATTGTAAATGATTTTAAAATTAAGGTTCCTGAACCACATTCCATTACTTTTGATCCGCATCACAGCGAAATTTTATTAATGATTGATCCTTTTATGTTTACCACCATGCTGCAAAACATGCTCGATAATTCATTTAAACACAATCAAAATGCGGTGAAAAACACGTTTATCTTCCTCAGCGAAGAAAGTGATGATTTCGTTCTGCACATTAAAGATAACGGGAAGGGCATTGCAGCGGCTAACATATCTAAACTTTTTGATAAATTTTTTCGGGAAGAAAGGGATAAAACCGTACCTGGATTGGGTTTGGGCCTGTACTACGTTAAGCAATCGGTAGATTTACATGGCTGGCGTATCGACGTAAAATCGGATATTGGACCCGAATTTATGGTCTACATCCCCAAAGCGTCTGTTATCATTAATACAAACTGAAATCAACATGAAATACGATATCGTCATCATCGAAGATGAAGTAGATTTGGGCAATGTAGTTTCAGAATACCTGAAGTTGAGGGGATTCACTGTGCGCTGGTTTCAATCGGCCGCAGACACATTAGCGTATTATCAGCAACATCAACTTGATAATAAGCTGATGATCATTGATATCCAACTCCCTGACATGAATGGTTTTGACCTAAGTACCGAAATTGTAAAGCTAAACCCAAACCAGGCTTTTTTCTTTTTAACCGCGCACAATGAAAAGCATGACCGGATGAGGGGGCTAAAAATTGGCGCCATCGATTATATCTCTAAACCATTTGAAATTGAGGAACTGGTCCTCCGCATCGGGAACATTATTAATAAATTCCCTAACACACCTATGGTTTCAAAAGCTATGGAAAGCGTTGTTACAATCGGCGACATCAGCTATCAGAAAGATCAGTTGTTTGTGCTTTTACCCGATGGCAAAGAAAGATCGTTAACTGTGCGAGAATCTGAGGTGCTCGATCATCTGTCTGCCAACATCAACCAGGTGGTGAAGAAAAAAGACCTGTTGATTGCATTATGGGGCAATGACGATTATTTTAATGGCAAAAGCCTCGAAGTGTTCATCTCCAGGTTAAGGCGACTTTTCAAAGCTTCCGGTCAGGTAAGCATCGAAAATGTTTATGGCCTGGGCTATATCCTGAAGGTGAAGTAAGTCTTAAATACGAACCAGGCACCTCTTTTAGTTAGAAAGTTATTTTCTTTTACGCTAGTTAGGTGATAAGCACCTAATTATTAATTGCTATTGTAAACCAAGTTTAAATAGTGGCTGAGGGCATTTTTGCTTCAAAAAGCAGGTTTAGATGCCTTTAAACTGGGTATTATTTGGTTTTAGCCAAATAAGAACCAAGTGAAACCCAAATTATAACCAAGTAAGAACCCTGTTAATTATTACGCGAGGTTATCTTTCAGTACCTGATTACCCGAGACAAAATTTTGGTTTTATTAAGAAAGAACACCCTCTACCTGGTCGCTAAAAATCGTAAACGTATTAAAAATCAGAATAGTCAGCAGGGTATAGAAATAAGGTTATGTTTTTAGAAACATTATGCTGGTACTGTGGTAAGCCACTGATCTTTTTATACTCCGGGCCGAAAGCCGCCCAGTGTTTTTCTCTATCGGCCTTATTGTTAAAAGTTGTGAGATACATGAGGTTAGGCATTTTGCTGCCGGAAATGACCTGTCCGTAAAACACTGCATTAAAATCCAGCTTCGAAAAAATCTCAACTTCGTAATCATTAAACATCCCTATTTTATTGGCTGAAAGATTTTCTGTAGCGGCTTCGTAACTTCTCAACTCATAAACCCGTTCGTTTTTAGGTGCCGTCAGTTTTGGCAGTGAATACTTCGGCATAGCAGAAAAAGCCTTCAATAAAATAGATTCTATACGGGTATAAGGTGCATCATTATACGAAGCGCCTAAATAAAATTTACCGCTTTCGGCATGTTGTTTATCCTGGCTTATCTTTATATTGATTTTATCCAAATCGGTTAATTTTTTAAGGGGGATAAAAATATAAATCAGCTTTTCTGAGGTATCCTGACTAATCGGTTTAAAAACGCCTACATCTTTTATGCCTGCTCTGTGGAGAGTCGGCAAATAAGCAGTTTTTAGATACGTATCAATCTTATTTTCCTGTGCAGCAGTTTTTAAATGATATACTTTAATTTGATAGTAAAATGCTGGCCTGGCAACAAGAGTGTTGGCTGATAAAACGATCAAAGTAACAGCGGAAAGAATTATTTTAGTGCAAAAAGATTTCACAATATATTGATTTAATTTAAACTCACTATTTGTACCCCCTCGGCCCCACAGGTCTCACCAGAATAAATGAACACACGAGATGTTGAGATTGTTGTTGATTCCAAGATCAAACTTATTATTCTATTCAACCTCTCCCCCGGATATGCCTTCTAAAAACCAGCCAGATTCATAATCGAACGACCTCCGTTCCGTTCCGGATTCATTAACCACTTCGGATGTGAAATCGTGCGCAATTAATTTTTCTGCTTCCAGTACTTGTTTGGCTAAAAGCGCATATTGAGCAAGGTCAAGCCCGTCCTTAATAACGAAAAAAGGAATTCCATTCTCCGTCAGTTTTTCCTCAACTAGTCCTGCTTCAAATTCTTTTCTGATTGCAATCTTATCTGTGGCGCTATTATTATCCTGGTTTATCATAATGCTGATGTAAAAAAATACTGTTTCAATTTTTATGCCTCTTCAGCGGCCTTATAATTTATTTCATTACCTGCAATATCAGAAAGATTGCTGTCTGCTAGTTTTTCTTCAGATAATGTTTTTTCCAGGATGTCTGCTACTTCTGTAAGTCCGAGGGTTGTTGCCAACTGAAAAAGTCCATTATAAGAGGCTATTTCATAATGTTCTACTTTTTGTGAGGCCAGTATGATTCCGGCATCGCGTGTTGCCGTTCCTGGTTCGGTTTCCTCAATTATTCCTTCTCCCTCCTTTGTCAGCCCCTCCATCGCATCACATTTTTTGGCTATGGGTTTCTCTCCAAGAAGCGTAAAGATTTCTTCTATCCTGGTCACGTGATCTTTAGTTTCAACAAGATGAGATTCTATTGCTGCGACAAGTTCAGGTGAGGTTGCTGCAGAAATCATTTTAGGAAGTGATTTGACCAAATGGTTTTCTGCCCAATATAAATCACGAATACCATCCGCGAAAAGTTCCTGAAGTGGTGATGAATCTTCTTTATTCAATTTGGTGCTTAATTTCGGTGCAGTGCCGCTTTCCTCTTTTTTCATGTGGTGTAGTGTTAGGTGTAAGTTTGTAGATAACCTTATAGAAGGATGATTGGTTTTGCTTTTTTACTTTTAAAGTTTAGTATTATTTGCTTTTTACCGATTCGTCAGTTAATTTTAAGTATCAATTGCTGATAAGGTAAATAAGCACCAGGTGCACCCACACTCCTTATAACCTGGCAACAATATCCCAATCACCCTTTTTTGATTAAGATCAATAACTGATTTGCAACTATGTGCTCAAAGATTAGCGTTGATCATTTTTAATGGATTAATTCGTGCCTTACGCTAAACCATGACTGAATTAAACATTTGGTTATGATTAACGCCACCTTATGAATAAATTATATGAGCGTTAAATCTTTTATTGCGGATTACGTTATGTTAGCCTGGCGCGTGCCGCTGGGGTAGCTGCATATATCCCCAAACTGATCACCAAAGATCAATTATGCAAAGTAATTAGGGATGTGTATCGCCGTGGTAAAACGAATATTGGGGAAATTACATAATTTTTTTGCTCATATTCTTTCTGAACCCTAGATAACAAATGGAAAGGATAATAAAGTATGGCAACCCATAAAGGACTCCTGGCCAGACCTCATCCCACATTGCAAATAGTGATAATAATAAAAATATTGCAGGCAAAAGAAAAAAACTAAGCGCACTCCAGAGTGACTTTTTCCGAATGTTTTGATTAAGATTAAAAAAAACAGGCAGTGTGCCCAGGAAAAGATAAAGGTTAAATCCGATCGCAATTCCGTAAGGTAAATTTTTCATATCTGAATCGGCCGTACCAATGATCTGGGCAGATTGCAGAATAAATACACTCGTTAAACCAACAAGTGTAGAAATAAAGAAACAGACAAGAATAATTTTAAGAAATTTCATCAGCTCAATAATTAATTAATATCTGGCGAACGCACAATCATTGTAAATTGTTTGATGTTTTCGGGGATGGTCCTATATTAAAGCCGAATGGATTTACTACAAAAGCTTTTAATCGGCAAATTTCATTCCGTCAACATTCAACGGCGCTTAGAGAACTCAATAAAGTATTTGGTTTATTTATAAACTTTAATCGGCTAGATTGGTTCATAAATATATTATTAACTTAATCACTATTTATGAGATTCAAGAACAAAAATATACTTGTTGTGGGTGCAAGTTCCGGCATTGGTTTAGACCTGGTTCATTTATTAAATGCTGAGGGTGCGAATATTTTTGCAGCCTGTAGAAGCCGCTCAACCCTATGGCCTGAATCAGTGGAATATCTGGAAATGGATGTAGTGGATTCTACATCAGCCTTATCCTCATTCCTGCCTGAAGAACTTGATGGACTAGTTTACTGTGTCGGAAATATCAACCTGAAGCCATTTGCGAGAATTTTGGAAAGTGACTTTATTGATGATTTTAAACTGAATGTTGTCGGGGCAGCTTCATCTATTCAGCAATCGCTAAAATCATTGAAAAATTCTTCTTCAGCATCTATTGTGCTCATCAGTTCCGTTGCAGCAAGAACCGGAATGGCCTTCCATTCAAGTATCGCGGCATCCAAAGCTGCGATTGAGGGATTAGCAATTTCACTCGCTGCAGAATTAAGTAGCGTTCAAATCCGGGTTAATGTTGTGGCGCCGTCTTTGACCGATACACCTCTTGCCTCAAAACTTCTGAACACGCCCGAAAAAATGGAAGCTGCAGCAAAAAGACATCCTTTAGGAAAGTATGGTACAGCAAAGGACATCAGTACCGCCATTGCATTTTTACTCTCTACAGAAAGCAGTTGGATAACCGGACAAATTATACCTGTAAACGGTGGTCTTGGCAACCTTAAAACAACATTTTAAGAAGAATAAATTTTATTAACCTCCGTTATGCGCAAACGATATCATACATTAAGGCTAATTTTAGGCGACCAGCTGAACATGCAGCATTCTTGGTTTGCCAAACCTGCAACCGATACCCTTTACGTATTAATGGAGGTGAGAACAGAAACCGACTATGCCTGGCATCATATCCAAAAGCTTTGTGCTTTTTTTGCCGCCATGGAAGATTTTGCAGCACAACTGAATGATGAAGGATTTGAAACGCTTTACCTCAAGCTTGACGATGCTGAAAACAGACAAAGTTTTGCAGATAACTTAAAATACCTGGTGAAGAAATTTAGCATCGAAGAATTTCATTATCAGTTGCCTGATGAATACCGGTTAGACAATGAACTACAGCATGTTTGTAATACTTCGGGGATAGCTCATCGAGCCTTCGATACAGAGCACTTCTACACCAGCCGAGACGAGGTTGCCATATTATTTTCCGGAAAGAAAGAATTACTGATGGAAACCTTCTACCGCAACATGCGTAAAAAACATCATATTTTACTCGATGAGGGTGATGATCCACATGGTGGTAAATGGAATTTTGACGCGGAAAACCGCAAAAAACTTCCTAGGAATCACAAACCAAATCCCCCGCTCTTGTTTGACAATGACGTTAGGACCCAGTTGATCAGAATCACCGGGGATAAGATTGTGACTATTGGCAATGTTGATGCTCAATATTTAGGGTGGCCGATAAACCGGGAGCAATCACTAAGGCTTTTGAAATATTTTTGCGAAAACGGCCTGCAACTTTTTGGAACTTTTCAGGATGCGATGCACAGCGAAGAATGGTCTCTTTACCATTCCCGACTGTCATTTAGCATGAATACCAAACTGCTTTCACCCATGGAGGTGGTGAATACTGCAATTAAATACTGGAGGAAAAACAAAAAATCAATATCGTTCAATCAAATCGAAGGATTTATCAGGCAGATTTTGGGTTGGCGTGAATATATGAGGGGAATATACTGGATGAAGATGCCGGAATTTGAATCTATGAATTTCTTCAACCATACCAGAAAACTGCCAAAATGGTACTGGACCGGTGATACACATATGAACTGCCTGAAGCATGCGATCAGTCAATCACTCCAATTTGGATACGCACACCACATTCAGCGGTTGATGATTACGGGGAATTTCGCTTTACTTGCGGGCATTCATCCCGACGAAGTAGATTTCTGGTACCTTGGCATTTATATCGATGCCATACAGTGGGTCGAAATTACCAACACAAGGGGAATGAGCCAGTTTGCGGACGGCGGAATTACAGGATCAAAACCCTACACGGCCTCAGCTAATTACATTCACAAAATGAGCAATTACTGCGAAAAGTGTAAATACGACCGCAGCGATAAAACAGGAGAAAATTCATGCCCTTTTAATAGCTTATATTGGGATTTTCATGACAGGCACAGAAGCAAGCTTGAGCATAACCACAGGCTTGCAATGGTTTACCGGATATGGGACAAGATGGATGTAAAAGTTAAAGAAGCTGTTCTGAACAGAGCAGATTCTTGTCTTAAGCACATTGAACTGTTATAATATTTCATCAAACATTGCCGGCAATATTTCAAACATTGATGTTCTGGCTTTAATAACAATCTTAAAACTATTTAGCTGGGGTAATGTTGAGAATTTGAATAAGATGATTTATTCTGAAATCAAAAGATATGAACACAGGAAGTATAGAATATTTGAACCTCAGGGAATTAGCCAACGAAGATTATACCATTAGTGACGGAGAAGCCGATATAACAGGATGGCCTGTTGTTGACGAAAGCCAGACCACAGTTGGAAAGGTAAGAGATCTACTTTTTGACCCTGAGCAAAATGCCATCCGGTATATCATTACTGATCTTGAAAATGACGTTTCAGCATCAACTAATAAGGCCATTTTAATCCCTATAGGGTTTGCAAAGCTTGGGATCGATAAAAAGGAAGTTATAATACCTGTAATGGATAAAGTACAGTATGACAGAATGCCTGGATATATCATTGGAGAAGTAACCAGGGATACAGAAATGAAAATAAGAGCAGCAATTGGCAGTCCGGCAGCCTTGAAAATAGAAGAAGAAATCATAGAAATTGATCAAGCTGATTTTTACCAACATCACCATTTTGACAGGGGAAATGTGATTTCCAAATAACAAGAGATTTCACCTGCGAATGTTATTTCCCAGTCAATTAGTGAGGACCGGAAGGAAGAAGAAAGCACTATCCATCAACTGATCGATCATGCACGATCAGAAGCAAAATCTGAACAGGGGCTTGACCAACCTGCAGCAGATAACCACGATCATTTTAGTGTAAGTACATCGCAAGGTACGTTCATAATCCAGCCACAAGCTAATGGAATCTACAGAGTTTTCGAAGGAGAGAGTAAAATCGGAGTGATATATGCAGAACCTGGTCATAACGGCAGTAAATGGCAAACGATGGATCATCTGGACGAAGGCCTGGTTATTAATTTAGGAGAGGCAATTACTCATCATAATACATCAGCATCATAAAGCTATGTTCATAAACGACAACCTTGAACAGGTTGTCGTTTATGCTTATTTATCCCCTCTGATTCATCCTGAAGCTACCCTCCTATTCACTATCAAAGACAATCAATAGAAAACAATTCAGAGCAGTATTATTTTTCAGTATTTGTATCTGAACGTCCAGATTGCGGCTTATAAACCATTTACCATAACATGGTACTGGCCATTTCTCAGTTCGCCAATTAATTGCTGTCCGCTTCGCCATCTCTTTATTCTGTTTGAAAACTGGATATCAGACCTGGGTTTAATTTCACCTGTAGGGTCATAATATTCGGACATGTACTGACGCATGGCAATATGTACATCCAAAGATGATCCGTGCAGTAACACTTCGACATTATTTTTTACAAGTCCTGAAAATGCATCTGCCAAAGCAGCGGCGTAATAAGGGCAGTCCCAATCGTGCCTGAATGGGTCATCACCTTTTATATTTACTTTTTGAAGCGGATGCGAAACATCTTCTATCAATTCGTTCGCTGCATCTCCAAATACGTTTGAATAAGCATTCACGAAATGATGCCACCAGCGCGGATGCTGAGGGAGTTGTTTCAACAAGGTATCACATATTAAGATCCGCTTCGGAAACTCAGGTGTTTGAGGGTCAATTATAACAATGGATGTTCCGAAGTGCCCCTCAGTGATGGAGTGACGTGAACAGATTACAAAAAATAATAACTGACCAGGAATTAAATTTTCTTTTGAGTATTGATAAGACCTTATTTCCTGAAGCCGGCCTTCCAGAAAGCCGTTTTTGAAAAGCACATGAAGATTTCCCTCAGATTTCATAGTTGAAAACTGACTGTTCTGAATAAACACATTTGCATTTGCCGGACGGCTGGCGAAGTGATTGCCACTGTTATATCGTACTTCAGCAGAATCTTCAGGGTAAGTTTCAATATCGGCAATATCACCAACTTCAGTTTGTTTATTGGGCTGCACCGACCGGAAAGGGATATGAACCTCCACATGTTCCATCCGCCGGGCAAGGTTGTAGATGCGCTGCTCTGAGCGCGAAAGTAAAGGATCACCACTAATGCTGTCGAAATACACCAGATGTTCCGGGCGGTTGAGATGAAGGAAGATGCGCTCGTCACTTAATAATTCACCCATGGGATTTTCGGAACTGATAAAAAAATCGCGCAGCGCATCGTTTTCCAAATAAGCAGAATTATCCTGATCAAACCGCAATAATCCAGGTTTTGATTGCTTAACCATCCAGGCACAAAGAAACGATGAAATATCGGATTCGAAAGCCATATTTCTATTGCGCGCCTCCAATGGCGATACGGTATATGGCTTCATAAGTTAGTGTTAAGTTCTTTAGGTGTTGAAAGCTAAATATAGCAATCATATTATATGAAATCAAGTGTTTAATCACAACCTTTAGGCTTAAAGGAGTGAAATGGAATGCATTTATTATATTATCAATGAAACATAGTAATATATGCCCGGATGATTTACGTTATTCCCTTTTATTTTCAGTGATTTATATTATTTTTGTTATCAAACTAATCAGCCTTACCCCCTGAGAACCACAGTCTACACGAAAAACCCTTTTAATAATTGCCTGCCAGTAAGCAAATATTAACCTAACAAGCTATACGATCGATTAAGTGTTGAGTGAGAAGGATATCATATTGGATTTGAAAGCAGGAAAAGAATCTGCCTTCCGGATAGTTTTTGATCAGAATTTCAAGAAGCTTTATGCTTTTAGTTTCCGGATTCTTAAAAATAAAGAGCAAGCCGAAGAAGTGGTACACGATGCGCTAATCAATGTATGGATTCATCGGGGAAAGCTTAACGAGCAACTATCTATTTTACCCTACCTCTACACCATCACGCGCAGGTTAACACTGAATGTGCTCCGGCAAATTTCTACTTCACAGAAAATGATGGACCAGTTGTGGTTTGACATGGAGAAAGTGAGCAATCAGACCGAAGAAAAAGTTCTTTTATCAGATTTACAGCGATTCACGGAATCTTCCATAAATATTTTACCCCAACAACAGCAGATTGTATTCAAGTTAAGCAGATACGAGGGACTGAATTATGATGAAATTGCAGAAAAGCTTCAAATCTCGAGAAACACTGTGAAAAATCACCTTGTTGCTGCATTAAAAACCTTGCGAATGCATTTCCACATCTCTGATATGAGTTGTTTTTTACTTATCTCAAGCTTATTATTGAAAAAATAGGAATAAATCCTAATACACTAGTCCTAAAATCTGTTTCAAGTGTAATGCTATTATAAACCCGATATAAAGGGAATATAAAGCTATGATTAAATCTGCCCGGATAGAGTACCTGTTACATCAACACCATAACGGAACCATTACCCGACCAGAGTATGATGAGTTGATGGAGGCACTTAAAACGGATTTAAATGATGCAGGGTTTACTGCAAGCCTTGATCAGGTTTGGGCAGCTACTACGGATGAGAGCTTTCATAGCCCCAATGAACAAGAAAACTTTTATCAGCGGCTTTTACAGCATGAGGATTTCAAGCCGAAACGTTCGGATACCAAACTTATCCCATTGTATCGCTATACAGCCGCAGCCATCGTTTTACTGGCCTGTGCCATTAGCATTTATTTTCATACCACAACAGGTTCGGTTTTCAATCGTCTTAGCGATCATGATATTGCACCTGGCGGCAATAAAGCTATGCTACTATTATCTGACGGAAAAAAAATTGATCTTGAAGCCATATCCAGCGGACAGTTGCTACACGAATCCGGCATAGACATTACCAAGACAAAAGACGGCCAGCTGATTTACACTATCGATCAATCTGCTGCTTCCGGCGATACCAATCTAAAGAATACTGTCATCACCCCTAAAGGTGGCCAATATCAGGTAAACCTGCCAGACGGCACCAGGGTTTGGTTAAATGCACAATCCACCCTTAAGTTCCCCCTACGTTTTGCAAAAGTACGTGAGGTGAGCTTAACAGGTGAGGCGTATTTCGAAGTTGCTAAAGTTTATCAGGATGCCAGCCATAAGGAGCGTTTGCCTTTTTATGTAAATTCCCAGAATCAACGTGTTGAAGTGTTGGGCACACATTTCAACATCAACGCGTATCCCGAAAGCCTGACGAAAACTACACTACTTGAAGGAGCAGTCCGGGTGGTCTCGAAAGGGAACACTTATTCGAATAATCAGGTCTATCTGTTACCTGGCCAGATGGCCATCAATAGCGGATCAGCCATGCAAACAGGAACTGCTGACCTCGAAGAAATCATGGCGTGGAAAAACGGGCTGTTCATTTTCAATGGTCAGAATCTCGCTGCCATTATGAAAGAAGTTGAGCGCTGGTATAATGTGGAGGTAGTCTTTGAAGATAAGGACCTGAAAAATGATGTCTTCAATGGAAGTACCTCCAGGTTTAAAAATATTTCTGAGTTACTTGAAGTACTTGAATCAACAGGATCAGTTCATTTTAAAATTTCGGGAAGGAGGGTAACTGTGATGGATTAATTTATACCCCAATTAAAATGCACTGACAAAAAATAACCGGAAATGCTGCGAACATTCCCGGTATAAAAAATTAGTGTATTCATGTAACGTATCAAACAAGACAATAAACCACTAAACTACAAATGTAATGAAATTTAAGGATCTAATCCGATCTGAGGCTCCTACCTGGATTAATAAATCTATAGTTCGTGCGATGAAACTAACAATCTTACTAATGACTACATTTTTGCTGCAGGTACATGCCAATGGATTTGCTCAAAATATAACATTGAACCAAAGAAACACTTCACTCAAGCAATTGTTTTCACAAATCAGAAAACAAACCGGATACAATATCCTGTGGCAGGAAGGCAAAGTGAATGATGCTATAAAGGTGGATGCTGTTTTTGACAATACCCCTCTTGAAAAAGTGCTTGATAAAGTACTGGTACCAAAATCGTTAACCTACAACATCATTAACCGGACCATAGTAATCCGGAAAGCCGACAAACCATTTCTGGATAAAGTAGTCGACTTTTTCTCCTCGATTGATATTGATGGAAAAATCCTGGATGCAGAAACCGGGGCTGAAATACCAAAGGTTACCGTAACCCTTAAAGGTACTGCACGCACAGTGCTGGCCAATGAACATGGAACCTTTCGCTTCGCCAGTTTGCCTGATGACGCTACCCTCGTTTTTTCGAGCGTAGGCTATGTAACGCAGGAGTTAAAAGCCAGCGCAAATATGACCATCAAAATGGTGATGGCTACCAAAGAATTGCAGGAAGTGATGGTATCTACAGGATATCAAACGCTCAGCAAAGTGAGTACTACAGGTTCTTTTGGTGTACTTACGGCTAAAGATATCGAACGCCGCCCGAAAATTGACTTATTGGAGGGCATCCAGGGAACGGTACCTGGTGTAGCAGTCGACCTGCGAAACAACAAAATACAAATTCGCGGCGTAAGCTCATATTCGGGCAATTACGCTCCCCTTATTGTTATCGACGGATTTCCAGCCATCAGTCAAAGTATTACTACGGTAACCTCAAATGGCATTAATGGAAATCCATCGAATCCAATTGTTACCAATACATCTGGAAATGCCATCCTAAGTCAGTTTAACCCTGATGATATTGAAAGCATCACATTCCTTAAAGACGCGGCAGCTTCATCTATATGGGGTGCCCGTGCAGCCAATGGAGTAATTGTGATCACAACCAAAAAAGGAAAAAGGGGTGCCAATACCATCAAATTCAGCAGCATGGTGAGCACCTCGGCTCCGGCAGACTTCAGTAAACTGACTTCCATGAACAGTTCTGATTATATTGACCTGGAACAAGAACTGGTAGATAAAGGATTTGTAAGCGATCCGGTGGCGGCCATTATTGCATCACCAGCAAATGGTTATCGAAGTGCTCCTGTTTCAGAAGCACAGGAATGGATGTTCAAAGCGAAAAGTAACCCAGCCTATACAGCGCAACGCGATTCGGCTTTAAATGTATTGAGAAACCGGTCTAATCAGGATCAGCTTCGCGAATACCTGTTGCAAAGGGCCGTTACGCAACAATATAACCTGTCGTTTTCGGGGGGAACAGATAACAGTTCATATTATATTTCTGGAAATTATACCAAAGATCAGCCGATTTATAAAAGTAATGGTGCCAAAAGTTATAACATCAATACCAGTTTTACGAATGATTTCCTGCGCAAGCGCATCACGCTTAATACTGGTTTGGTTTATAACTATCAGTCAGCACAGGTTAATACAGCCGCTTTGCAGGCATTGGGAGTTGGTATTTATGGAATGGCGCCATATGATCAGCTGGTAGATAATAATGGAAACAGAATTTACCGGGGTGTTACTTTTACTACACGGGTTTCAGATAGTTTAACCCGTACCAAAAATTTGTTGCCCTGGACATACAATGCCATTGATGAGCTTGATTACAACCACACCATTACAAATAAAAATAACATCAGGTTGAATGCTTCCCTGAAAGGCATCATTACCTCGTGGCTGAATGTGACGGTTTCCGGACAGTATCAGAAATCAATTGCTGATCAGATCAATAACCAGAATCTGAATAGTTACCTGACCAGAGATCTCATCAACAACTCTACAAATCCGCTAAACCTTACCAATTCAAGCTATCTGAGGGTAAATGGCGTTCCAAAAGGAAGTGTTTACAAAACCAGCAGATCTACTTTTGATGATTATGGCTTGAGAGGTCAGCTAAATGCAAACAAAAATTTTGGCAGTGATCATCATTTTGATTTGATTGCCGGAACAGAAATCCGCGAGTCGAAATATCAGGGCACCGAACAAACCTTGTACGGCTATGACGAAGAAAGATCCACATCGGTTGCGGTGACGCCAATAATCAGTTATAACACCATCACCGGATCAACAGGCCGTTTAACAAGTCAGGGAACAGTTTTTAAAAACAGGACCCGCTATTTATCCTACTACAGCAATGGAACTTACAGCTTCAGGGAAAAGTATTACCTAAGTGGTAGTGTGCGTTTTGATGACATTAATATCATTGGCGTAGACAGAAGAGACCGCGCCCGCCCGCTATGGTCATCGGGTTTACGCTGGGATGTTAAGAAAGAAAATTTCATGGCCGATTTAAACTGGATCAATTCATTAAGCCTTCGGGGAACCGTTGGTACTGCAGGGAATCCGCCTTTAGCATCCAGCAATTTTACTACCATCAACTCCGGCCTTGTAGATAACATTACCCAACTTACCTATGTTACTATATCGAACCCCGCAAACCAGGGTATTGGCTGGGAAACCACTAAAATGGTAAACGGAGGTGTTGATGCCTCGTTTTTGAATAACCGCATCTCTTTTTCAGTTGATTTGTATAGCAAAAGAACAACAGATATTTTGATTAACCAGCCCGTTAATTCAGCATATGGTTTCAGCACCTTACAGTTCAATAGCGGAACATTGGCTGGTCACGGCCTGGATTTAGGTTTTACAGGCAGAATTATCCAGGACACCAAATTTAGCTGGACTTCGACATTAAACTTTTCATATAACACAAACAAGGTTACCGATAGCCGTTTCCCTCCCACTACAGTTACTGTTGGTACTGCTACCATTACTACTGGCTATCCGCTTGATAACCTCTTTGTTTATCGTTGGGCAGGATTAGATAATACCGGCCAATCACAAATTTATACCGCTGATGGTACTGTCGTAAAATCAACAGCCTCAACAGCCATAAAACCTGAAGACAGAACCTATGCCGGTAGGACGACGGCTCCTTACTTCGGAGGATTTTTAAACGTGTTCAGCTATAAAAACTTTGAATTATTTACCAGGATCACCTACAACCTCGGGCATAAATTCCTGATCCAGAACATCAATAGCAGCAACTATCCAAATGGCGCATCTTCTTCAGGATTATTGGCCACCAGCCAGGCATTGGTTAACCGATGGAAAAAACCAGGTGATGAGGCTAATACAAACGTACCCGGGTTAAGCGGAACGAATTTTAATAGTTTTAACAGATACATGTATAGCGACCTCAATGTCAGGGATGCAGGAAACATCCGTTTTCAGCAAATCTCACTCAACTATAATGTTCCGCAATACATGTTAAAAAAGGTACCATTTATCAGAAACTTCAGTGCTGGCTTTACTCTGGGCAACCTGGGCTTACTATGGGTAGCCAATGAAGAAAAAATTGACCCCGATTATCAAATGACTGGTTCATTTATCAACCTTCCACCGACCAGGAGTTATGTATTCAACCTTAAACTAACGCTTTAATCCCACCATGAAAAAAATTAATTATATCATATTGGCTATTGCCAGCTTCAGCATTTTGGCATGCAGAAAGTATGTTGAAATTCCCCCTGAGCAAACGAAACCATTAATTACAACTGTAGATTACATGCAGTTGATGAATAACTCTTTTTTAAACGAGCAAAGCTATTATTATCCCGTTTTTTCGGGCGATGATTGTGGTACTACAGAAACCACATGGCAAAATGGATTAACTGTTCCAGCCGGAAATGCTTATATGTGGGCCGACCGCTTTTATGGTGCCAATGAAGAAGACCTGGACTGGCAAACCAATTACAAAAAAATATTTATCTGGAATACTGTAGTTAATGGCATTATGGGTAGTAACGGGGCTGAAACCGACAAGCAATCAGGCCTTTCATACGCACTGGTACACCGGGCATTTGATTACTTTACCTTGGTTAATCTTTATGGCAGGCAGTATGATCCCGCCACTGCCACTACTGACCCGGCGGTGCCTTTAATACTTCAGCCGAAATTCCTGACAGACTTATCGCGCGCCAGTGTTCAAAATGTTTACGATCAGATTGTAAACGACTTGCTGGCGGCTGTCCCTAATTTGAAGGATTTGCCAGATTACAATACCAACCCTTCAAAAGCTGGTGCCTACGGGCTATTGGCGCGCGTGTACCTTCATAAGCGCGATTTCACTCAGGCACAACGCTATGCTGATTTAGCGCTGTCGTTGAAAAACACGCTTCTGGATCTCAATTCCTTTAAATCACCCACGGCGGTTTTCCCTACTAAAATCTTTAATCCTGAAGAAATATGGTTAAAAAGGACTAGTCAGTATCCAACAGCGTTTCCATTAAGTGCCGATGCAGAAAGCATGTACGATAAGACCAGGGATTTGCGCTACACCTATCTCACTGTACCGGGTGCCACAGTAAGGTTCAGCAACTTCACCATTGCACGCGCTTACAATAAATCCATACTCACAGGTGATGGTGGTTATGTAGGTCCGAGTGTTCCTGAAATGATCCTGATCAAAGCAGAATGCCAGGCCCGGGCTGGAAATACAGCAGCAACGCTAAGCCTATTGAACGATTTCCGCAAAAAGCGTTATGACAATGCTTCGGCCTATATAAACCAAACGGCTGCTAATGCCAATGAAGCATTGCGCCTGGTGATAGAGGAGCGTAAACGCGAATTTGTAGGCCGTGGATTCCGATGGTTCGATCAGCGTCGCCTTAGCAAAGATGCCGGCTTTATCAGCACTTTAACACGCGTGTATAAAGGGAATACTTACACCCTTGAGCCCGGCGGCAATCGCTATGTATATGCCATAGCGGATAAATACATTACGCTTAACCCTGAAATCACACAAAACCCAAGATAGAATTTACCCATGTTAAAACAAAAAACCATTTTAATGGCCGCAGCCATCAGCATTACATCTGGCATTTCGGGCTGTGCACTTTTTCGAAAAAAACCTGCCCCGGCTGCAAACGTTGCAGTTGTAGATCAGGCGAAGAAAAAAGCTGATAGCCTGGCCAAAGCTACAGGCTTAAAACCGTATACCGAGATCGTTTCAAAAGGAACAAAAACGCAGCACGGATTTTTCACCGTACACCAGAAAGAAGATAAATACTATTTTGAAGTACCAAACCAGTTACTAAGAAGAGATATCCTGATTGTAAGCCGCATTGCCAAAGCCTCGGCTGATATGCGCAATGGTTCATCAGGGTATGCCGGCGACCAGATTGGTGAAACCGTATTCCAGTTTGAAAAAGGCCCGAATAAAAAGCTTTTCTTAAGAAGGATTTCCTTCGCCGAATTGTCGAAAGACAGTACAACAACGATGTTTGCCAGTCAGCAAAAAAACAACATCAGTGCTATTGTTGCGGCTTTCCCTATCATCTCCATGCCGAAAGATTCATCGGCTATGGTTGTGGACGTTACCGAATTTTTAAACAGTGATAACGATGTACTGTATTTCCAGAAAAAGATGTTTAAAGATAAGGCGGGAATGGGTGCTCAGCAGAACGACAAAAGCTATGTCGACTATATCCACACTTACCCGAAAAACATCGAGATCGGTTCGGTTAAAACCTATGCTGCCGGTATGAACCCTACCGGTTCGAGCTATACCGTTACCTTAAACGCATCATTGGTTTTATTGGATGCGCAACCCATGCGCGCGCGCCTGGCTGATCCTCGTGTGGGATATTTCTCCACTTCTTTCCGTGATTTCGATGCCGATCCGCAAGGGGTAAAAACAACTACTTATGTAAAAAGATGGAAACTGGAACCTAAACCTGAAGATGTAGAAAAGTACAAAAGAGGTGAATTGGTGGAGCCAGCTAAACCAATTGTATTCTACATCGATCCGGTAACCCCTAAAAAATGGATACCCTATTTAATGGAAGGTATTAACGATTGGCAGAAAGCTTTTGAGTCTGCTGGATTTAAAAACGCCATCATGGCCAAAGAAGCACCAACTAAAGAACAGGATAGCACCTGGAGCATTGATGATGCCAGCCATTCGGCAATTATCTACCGTCCGTCGGCAATTGCCAACGCGATGGGTCCGAGCACTTCCGACCCGCGTAGCGGGGAGATCATTGAAAGCCATATTTTCTGGTATCACAATGTGATGTCGTTACTGCAAAAATGGTACCGTGCTCAGGCTGCCATGGTTGATCCTGAAGCCAGAAAAGCCACTTTCAGCGATGAGCTGATGGGTAACCTCATCCGTTTTGTATCTTCTCACGAAGTTGGACATACACTGGGTCTGATGCACAATTTCGGTTCGAGTTCTACTGTACCTGTCGAAAAATTACGCGACAAAGCCTGGGTAGAAGCTAATGGCCATACCCCCTCTATTATGGATTATGCACGTTTCAATTATGTGGCGCAACCAGAAGATCATATCAGTCAGAAAGGCATTTTTCCACGCATTGGCGATTATGACAAATGGGCCATTAAATGGGCTTACACCTGGCACCCTGAATTCAGTTCTGCCGAAGAAGAAAGTAAGTCGCTGGTTAAAATGGTGAGCGATTCTCTTCAAAAAAACCATCGCTTATGGTTCGGATTTGAAGGTGAACCTTTTGATCCCCGTTCGCAAAATGAAGATCTGGGCGACAATGCCATGCTGGCCAGTACTTATGGGATTAAAAACCTGAAGAGAATGCTTCCGCAGCTGGAGAAATGGGTAAGTGTACCTGGCGATGATTTCGGAAAATTATTTACTGCCTATGAAGGGGTATGGGATCAGTATGGTTTATACATCGGCCATGTAACCAAAAACGTAGCGGGTGAAAATAACACCCCGAAAGTGGTAGGCGAACCCGGCTTACGTTTGGAAACGACACCAGTATGGAAACAACGTGAGGCTGTTAAATTTCTTAACGATAATGTATTTACGACGCCAACATGGCTGATGAATAAAAGTCTGGAAAATAAGCTGAATATTACTTTCGGCGTGGAATTAAATGCGGTACAGGAAAACGCAATCTACAGCCTGATTACCAGAAACCGCTTAAGCAGAATGCTTACCAGTGAGATGAACGATAAAGGGAATGCATATACCGTATCTAACATGTTCAGCGACCTGGATAAAGGTATTTTCAAAGAATTGTACAAGGGTCAAAATTCGGACACCTATCGTAGAAATATGCAAAAACTGTATGTATGGCGCTTATTGATGCAAGGTTTTTTCGCAAATGATATGGTACAAATCAATCCTCCGAATACGTATCGTTTCACCGTAACGGATTTAAATGGAATGATTAGAAATGAACTGAGAAAACAACAGGCTTTATTCAGATCTACCCTCAAAACGCCAGGTCTAAATGAATTAAACCGTGTTCACCTGAAGGAGATGATTTCGTTAATTGACAGCAAATTCAATGCAGAAAGCAGCGGACTTGCAAGGTAAATGGCACAAAAGCCTTATCTCATCGGATAGGAATATATAATAATAAGTTAGTTTGATGACAAATGGCAGGACCGCGATGGGACTGCCATTTTTGTTTATGGCAACTATTCCAACAATAAAATGTTCACATTACAACATCAATTAAATGAGGTCTTATTCGTACATCCTGTGTAAAAGTTCACTTTATAAACATAAGAAAATCATTAAAACAGACTTTAAATAGCCTCTTAGTGTAGTTTTTTGAGTATAAAAAAAACCCTCCAGTAATACTGAAGGGTTTGTGGGCCCACCTGGGCTCGAACCAGGGACCAAAAGATTATGAGTCTTCTACTCTAACCGACTGAGCTATAGGCCCGGAAAAAACTTACGTTTTTTGCGAGTGCAATGTTACAAATTTGAATTCAATTTTCGAAAATGTTTTTTGCTAATTTTTACAAAAAACAACCTATCACCTCATTTTCAATGTACTACACCCCAGGTTTTATTCGGCATTGCGCCCATCTCCAGTTCCAGCTTGCCCCCATTCATCAGTTGCTCATGCGTAAACCACGGCGTATTCAATACCTTTCCATCAAACTTAGCACTTTGAATATACTTATTGATTACCGAACAGTTGTGTGCAACCAGTTCGAACTTTTTCCCCTTAGGCAAATCAATGGTCACCTTTTCAAAAACCGGACTACCAATGGTATATTGCGGAATTCCGGGGGTTAGGGGATAGAAACCCATAGACGAGAACACCACGAAGGCGGTCATCCCTCCCCCATCTTCATCGCCCGGTATGCCGAAAATATTGTCCTTAAACCAGGTATCCAATAAAAAACGGATGCGTTTCTGGGTTTTCCAGGGAGAAGCGGTAAAATTATAAAGATACGGAATGTGGAAACTTGGTTCGTTACCCATTGAATATTGCCCTACCAAACCTGTGGCATCAGGAAGTTTCGCCCAGAAAGCGTATTTTGCCCTGCCCAGTGGCTCGCGGAAAAGCTGATCGAGCTTGTTTTCAAATTGCTGACTTCCGCCAAACAGCCCTTGAAGGCCCTTGATATCGTGCTGCACCTGCCACAGGTATGTCCAGCCATTATTTTCATCATAATAATCACGGGCACCCATGCCACCATCAAACACCGGATCGATGTTGATCCACTTGCCATACTGATCTTTAGGCATAAACAGCTGCTTGCTGGCGTCCCAGAGGTTTCTGTAATTCTGGCCACGTTTATTGAAACGCTGGTAATCTTCCTGCTTGCCTAAATTACGTGCAAATTGTCCCAGTGCCCAGTCATCGAAACTGTTGCCAAGGGTAACGGCCACCGCCTGTCGCTTCTCCCACGAATCTACAGCCGTATCAGTTTCCTTTTCATCAGGCTTTAATGCCGGTATGTAGCCATTTTTATAGTAAAATTGCTCCAATTCCCCGCCCTTACCATTTTTCCATGGCATCATGGTTGCCTCGTCTGCATTTTTCTTCATCCCCTCATAGGCTTTCTGCACATCGTAGTTCTTCAAACCTTTATTGTAGGCATCTAAGAATACGAGCGTAGAATGGAAGCCATTCATGCACGGATTGTCTCCGAACAATACCGGAAAAGTAGGTACCCAGCCGCTTTGTTCGTACATGGAAACATAGGAGTTCAGCATATCTTCTTCCTGCGCCGGATTGAGGATGGTTCTTAAGGGGTGATGCGCGAGATAAGTATCCCAGGTCCAGTCATCCACGTAAAAGGGCCTGATGGTTTGGTGAATCCGGTTATCATACCCGCTATAGTACTGTCCATCTTCGGTAATATCTACCATCCTTTCGTACGTACGGTATAAGGCCGTATAAAAGGAACGTTTCTGTCCATCAGTTCCGCCAATGGTTTTGATCTGGTTAATCACTTTAGACCATGCATCTTCACCATGCTTCACCAATGTTTCGAAGGTTTGATTTTTAAATTCGCGCTCGAAGTTTTTACGCGCCTGAGCGGCACTTATATATGATATCGCATACCGGAACTCGATCTTTGCAGCAGTTTTGGCCGGGAAGCTTACATAAGCTTTAACATTTTTAGTGAGATCACCTTTCACAGCAGTTTCCGCACTGAGCTGATCATTTCTGATTACCCCAACACTTGCACCATCACTGAATACCCCGTAGAGGTATACTTTAACCTTGTCGTGGTAAGTTTCCAGACCAGTAATTTCGTTTCCGGAAATAAAGCGGTACTCACTTTCGCCATCATTATAGGTACCCAGCAAAATAGATTTCGGAGTATTTGCGGGAAATTCAAACCGGTAGTAGCCCGTTTTCTGATTGGGTACGAACTCAACCTTGATTCCCTGATCGATGAGATAGGTAGAATAGTACCAGGGCCGCGTAACTTCCAGTTCATGATCATAGGTGGAGCGCTTGTTCCATGTACTCACATCGGGCTTTTGGGCCCATGGCATAATGGAAAACACTTCACCCAAACGATGCGATACCACATTTAGCGGAAAACTGGATAGCTGATCGTCCATGTAATCTTTGCGTATCGGGAACATCCGGATCATTTGATTCGGCAATTGAACTGTTGGCCGTGTGGGCTCAAGCAGCTGCCCCACATTACCGATCCTGGGATCAACATACTTAAGATTGCCCGCACCGGAATAATCCTGCGCTATGGAATAGAAAACTGTAGCTGAAAAGAGGACAACCAGACTGAATATCTTTTTGATCATGTTAACTAAAAATAATTAATCGATTTAGCAGTATAAATTAAAGCCTTAAAAGTAAAATTTTAACCGGGATAATCACATAACATTTTGGTTAAGGTGAATTAAATCCTCCAGGATAATGTGGATAAAACAAATTGTTATTGGCACATTACCAGTGCCCAAATGGTTATTTTTGCCTGTAATATGAACAGCCCTGATTCGGAACACCAGTTACTTTTTGATTTTTTAGCCAACACCAACCAACCTGTTTTCCTTACCGGAAAGGCGGGAACAGGAAAAACAACCCTGCTTCGTAAAATAAGGGAAACTACGAAAAAGAACTTTGCCGTTGTGGCGCCTACCGCTGTAGCGGCAATAAATGCCGGCGGTGTTACGCTCCATTCATTCTTTCAGATTCCTTTTGGTCCGCTGGTGCCTAATGCCGAAGAGCAGGATGTAAGCCAGATGAGGTATGCTGATGAAAAGCAACGCCTGCTCAGGTGTCTGGAGTTACTTATTATCGATGAGATTAGTATGGTGCGGGTTGACATCATTGACTTCATTGATCGTACATTAAAACGGGTTAAAGGATCAAACCGGGCTTTCGGTGGCGTACAAGTCTTGATGATCGGCGATCTGTATCAACTGTCGCCAATTTTTCACGATGCATGGCACATCCTGGGTGCTCACTATAGCAGCCCATACTTTTTCGACAGCCTGATTTTTCGTACGATGCCTGTAGTAACCTTTACCCTTGAAAAGGTTTACCGTCAGTCGGACCCCATGTTCCTGAATATCTTAAACGCCATGCGCGAGAACCACCTGAATGCTGATTTGCTGGAGGCCTTAAACCAACGTTACGATCCATCTCTGGATCAGGAATGGAAAGACGATTACATCACCTTAACCACACACAATCAAATGGTTTCGGAGATTAATCAGAATTGCCTGGAGAAACTGGAAGGCGAAACCTTTGAGTTCGATGCGCAGGTGAACGGAGATTTCCCCAGAGATGCCTACCCTACCGATGAAAAGCTGAAGCTGAAGCGAGGTGCGCAAGTGATTTTTATTAAAAATGATTCATCGGGCAAGAGGCAATATTACAATGGCAAGGCTGCCCGGATTACCGGGATTACTACCGACACCATTAAGGTAGCTTTTATTTCCGATGGACATGAAATTGAGGTGGAACGTGAAATCTGGCAGAATGTAAAATACAGCCTGAGTAGCCAGGATAATAAAATAGATGAAACCAGTACCGGATCATTTTCCCAATACCCATTTAAACTGGCCTGGGCCATTACTGTGCACAAAAGCCAGGGACTGACTTTCGACAAGGCAATTGTAGATGTAAGCGGCGCTTTCACCCATGGACAGGCTTATGTGGCGCTGAGCCGCTGCCGCAGTCTGGAAGGATTAATTTTGAAATCGCCTGTAAAAAATGAAAACATCCTGACCGATGAAAAAGTAACCCGCTTTACCTCTGCTTCACATCAGCAGAAGCCTGATCTGTTGTTATTGGAGAAATATAGCCAGGAATATGCCTGGGGCCTGATCCGCGAATTGCTCGACTTTTCATTGCTGGCAAAAGACTGGGCAAAGCTGGGCCGCTCCAAACTGATAGATAAGGATGAGAAGCAGGCTTTCGTAACTTTGTTCGAAGAAGGCAACCAGATCCTGGAGAATGAGGTGATCAGGGTTGCAAATAAATTCCTTTCACAGGAGTTTGCAAAGGTATCAACAACGAGCAACCCCACGGATGAAAATGCTTTTATGGAACGTTTAAAAAAGGCTTCAGCCTATTTTATCCCGAAACTTGAGCATGCCATAAATCTTTTAAATAAAATTGTTGCCATTAAGTTTTACAGCGATACGCATTCGGAAAAACTACTGAATAAAGTTAACGACTGCCTGGATGTGCTGAAGGTTAAACTGGCGCTGTTCCGGATTTCATGGATACCATTTTCCGTTAATGATTACATCAGTACTTTCCACGCGACAAGTAATAAAAAACCTGCTGGAAGCAATGCAGCGAAACCGGCGTTTAAACCAAAAGAAATTTCCAATCCGCAGGTATACAAAAACCTGGCAGAGTGGAGAAAAACAGTGGCGGTGCAACGTGGCGTTCAGGATTATGCAGTACTGTCAGACCTGGCTTTGCTGGCCATTGCCGAGCGTTTGCCCAGAACCGCCGATCAGCTTGCGGCAATAAAAAGCGTAGGTTTTGGCAATGCCAAAGAATTGGGCCAAGCCATCACCAGAATTGTAAATGCGCACCTGGGCACCAGTGAATTGTTTTAGGATCTCAGGGATGAAGGGCTTCCATGATAAAAAACACATTTAGAATAATATAGACGGCCAGTAAAACAAAAGCAAAAATCCGATCGAAGCGTGCGGCCTTTTCCACCTTTTCGCATTTGATCATTTTTAGCGAATAGGCCGTTGAAATGATGATGATGAGGATAAAACTCAGGGTGAGACCATGAAGTGTATCTACAAGTGTAAAAGTGGTTGATTCGGGTAATGAGCCATCAATGATGTACTTGTTTCCGATTACGGCAAACAGCGCACCTACACTTAGTCCAAAACGCGAATCAATACTATCGGCATGGATATAGAAACACATATAAGCAATCAGGAACGCAACGTACATCCCAAGGAACATTTTCCAGAATAAGCCTATGGCATCTCTGCTGATGCCTATTTTAACTTTATAACTGCTATACTGAGTCTGCGGAACCTTGACTTCCGGGTCGCCAAATGCCGTTTCGTACACCTTTATTCCGGAGGAGGTTTTTAAACTGTCTATATTCCATCCCCGAAGGGCAAAACGCGGATCAAACTGCCTTCCAAGAGTATCTGGCACAAAAATAAGCGATTTGGAATCGAACTGTGAGTTTTCGAGGGAAAGCCGCAGCGTTTGATGATCGAAAGGAAAGTTATCAATTGCCCAGGAATCTTTCATTACACACTGTAATTTCATGAGCAGATAAACTTCATTACCTGTGGTATCGATGGTGGAGAAAGATTTTTCTACAGTTTTAGCCTGAGGAATTTCCAGATTCTCAATAAAATTGAAATCTTTGTTTTTATATTTAAGCCACAGCCAGAAGTTTACAGTATACTCTTTATCTTTAAAATTGATATCGTGAATGCTGGTGACATAGATGCCGGTTTTGACGGTATCAGCATGGCTTTGTGCGGCTGCGTAATCTGCTGACAACAGCATCTGGATCAAGACGATAACGGGCAGGAATAGATATTTTCTCAATTCGGAACAGGCTGGCTTTTGGTATAAAGATAACAACTTAACGTTTTAATAAATAATAAGTTTTGGAAAATTAATTATGCTTTAACTGCTTTTTTTAATACTTTCGCAACCCCATTTTTTAAGCGGTAACCTCCCAACACATGAGCAATTTTTTATACGGAATCGACTTTGGTACAACCAACTCAGCACTTTCTATTTATGATGAAGACAAGAAGGAAATTATAGATACCATTTCTATTCCCTCATTGATTTATTTTACCGAAAGCAAAAGCTTTGTTGATGGAGAAAGTCACATCGTTGGTGAAAAGGCCATTGAAGCTTATTTAAATGATGGGATGAAGGGGCGTTTCATCAAGTCAATTAAACAGATCCTTTCCCGTACTACTTTCACTGAAACCCGGATTCATAATAAACGCTACACCGCAGCTGATCTGGTTACTTTAATTTTGAAAGACTTAAAGCAGAAAGCGGACAAGATTACCGGAGTAGACTGCATAAAAGCAGTAATCGGCCGCCCGGTTTTTTTTGACGATGAGAATACGCAAAAAGATACTTTAGCACAAAGCCGGTTAATGAAAGCAGCACAAAATACCGGTTTTACCAGTGTCCGCTTTCAGTTTGAACCTATCGGCGCTGCTTTCGCCTATGAGCAAACCATTACCAAAAAAGAAAGGGTGCTGGTAGCGGATTTAGGCGGGGGGACAACAGATTTCACCTATCTTATTCTCGACCCGGAAAAGGTTGGTAGCAAAGATCGTAAAAATGATATGATTGCTTCGGGAGGTATTTATATTGGAGGAGATAGTCTGGATTCGGCTTTTATGTGGGAAAAGGGAACGCCGTATTTTGGAAAAAACACTACCTATGAAGCAACAAAAGGCAAAGTATTAACAGTTCCTAAATCTTTGTTTGCCAATATCTGTACCTGGGATAAAATGAACTTTTTTAATGGTTTGAAGATTCAGAGGGAGATTGACGACTATTACTACTATTCCGGCAACGACCCAAAGTTCAAAAATTTAATCACACTGATCGATAATAATCTGGGCTATTCACTTTTCCGGTCGATTGAAAAAACCAAAATAGAGCTGTCGGATCAACCTTTATCCAATTTCAACTATTCGAACATGGGTATCGAAATTAATGAAGATATTAATTTGGCGCAGTATAACAGCATTATTGAGAAAGACATAAACAAAATTGAGCACTACCTCAATCATTTCATGGAAACCTATCAGGTTAAGCCAGATGAAATTGATTGTTTATTTTTAACTGGAGGAACATCGATGGTTGCTGCCATTCAGGAGCTTTTTAAAACGAAGTTTCCACACATCCCCTTAAATTCAGGTGATAACTTCAAGAGTGTGGCTAAAGGCCTTGCATATAGCGGGTATTTGTTTGAGGACTAAAATAAGTCTCTGCCTGCCACCCATAAGTCCTAACTTGATAGTTACTATCAGATACTTGATACTTGCCACACCTATCAACCTAAATGAGTAAACTGATTAACGGTGACACCGCGATGCCGTTTGAAGGTGGAACAAAAATTAGCTGCACTATCAAACCCTAAGGAAGAAGCAATCTCATCAACGCTGTTTTCGCTATGCAGCAGCAGTTCTTCAGCCTCCCTCATCACGCGTTCTTTAATCAAAATTGAAAAGCTTTTTCCCAGCACCTTATGGAGAAAGGAATTTAGTTTCTTCGGACTCACGCCCATGCCTTCGGCGTAAAAACCAATGGATCTCTCGCTTTTGAAAAATTGTTCCAGAATGGCCCGGAAACGTAATACCTGATCGAGTTCATCAAGTGTCCACGCCGCCATATAACCATCTAAACCAGCAGTAAAGCCCAGGAAAAGAGAAATATATTGCATTAAAAAGGAAAGATCCTTTTTTGCCTTAATATCTTTTTTCAGCTGCTCGATTAAGCTATAAGTTTGTCTGGATTCTTTTCCTAAATCACGGAATGACAAATTGAGAAATAAATTTTTAGCAAGGGGATCCAGATGCTGAAGCAGAAATTCAGAATAGAGCAAACTACTGAAATTAAGCCAGTATCCTGATTCAATGCGGCCTTCAAGACGTACTAATCCCTCTTCGGGAATGAAAAAAATCCTCCCGTCCTTAAGCTCGTAATCTCCCGAGTTCATACAAAGGAAGCCATCTCCCTCCTTTATAATCAACACGCGCATGGGAAACACGGCTTGCAGCGCCCGATCTCTTTTAAAAATCCCGCTTATCGGCTCCAACTGTATCATTAGACAAACTATTTTGATTCAATATAATATCCCTTTACAATCAAAAAAATACCATGAGGAATCTCGATTATTTTAAACAGAATACTGAACTCATAAAAAAACCCCCAAAATTAACAAATTGGAGGCTATTTCTATAAAGATTTAACGTGATTACGAGGAAAGCAATTTTACCTGAACTGCTTCTACTCCCTGCTTAGTAAATTCAATATCAAACTGAACAATGCTATTGGGATGAATCTCATCAAGCACGCCATGTGCAAAGACATTTAATTCCCTTCCACCATCTGAAGGTGTGATGTGTCCGTGACCCGACTGCGGATCGTAAGACTTAACTGTGCCTAGTCTCATTACGCACGGGTTAATTTAACATTAACAGCATTCGGACCCTTTTTGCCCTGTACAACTTCAAAAGATACGTGATCATTCTGATTAATCTTATCAACGAGCCCGGTAACATGAACGAATACTTCTTCACCGTCACTTGATGTAATGAATCCAAACCCTTTAGACTCATTGTAAAACTTAACTACACCCTGCATTAACTTATTTTTTGATGGATAAACATAAAAAATATTTAAAAAGTTTTCCAAACGAATAGATTTCTACCTGAAATTAATAGATATAGCTCAAATATTAAAAACCTATACCGCCATCTGTTGTTCAATTAACACTAATCTATCCCTCATTATGAAAAAGCTAACCAAAAGAAGCAGTATCCAAGAACTGGAAAACGTGAAAGCAGGTGATAAAGTTGCAGATGACACCGGAAAAAAAGGAGAAGTATCCAACATCGAAGTACTGGAAAGAAAAACCGAAAAACAATACTATTATAAGTTAAAAGGGGACGGTACCATCCTGGTGATAAAATAAATATTGTTTATAAACTCATGTTAAATCAGTAGATTTAGAATAATAAATCCTTTTAACTAACCATGAATAGGATCAGAAGATTTGTTGCTGCTGTAACCGCGTTTGCAGCTGTTTTGCTATGCAGCTTTTATTCCAGGGATGTTCATCCCGAAGACGATGGCGTTTATTTCGACATCGATACACTGGCAACCAATCTGAATGTACCCTGGCAGATATGTTTCCTGCCCGACGCGACAATGCTTTTTACCGAAAGAACAGGAGCGGTCAGGTTATATAGAAACGGTAAGTTATCCGCAAGGCCGGTACTGACGGTGAAAGATATCAGGGCCGAAACGAAAACCGGGCTATTGGGCATGGCAATACATCCTGATTTCAATCAGAACCACTGGGTTTACCTGGCACAAAATTATGCAGCGGATAACCACCTCTGGCTTAAAATTGTTCAATATCAGTATGCCGGCGACAGTCTCATTAAGGGTAAAGTTTTACTGCAAAATATTCCAGCTGCAAGAAACCATACAGGCTGCAGGCTGATCTTCGGTATGGATAAAAAGCTGTATCTGACATCCGGCGATGCTGATCAACCAGCATTGGCTCAGGACTTAAAAGCACTTAATGGAAAAATATTGCGGATAAATGATGATGGCAGCATTCCGGCCGATAACCCATTTACTAAAAATGATACTGCCAGAAAAGAGATCTGGTCTTATGGTCATCGAAATCCCCAGGGATTGGTATTCCATCCTCAAAGTGCTGTACTTTACGAATCGGAACATGGTCCTACAGGAGGCGATGAGGTAAATATTATTCGTAAGGGCGAAAACTATGGCTGGCCTGTAGCACATCATCGGGAAACACGGGAGGCAATGGTGGGTCCTTTATTGGAATATACCCCTTCTATTGGCCCATCAGAAACTATAATTTATCGTGGCAATGCCTTTCCGCAATTAAAAGGAAATCTGCTGGTAGCCTGTTTACGGGGCGAGTCGATTTTAAGGATACAACTGGAGAATGGTAAGATAGCAAAACAGGAGATGCTTCTTAAGAAAGCTTACGGACGGATCAGGTCGCTTGTTGTTGGCCCGGGTGGCTATCTATATTTGTCTACCTCAAATTTCGACATGCCTGAAAGCAAAGGCGAAAGGCCATATGACATGGTATTACGTTTACGGCCGGCTAAGGCGAAAAATAATCAGTCCGTTACAAAGATTGTTGCTAATCAGCCTGAAAAGACTGAACCTGCTAACGGAAAAAACCTTTTTAAGCAGCTTTGTGCCTCCTGCCATGGTGAAAACCTGCAGGGTACATCAACTACTTATGCCTTAACAGGAAAGAAATTCAGGCATGGAGCAGGCAGGCAGGCCATTATGAACAGCATTGCCAATGGTTATATCGATAAAGGTATGCCAGCCTGGAATGGGGCGGTTAGCAAGGCGGATATCGAAAAGCTGGCTGACTACATTATGAGCAGGAGCCAATAATCATCAAGCATAAATTTTTACACAAAACGTTTTGCCCCAATGCAAAAGCTATATTTATGATCGAACTGACCTTGCAGGTGCTCGGTTTGGCCACCACCAGGCTGTAAAAACGCTTATTAGTAAAACCCTGATACTTAAATTAGATTGCCGCAGCTGCCATAAAGAGTCAGTAGCTTCAAGAAGACCTGCATTAGATCAAATTGCTGCCAGATACAAAACTGATCCTAAAGCGATCGATTACCTTGCTTCGAAGGTGGATAGCGGCAGTCATGGCGTATGGGGAGAAGTTCCAATGCCTGCACATGCCAACATGAAAGATGCCGAGGTAAAGAAGATAACCGAATGGGTTATGACATTGTGACACAAGGATGTATCGGTTGCCTCACTACCTGCAGCCGGAAAAATTACGCCCCCGGCCAACATCAGTAAAAACAAATCTGTTTTGACCGCCTAAGTAAATCAAAACTCCCGGTATCCAACGCGGTAATTCTAATTAAATCCAGGTAATGATGCAGGAAGATTGTTTTCCAATAATATCTTTGCATCAAATTTCAGGGTTATGCAAAATATTAAGAACATCATTTTTGACTACGGAAACGTAATTTTCGATATCGACTTCAGAATTACACAGGCGGCATTTGAAAAGCTGGGGATAACAGATATAGACAATTTCTTTGCTCATAAAGGACATAATCAGCTTTTCGATGATTTTGAAACAGGCACGATCACTCCGGCTGAATTCAGAAATGGCATTCGTAAAGTAGCTGGCAAACCTGAGCTTACAGACGCTCAGATTGATGATGCATGGAACAGTTTGCTGATTGGAACCATTCAGGAAAACCATGAATTGCTTTTAAAAGTAAAAAACAAATACCGCACTTTTTTACTAAGCAATAATAATGAAATACATTACAACTGGATTATCAATTACCTTAAAACAACATTCCAGCTGAACAATTACGACGATTACTTTGAGAAAGCATACTTTTCTCAACAAATGAAACTTCGTAAGCCCAATACCAATATTTTCGAGCAGGTTTTAAAAGAGAACAATCTCGATCCGGCTGAAACTTTGTTTATTGATGATAGTCCGCAACATATTGAGGGGGCAAAAAAAGTAGGATTAAATACCCTGTTAATGACGGAGAAGCCTGCAAAGCTGGAAGCGCTTTTAAAAGCCAATGGGATTTTGGATTAATACATAGCCGCAGAACTGCAGATGGTATTGCACATCTGCGGCTAAATTCATCAGGCTATAACTTCCTTCTTTTCAGTTCTCTCTCAATTAATCCTAACTCACGACCGGTTTGTCCTGCAACCGAAGTGTTTTCCTGTGCCCGGCGGAACAAGTATGGCATAACGGCCTTAATCGGTCCGTACGGAACATATTTGGCCACGTTGTATGTGGCATCAGCAAGGTTGAAGCTCAGGTTATCGCTCATTCCAAGCAGCTGCGCGAAATAAACATGCGGATGGTTGTGGGCTATTTTCTTCTCATCTAAAAGATAGGTAAGCAAACGACTGCTATCTTCATTATGTGTACCACATACAATCGCAATTTCTTCAATATGATCTACACAATAGCGCAGTGATTCATTGTAATCGCGGTCTGACGCTTCTTTATCCGGTTGGATTGGTGAAGGATAACCCATTTCCGCTGCACGTTTACGCTCCTTCTCCATGTAAGCTCCACGAACCATTTTAACGCCTAAGATAAATCCTGCTGCCCTGGCAATCAGGTGATCAGCTTTCATATCGGCCAGTTTATCATGGCGATACATCTGGTAAGTATTGTAAACAATGATGCGTTCCTGATTAAATTTACGCATCATCTCTACAGCAAGCTCATCTATAGTATCCTGTATCCAGGTTTCCTCGGCATCGATCATAACCGGTACTCCTTTTTCAAATGCTGTTCTGCAAATCATTTCACAACGCAGTTTAACTTTGTCGTATTCTGCCTGCTCCGCTGCATTAAGCGTTTGTTTTGCATCCAGTTTTTCCAGTAAGGCAAAACGCCCTATGCCGGTAATTTTAAAAACTGTAATCGGAATATTGACATCACCATCGGCACGAAGAATGGTACGAATAATTTCCTGGCAGGTTTCATCAAAAACGGCTTCTTCTTCTTCGCCCTCAACGGAGTAATCCAGTATGGTACCTACCCCACCCTTTGCCAGCTGGGCAATGGCTTTATCGCACTCCCTGATGGTTTCACCACCGCAAAATTGTTGAAAGATGGTGGCTTTGATGGCACCCTGAATGGGTAAGCCAATGTTCAAAAAGAAATTGGTAACCGGGGGCCCAACCTTGGTTAGGAAATTGCTGCCGATCATTTTGAAAAGCCAATATGCTTTTTTCAGTTCAGCGTTGCTTTTCTGGCGGAATGCCACTTCCGTGTTATCGAAGTTAGGTTGTTTATTGGAGGATAAATCCATCATTTGTTGTTTAATAAGTCAGCAGGATGCAAAATTATAAAAAGCATTGGTTGTAGAAATTAAAAACAACTAAATAATCGTATTTTTGCAGCAATAATGATACAATTCAAATTAGAAGGCGAATTTATTCCATTAATTCAGCTGTTAAAGGCCACCGGCCTGGTTGGTACAGGTGGTGATGCCCAGGCTGCTGTAATGGATGGCCTGGTGAAGTGCAATGGCGAAGTGGAATTTCGTAAACGCTATAAAGTAAGGGTTGGCGATATCATCACCTTTGAACAAGATAAAATCGAAATAATATAATGCAAACCTTAACGAGCGCAGGCCATTCGCTTTATTTCGAAAGCAATTTAGATGCCTTAAAAACCCTGTTGGAGAGCAATAGATACAGTAAAGTATTTATCCTTGCTGATGAACACACCAGCGAAATCTGCTTACCTGTTTTCCAGGCATTAATGGATGATTTTGGTGATTTTGATTTAATAGAGACTTCTGCAGGCGAGGAAAATAAGAATATCGATTTCTGTATCGGCATCTGGAAAACGCTGCTGGATTTTGAAGCCGACCGTAAAAGCCTGATGATTAATATTGGAGGGGGTGTAATTACTGATATGGGCGGATTTATTGCCTCTACATACAAGCGTGGAATTGATTTCATCAATGTACCAACTACTTTACTTTCCCAGGTTGATGCATCAGTAGGCGGCAAAACCGGTATCGATATAGACAATGTGAAAAATATGGTAGGGACTTTTACCCTCCCCCAAATGGTATTTATTGAAACCAAATTCCTGAAAACATTGCCGCAACGCGAATTGCTTTCTGGATTTGCCGAAATGATCAAACACGGTCTGATTTACGACAAGCCTTATTACGAGAAGTTAAAAACAAGTAACTACTTAACCCCATCAGCGGAAGATATTTACCGATCGGTGGAAATCAAAAATGAGGTGGTAACGATCGATCCGCATGAGAAAAATTTAAGGAAGATTTTGAATTTCGGACATACCATTGGTCATGCTGTTGAAGGTTATTCACTTGCCAACGATGAAAATCCTTTAACCCATGGTGAAGCCATTGCTATTGGATTTATATGCGAAGCTGCATTATCCATCAAGAACAGCACGCTTACGAAAGAGGAATTAAAAGATATCAGCGATTATATTTTGTCGTTATATCCTAAATATCATATTGAAAAAGAAAGCTTCGGATCCCTGTTGGACCTGATGAAAAGCGATAAGAAGAATGAGGATGGAAATATTTTATTCTCTTTGTTAGAAGCTACAGGTAAATGCACGTTTAACTGCCGTGTAAGTACTGCGGATATTTTAAGCAGTTTGGATTATTATAACAGTTTATAGTAGCAGTAATGCTTTTCGACCCTGAAAACATCAACTATCTGCACCTTAAACCATTAAATTAAGTATAGATGAAATTTACTGGAAGTGATATCTCTGTAGTAGGATTATTTGGCTTTGTAATCGTTTTAACTTTAGTTGAAATGTATTTCAGCTACCTTCACGACAGGAAGCTTTACACCAAACGCGATACCTGGACAAACATTTATTTAATGACGGCCGCCATTGTAATTAACCTGGCCACCAAAACAGGCACCTTCTTTTTACTGAGCTACTGCTATCAGTTTCGGTTATTTCAGATTCAGAATGTCTGGATTTATTGGTTGGTTTTGATTTTAGCCCAGGATTTTTTGTACTGGTTTTTACATACTGTTGGCCATTATGTACGTTTCTTTTGGGCAGCACACGTTACCCATCACTCATCAGAACACTTTAACCTCACTACGGGTTTCCGCTCTACGGTGTTTGAACCGCTGTATCGCGTATTCTTTTATCTGCCACTGGCATTTATGGGCTTTACAGCAGTTGATATCCTTTTTGCCTACCTCGTTACGCAGATTTACGGTAACCTGGTTCACACTCAGTATAACATCAAGTTCCCAAAATGGTATGAATATGTTTTTGTTACGCCATCACATCACCGTGTTCACCATGCCAGCAATGTTCGTTACCTGGATAAAAACATGGGTATGGTGCTTATTTTGTGGGATAGGTGGTTTGGTACTTTTCAGGCCGAGTTAGCGGAAGATGAAGTAAAGTATGGCTTAACCACGCAGCCAAAAGACACGGGACCGATGAATATCATCTTCCACGAATTCATTGCCCTAAGTGCAGATGTGAAGAAAGCACCAAGATTTACTGATAAGGTAAAATACATCTTCAACCCTCCTGGATGGAGCCACGATGGCAGCACCAAAATTGCCAAAGTGATGCAGCAGGAACTACGGGAAGCTGAAGCACTTGAAAAAGAAAATAACATTACCAATATTCATGAGCGGAAGAGAGAATTAAGCTCTACAGGTTAACACATTAAGGTCTGCATTTGCAGGCCTTTTTTTATACATCATTTTTTAAACCCCATCGGGCTTCAAACTCACAACCTGGTTATTAACGTCCACAGCATGCTTTGAGCAATAGAATACCATTAAAATAATATTTCTTTTATTACGAATATTTCGTAGATTTACGATAAATAAATAGTTATCTAAAATTAAATCGTATGAAACGTATTCTAATGACTACTGCTGGGCTGTTTAGCTTTCTGGCTTCGTTTGCTCAAAATCCTGATCAGGCACTCGCTCGGGTGAGGTATACTTTTACACACATTCAGGACACTTCGGAGCGTGATAAACCCCATATCGAGAACATGTTGCTGGTGACTGGAAAGAACGCTTCAGTGTATACCAGCTACGACAAGCTTAATCAGGCTATAAAAGCGAAGGCACAGATCATGGAGCAACTCAAAAACCAGGCCGGTAGCTCCAATATGAAAATAGAAATCAAGAGCGAAATGAAATCGCCAATAACGGCTGCCGACCTGTTCTTCTTCGCGAGCGAACATAAAATGTTCAGTAAGGAAAAACTGCTTAGTAATTACCTGATTGAGGAACCGGCAGCAGTAATAGACTGGAAGATATCAAGGGATACCATGAGTATATCTGGCATCCCCTGCCAGAAAGCAAATGCAAATTTTAAAGGGAGAAAATGGATAGCCTGGTTTGCTACAGAAATACCTTTTCAAAGCGGCCCCTGGAAACTAAATGGGCTACCTGGCCTAATCATCAATGCTTATGACGACAAGAATGAAGTAAAATTCGAATTTGCAGGCCTGGAAAACGTTAAAGCCAGCGATGCCCAGCTTGCAGATGATGGAGATCAAAAGTTTACCACGGCAAACGGCGCTGTAGGCACCATTAAGATTGCAGGAATTGAAACCAGTACGACCTATCTAAGTAATGAAATTAAACTTCCGGCAGATGCTGTAAAAACTACTAAAAAAGAGCTTGATAAATTAAAGGCCGCACGTGATCAGGATCCTCAGGGCTTCATGCAGGCACAAATGGCGGCAAACGGAATTCAGGGAACATTTAAATCCAATTCCTCTTCCGGTCCGTTGAAAAGAAGTTCCTCAACTACAAAGGAGATTAATAACCCGATTGAATTATCCGATAAAAAATGATTAAGCTCGTCTCCGCAATAGGATTATTCCTGATCGGTTTCACCACTGTGTTTGCCCAGAAACCGATCAGGGGAACAGTTAAAGACCATAAGGGTATAAGTATAGAATCAGTGAATGTTAACCTCAAAGATGTTGAAGGAAATATCATTGTTTTCACGCGGACTAACAAAAACGGTGAGTTCAGTCTGCCCGTCAAAAACGAACAACCTAAGGGTTACAAAATTGAAGTCTCGAGTATCGGATATCAGAAACAATCGGTAGCGGTTACTCAGCTAGACGAAGCATATGATTTCATTTTATCGGGAAGCGAAACCATCCTTGAAACCGTCACTGTAAAAAATAGCCCTTTGCTCAAAGCAAACGGTGATACGCTGAACTACCGGACTTCAGATTTTGCAAATCAACAGGACCGCAGCATCGGCGACGTCATTAAAAAGATGCCGGGGATAGAAATAAGTGAGAATGGCAAAATCAGCTATAACGGGAAGCCCATTTCCAACTTATATGTCGATGGGGATGATCTGCTTGATGATAAGTATAACATTGCTACGAAAAGTGTTCCGCATGGGGCAGTAGACAAAGTACAGGTGATACAGAATGATCAGCCGGTCAAAATGCTGAGAAAAAATAACATGAGTGATGATGTTGCGCTCAACCTCGTCATTAAAGACGATGCCAAGATGAAGGTGATGGGTGATGCCACTGCAGGAATTGGTACGCCCGACCGCTTCGATGAAAATTTCACTGCTATGCTTTTTAACAAAAAACTCAAATTCATCAACAATGTTAAGGCAAATAACACGGGCAACGATCCAGGTATTGACTTAACTTCGCATAATATGGAAGACTATACGAGGCGGCTCGACAATAGCAAGCCTGCTAAACTGTTATCAACCGGGGCAGCTGGCGTACCCTCCCTTCCACAAAGCAGGTATTTATTTAATAAGGCGGCACTGTTAAACCTGAACAACCTTTATAAGTTTAATCAGGATCTACAATTGAGGGCCAATATTTCTTATATATACGACGACCGCCGCCAGCAATACAGCAAGTTTTCCCAAACTTATCTTGCCGGTCAAACCGTCAGCTATTCCGAGTTCCAGAACAATGAGATCAATCCGCAGAGGTTAAGGGTGCAGTTCAACCTCAATAAAAATGCAGACGCCGATTATTTAAACAATAACCTGGTATTCGATTACAGTCCTTTCAAAACGGTTTCGGATTTCTCAATCAATAATATCGCGGCCAGTCAAACCCTCAGGCAGCAGGGCTTCGATCTATCAAATGAACTTAACTATAGAAAGAAGCTGAAATCGTCGCAAGTGATTAATCTGTACTCTTACTTAAACAGAAGCACGCAGTCTGAATCCCTTGATATTAATCCAGGTTTAAATGCTGATATTTTAAATAGCGGAAATCCTTACCAGGGCTTAAATCAATACATAAAATTACCAACCTGGTATTTCAATAATTATGCCTCGCTGGCTTTTGTAAATGGGGGCTTTACGCAAACGTATAAAACCGGCTTTAATATTCAACAGCAAAACCTGGATACTGAACTTTACCGTATTCAAAATAATCAAAGCATCACGCCTTCGGAAAATGCTGTCAACAGTTTGGACTGGTTTAAGCAAAGGATTTATACTGATGCCAGCTATGAGTTTACAAATGAAAAAATAAAAGCCGGTGTGAGTGTACCTATGAGCTATAACCATATTGCTTATCGGGATCAGATAAACGGACTTAATAATAAGCTGAATAAAGTTTTTGTGAATCCATCTGTAAATGTAAAATACCAAACGGGAATTGAAAACTACATAACAGCAAATTACTTTTTTAAAAACGATCTTGGTAGCCTCGACGATATTTACCGGGGTACTGTGCTGAAGAATTACAGGTCGTTATTTGCGAACAATGCGCCAATATCAGAAACCAAAACGCATAGTCTTGGAGGGGTTTTTAATTTCAGGAAAGCCATGCAGATGTTTTTCTTTAACGCCGGGGCAAATTACAGCGATACGGAGCTCAACACCATCTCATCTTACACATTGACCAATAATATCCAGCAGCGTATTGTGCTCCCATTTAAAAATCACATCAAAAACTTGTCTTTCAATGCCAATTTGAGCAAGTACCTGTTTCTCCTGAAAACTACAGCAAACGCTGGGATTAGCATTTCAGAGAGCAAATATAACCAGTTACAAAATGGTGAACGACTTCCGTTTCGGTCTAATACGATAGCCTATAAAGCTGGTTTTGAAGCAAGATTAGCGGGTTTTATGAACTGGTCGTATAATGCCAGTTATTCAGTTACCCAAAACAGGGCAGAAATTCCAGACGCCATTACGACGAATTTCCAGCAATTGAGGCAACAGTCCTCTCTTGCTGTTATGCTAATGAGCAACGTGTACCTGAACCTTTCGGCGGAACATCTTTTCACACATCAGTCGAGCCAAAGTAACCTGAACTATTTATTCGCCGATGCCAATGTGAAATACAGGTTTAGCAAACTAAAAACGGATCTGGAGTTTGGCCTGACTAATCTGGCTAACATCAGGCAATACGATGCCATTTACCTGTCGGCAAACACATTGACTACCGGAACGTACCTGATTCCGGGGAGAGTAGCAATGCTTAAAGCAACGTTTAATTTTTAAGCGGGATACATTGATCCTTCCCAATGACGCATTATAACCGTTGTTGGGAAGCTGTTTGATCCTTGCTGATTATGGTTTGGTATTGATGTAAATTGAACTGTTATTATTCTTTAACAACTGAATATCAGCAATCTGATTCACATCGATACCTTTCACATCCTTCTTTTCAACCTTTTTTCCATTGATATAAAAATCCATCTCAGCAGACGAACCAGATTTGACTAAGTTGCTTGTCCCACTATCGCTTGTTTTACTGATCGTTTTGATAAAGATCATTTTCCTGACCGGTTTAGTTGCTTTATCTCCTTGCGCTCCACCTTGCTGATCGCTTACAGCCACGGTCATCAGCGTGGGATTCAGCTTCAAGGTATCTTTAAAGGTAAACTGGTGCACGCTTACATTCGATACAGAATTCATCTTAAATTTAATGGCTTTTCCTGCCAGCTTTTGCATTTCATGCGCCATGGACTGCCGACTGCTATCAACCGTATCGAAGCTGGTATTGAAGACAAAACTGAACTTCTGTAGAGAATCAATAGGTTGTTTATGATGTGGGGAAGCATTCTTCCGGGTTTGTTTCTTTATAGGTGCCGGATGTTTAATAACAACCGTTTTTTCCACTTCAGGCAAAACTTGTTTCACCATCCGGCTAATCGGGCGAATGGTTTTATCCACATCTTTCTTATCAATGGTGAAAGCTAAAGTTATGCAAAGCAACAGGGTCAGCGCGAGGAAGTAACGCGTTAAGTTTATATTTGATGAACGTTTTAAGTTCATCATTACAATTCGTTTCCTGAGATCAGAAAGGTTGAAGTCATTGACTATTGCTACCGAATGTTGCAATGCACCTACACCTAATAAACTGTACTGATAGGCTTTTTTATCGATTCCTTTTTTAATGATTTCCGCATCAGTAATAAATTCAATATTCTCCCGGACAGCCTTTTTCATTAACCACACCCCTGGGTTAAACCAGTAAAATACCACACTTATTTCAGAAAGGATAATGTCAATGGTATGCCACTCCTTTACATGCACTTTTTCGTGAGCCAGGATATGATTCAGCTCGTCTGCGGCATGTAAATCAGGATTGATATAAATCGTTTGCCAGAAAGAAAAAGGACTCAGCTCCTCTTTCAAAACACGTACCTTGCTATTTTCTACAATAGCTGGCCTGGACTTCCGGTGAACCCTGTAAAGAGAAAGAAACTGAATTGTTAGCCTGATGCCCATAAACACCACGCCTGCGTAAAAAATTAGACTGATTAGCTGCCACATTAATGATACCGGAGTAATGTGAACCAGTCCGCTGACGTTTTGGTTTAATCCCGGTACAAACTCAGGGATTCCTTTTTGCCCGTTCAATAGCGCCGTGAGGTTAATAAAGGGATAGCATGTAGAAAACAGGATACCGAATAAGAGGAATGCCCGGTTAAGGACGTAGAAGGTTAGTTTTCTTAATACCAGGTAGTAGGAAGCGGCAAAAAGTACCAGCACCAGGTTAATCTTAAGCAGAATGATAAATAAATGTGGCATAACACTTACTTTTCAGGATTCTCAATCAGGTTGATGATCTCTTTTAGCTCTTCGGCACTAATCTTTTTATCTTTCGCAAAAAATGCTACGAGGTCTTTATAGGAGCTTTTGAAATAGTTATCTACAAAACCACTCATAAAGCGTTTCTTGTAATCGGCCTCTTTTACCTTAGCGCCGTACCGGTTTGCATTGGCAAAACGCTCACTAACCAGATAACCTTTACGTTCAAGATTTTTAACAGTAGACGCAAGCGTAGTGTAGGGTGGCTTTGGCTCTGGCATAGCATCCATAAAATCTTTAATAAAACCTTTACCAATCTGCCAAACGGCCAGCATTGCTTCTTCTTCCTGTATTGTAAGTTTTTCCATCATTACGAATATATCGTAAATATACGAAAAAACCCTAAAAAAGAACGGCTCTAACATTTATTCTGAAGCCAGAAAAATGTTAAAGCCGGTATATCAAAGAGGAGAATCTAATTCCCGTTGAAGTCTATTTAAGAGGTGCTGAGCGCCTTTCTGCAAGGGTCAATGTTTCCTGAACCACCTTTCTCATCTCAACCGCAGCATCAAGCAATTTTGGGTTACCTTCAAAATCACCATAAATAACCACATGTTTCGATTTTTTCTTATAGTTGAACGTGATATCGTAACGAGGAACCATTTTAGATTTTTCACTCTTCTTACCAACAGTATCAGGAAAATTCCACAGCCCTATTTCATTGGCTTTTCTGTGCATATACAAAATATCATCAGCCTTTAAAAAAACCTTTTTTCTGATGACTGAATCTTTGTTATTAACATACTGATATTCGCCCGTAGCAGAGTTATAGGTATTTTCCAAAGTATCTTTTAATCCATACCTAAATTGCATCGATACAAAATCGTCTTTACGAAAAGGTGCATTCTGAATGATGGGCTTGTAATAAATATAACAATAAATAATCATCGGAACGATGATGGTAATGGCTAAGAATATTTTTTTTCCTCTACTTGACACGGGTATTGATTGTTGAATGAATAAATTTTTGAATCAGTGAATTAATGCTGCAAAGCTGATAAAATTATTTGAGCTTCGAAACATACTAAAATCATATATTTCTATAATTCACCTGCCTGGAAAGCAAACTACGAATCTTTAAGTTCTCCCTCCCACTTACTTACTACCGCTGTTGCAATGCTGTTTCCTACCACATTTGTAGCTGAACGACCCATATCCAATAACGGATCTATACCGATCAACAAAGCTAAACCTGCTTCAGGAATATTAAAACTGGCAATAGTACCAGCAATAACCACCAAAGAAGCTCTAGGTACACCAGCAATTCCTTTACTCGTTAACATCAGGATTAACAGCATGGAAATTTGCTGTTCAAAACCCAGGTGAATTCCATATGCCTGTGCGATAAATAAAGAAGCAAAGGTCATATACATCATCGATCCGTCGAGGTTAAAAGAGTAGCCTAACGGGAGTACAAAACTTACAATTTTATCTTTACAGCCAAAACGCTCCAGAAGCATCATCGTTTTCGGATAGGCCGCTTCGCTGCTGGCTGTACTAAAAGCCAGTATGGCTGGTTCTTTCATATCGCTCACCAAACGGAAAATGCGTTTCTTCAGGATTAAGAAACCTAAGAAAATCAAAACCGACCATAAAATGGCAAGGCCGAAATAAAACTCACCGATAAAGATGGCGTAAGTGTTCAACACATTTAAACCCTGTTTGGCAACAATTGCCGTCATGGCACCGAAAACAGCCAATGGTGCAAAGTTCATCACATAACCCGTCATCTTCAAAATTACGTGCGCAATGGCGTCAAAAGCTTTGATGACCACCTGGCCAAGATCACCTATTGCGGCGGTAGCTACACCAAAGAAAAGTGAGAACACTACGATCTGCAGGATTTCATTGGTAGCCATAGATTCAGCTATACTTTTAGGAAATACATGGGCAATGAAATCCTTCACGCTCATGGCAGCTTTCTGTATACCTGTATTAACCAGTTGATCGGGCAATGTAAGTTTCATGTGCCTGCCCGGTTCGAAAAGGTTTACCAGGATTAACCCCAATACCAGCGACATGAGCGACATGGCCATAAACCATCCTAATGTTTTACCGCCTATACGGCCTACTGCTTTAATGTCGCCAACTTTTGCTACACCCACTACAAGGGTTGTAAAAACGAGCGGCGCAACAATCATTTTAATTAGACGCAGGAAGATATCACTCAAAAGCGTAAAGTATTCAAGCTTCTTTTCCCGGATATCCTCGTTTTCTTTTTTGATTTTAGCATTGGCTTTTCGCTCTGCTTTAAGCTGGGAATACACCACAGATGTGGTATCGGTAGTTTTGGCAATATTTACTTCAATGCTTTTAACTTTAGCATCTGCATTAAGAATATTTTGATTGTAAACATCAATAGAATTAACATTTAGAATGTAGCCCAATGCAATACCAGCAATCAGCGCTAGAAAGATAAAAAGCGTGAGTTTGTTTTTCTTCATGAATTAAAATAGTTTGTGGCTTCGTTAATTTGGTAAAACTACAATATTTAGGCGGGGTAAGCAATTTTGATCTTCAACAGGCCGAAAAAAATATGTTAATTTGCCGTTTCTCTGTAACAAAGAGATGCCTCTTCTATCTAAAAAAAACGATAACCACCTAAATGGAGCAAAAAGACAAGTTATTTAAGCAGATTTTTGATTCTAATTCCAAGAAGATTTTTCACCTGTGCTACGGATACACCGGCGATGCAGATGCTGCCAACGACCTGTTACAGGAAACCTTTTTAAAGGTTTGGCAGAATCTGGATAAGTTTAGGAATAAATCTTTAATATCTACCTGGATCTACAGAATTGCCGTAAATACCTGTTTAACTTATCTGCGATCGGAAAAACGGCAGGCAAAAGATGAACTGACTGACAACATCATTGAAAACAAAATAGAAGAGTTTTCAGAAAAAAATGAGCAGGTGGCTCTACTTTATAAATGCATTTCAAAGCTTGAGGAGAATGACCGTTTGATTATCACCATGGTTCTTGATGAACTTCCCTACCACGAAATTGCCGACATTTCGGGGATTAGCGAGGGCAACCTTAGAGTAAAAATTCACCGTATTAAACAAAAATTAACAGAACTATACAACCAATATGCAAGCGTTTGATCAATTACAGGAGTTGTGGCAAAAGCACGAGGTAGACGTTAAGTTTTCTGCTGATGAGATGCTGCAACAGGCAAAAAAAGAAGTGAATGGTTTGAGGTTTAAATCAACCTTAAACTTATTGGGTATGCTGGTATCCTTCATAGCGATTGCGGCATTGTGGGCATTTTATCACTTTGACTCATGGACTACCCACGTAGGAATCAGTATTACCTTAATAGCCATTGGCGTGTATACCCTGATTCTTTACCGTGACCACAGGCTGATAGCAAAGAACGATTATACCGTTCACCCCAATGAATACCTGAATAACTTGAAAACATACCAGCTGAATCGCTACAGCCTTTATAATTCCTTGTATTGGTTTTATACGGTAGCACTCTCGCTGGGCCTTATGTTTTATTTCATCGAAATATTAGCGTACTTTAATTTATTTCAAAAAGTAATTGCAGTGGGACTTACCTTTCTATGGATTCTATTTTGTTCAACGATTTTAAGGAAAGCGGTAATAAAAAGGGAGAAAGAACGAATTGCACTGCTTATTGAGAAGTTTGAACGGCTTAGCGATCAAATTTCCACTCCCGAGTAATTTAGGCACGGTTTTTTCATTAGCTTTTCTACATACTGAAACCTTTTGCTGATGAAAAAGCTGACTGCACTTTTATTTTTTTGTTTGATCATTCCACTAACGTTTGGTTTTAAACAGGATACCCCTGGTCCCGTTCAACTAGACTGGCAAACTCATTTCAAGGGAAAAGCAGATGCCCGTTCTCCTTTCTTCGCACTTACCTCCATGACCTGGCAATACAGCTACGAATCTACCGTATACCGAAACAGGGTAGTCATTAAATTAAAAAACGAAGTGAGTGTGGATAAAGGAAGGTCGTGGGTAAAGTTGGATAAAATCAAAGATCCACAGGTAAGCGCTGATCTGTTGCACCACGAGCAGGGACATGCCGATATTCAGAATATCTTATTTATGGAGGCAGAACGCGTGCTTAAAAACCGCACCTATTCAGTAAATAATTACAAAGCTCAGATTTCTCAGCTTGCTAATGAAATCAGCAATTATTTCGACACGATGCAGCGCAACTATGATGATGAAACAGAGCACGGGAGTAATCATAAAATGCAGGCGCGCTGGGATCAGATTATTATGGATAAAACTGAAGAATCAAGGGCGGCAAGCCTTGCCGATTCAGCAAAATAATTTAGGGAGAAAAACAATCGTTCCTACAACGATGGCCAGAAAAGCCATAAGCAAAACACCGGCAGCAGCCAGATCTTTAACCACCTTTATTTTAGGATGATATGCCGGAGAGACTACATCTGATAGTTTTTCAATGGAGGAATTAAATATTTCAGCAGCGATAACCAGGATAATCACCGATAGGATAGCGATCCATTCCAGTCCGGATATATTGAGGTACCATGACAAATACAGTGCCAATAGCGCCCCAAAGAGGTGTACCCGTCCGTTATGGTCGTTTTTAATAAAATACCATAAGCCCCCGAAAGCGTATTTAAAACTTTTGATTCTATCGGTAACTGAGAACTTTTGATTTTTATGAGCCATATCTGTGCCTTCAATACTAGTCCTGGTGTTTTAGTTTTTAGTCTTTATGGTTTCGTCTTTCAATTCAGTGGCAGAAAAACCATTACCCCTCAGGTTATACTGGTAAGTTTTGGTGATGCTTTTAGTTGAATCTGCAGGATCCTTCACCGGAAACGACCGGAACAGATCGCCGTTTTTAATAAAAAAATTATCGCTTCCTTTATATCCTTTTTTCTGGCTCGAGCTCAGCGAAGGGAAACTTATTTTGTTGAAGCCCCCTCCTGCATATTCAAATACGTTCAGGTCGGCCATCGTTTTTTTATTTATTAACCGGATGTATAGCTCCGGGTTCCCGTCGTTGTCGAGATCCATATTCCAGGCATCACTGATCACCCCTTTTCGCTCTACAGCCACAGATTTGTAATTGCTTTTAATTGAATCCGACATCAGTATCTGGTATCCACCTACAGAATCTACCCCTTTGCCCCAGCTCACAATCTCAAAATTTTGTCCGGGTTTTACTTCAATATCTTTATAGTACTTAAAAGGATTTTTTTGTACTACTTTCACTTCCGCTTTCACTTCTGCTAGTTTATCTTCGTTGCATGCAAAACAAAACAGCATCCCTGCCATAAGCATAAGATGCTGTAATTTATTTCTTGGAATGATCATTTTGTTTGGGCGTATTTGTTTGTCCCAAAATAATGATTTTAACTATTTAAAGCAATTTATTTTACTTCTTAGCTTCAGGTTTAACATCTGCTGCTCCGTTATTCAGAATGGTTTCAGTTGTTACACTTCTCCTTCCACTTGGTGCAATCACAATGGTTTTCAGCACTCTTTTCTCTCCTTGAGGAACGCTGACTTTAACAGGAGCTGTGTAGAGGAATGCGTTTTCTGAAGGGCGTGAAGCATCCAGAGAATAATAAATTTTTCCACCTTTAACTGGTACCTTCAGGTCGATAGTAAACTCGCCACCATTTAATGTTTTGTCGCTTTGTCCGATTGGTGTTGGCACCCAAAGATTAATATTCATTTTATCTAAACGGGCCAGATGTACAGGCAAACGTTCTTCAGAGAAATTCTTGATGTCTTTACGTTCTAGAGGGCTCCAGGCAATTTCAGCAAGTGCCAGTATGCGTGGGAAAGCATGATTCTCTGCCTTCTCAGGGGTTTTAATGTATTCTGTCCACATATTGGCCTGCACACCTTTAATGTATTTGCGTTGATCGGGGGTGAGTACCTGAGGTACCGGATCGTAAGCGTAAATCTTCTGGTAAGGCGCATAACCACCGATAGTTAGGGGTTCATCAGGAGAGTTGGATTGTTTATGATCGATATACAAGCCCATTGAACCTGGTGTCATGATTACATCGTGATTTTGTTGGGCTGCAGCGATACCACCGGCTTCACCTCTCCAGCTCATTACTGTAGCGTTCGGTGCCAAACCACCCTCTAAAATCTCATCCCATCCGATAATGGATCGTCCTTTTCCATTTACATGTTTCTCAATGGTTTGAATGAAATAGCTTTGTAGTTCATGCTCGTCTTTCAATCCTTTTTCTTTCATCAAAGCCTGGCAGAAAGGTGATTCTTTCCAATAGGTTTTCGGAGCCTCATCACCACCGATGTGAATATATTTTGAAGGGAAAATAGCGATAACTTCGTCCAGAATATTGTTTAACATGGTGAAGGTATTTTCAGATGGCACGAAGATATCATCGAACACACCCCAGGTTTGCTGTACCTGCTTACCTTTTCTGCTGCCTGCCCATGGCGTTTTATCGCTTACAAAAGTATCACGATCAGGAAAACAACTCAATTCAGGGTAGGCTGCAATGGCTGCCGATGCATGGCCCGGAAGTTCAATTTCAGGGATAACCGTAATGTAACGGTCTGCTGCATATTTAACGATTTCTTTTGCCTGCTCCTGCGTATAAAAACCTTTAACTTCTGTTAGGTAATTTCCATTACCCGGATAATTACCAATAATTGAACCATTTCTTGAGGAACCAACCGTGGTTAATTTTGGATATTTTTTTATTTCCAGACGCCATCCCTGATCATCGGTTAAGTGCCAGTGAAAGGTATTAATTTTATAGTAGGCCAGCTGGTCGATATATTTTTTTATGAAAGAGATCGGGAAGAAATGGCGGCAAACATCAAGCATGGTTCCACGGTAGCCGAAACGGGGATAATCATTAATGGTTACTGCAGGTATGGTAATTTTATCTGCTACTTTATCAGGCATCATTTGCATAGCCGACTGAACGCCATAAAAAAGTCCTGCGCCTTTACCGGTAATCACAAACTGATTTGCCGTAACTTTAATAGTGTAGCCTTCAGCAGGCAATTTATCGGCTCCAAACGAGGTCAATACAATAGTTTTCTGACCAGGATCAGTTACCTTCGCGTCTCTGAGTGCGAAACCGGCTTTTGTTACGATAAAGGCATTTAGTAAATCAGCCATTTTGGTGCCATCAATACTTTGATTAACCAAAACAGTTGTTTTATCTAATGTAAAGTTTCCGCTAGCCCGGGTTATGGATACTGGTGCCGGAATAATCCCCAGATTGGGATCGCCCTGCGCAAAGGCACTGGTACTGATTAACACTCCAATAAAAATCGATAATGCTTTGTTCATGATTGGTTTTATTATTAGGTTTTGTTTTAAACAACCAAGATATAGAATATGTGAAGATATTAAAGAGCACATTTTTGTTACAAAACCTATCAAACGCCTGTTCACAGCACGCAAAGGCATTTCCCGTCTCTTGTAGTGCACAAAAAGTATTGTTTAAATCAAACACCAATGCAAAGATCATACAATTGAACAAAAAAAAGGAGAAACCATTTCTGATTTCTCCTTTTGACTTTTTAAGGCGCTAAGATTAAGCTTCTACCGGATGCTCTTTTGCGGCCAGGTATCTTTCGGCATCTAAAGCAGCCATACAACCAGAACCAGCAGCAGTCACTGCCTGACGGTAATACATGTCCTGAACATCACCACAGGCAAATACGCCTTCAATATTGGTTAAGCTTGAACCTGGTTTGGTTAACAGATAACCCGTTTCATCCATGTCCAGCTGACCTTTAAAAATATCAGTATTTGGTTTATGACCAATGGCCACGAAGAAACCCTCTACCGGAATTTCGGAAGTGATGTTCGTTTTATTATCCAGTACCTTAACGGCAGTTACGTTTTTTCCATTGCCCAGGATTTCCTGTGTTTCAGTATTGTAATGTACAACGATGTTTGGAGTAGCCAACACGCGGCTTACCATGGCTTTTGAAGCCCTGAACTCATCACGGCGAACCAATAAGTGAACTGTTTTACAAAGTTTAGCCAGATAGGTAGCCTCCTCTGCAGCAGTATCACCAGCACCTACAATGGCAACGTCTTGTCCTTTGAAGAAAAACCCATCGCATACGGCACAGGCAGAAACACCAAATCCATTGTAAAGTTGCTCGCTAGGCAAGCCCAGCCATTTTGCAGTGGCTCCTGTAGCAATAATCACAGTATCGGCAGTAATGGTTTTAATTTCATCAACCACAACTTTATGCGGTGCAGCAGAAAAATCTACCGAACTCACATAACCAAAACGGATATCAGTTCCAAAACGCTCAGCTTGTTTACGGAAGTCTTCCATCATTTCAGGACCCATAATTCCCTGAGGATAACCAGGAAAATTTTCTACGTCGGTAGTTTGCGTTAACTGGCCACCAGCTTGCATACCGGTATACATGATTGGTTTTAAATCAGCTCTTGCTGCATAAATGGCAGCGGTATATCCTGCAGGACCAGAACCTATGATTAAACACTGTACGTGTTCGTTTTCTTGTGACATTATATTGTGTGTTTGAAATTCATTAATTATGGCTCAAATTTAGTGGATTAAACGATTGTTAACAAGAGTACATTGTCAATATAGTTTACTTATTAGCAAGTGAGGCCATAGCGAAGGAAGCTTATGTTTGTATCATTCCGACATTGAACTTTCTGGTAACCGGAGATTGATTGGCAGCTTCAATTCCCATGGAAATTACTTTACGGGTTTCCAGAGGATCGATGATACCGTCGACCCAGAGTCTTGAAGCAGCATAATATGGGGTAGTCTGGCTATTATATTTATCTGTAATTTCTTTTAATAGTTCTGCCTCTTTCTCTGCGGAAATCTCCTCTCCCTTCGATTTCAACGAAGCTTCCTGAATTTGGAGTAAAGTTTTGGCAGCCTGTGCACCCCCCATCACGGCAATTTTTGCTGTAGGCCAGGCATAAATCAAACGTGGATCGTAGGCCTTTCCACACATGGCATAGTTGCCTGCTCCATAAGAATTACCCATTACGATGGTAAATTTGGGCACCACAGAATTGGCTACGGCATTCACCATTTTAGCGCCGTCTTTGATGATTCCGCCATGTTCGGAACGACTTCCGACCATAAAACCCGTTACGTCCTGGAGAAATACCAGCGGAATTTTCTTCTGATTACAGTTCATAATGAACCGCGCTGCCTTATCGGCGCTATCCGAATAGATGACGCCACCAAACTGCATTTCCCCTTTTTTGGATTTCACCACTGTTCGCTGATTGGCCACAATGCCTACTGCCCAGCCATCTATACGCCCTAAGCCGCAAACAATGCTTTGTCCATAGCCCTGCTTATATTCTTCAAATTCCGAACCATCAATCAGGCGGTTAATCACCTCCATTACTTCGTAAGGTTTATCTCTGCTATCGGGTATAATGCCATAAAGCTCTTCTTCATTGTGTTTGGGCTTTAGCGATTTAATCCGATCGAATCCGGCAACTTGTGGCGATCCGAGCATGCTCATGATGTTGCGGATGCTATCGAGACATGCCTGGTCATTGGGATGCTTATAGTCGGTGACTCCTGATATTTCGCAATGGGTAGTTGCACCCCCTAACGTTTCGTTATCTACATCCTCGCCAATGGCAGATTTAACCAGGTAAGAGCCGGCTAGGAACACCGAGCCCGTTTTATCCACAATCATGGCTTCATCGCTCATAATTGGCAGGTAGGCGCCACCCGCAACACAGGCCCCCATGATGGCGGAGATCTGAACAATCCCTTCAGCCGACATGATGGCATTGTTTCGAAACATTCTTCCAAAGTGTTCTTTGTCGGGAAAAATCTCATCCTGCATGGGCAGGTAAACACCGGCACTGTCCACCAGATAGATGACAGGCAACCGGTTTTCCATCGCTATTTCCTGCGCACGAAGATTCTTTTTGGCAGTCATAGGAAACCAGGCCCCTGCTTTCACGGTAGCATCATTGGCGACAATCATACACTGCCGGCCACTTACGTAGCCAATACCACAAACCACACCAGCAGAGGGACAACCACCCTGCTCGGCATACATTCCGTCGGCGGTGAAAGCCCCTACCTCCAGAAAGTTTGAATCCTTATCGATCAGGTAAGCAATCCGTTCGCGGGCAAGTAGTTTGCCTTTTTCCTTCTGCTTAGCGGCATTTTTTTCGCCACCCCCTTGATAAATCTTTTTCAGCTTAGTTTTTAACTCGTAAACCAATTGCTTATTGACGTCTTCGTTTTTATTGAATTCGATATTCATACAGGCAATTTAGATTTATTTTTAGAAAAACAGTGGTGACCAAATTGGTTTCTGGTATAAAGAGTTCGAAGTTCCGACTTATCTCCTTAGACAATCGGTGAACAAAGGGTAAATAAACTCATTCACAATGATTCTAATCGATCCTTCCATCTGCTATGGACCTGTACCGATATACTGCAATCAACGATCGATCAACAGATAACCTAAAATTTAGTTCCGGTTAAGTATCTGGAACTGTAAAGCATAGACTCCTGCTAAAAGTAATCTTCCTGTGCCGTTTTCGAAAAAAGCTGTGGAGCAAAGTTTACTAAATATAATTCTTTTTTTGCCCTGGTTACCGCAGTATAAAGCCATCTTAGAAAGTCAAGGTCAATCATCTCTTCTGTGAGGTAACCCTGATCTGTAAAAACGGCATCCCATTGACCGCCCTGTGCTTTATGGCAGGTTACTGCATAAGCAAACTTAATCTGCAAAGCATTAAAGAAAGGATCTTGTTTAATGGCAAGCATCCTTTCCCGCTTATTGGAAATATGTTCGTAATCCTGGTTCAGTCCTTCGAAAAGCTTTTTATTCTGGTCATAAGGCAGATTGGCCGATTCCAGGTTCAGGGTATCCAGCATTACTTTGCAGCTGATTTGTCCTGCAGCCGGAAAATCCAGAAACTCCAGGGTGGCATCAGCGAATCGAAAACCATAACGTTCTTCTTCCCTGCGCACCCTGATTACCTTTGCCATATCACCATTGGCAATGAATGCGGTTTCTTCATTTTCGGGGAGCCAAAAATAGTTATTTCTTACAACCATAATCTGATCTCCACCGGTAAGTTCTTCTTCCCGGTACAGCAACCTTGATCTGATTTGCTGATTGTAAATATTGGCAGATTTATTGGAGCGACAAACTACTAGTGTATTTTCAATTCCAAATTTCCGGTAAGCATATTCCAATCCTTCAACCAGCCTGGCACCGGCCATGTTGTAGATATCAGTATAGTTTTTTGTGAGGAATTTAGGTAACGGGTGTTCAGGATTTTTAATGATCTGGTTTCTTAACATGGTTGCATTGGCCAAAATCCCCGATTTCTTTTCCTGGCGGACAACTTCCTTCAATTCTACCGAGGTGATGCTGAGTGAGAACTTATCTTTTAAATATTGCTCATTAAGTGCCGGGCTATCCAGGCTACCTACCGGCGGCAGCTGCGCTGTGTCGCCTACAAAAAGCAGCAAACAATTTTTAGTATTGTACACGAACTCCAGCAGATCCATTAATATTGACGAGCCTGTTTCATTGTATTCATCAGAAATCATAGAAGCCTCATCAATGATAAAGAGCGTATTTTCTGATAAGTTTGGGGCAAGCTGAAACTGCATTTCGGGTGAGGCTGCTGATCTTTTCCTGTAAATCCGTTTATGAATAGTTAAGCCTTTCCTATTGGCATACTGGCTCATTACTTTTGCCGCTCGACCAGTTGGCGCGAGTAGTTCACTTCGTAGATTAAACTTCAGCAATACCTTTACCAATGCTGCCACCGAGGTGGTTTTACCAGTACCGGCATAACCTTTTAATACAAAACAACGGTGCTCGTCTTCATCCTGCAAAAACCTCGACATGCGCTCGCAAAAAAGCAACTGTTCTTTGGTGGGTTTATGTTCGTAAGCATCTGCAATAAGTTGACTTTTATCTGTGTACATCTGTTTTGTTTAAATGCTGGTTACAATAGCAACGTTTCTATTCGGTGCGCCATTACCATATTCTGTTGTTTACTCCAGCTGAAAATGGTGAAGTGACCATCCTGGGAGGCCACCAAACCTATGGCCTGTGGCTGGTCGTTTACAAACTGTGCCACCGAGAAGTGCCTGGTACCACCGAGCTGCCCCGGATAAAGGATTTTATCTTCACCACCAACAATTGGTTCGGAGAACGCGATTTGCTCTACCGTTGGTTTACCTTTTGCCCTGCCGATTTTGGCGCCAAAGGCTACCAATTCAAAATCCTCATTGATGATGGTTGCCCCGTCAACAGCCGTCAATCCGGCAAGGTGCTCAACTTCCCGGCGCAAAGCACCTTGTGAAAAAATCTCTGTTTGATTGCCACTTTGTTTGGCAAGGTTGGCTAGTCCGCAAAACGGTGGTTCAACCAGATACTGGATAGGGTGAATGATGGAATCTTCCCATTTAACATCGCCTTTCGAAACGATAAGCAGTGCCCCGCCTCGTCCGTGGCTGCGCATCGATACCGAGAACTGAATCAATATGTTGATCGGGTCGTTCCAGCTGGCCAGAACTGTTAAATCCAGGAGTGCCTTTAAAATAGGCGGACAATCGCGGTTGGTGCAGGAGGTATCATCAACAATCCTGATCTGTTCTCCCTTTAGCACGGCAACGTTGGTATATTTTCCAATGCCGTAAATCCTTCTGTGTTTAATTACAATGAGTCCGGGTTCAGACACATCTACAACAAAGCAAAAGTTTGGAATGTTTAAAGTGGTTCCCCAGATATAGAGCTCTCCATCTTCTTCCCAAACGCCGAGATGGATTCCTGATCGCTCCACACCAGGCGCAATTTTGGTAAGCGTATTTGCATTCAAGGGCAATGGCCGGGCAAATTTCAAAGGCTTCGAAGTTTGTGAAGGCGGTAAAAACGCGACAGAAATTCGGGGTGAGTGCCCCTCTTCTTTGCGCAGGCTACTCCAAAACGCAACGTCGATGAGTGCTTCAATAGTATGTTTATCGGGTTGAGTGGCCAAATCTACCTCACCTTGTGCCGCTGCATTTGCGTGTAGCTTAATAAAATGTTGCTCAATTTTAGCTGAAACAGTGTTTGCAGCTTTGTAGGTAGGCTTGTAACTCATGTTTCGAATTTAAGCGGATTATTTTAATTTTCAGTTAAGCGAAAGGTTTGATTTTGGTAAAAATCTCCCTCCTACCTCCCGTTTATTTCTTTTGTTAATTTAGAGTGGCGGTTAATTCTTAAAAAACGCTATTTTTGCTTCAATGAGTAACAACAGCCTTTTATTAGTCGATCCGGATTTTAAAGCTGACGCAACAGACAACTGTCATTTATTATTAAAAATAACAAATGACAGCTTTTCTTACGCAGTGCTTAACAAGGATTCGGAAGAGATTAATTTAATTTTTGATAAACAAGGCTGTACTAATCTTGAACAGGATCTGAAAACCGCTTTCGAAACCGATCAGTTCTTATCCGGAAAGTATGTTAAGGTAAAAGCAGCCGTTCATACCTCAAGCTTCATTTTTGTACCTGACGAATCGTTTGACGCCAAAAATATTTCGGTTTATTCTAAGTTTTTGGGAACTGACAAAGAACTGCACACCATACCGAATGCTGAGCTGGGCTTCCACACGATTTATTCATTGAATCAAAAGATAGAAAACACGCTTCCTGAAAATACGGCAATTTATCCGCAATCATCACCGTTACTGGCCCTCCACAAACATATTTCGGAAGATGGTTTGGTGATTGATTTTACCGCCAATTCATTTAATGTATTATTCATAAAAGGTGGAAAAATACATTTCCAGAACCACTACGAATCGGAAAGCCCTGAGGAATTTAATTACTTCTTGTTGCTGATCATAGAGCAGTTGGGCTTATCTGAAATTACGCTGGTATACCTTCAGGGAATTATCAATGAGGATGATGAATATTATAATACGCTTTTGAAATACTTTAATAACCTATATTTCTTTTTACCCGCGGGCACAAAAAACAGCGAGCTATTAGCTGATATGCCAAAACATTATTTCAGCGGATTACTGGCTTTGGATTTATGCGAATAATTGGAGGTACATTAAAAGGCATCCGTTTGCAACCGCCGGCAAATCTGCCGGTCCGCCCTACAACCGATATGGCTAAAGAGGCCCTGTTTAATATCCTGAATAATCGGTTTGATTTTGAAACCTGCACCGTTCTCGATTTATTCTGTGGAACGGGCAACCTGACGTTTGAATTTGCTTCGCGCCAGGCCGAAAAGATTGTAGCGGTTGACCTGGATTATGGTTGTGTGAACTGGGTAAAAACCACTGCACAAAAACACGGGTTCGACCAGATAGAAGTTCGTAAAGGTGATGTTTTTAAATTGCTTAAGCAGATGACTGGCAATTATGACCTGATTTTTGCCGACCCTCCTTATAATATGCCAAACATTCCGCAGATTCCAGTGATGGTGGAAGAGCAGGGCTTACTAAAACCTGATGGATTACTGGTAGTGGAACATCAGAGCAACATGAAACTGAATAGCCAGCCTGGTTACACAGAAACACGTAAGTATGGCAATTCATCATTTAGTTTTTTTGAATACGTTTAATTTTTAACGCAGATCGCTATTGCCGAAACAAATCCGGATACCGGCGAATCTGCAAAATCTTTTTGAGATTTGTTTATATTTGAAATATTCCTAATAACTGATGAAAATAGCGTTATTTCCAGGTTCATTTGATCCGATCACCATTGCACATGTAAATATTCTGCAGCGTGCCACTCCCCTTTTTGATAAAATTATAATTGGTATTGGATTGAACAGTTCGAAGCAAAACTTCCTGACAGCAGAACAGCGCCTGCAGATCTTAGAAACCGTTTTTAAAGGTTACGAGAACATTGGTGTACAAACTTACGAAGGGCTGACTGTCGATTTTTGCAGAAAGATTAACGCTACTTACATGGTGAGGGGTATCCGCTCTGCTGCTGATTTTGAATATGAAAGGGCAATTGCTCAGATTAATCAAACCATGATGCCGGAAGTGGAGACGATACTGCTGTTAAGTAAACCTGAATATTCGGCAATCAGCTCGACCATAGTTCGTGATATTTTGAGAAACCATGGCGACGTAAGTCCTTTTGTACCGCAAGAAGCCCTAAAATTCTTATAAACCGGCCGAAGCATCAGCTAAACGACCGGTTATTATATTGCTTCAGCTATAATATACCTCCAGCCCTTAACACGTCCATAATCGACGGAAAGGTGTTTTTCACCACCGGACCAATGTGATTTTTATCTAACCAAACGGCCTGGTCAATTCCTTCTTCTTTTTGGGGCACCAGTTTGGGCTCACCTTTAACTTTCATCTTATACCAGTTGGTTTTCTTAATCACCATTTTTGAACCGATCGGATATACGTGATAGGTTTTGCAAAGTTTCTCCTCACGCCTGGCTACCTTAATACCACATTCTTCTTCCACTTCGCGAACAGCAGTTTCCTTCATGTTTTCACCCTCTTCGAGTTTTCCTTTAGGTAAATCCCACTTTTTATTTCTGAAAATAAAGAGATAATTACCATTTACACTCTCCACCAGGCCGCCTGCTGCCTTGATAATTTCACAGTTCTTTTTAAGCTTTCTAAAGGTTTCCTGTGGATTCTTAGTGAGAAAAATGTAGCTTTTTTTAGACCCGTTTTTCAATTTTTTGTAAAATGTCTGCAAATCAAAATCCTGAAATTCAAGCTGTTGAATTTTTTCTTTTTGTTCAGGCAAAACATCTGATATAAAGAGGGTGTTATCGTTAATATAAATTCTGTATTTTTGGGCCATGTATAATAAAAGTGATATTGAATTAAAGGTAGCGGAATTTTTATTACAAATAAAGGCAATTAAATTACAACCTAATAATCCTTTTACATGGGCATCTGGTTGGAAGTCGCCAATTTATTGCGATAACCGCATTACCCTTTCCCATCCTCAGGTTAGAACTTACATCCGTCAGAAACTTGCACAAGCCATTCAGGAAGAGTTTGGTTCAGTTGATGTGATTGCTGGAGTTGCTACTGCGGGAATTCCTCAAGGCGTTTTAGTGGCACAGGAATTAGGTTTACCTTTTATTTATGTAAGATCAAAAGCTAAAGAGCATGGCACTGGCAGCTTAATTGAAGGCGAAGTGGTTGAAGGACAACGTGTAGTTGTAATTGAAGACTTAATTTCTACCGGGAAGAGCAGTTTACAAGCGGTAGACGCATTACGTGCAGCAGGCCTATCGGTAGCTGGTTTAGCTGCAATTTTTACATACGGCTTCGAAAAAGCAGATGAGAACTTTTCTGCTGCGAAATGCCGCTATTTAACTTTATCAAATTATGGTGCTTTAATTGATTATGCTGCTGAGCACAGCATCATTGCTAAAAGCGACATGGAACTATTAGGCAAATGGCGTTTAAACCCATCGGAATGGGGTCAGGTAACCAGTTCTGAATCATAAGCCCGACTTTTTAAATCAACCTAACACATATAATGACAATTATTGAGAGCGCTGTAGAAATTAATAAGCCCGTTGCTGAGGTTTATGCTTTCTTATCAAATATGAACAACCATCAGCAACTGATGCCTGAAAATATCTACAACTGGGAATCTACAGAAGACGATTCGCGTTTCACCATTCAAAACATGGCAAAACTGGCAATCAAAATCTCCAGCCGCGTCGAAAACCAGGAGCTAACAGCAATCCCATCTGAAAAAGCACCATTTGATGTTGAACTGAAATGGACGCTTGCCGATAACGGAAATGACACAACGACAGCAAAACATATCATTTCAGCTGATTTAAACATGATGATGAAAATGCTGGCTTCCGGACCATTGCAAAAACTGGTTGATCATCAGACAGAGAAACTAAAAGAAATACTAGGATAGAAGAAAAATTAACGGGTAATGATTTACCGGTTAATAAAACTTCAATATATCAAAGCATCTGCACTTAAGCGGCCGATGCTTTTTTTATGCGTAAAAATATCGTTGATACTTATTTAGCGGCGTTTTATTTTAATACCTTAGTTTTTGATAACCATCGCACTATGAGATTTAATTATATTCAGATTCCAACATTAATATTTACCATTTTTTATTTTTCAAATGCAAATGCGCAATTTTTAACAGCGCTTAAAACGGAATACCTGGTTAATCCTGCCGGGCTGGACACACCCAATCCGCGTTTTACCTGGCAGATGGATGATGAAAGTAATGGGGCGAAACAATCCGCTTACCGCATTCTGGTTGATACCGATTCTGCCTTACTGGTGAAAGAAAAATCGTTGGTGTGGAATTCGGGCTGGTCTAAATCAGATGCCAACCTCACTACTTTTTCGGGTAATCTACTAAAACCTTTTACCAAATACTACTGGCGGGTAGATGTACTCAACGGAAACAAGAAGAAATTTGGTAAAATTGCCAGCTTTGAAACAGGAATGATGAATATGGGCAACTGGCAAGGGGCATGGATTTCCGACAATGAGAATATTAAACTCAAACCTGCCCCCTATTTCAGGAAAACGTTCAGCACGGAAAAAAAAGTTAAGTCGGCAAGAGCATACATTGCGGCAGCAGGACTATATGAACTTTCCATCAATGGAAATAAAATAGGTAATCACCGTATGGACCCCATGTATACTCGTTTCGACAGGAGAACATTGTATGTGACTTATGATGTGACCAATGCAATCAAACAGGGGAAAAATGCCATTGGCGTCCTGCTGGGGAACGGATGGTACAACCACCAGTCAACCGCGGTATGGTATTTTGACAGGGCACCCTGGCGTAACCGTCCGGCATTTTGCCTGGATGTCCGCATTACTTACGAAGACGGTACTATAGAAACCATCAAATCAGGCAAGGACTGGAAAACCGCTTTAAGTCCGATTGCATTTAACAGCATTTATACTGCTGAACATTACGATGCCAGAATGGAAAAGCAGGGATGGAATACAGCAGATTTTGATGACAAAGACTGGAAAGAAGTCATGATCCGTTCAGCCCCATCCAGAAACATTGTAGCCCAGGCGCTACACCCTATCCGTAATGTTGAGGAGATCAGCACGAAAACACTTAAAAAAATAAATGATACCACTTACCTTTTCGATTTAGGAAGAAATATTTCAGGGGTGAGTAAAATCAGTATCGGTGGTCCGAATGGCACTATCGTTCGTTTAAAACATGGAGAACGTTTATATGCAAACGGCAGGCTTGATATTTCAAATATTGATGCCCATTATCGCCCGACGGATAATACCGATCCCTTTCAAACCGATATACTGATATTAAACGGAAAAGGCCGGCAAAGTTTTATGCCGCATTTTAACTATAAAGGATTTCAATATGTGGAAGTAACGACCTCTGTTCCGGTTAAATTGAGAAAAGAAGACCTGGTTGGCTACTTTATGCATAGCGATGTTCCGGTTAGTGGCGATGTCAAGTCATCGGATCCAGTAATCAACAAAATTTATTACGCGACCAATAACTCATACTTATCCAATCTTTTCGGTTACCCTACCGACTGCCCGCAGCGGGAAAAGAATGGCTGGACAGGCGATGCACAAATTGCTATAGAAACAGGCTTGTATGGATTTGATGGTATTACAATTTATGAGAAATGGCTTGCCGATCATCGTGATGAACAACAGCCGAATGGTGTTCTTCCCTCCATTATTCCTACGGATGGCTGGGGATACGAATGGGGCAATGGTCCGGACTGGACCAGTACAATAGCCATTATTCCATGGAACGTTTATTTGTTTTATGGCGACAAGAAACTGCTGGCAGATTGCTATGACAACATCAGAAAATACGTTAACCACATTGATGAAACCTATCCACGTGGCTTAACAACATGGGGACTGGGCGACTGGATACCTGTAAAATCCAAATCTCCTGTAGAACTGACCTCAACTTGCTATTACTATGCGGATGTAGTAATTCTGGCCAAGGCTGCTAGAATTCTGAATAAGGATGAAGATTATAGAAAGTACACCGAGCTGGCAAAAAAAATAAAAGATGCCTTTAATGGCAAATACTTAAACAAGGAGAAAGGCATTTATGGCTCGGGGATCCAGACCGATATGAGTGTTCCGTTATATTGGAAAATTGTACCTCAGGAATCTGTTGCACTGGTTGCTGAAAACCTGGCTAAACGGGTGGAAGCAGATGGCTTTCATCTGGATGTAGGTTTGCTGGGTACTAAAGCAATTTTAAATGCGCTTAGCGAAAATGGTTACAGCAACTGGGCTTACAAAGTTGCCGCGCAGAAAACTTACCCAAGCTGGGGCTGGTGGATGGAAAACGGTGCCACAACCTTGTACGAAAACTGGCCTATTGATGCAAAATCAGATATCTCGATGAACCATATCATGTTTGGAGAGATCGGTGCCTGGTTGTATAAGTCTCCCGGTGGAATCAAACCTGATGAAAAACAACCGGGCTTTAAACATGTAATTCTGGATCCCCATGTAATGGAGGGACTGGATGCTTTCGAGGCCAGCCATATTGGTCCTTATGGAAAAATTATCAGTGGCTGGAAAAAGACTGTAAATGGCGTGAGGTATGAAATTGTAATCCCGCCCAACTCTACAGCAAGTATGGAATTACCTGTTGTTCGCAATATGGAGATCAAGGTGAATGGGAAAACCAGCCCGAATAAAATCGAACTTTCGGCAGGAAAGTATGTAATTGAGCATTTACGGAAATAGTTTTTTTTGGTAAACCCTGCAGAAGATGGAAACTGCGGGGTTTACCTAAATTAATAACGACAAAATTTCAGCACAAAACATTATATATCAGCAATTTAGTCATTAAAAATAGCATCATACCGACAAAATTTCCGATTGAAAAATCAAAACAGCTATGGCACTGGTTTTGATTAAAACGGATATATGAACTTCAACAATTTTACAATAAAAGCCCAGGAAGCGATTCAACAGGCTTCTGAAATAGCCCAGGGCAATCAGCAACAAGCTATTGAGACAGCACACCTTTTAAAAGGCCTGCTTACTGTTGATGAAAACGTGGTTTCGTATGTATTGAAGAAATTAAACGTTAATCTGAATTCGTTAAATCAAAACTTAGATGCAGAGATTGGCAGGTTCCCGAAAGTGAGTGGAAGTAATGTCTATCTGTCATCAAATACCAATAGTGTTTTACAAAAAGCGCAGACTTTTTTAAAGGAATTTAAGGATGAGTTTGTATCTGTAGAACACTTACTATTAGGCATACTTGCTATTAATGACAGCACATCAAAACTGTTGAAAGAACAAGGTGTAAATGAAAAAGACCTTAAAAAAGCAATTACTGAATTGCGTGGCGATAGCCGTGTAACTGATCAGAATGCGGAAGCGACCTATCAGGCATTAAGCAAGTATGCACGAAACCTGAACGAATACGCGGAGAGTGGAAAGTTAGATCCCGTGATTGGCCGTGACGAGGAGATTCGTCGTGTAATCCAGATTCTGTCACGTAGAACAAAAAATAATCCTATTCTGATTGGCGAGCCAGGTGTTGGTAAAACTGCTATTGCTGAAGGAATTGCCTTCCGTATCATTAAGGGTGATGTACCAGAAAACCTTAAAAGCAAAACTGTTTTCTCACTGGATATGGGTTCCTTAATTGCCGGAGCAAAGTATAAGGGCGAATTTGAGGAACGCTTAAAAGCAGTTGTGAAAGAAGTGACACAAAGTGATGGCGACATAGTATTGTTTATCGATGAGATTCATACCTTAGTTGGTGCCGGCGGCGGTGAAGGCGCGATGGATGCAGCTAACATCCTCAAACCAGCATTGGCACGCGGCGAGTTGAGAGCCATCGGCGCTACTACTCTTGATGAGTACCAAAAATACCTGGAAAAAGATAAAGCATTGGAACGCCGTTTCCAAAAGGTGATGGTAGAGGAACCAGATACGCAGGATGCCATTTCTATTCTTCGTGGTTTAAAAGAGCGTTATGAAACGCACCATAAAGTAAGGATTAAAGACGAGGCGATAATAGCGGCAGTTGAAATGAGCCAGCGGTATATCGCTGATCGTTTTCTTCCTGATAAGGCAATCGACTTAATGGACGAGGCTGCATCAAAGCTGCGCATGGAAATGGATAGCGTACCGGAGCACGTAGATGCTTTAGACAGAGAAATTATGCGTCTGGAAATCGAACGTGAGGCTATAAAACGCGAAAAAGATGATAAAAAAGTAAAAGATCTATCAGAGGAGATTGCCAATTTATCAGCAGAGCGTGATGAATTCAAAGCGAAGTGGCAGGGTGAAAAAGACCTGGTAGATGCTGTGAATAACCAACTGGAAGCTATTGAGCACTACAAGCTGGAGGCAGAGCAGGCAGAGCGCGCAGGAGACTATGGTAAAGTTGCCGAAATCCGTTATGGTAAAATAAAAGAAGCGCAGGATCAGGTTTCCAAGTTGAAAGCAGATCTGGAGAGTCAGCAAACGGATAGCCGCATGCTGAAAGAAGAAGTTACTGCCGATGATATTGCTGGCGTTGTAGGCAGGTGGACGGGAATACCCGTTACCAAGCTGATTGCCAGTGAACGGGAGAAATTATTGAACCTGGAAGCGGAATTACATCAAAGGGTAGCTGGACAGGATGAGGCCATTGAGGCTATTTCTGATGCGATACGCCGCTCGCGTGCAGGATTACAGGATAAGCGGAAGCCAATCGGATCATTTATTTTTCTGGGAACTACTGGTGTGGGTAAAACAGAGCTGGCAAAGGCACTTGCAGAATTTCTATTCAACGATGAAAATGCTTTAACGCGTATTGATATGAGTGAATATCAGGAGCGTCATGCTGTTTCCCGCCTGATTGGAGCGCCCCCGGGATATGTTGGTTATGATGAAGGCGGACAATTAACTGAAGCAGTGAGACGTAAACCCTATTCAGTGGTATTGCTTGATGAAATTGAAAAAGCGCATCCAGATGTATTTAACATCCTGTTACAGGTATTGGACGATGGCCGCCTGACCGATAATAAAGGGAGGACGGTAAACTTTAAGAACACGATTATCATCATGACCTCAAACATAGGGGCTCATTTGATCCAGGATAATTTTAAAGATTTGAGCGACGAAAACCGCGATGAGGTGATTGCCAAAACTAAAAACGAATTGTTTGAAGTACTCAAACAAACCATTCGTCCAGAGTTTTTGAACCGTATTGATGAACTGATTATGTTTACACCGTTAAACCGCAGCGAAATCAGGGATATTGTTGCTTTACAATTTAAACAGGTACAGCAAACCCTTGCGGAGATGGGTATCGAAATGGATGCCAGCGATGAAGCTTTGGATTGGCTGGCGCAATTGGGGTACGATCCGCAGTTTGGAGCCAGACCGCTGAAGAGGGTTATCCAAAAGAGAATCTTAAACGAATTATCGAAAGAAATACTGGCAGGTAAAGTAGACAAAGAGAGTAAAATAAAACTCGATATGTTCGATCACAATTTTGTGTTCATCAATCAGAAACAAGGTTAGGCCTGGCTTATCCGACAAGAAATCCCGCAGATGATCATCTACGGGATTTTTTTTTATTTCTTCTTTGTTTCGATATTAGGCAGGAAGCCGGTAAGTAGTCCGATCAGGGGTAGAAAAGCACAGATGCTGAACACATAATTTATTCCTTTTCCATCGGCAAGTTTACCCAACAGTGCCGATCCTATTCCGCCCATTCCAAAAGCGAAACCGAAAAACAATCCTGCTACCAGTCCAACCTTACCTGGAATAAGCTCCTGGGCATACACCAGAATAGCTGAGAAAGCAGAGGCGAGAATCATTCCGATGGGAACAATCAAAACACCAATCCAGAACAAACTGGCATGGGGCAGTAACAGTGCGAAAGGTGCGGTACCGAGAATTGAAGCCCAGATCACATATTTCCTGCCAATCTTATCCCCTATTGGCCCGCCTAATAAGGTTCCGGCGGCAACAGAGAATAAAAATACGAAAAGGTAAACCTGAGAAGTTTGAACAGATACGTGAAACTTATTAATCAGATAAAAAGTAAAGTAGCTGGTTAAACTCGCCATATAAAAGTATTTGGAGAAAATCAGCAACAGCAATATACATACGGAGAATATCACTTTCCTGCGGGAGAACTGATTTATTACAATTTGGGCATTAACCTTTTTCGCTCTTGCTAAAATAAAGCCCTTGTACCAGTTCCCGACAAAAGTTAAGATGACGATGGCCAATAGTGCAATAAATGAAAACCACACCACGCTAAACTGACCATATGGAACAATTATCCAGGCGGCCAGAAGCGGACCTAATGAACTTCCGGCATTGCCACCCAATTGGAAAACAGATTGGGCAAGGCCTCTCTTACCGCCTGATGCCGCATGTGCCATTCGGGAGGCTTCCGGATGAAAGACAGATGAACCTACTCCAATCAGTGCCACAGACATGAGTATGGTGTAAAAATTTTGCGACTGCGACAGGGTAATTAATCCGGTTAGGGTAAAGCCCATCCCTATTGCAAGAGAATAAGGCTGAGGTTTTTTATCGGTATAGAGCCCTACGAAAGGTTGCAACAATGAAGCTGCCATTTGAAAGGTTAAAGTGATTAAACCAATTTGCGAGAATGTTAAATGGTAGCTGGTTTTGATGATTGGGTAAATAGCCGGAATAAGCGACTGTATGGTATCATTCAATAAATGAGAAAAACTCAGTGCAAATAGAATCGGGAATACTGTTTTTTCGATTAGAGATTGTGTAGAAGTATTTTCGGTCATAATGGGATATTGATATCTTCAAATGTAACGATTAAATATTTTTTCAATCCGCAGACATGTCCTTGCAATTTTAAAAGATTTTTAGCAGACAGTGTTACGCAGGCGGAACGAGATTGTAAAGCACTACCAACGCGATGTACTATGATCCGCGGGATTGATGTGGGCAAAAGGTGGCTGAAAGGTGGGGAAAAGGTGGGTAGAAACAATACTGATGCAAATCATTTATTCCTAAAAGATGTCAAAACTACCGAAATAATTCTGACAATAATACAAAAAAAAGCGGCTTGTCAGTCTGTCACGATCCAAAAATTAATCACTTGATTGATTTTTAGTCACCATAAAATAATATTGATTTAATACTAAATTTATATCTGTTTACTAATGAATAACTTGGATAAAATCTGATTTTTTGATGACGCTGACAGGGTTTTTCGGCATAACTGTTGACTTTAATCCAAATATAGTCAGAAATTAAAAAAGTAAAAATGGCTATAAATTTTAACATATATAATTAATAAAACGATGAAAAAATTATTATTATCATTGGTAGCAGTAGCAGGATTGTTCTACAGTGCAAACGCACAAACTGAAAAAGGTAAATTCATTTTAGGTGGTAACGTTGGCTTCAGTTCTTCAAAGGTTGAAGGTGCTGCTAAGTCGGACATCGACTTTAGCGTTGTTCCCAGTATTGGTTACTTTGTAGGCAACAATTTTGCAATTGGTACCGGTGTTGGTTATACTTATTCCAAAACGGTTAGTGGTGGTGCTTTGAACAGAAACCAGGTGGGTGCTTTTCAGGTATCTCCTTTTGGACGTTACTATGTAGGTTTATCAGACCAGTTTAAATTCTTCGGACAGTTATCTGTTCCTATGGCATTCGGAACGGCTAAAACTGTTGATGCAAATGGCGATACTGGTTCAAAATACGCATCGACAACCTCAATTGGTGTAAATGTATCTCCAGGTTTTGCTTTCTTCCCAACTAAAAGAATTGGTATAGAGGTTTCTGTAAATGGTTTAGGTTATGCTAACAATCAGATTAAAGAAGAAGCTACAGGTGCAAAAACTACCAGTAATTCATTCGGATTGGAAGCTGATACCTTCGCTCCAAAATTAGGCGTGCAGTTTCACTTTTAATCGCTGATTAAATAATAAAGCCGCGGCCGCGCAGATGACTAATTCTGCGAGCTGCGGCTTTTGTATGTTCAACCTATTTCTTCTCTCTGATGGCCTTGAATTCTGAGCCGTCTTTCCATTTCGGGTAAGTATCTTCATTGCTGATCCGAAAACCCATATCAAACAACATTCTTACATCTTCGGTGATGCCAGATAAATCCCATGTTTTGGGATCAAAATTATCCTGTGGAGAATGGTATCTGGATTTGGTAAAATCGGCTACCTGTTTTAAGCCCCACTCCCGGCCATTTTTCACGTTATCAACTCCGGAACCCGTGAATAAGGATGGAACACCAAACTTAGCGAGATTAAAGTGATCAGAACGGTAGTACAAACCTGATGAAGGAACAGGATCGGGAACAATTACACGTCCTTGTTTTTTAGCAGATGCAGCCGCGTAATCTTCCAGTTCAGATTGTCCGTAACCATACACCACAATATCTTTGGTTTTGCCGGCAATCCCCATCATGTCCATGTTAATATTGGCAACGGTTTTCGATAAAGGAAATGCCGGATGTTTGGCATAATACTCTGATCCCAGCAACCCTTGTTCTTCGCCTGTATAAGAAACGAACAAAATTGATCTGCCTGGTTTTCTGTCTAATTTTTTAAAGGCCGAAGCAATTTCAAAAAGAGACGCCACGCCAGTAGCATTATCTACAGCTCCGTTATAAATCGAATCGCCCTGAATTTTCTCCCCTATTCCCAAATGATCCCAATGTGCCGAATAGATAATTGCCTCATCCTTATGTTTATCCCCAGAAATTTTTGCCAGCACGTTATAGCTCACAGATTTTTTAACCGAATTCTTTACAGTTAACGATGTGGAAACATGCAGATCAACTGCTTTAAAATCCTTTTTACCGGCATCTTTCATTATCTTCTCAGTCTGTCCTGCCAGTTTAAACAGTTCCTTTGCCTTGTCTAAACTTATCCATCCTTCAACTACAGTACGGTTCATTCCATTGTCTTCAGATTGAAGGGTGAGCTTGGATTTAGACCATCCACTCCTTACTACACTCCACGGATAGGCAGCAGGCTCTGTGTCATGAATGATCAAAATCCCGGCAGCTCCTTGTCTGGATGCCTCTTCGAATTTATAAGTCCAGCGTCCGTAATAGGTCATATTTTTCCCTTTAAACAAAGTTGAATCTGCAAAACCCGGATCGTTGATCATCACTACTACCGTTTTACCTTTTACATCCAGATTTTTATAATCATTCCAGCCATATTCAGGGGCCACTATGCCGTAACCTGCAAATACTAGAGGAGAATTTTTGATACTAACCTGATTTTGCACCCTGCGTGAGCCTGCAACAAAATCGGTCAAGTAGTTTAGATTTACCGATCCCGTTTGCCCCGTTATCGTCATTTGCTGGTCGGGTACAGATTTAATTTCTACCATGGGCACTTCCTGAAAATAGCTATCGCCATTTCCCGGCTCAAGGCCAAGTTCGTCGAATGATTTTTTGAGATAACTGATGGTTTTAGTTTCTCCGATGGTGAAAGGTTTCCTACCCTGAAGACTATCAGCAGCAATAACAGACAAATATTGAGTAAGGCTTGAGTCGTTTATGGCTTTAATGGCCAACGAATCTGGTCCATCTGAATTGCTTTGAGCAGATTGCTTGCATGATGAAAAGCAAAAAGCAACTGCTACCAAAAAAAGAATGGGTTTAGTCATTAGAAATAAGTTTAGGAGGGTAATTTAGAGAATTTAAATTTGCCACGGAAACACGGAATACACAACGCGCTTTTCTGAACCTCCGTGGCAAATTACATTAACTACTGTTTTCCGTTTTGTTCAATGTCCCTGTCCATCTCTACTACGTCAACATCGCTGGGCTCAGAAAAATCTCCGATGAGATATTTATTAAAGTGATCGGCAAGTTTCCAGAATGCATATTCCGTCATATCGCCAAAGCCATGACGCTGTCCGGGGATGATCAGGAAATCGAAACGTTTACCAGCTTTCATTAAAGCATTGGCTACCCGAATGGAGTTGGCCGGGTGAACATTATTATCCACGTCGCCATGCATTAGTAATAGATGACCTTTCAGGTTTTTAGCTAAGTCAGGATTTTTATCGATGCTATATTTAAAAGAAGTATCGCCTTTTAAAGAAACTACCTCTTTAACACCATGGTGTTTCTCACTCCACCAGCGGTTGTAAATGCTATTGTCGTGATTTCCGGCGTTGGAAACCGCAGCCTTAAAGAAATCAGGATAAACCAGCATGGCCGCGGTAGACATGAAACCACCACCAGAGTGACCGGTTATGCCGACTTTAGACTCATCGATATAGGAATACTTTGAAGCCAGTTGCTCTATTGCCGTTTTTTTATCTGCTAGGCCATAATCCCGAAGATTTCCGTAACCATAAGTATGATACCATTTTGAGCGCGATGGATTGCCACCACGGTTACCAACTGTAATTACGATATAGCCAAATTGGGCTAAACGTTCCGTACGGTCCATACTTTTGCTAAACGCTTTGTTTACCGCTTCAGTTTGCGGGCCTGGATAAACGTACTCAATGATCGGGTACTTCTTGTTCGGATCGAAGTCGAATGGCTTGTACATCACACCGTATAAATCGGTGATACCATCATCAGCCTTCACTTTAAAGGGCTCCGGAAATTTGTAACCTGCAGTGATCAACAGTGATAAATCGGTCGTTTCCAGGTCCATCACTTTTTTGCCGCTTTTATCATATAGTGTTGATTTTGGTGCGGTGTTAACCCTCGAGTAGTTATCAACAAAATAAGTATTATTGTCATTCATGCTTGAAGCATGATCAAAGTCACCTGTATTGAGCAACTTCATATTAGAACCGTCAAAATTGATGCTGTACAAATGCAGGTAGTATGGGTCTTCCTTAGCCTCTCTTCCGTTAGCCGTGAAGTAAAGAACCCGGTTTTTTTCATCTACATTTACAATACTTTCACAATGGAAAGCACCTTTAGTAATTTGATTTTTAAGTTTACCGTTACCATCGAAAAGGTAAAAATGCGCCCAGCCGTCGCGTTCGCTCCAATGAATGAGTTCTTTGCCATCATTCACCAAACCCGGGCGATTCACTTCTACATAGGTATTGAAGCGTTCGTCGATCAGTGGTGTGACTTTTCCTGTTGCAATATCTACCGTACCGATATCAATGCGTTTTAAATCTCGGCTGGTACGTGAAAAATAGAAGCGGCTCTCGTTACCTAACCAAACTGATGGACGGAATTCGTTATCGCGGTCTTTTGCCAGCGATGGCTTGCCCCAAACACCTACACTTTGATCCTTAAAAGCAGCAATAGTTAATTTCTTATAGGTTTTAGCAGTAAAGTCGAAAAGCAATACCTCATCCTGTGGTGCTTCAGCTTCTCCCGGCATCTGATATTTGTAAGTCTCCAGTGTTGGTCGGCCCGGCGTTACGCTATTGATTACCCACAAGTCTTTTACCTTACGTGAATCTGTTCTGTCTAAAACGAAATACCTGGCATTTGGTGACCAAAGTACATAGGCCCCGCGACGTTTTTTATTGTTCTTTTCATTTTCAACATTATTTTCTCCATCTCCATCACTTCCGTAAGAATAAAACTTTACACCATCTTTTGTGAGCTGATGTTCTACAATGGTACTATCATCCTCATTTTTAACGGCTTTCTTGTAATTCTCTTTATCCATCCAATAGAGATTATAGTTTCGCGAGAAAATAATTGCAGATGAGTCGGGAGCTACTGAACCCCATGTAGGCTTAGGTTTTGGTTTACTGAAATTCGGAATTTCAGTAAGTTTGGCAGAGGCAAGTTCATACCTAAACGAGTAAATCTTTTTCTGCATGGAGTCGGCCGCTTTTTTGTCTTTGCGGTCTTTTTTCAACTCATCGATTGTGCTTTTCACTTCGAAAGTTACGCTTTTCTCATCGGGAGAGAATTTAAGATTCTCCAGTGGCAAATGTTCCGCATCAAAGGGATCACGTACAATCAGGGTGATATCAGATGCTATTTTGGCATTATCGAAAAGCTGTTTTTTGGTCTTTACGGCAGGATCAACAAGGTACCAAAACTTACCTTTAGGAGTTTCAAAAGTATACCAGAACCGGTTGGTTAATTTCAACCAGTGCGGATCAACCGATGTTGAATACACCATTTTTTTCAATTTATTTGGAGAAAATCTTGATGCCAGCTGGTAATTTGCTTTAGGTTGAGGCTGAATATTCTCAGTAATGGTAAATGTTTTAGTTTGAGCAGCCAGGGTTAAAGACAGAAACTGCCCGCATAAAAGGAGTTTGTAAAATTTATTCATCTAGGTTTATTTGAACTGCTAAATTATTTAATTATAGCCTATTAATATCAGTCAACTTTGTAATAAAACGGATAGTTTGGTCATCGCTCTACCAAATGAAATAGTTATCAACACCAGTTTATTTGACGTTGAATATTTGACATAATTTCTAGTTTTGTAAACATATTTACTTAGAATGAAATACAAATTACTAACCATTATAGCGGCTGGAAGCATTTTACTGGCCAGTTGTCAGTCTAAATCACAAACAGAGACTTCAAGTTCAAAGGATTCTACCCAACAGGTAAGTCCTGCTACAGGAAATTCAAGTCCGGCTGTAGATGTTTCAAAGATAAAAGTGGCAGATGCCAAAACCATCCTTGCGCGCAAACAGGTTCCAATTTTATGTTATCACCAGGTAAGAAACTGGAAACCTACAGATGGAAAAGTAGGTAAAGACTACATTGTAGAAATCCAGAATTTCAAGGACCAGATGAAAATGCTGTCGGACAGTGGATACCACACCATTTTACCTGATCAGTTATATGCTTATCTTAATACGGGTGCCACTCTACCAAGTAAACCCATTATGCTTACTTTTGATGATACCGATGAAGATCAGTTTACGATTGTAAGGCCAACGCTGGATAAATTGGGATACAAAGCCGTTTATTTTATCATGACGGTATCAATTGGCAGAAAGGGAAAGTTTGTGGATTACATGAGCAAAGAGCAGATCAAACAACTATCGGATGAAGGGAACGTTATTGGCTCGCATACCTATGACCACAAGAACTTCAAAAAATATGCTGGTAAAGACTGGGAAGAACAGTTAGACAAACCTACAAAAAAACTGGAGGAAATTACCGGTAAGACCATGACTGAGTTTGCCTATCCTTTTGGTTTATGGAACGCGGAAGGAATTCCTGAATTGAAGAAACGCGGTTTCAGAATGGCCTATCAGCTGTCGACCAAACGTGACGAGAAAGATCCGTTGTTTACCATCCGCAGGATAATTGCCAGTGGTTACTGGAGTCCAAAAACATTAAGCAATAGCATAAAAAACAGTTTCTAAAATTAAAGCATATAAAACCGTTGTCTTATTGAGGACAACGGTTTTCTTTTACCTGATATCACCACATATCTTCTCATGAAAAGATTTTCGTTACTGGCCATGGTTATTCCGGCCCTTATCGGATCCTGCACTGCTGATTCGAAAAAACAGGTTTCACAAAACAAAAAAGATAGTACAGAAATACAGGTTACAGATAGCGTTAACCGCAAAGCCGCAAATAACAAAACTATTCTGGCTCGGAGAGAAGTGCCTGTGTTATGCTATCATCAGATCAGAAACAATATTGCCAGCGACAGTAAGCGCGCATACGACGATATCATTTCGCCAGACAAATTCAGAGAACATATTAAAATGCTGGCCGATAGTGGCTATCAAACCATCCAGCCAGACCAGCTTTACAATTACCTGGTGTACGGCGCAAAACTTCCTGATAAACCAATCATCATCAGTTTTGATGATACCGATGAAGATCAGTTTACTGTTGGCAATACAACCTTAAAAAAATATGGTTTCAAAGGTGTTTATTTCATCATGACTGTATCTATCGGCAGAAAAGGTAGAATCAATTACATGACCAAAGCGCAGATTAAGCAATTAGCTGATGAGGGTAATACCATCGCCAGCCATACTTACGACCATAAAAACTTTGCACAATTTACTGAAGAAGACTGGAAGACACAAATTGATGAACCCACCAGAAAACTTGAAGAAATAACGGGTAAGAAAATAGAATACTTTGCCTATCCTTATGGTGTGTATAAATCGTCGACTTTACATAAACTCAAAGAACATGGCTTCAAGGCCGCTTTCATTCTTTCGACTGCGAGAGATGAACAATATCCCCTCCTTACCATTAGAAGAATTATAGATCCGGGTAGATACACGGCTAAAAATCTATATTACAGCATCAATAAGAGCTTTAATAAAACAAAATCATAGTTTCGTATGTAGGTTTAACGTGAGGTCATCTATTATACTATGAAAAAATACATCTTACCTGCACTGCTAGGGTTATCCATATTAACTGCCTGTAACCGTAGCAAAGAGGGTCAACAAAGTAGTACAGAAGCGGATAGTACCGCCACTGTACGTAAAGAACTTGAACAAAACTTTTATAAGCGACTGGAGGGAACCATTGCGGGAAAAACGGTTGTAATGAACTTGCAGAAAATTGACGGCGATTACGATGGCGATTATTACTACGACGGTTACTGGCTGAATTTATCTACGGATACTATTATCGGTAAAGACAGTATTGTATTGTTTGAAAACAGTTATTATGATTATTACTTTGACAAAGCGGCAAAGCAACCGCGCTTGTCGCTGAAATGGACGGGCAATGGTTTTAGCGGAAGCTGGACAAGTGGAGATCAATCAAAAACCTTTCCGGTTAGTCTTGCCGAAAAGTACCCTGAAGGAAGTTACGAATTTAAAGCAGGCATAGTTGAAGATTCTGTAAAGGCCTTTGATGGCCAGGTCAAATCGCCCGTTGCAACCATCAGCTTTGAATATGTTAAACCGGTTAAGAGTGGTGAGCATGAAAAATGGCTCGACAACCAGTTAAAACGAATTTCGGGAATCAGGTTAGGTAAGGTAGATAGAGAACCGGGGTTTAAAAGCATTGCTGAAGCCTATTTTAGCGATTACAAAAAGGAGATTGCAGAACAGCAGAAAAACGGTCCGGACCGGGGTTTTATGCAGTGGATGAATTATACCAATAACAGTCAGCAATCTCTGGCTTACAACGAGCACGGTTATGTGGTGATTGATTTCCTGGCAGATAGCTATACCGGAGGCGCACATGGCAATTATAGCAGTACAATGTATTGCCTTGACGTTCAGAATAAAAAACAAATGATTCTGAGCGATGTGGTCAAAATTGATTCAACTACCTTGCAGGGCTTATTGGAAAAAAACCTGAGAAAGCAATACAATATTAAGACCGGCGAGGCATTGAGCACAGTGCTTTTCGATAACTTCCTCAAACCAAACGGCAATTTTTACTTCAACAGCAAGGGCCTGGCCTTTATGTATAACCCCTATGAAGTAGCGAGCTATGCACAAGGCCAGATTGTGGTATTCATTCCGTTTAATGAATTAAAAAGTTACGTCGTACCTGCTTTTGCAGAAAGAATCGGACTGAAATAACCTGATGTTATTTTACAATAACATCTGATACTTCGATGAGCTCGGGACCACCTTCAACAGGGTAGCCTGAAACCTTTGTACCTTTCAAAGAAACCTGTTTATCCAGATAGGTATCTAAATTTAATGAACTGCTTTTTAAGGCATAGGGTTTCCCTCCCGAGTTAATGGTATGCGTACCATATTGGTAGGTAGTTATACCCATTTTCTGTAAGTTTCCCGTTAGGGAAACGACATCAGAACCACTGGTGTTTTGCATTGAGCTGCAGCCAGAAAGGGCAGCTACGAATAAGGTTAACATGAGTATTTTTTTCATGATGCAGTTAATTATTTATTTATAACCAAGGAACATCAGAAAGCTAATAAAGTTCTTTTTGGAATTCAAAAAAATACTGCACCGCCTTCACTAGTCGGCTCCCATACCAGCTGAACATTTCTCCATCTACCAGCATTATTCTGATATCAGGAAGTGCAGCCTGAATTTCCTCAATATGTTTTTCTCTAAACGGATACGGCTCTGATGAAAGCAAGACCAGTTCACAGTTAGCGGCTTTCAGCTGCTCCATTGTAATTTCGGGATAGCGATCTTGCCTGATGACATTAGTCATTCCGTTTGTTGACAATACATCATTGATGAAGGTATTGTAACCTGCTGCCATAAATGGTTTTCGCCAGATGAGGTAGGCCACCCTCTTATTAATATTGTGCTGTAGGGCAAGTGTCTTTAAATCGTTAAAACCTGCTGATATGAGGTGATTAAGGTAAGCGGCTTCGGGTTCCCGATCTACCAGTCCTCCTATCTGACTGATGGTTTTCATGGCATCCTCTACTGTAAAAATATCACTCATCCATACCGGAAAATCCCTGGCAAGCTCTTCGATATCACTTTGCGTATTTTCTTCCTTATTCCCGATGATGAGGTCGGGCTTCATTGCGCGGATTAAATCGATATTGAGTTTTTTAGTCCCTCCCACTTTTGTTCTTCCGGCAAACTTTTCAATGGGACGAATGCAAAACTTCGTTAGCCCGATGATTTCCTTATCCAACCCTAATTCGAACAGGAGTTCAGTTTGGGATGGAACGACAGAAATAATCCTTTGAGGAGGGAAGTTTATGGTGATTTCATTTCCTAACTGATCGGTAAAGGACTTTTGCATAGCGCAAATATAGGGGTTTTCGCTGTTGCACTTATTACCGTATTTTACTGCGCCCCGAAGAAGAATGCGACGGGGCAGCAGAAAGTATTTTTATTAAGAAAGCTCTATTGGTTAATTTGGTATAAATGATCACCAATTTAGTGATGTACCGCAACATCTTCTTTGATTACTCCATCAGCAATATGCAGAATGCGATTACCATAAGTCGCATTTTTCTCTGAATGCGTAACCTGAATAATGGTGATGCCATCTTCCTGGTTCAGTTTTTTAAATAGAGTCATAATTTCTTCAGCCTGAACGGACTGTAAATTTCCGGTGGGTTCGTCGGCCAGAATCACCGTAGGTTGTGCAGCCAAGGCCCTGGCAATGCCTACCAATTGCTGTTGGCCGCCTGAGAGCTGATTAGGAAAAAGATCTTTCTTCGCTACAATATTGAAACGATCCAACAAATCGGCAATCCTGCTGGCCCTCTCGGAACCCGGTACTTTTTTATACAACAACGGGGCTTCGATATTCTCGTAAACCGTCATTTCGTCTATCAAATGATAAGCCTGAAACACGAAACCGATGTGATTGCGATAAAGTTCTATTCTTTTACGCTCACTGAGGCTGGTTACATTTTCACCTGAAAATTCATAGGTACCATAAGTTGGATCCTCAAGCATCCCCAGGATATTAAGCAAAGTTGATTTGCCCGCTCCCGAAGGGCCCATTATGGACACAAATTCTCCCTGATCAATGGTTGCGCTTACATTGCGGAGCACGTAACTTTTGTTGCCTTTTGAGGCATAGTATTTTTCGATATTTTTTAATTCGATCATCTTTTTAAGGTTAGTGGACGGAAGGTTGAAGGTAAGAAGGTTACGGAGGCATTAGCCTCCGACCTTAAGCCCTTTTACCTTACTGCCCTTATTCATATTTAAGTGCATTAACAGGGTCAGAAATTGCGGCTTTTCTGGCCTGAATACTCACGGTTAAGATTGCAATAAAAACAGAAATTAAGGTCGATATTATGAAGGGTACTATCGGCATTTCAATGCGGTAAGCAAAACCATCAAGCCATTTTTTAATAATAATATAGGCTACAGGCCAGCTGATCAGGTTAGCAATAATCACCAGGATCAGGAACGATTTGTTCAGCAGATTAATAATCTGGACATTTGATGCGCCAAGCACTTTTCTCACAGCAATTTCCTTGGTACGGCGTTTGGCTACAAAAGTAGAAAGTGCAAATAAGCCAAGCAGCGATAAGGATACAGAAATAGCACTAAAAAGGATGATCATGTTAATAAAACGCTTATTATCCTGAAGAGTATTTGAAAATGCATCATCCAGAGAGCTGTATTCCATTGGGAAATTTGGGTAAATCGCTTGCCACTCTTTCTCAATTTTACCAATCAAGGTCTGATATTCTGAAGTGGTAAACCTGACTAATAAATTATTTGTATTTGATGTTCCGCCCAAGCTTGTAACTTTATATACTGTTGGCAAAACTGATTTATCAAAACCTTCATTATGATAGTTTTTAATCACTCCAACAATTTGAAAAATATTTGTTTTCCCTTCCCAATCCGCTTTTCCATAGGTTTGCCCGATTATATTCTTACCAAATAAAGCAGCTGCAGCCTCATTTAAAACCACAGTATTCACTGTATCCTGTTTATATTCCTTAGAAAAGATTCTTCCGGCTATCAATTTTACTCCTAACGCAGGTAATGCATCCATCGTAACTGTAACCGTATTAAGATTAATGGTACTTCCCTTATATTTTACCTCCTCCGGAACATTAAAAGTATTTCCCATTACCTGTGTGGTGGTTGCAACATACTGTATTCCGGGAATCTTCTTTAACCGTTTGGCAAACTTCTCTTCGTAATTGGTTTTGATATTAATCAGATTTGCCCTTTCAAATCCTAAATCCTTGTTAATTATAAAGCGGGACTGCATTTGCATTACCCCTATTGCTATGATGAATGTAACTGAGATAATAAACTGAAAGACTACCAGCACATTACGTAGTGCAATACCTTTTAAACCATTTTCATAATTGCCTTTGAGTACAGATACAGGATTATAATTGGATAAAATCCACGAAGGATAAAAACCTGCAACCAAAGTTACAAAAAAGAATAGTCCAAATAGCTGGCTTAGCATAACAGATAGTTGCGCGTTATGCCAGAAACTTAAATCAACTTTAAACTGATGATTAAAGGCAGGTAATACCATCTCAATTAAAATGATACAGATAAAAAGAGATATAATACTTTGAAGCGCTGACTCAATTAAAAACTGCACAGTTAATTGTGCCCTGTATGATCCCAGTACCTTTTTTACCCCAACTTCTTTTGCACGTTGAACCGATTGGGCAGTTGCCAGGTTGATAAAATTAATTACCGATACCAACAACAGGAATGCCGATATCGCTATCACCGGTTTTAGCTTTTCGAACCAATTAATGGTGTATGGCGGATTACCATGAACCTCTTTTATTGGAATCACTTTCAAACCTGGTAATTTTCCATCCTTGTATAAATCATTGTAGGTTGTTTTTTGTCCATTTAAGAGGTTCTTTTTAAAATCAATATACAGTTTTTGTAAGGTTTGATTAAGCACGAGTGTATCACTTAACTTATTTAATTTAGCGAAAACCAGGCAATAGTTATTGCTGGTTGGATTTTCAGGATCACTGTCTCTATCGCCTGTCCGGCTAATGGCATTAAAGCTCACACTTTGTGGTGATTGCGGATCTGCAACAACCCCAGTAATTGTTAACAGGTTTCCGGCGTCGCTTCTCCATCTTATCATTCTGACAGTTTTCCCGAGCACTTTGGTTGTTCCGAAGAGTTGTATAGCGAGACTCTCTTTCAATACAATAGTTTCTTTTCTCTTCAGGGCTTTGTCTGCGCTCCCCTGAATAAACTGGTAAGGAAATACATGGAAGAAACTGCTGTCGGAATCCTTGATTTTAGTAATCATAACCGGATCAGCATTGTCTACCTTTAAGGAATACCCACCTCTGAAATCCCATTCATTGTCTACTTTAGTTACAGCAACTGCCTGAGGTAACTTATCTCGCACCATTGCAGCCACCCTGCTGTTTGCTATCTCATTCCAATGTTCTTTGTTATCTGGCGTGAAAAAATCATGTTTCTCCCTGATTTGGTATATATTTTTTAAGTCAGGCGACCAAGTGTCGTAACTTTCTTCATGATTGATGTACAATAGCATCAGTACAAAAGCGGTTAGGCCTAGTGCCAGTCCACCGATATTAATGGCAGCATATACTTTGTTCTTCCAAAGGTTCCGCCAGGCAATTTTGAGGTTGAGTTTGAACATATCTTTAATTGTTGGAAGTTAAAAAGATTGAGAGCCGGAAGGTGTTGGTTACTCTAGCCTTCACCTTCCGGCCTTCCACCTTCCTGCGTTTACTCATATTTCAGTGCATCAATGGTATTGGTTACTGCAGCTTTGTAAGACCTGAGACTTACGGTAACTAAGGTAATCACCATGGAGATTACCATCGCCAGTGCAAATGGCCATATACTGATATCAATGCGGTAAGCAAAGCCTGAAAGCCATTTCGAAATAAATAAATAAGCCAGGGGCCACGCCACGATATTGGCAATAAAAACCATGACCAGAAATGATCCGTTGAGCATTTTGACCAATTCAATAGTTGAAGCACCTAGTACTTTCCTGATGGCTACTTCTTTGGTTCGCTGGGTAGCCACAAAAGAAATTAAGCCGAATAACCCGATAAAGGAAATGAAGATGATGACACCAGCAAAGAATTTAAATAAAGTTCCCATGATTCTCTCAGTTTCGTAGTACTGACTGATATCATCATCAACAAAGGAGGAGCTGTAAAAATTCTCAGGAAAAGTGTCATTCCAGATTTTTTCTATTTGTGGCATCACCGAAAGGATGAGCCTGCTATCCATTTTAACGGCGAGGTTCCGGTAACTTTCTTTCATTGGCACGATCACTATGGGTGATATCGGATCATGTAAACTCAGGTTGTTAAAATCTTTTACTACTCCTACAATGGTACCCTCTTTCCCCCATAATCTGATCTTTTTACCCAGCGCGTCGTTAAAGTTAACAACATTCAGTTTTTTGAGCATGGTTTCATTAACCACGAGCTCTTTGATTGTATCACTTTTGGAAAAGCCTTTGCCGGCAACAAATATCATCCCAAAGGTGTCGAAGTAATGCTCATCTGCTACTTTTGTATTGGCCTGAAAATTGGCCGTTTCAGTACCATTGTATTTAAAATTGCTTTCGTTATTGTTGCCCGATGAAGGCGGATTTCTACAAAAGCTGGTAGATACCACGCCAGGCAGTTTTGAGATCCGCTCCTGAAACACCTGGTATTTCAATACACTTAAACTATCGTTTCTCACACTCACCATTGCTATTGCAGAGGGGTTAAAACCGAGTGGTTTTTCTCTCATATAGTTCATCTGTCGCAATACTACCAGTGTACCAATAATAAGCACTACAGTAATTGTGAACTGCACAATAACCAATATTTTGCGTAAACTCAGGCCACCTGCATTGGCAGTAATTTTATTTTTGATAGCTAAAGCCGGACTGAATTGCGACATTACCATCGCCGGATAAAAACCAGCAAGTAAGCTTACAACCAGTACCAAAGCAATCATAAAAATAAAAATCACCGGATGTTGAATGATACTAAAGGAAATATCATCATGAAATAACTTTTTCATACCAGGTAAAGCAACTTCAGTTAATACGCAGGCAACAAGTAATGATAGTGTACTTATCGTTAGCGTTTCTGTTAGGAACTGAACAACCAGTTGTCTTTTCAGGCTGCCCATTACTTTGCGAACCCCAACTTCTTTACTTCTGCTAACGGCCTGGGCTGTGGCCAGGTTAATAAAATTGATGCATGCTGTAAGCAGTAGAAAAACACCGATGATCGCCAGGCCATAAAGTTCTTTGCGGGGCATTGTTTTATTGGCAAAATTCCCCAGATTATCGTTGTAATGAATATCTGTTAAGGCTTGTGCGCTCACTTCCTCCTTAGATGACGCATTTTTTTCAAAGTATTTTTCAGAAAACTTAGGTAGTGCGGCTCTTATTTCATCAATTGATACACCCTTCTTTAAAAAGAAGTAACACTCATCATTCGATGAGGTGTTTCCCCACTGATCGAATTTCTCATCTTTATAACTTCTAAACGTTTGATACGAGACCACAATATTAAGGGGGAAAGAGGTGTTTTCAGGCATATCTTCAAGAATACCAGTCACTCTAAAGTTTTCTCTGTTTTGGTAATTGATGGTTTTACCGATCGCTTTAGTCCAGTCCCCAAAAAACCTGGCAGCCATCTGCTTTGATAAAACAACCGTGTGAGGTGCCGTTAATGATTCATCGGGATTTCCCTGTAGCCACTTAAAACTCATGATCTCGAAGAACGCCGGGTCTGCATAAAACACGTCCTCCAGCACTTTCACTCTTTCCTTTCCAGAAAAATCTTTTACTTTTATAATTCCGCCGTCCTGCCGGATGGCTCCAACCTTTTCAATTTGATTTTTAAAATCATTCCTCAACGCATCCGGAGCGGGCTTCGGCACGCCCTGCGATTCCTCAAACCCATCTCCTGAAGTCCAGTTGGTAGTTAAGCGATAAATCCGCTTCTGATCTTTAAAACCTTCATCAAAACTCATCTGATAGCGGATGAAAATAAAAATAAGGATACAGCTGGCCATGCCTATAGAGAGACCCAGAATATTAATGAATGTATAACCCTTGTTTTTCCAAAGGTTTCGCCAGGCGATTTTAAGGTTGAGTTTGAACATATTTTTAAAGGTTGAAGGTTAAAAACCTTGAAGGCTGGAAGGTGTTGGTTGCTTTAGCCCTTCACCTTAAACCTTCCACTTTCCTATCTTTATTCATATTTAAGGGCGTCTACTGGGTTGGCCTTAGCTGTTTTGTAAGCCTGGAAGCTTACGGTGATCAATGCCATGCCCAATGTTCCGATCGCGGCTACGGGAATAATCCACCAGCTGAATTCGGTGTGAAATTCGAAATTATTCAGCCATTTCCCCATAGCGAAATAACTTATCGGTACAGCAATGATGATGGCAGCAATAATCATTTTAATAAATGAAATTGATAGCAGCTGCATTAAGCTGGTTACCGATGCGCCGAGCACTTTCCTAACGCCAAACTCTTTGGTCCTTTGCTCTGCACTATAGGCCACTAGGCCAAATAAGCCTAAACAGGAGACGAAAATTGCCAGTCCGCCGAAGAGGTTGGAAAGGATCCCAAGCGTTTTTTCAGATTTATATTTGTCCTGATATAATGAATTGATAAAAGTAATTTCAGTTGGATAGGCAGGATTAAAAGCCTTTGTAATTCTGTTAATCGTTTCGATATTATGTTGCAGATTGTTGGTATTGTTCAAACGCATTGTTATCGTGCCGGTTTGAGCGGGATTTAGAAAAACAACCTGTGGATTGTTGGATTTGTATGGAGAATCCCACACGTAGTCGTCAAAAACGCCGATAATATAGGCAGTTGTGCCGAAAAGGGTTACTTTTTTGCCGATTGGATTTTTATAGCCAAATACTTTTACGGCCGATGCGCTTACCACCAACGCACCGGTATCTGAAGCGAAGTCCTTTGAAAAATCTCTTCCCTGCACTAGTTTGATTCCGTTTGTTTTGATAAAGTCGTAAGTGGTAGCCACCTGATTAAACATCACCGTATTTTCTATTTTGGTCATCCCATCCCATTTGATATCCATGAAATTACGGCCACGGTGGGACAAGCTAACAGATGACTGATACATCGAAGTAATTGCTCCAGACTTGAGCATTTCCGTTTTAAATAAATCAAATTTTGTTTTTAATTCACCATCCTGCGGGATTTCGACCAAGGCATTTACATCGAAACCTACCGGCCTGTTTTTAATATATTGAATCTGCCGATAGATCACCAAAGTTGAGATAATGAGAATGATGGCAAAGCAAAACTGCCCGATAACCAATACCTGCCTTAAACTAATCTTTAAAAAGCCGCTTGTTCTGATCTTTCTTTTTAAAGTTTGGATGGGGTTAAAAGACGACAAATAAAATGCGGGGTAACTGCCTGCAATTAATCCTGTGATAATCACAATCCCAAATATACCGATCCAGCTTGCCGCATTGAAATATGAAATACCCAGATTAATGTTTAACAATCGGTTAAAAGCAGGTAATAGCAGCTCTAATAAAGCTATGGCCAACACAACCGCAACCAAGGTTAACACCATCGATTCGGTTAAAAACTGCATTACAAGTGAAGTACGGTTTGCACCGATTGTTTTCTTTATGCCTACTTCTTTGGCTCTTTTCTCTGACTTTGCGGTGGCCATATTCATGAAATTGATGCAGGCAATCAATAATATCCCGAAAGCAAGACCCATAAAAAGCCAGATCTGTTCAATATCTCCTCCTGCCGGTTGGCCATTCTCAAACTTGCCAAACAAGTGCATTTTACTTGCCTGATATAAGAAATGAGGTTGAGATTGTGGGGTTTGCTCCGTATTTGCTTTTACCAAAGCCTCTACTTTACGGTTAACTAAATCAATATTTGCATCGGGATTGAGCGAAACCATGGTTACAAAACTGTAATTGTTCCAGTTCAAATCTTTAGCATCCGGGTAAACCATCTCATAGAACGACCATGGCATTAAAAAATCAAAACGGTTCGAACTGTTTTCCGGCAAATCTTTAATTACCCCGGTAATGGTAAGGTTATCTTTATCCTGATAACGGACCGATTTGTTTAGCACATCGGCCGTTCCGAATAAGGTTTTGGCTGTGCTTTCTGTTAAAATAACCGACAGTGGGTTTTGTAAAGCTGTTTTCGGGTCGCCTGAGATAAATTGATAATCATACATCCTAAGAATATCAGGTTCAGCAAACTTCGAGTCTTTTTTATAACTATTTTGTCCATTGGCGATTAAGCTTTTTTTGCCATAATCCATACGGGCAACATATTTTACCTCGGGTAAATTTTGTTTTAACAGCTGCCCGAGAGCAGTGGTTGAACCATTAAAAGTATGTGCAATTTTACCCCCCTCGCCAGGAACATTAGTCATTGCCATATACACATTTTTCCAATTTTTAGCTTGCTTATCGAAATTCCATTCGTATGAAACATATAACAGCAACATTAAACAAGCTGCCAGGCCAATAGCTAAACCAACAACATTGATGAACGAAGATGTTTTATTCTTCCAAAGGTTTCGCAATGCGATTTTTAAGTTTAATCTAAACATATCTTTTAAGTTGAGGGATGAAAGGTTAGATGGTTGAGGTATAGCCTTAATTATTCGTATTTAAGTGCGTCAACAGGATTAGCTTTTACAGCCTTATTGGCCTGGATGCTCACGGTAATGATGGTTAATAAAATAGTGATCAGCGCACTGCTAATAAAGGGTAAAATGGGCAGATCGATTCGGTAAGCAAAAGTTTCGAGCCATTTTTTAGTGAGGATATAGGCTATGGGCCACGAAATAACATTGGCCACAAGCACCATTAAAAAAAATGAGCTGTTTATGAGTCTGAAGATCTGGATATCGCTCGCTCCCAGAATTTTGCGTACGGCAATTTCTTTGATACGGCCATTGGTAATGTATTTCGCGAAAGCGAACAGGCCCAAAACCGCGATGAAAATGGTTAACATTGCCGCCGCAAAAAATACGGACTGTAGCTGCTCTTGTTTTTTGAAAAGTTTTCCATAAAGCTCGTCCAAAAATTCATACCGAAAATCTTCTCCGTCCAGCTTGTTGATTTCCGGCCATTGCGATTTCAAGGCAGCCAAAGCATCGGCCATTTTGTTTTCTTCGATTTTGAGCATGATTTGCAGTTTAGCATTTCCGCAGGAATTTTTCATAGCATAAATGGTTGGCTGAACTGCGCTCTCAAAACCCTGTGCCTTGAAATCTTTAGCTACGCCAACTATTTTATAATCGGTATTGCAGCCCCTAATGGTTTGACCGATAGGGTTTTTAATCCCATATTTTGCTACTGCGCTTTCATTGATTACGGCAGAATTTGCAGTATCTGTTTTAAAAGCAGAGGAGAAAAACCGCCCTTCCTTAAGTTTAATACTCAGGGTTTCGAAATAATCAAAATCTACATCTACAAAATCGATGCTTGCATTTACACCGTTCACGGTATAACCGTTCGAACCGTTTTCTGCGCCATCGGGCACATCGGTAGCCACGGTTGCCGACTTAATCCCGGGGATTTTCAAGATTTTCTCTCTGAGGGGTTCGAATTTGGCCGGATTGTTAAAGTATGCTATATTTTTAATAAACACCACCTGATTGGCATTAAAGCCCAAATCTTCGCTCCGCATATATTTAAGCTGCGAGTTGATGATAAATAAACCTATAATAAACACAACAGCAATACTGAACTGAAAAACCAATAAACCGTTACGTAGCCAATAGCTTTGTTTACTGGTCGAAAAATTCCCTTTAAGTACCAATGCAGGTTTAAAACCAGATAATACCATTGCCGGGTAAATACCTGCAATAAGGGTAATCATGCAAAGAATTAGCGGCAACTGCCAAAACAGATGATTATCAATATGCCAGATGGATAACTTAATCTGAAAAAGATTATTGAATGCGGGCAAAACCAATTCGGCTACAATTAAACCTAGTATGGTAGCGGCAAAACACTGCATAAAGATTTCGACTAAAAACTGGGTTGTCAATTGCAGGCGATAAGCGCCCATTACTTTTTTAACCCCAACTTCTTTAGCACGTTTGGTAGCCTGTGCAATGCTCAGATTCGTGAAATTGATACAGGCAATAACCAAAATTAAAATTCCCAGAACAGAAAGTGCGAGTAATATCTTGTAAGGTGCGTCACTCCCAGCTTTTGGTTTTAAATGCTGATTGGCAAGCGGATCTAAAAACGTAGAAACACTTTTTATCTCCTCAATCGTTTTCTTGTCAGTTTCTCCCTTTAATAATTCAGACCGATATAAATTAGTAATTTTTTGTTCAAGATTAGCTACATCAGTTCCCGGTTTAACCTGAATGTAAGTAGTATAATTGTTGTAACCATAGTTTTCGCCCTGTCCCAGCTCATTGGCGATTGATATTCCATCAAAAGTGATGTTAGAGTGTAAATCGTTAAGGATGGAACCATTTATTTTGCTTTTTATACCCGAATTGCTACTTCCTACGGCTACCATTTCCGGGCTGTTGTCTTTTTTATCTGGGAAAAGCGTTTTCATGTTCTCATTACTCAAATATGAAAGTCTTTCTATCTCGCCATTTGGCTTTTCAAGCCCGCCGGTAGGTTTCAAATTTAAAATTTTAGCAGCACTGTAGTCGGCCTGCATAAAATTTTTGGCAAAAAGTGCATTGTTGCCATTTTTCAATGCCAATTCATAGAAGCCCTTTTTCGTAATCCCCGCCAATTCTACTTCAGGGAAACTATTTTTTATGGCTTTGGCCAAGGGAGGGGAAGTATAATTTGTAGTGAAATCGGGTTCGGTTCTTCCTACCACATAAATGTTATCGTAATTAGGGTTATTCTTATCGAAACCAGTTTCATAACTGAAATACATTACAACTAAAATAAATGCTGCTAAAGCGATTGCCAGGCCACCAACATTAATGGTTGTGATCCCTCTGTTTCTCCAAAGGTTTCGCAATGCGATTTTTAAATTGAGTTTGAACATATTTTTTAGGGTTGAGGGATGAAAGGTTAGATGGCTGAAGGCATAGCCTTAATTATTCGTATTTCAATGCATCCACGGGATTAGCTTTTGCAACTTTTACCGACTGTACGCTTACCGTTAGAATGGCAATTAAGAGAGATAAACCGATTGCAGTAATAAAGGGTAACGCCGAAATTGATACGCGGTATTCGTATGCAGAAAGCCACTTATTGATGATAATGTAGGCCACAGGAAATGCAATAATATTGGCAATAGCCACCAGCTTGATAAAATCTTTATTTAAAAGGGTAAGAATGTTGGTGGTACTTGCACCCAACACTTTGCGAATACTGATTTCTTTTTTACGTTGCTCGGCCATGAAAAGTGCCAATCCTAATAAGCCTAAACAGGAAATGAAAATAGCAAAACCACCAAACCAGTTTGAAAGTGTGCCTAAAAGCTTTTCATTTTGGAATTTTACTTCAAAAGCTTCATCAACAAACTTTCGGTTAACCGGATAGTCGGGCTCTATTTGTTTAATTAAATTATCTATTGTTTCCAGCGAAGAACTGATGTTTTGATTGGGGTTTAAACGAGCTATTAAAACCTGTACATCGTCCATATAACTTGGGTAAAAAATCATCGGGGCTACTTTTTGGTAAGCGCTCTCAACAACAAAATCTTTAACTACGCCAATGTTAGTTTTTTCAACTCCCCAATATCTAACTTTAGCACCAACAGGATTTTTAAGGTTCATCATCTTTATGGCGGCCTCGTTCAACATAATGCTATTGCTATCTTTTTTAGTCGTTATGGAAATTTCTCTTCCAGCAACCAACTCGGTTCCGATAGTTTTGATAAAATCATTCCCAATTCCTCTATTGTTGAATAAAATAGATTCACCTTCTGTCTTACCCTGCCAGTGTACATCTGTTGTGTTGTTTCCACTTTCGGTGATATCTTTACTAAAAAATGTTACTCCAGTAGCAGCACCAGAGTTTATCATTTGAGTTTTCAGTAATTCAAGTTTACTGCTATTACCCATTTTGCCTTGAACCGCAATTTGAACCAGATTGGATTTATCATATCCGATCGGCTTGTTTTTTACATATCTCAACTGCTGGTAAATTACTGAAGTACAAACTATCAAGCATGCAGCAAAAACGAATTGAACAACAACTAAAACTTTTCTGATGGAAACCGATGAATCGGATTTAATTTTCAATCCTTTCAACACTTTAATCGGCTCGAATGATGACAGGTACAATGCGGGATAACTTCCGGCCATGAAACCTGTAAAAATCATTAAGCCTAAAAGTGTTCCCCAAAAAGTGATGCTGTTATAATCAATTTGCAGTTTAATATTCAACAAATTGTTAAAATATGGTAAGCTAACTTCGACTAAAATGAAAGCAAAAACACCTGCAAGTATGGTTACGAATACGGATTCAAGTAAGAATTGACCGACTAGGGATTTCCGTGAAGAACCAATCGCTTTGCGAATACCCACTTCTTTTGCTCGTCGCTCGGAACGGGCGGTAGATAAGTTCATAAAATTTACGCAGGCAATTAATAGGATACAAAAAGCCAGCAACAAAAATATTTTAAGCTGTTCTATTTTTCCACCTACAGATTTTCCATTTTGGAAATCGTCGTATAAATGCCATTTGGTTAATGGGAATAACAAAGCTTCGGCTGTATTGTCTTTTTGACTGCGTTTGTAAATGCCTTTCATATCGGCATTTGCATCGGCCAGAAACTTATTATCTTTAAGTTGTACAACAGTAAGGCACATATTATTTCCCCAATTTGGCTCACGTGCCCACGATTCACGCTTAATAAAAAGCGACCATGGTGCCAGACATTCAAAAGTGATGCTACTATTTGCAGGTATATCTTCAATAACAGCCTCTACTTTTAATACGTCCTGATTTTCTAGTTTTACAGTTTTATTAATAGGGTCTTCGTTTCCAAATAATTTTTGGGCTAACGATTTTGTCAGAATAATTGTGTTTACATCCTTTAATGCCTGCTCAGGATTTCCCTTGATAAATTTATAATCGAAAATTTTTATATAATTGGGGTCTGCAAAATTAAGTCTCGAGCTAATTCTACTATTACCAACAGAAATTAATTTTGAGCTTGTATAACTTGCATGTGATGCATATTTAACGCCAGGAATTTTAGCTGCAATTTCATTTGCCATAACATTTGGTGTCCATGCCCAACTGAAAATCTTACCATTTGCAGGTGCATTTTGATAAACTACATACGTTTTATTGGCATTGGTATATTGCTTATCATAACTCCACTCATAAGCTACATACAAGAGCAAAATCATACAACTTGCTAAGCCGATGGCCAATCCACCTACATTTATTAAGGTAAATCCCTTGTTTTTCCAAAGGTTTCGCAATGCTATTTTTAAGTTTAATCTGAACATGTTGTAGTGGTTATTAGTAAGTATCTCGTATCAAGTATCTGCTGGTGAGTAGCGCCTACCCTAATCTTCCCATCCGGGAAGATTTCGGTGGCTTATCATTAAACTAAAACTATTTTCTTAAATATTCCAGCTGCTATATCAGCTCTTCGTTCCTGCTTTTATTTATCTTTTCCGAAATCACATGACCATCTTTAAGGTTGATGATCCTGTTGGAGAAACTGGCATCATGACTGGAGTGGGTAACCATTACAATCGTGGTTCCGGTTTCATTTAATTCACAAAGCAATTCCATTACTTCGTTACCGTGCGAACTATCCAGGTTACCCGTAGGCTCATCGGCTAAAACCAGTTTCGGCTTCGTTACTAAAGCCCTTGCTACTGCAACACGCTGCTGCTGACCACCCGAAAGTTGTTGTGGAAAGTGACCGCTCCGGTTTACGATGTTCATCCTTTCAATGATTTCATTAACGAGTTTTTTCCGTTCACCTGCCGGAATCTTATTGTAAATCAAAGGCAATTCGATGTTTTCGAAAACCGTTAACTCATCAATTAAATTGAAATTCTGGAAAACGAATCCCATATTTCTTTTACGGAAGTTTGAACGTTCTCTGTCGTTTAAGGTTAAAAGTTCGGTATCGATAAACTTGTAACTACCACTCTCCGGCTTATCCAACAAGCCCATAACATTCAGTAAGGTAGATTTTCCACAACCTGAGGGGCCCATAATGGAAACGAATTCACCTTCCTTAACCTGAAGATTGATCCCGTTAAGTGCTGTTGTTTCTATTTCTTCAGTTTTGTAAATTTTTTCGAGATTTTCTATTTTAATCATAGCATTGTTTATCAGTATTTAGCCTTACTTATTGATTTCTACCTGGTCGTATTGATTAAATTGGTCATACGATGAGGTAATCACCTCATCCCCCTTCTGTAACCCATCCAATATTTCGTAATACAGGTAGTTTTTTCTTCCAATTTTAACATTTTTCTTAATCGCTTTACCATTGTTTACCACAAACACCCACGAGCCTCCGGTACTTTGGAAAAACTGACCCTGCGCGAGTAACAGTGATTTGCTGTTATCAGATAGTGTGAGTTTTGTTTGAAGCGATAAGCCACGTCGCAACCCTTCAGGGGTTGCACCCTTAAATACCATTTCAACCTGGAACTGACCCGCAGTAACTTCCGGGATAACTTTGCTTACGGTTAAATTATATGTTTTTCCATTGAATTCGCAGGTTGAAGTTTGCCCTTCTTTAACCCGGTTAATATAATATTCATCAACTCCTGCCTGAAGTTTATACCCTTGCAGCACATCGATCTTCCCAATCATTTCGTTCGAACTGTACGACTTACCAATAACAGGGTCATACGAGGATAACTTGCCGGAAACCGGTGCTTTGATGGTCATGTTCTCAATGTTTTTACGAATCATCTCTAAACTTTCATTCATCTGACCCATCGACTGATCTATCTGGGCAAGCTGCATTTTACGGCTTTGGTTCTCCTGCTTAATTGCCTGGCGGACAATTTTAAGTTTGCCCTGATAATATTCGTAATCCTGACTTGATTTATTAAACTCCTGGAGCGTGATCACTTTTTTGGAAAACAGCGAGCTGTCCAGACGGTACTGACGGGCAACTGTCCTCAGGCTGTTTTCCACATCCAGAACATCCTGATTTAACACCCTTTGGTTTTGCTCGAGATCCAGTCTCGATTTGCGTAGCTGATTGATTTGCTCGGTAGCCGCAGTTTGACTCGAGGTATAACTTAACATGGCGTTTGAGTTCGAGATCCTCAACAGCGGTGTTCCCTTTACGACTGATGCACCATTCTCGGTAAAAATTTCTGCAACCGTTCCTCCTTCTGATGAACTTACGATTACTGAGGTTAGCGGAACAACGCTGGCATTCAACAGAACCACATCCTCAAAATCGCCATATTCCACTTTGTTAATGGTTAATTTATCAGCATCGGCGCTATATGTTTTTTTCAAGGATAAGGTATAGCCATAAATTACAATTGCTACGAAAGCAACTGCTCCACCTATCATTATCAAAGCTTTGGTGCTGAATCTTTTTTTCTCTATCTTTTTGTCCATTGTTTGGCTATACAGTTTGATTGCTTATTAACCAAGCTTGTGCCAAAAGGCCAAATCGCATTTAAAACACTATATATCAGTGTTTTAATAATTTAATTCAATTTTTACTGTTCGTTATCGAACAGTTTATGTGCGGGATCGGACAGTTTATTTAAATTCGTAGTTCAAATTTAGTATCCATGTTAGACGCCACAGTTTTAATTATCGATGATGATGATGACATTCTTTTAAGTGCCCGCCTGTTTTTGAAACAGCAGGTAAAGCAGGTGATTACGTGTAAATCGCCCAAAGAAATTAACGTTTTGCTCAGCAAAAATGAGGTTGATATCATCTTGCTTGATATGAATTATCAAAAAGGTGCAAGTGATGGCCGTGAAGGTTTGTACTGGCTGGAGCACATTCTGTCGATTGATAAAGATTATGTGGTGATCTTGATGACTGCTTTTGGCAATGTAGAACTGGCAGTTAGTGCCATTAAAAAAGGTGCAACCGACTTCATTCTGAAACCATGGGAAAATGAAAAACTGTTTGCTACCCTCTCCTCAGCATCAAAACTTCGGCAGTCGACCAGAAAGGTAAAAAAGCTGGAGAAAATACATACTTCACTTCATCAGGATATGACCAGGGGTTTCGAACATATTGTTGGAGAGGCTGATGGCATCAGGCAACTGCAAACAACTTTGCTAAAAGTGGCACCAACTGACGCCAATGTGTTAATATTAGGAGAGAATGGTACAGGAAAACAGGTTTTTGCTTATGAGATTCACGGAAATTCGCAACGCAAGAACCAGGTTTTTATGCACGTTGATTTAGGATCGTTAAATGAAAATCTCTTTGAGAGTGAATTGTTTGGTTATGCAAAAGGGGCGTTCACCGATGCAAAAGAAGATAAACCGGGTAGATTTGAACTGGCAGATGGAGGAACAATATTTTTGGATGAAATTGGAAATCTCACCTTACCGTTGCAGGCCAAGCTGCTAAGCGTTTTGCAAAACCGTACCGTAACACGTTTAGGTGAAAGCAAAGAGCGGAAAATAAATGTAAGGTTAATTACTGCGACAAATATGCCGCCGGATGAAATGGTTGCCAAAAATACTTTCAGGCAGGATTTGCTTTTCCGCATCAACACTGTGGAATTATTACTGCCACCATTAAGAAAACGCGGAAAGGATATTCTCCTTCTGGCCAATCACTTTATGCAGGTTTTTAGCTCAAGATATCACAAAGAAATACGAAGTTTAAGCTATAAAGCCCAGGACGTGTTACTGAGCTATAAATGGCCGGGAAACGTCAGGGAGCTTCAACATGTACTCGAACGTGCTGTAATTATGACTGATGGCAATGAAATCAGCGAAGAGGATCTACAATTAAGTCCGCAGCGATTTGCACAAGCCAATACCATGCCAGATGAAATGGCGCTCGAAGATATGGAGAAAATGATGGTGCAAAAGGCCATTGACAAGCACAAGGGAAATATATCAAAGGCAGCAGCAGAGCTGGGTTTAACCCGTGCCGCCTTGTACAGAAGAATAGAGAAATTCGGAATATGACCATCTACCTTTAGATTTTCGGCTTAGCACTATGTTTTATACACGCTTTACTTTTCGTTTAATTTCCCGGTTGGTGCTTATTAACCTATTGGGCTACCTCTTGTTCTATCTGATCAGCAGCACACAATTGTGGTTTACGATTATTGGGGTAAGCTTGATATTCGTTGGTGCAATTATCTCGCTTTACTATTACATTAATGAAATCCGCTCAGATATTAAGCGGTTTATCCTGGCTGTAAAAACCCGCGACCATACACTTAATTTTAAGAATAAGGCTACGAGGGGAAGTTTTCCTGAGCTCTATGAGTCATTCAGCGAAATTCTTCAGGTGCATAAACAGATTCGTATGGAACAGGAAGCCATGTTCCAGCTGATTAAGACCATCCTTGAGCAGGTTCCTGTAGGAGTCATTGTAGTCAATAACACCAAAACTGCTCAGGATAGCGAGGAAATTGCATTTTTTAACCAGGCGGCATCGAATTTACTCGGCGTGCCGGCATATAAATACTGGCATCGCCTGCAACAGCATCTTCCGCTTTTCGCCCGGGAAATTGAGCAGATTTCATCAGGTGGGAAACGTTTCCTTGAATTGAAGATCCAGGAGAAACTCATCCAACTGTCTACAGAAATTATCCCTCTGAATCTTTATGGTAAAAATTATACAATTATTAGTTTTCAAAATATTAAAGATGAAATTGAACAGAAAGAAACTGAAGCATGGAATCGTTTGATAGGTGTAATTTCACATGAAATTCTGAATTCCATCACACCAATCAGTTCCCTCTCCGATACCATAAATAGCATGGTTACAGATAAAGAGAATCTTGATATTGATGAAATGGAGGATTTAAAAACGGCTTTGCATACCATCAAACGACGATCTGCAGGCTTACTGGACTTTGTGAAAGATTACAGGCTTATTGCCGAACTGCCAACTCCAAATCTTGAATCGCACACTATAGGCGAAATCCTGAAGCACATTAAAGTTTTGATGCAGCCTTTTGCCAAAGTTAAGAATGTGGTGCTGGATGTGGCGCAAACATCCTCTAAAATTACGGTACAACTCGACCTGAAACTGGTGGAGCAAGTGCTCATCAATCTGATCACAAACAGCATCTATTCTGTTGAGGAAGAGGAAAACCCACACATATCGGTGAGTTATCGGCTTGAAAACACCAGACTTTATATCGATGTAACCGATAATGGTAAGGGAATTGAGCCTGCAGATTTAGAAAAAATATTTGTTCCTTTTTACACCACCAGGAAAAACGGATCGGGAATTGGATTAACCATTAGCCGTAACATTATGAAAATGCATAGAGGCAGTATCGAAGTAGTTTCCAGTCCAAACAAACAGACAACTTTCTCCCTTGTGTTCAACTATGTTTAAGTTAATCGCAACAATGCTTTAGCCCTGTCTCTGGCCAAAAACCGGTGAGCAATTCTTTTAGGGAAACTACCTGAAAAATCATTTGAATGTTTCTTTCGAAACAAAATTCAAACAAAACCGTTGCTAGCTGCTTTTATTTATGTGAATACATCAAATACAAGCATGAAGACAGTTATAATTTCGAACAGACTACCCGTTAAAATCATTGAAGAAAACAATCAGTATACGTTTATTCCTAGTGAGGGCGGCCTTGCTACCGGCCTTGGCGACGTATATAAAACAGGCAATTCCATTTGGGTAGGCTGGCCGGGAATTGAGGTTCCTGATGACCGCCAACAGGAGGTTACAGAAAAACTACAAGAGCTTAACCTCTACCCCGTTTTCCTGACACAGGAAGAAATAAACTTATATTATGAAGGCTTTTCAAATGAAGTTTTATGGCCTGTATTTCATTACCTGGTAACTTATGCGCATTATGAACAAAGTTATTGGGACTGCTACAAGTCGGTAAATGAAAAGTTTGCTAAAAGTGCCATGCAGGTGCTCAACAGAAGGGATAAGATCTGGATTCAGGACTACCAGTTACTCTTACTTCCCGGAATTTTAAGGGAAAAACTGCCAAATGCCACCATCGGCTTCTTTCAGCATATCCCCTTCCCATCTTACGAAATATTCAGGTTAATTCCCTGGCGGGAAGAACTGTTAAACGGATTGATAGGATCCGATTTAATTGGCTTCCATACCTACGATGATGTGCGCCACTTTATCAGCACAGCAACCCGCCTGCTCCCGGTAAATTCATCTTCTAACGTACTCAGCAGCAATGAAAGGCAAATTGTGATCGAAGCCTTCCCAATGGGAATTGATTACGATAAATTCTCATCACTCACGTTGACCGAAAGAGTAAAAAAAGAAATTGATTACTTCGGAAATGGCAAGGAGGATATGAAAATCATTCTTTCAATTGATAGACTTGACTATAGCAAAGGCATTCTGGAGCGTTTAAAGGCCCTGGAATTGCTCCTGCAAATGCATCCCGAATTTATAGGGAAAATCGAGCTCTTTATGATTGTTGTTCCCTCAAGAGATACCGTTCCGCAATACAGCGAGCTTCGGGATCAGATTGACCAGTTTGTAGGCAACCTGAATGCCCGTTACCGTTCTATGAACTGGATTCCGGTAAACTATTTTTACCGGTCTTTTCCAATTGAAGTTTTATCTGCACTTTATGCATCGGCCGATATTTGCCTGGTTACACCCATGCGCGATGGCATGAACCTGGTGAGCAAAGAATATGTTGCCAGTAGAAATAATGAAGACGGTGTACTCATTTTAAGTGAAATGGCGGGTGCATCCAAAGAGTTGACAGATGCGTTAGTGGTAAATCCAAATAATTTGGGCGACATTATGGAAGCCATCGTAACAGCGCTCAAAATGCATCCAGAAGAACAGCAGCAACGCATGAAAGCCATGCGTGCAATAGTAGAAAAATTCAATGTGAAACATTGGGTAAACAATTTTATTTTAAGATTAAACGAAGTGAAAGATTCTCAAAAATCATTGCAAACTAAACATGCAGTAAATGCTGTGAACGAAGTTATTGCGGCTAAATACGCAGAAACAAACGATCGTGTTTTATTTCTGGATTACGATGGTACACTGGTAGATTTTACCGGAAATATTGATGATGCTTCTCCTGACGACGAATTATACGATCTGATCGAAAATCTTACCCTGGATGCCGCAAACAAAGTTGTGATTATCAGTGGAAGGCGACACGAGACGCTGGAAAGCTGGTTTGGCCATTTGAAGGTTGATTTAATTGCTGAACATGGGGCCTGGCAAAAGGCGCAGCAAGATAAATGGAACTGCCTGCCACTGCTTACCGACCAGTGGAAAAGCGAAATCCGGGCATTACTGGAAACGTATACCGACAGAACCCCTGGCTCATTTATCGAAGAAAAAAGCTACTCACTGGTATGGCATTACCGGAAAGCAGAAGAAGGACTAGGCGATTTGAGGGCAAATGAAATTGTTAGTCACATGAAAATTCTTGCGGCAGATAAAGGCCTTCAACTCATGCCCGGGAATAAGGTAATTGAGTTTAAAAACATCGAGGTAAATAAGGGTAAAGCTGCTTTGAACTGGCTTTATGGTAAGTATCCGGATTTTATTATAGCTCTTGGCGACGACCATACCGACGAAGATATTTTTAAAGCCTTGCCTGAAGATGCCATTACGGTTAAGGTGGGAAATAATTTATCTGAAGCAAAATATTACCTTAACGATTACAAAGAAGTACGAAAATTATTGTGGAGCCTGGTTAAGGAAGAGTTTGTAGAGCGGGACTAAATCCAAAGCCCTATAGCACAAGAAATCCCGCAGCTTAAGCTGTTGATGCAAAAGTAAAAGCATCATCACCTTGAACTGCGGGATATTTTTTTTTTATAGAAATATTGGCCTGTCGAGTTTTATTGCAATGCGGTAAGCTGCATTCATTAAACCAACATGGCTGTAAGCCTGCGGAAAATTACCCCACTGACTACCGGTCTTCGCGTCGACATCTTCACTAAAAAGCAATAAATGATTGCAGTATTTAATGATGTTTTCGAACTCTTTAATGGCTTCATCCGTTCTGCCTACACAAGCCAAAGCCTCCACATACCAGAATGCACAGATTAAAAAGGTTGTTTTCGGTTTGCCAAAATCATCAGCATGCAGGTAGCGGTAAAATAATCCATCCTCTGTTTTAAGTTCCTTCTCGAGTGCAATTAAATGGTCTTTAGCCCGCTCTGATGCCGGATCAAGGTAATTCATCATGATTAGCTGAAGGGTACTGGCATCTAAATGCGGACTCCCCACTGCATTGGTATATACTTTCCTGATCGGATCGTAGCAAGCTTCAATATGCGCAGCCGCTTTATCAATAAGCACCTGTGCCCTGTCTTCAAAATTTTTGCTGCCGATAGTTTTGGCCATTTTCAATGCAGCCTGCGCACCAGCCCACTGAAACAGGTTGCTGTAACAGTGCACGTTTGCAATGTTTCTGAATTCCCAGATACCGGCATCCTTCTCATCGATCGTCCTTTCAATTTTAGAAAGTACACTTTCAATCCACTTTATTGAATCGCTACGCTCAGAAAATACGAAGCGATGATCGGTATATAAAGGCAGCATGGAAATTAATACCTGTCCGTATATATCGTTCTGAATATGTTCGTATGCCTGGTTACCAATCCGAATGGGTTGTTCACCCCTATAGCCTTCCAAATGGTCTAATGTGGTTTCCGTGATCTCCCGTTCTCCTGCAATTCCGTAAAGCGGCTGGTAACGGGTATCTTCAGCATGCGATATATCAGAAAGGTAATTAAAGTATTTCTCCATTTCCTCGAAATGACCGATATGATTTAACGAAGTCAATACATAATGAGAATCACGCAGCCAGCAATAACGGTAATCCCAATTTCTGGTACTTCCGGGTGATTCTGGCAAACTTGTGGTACTCGCTGCAATGATTGCCCCAGTATCTTCATACTGGTGAATTTTTAAAACCAGCGCAGAGCGGATAACAAAGGGCTGATAAAAACCTGCTATTGAGGAATGTTTAATCCACAAACGCCAGTAAGAAACAGTATCGCGAAGGAAGTTTTCTGCAGTGCTGATGATCGGTGCTTCGAAATTCTGGCCGTACGTCATGATCAGGTATTTCGTCTCATTCAATACAAAAGCCTTTTCATCTATAATATAGGTGAGTGATACATTCGAACTTAGTCTGATATTCTCATCGCAACCCAGATAATCGATATGGTTACTCCCTCTGCTTGATCGCATTTTACCCTTTCCGTAGTCACATACCGGCTGGCACTTTATGGTGATACGTGGATTCCCTTCTAATGGCTCAATTTTTCTGATGAACATCAGGGGTTTGAAATACCTGTCGTACAATCTAAAGCGTGGGGCAAAATCGGTAATGCGATAGCGCCCGTCTTCGGCCGTAATTTCTGTTCTTAAGACGTTCGTATTCTCAATATAATATTGTGTCGACGAAAACTCGCCCTGGGGTAGAATGGTAAACTCGCCCCCCTTATTTTTATCGAGTAAGCTTCCAAAAACGAAAGGACTATCGAAGCGTGGCCAGCATAGCCATGAGATATCTGTATTTTTATTTACATGTGCCAGAAAAGCACAGTTACCTATTATTCCTGTTTCATAAAGGTGTTGTTCTGCCATAAGCTCATTTTGTGTTTATTGATTAACAAGATTATGGCGAAAATGTTGGAAGCAAATGGGCTTTATCGGCTAAAAGAAACAAAAAAAGCCAGAGTGAACGAATTCAAACTGGCTTAGTTAATGATAATGATGATTTTATATGACTGTTCCGCTAGGCAAAATGGCACCTTTTTTAACCACAACAATTCCATCTTTTACTGCATAGAGCTCATGATCTCCGTCTTCAAGATGCGGTCCGCCGTTTATTTTAACATCGTTTCCAATGCGGCAATTCTTATCGATGATGGCGTTGTTTATGTAACACCTGTCGCCTATACCGATCAGGGAATTTCCTTTATTGGTTTCGCTTTGTATTTCTTCTAGTGTCTGATAACGATCGCTACCCATGATGTAAGCATTAGTGATCACTGTATCACGACCTATGCGTGCCCTGATGCCCAGTACAGCATGCTCTACTTTACTGGCCTGAATAATACACCCTTCAGCGATGATTGCTTTCTCAAGTGTTGTACCTGAGATTTTTGAAGGTGGCAGCATCCTTGCTCTTGTAAAAATAGTATGATTGCTATCGAACATATTAAATTTAGGAATCTCATCTGTTAAGCCAAGATTGGCTTCAAAGAAAGATGAAATATTACCGATATCAGTCCAGTAACCTTCATACTGATAGCTAAGCACCCGGCTTTCAGTAATGGCCCTTGGGAGAATTTCTTTGCCAAAATCCTTTTCTTCAACATTTTCATTCAGGATATTGATGAGGTATTCTCGGTTGAATACATAGATTCCCATTGAAGCAAGAAAGTTTCTTCCTTCGCCCTGCATTTCTTCACCTGTATCAGAAACCCAGTCTTCGAGACCTGTTTTGGGTTTTTCGATGAAAGAAGTGATCATGTTTTCCTCGTCTGCTTTCAATATACCGAAATCAGTGGCATCTTTCGCGGTTACCGGAATCGTGGCAATGGTTATTTCTGCATTCGCCTCAATGTGCTTTTCAATCATGTCCTTGAAATCCATTTGATACAACTGATCACCTGAAAGGATTAAGATGTAGTCAAACTCATGAGATACAATATGGTGCATACACTGACGCACAGCATCAGCGGTTCCCTGAAACCAACCCGAATTCTGAACGGTTTGCTCAGCCGCGAGAATATCTACAAAAGCCGTACTGAAATGGCTGAAGTGATAGGTGTTTTTAATGTGTTTATTTAGGGATGCCGAATTAAACTGTGTTAACACAAACATACGGTGGATTCCCGAGTTGAGGCAATTCGAAATCGGAATGTCTACCAAACGGTACTTACCTGCAATTGGAACTGCCGGTTTAGAACGTGTTTGTGTTAGTGGCGATAATCTAGAGCCCTGGCCACCGCCAAGGATAACGCCTAAAACTTTGTCAGTCATGTTTAAGCTTATTTTAATATTTGGTATAAATCTATATAATTGGTTGCTGCCCTATCCCATGAATGGTCAATCTTCATCATGGTCTTTCGCACAGCTTTAAATGCTTTTTTATTATTGTATAAATCAACAGCACGGTTTATGGATTGCGTTACATCCCAAACGCTGGTTTGATCATGGCAAAGGCCGAAACCGCCATCGCCAACATCAATTACCGTATCCTTTAACCCCCCTACTCTCCGTACAATTGGAACCGTTCCATATCGGAGGGCATAAAGTTGGTTAAGCCCGCAAGGTTCAACCCTTGATGGCATTAAAAGGAAGTCAGCTCCTGCATACATCTCATGAGAAACCTGCTCATTATAACCGATATAAACATTGTATCTTCCTCCAAATATATCTTTCAACTGATTTAACCTACCCTCTACCCAGTTTTCGCCGGAGCCTAATACCAATACATTAATATTATCCCCATGTTGTTGTAACGCGCTATAAAATATATCGGGAAGCAAATCAGCACCTTTTTCATCCACCAGCCTGCCAATAAAAGTAAACAGCGGTTTGGAAGCGTCTAATTGAAAAACATCGCAAAGAGCCCTTTTGTTTGCCTCTTTTCCTGCTTCAACCGTTTTTAAATTGTAACTTTTGCCTATCATAGGGTCGGTTTCCGGATTCCATACTTCACTATCGATTCCATTTAAGATCCCTACTGATTTCCAACGTTCCTGACGAAGGAGAGTTTCCAGTCCGCGTGCATTGTTCATCATCTCTTCAAGATAGCTAGGCGAAACGGTTGTTACCCTCCATGCACATTTAATCGCGGAGGCTAATGGATTAATGGCGTCGTCCCACCCCAGCAAGCCACCTTTCCATAAATCGAAAGCCGGCAGGTAATACAATTTCTCCCAGCCAAACTGTCCCTGATACTGGGCATTGTGGATGGTTAAAATGGTAGGCACTTTACTGATATTCTGGTATTTCAAACAATTTGACACCATGAAGGGTATTAAACCCGTATGATGATCATGACAATGAATGATGTCCGGACGATGCTCCCATTGGGCAATCCAGTCTAACGTAGCAATCTGAAAAGCTACAAAGCGTTCTGTATCATCGGCGTAACCATAAACATTTGGGCGGTCGGTTAATCCCTGTATATGCACCACATATAAATCGAAACCAAGCTTATTGGTCTTTTCTTTTAACACGCGGTAAGAAAAGTGATGATTTCCGTAATTTGACCACGCATCGTAAGCCACTTCGAATTCGCTTTCGCGTACAAATTTCGTTTCGTAGGCGGGTACCACCACCTTGGCAATGTGGCCTGTTTTATTTTGATATTTTGGTAAGGCCCCTACTACGTCAGCTAATCCGCCAACTTTCGCAACAGGGTAACACTCGGCGCTTATATGTATAATTTCCATTAAATATTTGGTGTAGATAACCCTGTTAAGTTAGCAATTGTTTTCTGATTTAGAAATTATCTAAAATTAATTTTCAAGGAGCAGATATTGCATCTGAAAGGCTCTGAAAACATCCAGTTAGTAAACAAAAAAACCGCTAAGCTTTCGCCAGCGGTCTTTAACAACAAAACAAATATGAGTAATTTACCTTTAGTATTCTTCGGCCAGGGTTTCGTAAAAATCTCTGATGGGCTGAAACTGAGGATGCAACGAAACTACATCTCCGAATACCAGCAGTGCAGGTGCACTGATTTTTTTATCTTCTACAAGCTCGGCGATAGTGTCAACAATGCCTACGGCAATTTTTTCTTGTGGGGTTGAGCCATTTTCAATCACAGCCACGGGTAAAAGGTGCTTATTTTCAGCCTGGAAAATAGCAGCTATTTCTTTTACCTTTTCAATTCCGTTTAAAACTACAATTGTAGCTTTGGTTTTTGCAGCGATGTATAAATCTTCTGAAATATCACCTTTAGCGTTCGTTCCGGTTACGGCCCAAAAGCTTTCGCTAAGGTCTTTGTAAATCATAGGAATCTTTTGTAAGCTTGGTGCGCCGGTAGCACTTGAAATTCCAGGGATGATCTCTGTTGGAATACTATACGATTCGGCAGCATCTATTTCCTCATAACCTTTGGCAAAGAAAAACGGATCGCCACTTTTTAAACGAACCACATGTCCGTAGTTCAAAGCATAATCAATCACCAGTTTATTTACCGCGTCCTGAGAGAACCCTTCATCATCACTGCGTTTACCAACGAAGATTTTTGGAATACCGTCTGGAGCGTGACACAGTAAAGCTTCGTTCACATTCGCATCATATAAAACAACATCAGCTGTTTTTAATGCTTTTACACCTTTCAAACTAAACAAATCAGGGTCACCAGGGCCCGCACCTATTAGTGTAATTTTTGGTTCAATGTTCGCTTTCTCTACTTTACTTAAAATCATAACAGAAATATTAGCTCGTGATAACTTTATTAACAATACAAATATACAAAGTCTATCGAAAAGGTAGTAATTTATTTTAAAATAATTTATTAAAGCATAAAACTGGTGACAAATACCCCTCAAAGCTACTTACATGGCACTTCCTGAAAGATAAATTTACCTGCTTCGTAATTGATTTCTTTCCCTTTGACGAAGTAAGAACGGCCGAGCGTCGTTTCAATCTGACCTACTCCCATGATCAGATTACCATCTTTCTTTAAGAATGCAAGGGGATTGGTAAAAGCCTTTGTCGTATCGTTACCCGTGTTGAAGCGATAATCGAACAATAAGGTATCGCCACTTAACTTGCCGGTAATCTTGCCGTTATTCTGAGGTTTTTCTGCGTATTTGACCAGCAAGGAGCCTTCAATTTTCCCTGACGCCATTGTTCTGACAATCATTGCAGCGCTGTCTTTTTCGAAAGCTGCGGCATAACAGGTTTGATTAATCACCGAATCTTTCCTGGTTGAAGCAGCTTTTTGTTCACTGGAGTTGCAGGCAAAAATAAACGGGACAGCGGCAAGGGCCGAAAACAGGATGTTCTTTTTCATAACTCGAATCATGTTGGTTTGTATTATCAATTTAAGATGATGATGAAAGGTTCCTGATTTTTCCATAAATAAATCTCCTATACGAAAAACGGGGCTCCGTTACCGGTACCCCGCTGAAATTGCTTTCGCTTAAAGATTTACTAAAAGCTTTCCTAATTATATTTGGTCGTAGTTTTCTTAGTTTGTCACCCCCGGATTTTACATCTAACCCTACTCTACCGCTGCTCTGAACATCAAAGCGCCAGCCGTTAAGTTTGTTCGGCTATCTATCAAAATGGCTGAACCATTCGCCCGGTTATCGTCGTACAGATCAAAGGCCAAAGCATCAGCCGTTTTAACAATTACGCGGCCGATATCGTTCAGTTTGAATTCATCTGCCTGATGTTTTTCAAGTGTATTGATGTCAACTTTGTGCAGGATTTCACTGATTTTGCATTTAGTTACCTTGCTGTTATGCTGAATGAGGTACATGATGGATGTATCCAGTGCACGTGTATCCATCCAGCATAAATCCGCTTCAATTAATTTCGACTCCTGAGGTAAAGCAGATGCATTTACAATTGTGTCGCCACGGCTGATATCCACATCATCTTTAAGGTGGAGGGTAACCGACTGACCGGCATGTGCCACCACAGGGGTTAGATCAAAAAACTCAATTTTTTCTATCGTTGAACTTGCACCCGAAGGCAATATGGTCACCTTATCATTTAATTTGAATGTACCACTGAGTACCCTTCCCGCATAACCCCGATAATCGTGCAATGCTTCTGTTTGAGGGCGAATTACCCATTGAACAGGCATACGCGCCAACTGCGATTTATCCAGATTATCCGTATCCACTTTTTCTAAAAAGTGCAACAGGCTTTCTCCACTATACCAATCCATCCGATCGGAATTCTGAACAATGTTATCGCCCTTTAAAGCACTTACCGGAATGTAGTTGACATCAGCAAGGTTAAGCTGTTGGGCCAACACTTTGTATTTATCTATGATGGTATTGTAAACTTCTGCGCTATAGTCTACCATATCCATTTTATTGATCGCAACAACTACGTGCTTAATACCCAGTAAAGAAACTATATAGGAGTGACGAATGGTTTGCTCCACCACGCCATTTCTGGCATCAATCAGAATAATGGCCAGATTGGCTGTCGATGCACCGGTAACCATATTTCGGGTATATTGAATATGCCCTGGGGTATCTGCGATAATGAATTTGCGTTTATCGGTCTGAAAGTATTTATAAGCAACATCAATGGTAATGCCTTGCTCGCGCTCCGCCCTTAAGCCATCAGTTAAAATAGCTAAATCAATTGTTCCATCGTCGTTCTTACGGTTAGAGCTTTGTAAAGCTTCCAACTGATCAGCTAAAATGGAATCGGTATCATATAACAAACGGCCTATTAGGGTACTTTTACCATCATCTACGCTGCCTGCTGTGAAAAATTTTAGAATGTTCATGTTAATAAAATGATTGAATGAATGAGGGATTAAATTTTGAATAACTCCGGACTCAAGACTCCGGACTCGAGACTAAAAATATCCGCCCTTTTTCCTGTCTTCCATTGCAGCTTCCGAAACCTTATCATCCAGACGTGCCCCGCGTTCAGAAATTTTGGAAGCGCTGATTTCATCGATGATGTCATCAATCAGCGTTGCTTCTGATTCTACTGCTGCGGTGCACGACATATCTCCAACGGTACGGAAACGAACCTGCTTGCGAAAAATGAAATCTTCTTCGTCCATATTCAGGAATGGAGAGGCAGCCATGAGCTGTCCATTTCGGGTAATCACTTCCCGTTCATGTGAAAAGTAAATACTTGGCAATTCAATCTTTTCCCGTCGGATATAATTCCACACATCTAACTCTGTCCAGTTACTGATTGGGAACACCCGAACGTTTTCACCCTTATGAATTTTACCATTATAGATATTCCAGAGTTCAGGACGCTGGCGTTTCGGATCCCACTGACCGAATTCATCGCGCACAGAAAAAATACGCTCTTTCGCCCGTGCTTTTTCCTCATCGCGGCGTGCTCCGCCAATGCAGGCATCGAATTCATATTTCGCAATGGTATCCAATAAAGTAACCGTTTGCAAGGCATTTCGACTGGCATTTTTACCCTTCTGCTCCACAACTTTACCCTGGTCGATAGATTCCTGAACTGAACCGACAATTAACCTTTCGCCGATTCTTTGAATCATCTTATCACGGTAATCTATCGTTTCCTGAAAGTTATGACCCGTATCAATGTGCACTAGAGGAAAAGGAAATTTTCCTGGACGGAAAGCTTTTTCTGCCAAGCGAACTAAGGTAATTGAGTCTTTTCCTCCGGAAAACAATAAGGCAGGTTTCTCAAACTGGCCGGCAACCTCACGCAGGATGTGAATGGCTTCGGCCTCTAATTCATCTAAGTAATCAAAATTATATGTACTCATTTAGTAAGTTTTGATTGATTGAATTTCGGAAAAGTAAACGATAAATTCTTTTTCTACTCTTCAATTATGATATCATTTGTTGTTGTTGTCTTTTTCTTTATGATTGCCGGCAAACAGGCTTAAGCCTTTTCAGTAGCATGCAATCCGCATTCTTTTTTACTTTGGTCTTCCCACCACCATCTTCCCGCTCTGAAATCTTCGCCCGGCTGTACGGCCCTGGTACAAGGGGCACATCCTATGCTTGGAAAACCTTTATCGTGCAATGTATTGTACACAATATTGTTTTCTTTAATATAGGTTTTTACGTCATCCAGTGTCCAGTCGAAAATCGGATGAAATTTAACTAAGTTATTACCTTCATCCCATTCCAGGTCGTGCATGTCTTCGCGGTTAGCGCTCTGCTCAGCTCTAATCCCCGTTACCCATATTTCATTACCTTTAAGCGCCCTTTTAAGCGGCTCAATTTTCCGGATGTAACAACATTCCTTTCTGTTTTCAACCGATTCGTAAAAGCTATTCGGACCTTTGGTATTGACCATGTCCTGTAACAACTCGTTTTGCGGGTAGTATGCATGAATGGGTTTATTGTAGGCTTCCAGCGTTCTGTTCCACACATAATAAGTTTCAGGGAATAACCTGCCTGTTTCCAGCGTAAAAACCTTAATTGGAATGTTATGCGCAAAAATCAGATGGGTAATGGCCTGGTCTTCCCAGCCAAAACTAGTGGAAAATATAATTTTGCCGGCAAATTTATCTGCCAGAAACTTCAACTTCTCTATTGTATTTAAACCTGATAATTCTTGTTTTAGGCCCTCTACACTCATCACTATATTAATTTTAAAATAAACATCACTACGCTACGCAAACTTACAATCATTACGATAATTCCAACTGCCACCATAATTGTCTTTGCTGAAATTTTGTTAGAAACCCGCGCTGCAATCGGAGATGCGACAGCACTACCGATAATTAATCCCAATACGGCTTCCCAATGTTTTCCACCCAGCATGGTAAAGAATGTAAGTGAGCTCAGGGTTGCAATAAAAAACCTGCTGATTTTTACAGTTCCAAGGGAAAATAACGGATGGCGTCCTCCGGCAATTAAGCTGGATAAAACGATAGATCCCCAGCCACCTCCAAAAGCAGCATCTATAAAACCACCAAAAAAGCCCAGCACCCCTATCTTTTTAATTTTCTCATCCGCTTTTTTTCTTTTGATATTAAAAGCTTTCATCAGGATGATTCCGCCTAAAAACAAGGTATATACAGCTACAACAGGCTTTACGTATGCACTGTAATGTTCTAAAGATGATAAGATGTATGCACCTAAAACAGCACCAATAATGGCCGGAAGAATTAAAATTTTAAACAATTTCCAGTTTACATTCCCCATTCGGTAGTGCATCCAACCGGCAATACCATTGCTCATCACCTCTGAGATGTGGATTGCCATACTCGCCGATGCTGGTGGCAGTCCCATTGCCAGTGAAAAAGATGCTGTAGTTACACCGTACGACATCCCTATGGCTCCATCGATTAGGGCAAAGACAAAACCAGCCCCCAGGAACCAGTAAAACAAAGGATCGATGTGAATCAAAAACGACTGGAATTCTGGTTCTGTGTTCCAAAGCGACACTCCAATTGCGCCAATCAACAAAATCGCAGCAAGCCAGATCAGCCATTTAATATTTCTTTCTGCAAAGCTTTTCCTGGGGTTAATTAAACTTTGGGTAACCTTATTCAGCTTTTTAACCTTCGCCGAAAAATCACCATTTAAAGTCTGGCGCAAAGCACTCATATTTTGTAAGGTTTCATCCAGCTCTGGCGGCAACCCCTCATTCAAAATCTGTTTTAAACGCTTTGCGATGGTCGGCGATTTCCCATTGGTAGAGATAGCGATTTTCAGATCACCTTTCTGAACGATAGACCCCAGATAGAAATCGCATAAGTCAGGTTTATCGGCCACATTAATCAGCAACCCCTTTTCATGGGTAACTACCCTGATCTCTTCATTCAGAATATTGTTGTTCGTTGCGGCAAAAACGATATCGATGTTCTCCAAATCAGAAACATCAAAACTTTTCTGCCTCACTTTAATCTGAGGATAATTTGCGATTAAAGCGTATACCTCGGGTGAAACGATTTCTGCAACAATGGTAATTTTAGCGTGGTGGCTGTTTTTAACAATAGCTGTTAACTTTTCCAGCCCTATATTTCCTGCACCAATTAATAATGTACGCAGCTTGTTCAGCTTTACAAAAACCGGAAAAAGCTGATTTCCCTTCTCCTCTTCATGGAGAAAGGTTTCATTATCGGGTTGGTTAGGTAATATTTGCATACTGTTTTACAAGTTTTTTAAATGATGGATGTAAGGAAACAACCTCGCCAAAAATCAACAGCGCCGGTGCTTTCAGGTTTTCAAGCTGAACAAGCTCCTCTATGGTATCCACAACACCTACTACCAGCTTCTCATCTTCCGAGGAACCATTCTGCACTACTGCAGCAGGAAGCTGATGTCTTCCGGCAGCCTTGAATATTTCAACAATTTTAGAAAGCTTTTTCAGGCCCATTAATATCAGTACCGTAGCATTCGATTCGGCCGCCTGGTAAATATCTGCCGAAACTTCTCCCGAAGTGGTGGTTCCCGTAATTACCCAAAAGCTTTCGCTCAACCCGCGGTGTGTTACGGGAATCTGCTGCAACCCGGGAACACCAATAGAACTTGATATACCGGGAATCACGTCGACAGGAATGCTGTAAGAGGCGGCATAATCCAGCTCCTCGTAGCCCCTGCCAAAAACAAAGGGATCGCCACCCTTCAAACGCACCACATGGCCGTAGTTTAGGGCATAATCGATCATTAATTTATTGATGGTTTCCTGTGGATAGGAATGTTCTCCCGAACGTTTACCAACATATACTTTTATGGCTTCCGCCGGGGCATGCTGCAATAAGGCTTCATTAGTTAAAGCATCATACAACACCACATCAGCCGCTTGTAAAGCCTTAACACCTTTCAGTGTCAGCAAATCCGGATCGCCGGGACCAGCTCCTAAAAGGGTTATTTTTGATTCTTTATTGTGGTTAATCATAATTTTAAATTTTGGTTGTGGGGTTTCGATGTCAACTTTCTCAAACCTCACTTTACTAATACTGACCTCTTCTCTTTAATCTGCGCTAAAAATGCTTCTGCCTGAGCAAAATAACTTTTCGCAAATTCGGCGCCCGGTTCATTTTTATTAATCTGAAGCACCAGGTCTGAGAAATTAGTCGGCAAACTGAATTCACCTGTTTCTACATAGTGATTATCAAATTCTCTGATTACGCCAACCTGAGTACTGCTGTTTACGCCTTTATCTAATAATAACGATTTGGCAGCACTTACAAAGGTTGCATACGTATGGTAAATCGCATCAGCATACGCTCCTTTATCCAGGTTCAGCTTTGCCCATCCAAATTTCTCATCAGCTTCCAAAAGCAGGGTTGCCACTAAATCAATCACTACGCCGGCACATTCGCCAACGCCAATTGCTGTGACAAACTGCTCCACATGGCCCCAGTCTACAAATTCTTCCTGCTTTAACGAAGTTAAATCTGCCAGTGGTTTTAACAACTGGTAAAAATGATCTTTACCTTTCCTATCGTAATACTGGTGAAAGTTTTCACCTTCCTCATTACTGGCTTTAAAATCGTTCAAGATGTAGTGTAGCACACTGGTAGCTCTTTTAGAAGGCACTTTGATCACACGTTCTGCTACACGGCCAACACCGTTTCCAACCGTTCCGCCGCCCAGCATCACCTGAACTGCAGGAACTATTTTACCTTCTGCTTTAAGTGAACTGCCATGAAAACCGATCTCGGCCAGGCCGTGCTGACCGCAGGAGTTCATACACCCACTGATTTTGATTTTGATATCTTTCTCGTAGATAAACTCCGGAAAATCGGTATAGATCACCTCTTCGAGCACCTCGGCAAGGGTCATTGAATTGGAGATCCCCAGGTTACAGGTATCCGTACCAGGGCAAGTCGTAATATCTGCCAGACTATCGAAACCTGCCGTAGTAAAGCCAATTTTATTCAACGCTGAATAAAGCGAAGGCAAAGCTTCCTTGCGTACAAATTTCAAAAGCAATCCCTGATTCTGCGTAATCCTGATTTCATCAGCCACGTATGGCCTGATGGCTTCCACAAAGGCACGTGCTTTATCCGTTTTTATATCCCCAACCTGGACTTTAACATACACAGCGAAGAAGCCTTCCTGCTTTTGTTCTACTACATTTGTGGCCGACCAGTGTTTGTAGTGTGCTTCATTTAAAATCTCCACTGCTGCATACTCCTGATCAACCGGCAAGGCAGGTTGAGGTACCGTGTCTCTGTCGATTGTAAAAGTTTTAACCTTGTTAGCAGTACGCTCCTCGGCAACCAGTCTTAATACCTCTTCTAGTCCAAGTTTTTGCACCAGATATTTCAGGCGGGCCTTGTTTCTGTTTGAACGTTCACCATAACGGTCGAATACACGGAGAACCGATTCAGTAAAAGGAATCAACTGATCTTCATGTAAAAAGTCATGAACTGCACTTGCTAAAAAAGGCTGTGCACCCAATCCACCTGCGAAAAGCACTTTAAAACCGCGTTCACCATTCTCATTGATTTTGGGAATAAAACCTAGATCATGTATGTAGCTGAATGCAGTGTCCTTATCGCTTGAAGAGAAAGAAATTTTAATCTTTCTACCCATTTCCTGACAAATCGGATTACGCAGGAAATATTTAAATACCGCATGGGCATAAGGTGAAACATCGAAAGGTTCATCCTTATCAATTCCCGAGTTGGGAGATGCCGTAACGTTACGTACTGTATTTCCGCAAGCTTCCCGTAAAGTTATATCATCTTGTTCCAGCTTGGCCCATAACTCAGGCGTTCTATCCAAACTCACATAATGCAACTGAATATCCTGACGGGTAGTGAGGTGCAAATTCCCACTGCCGTATTCATCGGCAATATCTGCAATACGCAATAACTGCTTAAAAGTCACCTTTCCGAAAGGTAATTTTATGCGAATCATCTGCACGCCCGGCTGCCTCTGACCATAAACGCCACGGGCCAATCGTAAACTTCTAAACTTTTCGTCGTGGATAGTTCCATCACGAAAAGCTTTAATCTTATTCTCTAAATCAATAATGTCCTGCTCGACAATAGGATTTTCGAGTTCTGTTCTGAAACTTTGCATATGTGTTGTTAGCTTTTATTCAAAAAATGCTTCTCCGGTTACTGAGAAGCATTCAAATGTTTACATCAAATCATTTAATACCCCTCTTACTTTGTTTCGCAACAACAGCGCATGGAGAACATATGGTTTTGATTGTATGTAAATTTGAAGTTCATGCTCCAAATATATAAAGTATATAGAAATAGTCGTAGTTTTTTATGAAAAAAATTACTAACCATTATGTTGAAGTGACAAAGAGGAAGTTTTTATAGGATATCGATACCCAGCTTCAGCGAATGTTCGCGACCGATTACATCTGCAACACTGGTTTCACTTAATACTTTCAACGTTGCATCTCTTACATCAATAAAAGCGCTTCGGATACCGCAGGTTTTCTCATCCTCACATTCATCACACTTGTGGTAGAAATTCAAGCTGGCACATGGAACCATGGCAATAGGTCCGTCGGTTACACGCATCACCTGAACCAAAAGTATATCTTCAGGTTTTTTGTTTAAGCTGTAACCACCACCAGCACCTTTTTTACTGTATAAAAAGCCTGCGTTACGCAAATCAAGAAGGATTTGTTCGAGAAACTTTTTGGGGATATGCTCCTCCTCAGCAATCTTGGAGATTTGCATCGGTGGTTTTTCTACATTTTTTCCAAGCGCAACAAGCGCTTTAATGGCGTATTTTGTCTTTTTGGATAGCATATATCGTACAAAGCTAATAAAAGTAAGCCATATATAAAACTAATCTCAACGAGGGCATACCCATACGGATACTCAAATAAAATTTGTCTTTATTCTATATATTTATCAAAAATATCTTTTCAATGCTTCAAAGTGTCAGATTATTAAACATAAGGAACCGCAAAATCAGCATTGAATCCAAATTATTTGCACTGCTCTGTTTGTGCATGATTATCGTTTCTGCATTCAGTATCGTATTAAATCTTATTATAGGATTAGCCTGGATCAACAACGCATCCATTTTATTTTTTATCGCTGTTTACGTTATCTTCTACTATTATTCCCTGAAAGATCGCGTATCAGAAAACTGGCGTTTCTGTTTTTTTATTTTCAATTGCCTTACAATGTTTCCGGCCTGGTTCCTTAACGGAGGTTCGTGGGGTTCAACGCCTGTTTTCCTGATATTCTACTTGAGCGTAGCAGTACTTTCACTTTCTAAAAAATTCAGATGGTGGTTTATATTTCTTTTCATTTCCACTGCCGGTTTATGTATTCTGTTGGAGCAGCTCATCCCATCGTTGGTTACTCCATATGAAACTGAAAAGGCCAGAAACCTGGATTTGATCTTTGCTTTTTTAAACATCTCATTCATGATGATTTTTATGCTGATTGCTTACAGACGGGTGCTCGACTATGAGCGAATCTTACTGCTAAAAAGCAAACATCACCTGGAAAGCTCACAGCAGGAACTGATTCTGGCAAAAGAAGCAGCAGAGGAAGCCACCATGGCAAAATCCAACTTCCTGGCTAATGTGAGCCACGAAATCAGGACGCCGCTTAATGGAATTATTGGTGCTTCAGAATTGCTCAAGCTCACTAAACTTAATCAGGAACAAGCAGAATTACTCAATACGCTTCAGGCCAGCAATAGTATCATGACAGATATTGTGAATGATTTGCTTGATATATCCCGGATTGAGGCGAATAAAATGGAGATTCATAACCATCCCTTTGAAATCCGCAAATGCCTTATTGATACGGAGAACATCGTAAAACCCTTATTTACCAGAAAAAACCTGCAGCTGGTTATCGAAATTGACAACAGCGTACCTGAAATCATTATCTCCGATGAAATCAGATTCAAGCAGATTATGATTAATTTGCTAGGGAATGCGGTTAAATTTACCGAATTAGGTTATGCCAAACTGAGCGTTCAGTATATTATGATTAACGAGGTACAAACGTTGGTATCTGTATTGGAAGATACAGGAATTGGTATTGATGAAGAAGACATGGAAAAACTCTTTCTCCCTTTTTCTCAGATTAATCCATCTACAACACGAAAGTTCGGTGGTGCGGGCCTGGGTTTGGTGATCTGCAGAAAACTGGCGGAAATGATGGGTGGAAAAATTTCGGCAAAAAGCCAGCCCGGGGCAGGATCCGCATTTACATTCTCACTACCCGCCGCATCGTATTATGCCCATTCACTTATTAAAAGCCGCGACTTTGAGGCCAGCACCCTCCATTATCCTATTGCAGGTATGCACATCCTGATTGCTGAAGATAACGTTTTTAATCAGATCATTACCTCAAAAATGCTGGAAAAATCCGGATACCGGTATAGTGTTGCCAGCGACGGCGAGGAAGCGCTGATCAAGGCTAAAGCGGAATATTTCAACATCATATTAATGGATATGCAGATGCCAAAAATGGACGGCATATCTGCCACTATTGAAATATTAAAGTTCTACAAATCTCAGCAGGTGCTGCCCCCAATCATCATTGGCTGTACTGCAAATGCCATGCAGATAGATAAAGAGGCCTGCATGAACGCCGGCATGAAAGATTTCCTCCCCAAGCCATTCACCCTAAACGACCTGAGAACAGTGATGATTAAATGGACGAAAACAGGTGTTTCAGCTTAATCAAATCATTGTAAAAGTAATGCGTTCGTTCAAGTAATCAGGGCTTATTAACCTTTAAATCCTAATTTTACCTATTCTGCTAACAATTTTTTATAATGAGAAGAAAATTCAGCCTGCTCCCTATTTTAGTTATTGCAATTTTATTTTTCAGTCTTAATGCCTATTTCATTTCAGGACTCGGTGTAATTTATAAAAGTATCTGGCTTAAAACCTCACTTTGGATAATCATTTCGGGCTTAACCTTACTACTCATATACGCGATCGGTACGGTTCAGCGTAAAGGTGTAACGAAAGTTTTTCAGGTAGTTGCACATGCATTTTTAATTGTATTCGTTTCCGAACTCATCTTTGCTGTATTTTTACTCATTGGCGATATTTACCGGGTTCTGTTATCTGTACCCACCCAATTCGAAGCAGGAGGTTATCATACCCTGAGCAGAAGTGATGATTGGATAGGCTTTGCGTTTGTCATGTTTTGTTTAACTATTATACTATTTGCTTATGGTATTACAAAAGGAAAATATGCCTACCGGGTAATCAGGCATACTTTATATTTCGATGATTTACCAGAACAGTTTGACGGTTTTACATTAACGCAGATCTCTGATGTACATGCAGGGAGTTTTACCAACCCTAAGGCCGTTCAAAAAGGAATTGACCTGATCAATGCACAAAAAAGTGACTTATTTGTATTCACTGGCGACCTGGTGAATAACATGTCCAATGAGATTGTTCCGTACATCGGGCATTTTTCCCAAATCAAAGCACCTTACGGGCAATTTTCCGTTCTTGGAAATCACGATTACGGAGATTATGTGAAGTGGCCTGGTGAAGCCGAAAAAATTAAGAACCTCAACCAATTAAAAGCTTACCACCAGGAACTGGGTTTCAAACTTTTGCTGGACGAACATGTAGAATTACATAAAAACGGTGAAAAAATCATCCTTGCCGGTATTGAAAACTGGGGAATAGGATTTGGCGAACGAGGCGACCTGAATAAGGCCTTGAAGGGAACTGCACAAAGCGACTTTAAAATTCTGCTTTCACACGATCCCTCTCACTGGGATGCACAGGTTAAAAATTACCCCTCAAAAATTCAATTGAGTCTGGCTGGCCATACTCATGGCATGCAGTTTGGAATTGAAGCCTTTGGCATCAAGTGGAGTCCGGTTAAATACAGATACAAGCATTGGGCAGGGGTCAAGTCAGAAAACGGCAGGTATCTCAATGTGAACCGGGGCTTTGGATTCCTGGGTTTTTCCGGACGCATAGGAATATGGCCTGAAGTCACTGTCATTGAGCTGAAAAAGAAATTTAAAACCTGATGATCAACCGGCACTTTTTTCTTTCCGCTTCCCCTGTAACAAGTTCAGGTAGCGTTATCCTTAATCCCATTTCAGTTTGCTTCCAGGCAAGGAAGATGTCTTCGTCTGCTATTTTCAACGCTTTCACCAACAACACATCAGTAGATAACGATTTAATTATTAACTCTCCTACCTTCACTCCAACAAGCTCAACCATCAGTTCATCTTCCTTACCTGAATAAAAAATAATCGGATTTATTTCAGATACATTAAGTGGATTGATCACACGATCACCGGGTTTATGATTACTATTGCTGAGCGACATCTGAATACACGGGGGGATAAGATGTGTAAGGTATTCATTCGCCTCCTCATCTCCGGTAACTGAAGCAGCGCAAACGTTTGCCCAATGGCTTTGTTTATTTGGGTTATGCTTCATTAATCATGAGAGTATAAAACGAATACACATAGCAAATCCTGAAATCAAAGCGCAAACGTTTGAGTAAATTCCCCTTACGTAGTACTAAACAAACTTTTAACGACGGCTTCTGAAGCGGATTCGCAAAAATCAATACCCGAATAGTCGGGATTGTAGCCTCCGATGTAAGGAACGGCCATGATGTAAATCCTGGCATTTGCCTCGCCGTTGATATTAATTACATTGAAGTTGTCGTTAATTGTTATTCCCGGAACTTTGAGGAAATACGTTCCGTTTTCTACTTGTACGAGCTCATTTCCATCATCAATTGCATTTTTCGCATGCTCATCCGACTTAAACTTTAATCTTGCCGGACTTACCACACCCTGATCAATTAAACTTTTAAAAGGAAAATCTTCAAATGAAAGATGGGGCTGGCCTACACAGTTTACGAAAGTTTTGAAAGGTATAGCCAGCTTTTCACCCTTACTATCAGTATAGTGATATACAATACCCCCCGATTCAACTGGCTCAACCTCACTGTCTTTTCCAACGGTAACAATCTCCAGCACGCCCGCTTCGTGCAAGGCCATTAATACCCTGCACGAACTCTGCGGCACAAAGGCAATTACAATGGAAATCAACGGCATCAGCACATGCTGCAGGCGTTCCATATCTTCGGCCGACAGGTATTTAGCCGGATAATTCATGGCAAAACTAAGTATCGCCAGCGCTTCTTTCCAATAAATAGATTCCTTACGCGCTATCGATCTTTCAGCTTCTTCATATTCTTTTTTAAACAGATCAAAAGGCTCCATGGATTCGCGCATATTCATCATGGCATCCACAAATTCCTCCAGGTTCATATCTTTTATTATCTTGTGGAATGCGGGATCATTTTTAATGAAAGAAGCTTTAAAGTTCTTCTCAAACACATAATCCAGATCAACGAACCCACCATTTTCTTGTATATTCCGCTTAAATTCCTGCTGAGATATTGTCTCATCTTTACCCAGATGGGAATCCTTTAAGTGAAACCGAACAGCAGGGAGTAAACCATTACGCGAATGCAGAATTAATTTAAAATCTTTGCTGTCTTCATTAAGGGTAAAAACCAGCTTACCATCCTCCCCATCTTCAAAGTTTCCGTTTAATTTTGCAAGCGTCCTCACCGCATCAATTGCTGTAAGTGATGATCCCATCAACGCTACAGGATGGTTAATTTTCACCAATAGTTTTTTTGGCGGATATGGCGAATCAAAATAACCGTCAATTTTACCTTCAAATTTTTGTGGCCAGTTGTGCCCCGAACAGATCATCACATAATCGAAATCGGATGAACCAGTTTGCGCAGTAACCACACTCACCATTTGGCGCTCAGGTCGATCGATCAGATCGTTGACTAAACTATTCAGATGTACTCTGGTCACGATGCCTTTATGATCTGCAGCTGCTTTTAACAAGCCAAATTGTGCTTTAAGATACTCGCCGAAAAACAAGCGCGGAAGTACCTTATATTCATTAAAGTTTGCTGAATTGATTTGGAACTTATTCAGTACAGCCTGAGGCGCAACCTTCACCCAATCTTCAATAGAATTATAAATGCCAGGAATTTCATTGTCTGACACATTGGTGATGTGTTCAACATTCGCCCCCTCTTCACTATAGGGCATCCCTGCACCTAAAAATCCTTTTCTTTCGAAGATTTCAATTTCAATATCTGTTTGTCCCGATTCAACCAAACGTTTATACATAAACAGACCGCTCGGTCCACCACCAATTATTGCTATTCGTTTCTTAGATGTTAATTTGCCCATAAGGTTTTACCTGGTTTTTGCTATCACGGATGTTTTGATATTCCGCCATTTCATCGCATTTATCCACCTATAATCCATAAAAAACCAAATTGTTTTATCATGCCGCAAAAATGTGCTGGTAAATTTTTGTAAACCAAATGCGGTATCACTTGTTAAATCTTTTTAGATTGACAAAACGATGGTAGAAAGAACACTTGACCGATTTATTTCGGCACAGGCGACAGAATATGAGCGGGCTTTAAGCGAAATTAAAAAAGGAAAAAAAAAGAAGCCATTGGATGTGGTATATTTTCCCTCAGATAAGCGGATTAGGCTTTAGCGAAACTTCTAAATTTTATGCCATCAAGAACATAAACGAAGCGAAGGAATATATTAGTCACCCTGTTGTGGGAAAACGCCTACTGGAAATTTCTCAGGTACTGCTTGAACTTGATGAAACAAATGCACTCCAAATCTTTGGTTCACCGGATGATATGAAGTTAAAATCCTGCATGACACTTTTTTCGAGTCTTCCTGACGCATCGTCAGTATTTCAGTCTGTTTTAAACAAATTTTTCAACGGTCAGCAAGACCCTCAAACCTTAAAGTTAATTCAGAATGATTAATCCGGAACCAAAACAAACACCTAAACTTTTCATGCTGCTACTGGGATCAAAAGCACCCCAGCGCAATGTAGAGCAGCACGATTATTTTTTTGGTATTGCTTATGCTTTGAAAGATCTTGTTAAGGAAATCAAATCTTTCTGGCCAGAGGCCGGAAACAGTATCCATGTAGACGGCTGGCGGGAAGTAAATAAGGTAGGTGATTACGTGATCAGGGTGAAAGAAAAAAACGAAAACACTCATCCTTCTCTAAAGAAACTGTTCTTCATCAACCTGGGTGGGTATCAGTCGAACATATTGGCCGAGCAGCACTACATCGTACTTTCAGTTCATGATGACCGCGCACAGGCCGTTCAGGAAGCTAAAAAATCAGTCTTTTTCAAGACCAATTCCATTAAGGGGGCTAATGCCCATGTCGATGAGAAATACGGTATCGATGTAGATGATCTTTATAAGATCGAAGATGTGTTGAGTGCTGAAATGAAAGCCAGGTATGAAATAGAGATTGACTATAATCAACAGAATGACCTGCCTGAAGATGAAATTCATTTGGGTTATTTCAAACTGGACAAATTGTAGCAAGTTAGAAAATCTATTTTAACGCACTCAAAATCAACCTTCAAACTAAGAAAACCGAGCCTCCCTGGCTTCGAATGATTCCGTTTTTAATTTCGATTTATTTCATCCAATTTCAAAAACAGGATAGAACAGGATGGAATAGCAAAATAAAAGCCTTAACCTCGTGTAATATTTAACCAGGTATATATCAAAATCAGTTTCAATGTCATCTATAACCATTACACGCACCTGATAGATCAGCAATATTTGTCCCTATCCTCTGCATTCTAATTAAGCCCTCCGCTAATACTCAAAATCTCCTTCTGCACCATGAATATGGAAAGTACTTATTCCTGTTCAAAGGCATTTTAAGGAATTGCTATTGCTTATCATGTCGCAAGACATCATAATAAACAAAACCAAATATTTAAAAATTAAAGCTTATGCATTTTAATTTACCTCCATTTTTTAATCAGCGAGTGACCCGTTATCATGGGAAAAAGCTGGTTATTTTCAGTATGTCCGTCCTTTCTGTTGCAGTGGCTTCTCAAAAGGTATCGGCTGATACGATTCATACCCATCATGCGCCAGCCATGGCTCCCATCCGTTTTGCGGATGTGATTAAAGGAAAAGTGACCGACGAAAAAGGTGAGACCCTTGTTGGGGTGGTGCTGAAAGTTAAAGGAACTTCGGCTGTTGCCACAACAGATGCCAATGGTGCATTCTCAATTACGGTACCAACCGGAACAGCGAACCCCATTCTGGTGTTTTCTTACGTAGGTTATGGAACGCTTGAAGTGCCGGTAAATGGCAAAACAACACTTACCGTACAATTGAAAAGTACCACTAACGATCTGGATGAGATTGTGATTGTGGGATACAATGCCGTTAAAAAAAGTGATTTAACCGGATCGGTGGTAAGCGTTGGGGCGGAAGAGATCAGATCCAGGCCGGTAGCCAATGCGCTGCAAGCCATTCAGGGTAAAGCTGCAGGGGTCGATGTTACCTCGAATGAGCGCCCGGGCCAATTAGGAAGTATTCTGATTCGTGGGGTCAGATCAATCAATGCCAGCAATTCGCCATTATATGTGGTTGATGGAATTCCATTGCAGTTTGGCGGTATCGACGCGATTAATCCAAACGACATTGAGAATATTGACATTTTAAAAGATGCCTCTGCAACTGCTGTTTATGGATCCCGTGGTGCAAACGGTGTAGTTTTAGTGACCACCAAGAAAGGTAAGGCTGGAAGGTTGACTATGGATTACGTAGGTACTGCGACTGTAGAAACATTAAATGATCGAATCGATATGATGAATTCGGGACAATATATCGAGTTCCGTCGGGATGCTTACCGCAGAACTGCCTATTTGAATTCCATTAACGGAACTACAACAACGCCAATCTACAATTATCCTACTGTACCAACGCAGGCAGCTGACAGGGAAATATTTAAACAGGATGCAAACATGCTTACCAATTTGGATCAAGGTTGGGTGAATGGCGTTTTTGATGGGAGTCTGGTTCCAACAACTAATTGGACAGATCTGGTAACCCGTACCGGAGTTACTCAGGATCATATATTGAGTTTAAGTGGAGGTACAGATAAAATCAAAGCTTACGGCTCATTTGGTTATCTTAACCAGAAAGGAACACAACTTGGTCAGGATTTCGAGCGATACAGCAGTAAGGTAAGTATAGAAATTAACCCGGTCAAATGGTTTAAAATGGGAGCGAATATTACAGCTACCTATGGCTTACAAAATTATGGTTTTCAGGCTGCCAGTGCTACAGGTGCAGCAGATATATACAGCGCCACCCGAAGTATGCTACCGCTCGCCATACCTTACGATGCAAATGGAAACAGAATCAACTTGCCAGGTGGTGATATTAATATCCAGAACCCAATTCTGGAGGCTGATTACAATATTAATCTTCGTAAATCATTGCGTACTTTAGGATCCATCTACGCTGAAGTGAGTTTAATGAAAGGTCTGAAATACCGTATTAATTTTGGTCCAGATTTTTCCAACTATTATAATGGCAGATACCAGGATGCTAAATCTGTTAACCGTGACGCTGGCGTTCCGGGTTCAACCAATAACTATGCCCAGTTAAATCAAAGTAGCAAATTTGCTTATACACTAGATCATCTGATTTATTATGATAAAACTATTGGCAAACATAATTTTGGAGCAACCCTACTTCAAAGCTCATCGTTGAACAGAGATGAATCATCATCATTAACTGGGAGTAAAATATCTTTACCAGGTGCCTTATGGTATGGCTTAAATGCAGGGAACATTTCCGCTTTAGATGGTTTTGACACTGACTTACGCAAATCGACGCTGATGTCTTATATGGGTAGGATCAATTACACCTTCGATAATAAATATCTCCTAACCGCATCGGCACGCTGGGACGGCGCATCACAACTAGCTGCTGGCAATAAATGGGATTTCTTTCCTTCTGCTGCGATTGCCTGGCGTATGGATCAGGAAGACTTTATTAAAGATATTAAATGGATCAATCAATTGAAATTTAGATTTGGCGTTGGTAGTACCGGAAATTCATCAGTGGGCATCGGAAGTACATTAGGCTTGTTAACAGCTCAAACATATACTTTTGGTAGCTCTGCACAGGTTGGTTACGTATCCTCCGATGCTTCATTAGCGAATCCAATTCCTTTGCCAATCAAAACATTGAGTTGGGAAAAAACATTACAATATAACATCGGATTTGATTTCGACCTGTTAAAAAATCGTATCAGTGGTTCCCTGGATTTATACAAATCTAAAACAACTGACCTAATACTACTGAAAAAAATTCCTTCAATCAATGGTTTTACAAGTGCTTATGACAATATTGGTTCAACAAAGAACAAAGGGATTGATTTGACATTAAGCTCTGTTAATGTGAAGGCAAATAATTTCACGTGGGAATCTACTTTGAACCTGTCTTTAAGTAAAGACCAGATTGTTAAACTAGACAATGGCGATATGATTAATGATCGCCTGTTCCTCGGCCAAAGAGTGGGTGTTGCTTACGATTTTGAAAAAGTTGGAATATGGCAGGACACGCCGGAAGACAGGGCTGAAATGGCTAAATTCAACGCTAATATAGCCAGCAAAACCAGTTGGTTTAGTCCGGGCAGTATCAGGGTTGCCGATTTAAATGGTGATTATAAAATAGATGCAAATAATGATCGTAAAATCCTGGGCCATTACAACCCAGGCATTACAGGAGGTATTACCAATACATTTGGCTACAAAAACTTTGACCTTTCTATATTTATTGTTTCCCGTTTTAACTATGTAATTGCAACTGGCGCAGAAGCACTTCAGGGTCGTTTTGCACAGCGTGTAGTAGACTATTGGACACCGACAAATCCGACGAATTCCTACCCTGCTCCAAATTATGCAAGCGCCGGAGGTGACCAATATGTAAGTGCTTTAAACTCTCAGAATGCCTCCTTTATCAAAATCAGGAATATCTCTTTAGGCTATAATTTTGCAGAAAACGTTGTAAAGAAATTGACTTTATCGAGGTTAAGGATTTACGCTCAGGCCATCAATCCAGGTTTAATTTATTCAAAAATCAGCTGGATTGATCCGGATTTAGGTGGTTCTACATTTAACAGGGGTTTTGTATTTGGTGTAAACGCCAGCTTCTAATAACAGAAAACATGAAAAAGATTATAAATTTAATATCAGGAGTAGCTTTGCTAGGTAGCTTAATGATCGTGCCTACTTCCTGCAAAAAAAGCTTTCTTGATGAGGAAGTGATTAATTCCCATAATACATCCGATTTTCAAACAACTTTAGGCTTAGATGGTCTGGTAATTGGGATGTATCAAAGTTTAAAATTTCATTTTAACTATACCTGGGCTTATACTACAACTAATTATGGCGTTGATGAGTTTACAGTTGGTGGTGATAGAACAGAGCAGATGTTCAATTCATACGACGGAAACTTTAATTCCATATCAGGCGATATTGCTTCTGTTTGGGATAACATGTACGGCAACATCAACTCTGCCAATATCGTAATCACCAATGTACCACAATATTACACAGGCGCTAATAAAAATACACGCCTGGGTGAAGGATATTTTATGCGCGCTTTCGACTATTTCAAACTCGTAAAACAATTTGGCGGCGTTGTGCTAAAACTAGAGCCTTCAGAAACTGTTCAGGAAGAATTTACAAGAAGTACGGCTAAACAGGTATATGAGCAGGTAATAGCCGATTTCACTCAGGCATATAATCTGTTGCCTGCAGCTCCGGCAGAAACTGGCAGAATTACTAAATGGGCTGCCGCACACTTTTTAGCTAAAGCTTATCTGTTTCGTGCAAGTGAATTAAATAATGACTGGAATAGCGATACTAAAACGGCCGACTTACAAAATGCCGTTAAATATGCCGACCTGGTAATCAATAGTGGTGCTTATACCCTGGCTACAAATTATAGCGACCTATGGAATTTCACTACGCCTGATGGGGCAAATGAGACCAATAAAGAGGTAATACTTGCTGCACAATTTTCAAATAATACGACTACCCAGGGGCGTTACGGAAATCAGATTCATCTTTATTATCCTTCAGTTTATCAAACACTTCCAGGAATGGTACGCGACTTAGCTGGTGGACGTGAATTTCAGAGAATGCGTTCTACCGATTATGCACTGGATGTTTTCGACCGTGTAAATGATTCACGGTTCTGGAAAAGCTTTAAAACCAGATATATCTGTAACAATCCTGCCAGTGCACCCAAATGGACTGCCGCAAATGCACCAACTGCTGCACAAGCTGGTCAGGTGAAATTTGTAGGCGGAGAAGAAGCAGTCTTGTATATTATCAATAACGCTGGAGACACCAGATACACTCCTGCTACAACTTCAGCGTCTTTGCCCACCGATATTGGTCGTCGCAAGCCAAATATGTTTGTACGATATTACTCGGGAGAGGCTCAAAGCTATTTAAACGGTCATGGAAATTATGGTGTAAGTCAGTTTGTTGCGCTCTCTAAGTTCATGGACGGATCAAGAAATCTGGTGGCTTCTCAATTTGGTCAGCGCGATGGTATTTTAGCACGCTTAGCGGAGACCTATTTGATCGCAGCAGAGGCTTACGGTCGTTTAGGTCAGTACGCAGCGGCAGTACCCTACATCAACAGGGTAAGAGATCGCGCAGCTTATAAAGACGGCGAAAACAGAGAAAGCTATGTAGATGGAGGTATCGCTTACAAAACCAATCCTGTAACCATCTCCAGTGCTTTATCTTCGTATTCAGACAAAAATACCTATTTCGAATCTAACAATTTGACTGCTACAACTGCAAGTACATTAACATCCATGCACTTAACCAGCGAGACAGATATTTTCAACTCTACCACTAACTTCTACGATAAAGTTGGAGCAACATCACAAGCTGATAAGTTTACTGCCTTTATCTTAAACGAGCGGTCTAGAGAGCTCATGGGGGAGTTAATGAGATGGGAAGATCTGGCCCGTACCAAAACACTGGTTGTGCGCACAGCAGCATTCAACTCAGAAGCTAAACCAATTGATGGCAAGCACTACTTACGTCCGATTCCACAATCGTTCTTAGATGCAGTCAAAAGTGGTGGAGCGGCGTTAAGCGGCGCCCAAAAACAAGCCATGCAAAATCCAGGCTGGTAAAATAAATTATTTATTATGCTAAAGGCAGTTGACGTAATGTTAACTGCCTTTTTTGCTTCAATACAATACACAGTACTTCTGCCCAGGCACCACTCATTTTTTTCAAACGATTGAAACCGTCTGTACCCCTCCAATCACCTGATAAACAAAACCAGCAGGATGGCACAGGATGGCATTAAACCTTAAAATCCTTAACCTCGTTTAATTTAACCAGATATATTAAACCCAAAGCTAATCATGATCAGAAGACCAATCTTCATTTTCATGCTCTGCCTGTTCTCCATGATCGGCCGTGCACAGGAAAATAATCTTCGGAAAACTTATAATTTTAATCCCGGCTGGAAGCTGTTTGTTGGCGACACTACAGGCGCTGATGCTGTTGCATTCGACGATACAAAGTGGAAGGCCATAACCCTACCCCATGCCTGGAATGAAGATGAAGCTTTTAAAAAATCCATCGAAGCACTATCTACAGGCATCGTATGGTACCGGAAACATTTCACCGTTCCTCAAAACGATCAGCAACAAAAAGTTTTCCTTGAGTTTGAGGGGATCAGGCAAGCGGGCGAATTTTATCTGAATGGTCAGTTTATTGGCAGGCATGAAAACGGTGTGATGGCTTTTGGCTTCGACATCTCAAAACTGATCAAAAAAGGGCAGGAAAATATAATAGCAGTAAAAATCGACAATGCTTGGAACTACAGGGAAAAAGCAACCAACTCAGGCTACCAGTGGAATGACAAAAACTTCAATGCCAACTATGGCGGTATGTCTAAGAATGTACGCCTGCATCTTACAGGCAGCATTTACCAAACCCTTCCAATTTATTCCATCCTCCACCATACAGGAAACTATATTTACGCCAAAGATTTCGACATTAAAAACAGAACGGCGACGATCGTTTCTGCCTCACAGGTAAAAAACGAAAGCGCAGATCCAAAATCAGTTGTGTATGAAGTTGAAATCAAAGATGGCGATAACAAGATCATCAAAACATTTCAGTCGGGAGCGAAAACACTAAATTCCGGCGATAGTACTACCCTATCTGCCGAAAATGCAGTATCGGGTTTAAACTTCTGGAGCTGGGGATATGGCTACCTTTATAATGTAACCTCAAGATTAAAAGTAGACGGGCTGCCGGTTGATGAACTCAGCACGAAAACCGGTTTCAGAAAAGCGGAATTTAAAAATGGAATGGTGTACCTGAACGACCGGGTGCTGATGATGAAAGGTTATGCCCAACGCAGCAGCAACGAATGGCCTGCCATAGGCTTATCTGTTCCACCCTGGTTAAGTGATTACAGCAATGGTTTGATGGTGGAGAGCAATGCCAATCTGGTGCGCTGGATGCACATCACTCCATGGAAACAAGACATTGAATCCTGCGACCGGGTCGGTTTGATTCAGGCCATGCCGGCAGGAGATTCAGAGAAAGATGTAACTGGTACCCGCTGGGATCAGCGTAAAGCAGTAATGACCGACGCCATCATCTATAACCGCAACAACCCGAGCATCCTGTTCTACGAATGTGGAAACGAATCCATCAGTGCCGAACACATGCAGGAAATGCGGGCGATCAGGGATCAGTTTGATCCTTATGGCGGCAGGGCAATTGGTTCCCGTGAAATGCTCGACATCCCTTCCGCAGAATATGGAGGAGAAATGCTGTACATCAACAAAAGTGCAACCAAACCAGTATGGTCAATGGAATATTCGAGAGATGAAGCCCTTCGTAAATACTGGGACGAATTTTCACCTCCGTTTCATAAAAACGGAGCCGGTCCGCTTTACAAAGGAGCCGATGCAAGCGACTATGACCGCAATCAGGATTCGCAGGCTATTGAAGATGTGATCCGCTGGAATGAATACTATGAAGTTAGGCCGGGAACGGGCAAAAGGGTAAGCTCGGGTGGTGTAAACATCATTTTCTCCGATTCCAACACCCATTACCGCGGAGAAGAAAACTACCGCCGGAGTGGCGAAGTAGATGCCATGAGGATCCCCAAAGATGCTTTCTTCGCCCATCAGGTGATGTGGGATGGCTGGGTTGACGCCAAAAAAACCGGGCTTCACCTGGTTGGCCACTGGAATTATAACAAAGCAACCAAAAAAGACGTCTATGCCATTGCATCCGGAGATAAAGTACAGCTGATCTTAAACAATAAATCACTTGGATTTGGAGAAAAATCAAATGGCTTTCTCTTTACTTTCAAAAACATCAGCTATCAGCCTGGCATACTAAAGGCGGTTTCCTACAGCGCTGCTGGTAAAAAACTAGCCGAAACACAATTAAAAACTGCAGGCGCTCCGGTTGCGCTGAAATTAACTGCGATAAAAAATCCGGCAGGCTTCAAAGCCGACGGTGCAGATGTGGCTTTAGTTCAGATAGAAGTGGTAGATCAATCTGGCATGCGTTGTCCGATTGCGTTAAACACCATTAAGTTCAACCTGGAAGGACCGGCAGAATGGCGCGGAGGCCTGGCACAAGGCCCCGATAATTATATTCTTTCGAAAGTACTTCCGGTAGAAGGTGGTGTAAACCGGGTGCTGATCCGCTCGACGATAAAGGCAGGAAAAATTAACCTGACCGCAAATGCAGACGGACTGAAATCTTCAACGATCAGCCTGGAAACTTTGCCGGTTAACGTGGAAAAAGGACTTGCCCTGCAACTACCTTCCGAAGGGTTAAAACCAGGTTTGGTAAAAGGACCAACACCTGCAGGTGCGTTGTACACCGAATCACGTAAATCTGTGCAGATCATAGATGCAGAAGCAGGTGCGAATCAGGCTAAAGCAAAATTAAGTTTTGACGACAATGAACTGAGCGACTGGGTAAATGATGGTAAAATCCAAACGGCATGGATTAAATATAAACTGGAAAAAGAAAGCCTGGTTAATGCTGTATCCCTAAAACTCAACGGTTTCAGAACAAAGGTTTACCCTATTAAAATCTTAGTTGATGGTAAAACAGTATTTGCCGGAAACAGCAAGCCAAGTTTGGGTTACTTCGTAGCCAGCTTTACGCCTACAAAAGGAAGCTCCGTGACTATTCAGCTTGCCGGCTCACGAAAAGATGAAAACACCAATATTGGTGTAGAGGTAAACGGAAAGAAACTGGATGATGGCATAGAACGCGCAGAAACAAAATCAAACGGCGGGCTTAGCATAATTGAGGCAGAAATATATGAAAATCCTTAACATAAAAATATTCCGCTGCTGAAACTCACCATCTCTACTATGAAAACATCAACCAAAGCATTGCTATTGTGGCTGTCATTTGCTTTTCTATCTGCAGGCCTATTCGCGCAGCAAAAAAGAAATATAGAAGTTAACTTTGACCGTAATGTTGCGCCTATGAAACCCGTATGGGCCTGGTTTGGTTACGATGAACCGAATTATACTTACATGAAAGATGGGCAGAAGCTGCTGACTGAAATTTCGAAACTCAGTCCGGTTCCGGTATTTGTGCGGGCACATAACCTGCTTACTTCAGGCGATGGCACCCCGGCTTTAAAGTGGGGCTCTACCAATGCCTATACCGAAGATGCCAATGGCAACCCGGTTTACAACTGGAAAATCGTAGATCAGATTTTCGACACTTATGTAAAGAGAGGAATGAAACCACTTGCTCAGATTGGCTTTATGCCCGAAGCACTTTCTACACACCCCCAACCTTACCAGCACAAATGGAAACCCGGCACCCGTTACGAGGAAATCTTAACAGGATGGGCATATCCGCCAACGGACTACCAAAAGTGGAGCAATCTGGTTTATGAATGGGTAAAACACAGTATCGACCGCTATGGCAAAGCCGAGGTAGAAAGCTGGTACTGGGAAGTATGGAACGAAGCCGATGGGGCGTATTGGAAAGGAACACAACAAGAGTTTTTCAAATTATACGATTATGCCGCCGATGGGTTGAAAAGGGCTTTACCAAAAGCCCGGATTGGTGGCGCAAATGTAACCGGTGGCGGTACCAGATACCTGGATGCCTTTATCAAACATTGCCTGCTCGATACCAATTATGCAACCGGTAAAGTCGGCTCGCCTCTGGATGCGGTGTTATTCCACGCCAAAGGTTCGCCGAAGGTGGTAAATGGCACAGTGGTGATGAGCATTAAAACGCAACTAAAAAACATTGAATCCAATTACAAGGTAATCAGCAAATATCCGCAGCTGAAAAACATCCCGGTGATTATTGGCGAATCTGATCCAGAAGGCTGTGCCGCCTGTGGCATGTCGACTAATCCTGAGAATGCCTATCGCAATGGTACCATGTATTCGAGCTACACCGCAGCCTCTTTTGCGCGGTTATATGAGCTTACCGATCAATACAACATCAACCTGCTTGGAGCGGTTACCTGGTCTTTTGAATTCGAAAATCAACCCTGGTTTGCCGGTTTCAGAGACCTGGCCACAAACGGCGTCGACAAACCGGTATTGAATGTGTTCAGGATGTTCGGAAAAATGAAAGGGAACCGGGTGGAAGCCAAAAGCGATGGCATGTATCCGTTAAAAACTATACTCGATTCGAGCATTAGAAGAGCCACTACCGATCTGGGTGCCCTGGCTACAAAAGATCAGCGCAGTGCTGCAGTCATGATCTGGAATTACCATGATGAAGATAAAACCGGAACTAGAGAAATGGTTCGGGTCAAACTCAACGGACTAACTACACCAACCGTAACCCTAACCCAGTATCAGATTGATCAGGAAAACAGCAACTCTTATGAAGTGTGGAAAAAAATGGGTTCCCCACAACAGCCGGATGCAAAACAAATCGCTATGCTGGAGAAATCAGGTCACTTGAAAAGGGTTGATAAGCCACGCAAATTCAATTCCGCAAACGGCGAAATTGAACTCGAACTTAGCCGGCAGGCGGTGGTGCTGCTGAAACTGGATTGGTAGGATTTGGTTAATAGTTTTATATTTGGGGGATCACACAGCATCTAACCAGATTACCGTATCATATTTCATGAAATACATCTCAAGATTTACAGGATGGGCATTGCTCCTCATCACCTTTCTTAACACAGGCGTATCCTTTGCACAAAAAGAAAGTAAACTGTGGTATAAAAAACCTGCCAGCAAATGGACGGAAGCTTTGCCTATCGGAAATGGCCGTTTAGGCGCCATGATTTTCGGTGTTCCCGGTGAAGAATTGATCCAACTGAATAAAGCTACCTTCTGGAGCGGAGGGCCCGTTCGGCAAAGCGCCAGAGCAAGTGCACCACAAGCACTCGCCAATACGCGCAAAGCCTTGTTTGAAGAAGAAGATTACGTTAAAGCCAACAAACTGATCCGAGGTATCCAAGGCCCGTATACCCAATCCTTTCTTCCGCTTGCCGATCTAAAAATCAAACAGGATATCGGAAGCAATGGATATAGTGCATATGAACGGAGCCTTTCGGTGGAAAGAAGCATCGCAGCGGTAAGTTTTCAGGCGAACGGCGTTTCCTATAAACGGGAACTGATCGCTTCGTTTCCTGATCAATCGATCGTGATCCACTTTACCGCTTCTAAACCCGGCAGCATCAGTTTACATAGCAGCCTGAGCAGTCAGGTACAATATGTTGTTTCAGGTGACGGAACTTATGGTCTCCTGCTGAAAGCAAGAGCGCCGGCCCAGGTTGACCCAAATTATGTGAAGTACAACAAAGAACCTGTCAAGTACCTGGATAGTACGGGTTGTGGCGGAATGCGGGCTGCAGTTCGAATCAAAGCCATTATTAAAGGTGGAAAATCACGCACCGATACAACTGGATTATCGATCACCAATGCCGACGAAGTCACCCTATACATCACTGCGGCAACCAGCTTTAACGGCTATGATAAATGTCCTGATCAGGAGGGAAAAGACGAGCTAGCCCTTTCGCAAAAAGCACTCTCGGCTGCATCAGCAAAAAGCTGGAATGAAATTTACCAAAGACATTATGCCGATTACTCGCAATACTTCAAAAGGGTAAACCTGGAACTGGGCAGTTCCAGCGATGCAAAAAGCAAGCTAACGACCGATGAACGCCTTTTACAGTTCAGTACAGGCGCAAAGGATCCGGAGTTTGAAACTTTGTTTTACCAGTATGGGCGCTATCTGCTGATCAGTTCGTCGAGAGCCGGAGGTGTTGCGGCCAATCTACAGGGAATCTGGAACAACCTGATGCGTGCCCCCTGGAGCTCCAACTACACCATCAACATTAACACCCAAATGAATTACTGGCCGGCGGCCATCAGTAATCTCGAAGAAATGGAGTATCCGCTTTTTGATCTCATTAAGGAGCTGTCTGTTAACGGTAGCAAAACAGCAAAAGAATATTACAACATGAAAGGTTGGGTAGCCCATCACAATACCGACATCTGGGCACTTAGCAACCCGGTAGGAGATTATGGGAAAGGCGACCCGAAATGGGCCAACTGGTACATGGGCGCACCATGGCTTTGTCGCCACCTTTATGAGCATTACCGCTTTACCAAAGATGAACAATTTTTAAAAAATACTTATCCGGTGATGAAAGGAGCAGCCGAATTCCTGATTGATTTCCTGGTGGAAAACAAACAGGGCCAGCTGGTTACCGCACCCTCTTTTTCACCTGAAAACGATTACTTCGATGGAAAAGGCCATGAGGCCAACACCTCGGTTGCCACCACAATGGATATGTCGATTATCCGGGATCACTTCCGCAATTGCCTGGAAGCTGCCGAAGCGCTAAACATAGATCCTGCTTTTCAGGCTGTTTTAAAACAGAAACTGGCTAAACTTTATCCCCTAAAAACCGGAAGCAAAGGCAATCTGCAGGAATGGTCGCAGGATTGGGAAGATGTTGATCCGCACCACAGGCACGTGAGTCACCTTTATGGCTTACATCCGGGCCGGGAAATATCACCATTACTGGATCAGCAGTTTGCCGAGGCCGCGAAGAAAACACTCGAACTCCGTGGCGATGCCGGTACCGGCTGGAGTTTAGCATGGAAAATTAACTTCTGGGCAAGACTGCTTGATGGCGATCACGCGTATCAACTGATCAGGGATTTAATGCGCGACCTGAGCGTATCAAAAGGGGGCGGACTTTACCCTAACCTATTCGATGCACATCCTCCGTTTCAGATCGACGGAAACTTTGGTGCCGTATCGGGCATGACGGAAATGTTGTTACAAAGCCACCTGGATAAAATACAATTATTACCCGCACTACCTGCCGCATGGGCAAACGGAAGTGTAAAAGGTTTGAAGGCCAGAGGAAACTACACCATAGATATCGCCTGGCAAAAAGGTGTACTATCAACGGCAACCATTAAAGCCAATTTGAATGGGCCATGCACATTATTAACCAAAATGAAGGTTGCTGTAAAGGGCGTAAAAATCGCTTCCACGCTAACAGGTGGCTTTTATAAAACGACTTTCAGTGCTAAAAGAGGAATAAGTTACACCGTATCGCCATCAAAATGATGGCGATACCTTAAAATGCCAATATTTTAATCTGATCCAATATCACCCCTTCATCAAGGGCTTTGATCTGAATCTCATCATCCGCACCTGCGGATGATGCTTTCGCCACTTTCAGTCGTACAGTTCTCGAAGCCTTGTTGGTCAGCACGTTTCTTTTCCATTCCTCATTCCTGTCTACCGTGTGATAATCAACTACCTGCAAATCTTTTCTATTCAATGAAATGGCGAACCTGATCAGCTTCCCCTCTACCGGATGATTGGGTGCGAGTGCAACCTCAATGCTAACCGAATCGGTTTTGATCTTTTTTACCGCATAAAATACGGAGCTGTTCTTTGCCAGGCTGATTGCCCCTCCTTCATAACCTAAGCCATGGCCAACAGGTGCCCTGCCTTCAAACTTCGAAAACTGATTGCCATTCATCGTCAACAGCGCTTTCTGTCTTACCGGCATTGGCGCTGTACTGGTGGTATGTGGCAGTTTCATAAAAACCGGTTGTTTTCGCGGTTGATCGTCCATCATATTCTTCCATTTGCCTCCGCCCAGGTTATTGTATTTAGAAGTAAGTGTTTCAATGGTATCAAAAGCCTTATCGCTTTGTTCCCAGCTCGCTTTACCATGTCTTGCCAGCTGTGCATAAAGCATTTTTTTATTCATTTCTGTAGCCCCTCTCACCGGATATTCAATTAGCTGATACCAGGCATCCTGTTTGGTGGCGCCGATTTCTTTAGACAATGAAATCACTTTTTCCGAAATTTTATCATAGGCAGAAATCCTGGATTTGATTTCCTGCTCATCCCAGGGCAAATCGCTTACTGTTTTATATTTTGGATCCTGTTCTTCTGTTCGGGTATTACCCATAAACTCGGGTTTGCGGATATAGGCCAGGCGATAATATTCATGCATTACATCAGCTAAATCAGCCGCCTTTTTTTGCCCGAATTCCCGTGCAAGCCAGTTAAGCAAGTGCTTGTCGAGCCCGTCTTTATTATCGGTTATGGCATTGATGTTCCATGCCATATCCAGAAACAGCTCAATCAGATACTCGCCTGGTTTAATGTCGCCAACATTCAGTATCCAGATGTCTTTAGCGCCTTTATTGTAGGCCATTTTCATCTGTGTGTAGATTTGGGCAGGATGATTGGTTGACAGCCAGAGGTAATCATGTGGTCTTCCCCAATAAGAAACGTGGTAATACACCCCGTTGCCACCTTTACGTGCACGCTCAGCGCTGTCAGGCAAATGGCGGATATAGCCATAGTTATCGTCGCACCACATCAAGGTCACATCATCGGGCACTTCAAGTCCCATATTATACACATCCAAAACTTCTTTATATGGAATAAATACCTGCGGTATTTTTTCTACATCGCTGTTCAGGTTTTTTCTTATCATCTCCCGCTGGTCTTTCAGCACATTCGTCAACGCATCATACTGCTCCTGCAAAGTGTTGGCACCCTGCATTTTGCCATCATGCACACCGCGAATCCCAAGCGTGTAAAGGTTATCCGAGTTTTTAAGCTGCTTTACGCGTTCCTCCCAGAATTTCAGTATGGCAGGTCTGTTGTGTACATAGTCATAATTGCCTGTTCCCTCTAATTTCCATTCTGCATTGGCATTCCGCATCATGGGTTCACAGTGTGATGCACCTACTACAATTCCATACTTATCGGCAATTTCTTTATTTCCGGGAGTGAGGTAAAAAGCTACTGATACCTCATGCATGGCCGGCCAGAAGGTATTGGCGCGCAAACGCAGGAGCAGTTCAAAAATCCGCGCATGGGTTTTAGGTCCGATTTGCCCTTTGATTTTTGAGGGTTCGTGAGTCAGGTAGCTCCAGGGTGTAAGTCCCCAATCCTCATCGTTAATAAAAATTCCCCTGAGCTTTACTGATGGGTATTCAAATAACTTAAAACCATTTTTAAACACCAAAGAATCCATTTTACTGATTTTGGCATCTGCCCACCATTCCCAGGGGGAAACGCCCATGCGCCTCGACAGTTCCAGAATCCCATAGGCGGTACCGCGTTTATCACTGCCAACGATACAGATCTGGTCGTTTTGTACTTTGATTACATAGGCTTCAGGGTGTAAACGTAAGTCTTGCAATGCTTGCTGATCCAGTAGCTTTTCAGCCTCTGAGCCTTTGCCCAGCGTACCGATAAGCAACTTTGAACTCGCACTCAAGATTGCATATCCACCGAACACCGCATGATAATCGTGGCTGAACATTCCAAATGCGGTATGCACCACTTGTTCTTCCTCATTAGAGAGGCTAACTTTTAATATTCTCCCTTTACTAAATATAAAATCAGCAGATACGTTATCGTGCATGGCCAGCATGATCACGATAAAAGCTATCCAGTATTTTTTCATTATTTGCTCGTTATGATGTCCGTAAGTTAAGATTTTCAGCCAGCATAACTGTCCTGCACCTTGGGTTACTCTGTAAAATTTCCATAACATCATTGCGCACTCTGAAAAAAAGTATGATTTGCACCCTTTAACAAACCCATTTCCGTAAAATATTCAGAATAACAAGATAAAACAATAAAATATACGGAAATAAGGCATTGTATTGTTATAAAAAACAACAATGCTGATATTTACAAAATAATCAACAAACAACCACGATGAAAAAATTACTGATCGCCATTGCTTTGCTAACCCTTTCCTATCAGGGCGCAAAAAGCCAGATTCTTAAACCAGTTACCTGGTCGTATGCTGCCAAAAAAACAAGTGCAACAACTGCAACGCTTTATATTAAAGCAACTGTTGACGAAGGCTGGCACCTGTACTCACAATTTGTTAAAGATGGCGGACCAGTGAAAACTACATTCACTTTTCCTGCCGGCAAGGGATACACACTTATCGGAAAAACCATTGAACCAAAACCAATTATCAAATTTGAATCTACATTCAAAATGGATGTAAGCTATTTTGAGAAATCGGTGATCTTTCAACAGAAAGTGAAGCTTACCGCAAAAAATGCAACGGTTAAGGGCAAAGTAGAATTTATGGTGTGTAACGACAAACAATGTCTGCCTCCTGAGGAAATTGAATTCAGCATCGCTGTAAAATAATAGCATCATGATTAACACATTTAAAGTCTTATTTTTAGGGCTATTGCTATCCTGTGCCCTATGCACAACCGGATACGCGCAAGACAGTACATCAACGGATGATCTGGTATTTACGGAAATTTCCCCTGCAACAGCAGACACGATCTCAAAGGCAACTGACACCACCGCTACCATAGTTAAAGCTGCGACGAAAGCTGAGCAAGTTCAAAACCCCGCCAAACCGCAGGAGCAAACACTCTGGGGTATATTTATAGCAGGTTTTGTAGGCGGACTTGCTGCTTTACTGATGCCCTGCATTTTCCCCATGCTCCCCTTAACCGTGAGTTTCTTCACTAAGGGAGCAGAAAAAGGAAGGGCTTTTGGAAAGGCCGCCCTTTACGGCTTTTTTATCATTCTGATTTATGTGGTACTCGGACTACTGGTGACCGTTATTTTTGGAGCCGATGCGCTGAACAGTTTATCTACAAACGGAATATTCAACTTTTTCTTCTTCCTGTTACTGATCACCTTTGCGGCTTCATTTTTCGGCGCGTTTGAATTGACGCTTCCATCCTCATGGGCTAACAAAATGGACAGCAATGCAGATAAGGGTGGCATTGCCGGTTTATTCTTTATGGCAGGTACACTGGCATTGGTTTCATTCTCCTGCACCGGGCCGATTATCGGAACCCTATTGGTTCAGGCAGCCACAACCGGAGCGCTATTAGGGCCGGCGATTGGCATGTTCGGCTTCTCATTTGCGCTTGCCATTCCCTTTGCCTTATTCGCACTTTTTCCTTCTGCGATGAACAAACTGCCAAAATCCGGTGGTTGGTTAAACAGCGTAAAAGTAGTGCTGGGTTTCCTGGAACTGGCTTTTGCTTTGAAATTTCTGAGCAATGTCGATCTGGCCTATCACTGGGAATGGTTCGACAGAGAAATCTTTCTTGCGCTGTGGATCATCATCTTCGGCATGATGGGCGCCTACCTGCTGGGTAAGCTTAAATTTTCACACGATAGTCCGGTTAACTATATATCTGTGCCGCGGTTATTTATGGCAACGATTATCCTGGCATTTACCATGTACCTGATCCCTGGCTTATGGGGAGCTCCATTGAAATCGGTATCCGCGTTTCTGCCTCCTCAGAATACACAGGACTTTGATTTGTACACCAGCAGTTTAGTTGGCGGTTCATTACCGGCAAAAACGGTGTCGGGAGGCCCTCATAAATATGCCGATAAGTTCCATGCTCCGTTGAAACTGGATGCCTACTTTGATTATAATGAAGCACTCGAAGCTGCGAAACAACAGCATAAACCAATCCTGATCGATTTTACCGGACATGCCTGTGTAAACTGCCGTAAAATGGAAGCCAATGTATGGCCGGATAAGGAAGTCTACAAAATGATCAGCCAGGATTACATCCTGGTGCAGTTATATGTAGACGACAAGAGCGAGCTGGCACCTGAAGATGTGGTAAAAACACCTGAAGGAAAAACACTTGGCACCATTGGTAAAAAGTGGAACGATTTGCAGGCCAGGAAATTTCAGTCGAACTCCCAGCCGTTTTATGTATTGCTCGACCCGGCAACTGAAACGCTGTTAAGCCCTCCGCAGGGAGCAGATTACGAAGTGGCCAATTATAAAAAATTCCTGGAAACCGGCCTTGCCGCTTTCCAGACAAGATAAAAGCAGGTGTTTAGAAGTTTACCACCTAGTTTTAGTTAGTTAATGATAAACAGGGGGCATGGCTGGATGGCGTGCCCTTGTTTTAATGTTTGCGCTATCCTGTTACCATCAATATAAAATATAAATTCACCATGAACGAGATCGTATATTTAGATAATGCTGCTACCACTTCACTGGATCCGGTTGTATTAGAGGCGATGCTGCCTTTTTTAACGCAGCACTATGGCAATCCTTCTTCTTCCTACAGCATAGGCAGACAAAGTAAAACAGCCATTGAGGCTGCCAGGAAAAAAGTGGCAGATTTGCTGGGCGTTAAAAGCACTTCCATCTACTTCACCAGTGGCGGCACCGAAAGCAATAATACCGCTATCGCTACGGCGGTAAAAACACTGGGCTGCACGCACATCATCACCTCTCCTATCGAGCACCATGCCGTGTTAAACACCGTTGAACATTATTGTGCCGACAAAAACATTACCTGTTCATTTGTAAACCTGAACGAATACGGGGAGGTGGACTATAACGATCTTGATTTACAGTTAAACAACCAAACCAAAGCAGGCATTAAGTGCCTAGTTAGCCTTATGCATGCCAATAATGAAATCGGTACTTTACTCGACCTTAAAAGGGCGGGAGAAATCTGTAACCGCTATGGCGCCATCTTTCATTCAGATTGTGTGCAAACCATTGGTCATTATCCTTTGCAACTGGCTGAATACGGTGTTCACTTCGCCTCCGCTTCCGGACATAAATTCCACGGCCCTAAAGGTACCGGGATACTTTATGTAAGCGCAGGTACCAAAATCACCCCTTTAATTCATGGCGGTGGCCAGGAGAGAAAAGTGCGGGCAGGAACAGAAAACGTACATGGAATGATTGGTTTTGCCAAAGCGCTGGAGCTGGCACACGAAAATTACCTGGGCGATCAGATCTACATCAGCAACCTAAACAAAACCATGCGCGATGGCCTGATGCAATTATCGCCTGAAATCAGCTTTAACAACAATGATAACGCACTTTACACAGTTTTGAGTGTCAACTTCCCGGGCAATATGGATACCGATCTGCTGCTGGCCATGCTGGATCAGGCAGGCATATGTGCATCTGGTGGTAGTGCCTGCAGCAGCGGCGACGACCATGGCAGCCATGTGATGCATGCATTGGGTAAAAAGCAAGCGGGGGCCACAATAAGGTTCTCATTCAGCAAGCTAACGCGGATGGGAGACATCGACATTGCGACAACCACATTGGCAGGCATCCTGAAATACCCATTATCATTAGCCTGAACATGCAGGTAGTCGGCTATTTCTCCACGCTGTTAATCGGCCTTTCATTGGGACTCATGGGCGCCGGCGGCAGCATCCTTACTGTTCCGGTACTGGTTTATTTTTTCCGGCTGGAGCCGGCTTCTGCGGTAAGATATTCGCTGTTTATTGTGGGCTCTACCAGCTCCATATCCAGCATCGCTAAATTTAAACAGGGAGAAGTTCTGTTCAAAAAGGGGATCATTTTTGCCTCCATATCCATTGTTATGGTATGGCTGATCAGAAGTTTTATTATCCCGAAAATCCCGGCAGTGCTATGGCATTGGCATGATGTAACGCTGACTTTTGGAATGCTTAGTATGATTATTTTTTCTTTGCTGATGATGATGGCCGCCAGAACGATGATGCAGGCGAAAAACGACTGCGACCTGGAACAAGCTGAAAATTCAAATTCCATTTCGATATTGATTGGATGCGCTGTGGCCACAGGTGTGTTAACAGGCTTCCTTGGTGCTGGTGGTGGCTTTCTGATTGTTCCGGCTTTAACCTTATTCTTTCATCTTGACATCAAAAAGGCGGTCGGTACGTCATTGTTTATCATCTCGCTCAATACCTTGTCAGGCTTCCTGAGCGATCTTGGTTTACAGGAAGTCAACTGGACATTTCTTTTGTTAACCACCGCTTTGGCCATTACTGGTGCTGTGTTGGGGCAGAGAATTTCCCACTTGTTCAATACCCGGCAGCTCAGGCTTTGCTTCGGCTGGTTTATACTGATACTGGCCATTGTCATTCTTGCGGTGCAGGCCGGCGAGATCACCAATCTATAATTTTATTCCAATAAAAAACCATATGAAAATAAAACAGCTCTACGAGAAATGTCTTTCACAGGCTTCCTATTATATCGAACATAACGGTGAAGCTGTGGTGATTGATCCGCTTAGGGATATCGATGCTTATCTTGAGCTGGCAGAACAGGATCAGGCTAGCATTACTTTCATCATGGAAACGCATTTCCATGCTGACTTCGTGAGCGGACATCTGGAACTTGCGGCAAAAACCGGTGCCACCATTGTATTGGGACCAGGCGCACAAACTGCCTACCCAAGCTATAATGGAGCAGATGGCGAAAACTTTTCTATTGGCGGAGCAACCCTGAAACTTTTACACACCCCTGGGCATACCCTGGAAAGTTCCTGTTTCCTGCTCCTGGATGAGCAGGGAATTGAACAAGCCATTTTTACCGGAGATACTCTATTTCTCGGCGATGTAGGCAGACCCGACCTTGCGCAGTCGCCTGACCTGGATATCAGCCAGGAGGATCTGGCAGGCATGCTTTACGATTCGCTTAGAAATAAAATACTTCCGTTAGCCGATCATACCGTTATTTATCCAGGCCACGGCGCAGGAAGTGCCTGCGGTAAGAACATGAGTAAGGAAACCATTGGCGACCTGGGTTCACAGCGGCTGAGCAATTATGCCCTGGCTGCCGATCTTTCACGTGAAGATTTCATCAGCGAACTCTGTGGCAACCTTGCGGCCCCGCCCGCATATTTCCCCATGAATGTAGAACTGAATATCAAAGGCTATCCCCTGCTTGAAAAGGTACTTCATCAGGCCGTTCAGGGGCTCAGCGCATCATCTTTCAAAAGCCGCATGGCGGTACCCGGAACCCTGGTTCTGGATACCAGAAAACCCGATATCTTTGCTTCAGCACATATTCCCGGATCAATCAACATCGGGCTCGACGGCAGTTTCGCTCCGTGGGTGGGTGCCCTGCTTCCCATCAATCAGCAACGTATATTGATCATTGCTGAACCAGGCCGTGAAACCGAAGTCATCAGGCGACTGGCCCGTATCGGTTATCACCAGTGCGAAGGCTTTTTGATGGTCGGATTTGAGGAGTGGGTGAACAGTGGCAACGCAACAGATACCATTGAAAACATCAGCGCTGAAAGTTTTAATCAGCTCCTTTCCGAAGGGAGATATAATGTCATTGATGTGCGTGCAAAATCAGAACACGAACAAGGAACGGTATCCGGCGCATTGAACCTTCCGCTCGATCAGATCGCTCAGGCCGCTGAAGCGCTTGATCCTGGTAAACCCTATCTGGTTTATTGTGCAGGCGGTTACCGCTCGATGATCTTCATCTCCATACTGAAAGCGCAAGGAATCAGGAAACTGACCAATATTACCGGAGGCTATCACGCAATCAGTGCTATTGTTCACTGAACGCTGATGCTAAATAACTAATTTAAAAGGCTTTGAAAGAAACTATTGCACTATAGCTTTGTTTAAACCTCATGGCAACTACACGAGAACTTATCACTAAAGTCAATCAGATTTTCGGGGAAAACAGGATGGACGAATTTATAGACTTCCTGTCAGATGACATTATCTGGGAGATGTTCAGCTCATCTAACGGGCATACCACATTACGGGGAAAAGAGGAGATCAGTAATATGGACGGAGGCGAGAATATGCCTGAACGGATGTATTTTCAATTTGGAACCATTATCATTGAGGGTGACAAAGCATCTGTGGAATGCACAAGCTCAGGTGTAAGACCAGATGGAAGTCAATATAGTGGTGCATCATGCGATATTTATCATTTTTCCAACGATAAAATTGTTCGCATGGTTTCGTATGTTGTTGACAATAGTACTAAATCCCCATCTGAATATTAGCAAAGCGAAGGTTCAAATAAAAGCATAAAGGAATGGCTAAAATGCCGATTCCAGCATTTGGCTAGGATAAAAGCACTCAAAAACGGCCTTGGCGGCATTACGCTGGCACTTTCCTAGGCATTTTATCCTAGCATGTTCCTATCTGGTTCCTATCTTGTTCCTTCCAATATCCTAGCTGTTACCTGCGACGGTACTACAAACCTATAAGGAAACCTATGGCAAACCATGGCCCCCGTAGCGTTTTCTATTATTAGGTAATTGAAAATAAGATTTTTCCCGGAAGAAAGTAATCTTAAAAAAAACGCTCCGAATGTTTATCCGGAGCGTTTCATATGATGATAAGATTGTGTATCTGAAATTATTTTTTATCAGCTTTAAGCGTCAAACCGATTTCCACATCTTTTGAAATAATCCAGTTTTCAGGACTTCCTTCTGCCTTATAATTAATTCCCCATGCACTTCTGTCGATGATGAACTTGGCAGTTGCCGTAACGCCGGTACCCGAAACTTCTACTTTCGACGGGAAGGTAATGTTCAATGTACTGTCTCTAAGAGTCAGGTTTCCGCTGATCAAATAGTTAGGATCTTTTAACAGGCTCGATGGCTGTGCGCCGGTAAATGGCTCTACTTTAGTGATCACAAATTTAGCAGTAGGGAATTTAGCTACGTCAAAAAAGTCAGGGCTTTTCAGGTGACCTTCCAAATCACTGGCTTTTTTGTCTTTTTCAGTAACAGATGCCGGATCAACTTTCAAAGAAGCCAGGTTGATGGTGAATTCACCACCAGTTAATGAATCATTATTTACAGAAACGCTTCCTGAAGTAACGCTGATTTTACCCCAACGTGGAGCAAGTCCACCTTTATGGGTAGCTTTCCAGTCAACCGAAGTACCTACGGTATCAAGTGCTAAAGTTTCACCTGTTTGTGTTGCAGCAGTTTGTTCTGTGGTAGTTTTCGCACTATCGTTCGAAGAACCTCCGCACGATGCGAGTAAAAGAAGCGCTGGAAGCGCAAAAAATAGTTTTTTCATCTGATATAAATTTAAGTTTAAATAAAATTACCCTTTTTTGAATTTCAAAAGTAGTGCCTGAATTTAAGGAATGAATTGATGTATGTTAATAAACTTCATTTTCAATCATTTCTATGAACCATTTCCTCAAAATTTTGGTTATGATGCCAGTATGAGTAAAAATAAGAAAATTATATTTTTCGGAGATAGCCTGACTGCAGGTTACGGATTGAGACAACCACAAAACGAAGCCGTCCCGGCCTTGCTTTCAGCAAATATTCAGGCTGCAGGGTTCAACTATGAAGTGGTGAATGCAGGAATAAGTGGCGATACGTCGCGCTCCGCTTTAAGCAGGCTTTCTTCAGTATTACAGGGCGACGTGGCTGGTTTTATTTTGGAACTGGGCGCCAATGATTTTCTAAGAGGGCATGCGCCTGCAGAGGTTTCAGCAAATTTACAAACGATCATTAACCAGGTGCGCAAAGCCTATCCTGCAGCATGGATCTTGCTGTTGGGTATTGAATTACCGGCATGGGTGCAAGCCTTTCAGGGATCAGGTTATGCGAATATCTTCCGTGAACTGGCCACTGTGAATAAAATTTTTCTGGTGCCTTCCTTTTTAAAAGGGGTGACAGGAAACCGCAGCTTAAATATGATCGATGGTGTACATCCACTTGCCAGCGGCTACATTAAAGCAGCTGAGAATATCTGGCCCACTTTGCTTGCGATATTGCAAAACGATTCATTAAAAGGTTAGCACATGATATTAATCAGATGAATTATCGACTTTCTTTGCTAAGCATGTAATATGAGTTCTATACGAACCTTCGACAAACCTACTGTCGGGTAACTACCTAATTACCCGCTGGCTTAACCAAATCCATATCCAGACTTGGCGGAACAGCAAAGTCAGTAATAGCGTCGGGCTTCGATGGGTTAAAGCTAAATCCGGGAACTAGAAACTTTTTGATCCCCAGATTCGACTGTTGAATACCCAATGCCACGCATTTCGCCAGCTCATAAGCGCCATAAGAATTAAAATGGGTATTATCTGCCAGTTCTTTATCCTGGCCCGGATAGGTATTAGCAGGATAAAACACAAAAGCTTTTTTTGAAGGTTCCACACCCAAAGCATCGTATAAAACGGCAGTCATGGCGTTCAGGTCAATTAACTCCACCTTTTCATCGGCTGCTACTTTTTTGGCCGCTGCAGGAAAATCGCCAAGTGTATTGATCGTTTTACCATTCTCATCGAAACGGCGTCTGCTGGTGGAAGTTACGATCACCGGAATTCCGCCCTTCTTTTTCGCTTCAGCGATATAGTATTTAAAGTTTTCGGTATAGGATTTCCAGGCACCATCATTTTCTCCCTTCATTTTCTGATCATTATGACCGAATTCAATAAAAAGATAATCGCCGGGTTTGATTAGTGTCAGTATTTTTTCCAGACGTTTCTGTCCGTTGAAGCTGGCCAGGGTTAATCCCGATTCGGCATAGTTGGCAAAAGCCACTCCCGGCTCGAAAAAACGCGGAATCATTTGTCCCCATGAAGCCCAGGGCTCCGCACGCTGATCAACAACGGTGGAGTTTCCGGCCAAATAAACTGTAACCTGATCTTCCACCTTTGTAAGCTCCAATGCAGCAACCGAAGGTTTAGCCCCATTAAATTCAAGCGTCAGTTTTTTATCCCAGCTTCTGCTGTTTAGTTCCCGATCGTTGAGTTTCACCATTGCGCCTGTGCTGATTTCAGGATTACGTACATTTACAATAAAAGTTTTCGTTACAAACTCACCCGGTTTAGTGGTGATGTTTTCAAGCATTAAACGGCGCGATTCGGCTTTCACGGTCGTTGCGGTTTTTACTTTGGCATCGCCCAGGGTCAGCGTTACTTTGTAGTTGCCTTCCGGTACATTTACCGAAAAATAAAAGGGTTGGCCTGCAGTGATCGTGCTTTGTTTGATGAGGTCTCTCCCTCCACCCAATGCTACATTCACCGGCGTACCCGATTCAAATCCATATCCTTTTTCAGGTATAAATGCTGATTTTTCGTTGACCAAAACATAACCTGGTGGTACTTTGCCGGAGCCAAATTTAAATTTGTAATTGCTTTGCTGGGCGAAGAGGGTAATGCTTGATAAAAGTAAAACGGAAAGTGATGATATGGATTTGAATTTATTCATTAGTGCTGATGATGACTGAATTTTTATACAAGATATGGATTAAAATCTTTTGCTTATTCTTTTAAGAGTCCACCGGATTATTTATTTAGCCCAGTCGAAAGGTAAATACCAGTTGGCAGGATCCATTAGTTTCTCCCTAACCGCACTGGCATTGGGATTTCCGGCTTTTAACAGTTTCTGATAAATCTTATCGGCAAGGAATGCCGGATTATTCTGTCGGCGGGCAATGCGTAATAAATCTGGCCAGCGGTTACCTTCAAATGCAAGCTCCAATGCGGCTTCTTCAATCAGCTTGCCTTCCAGGCCAATCATATCGGTCTGAAAACTTACGTCAATCGGATTTAACACTGCCCTGCCTCTTATACCGATACTGCGGTACCAGGTACCAGACACATCGTTATTTTTCCTCGCATCAAAGTAGTAAGGCGAGCTTTGTGGATAAGGGGTAATCATGGTATTGAGTTCCGCAACGGTAGCGGGCGACATCGCTCCAGCAACAAATGTTCCTACATAATAAGTTCTGTTTAACCCGATGTTCAGAAATGCCCAACCCAGTTTGGTCTGCCCGTCCCGGTTAGCCGCTTCTGAAAAGCGTAGGTGTAACAATGCAGCACGGTAGATGCCCCATTTACCACCGTTATCGGTAAACTTTGTGATGGCATCACCCATTGCTGAAGCTGTGTAAGACAGTTTACTTCTCGAATCATAAGGAATACCATTGTTACCTCTTTGGCTATTCCACAGGTCTTTTACCGCTTGCGACGGCCGGATCTGGTAGCTTTTAAGGGGTGAGCAAAGGTCAATCATCGGATTAACAGGTTTAAAAGTAGATCCGTAAGGCATCGCCCAAAACCATTCAGAGCTCCATGCACTGAGGGTAGTTGGCAAACCAAATATACCACGCCAGCCTGCATCAGGACTGTTTAGCAAGCTGCTATCGTCCTGACTTCTGGTGAACTGTACAGCCAGGTTAGAGTATACGGCATCAACAAAATTGTTTATTTTATAGAAGTTAAAACGTACGTTATCGTTAGTATTAGTATTTTCAGCATTCATCAGTTTAGCATAGTTTTCTGCTGCTTTCAGGTAATTACCTTTCCACAAATACAGATCACCCAATAAAAATGCTTTCGACATGAAAAGCTTTTGCGTGTAGTTCCCATCAATGGTTACCAGAAGCGAATTACCTGCCGGATAAGCATATGGTTCCTTATAAGGTAAACTTTCGTTTAAAGCAATCAAACGGTCTAATAACTGATCAAAAGAAATTTTAGGATAGGTGTTCAGGTTATTTAAATCCTCAACCGTTTTGAAAGAATCGGTAATATAAGGCACACTACCGTACTGTATCCCCAATTGTAAATAAATCCAGCTTCTAAGGGATGCAATATCAGAGTAACGTTTATTGTAGTCATCCACACTCATCCTCAGGCTGGCTTTCATCGCATCGAAATTTTTAAGCACATCGTTGCAATTCACAATTACCTGATAATAAGGCCTTGGGTCCACATAAGGATTGTTTTTTGTTTCGGTATGTGAAGATAGCTCCTGCAAATCAGCCGTCGATCTGCTGGTCACATCCATCAGGTCGCCGCGAAGCTCGTTTTGCAGTACGTATAGTTTTTCAAGCCCCTGGAATTGCCCGTAAATCCCAATTACAGCGGCATCTGCATCAGAAACCGTTTTAAAACCATTGGCACTATCCAGTTTATCTTCTGCAGGTACATCAAGCATTTTCTTGCACGACCACTGGCCTGCCGACAAAACACCAAGTAAGCATAACGCTGCAATATTTTTATTGAAATTGATTTTCATAATGAATTTTTCTAAAATTATAACCCTACTCTTACACCCAACTGAAACGAGCGGAACTGCGGCTCAAGCGTGGTATCAACTCCCTGTGTAAATAAACTCGCCGAGTTGCTGAATTCAGGATCGTAGCCCAGATAATTTGAAATGGTAAATAGATTATTACCCGTTGCAAATACCCTGGCATATTTCACCGACTTTAACTTAAGTGGTATGTTGTAGGTCAGTGAAACGGTACGCAACCTCAGGTATGAACCATCTTCGATCCAGCGATCGGAAAACTTCGCATTTCCCATCGGATCGCCATAGGCCACTTTAGGTACATCAGTAATTTGTCCATTCCCTTTCCATCTGTTGATGAGGTTAGGTGTCTGGTTATAGTAAGTACTTCCCGATTCCAGCTGTGCACGGGTATAATTGTAAATATCATTTCCTTGTACAAAGGTGATCAGGGCATCCAGACTCCAGCGTTTGTAGCTAAAGGTGTTACTGAAGCTTCCGAAGAAATCGGGATTTGGATTACCGATCACGGTGCGGTCGTTGGCATCAATAATTTTATCACCGTTACGGTCTGTGAACTTTACATCCCCTCCGGTAAACGGCACGAGGTTACCCAGGCTGTTGCGGATGGATAGTCCTGCAGCAGCGGCTTCTGCATTAGTGGAATACACACCATTAGTGGTTAAGCCGAAAAACTGATTGGCAGCGCCACCCACCTGTGTGATATATGCGCCACCGGCATAACTGGTAATGATTGCATTGCCACCTGGCAGGCTGGTGATTTTATTTTTCGAAGTACCGATGGTGATGCCGGCATCCCATTTGAATGTTTTGTTTAAAATACGGCCATTTAGCGCCAGGTCTAATCCCTGAGTTTTCATGCCACCGTTGTTGTTTAGATAAGAAGCTGTTCCACCAACTGAATTTACCAGCTGATAAGTCAGCATGTTGTCGGTATGGTGATTCCAGTAATCCAGACTAATGCTCAGGCGTTCGCCGAAAAATGATCCGTCGATACCTGCATTCAGCTTCCGTACAGTTTCCCACTGCAGGTTCGGATTAGCATAATTTCCGGTGATTACACCACGCATACCGAAGAGGTTTTGCGAAATATAGTATTTACGTGCCGTGTAATTACCTACATCATCGTTTCCGGTTAGTCCGTAAGTAACCCTCAATTTCAGTAAATCAACACGGTTCAGGTTTCTCATGAATTTTTCGGAAGAGATTACCCATGCTGCGCCGATAGCGGGCAAAACAGCATACCTGCTGCCCTGAATCCTTAAACCATCATCGAAGTTCATAAATCCCTGCCCTTCTTTGATTCCAAATCTCGATGAACCATCAACGGCAACAGCAACGTTTAAAAGGTACTTATCTGCGTAACTGTAATTGGCAGTAAAATAATTATTCAAGGTGCGCCATTTACCGATGTCACCACCGAAAGTCCTGAATGCCGAGTTACTGTTTCCAATACTGATCAGATCATCTGTTGCAGAATTAAATCCGGTCGCAAAATCCTGTTCTGCTTCACTTTGCGAATACCTGAATCCCACAATAGCATGTACCTTATGGTGTTTGCCAAATGATTGGTCGTAGGATAAACGCAGATCGTTATAGAAGCTGAAGAACCTGGCAACCTGGGTACCTAAACGGCTATCGCCCACCACATTCGAAAGCGTATCATTGGTAACGCCCTTTCTTGGGATGAACAGTGTTTCCTGTGTTTTATCATAGGTAATCCCTGATAAATTGGAAAGCTTAAAGTTTTTGTTAAAGGTATAATCGAAATTAATGTTTCCAAAAAAGCGGTAGGCCTTTTTAAAATTGGTTCCTTTTTCAATCAGTGATCTTGGATTACTCACCTGAAGGGTATCGTAATCGGCCAGATTTGGTGATACCGAACCGAAAGCATCGATTTCGTTGCGTCCCATAAACGGAGATTTTACCAGCGAAAGAAACAGTGGATTTGTAGCACTGGCAATGCCCTGATCTTTAAGCCGCTGCTCGGTATAAGTGAAAGATAAACTGGTGGTTCCCTTTAACTTTTTGGTCAGGTTCAGATCACTGTTAAATCTTGTACTGTATTTCAGGTTATTGGTACTGTCCAACACACCTTTATCATTACTATAACCCACTGAAAGCGCATACTTAGCGATGTTGTCTCCGCCTGATACCTTCAGGAAGTAATTCTGATCAAAACTTGTTCTTAATACCTGATCCTGCCAGTCCGTTTCATTATGGTATTTAAAATAATCTGCACTTGCAGGATCGGTACTCATATAGGGTTTGGCAGCAATGGCCACATTGCTAAGGCCCTGACTTTTTAAAATGTCTGACAAATACAGGCGATGTTCATCTGCATTCATCAGTGGCAGATTTTTTGGTCTGAGGTTTACGCCGCTAAAAGCAGAGAAATCAATATTAGTAGCCTGATCATGCGCACGATTAGTGGTAATCATCACCACGCCATTGGCTGCACGCGTGCCAAAGGTAGCCGCGGCAAGCGCATCTTTTAATATACTGATGTTTTCAATATCCTTAACGTCGATAAATTGCAAAGGATTGTTAATATGACCTTTAGTCAGGGATGTGCCGTAACTATTGGCGTCGTAAATCATCCCATCCACCACGTATAGGGGCTGATTAGTGGTATATAATGAATTGAAACCACGGATGAATACATCTGCTCCAATGCCTGGTGTACCCGATTTCCGAACAGCTTGTACACCTGCCGCTTTACCCTGTAGGAAACTCATAGGAGTTTCAGAGTTGTTGGCCCAGCTGTTTTGCAAACCGATGTTGCTTACAGCGGAAATGGTACGGGCCTGCGACTCTACCCCGGATGGTGTAACGACCTCATTGTACACAGAAGTGAAACTTAAGGGATATAGCCTGGTTTTGATTTCTTTCTCTTTGTAAACCGGTAATACCTTGGTTTGAAAACCATCGGCTGAAATGATCACAGTAGCGTTGAAATCGGGAACAATAATATTGAACCTTCCTTTTTCATCCGTAATGGAAGCCGTAAAATTAGGTACAGTAACATTCACCCCAACAAGAGGCTTATTGGTATTTCCGTCAATGACAATCCCCCTCACCCTTTCGCCCTTTACTGCACGGGCTTTCACCTTTACAGTAGTGGTATCTGTTTTTGTTTCAACAGAGTCTGTTTCCTGTGCTTTAACCATCCTGCCAAGCACAAGCAAGCACACCGTGAGCATACAAACTTTTTTTATCGTAGTAAAATTATACATAGTATTTTCTTTCAAAGCAGCGTTAATAATTAAGGTAAAACAGGTTCAAAGCGCAGGTAATCCAAAATCAGTGTATTAACATTTTGGGCAGTGCTTGCGGCAGATGTCAACCTCAGCAGTAATGGTCCAAAACTGCCGGGTGTATATTCGCCCAGGTAAGTTTCAGTATAAGTAAGTGGATTAACAAGATGCGTAAAGGCAAGCGTGTAACCCGGTGTTGCTGAGTTCAGATTAAAAATGAAATAACGCTGGGTAAATGCCGCCACCTGCGAATCGCCCAGTGCACCTGAAATAGCCCTTGAATAAACCTTATATTTTACCACAGGCAGGTTAGCGCGACTATAAAATACGCCAAACTCTGAGATTCCATGATTGTATACCTCAATATCTTTATATTCCTTTCCTTTATCATCCAGTTTGGTCCGGTATAAAACGGTACGGGAAGCGGATATATTCACGAGTCTTTCTCCCTCTATTTTAAACTCAGGCACTTTATCTTTTACACGGAATGGCAAAGCACGTAGAACGTGAACTATCCCATTGCTGCTTCTGTAAGATTTAACCACATTGGCTTTATTCAACGGGACTTTTGCCCCGCGAACAGAGATCAGCGTATCGGGTAATTTATCCAGTGTATAAACACCTTTAACTGTAAGGTCTTTCACTACATAGAATGCGGCATTCTGATTTGGGTCTATTGGTGAAAAAAAGCTGCTCAGTTTTGCCGATTCAGCTGCAAAGGCCGCATCCTGAAGCATAAAATAGGTGTACTGTTGCGATTCATCACGCAGATCGGCAACATTAACCCAATAGGTATTGCGGGCAATCATGGGTGGATTCGGTGCAAATATTGGGGTTCCGGATGCGTTGTAACCAATGATAGTGGCGTTAGCACTATCGATTACCGATATCGATAAGGCATTGATATAGTTTTTTTGCAGGTTGGCATCGCTACTTTGCTGCATGTAATCCCAGATACTTAATTTACTGGGTACTGGCTGATCAATTTTATACAAAACGCCATTCTTTACAAACTGACCGGTCCCTAAAATATTTCCTTCTTCAAAAGTACTGTTGATGAAATTGCCATACTTGTTATTCAATAGTTTTATCCGTAAAGTATCGTTGGGTTTTGCGGATACCTGGTAAAGGGAAAGTGCAATGTGGTTCCCCACAAATTCCTTCAATTTCACCGGATCAGCAGCAATGGCAGGATCGAGACTGGCAATAGCCGTATTGGTGGGTGCCCAAACGGTATAGTTTTGTGCCGTTGCCAACACTTTATCATAACCGGTACTCTTCACGTAGCCGTTAAAAATACTTAAGTCGCCCTGAGTATCCAGTCTTTGAGAAAGGTCTACTGTATTATCGGCATTCGTGATCTCATTATGCACCTCCAGATTATCCTTGCAGGAATACAATCCCATGCTCAGGGCCAGAAGCGTGATATATATCAGATATTTCTTATTCATTTCAATACGTATTGGTTAGCTTAACAGACTGCTTAAGGGCGTTTAAAAATAACACCTGGTGTTGGATGAAATCTTGGATAGTTCTGGTCATCATCAACCGGTATGAAATGAATCATATCCAGGTTAACACCATTTCCATTGCCCCTTAAAGCAGTTAAACGAATCCAGTGCCGGTCAGTCGTTTTGATATCTACCGTTCCAGCAAGTTTCGCAGGCATAATTTTCCAGCCGTTGCTCGTTCCCACTGCCTGTAAACCTTTCGTCACCCCGTCTGTTGCGGTTTCAGCAGTTGTACCAAGGTAGCGTTTAAAGCCATTGGTCAGCATCAGCCCGTCTGATGAGGATTGTAGCGCTCCGGCATCGGTAACACCTGATGACGTCAATTGCTGCGTTAAATCGACCAGGTTGGGAAGTATCTGTTCCTGATTGGTACCCACATCTGAAGCCACCTGCAAGAGTGGCCCTGCAACATTGTAGGTGTAGCAAATCCAGATTTTGTATTTCCCTTTTACCAGCATTGGTGATCTGAATTCTATCCAGACTGCACGGGCATTGTTACTGATACTCATGTTAAAGTTCATGACATCACGGTTTGCATAACTCCTGGTATCTGCACCCAATGGAAGGGATGCTGTTGAGTAAACCGGACCAATGGTATTCGACCTGATCTGGTCGAGGCGGATGCCTGCAGTAATCAATTTACCGTTTTGAAGCAAACTAATGGATTGTCCAGGTACCCTCCAGGCCGCCATAGCCTTTAGCTCCGGCTGATCACCCAGGTCGAAATAAACTCCGGTAGGAACGCGTGGCTTGATTTTGTAAAAGCTCCTCGATTCGTGTAGAACACCGTTCGAAGCGGTATTGTTGCTAAAGGTTCTGTTTACCTCTACGCCAGGTTCGATCACGCCATTAAATTCATCATCATTCAACAGTATTCTGGTTCCTGAAAGTTTAGTGGTTACAATTTCCCCCGGTACAAGTGTTGATAATGATGGCGTTGAAACGATATCCGCTGTATAACTGGCACCTGGAGATACATGGTAAGCTACATACATCCACAGGCTATCGGTATGGCTTTTGGTATTCCCGGTTTTAGAAAGTTTAGCTTTCAGGGCTGCGAAATTTGCAAACCCTGCTGCACGTATAGCAGAATCAGATTCCAGAACGACTGTTTGAAACCGGCGGGTAGTATCGGGCACGGCAGACTGTGCATAGTTCAATGAGTCATAAAAACCCGTTTCTTTTAACGCCTGAGTAAAAATACCATAACGGGCATTGCTTTCGATGGTAGCAGCCAATGTTTTAGTTGCAGGTTCAAGAACATGATCAATGACGTGGATGATCCCGTTCCCTACCCTTACATTGGATTGGGTAATTAAAGACTCTTTATTAATGGTAATGTTACTCGTTCCATTTTGGAAAGTAACACCTGTAAGCAGATATTGTCCGTACAAAGTAATCTGCGCAACCTTACCATCCGTAAACTTCGCTGTTGAAACAGTATCCTGCAATACGTGAAAGCGCACTACATTTTTCAGCTCCTCTGGAGTGAGCTGATCAACCGCAGTTTTATTGATCTTTTTCAGCCATGCATTAACCGCATTGTTATCGGGGGTAAAAATGGTGTACTTACCATAAGCGGCCAGGTAACCTTTAGTGCCCGAGCGGTCTAAAATCTGCGAAAACAGGGAGAATTTATCAGGATATTTTTCCAGATAACCCGTGATGTTCACATCATCGGTAGTGGCTATGGTATATTGTTCCCTTTTGCAGGCATGAATCAGGAACAGGATAAATGCACTGAGCAAAACCAAATAGGTGATCTTGTGAATGTTTAATTTCATTTTCATGTCAGTATACTATTTAGTGTAAAATGGGTTCTGGATGAGACTTGGATTGGTATTAATATCTACCTGAGGGATAGGCAAATAATGACTGTTATAATCCCTGAATTTGGTGATTGCCGATTGCTGTAAGGTTGGCATAACAGTTTTCGATACCACATCAAGCAAAATGTCGATTCTGCTGTAATTATTCCGCTTGGCATGGCGCAACAAGTCAAACCAGCGCTTTCCTTCAAATGCAAATTCCCGGGCACGCTCAGCAAGGATATAATCACATATTGCGTCACTATCGCCAGGATCAACATTCTGTTCAGTGGCTTTAACGGCGTTCCGTCTTGTACGTAAAGTACTCACCAGTTCTAAAGCTTCGGCACCCCCGCCGGTAAGGGCAAGTGCTTCTGCTTTAATCATCATGATATCTGAAAGACGGTAAGCCTGCCACTTCACGTAAGACGGATTTTCGGTACCGTATTTCTGGATGGTGAATGCATTGTTATAAAATGAACCCGGCCTGATGTCGTAAACGTTATCCGGATCGATTTCATCAGGAATATAGATCTCTGAAGCGACGAAGGGTGAAGCGATGTAACGTCTTCTGGTATTTACCAGAAGGTTGAAAAACGGGTTTTCAATGGCCTGATCAAACTCGAATATCGTTTCTGTAGATGAGCCACGAAAGAACACGGTATTGTACCATGCCGAATTTGAACCAACCAATGCATAACGCTGCGATTCGATAATTTTATTGCACTCCGCTATTGAAGCCGGATAATCTTCCATCCACAAATAAACATCCGCAAGTAGCGCATTGATGGTAAATTTAGTTACCCTGCCTTTATCTGATTTGGTGTTTCCATAAGTAGTTACCGCAAAGGATTCTGCTTTCTTCAGGTCGGCTACAATTTGTTTTAATATATCGGCCTGTTTGGTTTTTGCCAGGTTTTCTAGATCAGTATCCTTTACAGTCGCTTTTAACTTCAACGGTACATCACTAAAAGTACGCACCAGATAGAAATACATCATACTTCTCAGTGTTAAAGCTTCTGACAGGTAGCCGTTTAAAATGGCATCAGTAAGCGTTGGATCGGTACTTTTAACGTTAGGGGCATTATCCAGAACGGTATTACAATAATTGATAGTGCGATAGAATGACGCCCAGCTGGCGATGCCATTATCTGAAGTGATGTTTACATTCATAATATCAACTTCAGCAGGGGTAATACTTGGCCCGGCACTAATCATGTCGGCTCTTAATTCTCCGAACATAAACATGTATTCCAACAGGGAGCGGTCTCCCGCCGTTGGAGGCGCCGCCAACAGGGAAGTATAACAACCCGAAACCGCAGCCAGGATATCTTCTTTGGTTTTCCAGAATTCCTGGCGCGTAATACCATCCCTTGGCTCGAGATCAAGCCATTTATTACAGGAACTGCTTAAGCTCAAAATAAACAATAAACAGGTAGTATATAGTATCTTTTTCATATCAGGTGAATATTAAAAATTAGCAGTTAAACCCAGCGTTACCGTTTTAATTGGCGGAGTGGTAGAATTATCAACTACAGTATTTGATCCGTTCAGTTTAATGGGCACTTCAGGATCCTGTCCGGTATACTTCGTAAAGGTCAGGATGTTTTCAACAATGACATTTGCAGAGATAGACTTCATCCCAATGCGTTTCATCAGATTTTTAGCAAAATCATATTTCAAGCCCAACGAACGGAGTCTTACGAATGATCCATCCTCAATGTAACGGTCCGATCCGAGGAAGTTATAGCCACCGCCATAAATTGCCCTTGGCATATCGGTCTCGTCGCCCTCTTTCTTCCAGCGGCGCAAAACTGCGGTACTCTGGTTATTGAAGCTGTACATGTTGGTGGTACTGATTTTAGTGCCATTAATAATATCGTATCCGGTACGGAATGAGAAGTTCACGCTAAGTTTAAGGTTCCCGTTGATGGTAAACGCGGTACCAAAACCACCGGTAATTTTCGGATTACCATTGCCCAGATACACAATATCTTTATAATCGATGTTACCATCGTGGTTAATGTCTTCATAAATGGCATCTCCGGGTTGGAAAACATAATCAATAGAAGGATAGGCAAAACGCATGTACACCTTATCGCCGTTAGGCCCTACAATCTGGTTACCGTTTTCATCCACAGCGATTGTGGAGTTTTTATCTTTGTAAACTCCCTTAAACTTAAAGCCATAAAAAGATCCGAAAGGATTGTTCTCCTGAACGAACACTTTGTATACATTATTTTGGGTAACCCGGCCTTTGTTTTCACGTGGATACAGTGGAGAAACTTCGCGGATTACATTTTCATTGTGGGCAATATTAAAACTCATGTCCCATCTGAATTTTTGTGATTTCATCACGGTACCTGTCACATTAAATTCCCATCCCTGGTTATCCATGGTGCCAACGTTCATATCAACGGTAGAATAACCGTTATAAGTGGGTACGGCTAAATCTTCATAGAATAAATCGGTTGTACGTTTACGATAAAGATCGAAGTCGATGTATAATCTTTTGAACATGTTTAAGGTAATCCCTACGTTGGATTGGGTTACCGTTTCCCATTTCAGGTTGGAAAGCTCCAGGTTGGTGGAATAAACGCCTGCATTACCCAGATAGCTAAAGCCATAATTCTGATAAATATTGTAAAAGGTATAATCATATCGCGGCGCATTACCGCTTTTACCATAACTGGCCCTTAAACTGAAATCATCGATATATTTATCGGTTCTTTTCATGAAAGGTTCACCGGAAATCCTCCAGCGGGTGGATATTGAAGGAAATACACCATAACGGTTACCTGCACCGAATTTAGAGTTTCCATCTCCCCTGATCCCTGCATTGATGATGTACCGGTCGAGGAGCTTGTATTGGGCAGTGGCCAGTAAACCTACGGAGCGCGACTGGTTAAAAGCCGAACTGGTAGAGTTTGACAGGTTGGTACGGCTATCTACTGAAGGATCGGTTAAGAACGAAGAGGCTGTATTGGTGGCAAGCAGGTATTGACTGGCACGGCGGCTGTCTTCACTATCAAACCTTAAAAAAGCGATCAGATTGTGTTTCGGCCCCAGGGTTGGACTGTAAGCCAGATTCATACTGGTATTCATGGTAAAGGAATCACCATCCTGATCGAAAGCAGTATTCACCACAGACTCTGTAAAAGGGCGGCCGGTTGCAATCTGAGGCAAAAAGGTTTTAACCTTGGTATTGTTTATATTCACCAGGAAACTTCCGTTGAAGATCAATTCAGGGATAATTTTATATTGTAAACTAAACTTTGGTGTAATCCGTTCCCCAAGCTGATGGTTGATACCTGCACTCGCCATCGCCAATGGATTAAAGGTTGCTGAATAAGCACCTTGAGCAGTGGCGGCGGGACTGAAGAAATTATCCGTCAGGTTACCATATTCGTCATACTCATACAGGCTTTGGTTTGGCATTTTGGTATAAGCCGTTTCCCTGATCCGGTCTCTGCCACCCAGTGGATTATACAATGCATTCTGATCAATATGTGTATAGGCAAAATCGGAAGTAAACCTGATCTTTTCTGATACCACATAATCCAGATTCACCCTTGCTGATATACGGTTGAGGTCAGTACCTATCGTGGTTCCGTTTTGATTAAAATAATTTACAGAGGCACGATAGCGCGCCTTTTCACCACCGCCGGAGATGGAAAGATTGTGATCCTGTAAATAACCTACCCTGGTAATGGCTGCAAGCCAATCGGTATTGTTGCTATAATTGTAGTAATTGTATGGATCATTTTTATCGTACTGAAATTCTTTAGCGAATTCAGTGGTCGAGAACTGACGCCCTGCATTATAAAATTCTTCGAGTATCAAAGAAGAATACTGATTACCATTCAGCATCGGGATTGGGCTTGGCTGCTTGGAGTAGGATCCTTTAAAATTATAGGATATGGCTGGTGGGCCGATAGATCCCCTTTTTGTAGTGATCACCAATACGCCGTTTGCACCCCTTGAACCCCACACAGCTGTGGCTGCCGCATCTTTCAATACACTGATTTCTTTAATATCCGAAGGTGCAATGTTTAATAATTGTCCGTAATTATTTTCATCAGAAGTGGCAAAATCAAAATCAGAAGGAATGGTAATGTCGTAAGGCATACCATCCAATACGATAAGCGGATCTGTGGCACCGTTGATTGATGAGGTTCCGCGAATCCTGATCTGCATAGGTGCTCCCGGATCACCGGTACTGGCCGTGATGTCAACACCTGCCATTCTACCCTGTAAGGCCTGATCAATCGATGCAGCCTGCATATCTTCAAGTTCTTTGGCATCAATCGTAACTGTTGATGAAGTCTGGTCGCGTTTGTCGATAACCATTCCACTACCCGTTGCCGCTTTTGCCCTGGAAACAATCTGTACTTCCTCCATCTGGTTATTTTCAGATTCCAGCTGGAAATTGATTACCGGCCGGTCGATTGCTACACCTGTTGTAGATTTATATCCAATGTAAGAAACTGAAATGCGGTAAGTTTTATCGGCAACCGGCAAACTGTAGTTTCCATCAATATCTGTTGAAACCCCTTTAATAACCCTTTTATCCTTATCGATAATGACAACAGAGGCGCCAATGATGGGTTGCTTGTCTTTTTTATCAATTACCTTTCCCTTTACATAGTTGATTTGCTGGGCATGGGTAATAGTAGCCATCAGCATACAGCATAGCCAGATAAAAACACTAAAATGATATCTATTGAGCATATTGGTTAGAATTGATATTTTAAGTAAGAGTTGATTTGGTGAATTACTGTGCGGTTTGACAGCACATTACTGCGGTCGTTTGCGCCGAGTAATACATTCACCGTAGCATTGGTTACATCACGAAGAATAAGGGAAGTGGTTGTATTGGTGGCCACCGTTACTTTCGCTGCATCGCCCGATTCATCTTTAAGCAGGCTTTCGAAAGTCCCTGTTTTTTGTCCGTCACTGGCCACGCTGTTTTTAATGATGTGGTACTGGATAAACTTAGATACCTTACTGATATCCAATGCATCGGTTGGTGCATAATTCGGAAGCCCGTTTGCCAGTTTAGGCAGCAAACCTGCCGTTACCGCAGCCTGAATGGCCGCATTGGTTGGGATAAATACTGAATAAAAGCTACCATCACTTACACCCTGTATGGCGCCGGTTGTAGCATTATAAAGGGTTACGTTATTCTTCAGGAACTGAAAAAAAGAGTAGTATGGATCGGTAGTAGCCGTTCCGTATTTTTCAATGTGTTTACTTACCGGTAATGCCGTGTAGGCTAAAACCCGTGTGGCATAAACGTCAGCACCATTAACCGCCGTGGTGATGGAATCAATAGGAATGGTTTTATCACTGGTTGCTGCAAGGTCTTCCGTTCCTGCGGAAGAAAGCACCCCTCTGTTGTATTTGATGTATTCACCATTCGATGTCTCCAGAATACCTGCAGCAGTTGTGAAATTAGGCACTGCCCTGTCGCCCAAAGGAATAATATGGGTTTGAAGCAAACGGCGAAGGATAGTCAAATCACCCCTGATCGGCGCTGTAGGAAAGAACGGATCATAAGAAAAACCTAAACTCACCAGCGTGGCATCAGGGATGGGTACAATCACATATTTAAGGGAAGCGGTTTTAATAGGAATGGTATAACCTAACACATCCAGCGCCTGCTTCATAATGTAAAAAGTTGGATCGAGGTTAACCTTTCCATATACGGTAGAAAAGGAATTGGCATTTTGTGCCGTACTCACGCCATATAGTAAACCGTTGCTCAGAAATTGTTTATCCACTACATTGGATGGGCTGAGCTTGGTTACTTCGCCCAAAAAACTGTTTACGGTGCTGAACTTTCCCGGCCAAACCGGAACAGTGTAAAAATGCGAATTCACGAAATCCCTGATAATATCCGGTCTTAAAGCATATAATTCTGAAAGCTGTGCTTTGTAGTTTCCCGGCTGAAGCCTGTTCTTAGCATAATATTTCAGCAAAACCTTCGAATAAGCTTCCACTGCGGCATCAGTTGGTGCAAAAATGGTATACATACCCGCCTGGGCATCATTTGCATCAAGCTTTAGATAGTTTTCATTGTTTGGTGAAAATCCTAAAACACCACTGTATATTTTAGCATAAACATTATCGCTTTTACCGGTAAGCACCTGATAACGGTGACTGATATCGGTGTTTATGCTATACGAAACGTATTTATCGAGCAGTGATTTAAAAGCGCTGTATTGTGTTTTGGCAGCAATGTACTGATCTATGCTTTGCGGTGGCGTTAATACCCTATCAATGATATGGATAACCCCATTTTCAGCTACAATATCCTGCTCGGTAATTTTTGCGGGGCCAACATTTTTACCGGTATACTCTGTTCCGGGGAAAAAGTAATTATAATCAGTAGCTCCTATGCCGGCAAAGGTCATGAAAGGAGGTAAAAAATACGGTAGATTTTTGTTATTGAAATCGGTTGACAGGTAACTGCCGTTGCGGTTAGCCGCGATCACTTTTATTGAACGGCCATCATTGTCGGTACCATCGTAAACAAAGTCGTAGAAAACCGTTCTGCGTCTGAAACCAGAGTTTTTAACAAAACCCCTGGCAGTGAGGTTATCACTTAAACGTTCGATCTTCTCGCCATCGTAGGTCATGGAGTAACGCACAATCGCGGAAGCCTGGTCAGCACTTATTTCTGTCAGGTTATTTTCTTTCAGGTAAAGCGCAAAAGCTTCATCGGTAGGTGCAAATAAGGTCCAGGAGCCGGCCGCGCTTAAAGTTTCCTTATAACCTGATTTATCGATACACTCGAGAAATTTGGTAAAGTTTCCTTTTGCCTGAAGCTGTTGGTAAATGGGATCGGCAAGTGTTTCTGGCCTGCCATAAAACTCATCGAATTCCTTTTTCCGGCAACTGCTCAGCACGATGACAAATGTCAGTAAGACAAATAATGATTGTTGTAAAATTTTACTCATAGCAATTTTATTAGACATGACGGTCTTAAGCTAAATTGCGAACAAGAATCTATGAGAATCGGTTAGGGTTAATGAGTTGAGCGGCTAGGGAATAAGAGTAGATTTTTATTGCATAAATCAGGCTTAACGATCGTTAATTTTAATATTTGGTTTTCGGTTATTTGGTTAGTAAAATAATTGATTTAAATATAAAGACATCGGCAGCTTCTCCCATCCTGTACTATCCTGTCGGTTATTATAAAATCTTAGCATAAAAAGGAATACATCCGGTCTGATGCTTATAAATCGATTTACGTCTGATTTTTATTTTAAAAAAAAAGTGCCAAAAGGCACTTTTTAAGTATTTAAACCGGAATTATTGTTAAAAAAACGGGGTGATTGTTACCGGTCCGACAAGTCCGGAAGGCTGTACTTCCCAGTTTGACGCATCAAATGGCTTGTAATCGATGTTAACAAAGTTGATTTCATGGTAATTTCTCCATTGAATTTTCTTCCGGTCCATATCGCGGATCCGGTTGGCCATCAGGTTTACCACCTCAATTTTGATGGTATTTTTCCCGGGTTTCAAATATTTTCCAATGCGGGCCTCAAATGGGATACTCCATAAAATACCCAGTTCCTGTCCATTGATCCATACCTTTGCGCTTTCATCAACCTGGTGGAGGTTTAATACATATTCGCTGGCGTTTTTGGTTGGCAGGTTAAACTCAGATGTATATACACCAGTACCTGAAAAGGCTTCCAGTTTCGGGTCTTTTAAATCCGTCCATGAAACCAGTTGATCCAGTTGCTGATCAGCAGGAAGCTCAGGTCCGCCACTGGTAAAATGGAGGTGCCATGGCTGGTTAAGGGTAAGTGTATTTCCGGCTTTATTCAGATAACGCCATGCCGCATTATGTGGCTGTTGTTGCGCAACCAGCAGAAACAGTGCCTCGCCGGATTTAATCTGCACATGCACTTTCTGATCCTTCATCGCTGCTGCACCTATTGCGCCGCTCTGCGGGTCAAGCAAGGTCACGTTCCCCGGCGTATTGAGCGGCAGGTAAGTATCGATATCTTTCGCCGTATGGTTAACAGTATAATAATATGTGGCATTATTAACCTTACGCTTAATCATCTGCAGGCCTGTATCTGTTAAGGCTTCCCTGTTGATGCCGATACTACTTAACGCCACCCGGACATCTTTGCTCAGGAGTATTTTTCCTTTGCCTGCAGGATAAACCCCGATGCCGTCTGCACCTTTTCTAAAGGCAAGTCTGGCGAGCGTAGATGTAAGTTTAGCGCGTCTGTTTTCAAGATCATTTAAACCGGGAACATCCTGAGGTAATTCCTGGAAAATAACCGTTGCACCGTTTTCCGCCAATTGTACAATATTATCTAAAGTTTCAGTACGCATCATTTGGCTGGAGGGCACGATGAGCACCTGGTAAGACGACGCATTTTCTGCAGTTTGTAAAGCTTTGTTCAGCACTTTTGTCCGGCCGAGCAAGCGGTCGGATGCAAAATCATAGGCGTAACCGGATTTAGAAAGCTGGGTAGCCAATTGATAGAACGCCGAAGGATGTAACCATTCGTCTACGTCGTGAACTTTCAATGCCATATCCAACCCTTTTGCCTGATTCCATACATCATAAACCGGCCAGTAAATTAAGATTTCATTGTCGGGCTTTCCGGCTTGTAATATCGACTGGCAGCGGGCGATATAGTCATTTAAACCTTTGGCGTGCGGCCATAGGCTGTTATTGGGATTCATCTCTACCGAAGCATAAAACAACCAGCCCGGCCAGGATACATTTTCGGGTGAATTGGTGGTGCCATGATAGAAAATATGGTTTATTCCAGAAAGGAACAGCTTCTCGGCTTCGGGCTTGCATTGCGAGTATGATGTTTTAAAATGTTCGGTGAGCCAGGTAAAGGTTTCAGACGAAACCAGGTTCTTTCCATTGGTATGTGCCGCCGATGAAGCAAACATACTCATGATCGGATCAGGATCAACATTCCTGATGTCCTCCTTATTCCGGCGCAGTCCGGGAATACCGAAAGCACTTGAACCGAAAATCTCGGTTTCAGGAATATCTACTGTTCCGTATAAATCAAGCAGGTTCCCCGGTGATCCATGCGACTGGTTTTTGGTCAGTGAATGCAGGCCATGGGCCCAGTCTGTCCAGTTTTTGGTAAAGTTATCCAGCAGAAGTTCGTCCATCGTTTCGCGATAGTCGGACTTTAGGCGGGCAACCTGGCCGCTGGTGGAATCCTTGCCTGCAAGGTCTTTGATGTGCTTTGCGAGATCATATCCCCTGTTTTTTTTGAATGTTTCGAAAAAAGTGGGCGTCCACGTGGCACCATAAACCTCATAGCTGTCGTTAAAAAATGAACGGATCCCCTGAGGTTGATTTCCAAAAGCATCGGTGAATCTTTTGAGGTAAACATTTACCGATTGCCGGTCGAGGTGATCGAGCGTAAAGCCCTCCCCTCCCGGTGCTGCTCGTTTCACCATCTGGCGGGTTTTGCCTGCGAAGGCAGCATATATTTTCCATGTCCCTGATTTGGGCGACCAGTTCAAGGTACCATCCTGCTGTACAGCTGCCAGTATATTTTCGGTTTCCCCGTTTGGCCCGTATGCCGTTAATGCCTGTAGCCGTGCAAAATCCTGCTTAGCTTCTTTAACTTTTATTCCCTCATTTAACTTCTCGCCGGCTTTTAGCTCGTAGTCCTGAATAATGAGTTTAGTAGCCGCGTTTTCAGGTTTAACCTGCGGACCGCCAAAGGGCCAGCCTGTACCGGTATTCATATCTACGCCCATACCCAATGCATTGGCTTTCTTCACCGTGAAATGCAGGACGTCCATCCATTGGGGGGAAAGGAATTGCATGTATTGTTTTTCGTAACCCACTGCCCCGTAGATCGGGGTGATTTCCACCCCGCCTAAACCCGCATCTTTGTATTTCTGCAATACGATACTTAGGTTCTTTTCATCGACCGCATTGCCCATCCACCACCAGCGGGTCCAGGGTTTCATTTGCTGTTCTATTTTAGGCCAGGCAACGACTTTTGCCGCTTGCTGTGCGTGTAATTGTGCAGCAGCACTAAGGGCGAGGAAAAGCAGGATTCTTTTTTTTAACATGATAGCTTAATCAAGGTGAAAGACCATATCGAGGGGAACGCTTACAGGCGAATGATCAGGGTTGGTTTCCATGATGTCGGCCATGTAGGCCCACCACTTTTGTACGATTTCGGTGCTGCCAAGATCCTGAGATGAGTTACCGCTTTGCTGTTGTACCGCGAATAAGGTATTGGTTTCTTCGTCCAGGAAAATGGAATAGTCACTGATGCCATTGTCTTTTAGCAAAGCCGATAATTCCGGCCAGATTCGATCGTGACGGGTTTTATATTCTGCCGCGGATCCGGACTTGAGTTTCATTTTGAAGGCAATTTTCATTGTTTGTTTTTTAACGCATGCTTTTTGTTCTCGCGGATGACGCGGATTTTGAATGATTTATATCTTATCTTGATACCATTGTTCCCGCGGATGACGCTGATGACGCAGATTTAAAGGATTTTATACCTTATTTCTACATCATTGTTCCCGCGGATGACGCAGATTTTAATTGATTTGGAAGTTGATGTCTGTACTGTTATTTCCTTTTGACTTTATCCAGAGCGTTCTGGTTTTTTCGTCATAGAACCAGCCTGCAATTTTATCCAGCTTTCCGGCATGGTTAACTACATTCAACTTGGCATTATTTTCGGTTACCTGCTTCGGTGCCGTTTTACTACTCCAGTGGATTTTAGCCATGTACTGATGGCTGCCGGGCTGGAACGATCCGACAGGCTTTTCTATTTTTAATACCAGTGTGCTTACTTTCAGCGATGAACTGATGCGGGTTGTGGCGAATTTACCGGTTTTGTAATCCGAGCTCAGGTTATCATCTTCGTAAAGGTCATACCTGGAATCGCCAAAAGGAAATATATCCAGTGTAATTACATCTACCGCTTTTTCGCCGCTATAAGTCATTTCCGGCTGCATCGGGATAATGCTCCCCGCCTTTACAAAAAGCGGAATGGTATCTAAAGGGGCCACCACATGATGATAGCTTTTACCGTCATATTTTTCATTGGTCCAGTAGTTAAACCAGGTTCCTTCAGGCAGGTAAACCGAGCGCGTAATGGCTCCTTTTGTGGTCACCGGAGCCACCATCAGGTTATCGCCAAACAGGTACTGATCGCCGATTTCATACACATTTTCATCATCCTGATGGTCCAACACTAAGGCCCTCATCATCGGCATACCTGTTGCATATTGCTGATGCATGGTAGTATAGAGATAAGGAAACAGCCTGTACCTCAGGAGATCGTATTTTTTGAAATTTCTTAAAGCATCTTCACCGTATTTCCAGGGTTCTTTGTACCCGGGATGGTCCATCCCGAAAACCAGGGCAATGGGACTGAACATACCAAACTGCACCCAGCGGATATAGAGCTCAGGATCGGCCTGATGTTCGAAGCCGCCCATGCAGTGTGCCCAGGAACCTACCCCTGAAATACCAATATTTAGTCCGGCCTTAATTACCGGAGCAAAGTATTGCCACTCGCTGGGCCAGTCGCCGGCAAAAATATAAGGGTAACGCTGGATACCGGAATACCCTTCACGGGTTTGGTTCAACCCTCTGAAACCGTTAAACTTTTCAAATTCCAGAAAAGGGGCTTTTGCATAAGCCACAGGAAACACATTGTGTAAGCGCTCTGCATCCTTACCTGTGGGGCCTACTTTTTCACTTTCGTTTGCCAGAGCTCCAAAAGCACTTCCTTCATCTGTTTTGAGGAATTTGGCGCCAAGTTTAGCTACACGCATTACCCCATTGTCCCACCACCATTGCGTGGCCTTCTGGTCGAAGAAGTTGACAAACTCTCCTGGCTTACCATTCTCTGGATAGGTATACCCTTTGGCCTGTGCCTGATCAAGGAGGTTCAGTTTTTTTGCATTGTCAAATCTCGGGCGGAGATGCAGTCCCACCATTTTATAGTTCATGGCATAAATGCTATCAAACATGCCTTTAGGGTTTTTAAAAGTTTCTCTCCACTCGAAGGAAGTAGCCCCCTTGCCACCGATTTCGCCAAATAAACGCCAGGTAGAATCCAGCCAAAGCAAATCAACCGGAATGCCCAGCGCCCGGTATTTCCTGGCCAGTTCCACTACATACTGATCCGAAGTTTTTTCTTCATAACCCCAGGTGCCGCCACTGTAAGTACCGGCATGTAAACCGAGGGCAAACTGAGGCAACAGCGGCGATTTACCCGTAACCGCAGTGTAGGAATTTAAGATGGATGGGAAGGTAGGCCCATAAATGAAATAGTAATCCAGTTCCCCGTCGGCAGCCTTAAAGCTATATTGGTTTTTATTGGATGCACCCATATCCCATTCTGTGGCAAATGAATTATGCAGGAAAATGCCATAACCTTTGGTACTCATAAAAAACGGCACCGGACAATAATTAGCCTCCAGAATATTGTAAGCACCAATGGCATGAGGCAGGCCTTTTCCGCGGCCGACATTTAAAGTTACTTTTTTAAAGCGGCGGTCCATGAAATCCATGCGCTCACCAAAACCAAAGAAATGTTCGTCGGCCTGGAGATTTTTCGTTACGCCCACCCTGCTATTTTCTTTTACAATGGCACCATTCACTTCCGAACTGAGCAGCGTTCCTTTTAAATTGAAAACATCTATCCTGAATGGCGACTTATTGAGCTTAACCACTATCTTTCCGGTAGTCAGAATAAACTGTTCTTTCTTCTCCAGAACGGTAGCAGCAACTGCCGGCCAATCGTACCTGATGACCATTAAATCTTCATTCTTTTCAAAGGTATGATTCCAGCTGCTGCGAAACCTGAACATTTCCGGCGTGCAGAAATCCAGTTTTATTTCGCCTTTGGTAGTGGAAAATGAAATGGCATTTCCCTGGCGTTTGAAACCGGCTTTGTAATCGCCAATGCTTTGCGAAAATGCAGCGGTTGCAGACAGGATCAGGGCAAACGCTAAATATCTTTTTAACATATGTGTCTTGTGAATGGGAACTCCCGGGATATTGGTATTATTTTTTCAGTTTGTACACTTCGGTTCCAGCCAGAAGGAAACAACCTAAACCATAGTCTTCAAAATCGGGCACACTGGTATAGGTTACCGGCTGACCATCTTTCGGCTCTTTACCGGTTCCCTGCAAAAATCCAAGGAAACCATTTTTCTGAACCGATTCCTTGGCCATTCCGTTCCATGCCTTGATGATTACTGGCAGATAAGTGGACTTATCCAGGATACCCTGGTTTACGCCCCAGGCTATGCCGTAAACAAATAGTGCAGTGCCAGATGTTTCTTTACCGCCAAAGTGATTGGGATCGTGTAAACTCACGTTCCAAAAGCCATCAGCACGTTGGAGCGGCACTAAAGCTTTGATCATTTCGTGATAAGTTTTCAGGTATTCATCGTGTCCCGCAGCATCTTTAGGCATAGTTTCCAGAACACGGACAAATGCAGCGATTACCCACCCATTTCCGCGTGCCCAGTAACAATCTTCTCCATTAGGCTCTTTATAAGGAGGCACAAAATCTTTGTCTCTCCACCACAAGCCATCTTTCGCATTGTATAAGCCACCACCTTCTACATTTTTGCTGTGCAGGTACATCTTGTACATATAATCGTAATAAGTATGATCATTGTACAACTTGCCCAGTTTAGCAAATACAGGCATGGCCATTTGTAAGGCGTCGATCCAGGTCCAGTCGTTCACCTTTCCTGATTGAACCATCAGGTCCATTGAGGCTTTAATATCTTTAATGCGTTCGGGCTTTTTGTCGATGTTATACAGATCGATGTAAGTTTGTCCGCAGGCCTGGTCATCACCATTGCGGGTCTGGATGCCATTTCTTAAGCCCCACTTGTGTTTTTCACCCCATTGAACAGCATAATCATAATAGGCTTGATCAGGATGGATCGAATATAAACTCATTAAGCCTTCATAATAAACCGCCCTGGTCCAGATGTTACTTGGCCGTTCTCTATTCGTGATGATTGATTTACCTGCATCCGGCCATTTGTTCATAAAGTAGGCATTCGTAAGCTTCAATGCTTTTAAAACCTCTTTTTTGTTGGGTAGTTTTTGGGCAAAGAGTTGCGTAGTGATCAGCAGGAAACAAACGGAAGTGGAAAGGAACTTATTCATGGTTGGAGTATTCATATTTCAATAGTATTTTTAATTCGAATTTGGTTTAGGTTTCAATTCATCAGGACTGTCTTTAGTAAAAGTATCGAACTGAATTTTTGAGGGGCTTTCGAAGATATCTTTGATGGTATTATAGGCTACTTCATATTTAGGACTGAACTGATCCGACATCATGTATTGCTGTAAGCTAAAGAAAAGTTGCTGAGCCGCGGGTGAATTCTTTAAATCAGGCGACAAAGCGGCACTGGAAATAATGAGTTTTCCTTTAGCAACGCGGGCTTCTAAAACGAGGGCCAGCTTCCGGTTCATGAACCAGGTATCGATGGGTTGGACAAGGGGTTTAAACCCTAAAGGGAAATCTTCCAGATTCATGACCTGGGCCTTATTTACAATTTCCCACCATTGCATATCGCTATGGTTATCGGTTGGAAAGTTGGCCAATGCCGGGTGTTTAGGATCGCAGAGTATGCCAGTAGTATGCGGCGGACGCATTTTGAACCAGGAAGTGTTCCAGAATACAGGTGAAAAAGTTTGCACCACTTCCTTACCTTTTACCACCTTACCTGCGGCATTCAGAAACACGTTGCCTCCCTCTTCCAGTATTTTCTTTGCCTGATCATCCAGTTTATCGGTATAATAAAAGCTTGTTTTAAACTTGGGTAATTCAGCAGGATATACCCAGATGTCCCAATCGTTGGTAAATTCAGTTCCCTCGATTTTAACTTCGAGTTTGAGTTTTGAAGCTCTTGTAACCTCATTTAAGCTGGTACTGATGTCGCCAATACTGGCCGCACCGCCAACAGGGATGTCGACATTTTTAAATTGTGTGTTATAGACTACTTTACCTGCTTCATCTTTTAATACACAAAAGATAGTCGCATTTTTAAATGCTTTGTTTCCCCAATGGGCGACTTTTACACCTGCAGTGAATTTTTCATTATTAGTATAAACAAACTTTGGCACTTCGAGTAAAGGTACAGTACTGTTGGAGAAGCGCCTGAATTCTTTTGCAGAAATATACCCTTTCTCATCCCAGAAGGCATCGAGCACCCCAACCAGAGCGGTACCCTGACCGGGATAATCGTTTAGCGACAATAACTGGTAACCGTTGTAATCTGGTGTTCTTAGGGCCTTTTCAATTTCATTTTTATAACAAAGGGCCTGTAATTTACCGGAGGCCATCAGGAAATCTTTCGACTGAGCCGCCATATCATGATCGGCGAGGTCTTCCTGAAACATTTCAAAGTTTTTTGCACGGTACACACCCGTGTATTTTTTAATTTCTTCAAAATTCGGAAAGGCACAATACTGTCCCATTTCATGCGCCACGAAAGGAACATTAAACTGCTCAATCTGTTTGGCATAGGTTGATATGCTTTCCGGCCTTTTGCCCCAATCCAACCCCCTGGCGCCTGCGCGCACCATGTATTCGTTATTGGGAATGACCGGCCAGCTGCCACCTACCGATGCTCCGGTATAAAGCCGGCGTGAATCTTTGGCTTTCCAGTAATTATTGAATTTAGTTAAATACTCTACCTGTCTGCCGCGTGGTTCGTTACCGTATGCCATCATGCAAAAAGAAGCATAGTTTCCGTAGCTTTTCGTCATGCGGTTGGTTTCATCATAAATAAACTGGTCGATGGCCTTACCATCACCTATTGAAGTACCATGGTTGGCCCAGCTCGGACCTTCGGGCTGTATGTAAAAACCGGTTAAATCAGCCGCAATGAAAGCCGCTTCGGGCGGGCACCATGAGTGGAAACGCATGTGGTTTAAACCGTGGGCTTTAGAGATTTTGAAAATACGCTCCCAGGCCGCTACATCCATTGCCGGATATCCGGTAAGTGGAAATTCGCAGTTATTCACTGTGCCTCTAAGGAATACAGGACGGCCATTAATGGTAAAATTCCTGCCTGCGGCTTTAAATTCGCGCATACCAAACTGAACCTGTCTATCATCTTTCTTGCCATCTTTAGCCAGTAATGATGCTGTCAAACGGTATAAAGCCGGATCAAATTCATCCCAGGTGGCTATCTTACCGCCCATGGGCAAGTCGACTTCTATACTGCCTGTTCCGTTTTTAATCTGATAGGGAACAGTTACCGGTTTTACGCTGAGTAGATTTTTGGTATTGAAACTCTTTGCTGATAAAGTGATTTTTCCCGCAGAAGCTGTACCCAGCGGTGCTTTAAGTTGAATTCGAACCTTTGCCGATTTTTTGCTGAGGTTAGGATAAACCTGAATGTTTTCGAAATAAACGGGGGAACCGGCCTGCAGGAACATCTTTCCCACTACGCCGTTCCAGTTTCCCTGTGTATGGTCGGTTAAACTGTGCGAGTCTTGACCCACATTAATGGCTTTGATCCGGTTATCAATCAGGAGCGTGATGGTATGTTTCCCGGTCTTCAGATTCGGTGGCAATTCAAAGTTCTGTGCGACCACGAATGTAAACTGCGTTCCTGCTTCTATGTCATCTACCCACACGCGTGTTTCGGAGTGAGGGTATTCGAGTGATAAAACCACTCGTTTATCTTTCCAGCTGGCGGGAATTTCGATATCTTTCTGATACCAGGCGGCACCCGTATAGTGTTTGGCCGGTGTTAACCAAAAAGGTATTTTAAGGTTTCCGGGCTTACGGTATTTTTCCAGACGTGGATGAAAAAAATAGGAGCTGTCGTAAATGCTACCTGTCCACTTGGTTTTCAGGGTGATATCATCCCCTTTCAGGTTTTCAGCCATAGAGCCGGGGAGGTTAACCGTTTCGGGAAGCACAGTGGAATACCATTTGCCTTTGATGCCTTCATCGCCGGCATCGGTTTTAAAACGCCATTTCCCTTTCAATGAGATGGTTTGAGCTGAAGCACCAGCGGAAAATATAGAAATCAAACAAATAGTTGCAACTATCCATCTGGCAAACGACAATACCTTTATCTGCATATTTTTAAAAGAAAAGCGTGCCGAAGCACAAATATATCTGGTTAAAGCCACTATTATAAGGTTTAAATCCATAAGGGGCAACCTGTAGTGTCCTGTACTACCACATCACATTACTTTTTCAGATAAGTTTTAAGCTTGCTTGATTTCAATGCTTTTAACCCTTCTGCTACAGCGGCGGCATTTACCTTTGCGCCAGCTTCATTGGTATGTGTATGGTCTTTCTCCGTAAAATAAGCGTTTACCTCATCTGCAGTTAAGGTGGCATATTTATCCTTGATCAACTGATTGAGCGGAATAAAATCAACTTTTTCGGTCCTGGCCAGTTCCTGAGCCCAGGTTGCGTAACTATCATCAACCAGGGTAATTTTGTTGTTTCTAACCGGGTTACGTGGAACGGGCGAGCAGATGATTGCCGTAGCGCCTTTTGCTTTAATGTCGTTTATAAACTTGCGCATGTACCAGCCATAAGTGTATACCACTTCCTGCTTTTTCTTAATCGGGTTGTAGGTTTCCTTACTTTCCATGCCAATTCCTTTAATGGTACCGCGGGCGCGGGCTGTGTCATCCAGTGGACTTCCATCATTATGCCCAAACTGCATCATCACAAAATCTCCTTTTTTTACTTTGGCCAATACCGCATCCCATAAACCATTGGTTTGGAAAGTACGGCTGCTTGTACCACCCAGGGCATCATTTTCCACATTGATTTTCCCGGTATCGAAGAACTCACCGATGAAACTTCCCCAACCCCACAAACTGCCGTCACCTTTGCCCTTGCCGTTTTTCACAGTCGAATCGCCAATCAAAAATAAAGTGGGTTTATCCTTTTGCTTTAATAGCACGCAGGAAGAAAAAATGATGAATGCGGCACTTAAAATTAGGCCTAAATATGTTTTGTTTGATTTCATGGCTTGAAAATTTTAAATCCCGTAAGATTTAAACACCTGCGGGATTCATTTATAAATAACTAAAGTAAATATTTTTTGAGTTCACAGCCTTTCAGGGCCTTAATTCCTTCTGCTACAGATTGTGCATTTACTTTTGCACCTTCCAGATTGGTATGGGTATGGTCGCCGGGAAAAAATGCTTTCACTTTCTCAGGCCCCATGGCATCATATTTATCGCCGGTAATTTTATTGAGGTCGACAAAAAATGCATTTTCCTGTTGCGCTACTTCAGCGGCCCACTTGCCAAAATCTTTATCTGCACGGAGCACCTTTCCATTCCTGAATTCATTTCTCGGGATCATGGAAACCACTATCGGCGTGGCACCTTTTGCTTTGGCTTCGCGCACAAACTTGCGGATGTACCAGCCGTAGGTATGTACGGTTTCTACTTTTCCATCCGGCCAGGTTAACACCTTTGTTTCTTCACCTGTACCTTTAAGCACACCTCGTCTTCCGGCTTTGGTGGTATCGGGTTCGCTGCCATCGTTGTGACCAAACTGCATGGTCACAAAGTCGCCTTTTTTAAGCGTTTCCAATACCTTATCCCAGCGCCCTTCAGAAAGATAAGTTCTGGTACTTCTTCCTGCCATCGCATTATTTTCCACGTGAATTCTGGTGGTATCAAAAAGCTCGGCAATGGGTGTTCCCCAGCCCCAGGTTTCTTTATTTGAATTACGTACGGTAGAATCGCCAATGGTATGGAGGGCAGGCTTGCCTGGTTTAATGAATGCAGTAGCGAGTATCGCGATTCCTGCCGCCGCAAGTACTTTAAAAGATATTGATTTCATGATTGTGATGTTGATTGACCTATTGATCATGGTTTTATTTTGTCTGTGCGTTTTCTGTAGCTGTTAATTTTAAAGATGCCCCTTCCAGTCCTTCAGCACTTACTTTGATTTCGATGTTGCCGGCAGTTCTGGCTTTTATATTTGCCATGGCGACACCATGGTAAGCATGTCGTTGCCGCGCTTTGTAGGGTTCGTGACTGATGATATTACCGTTGTCGACAGCATCAATTATCCCTGCATCAGAAACGGTAAATTTAATGAGATTATCGGCATTGGGGCAAATATTTCCCTGCTCATCGTAAATGGTTACTTTAAGAAAGGCCACATCATCCCAGGCTGTTGAGATCTTGTTTTGATCAAGAGAAAGGACAAGTTTAGCCGGAGGTCCTGCGGTTTTTAACGTTTCCTCTGAAACCACTTTACCTTTGTTCTTGCCCACTGCTTTGATCGATCCTTTCTCAAAAGTGACGTCCCAGAGGCGTGGCGAATCGTCGGCTGGTTTAGGTTTGCTCCCTAAAGATTTATCATTCAGGAACAACTCCACTTCGTCGCAATTGCTGTAAACCGCAACTTTGGCATCATCATAGGTATCGAAATCGGTAGGCGTCCAGTTATTGATCCAGTCGCCCGCCCCTGCATTGTCTTCTTTTCTCACGATATGGACTGTTGGTTTTTCCGACCACCAGCTCTGGCGTTGCAGGCTCTGCTGTTTCCACTCGCCTATCCGGTCGAACAAGCCTTGCCCGTTGGTAATCTGTGGCCAGTCGGCCTCACCGAGGTAATCAAATCCAGTCCATAAAAACTGGCCCGCCATAAAGGGGTTATCGCGTAAAGCCAGGTATTGCTGGATGACATGGGTATTCTCGGTACCAATAATTTTTAAACTGGGTTTTTGGTTGTGCAAAGCCACCAGTTCATTTTCCCGGTAGTTTTGTCCGACGATGTCCATGGTTTCGGCAAAGCCATTGGTATATACTTTTGAATTGGCAGGGCGGAATAGGGCCATGGTAACGGGCCGGCTCGGGTCGAGCTGATGCACCAGGTCCTGCTGATCTTTATATTTTTTAAAGCCTTCCGGACTATTTAAGTCATCATGAATTTCATTACCCACACTGTAAATCACAATGGATGGGTGGTTGCGGTCCCTCATCACCATGTCGCGGGTATCACGTTCCCACCATTCTTTCCAGAAGCGGTTATATCCTTTCTCCCCATTGTTTTTTGCCGCTGTCCAGGTATCAAAAGTTTCATCCATCACCAGGAAGCCTATCTGATCGCAAAGGTCCAGAAACTCCGGCGCAACCGGATTGTGCGCCGTACGGATGGCATTCACGCCTGCTTCCTTCAGTTTATTTAAACGGAATGCCCAGACACTAAGTGGTACCGCAGCACCTACAGCGCCACCATCGTGGTGAAGGCACGCTCCTTTAAGTTTAAAGTTTTTTCCGTTCATCCAGAATCCGGTAGCGGCATCAAATTTAAAACTACGGACACCGAAGCTATTTACCTGATCATCTACCACTTTTGCACCTGACATTACTTTAGTAAGCGTTTTGTACAACACGGGCGTTTCGGGATTCCAGAGCTTCGGGTTGGACAAAACGATATCCTGTTCTATTTTAGCTGACTGACCGGCAGCAATACTTTGTTTGCTCTGAACGGTTTTAAGCACTTTGCCTGCTGCATCCAGCACTGCCGTTTCTATAGTCACCTGAGCGGCTTTTGCCGATTCATTAGATAAGGACGTTTGAACTTTTACAATTGCTTTCTGAATAGTGGCCTCAGGGGTGGTGATAAATACGCCCCAATCGCCAATGTGTACCAGATCCGTAGCTACCAGGCGTACATGCCTGTAAATGCCGGCTCCGGTATAATAGCGGGATGCAGGCTGCACGGTATTATCGGCCTTCACCGCAATGACATTTGTTTTTCCTTTACCGAAATTAAGGTGTTTAGTTAAGTCGTAATTAAAACTGATGTACCCATAAGGGCGTTTGCCTAAATGAAAACCATTGATCCAGACATCACTGTTGGCCATTACGCCATCAAATTCGATGGTGATCTTTTTATTGGCTAAACTTTCATCCAGGGTAAAACTCTTGCGGTACCAACCCGTTCCTGAAGGCAGGTACCCACCACCCCGGGCAGTAAGATTGGTTTTATCATAAGCACCTTCAATGCTCCAGTCGTGCGGTACATTGAGTTTTCTCCAGGCCTTGTCATCAAAACCCGGCTTTTCTGCACCGTTCACGTCCTGTTGCATAAATGCCCAGTCCCGATCAAAATTATTAGTGATTCTTTCCTGTTTAATGGCCTGCGCAGCGGCAACAAACTGGAGTAACAATAGGTAAATCAGCAGGTTTATTTTTAGTCTTTTCATAGATTTATTTCTGAGGTTCAACCAGTTTGATATTTGGTTTCGGTGCTTTCTTCATGTCATGGCCAAAATAAAAGCCGGTATGTGGCGGCTGGTTATAGCCGTCGTTCTGCCAGGCAATGCTCAAGCGATATTGTGGATCGTGCATTAATGTATAATTGCGGTGATCTGTTGGAATGGTGGTGGTGTAAATTCGTAAACTCTGGTTATCGTAAGACCTGAGGATAAGCTCTTCGCGCCAGTCGCCGAAAATATCGGCACTCAGGGCAGGTGTAGATTTTGTCCAGTTGTTGGCGATGGCGCCGTTGGCGGTGAGTAACCTTCCGCCGTTGTATTTATCGATGTGGTTACCATCCAGCAATTCGCGTGATAAATCACCATCCCAGTAAATCAGGAAATTGGTGGAGCGTGGTTGTTCGCCAATTCTGTTTCCTTTGATGTCGAATAGTCCGTTTGAGCCCGACCACCACATTTGTGCACCATATCGGGTGTGATCAATATTATCTGCTACACCCCTGCCTACATCTTCATCTTCAGAACCATGCCATAGAATTTCTCCGGTACGGGCGTCGTAAACTGCGGCACCCGGCCCCTTGGTCCCTTCTTCTATTTCGTGAACGCCAAAAACCTCGAGACCCGGGCGTTCAGGATCCAGATCTGACACGTGAAGCGCATCACCATGTCTTAAGCCAGTGGTATATAAACCTTTTCCATTATCATCCACACACATTGAACCGTATATGATTTCATCTTTGCCGTCGCCATCTACATCTGCTACGGTAAGGTTATGGTTTCCCTGACCTGAGAACGGATTCTTACCGTCTTTAGAATCAAATACCCAGCGTGAAGTGAGTTTCCCGTTTTGCCAGTCCCAGGCTGCCAGCACTGTACGTCCATAATAACCGCGGCACATTACCACACTGGGGTGTACGCCGTCGAGGTAGGCCACGCAGGCGTTAAACCGGTCGGCGCGGTTACCGGTATTGTCGTTTTTGCCATTTCCTCCTTTTCCACCCCATGCACCCAGATCACCACGTGAAGGGATATAATCTGTCGTTGCCAGGGCTTCACCGGTTTTACCGCTGAAGATGGTGAAGAATTCGGGCCCCCTCAATATCTTGCCGTTGTTATTCCGGTAATCTTTTTTCGAATCGCCAATCACCTTTCCTTTTCCATCAATGGTACCATCGGCAGTTTTGCAGGCAAATTCAGCAATACCATCCCCGTCGAGGTCGTACACTATAAACTGGGTATAATGTGCCCCTTCCCTGATGTTCTTGCCCAAATTGATTTCCCATAAAAAGGTTCCGTTGATTTTGTAAGCCTGAAATATGGGCGGATCGGTAATGCCATTTGAAGAATTATCCCGGCTTCTTCCCGTTTGGTGGAGAATGATTTCGTATTCGCCGTCGCCATCCAGGTCGCCTGCAGACGCATCGTTAGGCGTGTATCCGGCTGGGGTGCGAAGGGGAATGTTCAGGTATTGCTGAACCGCTGTATTGGCTTTAAGCGTAAAGGGTTTGCCGGCTGACTCTTCTTTCCCATTCAGGATGGCTTTTACTTCGTAATGATTGTCATGAACACTTGTTGCGGTAACATCTACAAAGTTTGTCCCTTTCACTAAAGGAATTGTATTTAACTTTTTAACCGCTTCACCAGCTGCTTTACGGTAAAGATTAAAAGCAATATCGTCGGGTTCGGTTCCGGATATGCGCCAGCTGAGAAAAACGGAATCTGGTGCATACCGTACCGCTACCAGGCCGCGGTCAAGTTTTTCCATTTGCCGTTGGCCAAAGGCAGCCTGAGTGGCCACAGCGATGTATATTATCAATAAATAGCGGAATGCTTTAGTCATGTTTTCGTTATTGAACGGTATAGGTTGCTTTTGCAGATAAGGCTGTTCCTTTATCGGTGATACCATCTGTTTTAATATTGATTCTGGTCGGGTTATCACCGTTGTAAAAGCTGACCTGTGCCTCCCCTTTTTCATTGGTTTTGATTAATGGCGACCAGAAAATGGTGGTGCGTAAATCTTTGTTTGGACTGGCAGCTGTGCTGTAGTTAGGAGAATAAAAATCTCTGGCGGTGTAATAGCCGGTTAAGTTTGTATTGATCAGGTTGAGGTTGGCTCCTCCCGCCAGTGCACCGTCTTTAACAGTCAGACTAATGACAAAGACATCTTTCGAATACATATCAACCAGGTGCTGTACTTTTACCTGAGTGATCTGATCCATCGTTAAGCTGTAGTAATCCAGACGTTCAGCCACGAGTTCTTCGCGGTTATTCACCTTAATTCTCGGACGGATTTTCTTTCCATTGGAAATAAAAGTAACTCCCTCGTTTCCTATGGAATCGGAATCATCAACAGGTTGCGCCCCGTTAACTTTAGTGAGTAGGAAATGTTCCAGGCTCTGATAGCTGTAGTCTGCCGGTTTGACATCCAATATTTGGTCTGGATAGCCAAAGGTCATCAGCGTCTGGTCGAACATTTGTACATTTCTACTTTTATTGGCTTTAATATCTACATCCTTTAGCGTGATAGAATCCCCAAATTTATATTTACGGTTATAGTCGAATCTTTTGCTCATTTCTGCCTGTATGTTAGGTTGCACCACCTGGTCGCCTTTTAAAAATGCAGACACAGGAGGTTTAGCCACCGTATCGATTTGCAACCATCCTCCTTTTTTACCTTTAGCATCTTTTGAAGACAGTTTGATGGCCTGATTGCCATACCATTTCAGTCCGTCGAGAAAGAATTGTCCATTCTGATCGGTTTTGGTACTGAATAATTTGTCGCCACTAAAGTTTGAACCAAACAGGGTAATGTTCATATCAGGAAGCATTTTACTGCCCACCTTTTCCCTCACAGTCCCTTTTAACACTAAACCGGCTTCAGGCAGGTAACTCACATGTACAGTTGAATCTGCTATCCTCCGCCACAAATAATCCCTCCAGCCCTGGGTTAACAATAAAAGATCGAGCTGTTTTAAACGCGAGGGGTTGTTCGGGTCAAAATACTGTGCTGCATTTTTGATGTCCCCTTTCACTTCCGACTGCAGCAAGAGGTAAGAGATCAGGTTGCCGCCGTCATCCGGCAAAAGGGCATCTGCCGCAGCCAGCGAAAATGAGGTTCTGGCCGGCAAACCAATTGCATCTGTAGCTTTGATATTTAAGGTCACTTTTTCCCTCGGTTTATAAGCAGTTTTTTCGGGTTTAATGGAAAGCATGGCTTTATTGTCGCCATTGATAAAAACCAGGCGCTCGCAATTGGGCCTTCCCAGCTGATCAACCAAGGTGATAATGGCAACGCCCTGAGGGAAATCTTTTGTAGGTATTGTTACGGAAACCGTTGGTTTGGTGATATTGAATGAACCGGTATATACATTATCACCCCCATGTTTGATGAGGATGGATACAGATTTCCCAGCTAATTCTTTAAATGATTCCTCGCTGGTACTGATGGAGGCTTTGATGTTGGTGGAATCGCTTACCACATGCAACACCATACCTTTTTTTAAGATCGCAGGCAATGCTGAGGTGAATTTCTCTGTACCATAATATCCTGATACCTGATAAGTTTCACCTGCTTTTGGGGCGAATGCAAATATCCCGAGGCCGGCATCAGTACACTGAAAACTGGTGATGGTATCTCCTTTTGAGGAAATTACACTTCCTCTGGCTTTTATTCCATTGCCCGACTGGTCGTTGGTTTTAAACGCAACGATACTGGTAAGCCCTTCTACCAGTGCACCCCCTTCAGGGAAAAAGGCTATTGATTTGACTGGTTTTTCAGCAGTGGCGGTCTGACCGGCCGTTCGGGTAGTATAGCTGGCGTTTTCAGCCAGGTTGTTGCTGATGTAAATGCGTTTTTGAAAGATAAAGTCATCACCGAAGTTCCTCATCCAGTTGGTATAAGCACGGATGTTATACCATCCTGATGGGATAGAATCCTTTAATTTGAAGTCCCCTTTACCCAGCCCCTTATCGAGCCGGATGATCTTGTTGTCGATCATGCCGGCTTTTGCCGAGATCAGCTCTACGTACAAGTTGTTACTGGTTGAGGTTAAACTGGTACTTTTGGCATTGCTAAGGTAAGCACTAAACCACAGGTCTTCACCCGTGTTGTAATAACTCCGGTCGGTTTGCAGGTAAACCTTCTCAAAAAACAATTTCATGGTTTGTGGTGCAGCAGTTGCCGGTTTAGGGTTCTGTTGTGCAACAGCATAAAGCGCACACTGTATCATCAAAGCAAAAAGACATAGTTTATTCATCTTCATTGCGTTCGGTTTTGGTTTTAAACTGAATTGCTTTTAAAAGTCCAGTTTTTTCAGGCCGGTACATTGCTATATATAAGCTGATCATCAACAAAAATTGATAAATAACAATGGATCTCATAAATTTAATTGGTTAGTTTGATCTTACTTTTGGGAAAAGGATTGATCAATGGCCAATTTAAAGAGTAAATTTTTAACGCGCATCCTGTGGTATACTGCAATTGGAAGGTTAAGATCATACAGTCCAATTATAACCCGCCTGGTGCATGTACAGTGACCGAACATCTATGTAAAAGTTACCATTAAGGGAGTTTTATGTCCGTTGAATTCGTTACGCTTAATGCTTTTCCATCTGCTGCTTTGATGTTAACATCGTAGAATTTCCAGCCTGCGCAAAAATCAAGTGCTCCGGCGTTTGCGGTTGCTATAACCAGCTGCGATAAGCTGAAGTTTTTAAGCGTGGATTCCGCTAAGCCAATGGCATTGATGGCTTTCTTTGCACCCGTTGCCTTGATGTTAAACAAATTGATGTTTTGGATTTTAGGAATGCCTTTCTCCTTTGGTTCGACATGGGTAAGCATCTTTTTCCAGTGTAAAGGAACTTCATTGATGTTGTATGCGGGCGGTAAGGTAGAATAGCTATAAGCGGGATTCCAGTTTGGGTTGACCTGCAATACATTTCCAACGCCATGCATAATGATGTTGCGGAAATAAACATCTTCCACGGTGCCGCCCCTGATGGTGGCCGACTTAATATTCAGTGCATTTCCGGTATCATAACCTGTTAAATCTGTTGCCCATACATGGCGGATGCCGCCTGAAGTTTCGCTGCCGAGGGTAAGCAATCCGGCGCCTTTACGGGCAATACTGTTTCTGATCACCACATATTCTGTTGGCTTATTCACTCGCAGACCATCCCAGTCGCGGCCCGCCTTTAAGCAGAAATTGTCGTCATTACAATCAATGTCGCAATTCTGAACCAACACCCATGTGGAAGAATCTATGTCAATCCCATCGGTGCTTGGCCCGTGCCCGTCTACATTATTTCTGATGGTGACTTTATCCACCGTTACATAAGATGAATACAGTACCTGAACCGTCCAGAATCCGGCTTGTTGAATATTTACCTCCTTTAACACGATATCTGAAGATTCTGCAATCAGGATTGTTCTGGGGCGTTTGGCATCGTAGTCCACTATCCACCGCAGGCCTTTGGGTTCATATTCTTTTCTCAGCTTCCAGTAGTAATCCCAGAAAACTTTTCCCTGTGCATTAATCAGGCCGCTACCTGAAATGGATGCGCTTTGCTGACCGATAATATTAATCAATGCAGCCGGCCACTTCATTTCAATTCCCGCCACCCTGGTATCAATTTCAGGGTAATCTTTAATATCCTGGCTGCCCAGTATTTCCACACCTGTTCCGATATTCAGGTTTACCCCCTTTTTTATAAACAGCGATCCGGTAAGATATTTGCCAGGTTTAAAAGTTACGATCCCTCCACCTTTGGCGGCACAATCGTCGATTGCCTTTTGTATGGCTTCGGTATTCAGGGTTTTTCCATCACCCAAAGTGCCGTACTTGCCGGCCTGGAAGGTGGTACTTTTATACTTTGTATTTCTGTTGCCAACTTTTGCTACCCAATCCGGGGTTGTGGTCTGCGCCATGGCCGCAATATTGTATAACAATACCAATAGAAAAAAACTGATCTTAACTTTCATACTCTTGGATAATATCTGGTTACTAACAGGCATAATATTTCTCGTTTAATACCCGCCAGCCCGCTAACTTAGTAAAAAATCAACAATTGGCGTCCTGTGGTATCCTGAAAGAGGAGCTGGCGCAGGATAATATTGTATATAAATTTATTACAAATAAATAATCGTACAGATGACGTTTATTCTCTTAAATATTTTACTTTTACAAATAGTATCGACCAAATATTAAAACTTAATGAAATTAAACCGACCATTCATAAGTGTGCTGTTTACAGGCCTGGCCTGCAGTTTGAGCGTGCTTACATTCCCTTCCCTTCTCCAGGCTCAGGAAGCAAAAATCATCAAAGTTAAGCTGGATCAGCCAATTGCCAAAGTTCAACCCAACATGTGGGGTGTATTTTTTGAAGACATTAACTTTGGCGCTGACGGCGGGATTTATGCCGAACTGATCAAAAACAGATCCTTTGAATTTGCTAAACCCTTAATGGGCTGGACGGTTTCGAGAAAGAGACCGCAGGAAGGTGAAGTGCTGGTGGTAAACCGTAAGGAAGAAAACACTACCAATCCACGCTATTTACAGGTTAGCAAGCTTACAGACGATTTTGAACTGATTAACGAAGGCTTTAAAGGGATTGGCGTGAAAAAGGGTGTGCGTTACGATTTTTCTGTTATGTACCGTCAGTTGGAGCCTGGAGTAAAGATGGTGCTTTTGCTTAAAGATCCAGAGCAGAAAATTATCGGTCAGGGTGCAGTTACCTTTACCGGGCAGGGAAAGGACTGGCAAAAACAAACGGCCAGCTTTGTGGCAACCGAAACCAATCCGAAGGCTAAGTTCTCCATCCTGTTTCAGGGAAAAGGAAAGGTTGATCTGGATATGATTTCTTTATTTCCGGGCGATACCTGGAAAAACCGTCCACAAGGTTTACGGGCGGATATGGTTCAGCTACTTGCCGACATGAAACCTGGATTTATCCGTTTTCCAGGAGGCTGTATTGTAGAGGGAACCGACCTGGCTAACCGCTATCAGTGGAAAAATACGATTGGTCCTATTGAAGACCGAAAACTAATGATCAACAGGTGGAATACAGAATTCTCTTACCGTTCGGCACCCGATTATTACCAGACATTCGGGCTTGGATTTTTTGAATATTTTCAGCTCTCCGAAGATATTGGTGCCGATGCCTTGCCCATTTTAAATTGTGGGATGGCCTGCCAGTTTAACACGGCCGAAGTAGTTGCACTCGATGAGCTTGGTCCTTATGTGCAGGATGCGCTCGACCTCATTGAGTTTGCGAACGGCGATGTGAATACCACCTGGGGTAAAAAGCGTGCTGAGCTTGGGCACCCAAAACCCTTCAACCTGAAAATGATGGGTGTTGGAAACGAAAACTGGGGACCGCAATACCTGGAGCGTCTGGCTATTTTCACCAAAGCCATCAAAGCAAAATATCCTGATTTTAAAATTATCAATAGCTCCGGCACCGATCCTGAAGGCGATCGGTTCAACTTGCTGAACACCTCACTAAGAGCAAACAAGGCTGATTTTATCGATGAACATTACTATCGTCCGGCCGACTGGTTTTTGAAAAATGCAGGCCGTTATGATAACTATCCAAGAAATGAATCGAAAGTATTTGTAGGCGAATATGCTGTACACGCGGATAAAAACCATGTGGGTAGCAACCGCAACAACTGGGAAAGTGCGCTGGCGGCAGCTTCATTAATGACAGGCTTAGAGCGCAATGCCGATGTGGTTCAAATGGCATCCTATGCCCCTTTGTTTGCCCATATTGATGGCTGGCAATGGGCTCCGGATATGATCTGGGTAGATAACCTAAATGTGTACGGTACACCCGATTACTATGTTCAGAAGCTATTCACCACCAACCGGGGAACGGATGTGGTTTCCATTACACTGGATGACAAAAACATTACCGGACAAGACGGCTTGTATGCCTCCTCTGTACTGGATAAAAACAAGAAGGAGCTGATCATTAAAATCGCGAATAATTCAAATCAGCATAAAGCGGTTGATTTTGCACTTGATGGCCAAACCAGACTGAAAAGCAAAGGTACACTGGAAGAACTGGCCAATTCCAATCTTGATCAGCTTAACTCATTCGATCAGCCCAAGGCGGTGAGTCCGAAATTATCGGCAGTGGCTTTAAAAGGCAAAAAACTGAATATGGACCTGAAGCCTTATTCATTTAATGTGATCAGAATACTGCTGAATTAAAAAACGAACCACATACCAATAAACCATATGATAAAAAAATTAGTCCTCTCCCTTTCGCTGCTTTGCAGTGGATTGCTGGCGGATGCGCAGACTACTGTGCTGAGCATTAAAGCTGCCGGAGAACAAACAGTAAGCAAGCACATTTACGGGCATTTTTCCGAACACCTTGGTCGTTGCATTTACGATGGATTCTGGGTGGATGAAAATTCTGCTATCCCTAATAAAGGCAGGATCAGACTGGATGTAGTGGAGGCCCTGAAAAAAATCAAAGTACCCAACCTGCGCTGGCCGGGTGGTTGCTTTGCAGATGAATACCACTGGAGGGATGGAATCGGGCCAAGAAATCAACGCCCGAAAATGATCAATACCAACTGGGGCGGCGTAACTGAAGACAATAGCTTTGGTACACATGAGTTCCTGGAACTGTGCCAAATGTTAAACTGCGAACCTTATATCGCCGGAAACGTAGGGAGCGGAACGGTAGAAGAAATGGCGAAGTGGGTAGAATACCTGAATTTCGACGGTACCAGTCCGATGACCGCCATCAGGAAACAAAACGGGATGGAAAAACCCTGGAAGGTTTCCTTCTGGGGAGTAGGAAACGAAAGCTGGGGATGTGGAGGAAACATGACACCCGAATATTACAGCGATTTATACCGAAGGTATGCCACTTATGCCCGCGACTATGCCGGGGCGCCTCTAAAAAGAATTGCGAGTGGCGCGAATGCTGATGATTATCGCTGGACAGAAACCTGCATGAAAAACATCGGTGCCGGCCGCATGTGGGGCTTAACGCTTCACTACTACACACTTCCTACAGGAAACTGGAAAAGCAAAGGTTCTGCCACCCAGTTTGATGAAGAGCAGTATTTCAACACCATGAAAAACTGTTTGCGCATGGAAGAAATCGTAACTAAACATTCGGCCATTATGGATAAATATGATCCAAAAAAGAAAGTGGCTTTGATTGTGGATGAATGGGGCATCTGGACTGATGTAGAACCCGGCACCAATCCGGGATTTCTGTATCAGCAGAACAGTTTACGCGATGCCTTGATTGCAGGCACTACCCTGAACATTTTCAATAACCACTCCGACCGGGTTCGGATGGCTAACCTGGCCCAAACCGTAAATGTTTTGCAGGCTGTTATTCTAACTGAAAAAGATAAGATGGTGCTTACCCCTACTTACCACGTTTTCGATTTGTACAAAGTACATATGGATGCCAAATACCTGCCGATTAGTTTCAGCAGTCCGGATTATACTTTAGGAGACAAAAAAATCCCTTCCCTTAATGTTTCGGCTTCTCAGGATTCGACTGGCGCCGTTCACATTTCGCTGGTTAACCTCGATCCTAAGCACAAAATTTCCCTGGATACCGAATTGGGCGAACTGAAATGGAAAACCGTAAGCGGACAAATACTGACTTCAGCAAAGCTGACTGATGTCAATTCCTTTACCGAGGCCAATAAAGTGCACATCACCAAATTCAGCGGCGCGAAAAAATCAGGAAACAACCTGAAAGTAGAGCTCCCGGCGCAATCTGTTGTTGTACTGGAACTCAAATAATGCATTATTGATGAAAAAGCTAATCTGCATATTCCTACTGCTATCTGGCTTTTGCCTGACCGCTATAGCACAAAAAAACAGCGTTTACCTGTTTGCCTACTTTAAAAACAACGGACAGGATGGGCTGCATCTGGCCTACAGTACCGATGCCTATGAATGGAAAGCACTCAAAAACGATTCATCCTTTTTGAAACCCACCGTAAGCAAGGATAAGCTGATGCGAGACCCCTGCATCATTCGCGGCGCCGACGGATTATTTCACATGGTGTGGACCGTGAGCTGGAAAGATAAAGGAATTGGCTATGCCAGTTCCAAAGACCTTATCAACTGGAGCGAACAAGAGTTTTTACCGGTAATGGCAAAAGAGGACGGTGCCAGAAATACCTGGGCACCTGAAATTACTTACGACGCCAAAACCAAAACGTATATGATTTACTGGGCCAGTACCATTACCGGCAAATTTACCGAAACGGCTTCAGCGCTGGAAGATGGCTATAACCACCGGATGTACTATGTAACGACCAAAGACTTTAAAACCTTTTCTGATACCAAATTACTTTACGATCCTGGTTTCAACGTGATTGATGCCACTATTATAAAGAACGGCAAACAGTTCGTGATGTTCCTGAAAGATGAAACCCGCGAACCTGCACAAAAGAATTTAAAAATCGCCTGGTCGGATGAGTTGACAGGTCCCTATACCAAAGCCAGCGAACCCATTACCGGGCAATACTGGGCTGAAGGACCCACCACACTCCGGATAGGTAGAGACTGGATGGTATATTTCGACAAATACCGGGATCACCGTTACGGGGCGATTGTCTCATCCGATTTAAAAGAGTGGAAAGATGTATCGGATCAGATTTCATTGCCGAAAGGACTAAGACACGGCACTATCCTGACCATTACTAAAAAAGAGCTGGCCAAATTACAAACACAATAATATGAAGAAGCTGATCTTATCGATTTTAGGCATTTCAAGCTGTGTCCTTTCTTTACAGGCCCAGCAGAAAATCATTATCGCAAAAGGCAACCCCATCATCACGGATAAATACACTGCCGATCCGGCTGCATTTGTATATGGTGATTCGGTTTATTTATACACGGGCCACGATGTTCCGCCGAAAAGCAAAGAACGCTATGAAATGCATGAATGGTTATGCTATTCCTCTGCAGACATGGTGAACTGGAAAGAACATCCATCGCCTTTAAATGCAAAAAGCTTTGCATGGGCAAGCGACGATGCCTGGGCATCGCAGGTGATTGAACGCGATGGTAAATTTTACTGGTATGTGGCCATTTCGCATGGGTCTATCCATGGTAAGTCGATTGGTGTGGCGGTTGCAGATAACCCACGCGGTCCTTTTAAAGATGCCCTTGGAAAAGCACTGATTACAAACGATATGACCACAGCCGTAAAAATCAGCTGGGATGACATCGATCCTACCGTCATCATTGATGATGATGGTCAGGCCTATTTATTCTGGGGCAACCAGCGCTGTTATTATGCTAAACTGAAAAAGAACATGATCGAACTTGATGGCCCGATTCAGGTGGTCGATGTTCCTGAGTTTACGGAGGCTCCATGGATCCACAAACGCAAGGGCTGGTATTACCTTTCTTACGCTTCCGGATTTCCGGAGAAGATTGTATATGCAATGAGCAAAAATGTAAATGGCCCATGGACCTATAAGGGCATTTTAAATGAAGTTGCCGGAAACTCCAATACCAACCATCAGGCCGTTATTGATTTTAAAGGCAAATCCTATTTCATTTACCATAACGGATCGATCAATACGGATGGCGGAAGCTACCGCCGATCGGTTTGTATTGATGATTTGTACTATAACAAGGATGGCAGTATCAAACGGATTATAATGACAAGTGAAGGAGTTAAAGCGGTTAAATAATATTTTGTCCCTCAGCGCTGGTTGGCCTGAGGGACAATTTTACTTCACTAACCGTACTTCATAAATCCCCGGAATGGCTGAGCCTTCATCTGCCTGAAATTTCAATTCCAGATTACTGGTTAAACTAGCTGAAGGGATTTCAAAATCCTGCGTGTAGAACAAATTTCCCCTGCTCCCATCGAGCTTAATCTGCTGAATCACCGTGCCATTCACGAGTAAAGAAAAGCTTCGGTTTTTTTCCTTTCCATAAAGCGTAAGCCTAATCTTTTTGCCTTTGAAGTCTTTATTCTTCAGTGTATAAGCAAACCATCCGGTTCCGTTTCTATAATGGCGGTCCTGAAAGGTACCCGTTTCTGTTTTCTCGCCTTTGAAACCATGGTCAGATTCAGGTTGCTGCTCTCCGGTATTGATTACATCGATCGTTTCATTTTCCAGTTTCATTTTTTCCGTTTCTGCCAGCTGAATCGCTTTGGCTCTTTCGGGTAAGTTCGCTGTTGAAGCGTAGGGAAAGTACACGACGTAACGTTTTTCAGCCAGACTGGAGAAAGGTACCAGTTTTAAATTTTTATATTTCTGCTGATAAATGGCATTTTCGGCAGTAAAGGTAAGGGGCTCCTTCCCACTGGCTTTGAGGCTGGCAGCCAGATCGGCTTTGTTGCCCGAAACCAGAGGTGCTTCGCTAAGCGAAAATAGCGGTCCTGAAGCAATATGTCCCATTCTACTGTTGTCGCCAGTCAGGTTAGGTTGTCCCAAAGTATCCAGTTCGGCCGCCAGAACAATGGGACCATGTACAAAAGCCACCCAATCTGATCCGTCGGGCATAAACTCCGTGCGGGTCTGCATCGGCAGGTTTACCTCTATCGCATCACCGCCCGACCAAAGCCTGTCGATGCTGACATAACCATTTCCAAGATCTTTCGCCGTCTGCGGCTTTCCGTTTACGGTAATCTGCATTTTCCCATTCTCCAGCCATGACGGATGGCGTAAACGGATGGCAAACTTTTTTCGGCCTGTGAAGGCAAGTTTCAAGGTAGTGAATTCCGTATTCGGAAAGCTGGTTTCCTGCACCAACGTAATGCCTTTCTCTTTCCAGTTTAATTTTGAAGGAATAAATAAGTTGACATATAAATTCTGGTCGTCGTGGGCATAGATCAGTTCCCCATACTTCCCATGGTTTTCCAGGCCTGAGCCTACGCAACACCAAAAGCTTTGTTGCGGGGCAGAATAGGTACGATAATGTCCGGGACGCATGGGCGTAAAGTAAACAAAACCTCCTTTTTCCCGCTGTGAAGAAAGGATATGGTTATAAAGAGTCCGCTCGTAATAATCGAGGTATTCAGTTGAAGGTGCTGACAAGAACAATTGCTTGGTCAGCTTCAGCATATTATAAGAGTTGCAGGTTTCAGGGCCTTCGCGAGATTCGAGCATGGAAGAAAAGTCGTTTGCCGGATGGAAATGTTCCCTTACGCTGTTACCACCAATGGCAACCGTGCGGTGTTGTACTACTGTTTTCCAGAAGAAATCTGCCGCGTTGGCCCAGGCGGTATCGCGGTCGGCCAGGGCAACCTGCTCAAAACCGATTACTTTCGGGATCTGGGTGTTGGCATGCAAACCGTTTAACGCGTCCTTACTATTTAACAACGGTTTCAGGATCGACTGATCTGAAAACTGTCTGGCCAGCTTTAAATACTTTTTATCGGTGGTGAATGTATATACATCGGCAAATATTTCATTTAATCCCCCGTGCTCACTTTTCAAAAGTTCCTGAATCTGCTGATCCGAAAGATTGGAAACCAGGTCCACGCACCAATCTGTTAGTTTAACCAGCATTTGCTTGGCCTGCTGATTACCTGCGACGGCATAAGCATCGTAGAGGCCTGCATAAATCTTATGAATGTTGTAAAGTGGCACCCATTTGTCGTTGAGTGAAAAGCTGGATGCTTTGATGTGACCCGCTTTGATCTGTTTCCAGATCTCCTTTCCTCCAGGTACACCTGATAAGTATCCGTTTCCATTTTTGTCCTGGCACTTTTTCAGCTCACCGATCATGTAATCCAGCCGCTCTTCCACTTTTGCATCACCCGTAGCGGCATACATTAAAGCCAGTGCCGAAACGTAATGCCCACCAATATGGCCATCCAAACCAGTATTCTCCCAATTGCCATAGGAAGTGGCTTTGGGCGTCAATCCGGATTCTTTCAGATAAGGCGCCAGTAACCGGTCGGGATTGAGGGAAAGCATATAGGCTTTATCAGTCAGTTCGGCTTTAAGAAAAGGACTCTCCATTAGCCTGACGTCAGTAAGCTTAAATGCCCTGATACTTTTCTGGGCCGCAGCGTTCAGGCTAAGCGAAGCCGTGAAAAGAAACAGGATGCCTTTTTTTATGGTATTATTCATGGCGCATCAGCGTATTAATGATTCGTTATCGGAGATAAAGGTAATGATCTGGTTAGTTTAAACGTCAGTGTGACGATTAACGAAGATAGCAAAAGATTTTCATTCAGGAATGCTTTCTATCTGCAAAAGGCGCAATAAAAAAGGGCTTCGTTTTTTACAACAAAGCCCTTTTCCGTAATGTAATAGCGATTATAAAGTAGCCATGTCAATTACAAATCTGTAACGCACATCACCTTTTTCCATACGTTTGTAGGCAGTATGAATGTCTTTCATATCGATCATTTCGATATCTGACACGATATTGTTCTCCGCACAGAAATCTAACATTTCCTGTGTTTCTTTAATACCACCGATTCCAGAACCCGCAAGGCTCTTTCTTCCACCCAATAAACTGAATGCAGCAATTTCTGCCGGTTTAGGTGGTACGCCTACACAGATGTGTGTTCCGTTGGTTCTTAATAGTGAAAGGTACATATTGAAATCGTGCTCTGCAGAAACCGTATCCAGGATAAAATCGAAACTACCTTTGGCAGCTTCTACCTGAGCCGGATCAGTGGTCACCACAAAATGATGTGCACCCAGTTTCTTCGCATCTTCCTCTTTTTTGGGCGAAGTACTCAATACAGTTACTTCCGCACCGAAGGCCACACCGAATTTAACGGCCATGTGTCCTAAGCCACCTAAACCTAATACCGCAAGCTTATGTCCTTTGCCCACTTTCCAGTGGCGTAATGGCGAGTAAGTGGTGATTCCGGCACATAACAATGGCGCAACCGCAGCTAAATCTACACCCTCTTTAATTTTCAATACAAATTCTTCCCTTACTACGATGCTATCCGAATAACCACCATAAGTTGGTGTTTTTCCGTCTCTTTCCAGTCCGTTGTACGTTTGGGTATTCCCTTCCAGGCAGTATTGCTCCAGATCCTGTTTACAGTTTTCGCAAACCTGGCAGGAATCTACCATACAACCTGTACCAGCCAGGTCGCCCACTTTAAAGTTTTTGACGTGATCGCCTACCTTTACTACGCGGCCAACAATTTCATGGCCGGGCACCATCGGAAAGATCCCCGGGAACCAGTCGTTTTTAATCTGGTGAAGGTCGGAGTGGCAAACGCCGCAAAACAGAATTTCGAACTGTACATCGTGAGGGCCGACTTCTCTTCTCTCAAAATTCCAGGGCGCCAGGTCGGTTTCCGGGCTTTGAGCTGCATATCCTTTTGTTGTTGTCATATTTTTGATTGTTGTAATTACCTTAACAAAGGTAAAGGTCAATTGTTAGGAAAACATTACGGATTTCAAAGAATTCATTACAAATTTCAAACAATCAGAAGTTGTAAAAAATGTAAAGGCTCCGCAGAGCCTTTACATTTTAATAAGGCTTAACATCATTATAGGTGCTTCCGATTTTCAGGCGTGAAAAGTAGATGTCTCCATCTGCACCTGTATCCCTATAGTAACCCCATTTCGGGTCAATTGAAGTCCCATCAAAGGTTTTGCCGGTGAAACTGGTACTACCTGTTTCTAAAGTTTCGGCCGTTGCATCGTCGCCCCAGTAAACCTGAATATTTCCGGTGCTTGCAGTATTGCCCACGGTAACTTTAAGTACGATACTGTACCAAGTGTTTGCCACCACGCTATGTGTATAAAGCAACGTTGTCGATGTCAGATCCGGATAAAATTCCAGTTTCACGCGTCCGCTGTTGTAAACCAGCAGAAAGGGGTAATTCTGGGTATTGGGTGTTCCGGCGGTTTTCCATTGCATCATGGTGAAAACACTACCTGTTTGTCCGGCTGCCGGAGTTTGTGGCAGCTTGAACTTAAAACCAACAAAATAGGTTTGGCCGACGGAAGGCACTACCCCTGCCGCACCGAGTGCTTCACATCGTCTGTCGAGATCGTCTTTATGTATCTTCCACACTGTTCCTTCATTGGCATCAGTTACAGCAGTTACTGACGACCCGTTTGTAGAGCCGTAATTACCGGCTGCATCCTGAAACTGAATCTGTTTAAATATACTGGTTCCGCCTGAGGCTGCCCCATCCCATAACAAAGTACGCGATGTTGCTTTGGGGGTGGCCCGTGCAGGGATGGGTTCGGGGATGTCGTCTTTGTTGGCACAACTAACAAAGATCCCTCCGGAAACAATGACTGTCGCAGCCAACAGAGCTGGGAAAAAGGTTGTTTTCATGATTTAGAGATTTAGTGATTAAATGATTATAACTCCAACAAACTTAAACCATGATAAGAATAACAATGGGTGAAAATCCAAAGCATTATGGGGTAAAAACCAATTCGAAAGAAAATAATCATCCAAATATTCCCAGCATTGAATGATTCTTCTAAAAAACGACTCAATTTTCACCCAAAATAGAGAGAATTACAACCCCTAATTAATGAAATTAGAAAATATTTTAGCGAACTATTTATTTTAAAAGCCTTAACTTAAAGGCGAGACAACAAACACCGGTAATCAACATCAAAAAAACAAACATTTGTGAAAGATTCTCAAACATTAAAAAAAACACTTAGTGCTACACACCTCTGGGCCATTGGCGTTGGACTGGTTATTTCAGGAGACTATTTTGGCTGGAACTATGGCTGGGGTGTGGCCGGCACGGTGGGTTTACTTTTAGCTACCGTGATTATCAGTATCCTCTACATCACTTTTATTTTCAGTTTTACCGAACTGTCGACAGCTATTCCATCTGCCGGCGGACCGTTTTCTTATTCTTTGAGGGCTTTTGGCGTTAAAGGCGGATTAATTGCCGGTTATGCTACCCTGGTGGAGTTTCTGTTCGCCGCCCCTGCTATATCCATGGCTTTAGGCAGTTACATTCATTTCCTATATCCATCATGCCCTGCACTGGCCGTATCCATCGCTTCGTTTCTCGTGTTTACCGGCATCAACTTATTGGGGTTGAAAGAAGCAGCCTGGTTCTCATTAGTAATGACGGTACTTGCTATTGCGGAGTTACTGATTTTCATCGTTATTGCCGCACCGCATTTTAAGATGCAGACGTTTATGCATAACCCTCTCCCATTCGGTTTCGGCGGCGTTTTCAGTGCCTTACCCTTTGCCATCTGGCTATTCGTTTGCCTGGAAGGCATTGCCATGGTTGCGGAAGAAGTTAAAGATGGGAACAAAGCCATCGCACGCGGATACATTTCCGCTTTGATCACTTTAATTATCCTGGCTTTTGCAGTGATGATTTGTGTGGGCGGAATTGCGCCATGGCAGGAACTCGACAACCTCGATTACCCTTTACCTGAATCTTTGGGCATTATACTGGGCAGGGATAGCAAAATTACGCGTCTTTTTGCCGGAGTGGGATTATTCGGACTAATCGCATCTTTCCATGGCATTATCATCAGCTATTCGCGACAAATTTTCGCCCTTTCGCGGGCGGGTTACCTTCCCAAAGCCCTGAGCTGGGTAAGCCGGAAACGCAAAACTCCATATGTGGCGCTGTTTCTAGGAACTGCACTGGGTATTTCTGCCCTTATGTTTTTCGACACCGGAAAACTGGTGATTCTTTCCACCATTGGAGCGGTTGTGGTGTACATCATCAGTATGCTTAGTTTATTTAAGCTGCGGAAAAGCGAGCCGGATATGAACCGCCCTTTCCGGGCGCCATTCTACCCTTATTTCCCGGCTATAGCACTTACCCTTGCCGCCATAACACTGGTATCTATGGTTTATGGTTATCCGGAACTTTCTTGTATATTCCTGATCGGGCTGGTGATTTGTTTTGCTGTATTAATGATCTCAAAGAAAATGGCCAACAACTCCATAGGCATAGAAGAAGCAGAAAATCATCATCAACATGAGTTATAAGTTTACCATCGGTAATTATGTATATGAGTTTGAAAATCTCAGGTTATTGCTGGCCAAGGCGAGCCCGCTACGATCGGGTGATGTATTAGCCGGGCTTGCTGCTGCAAGTGCCGAAGAACGTATTGCTGCGCAGATTGCACTGGCAGATGTTCCACTTGTCAACTTTCTGAACGAAGATTTTGTGCCCTATGAAAGCGACGAAATCACGCGGTTGATTATCGACGGGCAAGATCAGCAATCTTTCGCTGCTATTAAACACTTTACCGTGGGCGCACTGCGCGACTGGTTACTGAGTGATGAGGCGAGTGCAGCTGCCATAGAATCGATATCAAAAGGGCTCACGGCCGAAATGGTTTCAGCAGTTTCGAAACTCATGCGAAACCAGGACCTGATATTGGCAGCGAAGAAACTGGAAGTGGTTACCCGCTTTAGAAACACCATTGGCCTCAAAGGACACTTGTCCGTCAGGCTACAGCCTAACCACCCCCTCGATGATTTAAGGGGCATTGCGGCCGGGGTGATCGATGGTTTAATGTATGGCGCCGGAGATGCGGTGATTGGCATTAATCCGGCAACCGACAACCCGCATAAAATTGCAGAAATTATTCATATGCTCGACCGCCTTAGACTACAGTTTGATATGCCGGTGCAAAGTTGTGTGCTTACGCACGTTACCACCAGCATTCAACTAATTGAACAGGGTGTTCCTGTTGATCTGGTATTTCAGTCGATTGCCGGCACAGAGAAAGCCAATTCGAGTTTCGGCATTAACCTGTCGATACTGGAAGAGGCACATGAGGCGGCACTTTCATTAAACCGCGGTACTGTTGGTAAGCAGGTAATGTATTTTGAATCGGGCCAGGGTAGCGCACTCTCCGCCAATGCTCACTTTGGGGTTGACCAGCAGACCTGCGAGGTACGGTCGTATGCCGTGGCACGCCGCTTTGATCCCCTTTTGATCAATTCGGTAGTCGGTTTTATCGGACCTGAGTACCTTTTTGATGGAAAGCAAATTACAAGAGCAGCCCTGGAAGACCACTTTTGCGGCAAGCTGATGGGCCTGCCCATGGGTATGGATATTTGCTATACCAATCATGCGGCAGCAGACCAGGACGATATGGATAACCTCCTTACCTTGCTTGGTGTTGCGGGAATTAATTTCATTATCGGTGTTCCGGGTGCAGATGATATCATGCTGAATTATCAGTCGACCTCATTTCACGATGCCATGTACATTCGTAAAATCCTGAATAAACGTCCCGCGCCGGAATTTGACCGTTGGTTGCAACATCAGGGATTATTTGATGCAAACGGTCCGAAGGCCCACACTTCAGCCAGGCAACTCCAGGAATTAACCTCAACCATATTGGGTTTATGCTAGAAAAAACAAACGAAATTGCCATAAAGGATCTTTGGGAAGAGTTGCGGCTTTTCACTGCGGCACGTATTGCACTTGGTAGGACGGGTGTATCGCTGCCACTAAGCGAATCGCTGAAATTCAAACTTGCCCACGCGCATGCACAGGATGCGGTGTATTCGGATATGGACGTCAACGCTATCGAAAACGCGCTTGATGGTCTGGGTATCACACATGTACTGGTGGAAAGCGGCGCAACCGACCGGACGACCTATCTGCAACGCCCGGATTTCGGCCGTAAACTCAGTGCCAACTCCACTGCATTACTTCAAAATAAAAGAAGTATTCAAAAAGATATCTGTATCGTGATTGCCGACGGACTTTCGGCCTTCGCTGTAAATGAAAATGCAGTAAAAGTAACTTCATTGTTCATGGAGTCGCTGAGTAGCAAGGGTTTTACCTTTACCCCTGTTGTACTGGCCAAACAAGCCAGAGTGGCCATTGCAGATGAAATTGCCCACCACCTCAGTGCCCGTTTATCGGTGATTCTGATTGGGGAAAGACCGGGACTAAGTGCTTACGACAGCCTGGGCGCATACATAACCTACATGCCGCAACCCGGTTATACTGATGAAAAAAGAAACTGCATTTCCAATATCCGCGACCTAGGCCTCCCATCTGATGTGGCGGCAGAAAAACTAAGAGATCTGGTACTGCGCTCCTTACAGCTTAAACTCAGCGGGGTAAATCTTAAGGATGATGAACGACCACTTTTATTATAACAATGAAAAAAACTATAACATTACTCGCAATGACCACGGTATCTGTGTTATCGTGCAAAATGAATACCCAGCAGCAAAAAGACCAGCTGCAGCTCATGCCCGAGGCACCAGCCTGGGGTGCCCTATGGCAACAACGGGCGGCAGAATACCGCGCGCTGTCTTTTCAGGCCTATAACTTTGCCCGGTTAAGCTTTGATGCACTCGAGAGGAAGCCATTCGGAAAACCACTTGCTGTTGTGACCGACATTGATGAAACGGTATTGGATAACAGTCCCTACTACATTCATCAGGCCTTTGCTAAAGCAAATTATTCTGATTCAACATGGGTACAGTGGACTAAGCAGGTACGGGCTGACTCGGTTCCGGGCGCCCCCTCATTCTTTAAGTATGCGGCATCAAAAGGAGCAACCGTTTATTATGTCACCAACAGAATTCTTCAGGACAAGGCGGCGACGATTGAAAACCTGAAGAAATTTGGCTTTCCAAACGCCGATGAGGAACATCTGTTATTGCTGGAGACGACTTCCTCAAAAGTAGCACGCCGTGAGAAGATAGCGGCCGATTATGAAATCGGATTGCTTCTGGGTGATAACCTTGGCGACTTTTCAGGCCTGTTCGACAATCATGCAGAGCAGGATCGAAAACGATGGGTAGAGGAAAACCGAAGCCAGTTCGGGAAGAAATTCATTGTATTGCCCAATGTGATGTATGGCAACTGGGAGGATTCATGGTATGGTAAACAAACACCAAAATCATTTGCAGACAGCAATAGCGTTTTAAATGGATTGATGAAGAATTATAAATAGGCGTTTTAAATTTCTATTTGCAGATTTGCGCGGGAGGTTATTATGCTGGCTTATAGCGTTCCAGGCTTCCTCGCAATCGTGTATAGGCCATATGCAACTGGTTTCTTACGGTTTGTTCGGAGATCGACATATTTTCAGCGATTTCAGTTATAGTAAGTCCTTTCTCCCGCTTTAACCGATAAACCATTCGCATGCGTAACGGTAAACCCTTAATATTGGTTTCAATCAAATCTTTCAGCTCTTTTGCAATGAACAACTCTTCCACGCTTTCTGTTAATTCTTTATCGGCAAAATCGGTTTGATTGACGTATTTGAACCTCACCAGCTCATGTTCGTATAAATGGAATATTTTATTCCGCAGAATGGCATATAAAAGAGCGATTACACTACGCTGTTGCTCCAGCGTATCCATTCTACCCCAGAGCACGACAAAAGCATCCTGTACTAGATCTTTGGCAATAACCGGACAACCTACTTTTGAGACTGCCTTTTTGTAAAGCAGCATCCATGAAAATTTGAAGATATGATTGAAGGCGCGTAGTTTGTCAGTCTGTAAATGCCTCATAAAATCTCTGTCAAGATTTAATCTATTGTATTCCAATTGTTGATGATTTTTTGGTTTAGTAACTAAGCAAAACGCAGCGGCATCCACCGCTGCGCTGCAAAACCTGTTACGAATTGGACTCATCCCTATTTTTTGTTTTCAGACCAGATTTCCAATTTCACCCATGTATTTGAAACCTGTAGAGTTGTCTTAAACAAAATATCCATTTCGTAAGGCAGGCTATCGGGGCCTGGTCTGGCCCCAACTTCTTCATGTTTTAAAAAGGGCCAACCGTCATCAAAACTAACCTGATAACGGAGGCCCCGGTTTATTTTCTTAATATTATTAACTATTCAATTTTACAGGAGCTCATCGAGTCGTTCGCCCCAATAGCTACAAGGCTGGCATTATCTGCTGTTTGCACCCATGATGTACCGGCGAAATTATCACTCTGGTAAAGAGTTACTTTCCATCCGCTGGGAACGCGGAGTGATGAAGCCCAGTCGTTTGGCACGCCCTTCGCAGCGAGCTGAGCTAAAGTGTAAGTCCCTTTAGGGAGGGACTGACTGGCTGTTCCGGCATAGTTAGTGTTTTGATAGAATACTACTCCACTTTGGATGCCGTTTACATAACGGTAGTTTTTTTCTGAAAGGATATGAGCGGTCATCCATACGTTTGTTGAATACTCTCCAGAAGCAATATCAGCATTCACGAGATAATCCCATTCATCAGTATTATATCGTACGGCAATCGGAAGATAGCGTTCGTGAAGAAAACTGTATCCTCCGGCATTGCTGTTGGTACCATCTATACGGCCGGCAATTGGCCATCCAAGAGATTCTTTATGAGCCATAACATCAACAACAGTATTGGAAAAACGTTGAACGGCTGTCAGTGGTAAGGAATATCTTCCACTTAGGTACGCCTGAAAAAATCCACCAACATCGTAACGGCCATGTCCCGTATCTTCGGGTGAGGTGGATACCGAGGTTACTGCATAGTTCCAAAAATATACCGGAGTGCCTGAAGCCGATGTTTTCGACACAGAGGTAGCTAAAAACCAGTTTAGAGAAGTTTGCACAAGTTGGTCATAATAGGTTACTTTCGATGGGGCATCTCCTAAAATCTGATGACACTCAGCGAGACGCTGAAAAGCATTATTTAACATCATCTGCTGGTTCCAGGGCATTGCGTCGCCCGGAAAAAAGGTCCATCCTGTAAGTGTAGGATAATAAAATTTATTATCTGATGAACGAACCATATATTCGTTTATATATGTCGTTGTTTCTTCACATCGGGCCACATAGGTAAGTGCCCGCGCATAATAGGTTGCACCGTAGGCATTTGGATCCCCACTTCCTACGGTAAGATTCCAAAGTGCCGGACGGGAGAGAATAAGTTTAGCGGCATAAGCAATGTGACCTACAATATCTCCTTGAGCCGCATCAGCCTGGTTTCCATCAGCTGTATTCGGCCAAACTGGTTCGATGTTCCCATTCCACATTACACGTTGGCCACCACTTGCCGCCGGAAGAATATCGTTTCGGCATGTAATCGCCTTATCTGCAAATTGCAGCATACGATCCAATAATACCCTGTCTTCTGTCACTTCAAACATCAAACCCAAGCCTTGTAAGGCGGCGCCTCCCTGACCATAAACCCAAACATTTGTTGGACTCCAATTATTGGCAGGAAAAGATCTCGCCAGCATATACGACTTAAATGATGCAATTTCACCAGCGGTTACCGGCCCTGCGGTACTTTCAATTAGCATGCCTGAGGCTGCAGCGGCTGCCGTGGCCGCGAGCTTATTGCCTGCCAGCGAATCAGAAAATAAATTTTCTGCGTTAGCATCTGTTAAATCGAACTTCTTACACGAGATTAAAATACTGAAGACAAAGCCGCTAATCAGCACACATTTTGTCATAACTAGGTTCAATTTCATATTTAATTATTTAGTTAGAGAATATTGATTCGAAGTAAAAAAGGGCCAACCGTCATCAACTACTAACCTGATTACGGAGGCCCTCAATATTTTTTATTTTGTAATCTGCAGAAACTAAAGAACGTTTAAAAAAAACCTCCGCTGCAGAGAGACCAAAAACCGCTGCAGGGAGGCCGAACGTTAATTATTGGGTAATTTTTATATAAAAGTTTTTAGTAGCCGCTTTTGTATCATCCTTGGTATTGCTGTAATAGGCAAAAGTTGATTTGTAAGTACCTACCGCAGCATATTTGTATTCGTAGTAAGCAACCGCAGCACTTGCCAGATTTTTAACCGTAGCTGTAGGGATATCCTGCGTTATTCTTCCTACATAAAGGGGTTTGGTAACAATCCAGCTTGTATTAGTTGGTAAGGTGGCTGCACCGCCGACGATAGTTATTGCTGTACTTGTCGCAGTCCAACGCGCTGAAGCTGGTGTCCATACGTTACCATACCTCGTCCAGTACGAAGCATCGTTAGCCAGATTACTCAGCACATAACTGAAATCACTTCCAATATTGGTAAGACTGTAGTTGCTGATTACCCAGGTACGTTGTGTTGAACCCGTTACACCTGAATATTTAAAAGCAAGGTATAGCACATCATCAGCACTGCTTACTAAATCAGTAACATCTACGTTTCCGGTACTCACTGCTGTAGCACTAGTTGCCAGCGTAGTGCGGGAAGTAATATCTGTCCAGTTTGCATTAACCACCGTAGCAGAATCTAAGCTTGCGAGGTTCTTAATTGCCAATACTTTAAAAGTATTGGCCTGGGTGCCGAATTGCATGGTTGTGCTAAAGGTTAAAATTAACTTGCCTAATGCCGATGTCCGATCTCTGTTATCGTAATTATTGCCAACAAGACCCGACCAATGCGTAATGTTATCGGCATAACCTGATACATTAAATTTACAAGTATCCCCCAATTTAAATATTAGCGTATCGCCACTAATACTTCTGGCGTTTTGTGGCGAGAACTCAACTGTGGGTATCTCGGCAGTTATTTCCTTCTTGCAAGCAAAAAAAACTGTGCTTAACAGAAAGCTTATGTAGATTAAGTTTTTCATTATCCTATCGATATTAATAGCCTGGATTCTGTTTTAATAATTTGTTTAGATTGAGTTCGTAGGTAGGTTTTGGTAACAGCAGATGTCTGGATTCGATTCCTGTAATCGAACTCAAAGCATAGGTATTTCCTCCTATTCCATTAGCACTTCCGTATGTTCTGAAGTCAATCATATCGTTCACGAAATTACCCCAGCGAACCAGGTCGTATCTTCGGGAAGCTTCGTAACACATTTCGCGCATCCGTTCCGCTTTCAAAATATCAAACAAACCAGATTGACTTAGACCAGAAGCCAAAAGATATTCTGTACCATTAGTTATGGTAGCAGTCGCTGTAGCTCTGGTGCCAGTGGTAGGCGCTGCAATTGTAATCGTTGGTGCGCTGGTGAAATACGGACCCGAAGCTGTGATGGTTCCTCTGCTTGTTAACCGAATTCCAGTAACAACTCCTGCCGTTGAAACTACCGCTGTCGCTGTAGCCCCACTGCCTCCTCCACCACTAATGGTCACTGCAGGCGGTGCAGTGGCAGAATATCCTGAACCACCAAGTGTTACGGTTATATCCTTTAAGATATTCCCATATTTTGTTCCATATGCGCGCTGACGTACTGTTTCAATATCTGCTTTCGCTGCTGCCAAGTCAGGGCTCGCCTTTAAAATGTTGGCTTCCGCACGCATCAGCAATAGATCTGCATAACGTATTGCAGGCCAATTGGTGCCATAAGTGCCATTGTTTCTCTGCTCAATCGGCGCGTACTCTCTTCTAAATTTACCACACCGTAATTGCCACAAATTTGTAACTGGTGTTGCCGTTCTAGATTCGGCACCATTTACGATTGAATAACTGTATGAAAAATCGGCGCAATTCCAGTCTCTTCGTGTATCAAGAGAAGCTTTCCAACTTAACTGGCTGGTAGGAATAGTTTCGTAACTATCAAATAGTTTTCGGGTCGCCCATATCCATCCTACAGCATTATATGAATATATAGGGGAAGTATTGGTAGATAATGTCGAGGTAATACCAACGGTGCTACCAATATCACTTCCCGATTTGGCGGTTGCTCCTGCAGCAGCTCCAATTGATCCCCACTCCAAAATATCTTCTTTCAGATCGTATTTGTCCTGAAACAAATTAATGAACACTTGTTTATAATCAGGATTTAGGGCATGTAAACCCGAGTTTACTACTTTGGAAGCATAAGTAACCGATTCTTCATATTTTGAAGTATCTTTTATGGGGTAGCCTGCCCAATATAGGTAGAGTTTGGCCAACATAGCCTGTACTGCAGTGACGGTTACTACGTCATTATACCCCAATGACGCAGAAGTACGTCCGGCAAGTAAAATTTCAGCTTCCTTTAAATCAGCTTCCATCTGCTGATATACTTCTACCACCGAAGACTCTGCAATATTGGCTTCATTGATGGTTGGACTGTGTAAAACGAGGGGAACCGTTCCGAAATTGGTAGTGAGTACAAAGTAGTTATAAGCCCTCAAAAATAAAGCTTGTCCTTTGATATAACCACGTTGCGTTTCATCCATAGCGGGTTTATTGATATTATCAATCAGGTTATTTGCCAAATTTATGGCAATGTAAGGGTACTCCCACGTTGTTGCGATGTAAGCGTGACCAGCAGTCCAGTTGGAATAGTGCATTCCCCTGTTATCCTGAGATTGATTTCTATTTGGCAGCATCTCGTCCGTTGTACTGGTAAAATTGAAATTCAACACCAATCCGAACATTCTACCGTTCATAATAGTACTATAAACAGTATTTAATGCTGTTTGTAACTGCGCTGGTGTTTCGTAATAATTTACAGTAGAATAAAAATCATTTGGAGTCGTATCGAGATATTTTTTGCAAGAAGTAGTAATGCTTAGCAGTAACACTATAACAAAGCTATATAGATATTTCATATTTTGTTTTGTTTAAAATTAGAAAGTTGCGTTAAGTCCCAGAGTCACTACCCTGGCCTGCGGATATGTACCATAATCAAAGCCGGGCGTTAAATTACTCTGACGTGCAGAAGATTCAGGATCGAGCCCCTTATACCCAGTTAAGGTTAAAATATTCTGTGCAGCTACATTGAGGTTTAGCGTCGACATGCCTATCCTTCTTAACAATTTTTGCGAAAAGCTATAACCAAGTTTGACAGTTTTCAATCGCAGATAAGATCCGTCTTCCACGACTCTGGAGGAATAATTAGCTGTAGACATTCCGCCGGCCCTGAAATTTTCATTGGTCGTATTGTCGGGTGTCCAGCGATTGGCGTAAGATGCAAACTGGTTCAAAGATCCATTAGCTGCTACTCCTCCTTCGAAAGCATACCGATTGGCATTGATGATGTTATTGCCGTAGCTCCATTGCAAAAACACGTTCAAATCCCAGTTTTTATAGGTGAAGTTATTGCTCAAGCCACCTACATGAATTGGTAATCCCCGACCAATGATCGTATAATCATCTGCATTAACTGTTAAATCTCCGTTCAAATCCTTATATTTAATATCGCCAGGCCTGATGGTAGTTCTACCAGAGCCATTGGTTGTTATGGTTGACTTAAGCAAATAGGTGCCATCTGGCATTTTATCAAAGTCTGTATATTGATACGCTCCGTCGTACACCAGCCCATACATATCACCTACTGAACGGCCTTTAACTGAAATATAGGGTGACAGACTGGAATAGTTAGTATCGAAGAACGTTCCCGATCCCGACGTCAAAACATTTGTTCCTTCTGTCAATTCCAGGATTTTGTTTTTGTTAAAGGAAATATTGAAATTACTGGTCCATCCGAAGTTTTTTGTTCTGATATTAGCAGTGTTCAAAGTAATCTCCAGTCCTTTATTTTCCAAACTCCCGACATTCTTGAAACCTTTTGCACTTGGAATACCTGTTACATATGGCAAAAGGGCATTGAGCAAAAGATCGTTTGTTACTCTCTTATAAGCATCAACAGTTAATTCTATTCTCTTTTTGAAAAAGCTCAAATCCAGACCGATATTGGTCTGTTTATTGGTTTCCCATTTCAGATCAGGATTAGCAGCAGCGGTAATTAAGAAACCGGATTGCAGTGCCTGCGCATTGTACGAATACCAGTATTCTATATTGGTTAAATTGGCTTGAGAGACGTAAGAAAAATCGCCCACACGATTATTACCCGATTCACCATAGCCCATACGTAGTTTTGCATCAGATAGCCATTTTGCATTTTTAAGAAATGCTTCCTGGCCAAATTTCCATGCTACTGACGTCGATGGGAAATAACCCCAGCGATTACCCTGTGCAAATTTTGAAGATCCATCTGCACGGTAACTTGCCGTTAGCAGGTATTTACCCTTATAATCATAGTTGGCGCGAGCTAAGAAAGATTGCAATTTCCATACGGATGAGGATGAAACCACGGAAAGATTGCTTGCTGGAACCATGTCAATCGCATTAAGTCCCATCGATTCGTCAGTGATTTGTTTTGCAGTCATGGAACGAGTAGAGGTTCTGTTAGATTGAGTTGAATAGCCTGCCATTAAACTAACATTGTGTTTTTTTGCGAATTTGTTTGAATAGGTTAAAATATTATCGTTTACCAGGTTAAATGTTTTCACATTCCCAACCGTAGCGTTCGCGCCGCTGCTGGTAAATTTACTGCCCGATTGTGTACGTGAATTATTAAAGATATTGGATTCAACAATCCCGTTATTAAAACCCGCAGAAACCCTAAGTTTAAGTTTAGATGTAATTAAGTATTCCGCATAGCCGTTAGTTTGACTGTTGGTATTCTTCGATAAGGTTTGCTGGTTGTTGAGATTGATAAGTGGGTTGACACGATTATCTTGAGCACCATTGGTTTCAATTGCCGGATCATAAAAGGTTTCGAGCAAATCATCTGCTGTAAGCGCTCCGCCTATTGGAGTTACCGGACGGTATCCCCAAACAGAGTATAAAAAGTTCGCTGATGCATACTGATTGTTGATGTTGAGTTGCAACCCAAAGGCTTCTGAGTAGGAATAATTGGTATTTACTCCCACCTTAATTTTTTTAGAAATATTCTGATCCAATACCAAACGACCCTGATAGCGTTTAAACCCACCGTTTTTAACGCTCCCTTGCTGGTCGTTATAGTTCAGCGATAAGGAATAAGTAGTTTTATCAGCTCCACCCCGGATGGCCAAGTCGTGGTTCTGATTTTTCCCAACCTGATAGATAAAATCCTGAAGATCGTAACTTGTTACATTTCTGTAATCATCGAACGTTACACCATTTGCCAAATAACTTGTGGCCAGGCTCGGTGTTTTCTCCAGAATCATTTTCACATAATCATATCCCCCCATCAGTTCCATTTGCTTTGGTTTCTGTGTTAGTCCATAATAGGCATTGTAGGTAATTTTTGGGACACCAACCACACCGCGTTTGGTCGTAATTAATATCACACCGTTCGAGCCCCGAGCACCATAAATAGCGGTAGCTGACGCATCTTTCAATACATCAATACTTTCGATATCTGCCGGACTTATAGAATTGGCCTGAGAACTTTCCGATGGGAAACCATCAATTACAAATAGTGGTGAATTGTCTTGTGTAATAGAGCCTGAACCCCGGATCACTATATCAGCCACAGTTCCGGGCTGCCCGTCTCCCAGAGAAACCTGTACCCCTGCCACGCGACCCGCCAGTGCCTGGTCAAATGATTTTACAGGAGCTTTCTCAAAATCTTTCATATTTACCGACCCTACTGCACCAGTTAAATCCCCTCTTTTAGTAGTTCCATATCCCACCACTACTACATCACTCAAACCTGTTGAGGCTGATACAAGGCTCACATTAATAGTTGTCTTTGTCCCAATAAGTATAGACTGTGACGTGTAGCCCACATAATTAAATACCAACTGATCAGTTGGCGTCGCCGAAATTTTATACTTTCCATTGGCATCGGTTTGCACAGCTGTTTTAGTTCCCTTTACCGATACTGAAACTCCCGGTATTCCGGTTTTTCCTTCATCAATTACTACCCCGGTAATGCTCTTCGTCTGCGCAAAAGCGGCGGCACTGTTTAACAATAATACGGCTATCCAGATCAGGATTTTTTGCTGTGCAAAGTAATGCACCAGTCCCCGCTGTTTGGCCATCAAGTAAATTTTACTCATAGTCTGGTTGTTTTGTTTGGTTATAATTGTTTGCTTTCCTAACCAGCCTGGTTCAGAATGGCTGATCTAAAAGCAAACTTACTGGCACTTTCCCATCCACTTGGGGTAATTTTCAAACTAAAAGGGGTGAAAATCCTAAATCTCTCGTGAAAAATACATTTTAACCCTATTTTAGTAGGGATAACAAGACATCCAAACAACAAAACCACCATTCATGAATTGTAGATTACTAACCTGTCTGCTCTCTTCTTTTTTAATAATCTGCCTGCAAAGTGCTGCCCAACAAACGATATCGTTTGATCACCTTGGTGTGGAAAAAGGACTATCGCAAAGTTCTGTAATCTCCATCGCACAAGACCAGCAGGGTTTCATGTGGCTCGGCACCCGCCTTGGCTTAAACCGTTATGACGGTTATCGTTTTAAGGTATACCAGCACAATGAGAAAGAACCGACATCCATCTCCAATAATTACATTACAGCATTATATACAGACAGCAGGAAAACGCTTTGGGTAGGTACCATTTCAGGCCTCAACATTTATCATCCTGAAGACGATCATTTTGAACAGGTACTAAATGATTCAAAAAAAGCAAATACGTTGAAGGGCATCAGCATTAACTGCATCACGGAAGATAGAAAGGGTAATATCTGGATCGGCACACAAAGCGGTGTGTTCCTGTTTAAAAATGGCAATACGCTACACTTAGTGAGGTATTTTAACCCTTCACAACCTAAATCAGCAATTAATGCAAGGGCAATTAAAGAGGATCACCTTGGAAACATCTGGGTGGGTACAGCTAACGGGCTATTCTGCCTGGCACCCCAGGATCAGAAGTTCAGGATGGTCAGTTATATGGCTAACGGCAAAGCAGGGAGTATCAGTGATAATAACATCACTTCCATTCTCGAAGACCGTGCAAACCGGCTTTGGGTGGGTACACAAAGGAACGGCCTGAATCTGTGGAACAACAATAGCGCTACCTTTAGTATATTCAAACATTCAGCTGCTGATCCGCATTCGCTGGTTAACAATACCATCAGAAGTCTGGAACTGGATGATCAGGGCCGCCTGTGGGTGGGCACGCTCGACGGCATCAGTATTTTAAATCAGCAGGGTTCCTTTACTAATCTTCAATATGAGCCAGACAATAAAAGCAGTCTGAATCAAAACTCAATTTATAAGTTATACAAAGATAAAAACGGTTCGATGTGGGTGGGCACCTACTTCGGAGGCGTAAACATCAATTACCCTTATCACACCTCATTTAAAATATATCAGCGAAGCAATGCCAGATCAAGTATCAACAATAACGTGATCAGCGGTTTCGCCGAAGACAATCAGAAAAATCTCTGGATAGGAACCGAAGGTGGCGGATTAAACTTTTATAACCATATCAGCCGGCAGTATGTTGCCTTCCTGAGTACAGGGGCCGCAGGTGCATTGAGATCAAATCTGATCAAGAAGATATTCTACGACCGAAACGGCACGCTATGGGTGGGCACACATTCAGGTGGATTAAGTTGCTATAACTCTATAACGGCTTCCTTCACGCATTTTGACCTGGGCAGTGAAAAAGAAACAAATCTTCTTGATGAAATTGTATCTATTGCAGAAGATCAACAGGGACGACTTTGGGTGGCTACACAGCGGAACGGAATTAAAATATCCAATACCGCCAAAACTTCATTTTCAAATTACCCTTTACCTGCTGCGTTTCCAAAAGCTGCAAAGGTGAAATATATGATGATCAATGAACGGGTATATTTCGGAACTACCTATGGCCTCTTCATTCTGAATCCATTACGCAATGAATTTTACAGCATTAACGATCCGCAAACCAAAGAGCGGATCAATTTCTTCGTGAATTGTTTGCTCGAAACCAAAAACGGTGAAATCTTTATCGGCACCAATCATGCTGGCATGATAAAATATGACCAGCTACATAACCGCATCATCCGATATACTAGAAAAAGCGGCTTACCAAATGATGATGTTTTCGGACTGATGGAGGATGAAAAAGGCAATATCTGGATTGGCACCGCCAATGGCCTTTCTATGCTGGATCGGCCAAGCCAGAGCTTTAAAAACTACACCATCTCTGATGGCCTGCCTGGCAACGAATTCAACAGTAATGCCTTCTTTAGAAAAAGTGATGGTGAAATGTTGTTTGGTGGTTATAATGGCTTTGTAGGCTTTTATCCTGATAAAATTCAAACCAATAATCAGGCATCTGAAATGACTTTTACAGATCTGATCCTGGACAATCAACCGGTTAAAATAAACGGAGAAGACCTGCTGTTGGAGAAAAACATTGTTCAGACTAAAAAGCTGGTGTTAGGGAATGACCAAAACACTTTTACCCTCGACTTTGCCTTATTAAACTTTATTAAACCGGAAAAGAACCAGTATCTGTATAAACTGGAAGGCTTCGAGAAAAAGTGGAACCGCGGAAACATTCCTTCTGTTACCTATACTAATTTGCCTACCGGCAATTACCGATTTCTGGTTAAAGGAATTAACAACGACGGCATTTACAGCTCCAATATGCTCAACATGGACATCAGGATCAAACCTCCTTTTTACAGTACCTGGTGGGCTTACCTGTTTTATGTACTGTTAGCCGCCCTCATTGTTGCACTACTTTTACGCTACATTTTTCTGAGAGCCATATTGTTTAAAGAGAAAGAAATCAGCGCACACAAACTCGAGTTCTTCACCAACATCTCGCATGAAATCAGAACGCCTCTAACTTTAATTTTAGGCCCTCTCGACAAACTCATTGAAGAAACACGCGATCAGTGGCAGTGGAATAAGGAACTGCAGCCCATTAAAAATAATGCCGACCGCTTGATGCGCCTGGTAACGGAGCTTCTTGACTTCAGAAAAGCTGAAAGCGGCAAAATGCAGCTGGAAGTAAGTCCAGGGAATATTGTTCAGTTTACCAAGGAAATTTACCTTGCCTTCCGCGATCTCGCTGCCGAAAAAAAGATTGACTACAGGTTTGAAAGCGCAGAGAGCGACATTAAATTATATTTTGATCAGAAACAACTGGAGAAGGTTTTGTACAATCTCCTATCGAATGCAATTAAATTCGGTAATGAAAATGGCAAAGTGGTGGTAAGCCTGAAGCCGGAGAACGGAAGCGTAGCCATCAGCGTTTCTAACGAAGGCAAAGGCATTCCACTGGACCAGCAAACAAATTTATTTGATGCTTTTTACCAGGTAAATCCCGGATTGAATATTGGCACAGGAATAGGTTTGTCATTTTCTAAAACTATTGTTGAACTTCATCATGGTGAGATTAGCTTTGAGAGCACGCCTGAAACGATTGAAAAAACAGGCTTTACCCGCTTCACTGTAATGCTGAAAACAGGTAAGGATTTTTTCAAAGCAGAAGACCTCGTGGAAGATGACCGCGAATATGAAGCTTTATCGGGCTATAGCTTCTCCCCTGTTGCACTTAGCGAGGAAAATATTAATCCGGAAATTGTGCAGGACACGGCTTTCCAGGAGCGTTTCACCATACTGCTTGTTGAAGACAATCAGGACATCCGGTTCTTATTAAGAGCTATCTGAGTCAGGACTACGATGTGGTGATTTGTGAAAATGGTCTTCAAGGCTGGGAGTATGCCGTTGAGCAGATTCCTGATATCATCATCAGCGATGTGATGATGCCGGAAATGGATGGGCTTACTTTATGCAGCAAGCTGAAGACAGATGAGCGTACCAGCCATATTCCAATTGTATTGCTTACTGCGAGGTCGGCCTACGTACACCAGATCAACGGATTGGAAACTGGTGCAGATGTGTACATGACCAAACCATTTAATATACGCTTGCTTAAAGTTCACCTTCAAAACCTGTTGGCTACACGCGAGAAGATCAAGAGCAAATTTAGCAACGTCATGGTGCTTGAGCCTACACATGTTGTGATCAGAAAAGCTGATGAAGATTTTCTCAATAAACTGATCGCAACCATCGAAGAAAATATTGTTGAACAATTTGATGTTCCCTTCTTAGCAAAAAAGATGGGTATGAGCCAGCCGGTACTCTATAAAAAGCTTAGGGCCCTCACCGGAATCTCTGTTAACGATTTTATAAAGTCTATCCGGTTGAAACGTGCCGCACAGCTACTGGATTTGAGATCCGGCAGTATCACCGATATTGCCTATTCGGTAGGCTTTAACGATAGAAAGTATTTCAGCGTGGAGTTTAAAAAGTTTTTTGGCGTGAGCCCGCGGGAATACCAGAGCGGGATGAGGCAGTAAAGCGGCTCCTGATTTGAGCCTTAAGACTGGAGATATTAGATTTGAGAAGGTTTTGAATGTAATTACTAACGCCGGGGCAACGGATGCGTGCTCAGCGTTAGTAATTTATGTTTGAAGGATTATTTCAACGTTACTTTAAGTGTATATACGGGTATTTTGCTGACTTTTCTGAAGTTTGCAGGGAGGGTAACCGAAACTCCGGAATCAGTTGATTTCCAGGCGACTTTTTCTTTGCTTCCCAGTAATTCAACACCAGAAATAGATACACCTTTCAAACTTTTGATAGCGAATTGCTTTTTATCCCAGCTTCTCAATAATACATAAACATTTTTGTCTTTAGCGGTAAAAAATATATCCGGATCAAGCAGTTTTGGTGTTCCATCATAAACTGCATCAATCATTTTACCTTCGGCTTTAATGTTCCTGATTGCATTATTTTCCTTTTCATTTCCCTCTGCTGTGATTGTGTAAGGATGGGTACCCGTTATGGCCTGGCCATTAGTTTTCATCCAGTCACCTACCGAATCGAGTCTGGCAACAGCCCAATCGGGAAATATCCCTTTTCCTGTAGGCCCTACATTCAGTAGCAAATTTCCATTATTAGCCACCACATTAATTAAGTTGCGGACAAGTGTTTCAGAAGATTTCCAGGTACTGTCGTGCCTGTTGTATCCCCAGTTTTTTCCGATGGTTAAACAAGCTTCCCAGTATTTCTTAGCGGCAGTATTTAACTTCTGTTCAGAAATATCAAAATCGCCGAAACCGTTCGCAATCCGGTTATTTACCAGGCAATTCGGTTGCAGACTGGATATCAGACTACGCAGTTCAGCGCTTTCATTTTTACTGATGAGTTCAGGAGTATCAAACCACATTACACCGATTGGGCCATAATTAGTGAGTAGCTCCTTTATCTGAGGTTTCACCTTGCGCTCGAAATATCTGTTAAAAACTTTGGCATCTTCATCAGGAAAATCCCAGGTATTGCTCCTACCGGCTTTAACAGGCCAGTTAGTCGGTACATCCGGATCTTGCCAGTCTCTGCCCAAAGAATAATACAAGCACAATTTGATATCGTATTTCTTACAGGCTGCTGCCAGCTCAGCTAAGGGGTCGCGGTGAAATGGCGTTAACTTGTAAATATTGTAATCGCTTACTGCGGAATTGTACATCGCAAAACCATCGTGATGTTTTGTGGTGTATACGATGTATTTCATTCCGGCATCCTTTGCCTGTTTCACCCATTTATCGGCATTAAACTGGCTTGGATTGAATTTTTTTGCTATTGTCGCATAGGTTTTTACCGGTATACGCTCATACAACATAAAGTGTTCGCCGCCTTTGGAGACATGGCCGTTCCAGTCGCCGGCAGCTTCTGCGTATAGACCCCAATGTAAAAACAGGCCGAACTTGGCATCTTTAAACCAGGTCATATCCGGCCTAGCAGTCTGGGCAAAAGTAAATGCCCCGCATAAAAGGAGAAGTACAAAAATGGAAGTTGTTTTTTTCATGTAGTGATTAGAAATTGGTTTATATGTTTATAATTCAGGCACTGTGTAAATACCTCTTGTTTGTTACGGAATTGTAGTCACTTTTAGAGATGAAACTGCATCATTAATTCCACTGGAACTTAAGCAGGCAGCATCTGCGGTGAAAGTTACGGCTGTTCCGCCATAGTTATCACTGGTGTACAGAACGGCTTGCATCCCTGGGGGTACTTTAATAGCCGAGGCATCATCATTTACGCCCCCATTGGCAACCAGTGCTGACAATAAAAAATTACCGGAGCCAAAGCTGGCTTTCCACCCGCTGTAGTCGCAGCCCTGGTAAAGCTGAACATTGCCATCGCCTGCAAGATATCTGCGGTTTTTAAGCCAAAGAATACGTGCTGTGGTAGCGCCTGTACTCGCTGCATCGCCAGATGAAATGTTGATATTTGCGGCGGTAAAATATTTATCCTGACGAATATCTGCCAGATAAAAATACTCATGTTTTAATGAGGAAAAGCCCGCGGCGAGATTAATCCCTGTAGTTCCGTTTACGCGCCCGGCATAACTACCATCTGCATTCTGGTTTTTAAGTACTATATCGAAAAGGGTATTTGCCATTTTAGTGACGGTGAGCAACGGTATGTTGTAACGGCCACTATTGTAAGCCATCCACAATCCTTCGGCATCGTAGGCAAAATGGTTACAATCTTCCAAAGATGCACTTGTAAGCGAATACATCCATCTCCAGCAGGCACTCCCCTGGGCTGAGGTAACTGATGTTAAGTTTGAAATAAACCAGTTGATATTGGCCTGTACAATCGCATCGTATTGAGTGATCCTGGAAGCCTCATTATTTAATAATACGTGGCACTGTACCAGCCTGATCATCACATCAGTCACCATCACCAGTTGATTCCATGGCGCAGGGCCGTTGGCCATATAGGTATTTGGTGCACCTGGAAAATAGAGTAACTTATCAGAAGTTCGGACAAAACGTGGAATTATCCAGTTATCGATCACATAATTACATTCAGTGATGTATTTCAATGCCCTGGCTTTGTAGGTTGCGCCATAGCCCTTTGAATCTCCGATTCCCACATTAGTATTCCATATCGCCGGATGTTCAAGAATTAGTTTTGCGCAATAGGCCATGTGGGCTAGTACCCTCCCCTGCTCAATACCTGCTTGTGCAATAACCGTATCTTTAGCCGATGATGGCCAGATGGGATCGATGTTTCCTGTCCACGTGGTTTTTTGTCCTCCGTTGGCCGCAGTGGCTTTATCATTTCGGGTCGATAAAATTCCATCGCAGAAATAAATCATCCTATCCAGTATGGCCACGTCACCAGTGGCTTCATACATATTTCCACAGGCTTCTACATTTGAACTCGGACCACCAAAAACCCAGATGTTATTTCCTCCATATGAATTTACATTCTGCGTATTGATATACGTTTTGAAACCGGCAATCTCATTGGCAGTGATTGCTCCGTTCAGGCTTTCAATCGTTAGTCCGTTTGACGCAAGCAATATCGGATCACCAGCGGTAGCGCTTATGGCCTGAGGTTTTAAATCTTCAACCGTTTCAGGTGCTGTTTTTTGACAGGCATAAATCACACAGCCGCAGATGGCCATGGTGATTAAAATGATTGATTTTTTCATAGTTGTTTTTTCCTGGTTGTGTGTTTATCCTAAATTCATTTAACTAAGTTAGTATGGTTTAAAATGATGCAGGGGTGAAAATTCCGTTTAAAAAGGGGGAGATATCCTACAAAATTGGTAAAAATCCGGTTTTAGGATTTTATGATATAGTTCCCGAGGTCCACACCGTCATCGCGGAGCATATTGACCGTTAGATAATTAGCATCAGCGTGGAGCTGAATCAGCGTACGCTTACCGTCTTCAGGTCCCCCACCAATAATCAGCGGATAGCCGTGCTGATCATCCGGCGGATGTATACCGTAGGTATGCGTGTGCCCAGAAAGCACAATATCGACTTTGTATTTTTCGAACAGCGGGTGAAACAGTTTCCGCACATGCGTGGTTCCATGTTTTTCGTCGGAATTAAAATGCGGAATGTGCATCAATACCACACGGTATCTGGCCTGTTTGAAGGCCTTGCTCTTCATCACCGATTCGGCTGATTTGGCCTGTTCTATTCTATAATCATCAAAATCAACCACACCGGCATATTCATTATGTGTATCAACCTTGTCTTCACCCGTATCAATTACCATAAACTGCACTGGCCCCCAGTTGAAGGTAAAATAAAACTGATTGTTTTGGGTTAGGAAATAACGGTCGAACTGCCGGGCATAGCGCCCCCTGGTTTCGTGGTTTCCACGCACGAACATAAAAGGCTTTGTGGAGCCCAGCGATTGTAAAACCGGGTTGATGAAGTGATCAATGATCTGCGGTTCGTTATGCACAAAGGTGAAAATATCACCATTGAAAAAAGTGAAATCAAATGGTTTATTTTTATTAAGGCTGATCAGATGTGGGATAGATTCAGGCCGGTCGTGCGTATCGTTCAGGATCAGCATCGAAACTTCCTTTGCATGCTCATCAGGCGCAGTAAAAGAAAACACCTGGCTTTCAATTGTAATGCCGTATTTTGGATAAGAGCTAAAGCTGCTGATCTCTTTGGAGCAAACCTTATAATAATAAGTTTTACCCGGTTTAAGATTTTTCAGTATGATTGAATTTACGGTATTATCGGCCTCTATAAATCCGAGTTTAGTCTGTGGAGTAGCGATGTTATTCAAATTTTTATCTTCCCCAAAAGCCACCCAGCTCTTCCCGGGTTTATTGGTTATCCATCGAATAATGATTTCATTTGGGGAAAAGCATTGTAAATAGGGTTGCGTAAGGAAGTGGTAATCCCCATCAGTGTGATTGGTTAAGGATTGACTGGATTTGACCTGAGAAAATGCAGGTATTGTGGTACCTAGAAATCCTGCCAAGCCAAGGTTGGATAACTTTTTTAGGAAACTTCTGCGCGGGGGTTTCTGATTACTCATATTGTTGCTGATTTGTCACTAGCAAATTTATCTGGAGCGCTTCAATCCAATGGGAGAAAATCCTAAGTAATTAGGGTGATAAATGGTTAAATGATATAAAACTTCATCAGGATATATTCTGTGGGCCTGGGCTAGGTATGAAGGCATATTCAAGGCATAATTCACCTTAAATACAGTATAACTTGTCCGTGTTTCGTACGTGTCTTGAACGTGTCTCGAACGTGTCTGCTACGTGTTTTGATGTTCCTGCCACGTTTCACCTCAGCTTCAGGCATGTCTTTGAAACGTACCGGTTATATGTCGTGGTGCCTTTGTGGTCGAAGGAATACAGGAGAAAACCCTTGCCTGGCAGAAATACATGTGTGATCTTACAAAGCTATCTTCAGCAATTTTCCCCCTAAATAGTTAGAATATTAGCCCTATTTGCTCAAGGTCCGTATCTAAATTTAGATTATTCAACACTGATAAAAGTGGAGAATAACCGATAAATCAAAAAACAAAAAAATGAAAACTAAAATGATGATTGTATCGCTGGCACTAGGCTTGGCAGGATCCTCCCAAATGAATGCGGCGAAAGCGGCCGGCAAAGTAATCAATACTATGGAAAATGCAGTGCCAAAGGCAAGCGTTACCGGAGTGGATGTAAAACCATACCAGGAAACAAACCCGGGGAAGGATACAAAACCAGAGGAACCCAAAGTAACGGTATTCCAGGGCTGCAGTAACGGCGGCTGGTCTGCATCCTTTGGCGTAGGCAAGTATACTTTAGCTGAACTGGTTAAAGCAGGTGTAACTAAAAACCAGATATCGTCTGTAACTGTGCCTGATGGCCTTAAGGTAACGCTTTACAAAAGCGAAGATTTAACTGGTGAATCAACTGTGCTTACATCGAGCAAAAAATGTCTGGTTGACATTGGTTTCAATGACAATGTTTCTTCTATCAATGTTTCGAAAAAGTAACAGGAAACAGGCACGACTGCTTAAGCAGTTGTGCTTGTATCATTTTTACCATAACTAAAAAGCTAATCATGAAAAAAACAAATCTAATCCTGCTACTTGCAATACTTATTCTTGCATGTAAAAATGATGTTGAAAAATCTGGTTTAAGCCAGGAAAATTTAGTCGAAACCACTGCTAAAGATGCTTCGGTGTCTGCAGCTGCTGTAGTGGAAACCGTTTATGACACTCGAACGATTGACTTTACACGGACAAATGGAGGATACCCCCTCAACTACTGGAACACTGATTTTGGAAATGATAACGCAGCATACAGTGGTTCATCTTCATTAAATACTGATGAAGTCAGTCGGTTGTATACCGAATCCAATACTTTGAGGGTAAAATTACTGGCGAATAAAATCGGGGATGATGGTGGAATGTGGTCAAATGCTACAATCGGAAGAAGCACAACACGAAAAATATTGCAGTATGACGTGAAATTTGGTTATGTAACCGTACCGTTTGTGTGGAGTTGGGGTGGTAAAATCCCAGGTTTGGGTGGCGGCACAACTTACACAGGATGTGTAATTACAACAGATGGTAACGGGTGGTCATCAAGGGTAATGTGGAATACAGATGATGCCGGCACACCGTATTTGATGCCATACGTTTATTACGTAGATAAGCCTGCCACCTGTGGTGATAATTTTGGTGCAAAATATTTTGGAGGCGACGGCACGGGTTTAAAAAGCGGGAAGTGGTACAGAGTTAGAATGGAAGTTACGCTCAATACCTCTACAAATGCCAATGGAATATTAAAAATTACAGTAAGCGAAAACAATAGCGGAACATGGTCATCACCGCAAACCCTGATTAACAAAACAAATATTCGTTATGCGACTACAGCTGCTGGACGCGAAATTGACGAATTCATAACAGGGGTTTATCGGGGTGGATCGACATTGAGTTGGGCGGCTCCGGTTGACGACTTTATATTTTTAGATAATGTCTCCTGGTCAAATTAATTCAAAATGTATCATTGCAATCCTCAGGTCTAAAACGCTTTGGTTACTTAATATCTGCTAAAATACGATTCAATCACACCTGAAAAATAAAAATAAACTGTGCATTCAGTGTGAGTCTGCACAGTTTATTATTTCGTGGATTTCCTGAAAACATTATCCAGCTCCCGATAATATCTAATTTCCCGAAATCAATAGTTTATGACCGATTGACCTCAGGTTAACAATTGAAATGGCACTGTCGCCGGAGAGCTTGCGTTTTAGTTTAGAAACGCAAACATCCATGCTTCTGGCCGTATAATAATCCAATCTTCCCCAAATCAAACCGAGTGATTTTTCCCTCGGCAAAACATCATTTTTATGTAGCAGTAGCATTTCGAGCAAGGCTGTTTCTTTTAAAGTCAGGTGATAATTATCTACGGGAGTTGATAATTGCTGATCGCCAACGCTTAACCTGCTGTTTCCAAAGTTGAATGCGGCTTCACTGGTATGCCACAGGCGCTTGTGACCGTCATTCAGGTAGTGAAGCAATTTTGGCATAAATTCATCGAGATCGAGCGTTTTTTTGATATAGCCCGTACCACGAATGCCCAGTTCAAACAATACGGTTCTACTTGGTGGTATAGTTCCCCAAAAAAGCAAAATAACATCAGGATATTTCCTGCGTATGCTGCCAGCTACGTAATAAGGATTATGGTCAGGGACATCCATATCCAGGATACACCATTTTGCTTTCAGGTTTTCCCCGCTGTTTAATAAATCGTCTGATCGTTGAAAAGCAACAACGGGAAGTTTCCGGTCAAGCATTCCTTTAAGGATGGTTTCACGCACTACCCCCTCCCGTTCTAAAAAAAGTATATTTTCCATGGTTATATGTTCTGCCCAGGCTATTCCTTCTGAGTAAGCCGTGGAAAAATACCAACCAGATGGAAGTTTATTTTACATATGCGACACAGCGCAGAAATTCTGCGACCAAACACGGGGAATTTTCGACAACAGCACTACACACCTATTTGATCTTCACTGCTTTTCTACGCTCTCTATTGAGGCCAGTCTGGGAGCGCAGATTGCTGGGGCAACCATTCGTACGCCTGTCCCTTAGGTTTCAAATGTCCTAATCCCGGCCAAGGCAAATGGTAGGAAAACACAAGGGGTTTCGCTGCAGCTAAATCACTCAGTACTTTTTTACGGGATGCGATGGCCAGTTCAAAATCAGTATCACCTTCAAAACCCCATTCCGGATGTTCGATGACCAGTGCTGCTGAATGCACCAGATCGGCCAGGTGAAAAAGCCGGTCGCTACCAGCATACACCTCCAAAATACAGTGCCCTGGTGTATGCCCCGGGGCGAGATGAACCCTTATACAGCCGAAAAGTTCATCACCATCTCCGACCAGATGTAATCGGGATTTTGCCGCAGTAATATTCTTTTTGGCCACTAAAACCACCATACGCTTCAATTCTTCATCTTTAATTTTACTTTTTGAAAAATCCTGTTTGTCTGCCATCCAGAAGTCGTGTTCGATTTGGGATAAATAAATCTCCGCATTCGGAAACACCATTTTGCCAGAATCATTGGTTAATCCACCTATATGATCGGGATGCGCATGGCTGATGACTACATCCGTAATATCGGAAGCCTTGATGCCTGCCTTTTCAAGATTGGGGACCAGCCACCCTGAATTTTCACCAAAACTGGTTCCGCAGCCGCTGTCGATCATGATCAACCGGTTTCCTGACTTGATGAGCAGGATATTTATACCGAGGTCTACCATTTTTTTCGAAGCAAAATGAGCTTCAAGCGCCTGATTAACTTTTTTAGCGTCAATTCCGGGAGCGAAGTTGGGTTGAACCGGGGTCATCGGAATGTGACCATCCGTAACCAGTGTAATTTCAAGCTTGCCAAGCTTAAATCGGCTGTAACCCCTGATCTCCTGCTTTGTTTCAGACATGGCATAAATTACTTTGGTATTAGCCATTGCCACTAAAGCGAGTAGCGCAGATTGTTTTATTGCAGTTCTTCTGTCCATCTTTTTTTCTTTCAAAACTAGCATATTGGTATATTTGCATCAAGTATGTACTTTTTTGTAACCTACATACCTTTTGTAATCTATTGCTGATTATCAGCACATTAATTTTTGTCTGTCATGAAAAATGAACATGTTAAAGCCTATTGTGCAGTTGATTTTGCTTTTCAACGCATTGGTGGCAAATACCGTGGAAGGATATTATGGTATCTGAATGAGCACAAGGTTTTACGATATGGGGAGCTTAAACGTTTATTGAAAGGCATTACCACTAAAATGCTGACCCAAACCTTAAGGGAACTGGAACAGGACGGATTGGTTTTCAGAGAGGTATACCTGGAAGTACCGCCTAAAGTAGAGTATTCTTTGCAACCTGCCGGCACAGCGCTTATTCCGATCATTGATCAGTTGAGGCAATGGGCAGACCACCAGATACTTGAACTGCCGATAGCGGGAGCGGCTACGGAATGCTGATATTTTCTTAAATTGCCTTACACTTCTCTGAAAGCCAGCTTTGTTCTTCTGCATTTAAAAACGGACTTAACTGGCGGTACACTTCCTGATGGTATTCATTGAGCCAGCTGATTTGTTTTTCGTTGAGCAGGCTTCTTACAATACAGGAGGTATCAATATGTGCAAGGGTAAGGGTTTCAAAGCTTAGGAATTCGCCAAAATCAGTGGTGTGGTCTTCAATAGTCAGGATCAGGTTTTCAATTCTAACCCCATGTTTTCCCGCACGGTAAATCCCGGGTTCCATAGAGGTTAACGTGCCGGCTTCAAGGGCAACCGGGACATTTGAGGGCCCGATATTCTGTGGGCCTTCATGAACGTTGAGAAAGTAACCTACCCCATGCCCTGTACCATGCCCGTAGTTGATGCCATGCTCCCACATTTGTTTACGGCAAATGCCATCAATCTGGTATCCGCGGGTGCCTCTGGGAAACTTAGCCATCGAACCGGAGATCATCGCGGAAAGCACCAGCGTATAATCCATCATTTCTTCTTCGGTTAATGCACCAAGGGGTACTGTCCGCGTAATGTCTGTTGTACCGTGAAAGTAATGACCGCCCGAATCTAGCAGATACAGACCTTCAGGTTTAAGTTTTATTTCATCCCGTTGATCTGGCGAATAGTGTGGCATCGCGGCGTTAGGGCCATATGCAGAAATAGGTGCAAAACTTGGCCCGGCATAGGTTTCCTGTGCTGCACGGTAGGCCGTTATTTTTTCAGCGGCCTTCCACTCCGTTACTTCACCTGAACCTGCATTTTCTTCCAGCCATTTGAAAAAACGCGTGATCGCTATCCCGTCCTTAATCATTGATAAGCGGATGTTTGCGACTTCAACCTCGTTTTTTATTGATTTTAATGGTGCGATTAAACTATCGCCAAATTTGAGTTTGACCTGCCCGGGAAGTATATGTTGAACCTGGTGGCTGGTTTTCTTCGGATCAATCAGGACTTCGGAAGTAATAGGTAGTGATGCCAGATGACCTTCAAAATCATCATAAGGATAAATAAAAATTCCCTGTGCCTGAAGGAAGGTTAAATCCTGCTCATTTAATTTCCCTTCCGCAAGGTATAATTTGACTTCAGCGGTTGTGACAATGGCAAAACCGACTACAACCGGGTTGAAATTAACATCCGATCCACGCAGGTTAAACAGCCAGGCGATTTCATCAAGAGCAGAAAGGATTAAAGTATTTGCTTTCTCCTGCTTCATTTTATTCCTCAGCTGATGTAGCTTTTCGGAAAACGACATTCCGCATGCGGTTTCATCCAGCAAAAACGCTTGTTTCGAAGGCATTGCTGGCCGTTCAGTCCAGATCTCAGAAACAAAATCGACACTTTTCAATACCACCTTTTTTTCTGAAAGGCCTTCTTCTATCTGTGCAACCAGTGAAACAGGAAGCAAGCGGAAATCAAAAGCTACTGTAGCGCCCTGTGCAAGCGAGCCGTTTAGCCATTCAATATATTCGGGTTGATACTGCACCTTCAGCTTAACCAGTTCAAAGCCTGTGTTATTTGTTTCTTTTTCGGCCTGCTGAAAATACCTGAAATCTGTCCACAAGCCAGCAAAATCGTGTGTGACTACCACCGTGCCCATAGAACCCGTGAACCCACACATAAACCGGAGTTGTTTGTAAAACTCAGGCACATATTCACTGAGGTGAGGATCGGCTGAAGGAATAATACAGGCATCTACCTGATGCTTTTGCATTAATTTTCTGAGCTGGGAAAGGTTTTCCTGATGATTCATGTTTGATACGCGGTGTTGACCTGTTGTTTTCAAAACTACAAAAAGGAAGAGAAACTTGATACTCAATTCTTGCTACTTTATTCGTAATTTTGCGCCAATGATTTTTTACAAAACTGACGAACAAGTAGAACTGATGCGAATCAGTGCACTTTTGGTGAGCGAAACGCTGGCCGAAATCGCGAAGATATTACGTCCCGGCCTGGCCACAATTGAAATAGACAAACTGGCGAATGAATTCATTTTGGATCATGGTGCCGTACCTTCATTTTATAATTATAGTGGATTTCCTCACCACATCATCACTTCTGTTAATGACGTAGTGGTTCACGGCTTTCCGGGTAAAGAAATTTTAAAAGATGGTGATATCATTTCTGTAGACGTTGGTGTAATTAAAAATGAATACCATGGCGACCATGCCTATACTTTTGTAATTGGCGATGCAAGCGAGGAAATTCTGGATTTAGTTAAAACAACTAAAGAGTCGCTATTTGTAGGAATAGCTGAAGCTGTTGTTGGTAAAAGACTAGGTGATATTGGTTTCGCCATTCAGAATCACAATGAAAAAAAGGGTTATGGTGTGGTGCGGGATTTTGTTGGCCACGGATTGGGAAAAAGTATGCACGAGGATCCTCAGGTGCCTAACTATGGAAAACGCGGATCGGGTTTAATGCTAAAGGAAAACCTTGTGCTAGCCATCGAGCCCATGATTAACCTCGGCAAGAAAGAGGTATACATTGAGAAAGACGGATGGACGGTGAGAACGAAAGACGGAAAGCCTTCTGTTCATTTTGAGCATGATGTATGCGTTAAAAAAGGTAAGGCATTGATCCTGTCAGACTATGCTCCTATTGAGGCCGCAGAAAAGAACAACAGCAATTTGAAGTTTATTGGATAACAGGCATTCGCTATACTCATTTCGAAATAAAAAAGGAAGTCCCGCTCAAATACGAGCAGGACTTTTTTCCTTATGGTCATCATAACAAAATCATCAGTAACGGGGCTACTTCATTTCTTTCAGATAGAACGTGAGCACCCCTCCCGCAGTAAGTTCTTTGTGCGAAATCTGACTACCCGCGAGGGTTTTCCCGTTCAAGGTTATCTTAGCGATATACAGTGCATAATGGTTGTCTTAAATAATTAGTTGTTTTTGAACCCAACCAGTCTGACCAAATTGGACCGCAATGAATAACCACAGTGTTATAATCCAAGGTGATCTCAAGCAAGGAACATTATTTCTAAGAGTAAAATTTTAAATAATATGTCCATTATCTATGTGTATGCCTAGCGTAAATCTGAATCTAAGGATTTGTTTTTAATTTTGTTCAATTTCTTTTAGGTTGTCCATTTTCTTGTAAGCCAGGAACCCCTTGATGTCTTCAAAGTGTTCGCGAACCCGCTTGTTGCCAAATTCAAATACTTTCTGTACCAAACCGTCAAGGAAGTCCCTGTCGTGGGATACCAGAATTAAGGTGCCATCGAAATCCTTCAGGGCATCTTTGATGATGTCTTTGGTTTTCATGTCCAGATGGTTGGTGGGCTCATCGAGGATCAAAACATTAACCGGTTCAAGCAATAATTTAATCATGGCTAAACGCGTTTTTTCTCCTCCTGAAAGCACTTTAACTTTTTTAGTGGTATCATCACCACTAAACATGAAAGCGCCAAGAAGATCTTTTATTTTGATAGTATTGTCGCTTAACGGAATCTGATCAATGGTTTCGAATACGGTCAGGTTTTCATCTAGTAAAGCAGCCTGATTCTGGGCAAAGTAACCGATCTTGGCATTATGCCCTACTTTTAAACTTCCTTCAAAGTCAATTTCGTTCATAATGGCTTTAATCATGGTTGATTTACCTTCGCCGTTTTTACCTACAAAAGCAACCTTCTCCCCTCTCTCAATAACCATAGATGCTTTTTGAAATACGGTATGATCGCCATAAGTTTTGGTCAGCTCTTCTACCATTACCGGATACTGCCCGGAGCGCGGTGAAGGAGGAAACTTCAATCGCAATGCCGAAGTATCTACTTCATCAATTTCGATAACCTCGAGTTTCTCGAGCATCTTTACGCGCGACTGTACCTGGAGGGTTTTGGAATAGGTACCCCTGAAACGATCGATAAACTCCTGGTTATCGGCAATGAACCGTTGCTGCTCTTCGTAAGCTTTGAGCTGGTGTATACGGCGTTCAGCCCGCAGCTGCAAATAATGGGTATACTTCGCTTTATAATCGTAAATCCGGCCCATGGTGACTTCAATAGTCCGGTTGGTAATGTTATCAACAAAGGCACGATCGTGTGAAATTACCATTACTGCTTTTGCTGAATTGACCAGAAAATCTTCCAGCCATTGAATACTTTCGATATCCATGTGGTTAGTAGGCTCATCCAGTAAGATTAAATCAGGTTTTTTCAACAGGATTTTTGCCAGCTCGATACGCATGCGCCATCCACCTGAAAATTCAGAAGTTTGGCGGGTAAAGTCTTTACGTTCGAAACCCAGGCCTTTCAGCACTTTTTCAACTTCAGCATCGTAATTGGTTTCTTCGATCGAGTAAAATGTTTCACTCAGCTCTGATACCCGTTCGATGAGCTTCATGTAATCATCGCTTTCATAATCAGTACGGATAGTAAGCTGCTCATTTAATTCGTCGAGCTCTTTCTGCATCTGGTTAACCTCTTCAAAAGCCTTCATGGCTTCTTCGAAAACGGTAGCCTTATCGTGAGTAAGCAAATGTTGTGGCAAATAGGCTATCACTGCATCTTTGGGACCAGTTACATTTCCTGAAGTTGGCTTGGCTACATCCGCAATAATTTTAAGGATGGTAGATTTTCCCGCACCGTTCTTACCCATCAGGGCTATCTTATCATTCTCGTTAATCGAAAAGGTTACATCGCTGAAGAGCGTGGTTCCGCCGAATGAAACGGAGATGTTGTTTACATTAATCACTGTCTTGAAATATTGAATTTAGGGCAAAGATAAGGGAAAGTATTTAAGTGCAGGGTATTGTATTCCGAGTATTTAGCTATGCTTTTTCGGCATGCTATCTGGATTAGTCCAAACATATTGTTGGAGGTGGGCATCAAGATGATCGATACTACCCGGATACATGAAAGAAATTAGCGGTTTAATTGAACATTTATCGAAATTAAACAGGAAAGTGTAAAATCATGATTTAGTTTTTGTCCAGCGGCAGCTTTAACTTACTTTCGGAAAAAATCAGATTCATGAGTTCTCTTTCCATTTTTCGCAAAGTTGCTGTTGCAGAAGGCATTTCTTATTTGCTGCTGTTATTTATTGCCATGCCGATAAAATACATTTTCCATTATAAAGAGGTAGTTAAATATACCGGCTGGCTTCATGGGATTTTGTTTATTGCCTATATCGCTTGCCTGGTGATGGCCTGGCAGGAGCAGAAATGGAAATTTGGTAAAGCCATTTTGATTTTTCTGGCTTCATTACTTCCGTTTGCGCCATTTGTAGTGGATAGGAAGTTAAAAGACGAGCGGCCGGAAAATGCAAACAACACTCCTTAAATCAGTTACGAACTATTTGAAAATATTTTTTGCTTTTTCATTTTCGTTATCTACATTTGCAACCCCGTCCAACACATGCCCGGATGGCGGAATTGGTAGACGCGCTGGTCTCAAACACCTGTGGGAAACCGTGCCGGTTCGACTCCGGCTCCGGGTACGAATTAAAGCCTTAGAGAAATCTAAGGCTTTTTTATTTATAAAAAATATTCATCTTATAAGTATCCTGCTGATTTGGAATTAGCGTGGAAGTTTCTCCCGGATACGATCAATATATTTTTGACGATAGAAATTATCTTTAATGGCGGGAAATAATGTTTCCGAAGCTTCCGGATTTTCATCGAACTGATCTGTAAGTCCCTTCATTTCCGCAGCAAGATCGCGCTCAATGTCTTCAACAGCTTTACTTACTTCTTTTAGTTTTTCAGCATCAGGTTCAAACTGCAAATCCATTAGCGCCTCGTTAACGTCCATCATTTCCATTAAAAACGATTGCGGCAACTGATAACCTTCATCTGGTTCTACGATTCCCTTAAGCGTTAATACATACCTTAAACGCTTTTTTTTATTGCTTAAGGTTTGATAAGCTTTATTATTCAGTGTGGAAAGGGCCAGTACTTCATCTTGCTTATCCTTACTTTCGTTTGCATAAAAATCAGGGTGGTATAACTTGCTTAAGGCGTAGAATTTGGTTTTGATTGCCGCCTGATCAGGATTAAATGATATTGGTAATTCGTAGAATTCGAAATAATCAGGCTGGTTTGTTTGTTCGCTCATGATATTATAAATTAAAAAAGCCGCAGATGCACAGGTTAACGATTAACCTCTGCATCTGCGGCAATATTATCAAATTGGTTTTACTTACCGAAAGATTTTAAAATATCATTACCAAAAGCAAACACCATTAAACAAATCAGGATCACAAAGCCCACAATTTGAGCGCGCTCCAGTACTTTTTCGCTCACTGGTTTGCGTTGAATCATCTCGATGAGCAGGAACACGACGTGTCCCCCGTCCAAACCTGGGATAGGCAATAAGTTCATAAAAGCTAATGCCATTGAAATTAATCCGGTTAAAGTCCAGAATTTAACCCAGTCGAAGTTGCTGCCATAAGCCTTGGCAATACCTACCGGACTGCTGATGTTACGTGCACTCAATTTACCGGTAATCATTTTGCCAATACCCTTGGCATTATCCAGGAAGGTGCTCCAGGCCATGTTGGCACCAATAGGAAGTGATTCGGCAAATCCGTAATCGATATGGGCACTCTCCGGCATTTTAAAGTTAGGGCCAACACCGATCGTTCCATCGGTATTCACGATTGGATTAAAGGTGATTTCCTTCCCTTTACGTAAAGCTACGATCGTTACCTTTTTATTTTTATTAGCTGAAACCTCATCTTTAAACTGATCAAAGAATGTGACAGGCTTGCCGTTAACGGTCAAAATACTATCCCCAGGTTTGATACCCGCACTATAGGCCGGATATAATGGCTTCTCGAACTTCCGTCCGAATAATTTATCTAAAATTTTACCGATAAAAGATTGCTCATCCACAGACGGATCGGGTACTACAACTTTTTCTATGCTTTGCATCCGGTACCTGGGCGCAATAAAGTTATCTTTTTCGTTTTTAGAGATTTTGTTTAAGATGGTATCAGGTACGGAAACATAAAGGGTTTGGTTGCCACGCAAAATAGTCAGCTGGGCACCATCAAACAAAACTTTGCTAGAAATAGCATCTTCGAAACGGATCAGTTTATTTCCGTTTATCGCTAAAATCCTATCCCCGTTTTTCAATCCAATCTCTTTACCAATGTTTCCTACAGAAATACCATCAGTCAGTTTACCATTAACGGTGTAGTTCTGTCCGTATTTGAAAGTAAGCATCCAGAAGATGATGACCCCTACAATAACGTTAACGATAATACCGCCAAGCATCACGATTAAACGTTGCCATGCTGGTTTTGAGCGAAATTCCCAGGACTGAGCAGGCTGAGCCATTTGCTCAGTATCCATACTTTCATCGATCATTCCGGCAATTTTCACATAGCCACCCAATGGTAACCATCCCACACCATATTCAACATCGCCTCTTTTAAAGCTAAAAAGTTTAAAACCCCAGGCATCAAAAAACAAATAAAATTTTTCTACTTTAATACCAAATGCCCTGGCTGCCAGAAAATGTCCTAATTCGTGTAAGATAACCAATAAAGACAATCCAAGCAGCAGCTGCCCCGCCATAATCAATCCATTCATATTCTATTCTAATATTTTTATGTTAGATGTTAAACTATACTTTTTGTTACCAATTCGCCGGCTAAGATACGGCTATGTTTGTCAGTTTCTAAATAATCGTCTAATTGCGGGTGTTCTATGAATTTGATTTCATCCATACACCGTTCAATTACATCGCTCATTTGCAGGAAACCTATTTTGTCTTTCAAAAATGATTCTACTACTACCTCATTCGCTGCGTTTAAAATACAGGGCATATTGCCGCCTTTTCGCAAAGAACTGAATGCTAAATCCAGGTTTTTAAAGGTTTGCATATCGGCCTGCTGAAAGCTTAAGTTTGGATAATCCAGAAAATTAAAACGTTTAAAATCGTTTTTTAGCCTGTCGGGATAATTCAGTGCGTACTGAATAGGCAATTTCATATCGGGCACACCCATTTGCGCTTTCATCGATCCGTCTGTAAACTGTACAATTGAGTGGATGATAGACTGCGGGTGAACAATTACGTCGATCTGATCTACATCGAGATTAAAAAGCCATTTAGCTTCAATGACTTCCAGGCCTTTATTCATCAAAGAGGCAGAGTCGATGGTAATTTTAGCCCCCATTACCCAGTTAGGGTGTTTTAAAGCCTGCTCTTTTTTTACTGTGGAGAGAAATTCCCGGCTTTTGCCCAGAAACGGGCCGCCGGATGCGGTCAGGTAAATTTTTTCGATCTCGTTTTGCGTTTCACCCACCAGGCATTGAAAAATAGCAGAGTGTTCAGAATCGACAGGAAGAATCTTTACCTGATATTCGGCAGCCAGGCGGGTAATGTATTCGCCTGCTACCACCAAGGTTTCCTTATTGGCCAGTGCAATATCTTTTCCTGCTTTGATTGCTGCAATGGTTGGTTTTAAGCCAACCGATCCCATCAGGGCAGTGAGCACAATGTCGCTATCAGGATAGGCCGCAACCTCTGTCAACGCCTGCTCACCAGCTAATACTTTAATCGCCAAGGGCGAGAGGGATTCTTTTACATAAGCATACTGGCTTTCATCGCAGATGACAACAACCTCAGGTTTGAATGCTCTGGCTTGTTGTATCAATAACTCGGAATTTTTTAAGGCCGATAACACAGACACTTTAAAAATGTCGGGGTTATCGCGCACAACCTCGAGCGCCTGGGTACCTATACTGCCGGTAGAGCCGAGAATGGTTATATTTTTATGTTGTTTTGTCAATGTTTTCTTTTGATTCTCTATTTAAATCATATACGGTTCAAGGCCATCGGCCAGTTTCCGGTCGTTACTCAATCTTGGCACTTTATTCTGCCCGCCTAATTTCCCTTCGCTTTTCATATAGTTTACGAAAGCATCTTTTTGCAGCAACCGGATCACAAGAGGCTGAAGGATGTTTCCCTCAATGAGGTCAAAGTAATAAATATTTTTCTTCTGCAAAGCCTGATCTACCTTTTTGCTGAAAGTTGCCATATCTTTGGGTGCCGAAGAAAACTCCACAAACCATTCGTGGTAAGGCAACTCACCTGCCTTAGGGTTTACCTGTGGCGCAACCGTAAACTCGGTAATTTCTACCTGCTCTTCATTGGCCACACTCAGCAGGGCATGTTCTACTTCTTCGCCGATAACATGTTCACCAAATGCCGAAATAAAGTGCTTGATCCTGCCGGTTACTACAATTTTATAAGGATTTTTAGAAACAAATTTAACGGTATCGCCAATACTGTATCCCCACAAACCTGCATTTGTATTCAATATAAGTGCATAATTGATATCTAATTCAATCTCGGCCAAAGATAAACGGGTTGGATTTTCATTGTAATATTCATCAGCAGGGATAAATTCGTAAAAAATGCCGGCATCTGCTAAAAGAAGCAAGCCCTTTTCCTTTTGCGAATCCTGGTAAGCAATGAAACCCTCGGATGCAGGATAGGTTTCTATGGAATCAATTTTCTTCCCGATACTCTGTTCTATTTTTGCTCTGTAGGGTTCAAAGTTTACGCCCCCATAGATAAACAGGCTAAAATTCCTGAAGATCGATGCAATCTTCGCACCTCCGCTTTTCTCCGAAAGCTTATCGAAATACATCTGCACCCATGGTGGAATACCAGAAATGAGGGTCATATCTTCATCGATCGTTTCCTCAACAATGGCATCAACCTTTTGCTCCCAGTCTTCGATAATATTAGTTGGGTTGGATGGCAAACGGTTTTTCTGCAAATAAGCGGGAACATGGTGTGCAACAATTCCAGATAAGCGGCCAATATTGATCCCGTGTTTCACGGTCAATACCGGGCTCCCCTGCAGGAAAATCATCTTACCGTTTACAAAATCAGCCTTTCCGGTTTCATGAATATAGGTTAAAATGGCATTTCTTGCAGCCTTAATGTGCTCGGGCATCGACTCCCTGGAAAGTGGGATGTACTTTACGCCGGAAGTTGTTCCTGATGTTTTGGCAAAGTACAGGGGTTTACCTTTCCACAATACGTCGGCCTCACCGGCCACAACCCTGTCTACGTAAGGCTTCAAACCTTCATAATCCTGAACGGGCACCTGTTTCTTAAAATCTGTGTAGCTTTTTATTTCTCCGAAATGGTGGTCTTTTCCGAAAGCTGTATTTCTTGCCTCTGCGATGAGTTGCTGAAGTATTTTGTGTTGAGCACCAACAGCATTTTTTTTCCATTTATTAATCTTCCAAACAGCAAATGCTGCAAAAGGCTTACTTAATGCCGCTTTTAACCCCATACTTTAAGATTTGTTGATTGAATGGTGAATGACCGTGATTCTAAACGATGTTATGCAAAATATCCGGATGCTCATCACCTTTATATTCGCCTGCAATTTTGCGATAGGCAACCGTTAAAGCAACACTGGACAAAGGAACAATGATAAATGAGCTTAAAATATTGACGATGAACGCTACAAACGGCCAGTGTAGCAGGTTAAACAGTAAGTAAATCAAATAGCCTCCACCCAGAACCAACAACAGCAATAAAATTTTGGTAAAGTTACCTTTAGTAATTGCTAAACTTAATTTGATGGATTCGAAAGGGGCAGCATTTTTATCGATAATAAAAAATGGAAAAAAAGAAATTCTCAGCCAGGTAATAAATAAGGCCAGAATTGCAATCCCCACTGCCACCTGAGTAATGATGACGCCTGTTTCCCTGAAGCTGCTTACCCAGCCAATTTGGACCAGATACCTCAAAACCGGATCTAAGACATATAACACCGGAAACAAAATCAGGCCAATGAATAAAATACAGCCAATGAAATATAGCGTTGCAATTAAGAATCTTATAATCTGTTGTCTGGTTGGCAAGGTATCAACAATTTTAACATCATGCTCCTCATCATCCATCAGGTGAAAAATGTATTTAAACAAAGAAAGATTAATGGTGAAATACAAAAACACGAAAACAATTGCCATTACAAAACTGAGTGCCTTGCTTACGTCTTTAATAAAAAAGGCCATTAAACTGGATGCACTGGCTGTAATGAACATTAAAAAGCATAGGGTAGCAATAGAAAAATAATGTTTTCTGGTGATGCTCCATGCCTTCTGAATGACATCGTTAACGGCGAATGTACTTTCTTTTAAATAATTAATCATTGTTGTTTGAATACCACTCTTTTAAATAAATCCTGTATAAATCCTAAACCATAGGCACTTAATTGGATGAAGGAAGATATAATGCTCAAAAATGCAACTTTTAAAGATTTATTTACAGACCATGCGTGAAAAAATATCAACATAAAGTAAACCAACAGAAAGAAATTGCAAACATAGGCTAGTGGCGGATAAATAAAGTTACACAATATGGTAAATCCAAGGCCCAGGGTAAACATTGCAGGGAAAAAATGGACCAGTTTTAACTCTTTGGGGAAATGTTTATAAATATTAATTCTTGCCCTGCCGAAGAAATGCAGTTGTTTATAAAACTGACTAAAGCTTGTGCGTCTTTTATGATAAACCTTCGCATTTGGTATTAATCCAATTTTGAAACCATTTTCGTGAATACGGATGCTGTACTCGATATCTTCACCCAAGCGGGTAAGGATAAAGCCTCCTACTTTTTCGTAAGCCTGACGGGAAATCCCCATATTGAAACTCCGCGGATGAAACTGGCCTACATGTTTTTTGTTGCCACGAATTCCGCCGGTAGTAAATGGTGATGTCATCGCGTAGCTAATGGCTTTCTGTACAGGCGTAAAGCTATCATGCGCCGCATCGGGACCGCCGTAAGCATCTAAATGATGTTCGAAGAGGTAGTTTTTAACAATCTCCAGATAATCCGGCGGCACGAGAATATCAGAGTCGAAAATGATGAAGTAGTCTCCGGTTGCCCTTTCGAAGGCATAATTCCGTGCAAAACCCTGACCAGCATTTTCTTTGAAATAGTATTTAATATCGAGCTTATCCTGATAGGACTCAACAATTTCCTTCGCATCAAGTTTAGAGCCATCTTCAATAACCAGAACCTCAAACTGCAAATAGGTTTGTTTGGTAAGGGTATATAAAAGCTCGTCTATTTCCTGCGGACGATTGTAAAGCGGTATGATGATGGAGAAAAACATTTTATTTTAGTTCCTTTTCTATCAGGTATTGGTTTCTTTCTGGTGCATTACGGGATAAAAGTTCGGCAATAAATCCGGCAAGAAACATTTGGGAGCCAACTACAATAGCCACTAATGATAAATAAAATAAGGGTTGCTGGGTGACATCGCGATAAGCCAGGCCTTGCCAGATCAGGATTTTCTTTTCTATTAAAATATAAAGCGACATGATAATGCCGATAAAGAAACTCAAAACGCCCAGTGAGCCAAAAAAATGCATCGGGCGTTTTCCAAATTTACCTACAAAGAAAATGGACAGCAGATCTAAAAAGCCATTAATAAAACGGCTGAAACCAAACTTAGTGGTACCATATTTACGGGCACGATGCTCTACAACCTGCTCTGCAATTTTACTAAAGCCTGCCCATTTTGCTATAACCGGAATATAACGGTGCATTTCGCCATATACCTCAATGGTTTTAACCACATCGCAGCGGTACGCTTTTAAACCACAGTTAAAGTCATTCAGCTCTATGCCGCTCATTTTACGGGTTGCAGCATTGAACAGTTTAGTAGGTATTGTTTTAGTGATCGGATCGTAGCGTTTCTTTTTCCAACCTGAAACTAAATCCAGTTTTTCATCTTTAATTCTTCTGTACAGTTCGGGGATTTCATCAGGACTATCCTGCAGATCGGCGTCCATGGTAATCACTACGTCGCCCTGGGTCGCCTCGAAGCCTACATTTAAGGCTGCAGATTTACCATAGTTTCTTCTGAATTTGATTCCTTTAATTGCAGGATTGTTTGCCCGAAGCGCTTCGATAACATCCCATGATTTATCCGTGCTACCATCATCAACCAAAATAACTTCATAAGTAAAGCTATTTTCAACCATTACTTTATCGATCCATGCCGTTAATTCAGGTAAAGATTCGTCTTCGTTAAACAAAGGTACTACAACTGATATATCCATTTATGAGTATCAAGATTCGAGCATCTGGTATCAGAACCTAAGTCCTGTCAGCAAAACTCTTTTAAAATAAAACGTGCAAATTTCATCAAATTAAATGATAAAACCTGCACGTTCGAAATTTTGTAATTGGTAATTAAGCTTCTTTAGGGAATGTACTTAAACTTTCTGGCTGTTTTTTCTTTAGAATTGCAGACAAAATTAGTGAGAGAACACCATACATAGCAATTGAAACACCAAAGCTGGTTAGAATATTTTTGAAGGTAGGCTCAAGCTTTTCCTGCATATTACCTGATTTCGCCAAAGCTTCGTCAATTTCTTCATTACCTAAACCAAACTTAGCCATCATGGCTCTTTGCGCATCTTCGATGGCCGCAGCAGCTTTCGCCGGAAGATCCGGATCGATAAATTTCATTAAAATAACATTATATAGTGTTGCCGTTATTGCAAGTATCAATGAGATGATCAAAAAAGCTTTGAAGGCTTCACCAAAAGTCCAATAGCCCCCGATTTCTTTTCTGATGTTAATCCCTGAAACTACCAGTAGGGCTATAAATAAGACGAAAATTCCAATTTGAGCCGCAAAGCTCGTGTACACAAGTACAGGGTTGATAAAATGTAATGTAAGCGATACAACTATTGAAACGGCTGCGAGGATAAAGCCGTATTTAAGTGATAGCTGGGAAATTTGAGCACTTTTGTCCATATATGTTTAATTTAGTTATTGATTGTGCTAATCAAAGTATAAGATGCAGCATCGAAGGCTTTGTTACTGCTAAACTGAATTAATTCTTTTGTGGTAGTTGCACTACCTTCCACATCAAGAAAGAACACCATAAACGGGACAAAAAGTTCTTGTAGCTCTTCACTTATATTCAAATTCTTAGCCGCTTTACAGATATCTTCTACACTGGTTTCTGCTAAATTCTGATTGCTGATCATTTCCTCATAAATTTCAAACTCATCTTGAAATTCATCATCCTCCACTAGCAAAAACTCTTTCAGGAAATCGCCAAGTTCAGGCTCGATATCCTCATCTTTGCATTCTTTAATATATAGCAAGAGGTTCAGCAATTCTGAGCCGCGCTCGATGGTCTCTTCTTCAATATTGGCCCACTCATCGCTTTCCAGGTAATCATCTTCCAGCTTTTGAACATCGCTGCTAAAGAAATTCACCATGAGTAGGTCGAAGAAAATTTCCCGTAATGCTTCAAAGCTGGAATGGGAGTCAAAAACAGCGTCAAAAGCCGTTGCTTTATCTAAAAAATTAACGTCAAGCTCGAAAGCTGCGATCAACTCCGTTTCGAAGCCTTCAACGTTTATTTCAGAAACCTCAGCATATTTGTTTAGTGAAGCGACAAGCGCTTTTTTTACTCTATTATCCATGTTTTTATCGTATCAAGTTTTTGTATTAAGTAGCGAGTATCCAGTAATGAGTATCAGGTATCCAATATCAGGTAGTGGATCTGGAATAGCTTGTCACTTTTAATTTTCCTGGTATTGATTATTATTATAAACTAAGATCACTTTTCCCGTAAGTTCAGTTCCTAACAGCGGATTATTTGCTGATTTGGAAAGGTTACTGGAAGCATTATACAACCATTTGTCACTCGTGTTAAAGATTGTAAAGTTTGCTACCGCCCCTTCCTCCACAACGGGGATAGTTAAATTTAGTAATTTACGTGGGTTTATTGATAACTTCTCTGCAATTAATCCGGCGTCCAGTCCCGCCTTTATTAACAAAGGAAGAACCGTCTGCAGCGCGATAATTCCATAATGTGCAATCTCAAACTCCACGTTTTTAAATTCAATTTCTTCAGGACGGTGTTGGGAAGTAATGGCATCGATCGTTCCGTCTTTCAAACCGGCTATTAATGCTTTCACATCAGATTTGCCCCGCAGTGGCGGTTTCACTTTATAGTTGCTGTCAAAGTCGGATAAGAGTTCTTCGGTAAAAACCAGGTGATGAGCGGTAACATCGCAGGAAATCTGAATGCCATCTTTTTTCGCCTTGCGGATTAAAGCAACCGAACCCGCTGTTGAGATGTTGCTGATGTGAATTTTAGTTTCATTGTACGATGCCAGAAAAATATCACGGGCAATATGCATTTCTTCAGCTAAAGAAGGTAACCCCTTCATACCCAAAAGCACAGAATTTTTACTCTCATTGATCTGTGACTTACCGGCAATAGACTTATTTTCCGGATAAACCATCAGCAAGGCTTGTAAGCCTTTTGCGTATTGCAATGCCCGGCTCATAAAGCCATCGTCCTGCAATGCCCTGTCACCGTCAGAAAAAGCAACCGCTCCGGCCTGTTGCATATCAAATAATTCTGCAATTTCTTTGGCTTCACGATTCTGACTGATTGCGCCAACCGGATATACATCAACCAGGTTATTTTTACCTTTATTGATGATATACTCCACCTGTGATTTTGATTGAACGACCGGGCTGGTTTGTGGCAAAAGGGCCAAACCTGTAAAACCTCCTGCTCTGGCGGTTTGGGTTAGCGTTCGAATATCTTCTTTGGTTTCGAATCCCGGATCGCCGGCAACACAGTTCAGGTCGAAAAAACCTGGTGTTAGAAAAGCTCCCTGAGCGTCGAAAAGTTTTTCATCTACTTCAGGAGTAATTTTTCCTATGCTTTGAATTTTACCATCAACTATCCTGACATCGCATAGTTGTTTATTAAAACTGGTTTGCGGATCGGTAATGGTTACATTTTTAACTAGGAGATTCATATTGTTTTTTTAGGGTTGTTAAAAAATCGGATGAGCAAAATTTCTGCTGCAATAAAAATCAGTGACAAAATTAGACAAAGTTTCCATAAAGTTTGTCCGATTTTATTGGTACCAGAAGTTAATTTCACCGCATCTTTATCTGCATCAAATATTTTCAGGTTACTTCTTTCTGCAAGATTGCTCAGCTCATTTTTACTCAGGTAATGCATATCCGACTCGCTTCTGCCACTATTAAAGGCATAAACATTGATTAGTGAATCGGCAAGGGTTAGATTGTAAAAGCCAGTCTGCTTAACCTGATCGGCTACGTACACAAAAGTTTTCCCATCAGCCTGCCGGATTTCCGGAATGGCCTCAAAGGCGTTCGCACTTAGCTTCAAAGTTTGATTTCTCCCTAGGGTAATCTTTGAGCTCGCTAGAGCATTATCGTATCCTAAATTATAATATAATGCATTTTCGTTTCCTGCATTTAAAGCTACCTGATACATCAGAGGAACGAAAAGGGGGTGCCGCACAATATTACCATAGGCGGGGTTAAGTCCTGTTGCAGATAGATAAACTGATCCGTTACCAATGCCAAACCTGGCAAAAAATAATTTACCGCCCGGCAAAGACAAAAGGGACTCTTTATTTACCGAATTGGTTTCAGCAAAAGTGAAGTGCTGGCTGACATCAGGGAGGTCGAGGTTTTTAGGAACTTCCTCAAATACAGATTTAAAGACCGCGTTTTGCAGGTCAATCTGCTCAACCCTGGTTACCGTTTTATCTAAACGCTCTATGACCGGGAGTGATAAGCCCCTTAAGAAAGTATTATAACTTTGAATATCGGCATCAAGATCTGGAAAAATAACGACCTTTCCTCCAGCCTTTAGATAGCTTTTCAACTGCTGGGCCAATCCGCTTGAAGGATTTTTCAAGCCATTTAATACGATTAAACCAAAAGCGGGAAAAGCGCTGTAATTAATGTTACTTTCCGTATTTTCTATTAGTTTATAGTAATTGTCGGCAGCATAAAGTGCTTTAATGTAACCGCCTCCGTTTGCACCATTAATATTTAAAACCGACATACTGGCGTCTACTTTGAATGCAAATGACAATGTATCATCAAAGGTTACCGGAAAATCTTTAATGGTAACAATACCTTTTTGCCAGCCTGCTTTTAATCCGGAGAAGCTTAAAGTATCTGATAAGATTTTCCCCGCAGGTATAGTTACTGTACTCAAACCCTTCTGCTGATTGTTAACAATCAGTTTTACGGGGATGTTTTTTGCCGCTTCCTCTGAATAGTTTTTAAAACGTACCACCAGTTTTTCGTTTGCACCGGGTTGGTGATTTGGCGAAAGCATCCACACACTATCTACCGCAACATTTGGTAAGGCAGTCGCATTTAGTTTCAAAAGTGCATATTGGATATCAGCTTTCGTTTCGAGTTTTTTTCCGGTAGAGATATTTTGTTGAAAATCGGAAATCAGAAAACTATATTTGTTGGCGGATGCTGTTAACACGTTTGCCTGACGGTTTAATATTTGCTGAAGGTTTCTTTGTGTCGAAGATATTCTGACATCTTCAAGTGCTTTGAGAAACTCATCTTTACTTAACAAACGCTGATGCCGGCCCTCGAAATCATTGGTTAAAAGCTGAAAACGATCGTTAATTCCAAAACCGTTAACCAGTTCTTTTGCCCTGCGCCTGCCTTCATCTAATAAATTGCCATCTTTGTTGATGGCCTCCATGCTGTAAGAATTATCGATATAGATACTTACAGCATTATTCAAAGAAACCGTTTTCTGATCGGATAGTGGAATATAGGGTTGTGCGAAAGCAAATACCAAAAAGATGATTACCAGTATTCTGGAAGCCAGAATAAGCAAATTTTTAAGTTTCTCTTTTGATGAGTTTTGTTGTTCTACCTCTTTTAGAAGCTGAACGTTTGAGAAATAAACTTTTTTAAATTTCCGGAAATTGAATAAATGAATAACAACCGGGATAGCGACCGATATTAGTGCGAAAAGAAAGCCCGGATAAAGGAAATTCATTAAAAACCAAAGATAGAAAAATTATGGAAAGCTGCGAATTACAAGTGTAATAAAACCATGTTGCATCAAACAGGGAGCAAAATCAGCTTTTCAGAAATGAAGATAGAAGCTTAGAAAGATTAAAAACTGAAACCCGGGAATTCAATATTCACAATCTTCCACTCGCCGTTATTAAGTGCAAAATAAAGCTTGAATGGACCGCTGATGATTTTAGATTCCGTTTTTAGTACTGCTCTGAAACCCGCTACACCTTCAACGAAACCCATTCCCTTTCCACCATCGAGCAATTCGAAGTTCACATCGATTATATCGTATCTACCACCAACATATTCATCAGCCTGCCCAAAAATACCTTTCAAACGGCCAATTACAACGTCTTTAGCAAACACCTTACCTTTTGGGAGGATAAAGAAATCGTTCAATTCGTTAATAATCGACTTTGATTGCTTAAACCATGAGCTGATAAACCTGATGGCTGAATTCACAATGTCGGCCTGATGGTTGAACTGGGAGGTACTTTGCATCCGGCAAATCTACAGCTTCTATCTGAATTTTTTCATCGCCTTCCACAGCTTCTCGTCCATTTCATAAACATCAGGACGAAATTCTACCTTATTATTCTCAAACCAGGCAGTGAAATAAGTAATGAGCAGCGGAACATCTTTTTTTGGAGAAAACCATGCCGGCTTCAATTGGAAAGTTTTTAAAGTATCAGCTTTTGCCGCCATTCGTTTCTTGTACCACCTGTTATGCGTGCTGTCAACCGGAGGCAAATCAACCTCGGCTCTTAACTTGTCATAAGTGTAAGTATCGCCTACCAGTTTCTCCGCAAACTCCAATGGTTTTTCAATACGCACGCAACCATGACTGATAGCGCGGTTGCTCAAATTAAAGCCATTTTTATTATTTGTATCGTGCAGATAAATGCTCGAACTATTATCGAAAATAAATTTAAATTTACCTAAAGCATTTCCACCGCCCGAGCCTTGTTTAAATTTAAAAGGCAGTTTTTCCCTCGAATATTTATTCCAGTTTATGGTATCAGGCTCGCCGATCAACTTGTCCTTGTAATAAACTTTAATATTGCTGTTCGAAAGATAATATGGATCTTTTCTTGCCATCCAATAAATCTCGCTTTGTGCAATACTTACAGGAATATTCCATATTGGATTTGCCTGAATAGAATTGATTTTACTGAACAGCAAAGGTGTCTCATGGTTCTTTGGTTTGTCATCGAGATTGCCGGATTTTGCAAAAGCTTTTAGTTTCTCATCATATGCACTTTCTCGTCTCCCCCCAACACAAACTTTCATACTGATTACGGTATCCTGAGCATCAAACCAGGTGAGTTTAAAATCAGGAATATTCACCTGAACATAACTAGTTCCGGTTGCCGGCATCTGCCAGCGAAACCTTTCCATATTCAATAACAAAATTCGTTTTTCACTGGCTACATCTGTATTCAGATAAGCAGTTTGCAAAGCCTTATATTGTGGAGATTTTGGCTGTGCAGATTTTAAGGAATCCAGCAAATGATCAGTTGATAAAAGCCTTAACATTCCGGCACTGTCCGGACGTTTCACTTTGATGTAATATCTGGAAAAAATGTTTCTCGGATTGACCACCCCGTACTTCAGGAAATTGGTATAGTTTAAATAGGCATTGGCACTTAAAATTTCAAGCCTGGCAATCACTGGATAGCTATCCTCTACTCTTTTAAACTTATTTTCACCAAGCTGGCTTAACAGATCTTTTATTTCTTCTGTATTAAAAACTTTAGGATTAAGACCATGAACTGTACTATTTGCAAGGTAAGTGTTCAGAGAATCCAAATCTCCATTAGTGTAAAATTTAGTAACAAATTCGGGTGCATCGTTATTTGCAGCGTAAAAGGCTTTAATGGTTTTCGGGTTGATAAAACCTGGAGAAAGCGCATTGATCGTTTGGACAAAAACACTGTCGTAGGCTGCTGTATCGAAATCTTTGTAAATTTTATTTTTGAAGTGTTCGGCTAACACTTTCCCTATTTCGGGTGGAGATTTAAACCAGCCACAAGCAGAAATGCCTAATACAAAGGGAATAATTAGAAAGCGGAAGTTTTTCAATGCATTATGTTTTAGTACAAAAATAGCCCGATTGCAATATATAAACAGCATAAAGGCAAATTAAATGCCATTATTTTTTGTTTTACGGTTTCAAACACTATATTTGCCAACGCTAGTCAGCTAAAGCATTGATATTGGCAGAAATAAATATATGAAATTAACTTTGAACCATCACTTACATTTGCACCATCGCCGATAGGCGATGATATATGTTTGTTTTGTACTTCAAAACTATTTTTCCGTAAAATTATTTCTTGTTCATTCTATATTCAATACTTTGAAAACACTTAAAATTGCTATCCAGAAATCGGGTAGGTTAAACGAAAAATCTGTAGAAATTCTTAAGAACTGTGGTCTCTCATTTGAGAACTATAAAAGTTCCCTTATATCAACTGTAACAAACTTCCCGCTAGAGATCCTTTTCCTTCGTGATGACGACATCCCTGAATATGTTCAGGACGGCATCGCTGATCTCGGAATTGTTGGAGAAAATGTTATTGTAGAAACCAGGGCTGAGGTCAGCTATCTACAGAAATTAGGCTTCGGAAAATGCACGCTAAAAATCGCTGTACAGGCTACAAGCGATATACAGCATTTAGACGAACTAAACGGCAAAGCAATTGCCACTTCTTACCCGGTAATTCTTGAAAAATTCTTAACAGAAAAAGGTATAAATTCTGACATCAGAACGATCTCCGGTTCGGTAGAAATTGGTCCGGGTTTAGGTTTAAGTGATGCCATTTTCGATATCGTTTCTACAGGCGGAACTTTAAAGAGTAACGGCCTCAAACCATTTGCAGATGTGATGCAATCGGAAGCGGTTTTAATCGGAAATAAATCGATAGCAGATAACCCTGAAGTTGCTGAATTACTTCAGAGAATCCGTTCAGTGCTAAGTGCAAAATCTAATAAATACGTGGTATTAAATGTATCGAAAGATAACCTTCAAAAAGTTGTCGATTTATTGCCAGGTGTTAAAAGTCCAACAGTAGTTCCCTTATTCGAACCGGATTGGGTAGCTGTTCATTCTGTAATTGCCGAAGAAGATTTCTGGGATAAAATAAACAGTTTAAAAGCAGCTGGTGCAGAAGGAATTTTGGTGATGCCAATCGAAAAAATTATTCGTTAAAAAGGGATAAAAATAACAAAAAACATATTAACTATTAGTTAATCGTAAATCTTAACACATTGAAAATCTACAATTATACAGATTTATCTCAATCAAAAATCAAAGAACTTTGTTCGCGACAAATTGAAGACGATAAATTGGTGGAGGAGCGGGTTGAAGACATCATCAAAACCGTAAAAATAGATGGTGACAAAGCGCTGTTTAACTTTGCAAAAGCTTTTGATAAAGTTGAATTAGATAAGCTTTTTTTGGATGCTGAAGAATTGAAAACGATTGCTTCTACTATTCCCGCCGATGCAAAAAAAGCAATAGAAACGGCCTATCAAAACATTAAAGCCTTTCACGAATCTCAGCTTAAAACGGAAGATAAAGTAGAGACCATGCCTGGCGTTATCTGCTGGCGTGAATCCAGGGCTATAGAGAAAGTGGGACTATATATCCCTGGCGGGACAGCAGTTTTACCGAGTACGTTTTTAATGCTTGCCACACCAGCATTAATTGCGGGCAGCAAAGAAATCATTGTTTGCTCGCCGCCGCAAAGTGATGGTAAAACCAATTGCTATCTTGCTTACTGTGCGGTATTGCTGGGCATTGATAAAATATACCTAATCGGCGGTGCCCAGGCTATAGCTGCAATGGCATTCGGAACAAAAACTGTACCCCAGGTATACAAGATATTTGGCCCTGGCAACCGTTATGTAACAACCGCCAAAACCATGGTGCAAAACAAGGTAGCTATTGATATGCCTGCTGGTCCATCAGAGGTTTTAATAATTGCTGATGAAACTGCCAATCCGTCATACGTAGCTGCAGATCTACTTGCACAGGCAGAGCACGGATCTGATAGTCAGGCTATTTTAGTCGCCACCTCAAACGAGATTATAGCTGAAACATTACAAGAAATTGAGCTACAGATAAAACGACTTCCCAGGGCAGAGATCGCAGCAAAAGCCATAAGCAACTCTTACGCAGTGCTAGTCAGCGATTTAGAGACGGCTATGAGCTATTCAAACGAATATGCACCTGAACATTTGATCTTGGCTACAGAAAGCAATGAATCACTGATCCCAAAAATAGTTAATGCAGGCTCGGTATTCCTGGGTAACCTTACCCCTGAAAGTGCAGGAGATTACGCTTCTGGAACGAACCATACCTTACCTACAAGCGGCTTTGCGAAGGCTTATTCGGGCGTATCAACAGATGCTTTTTTAAAAAAAATAACCTTTCAGCATTTGACACAGGAAGGCTTGAATAATATTGGAAGTACGGTTGAAATACTTGCCGCATCCGAAGGCTTGCAGGCCCACAAAAATGCAGTTACGATTAGATTAAACACTGTGAAAGGCCTAAAATAGAGAAGGCAAGGCATCATGCCAATCCTTTTACCTTTTACCTTTTACCTTTTACCTCAAAAAATGGATATCAACGATTTAGTTAGAGAAAATATAAAAAACCTTAAACCATACTCTACCGCCAGAGATGAGTTTAAAGGTCAGGCATCGGTGTTTTTAGATGCCAATGAGAACAGTTATGGCTCTCCCCTACCCGCAAATTACAACCGCTATCCTGATCCGCTACAGCTAGACCTGAAAGATGCGATCAGTAAAATTAAAGGTGTGCCCATCGAAAATACCTTTCTGGGTAACGGAAGCGACGAAGCAATTGACCTGCTTTTCCGTGCCTTTTGTAACCCCGGAAAAGACAATGTAATTGTACTTCCTCCTACCTATGGAATGTATGAGGTTTCTGCTAATATTAATGATGTAGAAATCCGTAAAGTAAGCCTGCTTCCCAACTTCCAGTTAGACATGGAAAAGATAGCTGAAACCATCGATAAAAACACCAAATTAATCTTCATCTGTTCTCCAAATAATCCGACTGGAAATTCGATAAACCGTGAGGATATTGAAACAATTTTAAACAACTTTAATGGGATCGTTGTAGTGGACGAAGCGTACATTAATTACGCCCGGCAAAAGACATTTATACAAGAGCTAACTGAGTACGCAAACCTCGTTATTTTGCAAACTTTTTCGAAGGCCTGGGGACTCGCCGCTTTGCGATTGGGAATGGCCTTTTCATCAAGAAATGTGATCGATGTTTTGAATAAAATTAAGCCACCATATAACATTAATCAGGCTACTCAGGATTTAGCTTTTGAAGCCCTGAAAAACATTGGGCAGGTTAACGAATGGATCAAAGAATCTGTTGCCGAAAGAGAGCGGCTTTCTGTCGATTTAAACAGCCTGAATATCGTCACAAAAGTTTATCCATCGGATGCAAATTTTATATTGGCTGAAGTAACAGATGCGACTAAAATTTACGACACTTTGGTAGAAGAAGGAATTATCGTACGCGACCGTTCGAAGGTAACTTTATGTGAAGGTTGTTTAAGGATCACTGTAGGAACGAAAGAAGAAAACGATAAACTATTAACCATTCTGAAAAACTTTTAAGAGATGAAGAAAGTACTTTTTATTGACCGCGACGGAACCTTAAATATCGAACCGGATGACGAACAGGTTGACAGTTTTGCGAAGCTAAAGTTTTATCCGCGGTCTTTGTATTACCTTTCGAAAATTGCCAGCGAAATGGATTATGAACTGGTGATGGTAACGAACCAGGATGGACTCGGAACACCGTCAAATCCCGAAGAAAACTTCTGGCCAATTCATAATTTTATGCTTGATACTTTTGCCGGCGAAGGCGTAAATTTCAGTGAGATTATTATCGACAGAACTTTCGCGAAAGACAATGCACCTACCCGCAAACCGGGTACCGCTTTGTTGACAAAATATTTAAGCGGCGATTATGATCTGAAGAATTCATATGTCATCGGCGACCGGCTGAACGATGTGGTTCTGGCGAAAAACTTAGGAGCGAAAGCCATCTTTCTTCGCCAGAACGATACACTCGGATCTGCTGAAGCTTTGGATAAACATGAAACCTTGCTGGACATCATTATTCTTGAAACACAAAAGTGGGAGGACATCTATAATCTGCTTAAAGCAGGTAGTAGAAAAATTAACCATGTGCGTAAAACCAATGAAACTGATATTACCATCAATCTTGATTTAGATGGTACCGGAAAAGCAAAAATCGAAACAGGCCTTAATTTTTTTGACCATATGCTTGATCAGATTGCCAGACACGGCAGTGTGGATTTAGAGGTAATTGCAAAAGGCGATTTACATATTGACGAACACCACACCATTGAAGATACCGGAATTGCGCTTGGAGAAGCTTTTGCGAAAGGCTTAGGTAACAAACTGGGCATAGAACGTTATGGCTTCTGCTTACCTATGGATGACTGCCTGGCACAGGTGGCAATTGATTTTGGCGGCCGCAACTGGATGGTGTGGGATGCTGAATTTAAACGCGAAAAAGTCGGAGACATGCCTACTGAAATGTTTTACCACTTTTTTAAATCTTTTAGCGATGCAGCAAAGTGTAATTTGAACGTTAAAGCCGAAGGTGATAACGAGCATCATAAAATTGAAGCTATCTTTAAAGCATTTGCAAAAGCAATTAAAATGGCCATTAAGCGTGATGCAGAGAAAATGGTTTTACCGAGCACGAAGGGGATGTTGTAAAATTAAAGCCGTTAATGAAAACTCGTTTCGATACTCAGCACTTGATACTCGATACTAAACACCTGACACTAAATACTCGATAAACATATGATTGGAATAGTAAATTATGGCGCGGGCAACATCTTTTCCTTAACCGCTGCTTTAGAACGCCTGGGCCTGGAATATGGTATGGTGAATACCGAAGGCGACCTCGAAAAATACTCGCATATTATTATTCCTGGTGTAGGCCATGCCGGCGCAGCCATGGAAAAGCTTAATCAAACAGGTTTAGTCCAGGCAATAAAGGCATTAACCAAGCCCGTTCTGGGTATTTGTGTAGGGATGCAGCTGATTACGGAGCATTCGGAGGAAGGCGATGCGGCCCTTTTGGATATTGTTCCGGTGAAGACTAAAAAATTCGATAAGTCTTTGAATATCAAAATCCCCCATATGGGATGGAACGCCGTGAAACCTGCGACCAATCCCTTATTTGATGGTGTTGAAGATAATACACAATTTTACTTCGTTCATTCGTACTTTATTGAATATAACCCTATTTTTGACATCGCATCTGCCGGTTACGGATTGAAATTTTCGGCTGCTGTGCAAAAAGACAACTTTTATGGGGTTCAGTTTCACCCGGAGAAATCGGGGAAAGCTGGCGAACAGATACTAAAAAATTTTTCAAACTTAAGCTTATAAAATGTACATAATTCCTGCTATTGATATTTTGGACGGTAAGGTTGTTCGCTTGCGCGAAGGCGACTATAACCAGAAAACTGAATATGATGTTTCTATTGCTGATATGATTGCAAAATACCAGTCAAACGGTACAGATTTTATCCACATCATTGATTTGAATGGTGCAAAAGGCGATTTCAGTAACCAGAAATCATTATTTGAAATCATAAAAAAAACTGAAATGAAAGTGCAGTACGGCGGCGGAATCCGTACCATTGAGCAGGTTACGAATTTGCTTGATGCAGGGATCCACCGCGTTATTGTGGGTACACAGGCCATTACTAATCCCGATTTCTTACAGCAATTGAGCGAAGCTTTTGCCAAGAAAGATAATTATGCCAACCGGATCGTCATTGCCATTGATGTTTTGGATGAAGTGATTAAGTATTCTGGCTGGATGGAAAGTTCACCGATCAAGCTGATGGACTATGTTGATAAATGCCTTGCTTTGGGTTTCTTCCGTTTCTTATGTACCGATATCAGTAAAGATGGGAAGTTGGGCGGAGCAGCAGTTGAATTGTACAAAAAATTACTAGAACATTCGCCCATGATTAAATTAATTGCGTCGGGCGGTGTAAGCTCCATGGAAGATATTTATGAGCTTGCAAAATTCCCCATCAGAAGCGTGGTCGTTGGTAAGGCCATTTACGAAGACAGAATCACGATAGAACAAGTGAAAGACTGGAATTTGAAGATGTTGAGTTCGATTTAATTAAAAGATAAATCGTCATTGCGAGGCACAATTTATCCCGAGAATTCGGGAAAGCAAACTCAAACGAAGGATTGCATGCCACCTCGTAATGACGAAAACCCAAGCAAATGTTATCAAAAAGAATAATTCCCTGCCTTGACGTCAAAGACGGCCGTACCGTAAAAGGGGTAAACTTTGTTGATTTACGTGACGCAGGCGATCCGGTAGAGTTAGCGGCTCAATATGCACAGCAAGGTGCCGATGAACTGGTTTTCTTGGATATTACAGCCACTCATGAACGTCGGAAAACAATGATAGAAATGGTGAAGGCTGTAGCACGCCAGCTGAATATTCCTTTCACCATTGGTGGTGGCATTACAGAAATTGCGGATGCGGAAGCCCTATTAAACGCAGGAGCCGACAAAATCAGCATCAACTCTGCTGCAGTAAGAAACCCTAAACTAATTGAGGAACTGGCCAAAGCATTTGGGGTACAGTTCGTAGTGCTGGCTGTAGACACCAAACATGTGGATGGAAAAAATATGGTTCACCTGAATGGCGGAAGGCTCATCACTGAACTGGAAACCGAAAACTGGATTAAGCAGGCAGAAGATTTAGGTGCAGGAGAGATCTTGCTTACCTCAATGGATCATGACGGTACAAAAGCAGGTTTTGATTGTGGTTTATTGCATAAGGTAAACCAAATGATCAACATCCCAATCATTGCTTCGGGCGGTGCGGGAAGTATGGAGCATTTTACAGAGGTTTTTCAAAAAGCCAACGTTGATGCAGCATTAGCCGCATCAGTATTTCATTACGGGGAAATTCTGATTCCTGATTTAAAACAGGAATTAAAAAGAAATCATATTCCGGTAAGGATATAAAACAATAATAAATACGTCATCTCGAGGCACGAAGCAATATTTTAGAACAAATAAAATTGCTTAGCATCTCGCAATGGCGGCAACACCATAAAAATGAATATCGATACATCATCTCTTGACTGGGATAAAACAGCTGGATTACTTCCGGTAATCATTCAGGATTACAAAACGTTAGAAGTATTAATGCTGGGCTATATGAATGCCGAAGCTTTAGAGAAAACACAGGCGGAAGGCAAAGTGACTTTCTTTTCACGGTCTAAGAAACGTCTCTGGACTAAAGGAGAAACCAGTAATAACTTCCTTTATGTTAAGGAACTTTTTGTGGATTGCGATAACGACACCATCTTAATCAAGGCTGATGCAGTTGGTCCAACCTGCCATACCGGTAGCCGCAGCTGTTTTAAAACAGATTTCAACCAAAACTTTATTTTCGAACTCGAAAACATCATTACGGATAGGTATGAAAATCCTGTTGAAGGATCTTACATCAATAAGATGCGAAGCAAGGGCTTGAATAAAATCGCTCAAAAGGTTGGCGAAGAGGGTGTGGAGACGGTAATTGCTGCACTAGCAGAAACTGAAGAAGAGTTTATTGGTGAAGCATCTGACCTGGTTTTCCACTTACTCTTTTTGTTGAAGGAGAAAGGATTATCTATTCAGGATATTGCAAAAAATTTAGAAAAAAGACATAAATAAAGTTGAAGGCAGGTAGGTTTAAGGTTAATTCCTCTACCTTCTAATCTTCAACCTTCCAACCTATATATGCTTAAACACCTTAAAACACTTTCCGGCCATCAAAACCCTGTTTATGCATTGGCTAATTCTGATCATTCTACAACTTTTTTCAGTGCCGGAAATGATAAAGGAGTTGTTGAATGGTCGCTTGAAAGCATGGCTTTTGTAAAGGTTAAAATGCCCGTGCAAAGCTCTGTTTATTGTCTGCACTATTATAATAATCAGCTTTTTATTGGCGAGCGAAGCGGAGCTTTTAGTGTATATGATCTGACTGAAGAAAAGGTCGTGGCTAGAATAAATGCACATACCAAACCTATATTCAACATTCAGACGGTTAAAAGCAAAAACGAACTTTTAACCACAGGCGAAGATGGTACGGTAGCGGTGTGGTCGATCAATGGTTTCTCGGAAATCTATCGCTTTCAGGCAGCGTATGATACCGTGAGAGTAATCGCAGTATCTCCTGATGAAACTGAAGTTGCTTTTGGATGCAAAGACCATCTGATTAAAATCTACAATCTCGAAGACTACAGTTTAAAGCAAAACCTTGACGGACATACCTTACCCCTTACAGCGCTGGCTTATCATCCGGCAGGAAAATATTTGATCTCAGGTTCCCGCGATGCGCAATTAAAAATCTGGAACCTGCCTGCTTATGAGCTGTTAGAGACCATTCCTGCACATATGTTTACCGTCTACAACATTGCTTTTCATCCAATCCTACCCTATTTTGCAACCAGCAGTCAGGATAAAAGTATTAAAATCTGGGATGCAGAAAATTTTAAGCTGTACAAAATCCTGAGCCTGGAAAAATCAGGAACCGGACATACCCATTCTATCAACAAAATGATATGGAGCAATGATGGAAGGTATTTAATCTCTACCGGAGACGACAAGCAGGTGATGGTTTGGGAAATGGAGGATTAATACCGTCATTTCCTTCATCAAGCCACAAACCGCTTAATAATTCTCAGCTTATGAGTATATTTCCCTAGCTCTTTATTAAAAATTCCCTGATCATCAATCGGGTCTATCTTTACTTTGGCTGATGAATGGATAATTTCATTGGGGCTTAACATAATTCCAACATGGGTTATTTTACCATCTTCATTATCGAAAAAGGCCACATCCCCGGGTTTAACTTCTGCCAGAAACCCAACTAATTCGCCTTGTTCAGCCTGCTGTGAGGCATCACGTTTCAGCTTCACGTTTAACATTTTAAAAACGGTTTGAACAAAACCAGAGCAATCCATCCCAAACAAGTGCCTCCCACCCCATAAATAAGGAATATTGAGGAAAAATTTAGCGGCAGATGTAACATCAGCTTTGAAATCGGCTACAGTCATATTATAGGGTTCGAAATTCAGCTTAAATTTTTCGGATCCTGCATAGCAATAGCCATCAGCCAAATATGGCAGATTACTTCCAGGGCTTAAATGGTAAAAGCTACCATCGGAGGCAGTCAACACATTATTAAAGCTTAATGGAGCTAATAGTTTTTGAGCTTCAATTTCAGTAAACTGCTGATAAGTAATAGCAGCAAGTTGCCTGAAATCCAGCCAGCCTTCATAATTATCATAGCCGTTTTTTATCAGCCACCATCTTTCTTCTTTCTCTATAATTTCTACCTGATCACCGAATAACAATTGCGAAACAATCTCCGCTTTGTCTGATGGTTCAGCCCTTAGAGGAGCTACTGCAATTCTGCAAATACCGTATTGATTTTCCATTTAATGATGCTCGTGAAAGATTTAGTAAATCTAACAATTTACATCCATTGCCTAACATTTTGCCATGAAATTTGTTATTTTTATGATGTACACATTTAAAGCTGCCCGTTATGAATTTTAAGAAAATATTAATTGCTGTTGATAATAGTACCTGCTCGGAAAAAGCGGCTAAAGCGGGTTATGATATGGCCGGAAAGTTTGGCGCGGAAGTAGCGCTGGTCAATATTATTGAGCCCGTACCCGCGAATGTAAATCCTGATTTAACACTGGCTCCTGTATTTTTAGAGACTTACGACAACAGTGAGGAAAATAGTCATATTCTGCTAAGAGAAATTGAAACCAAATTTGGCAATGGAATAACAACTACCTATCTAAGTGTAGTAGATACAGCGGCTCACGGTATCATTCAACAATCTGACGAGTGGGGATCAGATTTAATCGTCATCGGAACTTATGGAAGAACCGGACTCTATCATTTTCTGATGGGCAGTGTTGCAGAACACGTGGCGCGAAAATCCGCTTGTCCGGTTTTGATTATCCCAAATAAATGTGATGTTTAGCCATTAAGTGATGAGAAAGCACTTCTACGTACAGCTCCTATCTCTCGTATTGTTCTTTAATATTTCCTATGCTCAGGTTAAAGAATCGAAAATTTCCTTATCAGAGAAAGGGCTCGGCAAAATAGATATCTTGTTCAAACAATATCTGGATAGTGGGTGGATTAAGGGCATTACAGCAAATATTTCTTACGAGGGAAAAACGGTATATAATAAGGCTTTTGGTAATCAGATTAACAGGCCTTTTAAAACTAATGATATTTTAAGAATTGCCTCGCAAACGAAAGCAGTTACCTGTGTTGCAGTGATGATGTTATTCGATCAGGGCAAGTTTACACTCGATGACCCCATCTCAAAATTCATTCCGTCTTTCAAACATCCGAAGGTTTTAGATAAGTTCAATAAAAAAGATTCGACCTATACCACTAAGCCTGCAAACAGGGAAATTACCATTCGGGATTTACTTACCCACACGTCAGGACTGGGTTATGCTCAGATTGGGTCGCCAGAGATGAATGCAATTTATGCAAAAGCAGGGATTGAAGCCGGATTTGTAATCAAAAAGAAAACACTGGAAACCGACATCAATAAACTGGGAACACTTCCACTTGCTCTACAACCCGGACAGAAATGGCAATACAGTTTAAGTATGGATGTTTTAGGCCGGTTGGTAGAAGTTGTATCGGGCTTAAATCTGGACCAATTTTTTAAAGAGAAGATATTTACGCCGCTTGGAATGAATGATACTTATTTTGCCCTACCAGAAGAAAAGCAATTCAGACTGGCAACAGTATATACCGAAGATCCTAATACCAAAAGTGTTAAACCCTGGAAAGATGGCACTTTCCCAGGTGCCACTATTAATTACCCGATAAATGGCAACGGGTATTTCTCAGGCGGAGCGGGCCTGGTCTCAACTTCAAAAGATTATGGTAATTTCCTCCAGATGCTGGCGAATAATGGCGAATTGAATGGTAACAGAATACTTTCTAAACAGAGTGTAGCGCTAATGACTACCAACCAGCTCGGAAACATTTCTTTTGGCGATAATTATTTTGGCCTGGGTTTTGAAATCATTTCCGAAAAGGGAAGTAGGAAGCTTGGTCAAAGCGTGGGTTCATACGGGTGGGGAGGCTTTTTTGGTTCAACTTATTGGGTTGATCCACAGAAGAAAATCGTAGCCCAGATCTATATTCAGCAATGGCCATTTTCCCATGGACAACTTTCTGATCAGTTTAAATCACTGATATATCAGGCAATAAAATAAGTGAGAAAACAAAAAAGTCCCGGCAATACCGGGACTTTCATTTCTATATCTTTCAGGTCACTATCCTTCCTGGTGTAACCACGCTTTCTTAGCCAATAATTCTTCTTCTGTTTCACGAATATCCTCATCGTCAACACAACAATCTACCGGACATACAGCCGCACATTGAGGCTCATCATGGAAACCCTTACATTCAGTACATTTATCAGAAACAATATAGTATACTTCATCAGAAACTGCTTCCTGAGTGGCATCAGCTTCAATTTGTTGATTACCAAAATCTATAACGCCTTCCAAATTTGTTCCGTCGGAGAAACGCCATGCAGTACCGGCATCGTAAATTGCATTATTCGGGCATTCTGGTTCGCAGGCCCCACAATTTATACACTCATCTGTTATTTTAATTGCCATGTTTTCTTCTAATTCTTTTGCTTAGTTTACCTTTGCGATGCAAATATAAGATATTAACAATTAATAATAATTCTAAATATGTCAGCATTAACTCAGGATAAAGTAATTATTGCATTTAAAGCGCTTGGACAAAAGCTCATAAACCCTACTTACCTACTAGGAGATGCGTTTTCCAGTGCTCAAAACAGCAATTCCTGGTTCACGCCAGAAAATGTAGGAAAATCACTTTTATCATTTGCTGAGATGTTAAATCCTGCTGATATCGATATCTGGTTCAGTAAAATGACCTTCACTGTATTGCCTAAAAAAGTTGGTTTGATACTGGCGGGTAACATTCCAATGGTTGGTTTCCATGATGTATTGTGCGTTTTGGCAACTGGCAATATTGCCTTAATTAAACTATCTTCATCAGATGATAAGTTGATCAAAATAGTAATTACTGAACTGATCAATATCGAACCCTTGCTATCAGATCGAATTCAATATTTGGAAAGGTTAAAAGATTTTGATGCAGTAATTGCAACAGGAAGCAATAACTCGTCACGATACTTTGATTTCTATTTTAGTAAAGTGCCCAATATCATCAGAAAAAATAGAAATAGTGTAGCTGTACTGGACGGATCAGAAACACAAGAAGAAATTGGACTGCTTGGAAATGATATCTTCGATTACTTTGGTCTCGGATGTAGAAACGTATCGAAGGTTTACTTACCGAAAAATTATGATATTGCCAGCTTATATGAGGGAATTGAAATTTTCCTTCCGGTTATTAACCACTTCAAATACCAGAATAACTACGATTACAACAAGTCCATTTATTTGGTTAATGGAGCTAAACATTTTGACAATGGCTTTCTATTGCTGAAAGAAGATGATAGTATGGCTTCCCCCCTGGCCGTGTTATACTATGAAGAATATGAAACTATTGATGAAGTAAATGGTAAACTTAAATCCCTGGAAGATCACATTCAATGTGTGGTTTCGAAATTAGATCTTGATATAGCCACCTTCCCTTTTGGAGAAAGTCAGCACCCCAAACTGTGGGACTATGCAGATAATGTGAATACTATTCATTTCTTAGGTAGCATTTGCAACAAAGAGGTCCATTAAACAGACGACAACGATTTTAACCTATGACCATTAATATCTAAATTATTATGAAAAAATTACTAATCTTTTTTTTCGCATTAGCACTTTCATGCTCAGGATTTGCACAATCAACCAGTAACATAGCTTTAACAAATAGTGATTTATTTGTTTCCGATTATCCAACTGGAATTTATAAGACAAAGGAGGACTTTCAGAAAAAACTACCAGGTGATACAACGCAGGTTATCCCCAAAAACTTGCCAGGTAAGAAAAAAGACTCACTCATCCTAAATCAGAATACATTTTTCTACACACTTGCTACAGATAAAAAAGTAAAAAATGTATTTGCCATCAGCTATCGCGGTTACATATTTTTTAACGTTCAATCAATCTTATTAAACAGGAACAAAACAGATCGGTCTCAAACCAATAGTAATCCAAATGCATTTGTAGGTGTAATGTATGCAGGAAACAATTATCTGTATACTGAAGCCAACCTTGCTAATGCCTGGGCGCAAGGCTTTTCCTATGGAATGGGCGGAGGAGTAGGTGGTGCAGTTGCCCAAACAATAGTTAATGGCAAGGGAATTCTTTGGGATTTCAAAAATAATGAATTCAATATTTTTAAAAACTGTAAAGATTACAACGATTTTATTAAAGACAAATATCCGGCTGGCGTACAGGAATGTAAAAACAATTATCCGGATATGCTAAAAGTCAGAAACGATATTAGAAATATTTTATAAACCATTCAATTTATTTCTCAATCCAAATTAGATCAATTTTTAAGGGTTTTATAAATTGAAATGCTATTTTTGAACACAATGTATATCGTTAAAGTAAAAGGCATAGCCAAAATACCTGATTATGTTCAGTTAAGGGATGAAAAGTTCACATTGCTGGCATATTTCAGGGTTGATCGCCCAGACAAATCACTCGAAAAGCTAGGGCTGGCAGATAAGCAGGATTACATAATGGAAATGGTTAAGGATTTACCTTTCGGGGAAATCAAAAAATTAGAAATATAAAATGGCAGGAAACGCAGTAATTCATTTAAGCAATGTTGATGTATTTCAACAGAAACACTTAGTACTCTCAAACGTTAATTTACATATCGAGAAAGATGAATTTATATTTCTAATCGGTCAAACAGGCTCAGGTAAAAGTAGTTTGCTTAAAATATTGTATGGCGATTTACACATCGGTAACGGGGAAGGTAATATTGCCGGATTTGATCTTAAAAACTTAAAAGAAAATCAGGTTCCCTTTTTACGTCGTAAACTGGGTGTAGTATTTCAGGATTTCCAATTGCTTACCGATCGTACCATAGAGAAAAATCTGGAATTTGTTTTGAAAGCCACAGGATGGAAAGACGAGAAACTGATCAGTGAACGCATTAAAGATGTTTTAGATAAAGTTGGACTGCGTTCTAAAATCAAGAAAATGCCACATGAAATCTCCGGTGGCGAACAACAAAGAATTGTAATTGCAAGGGCGCTGTTAAATGATCCCGAAATTATTCTTGCGGATGAACCAACCGGGAATTTAGATCCGGAAACATCTGAGGAAATTGTAACCCTGTTAAAACAAATTAGTCAGAATGGTACAGCAGTTCTGATGGCAACGCACGATTATCACATCATCCGTACCTTTCCATCGAGAATCATCAAATGTGAAAACGGTGCCGTTCTAGAAGGCGGCCAAATCGTATAAAACGCTGACATCCGTCAGTCTATCAGCCAATCTGTACAGATAAATTCAAATAAATCTGACAGCTTGGCTGATTTTGCTTTATGGCAAAATAGTTGATCATCCCACAAAAAATTCAGCCTCCTGTTATGTTTAATAAGAAGAAAAATAACGATCAAGAAGAAAATATAATGAACACTGAAAATGCATCAGAAAATCCTGCTGAAAACGTAGAAAATACTGATACAACTGCTAACGAAACAGAACAAGCTCCTGAATTATCAGCAGAAGAAAAATTACAGGCAGAAGTTCAACAACTAAACGATAAATATTTACGCCTTTATGCGGAATTTGATAATTACAAACGCCGCACCCAGAAAGAACGCATAGAATTATTGCAAACTGCAGGTAAAGATGTAATCGTTTCTTTACTTCCGGTATTGGATGATTTTGACCGTGCTTTAAAAGCCATGGAAACTGCAGCAGATGTTGCGCCAGTTAAAGAAGGTATTTTATTGGTGAGCAATAAGTTAAAGAATACGCTATCGCAAAAAGGCCTCAAAGATGTTGAAAGTATCAATCAGCCTTTCAACACCGATTTCCATGAAGCGATTACCAATATTCCAGCACCTACAGAGGAGCTTAAGGGAAAGGTAATTGATGAAGTAGAAAAAGGTTATACCTTAAATGATAATGTGATTCGCTTTGCTAAAGTTGTAGTTGGAGCATAAATTAATTTTGAATGAGAAAATTTTGGATGATAGAATATTAACCCCATTCATTCACTCAATCATTCAGTCATTCAATCATTAAAATAAAGATGAGTAAAAGAGATTACTACGACGTATTAGGCGTTAGCAAAAGTTCTTCTGCAGAAGAAATCAAGAAAGCGTACCGCAAAATGGCAATAAAATATCACCCTGATAAAAATCCTGGTGATAAGGCAGCAGAAGATCAATTCAAAGAAGCCGCAGAAGCTTATGAAATTTTAAGCAATTCGGAGAAGAAACAGCGTTACGACCAGTTTGGACACGCAGGCGTGGGAAGCAGTGCTTCCGGTGGTTATGGTGGCGGTAACATGAACATGGACGACATCTTCAGTAACTTCGGGGATATCTTCGGTGGCCATAATCCGTTTGAAAGCTTCTTCGGCGGTGGAGGGGGCGGCGGCCAGCAACGTGGTGGCCGACGGGTAGCTAAAGGATCTAATCTTCGTATAAAAGTAAAATTAACTTTAGAAGAAATAGCCCATGGTGCGGAGAAAAAGATCAAGGTTAACAAATTAATTGTTTGTAAAACCTGCGATGGATCTGGTGCAAAAGATAAATCATCAGTAAGCACTTGCGGTACCTGCGGCGGTAGCGGTCAGGTACGAAGAGTTACCAATACCATATTAGGCCAGATGCAAACGGCATCTACCTGCCCTACGTGTAACGGTAGTGGTCAGCAAATTACGGCAAAATGTAATGTGTGCCATGGTGATGGCGTTGTTCGCGGAGAAGAAACCATTACCATAAATATTCCTGCTGGTGTAAGTGAAGGAATGCAGTTGAGCATGAGTGGAAAAGGAAATGCCGCACCTAACGGCGGTATTCCGGGAGACTTGATTATACTGATTGAAGAAACTCCTCATGAAACCCTGAAACGCGAAGGAAATAATATTGTTTACGATTTACATTTAAGCTTTGTTGATGCGGCGCTGGGAATGAGTATCGAAGTTCCGACAATCGATGGTAAAGCAAAAATCAAGATCGAGCCAGGTACGCAAAGTGGCAAATTATTACGCTTGAAGGGTAAAGGATTGCCAGAGGTTAATTCTTATCACCGTGGTGATGAAATTATTCATATTAACATCTGGACGCCTAAGGCGTTAAGCAGTGAAGAGCGTACTGTTTTAGAAAAACTACGCGAATCGCCAAATTTCAAGCCACAGCCTGGAAAAAATGATAAAAGCTTCTTCGAAAGAATGAAAGAATATTTTGAGTAAGTAATTAATATTTTACTAAAACCGGTGTCAAAAGCACCGGTTTTTTTATTTGTATCTATTTCTGGTTACATTAGTAGTCATTCTAATTGTAAACGATTATGCGCATTGCTGCCATTGACTTAGGTACGAATACATTCCATTTAATCATTGTCGAAATTAAGGATTCGGCATTTCAGGTACTTTACAAAACCAACCAGGCTGTAAAACTTGGCGAAGGAAGAATCAACGAAAACATAATCATCCCTCCTGCTTTCGAGAGAGCAATCATTTGCCTCAAGGCCTATAACGAAACGATTAAATCCTATAATGTCGATATTGTAAAAGCCACAGCAACTTCTGCAGTTCGAAGCGCAAACAACGGACAAGAATTTATCGCTGCAGCGAAAGCTAATGCCAATATCAGTATTGAAGCTATAACCGGGGATGAAGAAGCAACGTTGATTTATGGAGGCGTAAAGCTGAGTGGCGCCATTAACGGAAAATGCCTCATTATGGACATCGGAGGCGGTAGCGTAGAATTTATTTTGTGCGACGAACGGCAAATATTTTGGAAGAAAAGTTATAACATAGGTGCCGCTCGCCTGATGCAACAATTTTTTAAATCCGATCCGATCGCAGACAGCGATAAAACTCATATTGTCACTCATATCCAACATGAATTGCAAGATTTGTTTAGCGCCTGTGCAGCGTTTAATCCCGAAACACTTATCGGTTCAGCTGGTGCATTTGAAACCTTTGCTGAATTAATAGAAGCAAAATACAATCGGGTGATAGATATCGCAAACATTAAAAACTATACTTTCAAACACGAAGATTATATTGGGATCAGTACAGACATCATCAAATCAACGCATCAGCAACGTTCAGAAATGAAAGGAATGATCCCCCTGCGCGTAGATATGATTGTGATGGCTACATTAATTACCAATTGCATATTAGACCGTCTGCAGATCGCTGATTTAAAGCTTTCTACCTACGATTTAAAAATGGGAATCATTGCTTCTTACGTCTGATATCAATCCCTTAACATATAGCTGAAAGAACGGTGTATAACTTTTCTGTTGGCAGGCCCATCACATTGGTGTACGACCCTTCTATTTTTTCAACTACTGTATTCCCCCACCAATCTTGTACGCCATAGCTTCCAGCCTTGTCGAAGGGTTCATAATTGTCTATATAGAAATCAATTTCCTCATCGCTTACTGTTCTGCAGTATACAACAGTGCGATCATAAAAAGAGCTTAAATGTCCGGACTGAATTACCGTTACTCCGGTAAAGACCTCATGTTTCTGCCCTGAAAGCTTTCTAAGCATTTCCTGAGCATGTGCTTTGTCGCGTGGTTTGCCTAAAATCTCTCCGCCAATCGCTACAATAGTGTCGGCGGTAATCACAATCTCATCCGCAGCATCGAAAGCGCGGGCCTTCTGCTCAGAAATATAAACGGCTATTTCTGCCGGACTTAGGTTTTCAGGGTAGCTTTCGTCTACATCCTTAAGCACAACTTTAAAATTTAATCCCATTAAGGTTAAAAGTTCCTGCCTGCGTGGCGACTTCGAAGCTAATATAATAGACAAGTGTTTCAGCATAGTATATAATATGGTCCTAAAATAAGAAAAGCGGCCGATAAGCCGCTCCTAATATTAGTTCTAATCTAAAAAGATTAGTTATTTCCACCACCCTGACGCTCTTTCATGCGTTTTTCCATTTCAACACGTTGCTCATCCTGCCACGTTTTGTAGGTTTTTTTCTGATCTTCAGTTAAAAGAGCAGTAATTTTCAATTCGCTTTCAGCACGCAATTTCTGGCCTTTCTCTCTCATTGCATCACGATCACCATCTTTAGCTTCTTCACGCATTTTCTTCATCGTTTCCGCCTGCTCGACGTAAATCGCTGTAAGTTTAGTTTTTTGGTCGTCACTTAATTTAAGTTTCTCATCCAATTGCTTAACCCTGTCCTCAGGTTTCATCATCATACCGCCTCTTCCCGGACCGCCACCTTGCTGCGCATTTGCAAATGTTACCACAGAAAATAACAGTGCACAAATCATCATTAATTTTTTCATGTTGTTTTTGTTTTGAAATTTAGACTAGTTGGAGTCATAATAAGATTGAAAGTTTAACAGCAAAAACGCAACTTAACTGTTACACTCAAACACGAAGAAATAATAATGATCGAAAGGGAATTTAAACGCCGGAATCGGCTGCATTAGGATCTTCGTCATGCCATCTTCCCTGAACTTTCATTACCTTCTCGATAATATCACGTACAGCGGTTTTTCCACCAGGGTAAGGTGAAATGAATGCCGAAACGGCCTTGATTTCTTCAACAGCATCACAAGGGCAAGTAGCCAATCCTACGAGCCTCATTACTTTTAAATCCGGGATATCATCGCCCATATACAACACCTCTGCAGCACTAATATTTTTATCAGCTAAATACTGATTAAAAACGGCAACCTTATCTCCGGTACCTAAAAACACATCTGAAATCCCAAGATTAGAAAAGCGCCTTCCCATAGCAATCCCGTCGCCTCCTGAAATAATACAGAGCTTATATCCCTTTTTTACCGCTAGCTGCATAGCGTAACCATCTTTGATGTTGAAAGTGCGAAGCGATTGGCCGTTATCAGTTACCTGTACAGATCCATCGGTCAATACGCCATCAACATCAAAAATAAATGTTGTAATATCTTTGAGCTTTTGTAGAAACATGAGCAGTTATAAAAAGGGAAGGACTGTTACAGTCCGATCAAATCCGGAGTTAATCTTGATTGTCTCTCCACTCGTAAACCCAGGCAGATTGAATTTGCTCCAGATGACCTTCATTACTTTCTTCCCGGGTTCCTTTAAAGTTTGGCAAGGTTAAAACCCATTCTAATAAATCGGTAAAACGAATACGGTAGATTTTAGTTTCACCAAATTCGTCTCCAAATTTTTCATATAAAGACATTGCTATGTCTTCGTAATCATTCCAGTAAAACGGTAAGGCAAATTTATCGTTGTTCATGTTTGTTTTGTTGTAAAGTTGAATGTTTGTTTAGTATGGTTCTCGAGTAAAGGGTCAAGATGCGAGTGATTTAGTGACCCATAAATCCAGACTGATCTGGAATGGTAACTTCAATGTTTCCATCAATTACGATACACTGGCAGCCTAATCTTGAAGTAATTCTCGGACGAACAGCCCTGTCTATAAAATCTTCTTCCTTATCTGAGATTTCCTGAATGTTATCCATTCCTTTGGTTACATATACATGGCATGTACTGCAACCGCAAACCCCGCCACAGTTGTGTTGTAACTCAACACCGTTGTCAAGGCAAACATCTAAAACAGATTCTCCCGCAGCAATAGGCAATTCTATCGATTCGTGATCTGCTTCTTCAAAATTTATTTTTAATTTAAAAATGCTCATAATATAATGCAAAAGTAATAAGCAAAAGCGGCACTTACGCTATTTATGTGTTATTTTAATGCTATTGCTTAAGGTTTGATAAATTTCCTGCAAGTGAGGAAGGTTATTAAGCATACTTAAATGCTTGTTTATAGTGGTTTCATCCCTACGTACAGATGGACCAGTTTGAACATCAAAAGGCATATTCGACATTACTTTATCGGCAGTTTCGCTGATCAATGGCCTCATGATATCAAAATCAAGTCCGCTTTCTTTTAAAACCTTTGCTGCTAATACGTAAAGGTGATTTGGAAAATTACAGGCAAAAACTGCCGAAAGATGCAACACCTTTCTTTTTTCACTATCTAATTGGTAAACCCGGCTGCTTAATCGTTCTGCTAATGCAATCAGAATGCTTAAATCATCATCATTGCTACTCTCCAAACAAAGGGGTACATCGTCCAATGAAACCAATCTGCTTTTTGAAAAAGTTTGTAAAGGATAAAACACCCCTACCCTTTTTAAATACCTTGACAAAGATTTAAGGCCAGTAGTACCCGAGGTATGAACAACCAACCCACTTACTTCAGTAAGCGATTGAGCAACCTGTTCTATCGCATCATCTTTAACGGAAATGATGTATAAATCGGCATAACGAACAACTTCAGATAAATTGGAGATACCTTCGGCTCCGACTTGTTCGGCCAGTACACAAGCATGCTCAATGTTTGGACTGTAAATCTGTAATAGCCTTTCACCAGCCGCATCAAATGCTTTGGCTAAATTTGTTGCAACATTCCCCGAACCGAGTATAACGATATCCATCTTAAGCTAGTTTGGCTTCTTTTCTTCTTCTGAAAATTGAAAGTAAAAAGCCTACAACCATAACAATTGTACCTGCCCAGTAAAGGTTAATGAATGGAAATTCTATCGCTTTAAAAACCACCCAGTCTTTAGCCTGCTGTGGCTTTTCAAAAATTTGAAGCTCCACTTTCTTCTCATCAGGCAGAACCTTCGAAAAACGGAATTTTAAGTCCAATTCGTCCACTTTCCGGGCAAAATCGAAAGTGTTGTTCCCCTTGATTAAGAACATCGGCTCAGCATTATAAACTTTGCCTGCCGAGTTAATTTCCAATGGCAATCCCACTGCGTAGTCGCCTTGTGCCAGTACTAAATCTTTGGCCTCTGGTTTATTGTTTAAAGCTTTTACAGTTACTACACCACTTGAGGTGTGAATGGTATCACCCGCCGAAACTTTCACAATGCGTGGCTCTTTATAATTCTCATCGTCCGAATGTCCTTCGTGATCATCATGCGATGCTGTCTTTATGGCCGCACTGGTAATATGCGTATACACATCATATGTTAAATAATGCTTGGTATCAGGCGATGCAATTAATCCCATTTTCTCATTATCCTGAACGTGCGGATGCAAATCGAAATCTTCTTTAACCTTACCTTCCTTGTCTACAATCTTAAAATTAAGGGTGTAAATGGTATTAGGTGCTACTGTTGTGTCTGTTGTATAAGTAACAGTGTATTTGCCCATTTGCTTAGGCTCATTCTTATACAACATAATGTTCTCACCTGGCTTTTCAGTTTTTTCAAAATCTTTAACAGGAATGAAATTATTCGCATTAATAGAAATTGGTTTATTGGTAGCCGCAGATATTAAGGCGCCCAATATCAAAAAGGCAAAACCTATATGTGCAATTGCCGAACCGGCCAGTTTAACTTTGCCACCAAAAGCCTGATATAATACGGCGGCATTGGAAAGCACGGCAAATAAACAACTGAAAGTGATGAGGATATACATGGTATTGGTATACACATCTGTAACGTACACCAATCCTGCCGTTAAAACAATAGAAAACAATACTACTGAAACCAGACTACTGTAAAACTTCCGTGGATCTGTACGTTTATATTTTAGGTACTGAGAAAACCCCGAAATAAGTGTAATCAACACCGCAAATGGCGCTTGCCACTGATTATAATATTTTACTGCATCGATAGGCGGAGAGAAATTTGTCCCAAAGGCCTTATTAAATACCGGAACTGATGTGGAGAATATAACCTGAATGCAGGCAATGGTTACCACAAGTGCCCCGATAAACATCCAGAACTCGCGCGAATACGTCTCTTCATCCTTTGTAGTGATTGGCAATTCTTTCCACCGCCACATAACTAATCCGATAGCTAGAACAGCAAAAACTACGTTGTACAGGATTAAATGCCCAAACATACCCATGTCGGTAAAGGAGTGAACTGATGTATCACCCAGAATACCACTTCTGGTTAAGAAAGATGCATATAATACCAGAAGGAAGCTTAGAAAAACAAGTGCAATAGCAGTGAAATAGGCATGACCGGTATTTTTATATGCAATCATTACGTGCACTGCCCCGATTAAAGTCAGCCAAGGAATCAATGATGCATTTTCAACAGGATCCCATGCCCAGAAACCACCAAAATTAAGTGCTTCATACGCCCAGAAAGAACCCATAATAATGCCTGTGCCCAACACCATAACTGCAAATAGCGTCCATGGCATGGCTGGCTTAATCCACTCTTTATATCTTCTTTGCCACAAACCCGCAATTGCATAAGCAAAAGGAACCACCATACTGGCAAAACCAAGAAATAAGGTAGGTGGGTGGATCACCATCCAGTAATTTTGGAGCAATGGATTTAATCCCCTGCCGTCTGTAATAAACTTCAGATAGTTGGCAAAATTTTCAGGATTGGCAAAAACCACAGGTGCCATCGATTTCAAATCAAGAGATTCTCTTAAAAGAATGAAAGGGGAACTGCCAATACGTTCTCCAAAAATCTCCACACCCAAGAGCATTGATGTTAGAAAAACCTGCGAAAAGGCAACAACAGTCATTACCGGACGCTCCCACGTCTTGGCTTTCCAGATTAACAGTGCACCTAAAAAAGACTGCCAGAAAGCCCAAAGCCAAAAACTTCCCTCCTGACCTTCCCAAAAGGCAGAGATGATAAAGTAAACAGGCAACTGTTTCGAAGAGTGCCAGTAAACGTAGCTGTATTCGTTATAATGTCCTAAAACAAGATAAAATAGAATGGCGCCGATACCGATTATACTGGCCCAGTTCACCAAAAATCCAATTCGGCCAAGGTTTCTCCAGGAATTATCGTTTAAGTTTTTTTCGCGACTAGCGTAAAAATACGCGATGGCTGATAATAACGATGCGCTAAACGCCAACACAATAAAAAACTGACCGATTTTACCCGGCAACAGGTTTTCGCCTACAAATTGAATGTCCATTAAATTAATTATATTTTTCGCCGTATTTACCTACTGTATCCGCCTTACCATCTTTATTAATCTCAACAAGATTATCGTTGTACTTAGATGGGCATTTCATTAATATTTTTGAGGCATAGAATTTGTCCTTATCCATTTTTCCGATAAGTACTAGCTTTTCAGATTTTTCGAAATCCTGGGGCTTCGTTCCATTGTATACAACTTCCCGAACCTCACCTTTTTCATCTTTCATGTGGAAAGCAAAATGATTGGCATCTTTTGCAGCATCATAATAGGTACCCATAGACTTTTCCCAGTAACCCATCACATGCTCTTCTTTCTGAGAGGCAGCAGCCTCTTTAAAATTAGAATACGTATCAGTGTTTGCGTTTAAACTAAAAAGAATTCCAACAGAAATCGCAATGGTAATGAGACCAATTATTGCACTTTTTTTCATTTTATATGTTATTGTAAAAGCTGGCAACAAAGATAGAAAAATAGCCTTAGCAAGCATTCTTTTACATTTTTCGTGTCGTTATATTGACAATTAACTGATAGTTGGGTTAGTAGGAATTCAGCTACATCACACTATTTATCTATGTTCTTAAGGGGAATATTGAACCTCGGCAGAAATGGCCACAAAATCTCCTTGATATTTAATCATAGATCACATCTTTCCTGGCTTCATATAACAATCGGGCAGAATCACCGATTTCATTTCCGTTTTCCAAATAATATCTATTTTTTTGTTATAATTATTCAACCGATACAAACTGCACATGCTACACGACAACCTGGTCCTTATTCTTGTACTTCTTCTGGGCGTAACCCTTCTGGTAATGTTAGGCCAGAAAATAAAAATTTCTTATCCGATATTTCTGGTTATGGCCGGTCTAATCATTGGCTTCATTCCAGGTATGCCGCAAATTAAAATCGATCCTAACATTGTTTTTCTATTATTCTTACCTCCTTTGCTCTATGAAGCTGCATGGTTTACCTCATGGAAAGATTTCTGGGAATATAAAGGCGCCATTTTCCTCATGGCGGTTGGACTGGTTTTTATTACTTCCGTAGCAGTTGCATATGCATCTGTAGCTTTTATACCAGGGTTTACCCTGGCTCTCGGCTTCCTGTTAGGCGGAATCATTTCACCTCCAGATGCAGTAGCTGCAGCAGCCGTTTTAAAAGGGATGAAAATACCAAAGGCAGTTAGTTCTTTGTTGGAGGGGGAAAGCCTGGTAAACGATGCATCCAGTTTGATTGTATTTAAATTTGCACTGGCAACTGTGACCACAGGTAGCTTCGTATTGCATGAAGCGGCCGTAAGTTTTGTTTCAGTGGCTGGATTGGGGATCGTAATCGGGCTGGCAATCGGAGGAATATTTTATTGTATACACAGATGGCTACCAACTAATGAAAACATAGATACCGTACTTACATTACTCACCCCATATTTTATGTATGTGGTAGCCGAGCATTTTGAAGCATCAGGGGTAATGGCTGTGGTATCAGGCGGTTTATTACTTTCGAGTCAATCACATGTAATCCTAACCCCAAATTCCCGAATCAAAACGGTTTCAGTATGGTCGGCACTTACTTTCATGCTTAATGGTGTCGTTTTCATCCTGATAGGATTAGCGCTGCCAGATATCGTACGCGGCCTCGGGCCCGATTACCCGATGATGACTGCAGTAGGTTATGGCGTAGGAATTAGCTTTCTTGCTCTTATAGTAAGGTTTATCTGGCTCTTTTCGACAGCCAACATCACTAAAGTTTTTAACAAAAAAACCCGCGTCAGATATCAGGATTTAACCTGGCATTCATCCCTTGTAATTGTTTACGCAGGTATGAGAGGTGTGGTATCACTCGCAGCAGCGCTCTCCATCCCGGTTATGATTTCTGAGCAGATTCCATTTCCATTAAGAAACCTGATATTGTTCATTACATTCGTAGTAATCTTCGTAACACTTGTTTTACAAGGACTTACACTGCCGTTTTTAATTAAATTACTCAAGATACCTGAAGCCAAACACAAGTTATCAGAATCAGAACAAAGCAACCAGATTAAGTTGAAGTTGCTGGACTTATCACTCGAAAAACTTCAGTCAGACTATCAGCATCAGTGTACCCACAACGAACTTATGGTAAATTTAAAGGCCGAACTTCAACATTCATTAGTGGAAAAGAAGGATACCATACAGGCTTACAAACGTGGGGATATCGATAAAGAAGATTTAAGTGCCTATAAAAAGATTGTACTCGAACTCATAGAGATCCAGAGGAATGAACTTCATCACCTTAAACACAACAAAAATTTCGACGATGAAATTATTAGAAAAGAAGAATGGAGACTAGATCTGGAAGAGTTGGGAATAACTTCTTAGACATTTTTTCTACATAAAAAAACTCCTTCAGATAAATGATCTGAAGGAATTTTTCATTTTTAGCATCTGCCATATGTGTTTACGGCCAAACACCGAGATTCATATAAGAAACTGCAATTTTATCAATTGAATTCACAAAAGCAGCAGTTCTAAGGGTCTGCGTACCTGGCTTATTTTTCAAAGTTTCACGAATTTCATGGTAAGAATGAATCATCGTATCCTCTAATCCCGAATTTACCAGTTCCATTTCCGAAGCGCCCTTAACAATCATTAGCCTATGCTCTGGAAGGATCGTTTTTCCTGTTAAGTTCTCTAACGTTGCAATCAGGTTCGCATTTGAATTAGCCGCGTAACGGTTCTCCATACGCCCGAATGCCACGTGTGAAAGGTTCTTCAACCACTCGAAATAGGACACAGTAACACCACCAGCATTGCAATACATATCAGGAATAATGATGCCGCCCATCTCCGTGAAAATAGCTTCAGCTTCAGGTGTGGTTGGTCCGTTTGCACCTTCAGCAATAATTTTAGCCTTAATGTTACGGATATTGCTTTCAGTAAACTGATTTTCTAATGCTGCAGGAACAATGATATCACAATATTGCTCTAAACCATCCATCGAGTTTTTAAAATCAGTTGCACCAGGAAAACCTAAAATTGAACCTGTATTTTTACGATGTGCAAAAACCTCGTCAACATTTAAGCCGTTAGGGTTATAAATTGCACCTTCAAATTCACATAAGCCAACAATAGTTGCACCAAATTCAGCAAGAAATTTAGCAGAGTGGTAACCAACATTTCCTAAACCCTGAACAATAACTCTTTTATCACCTAAACCGGCTTTTAATCCAATTTTAGCCATATCTTCAGCAACGTCTACACATTCGCGCACAGCATAAGCTACACCACGTCCCGTTGCCTCTTTACGTCCGCGTATCCCATGCAATGCAATAGGTTTTCCGGTTACACAACCCAGTGCGTCAAGCTGACCAGGATTCATGGTCATATAGGTATCGGCAATCCAGCTCATTTCACGTTCACCAGAACCATAATCCGGTGCCGGAACATCAATACCTGGGCCAATAAAGTTTTTCTTGATTAATTCTGTGGTATAACGACGGGTAATTGTTTCCAATTCCGCTACGCTATATTGTTTTGTATTAATTTTAATACCGCCTTTTGCGCCGCCAAAAGGGACGTTTACTATCGCACATTTGTAGGTCATTAACGCTGCAAGCGCCATCACCTCATCCTCATTTACCATCTCGCTGTAGCGGATACCACCTTTGGTTGGACTCATATGATGCGAGTGCTCTACACGCCAGGCATCGATAACTTCAAAACCGTTTCCACGGCGGATTGGAAACTGAAAACGATAAACACTATTACACGCTTTGATCTGGTTCAATAAACCTTCCGGATGATTGGTAAATTGAGCCGCACTGTCAAAGTTCTTGCATACATCAGCAAAAAACTTGTTCTCGTCTGCTAGATTAGCCATTTTTTATTTTTATGAATTAAGTATGCTGCAAAATTGCCTAAAAAAAATGCATATATCCAAATGGAAAAATACTTAGTGTAAAGCACACACCAATAGAAAATGTTTTAAAAAATGGCTTTAAACAGTTTAAACTTAGTTTTTAGGAAAGTTATCTTTCTCTATTTTTTTTAATCTTTTATCGATCGAGAAAAGATAGGCAAGCAAACCAACAAGAATGATCACAATACACGTTACCACAACGTAAATTTTACCATCGCTACGTAACTTATCGGCCATTTCTACACCATTGTCCTGCGCAAACAATTGTAAACCGGCAAGCATTAATATAAGTGAAAATAATATCTTTTTCATTAATTGTTTTGTTGTTTGTTTTCTATTGAACGTAGTCTGAAACGAATAGTGTAAACCCAGTATCCTATTAATATCCAGCCTAAACACGCTGGATAAAATACCATACGCATTCTGCTATCTAAATCATAACTGTTAAATCCCGGGTTTCCGCCATTCCCCGGATGAAGTGAGTCTTTTAATCGTGGCAAAACGAAAAGCAAAACAACCATCATCGGGAATGCAAAAATATTGTAGATGGCAGAAATCTTCGCCCTTTTCTGTTCTTCATCTATTGCATTGCGAAGGATTAAATAAGCGAAATACAATAGCACCGAAATGGCAGCGAAATTCTGCTTTGGATCAAAACTCCAGAATTGTCCCCATGTATATTTAGCCCATACTGCGCCGGTTACCAAACCTAAAAGCCCGAAAATAATTCCGGCGTTAACACTTTCTACGGCTTTGATATCATCGGCTTCGCTTTTCGTACTTAGAGATTTTATACTATAAAATACAGAAATAGAGAATAGCACAATCATGGCAAACCACATCGGTACGTGAAAATACAGGTTTCTTATTGATTCATTTAATATTGGTAAACGTGGTACACCAAGTAATAAACCTGCAATTGCAGTATAAATAACTAATACCGAACCTAAAATTTTCCACCAGATTTTATTCATATAAATATTAATTTTCAAGCACTCGTTCTATCATTTATCTAGTCCCGCCAAAGGTAAGGAAATAACAATAAAGAGGTCGCAACCGTTAATACATTTACAACAAGCAACATTCCTATTTCATCATAACTATTTTCCCAGGGCAATCCATCAACTGCATTTTTCGCTAGCTTAATAAGTAAAATCAAAACCGGAATAATGATTGGAAAACTTAGGATTGCCATCAACATGCCTCCATTGCCGGCTTTACTGGCAATTGCCGAAACCATGGTAAAAACAGTCGAAAAACTAATACTGCCAATTACAACCGCAACATAATACAACAGCAAATCGGGTGGCGTAAACGTGTCAAAAACAAGTGTATAAAACCCCAGCGCAATTGTTGTTAACACCAGCATTAATAAGATATTGTAAACCGTTTTGGAAATTAAAACGGCAGAAGGACTGGCGAGAATATAACTATACAATTGTTGTCCTTTGGTTTCCTGTAAAAAACTTTTCGAAACGCCATTGATTGAGGCAAAAAGCATAATTACCCAGAAGAGAGCATTCCACGCCAGCTTATCACTAAGGCTTACAAATGAAAGATAACAGGTAAAAATCGTAGATACTACATACAACAAAACACCATTAATAGTGTATTTGGATCGCCATTCTAACAGTACTTCCTTATGGATTAAATATTTAACCTCTTTGGCCAGTTGCATAACCGCAAATATACTTTTATTGACAAATATTGGATGCAAAAATTGTAGGATTGTTGTAATATTGTTTAAAGTTTCAACCACAGATATTGGCCACCGAAACACAGAATATAACGAAAATTGTGACACCCTATTCGGCAGTCTTTGTATTAATGCGGCATAACCTATGAAATATGCATCAATTATAGCGTCGCCAATTGGCAACATTACCATCTTTGCTGATGATGATTTTGTATACAGCATCACTTTCGCTGAGATAAAAGCTGAAGACCTGATTGAAAATGAGCTGACAAGAAACGCTGCCGCGCAATTAAATGCATATTTTGATGGTAAATTAAAAGATTTTGATTTACCAATAAAGCAAAAAGGAACTGAATTCCAACAAGATGTTTGGCAAAACTTGCTCACTATCCCCTATGGAGATACTACATCATATGCTAAATTCTCTGCACATAAGCCGTTAGCCATCAGGGCAATTGCAGCAGCAAACGGAAAAAACGACATTGCCATAGTAATTCCCTGCCACCGCGTAATCGGCAGTAACGGTAAACTTGTAGGGTATGCAGGTGGCTTATGGCGTAAACAATGGCTTTTACAACACGAAAGCGAAACGGAACAAAAAGGACAAACAACACTTAAATTTTAAAATGAATCACCCATCAACTCAAGCCGGTATACCAAATTACATAAAAGCAATACGCCTGATCAATATCAAAAATGATGAATGTGATTTCGAGATAGGGAGAATTCCAATCAGGCAGCACATAAACACCAGTTACTTTTTCGCACAAACAGATACTTCTTTGCAATATTCATCACATCCGGCACCACGAAGGCAATATGTAATAACGTTAAAGGGTAAATTAAAATTCACGGTTACCGATGGACAAACCTTTATCCTGGAGCCCGGCATTATCCTGATTGCCGATGATACGCAGGGAATTGGCCACACCTGGGAAATTGTTGAGGGCACTGAATGGGAAAGGATCTATCTTCCATTAGATGAAAATGCAGATGATCATTTTGTAAAGGATACTGTTTAAATCCGGTAAAGTCGCTATTTCGTACATAACATTAAACCTGTTGATGCTATGAAAACGATCTGCTTTACTCTTCTTGTACTTTTCTCCTACCTGCCAATGGAGAAAAATGTACCCGTGGCTAAACTTGATTTGAAGAAATATTCAGGAACGTGGTATTCTCTATACTCCATACCAACCATTTTCGATAAGGGAAGTAGACAAACTACCACAAAATATACCTTAAATAAAGAAGGCTACTATAATGTAGTAACAACATATAAGAAGCCCAACGATGAAAAAACCTATTCCAGAAACTCAAAGATGTTTCCATCAGAAGGAGGAAATAAAGGCGAATTACAGGCACAATTTGTATGGCCGATAAAGGTAGATTACTGGATTATAGAACTGGACGACGACTATTCTTATGTAGTAGTGGGCCACCCCGACCGTAAATTTTTATTCATCATGAGCCGCAATCAGACCATGCCGGCAAAGACCCATGATGAAATAGTTGCCCGTTGCAAGGCAAAAGGCTATGATGTTGCTAAGCTTACCGCTCAGTTTAAAGGTTAGTTTCGGATGTAATTTTTTCGCCTCGTTTAGTACTGAATAACATAAAGATTACCCCTACCAAAAATACAATCCAACCCCACTGGAAGTGTACAACTTTACCGATCAACTTATTTGCGAAACCATATTTTGTATAGTTGTTTGCTGTGAAATATACAGCTACAACAGCCAAAATATACCATATCGTCATTACAAAACTCATAAACTTAAAGGCTCCGGCCTTCCTTACAAAAAGGAAAAGGACTGATAGGGCAATGATTACGAAGGTAATCAGGAACAACCTGGCATCAGACTGATATAAATTCCAGTTACCTTTAATCGGAACTTTTAACATCGGGCAAAATGCAGCAATTACACAAAGTAATATACCCAACCAGGCCCTGAATTTGTTTAACACTAACATAGATATTTGGAGTTTTTTAATTTAACAATTACTGACCCTCAATAATGCCCATTTTCTCCGCGAAGTGTGCACAGTAATCGCGCAAATCTTCTACAATCAAGGTCTCATTTGTAGCCTTTAAAAAGCTATCACCCATAGTCTGCAAAGTCTCGTAAAAGAAACGTTTCATCTCATCAACAGGCATATCTTTAGTCCAAAGATCAATTTTCAATGTATTTTTATAGTTATGATCCCAAACCGATAAGAACATTGCTTTCGCAGGTACTTTATCGGCATTTCCAGAATCAGTACTTTCCCAAAGAATATTATCTGGGTTATTGGCCTCGTCTAACTCAACTGTTAATTTTATTTCTGCTGTTTTCATTTTAATTTTTTACAACTGCAAAGATGATGATTTTAGTAAATAATCACCCTTCACCTCATGCTACTTTTTGTAATATTACCATCAGGATTACCGTTATCAAAATGAAAACCGACTCAATAATCCAGATTCTTTTCAAACTTTTTAAGGTAAAACGGAAAATCAAATCCGTAATGAAAGTAACCAGAACCAAACACCCCAATATAAGCTTATAAAAACCACTCATATCAAAGGGCTGATTTCCGCTACGCGTTTGAAATAAACTAACCATTAAAAAAGCAAACGCAATGGAGCTTACGATATTCAAAGGTGTTACTCTAAACTTCATTATTTTTTCTTATCGAAACGTTTGCCCTTTTTAAAAGATTTTATCTGCTTGCCCGCCTTTTCTTTGGCCTTATCCCTGGCTTTTTGCTCAATTACCTTTGCATTCTTTTTTTCGTGAAAAGCTCCCCTGAAATCAGGGTCGTCCTTCCTTTTCTGCATATCGATTTCACGTGCAATATGCTGCCTTTCTTCGTAAGGCGTTTCATCGATATATACACCTACAGGTATATCAGTAACAGGAATCTGCTGACGGATTAACTTTTCAATTTTTTTGATATAATAAAGTTCAGCATCAGTAGCAAAAGTAATGGCATCGCCTTTAGCAAAAGCCCTCCCTGTTCTTCCAATTCTATGAACATAATCCTCAATAATAATTGGCACATCAAAATTGATAACATGGCTTACATCGCTTACATCAATCCCTCTGCTAGCCACGTCCGTAGCTACCAAAACCCTGATATTACCCTCTTTGAAACTATTTATCGAATTGATCCGAGTATTCTGCCCCTTATTCGCATGTATTACCCTAACATTTTCCGCGCCATACCTCCGTTCAATAAAACTGAAAATATTATCCGCAACCGTTTTTGTTTTACAAAAAATAATCAAACGGCTAAAAGCCTCATCATCTTTAAGCAAATACTGCAGCAGGTTAATTTTGGTTTTGAAATTCGGAACATGATACAACGTTTGCGTAACATTCGCTGCTGGTGTTGCCTGCTGCGAAGTTTCAATTATAGTTGGATTCTTTAGAAAATCCCCGGCAATCTTTTGAACCAGGTCGCTCATCGTTGCCGAGAATAATAAGTTCTGCCGTTTACGGGGAACAATTTCAAGTATCCGGTGGATCGAACCAATAAATCCCATGTCCATCATTTTATCTGCCTCATCCAGCACCAAAAATTTCAGACTTTGTGTATTAATGTCACCGGCAAGGTATAATTCCAAAAACCTGCCTGGGGTAGCAATCAAAATATCAACACCCTTTGCAATCTGCTCTTTCTGTGTTTTTGGTCCGATTCCGCCAAAAATCACCAGCGAACGCAAATCGGTATAAGTTGAAAATAACTTCACCTGTTCAGCAATCTGCATGGCCAGTTCACGTGTAGGAGACAAAATTAATGCCCTTGGGTTTTCTCCCTGAGCATATTTCAATTGCATTAATATCGGCAATACGAAAGCCGCAGTTTTTCCAGTTCCTGTTTCAGCAATACCGAAAATATCCTGTCCCGATAGTACCGGACCGATAGCCTTCTCCTGAATAGGCGTCGCAATGGTATAACCTGCATCGGCAACTGCGTTTAAAATTTGCCTGTTTAACTTAAATTCCTCGAACGATTTTGCCATAGCCTGCAAAGATAGTGATTAAGGTTGAGGGTTTGAACTCTCCTTTTGCACTACCAAACCCTGCTACATTTCTAAAATCTCACATCTAACTTCTCAAATCTATTTTTAACTTTGAACCTATGAATACTTACCTGATAAAAGCCGCCACAATTGTAAATGAAGGGCAGAAACTTGTTGCCGATGTATTAGTACAAGATGGATTGATTGCGAAAATTGGTCAAAACCTCTCCGCAAACGGTGCAACTGAAATTAATGCAGAAGGACAATATCTTTTACCAGGGATGATTGATGATCAGGTACATTTCCGCGAACCAGGGTTAACACATAAAGCAGATATTTTCACCGAAAGTATGGCTGCTGTTGCGGGAGGTATAACATCCTTCATGGAAATGCCCAACACTATTCCAAACACTTTAACGCAGGAACTATTGGCCGATAAATACGCAATTGCAGCTGAAAGTTCCCTGGCTAACTACTCATTTTATATGGGAGCAAGTAACGACAATATCGAAGAAGTGTTAAAAACGGATCCGAAACATGTCTGTGGGATAAAGGTATTCATGGGATCATCAACCGGAAATATGCTGGTTGATAACGAAAAGACACTGGAAAACATCTTTAGCAAAGCGCCGATTTTAGTAGCTACCCATTGTGAGGATGAAGCAACCATCCGCCATAACCTCGCGCAATTTAAAGCTAAATACGGTGACGACTTAACCATTGATATGCATCCGCTTATCCGCAGTGCAGAAGCTTGCTATAAATCTTCATCCTTAGCGGTCGAACTGGCAAAACAATATCAAACCCGCCTGCATATCCTTCATATCTCTACAGCAAAAGAAATTTCATTGTTCGATAACACTATCCCATTGAAAGATAAGAAGATTACTGCGGAAGCATGTGTGCATCACCTTTGGTTTAACGATGCTGATTACGCAACTAAGGGTAATTTCATAAAATGGAACCCGGCTGTAAAAACTGCATCAGACCAGGATGGTATTCTTCAGGGCGTACTTGCTAACAATATCGATGTAATTGCAACCGACCATGCACCTCATACGCTGGAAGAAAAAAATCAGCCCTATGCTCAGGCACCATCAGGAGGCCCCTTGGTTCAGCATGCACTTCCTGCTCTATTGGAGATGCATTTACAGGGGAAGATCTCGCTAGAGAAAATTGTCGAAAAAACAGCACATAACCTGGCAATATGTTTTGATATTGAAAAGCGCGGCTTTATCCGTGAAGGGTACTGGGCAGATTTAGTATTGGTTGATTTGAATGACTCATGGAAGGTAACAAAGCTGAATAACTTTTACAAATGCGGATGGAGTCCGTTTGATGGAGATACCTTCCAGGCAAGCGTTACCCACACTTTTGTATCAGGAAACCTGGCCTATCAAAAAGGCAGGTTCACCACCGATCAGATCGGTAAGCGACTAACCTTTGCAAGATAGATTTCTTGATAATCAATGATAACCCGCCCATTATTCACAAAGTCATTTATTTTAACAACGCTGGCCGTTCTCACGTATCTGCTCAGCTTCTTTCCCCATCTGATCAAAAGATATTATTCAACCGGTATCTATCCTTACATTTCCTCAGCTCTTCGCTTTGTTTCCGCATTTTTTCCCTTTGCATTAGGCGATATTGTTTATATGGCGCTGATTGGCTATGTATTGTATAAAATCATCAGGTTTTACCTAAACCGTAAAACATTAAAGATTAAACACAGAATTATAGTTCCGCTACAGGTTTTAAATTTCTCGTTAATCCTTTACATCCTATTTAAACTTTCATGGGGGCTAAACTACAGCCGACCCAGCGTTAGCGAGGAGTTAGGCATAGGGAATGAAAAATATAATGTTAAACAGTTGGTTTTACTGGGTAATTATTTTGTTAATAAAACAAACATATTAAAGCTCAAACAAAATAAAAACCTAGTCTATAACGTAAAAGACCTGGAGAATAAATCAGCTTCGGCATACAACTTAATGGGACATAAAAATCCATTATTTAAATATCCTTACCCCTGTTTAAAAGCAGTTTCAAGTGCCTGGCTAATCAGCAAAGCAGGCATTGAAGGCTATTATGCCCCCCTAACAGGCGAGGCCAATATGAACATGGCCCTCCCCGATTTTGTAAAGCCTTATGTTTCCTGCCACGAAATTGCGCACCAGTTGGGAATTGCCTACGAAGATGAAGCCAATCTTTTAGGTTATTTAACCGCAAACAATAGTCCTGATGTGAATTACCAATATTCGGCCAATTACGAAATGTTGAGATATATCTTATTTGAAATCAGGATGAAATCTCCTGATGATTATAAAATCCTGCATGATAAACTCTCGGCTGATATTTTAGCAGATTTTACAACCGAAAAAGAATTTTGGCGAAAATACAACGGAAAGATGTTCGGCTACATGGATAAAGCATTTGATAGCTTTTTGAAAATGAACAACCAGCCAAAGGGAACAGATAGTTACCAGGATATTGTAATCTGGTTATGGAACTTGCATAAATCCGAAATCACTAAGCCCAAAAATCTCGAATCAACTATCCATGTATCGCTTCTCTCGTCCCGAAGCTCTGAATAAGCTCCCCCTCAAACTCCAGCCATTCCTTCCACCGTTTATCTACATCAACATCAATAGCATACTTCCGTGCAAAATTTAAGAAAGTAGTGTAATGTGTCGCTTCAGAAACCATTAGTTCGTGGTAGAATTTTGCCAGTGCCTCATCCCTAATATTTAGTGAAAGTACCCGAAAACGCTCACAGCTTCTGGCCTCTATCATTGCCGCGAATAGCAGCCTGTCGATAAATGCCTGATTTCGGCTACCATCTTTCTTGCTAAATTTCACCAATCGGCCAACATAATCATCCTTACGCTCACGGCTCAAAGTATAACCACGTTCTTTAATAATCTCAATAACCATCTGAAAATGTTGCATTTCTTCAATCGCAATGGCTGTTAGCTCCTCAACCAAATCCTGATGCTCAGAGTTTTGGGTTATTAAGGTAATCGCATTGGTAGCAGCCTTTTGCTCACACCAAGCATGGTCAGATAAAATTTCCTCTAAATTAGATTCAGCAATATTTGCCCAACGTGGGTCTGTCAACAACTTCAATCCTAGCATCTGGTATTATCAATTAAGGTGCAAAATTAAGAATATTTAACATACATTTAATACGTCCCGGAGATTAAGATGGTATAGCTTTTAATCTGCGAAAATCACATTTATCTGCGGGAGCCAGAAAAAAGCACTTATTTTGTGGCTACATAAATATGGATCTGAAAAAATTATTGATTATTGGATTAGTATGGCCTGAGCCGTCTTCGTCGGCGGCAGGAACTCGGATGATCCAATTGGTCGATTTGTTTTTAAGCAAAGGATATCTGGTCACTTTTGCATCCGCTGCATCCAAAGGTGAATTCAGTTATGAGTTCACAGGAATGACAGTAACTGAACAGCATATCAAACTAAACGATGAAAGCTTTAACCGCTTGCTGAAAGAATTAAATCCTGATGTAGTGCTGTTCGATCGCTTTATGGTGGAAGAACAATATGGCTGGAGAGTACAACAAGAATGCCCCTGGGCGATGCGCATATTAGATACAGAAGATTTGCACTTTCTTCGCAGTGCCCGTCAGATAGGCAGTAAAAAGCGGGAAGCCTTAAATCTATTTAATGACATTGCAAAGCGTGAAATAGCTTCGATACTACGCTGCGATATATCATTGATCATTTCCGAAAAGGAAATGGAAATCCTTAAGGATAAGTTTAATATCGATCCCGCTCTACTACATTACCTCCCCTTTCTCGAAAAAGAAATTACACAAGAAGCCATTCAAAAATGGGTGCCGTTTGATGATAGAGCCGATTTTATCTTTATTGGCAATTTCCTGCACGAACCAAATTGGAATACAGTTCAAACGTTGAAAACACAGGTTTGGCCCCTGCTCAGAAAAAAGCTGCCGGGAGTGGCCATGAACATTTATGGCGCATATGCTGCTCAAAAAGCTTTGCAATTAGATAACAAGAATGAAAAGTTTTTTATTCGTGGTCGGGCCGCAAACGCGCAGCGAACCATAGCCAGGCACAGAATATTAATTGCCCCTATCCAGTTTGGCGCAGGTGTAAAGGGCAAGTTTATCGATGCCATGCACACCGGAACGCCATCAATAACCACAACAACCGGCGCCGAAGCCATGAAAGGCGACTTTGAATGGTGTGGATTTATTGAAGATAATCTGGAAATATTTGTTGACAAGGCGGTTGAGTTGTATTCGAATCAAAATATATGGCTGTCAGCTCAGGAAAAAGGTGTAACTATTATCAACAACCGCTATAGCGCCGCTACTTTCGCCGATAGATTTATTGCTGAAATAGAAAAACTGGATTTAACCGCTCACCGGCAGAAGAATTTCATAGGACAAATCTTAAATCACCATACACTACAAAGCACAAAATACATGTCGCTATGGATTGAAGAGAAAAACCGGAAGTAATTAAGTGTCACCAAAACCTGCCAACTTTACAACATTCCAACAATTTTGAGTGAACTATTACGTAAATTCGCCCCATGGCGAAAATATCGATTAACCTGGCCACAGGTTCATTACAGAAAGAAGAAATCATTGTTGGTATCGACTTAGGTACAACAAATAGTCTCGTAGCATTTATTAATCCTGAAAAAAATCCACAGGTGATAAATGATGCAGGAAAAGGAATACTGGTTCCATCAGTGGTTTACTTCAATAATCAAAACGAAGCTGTTGTAGGAAATGAAGCAAAGGAATTCTTAACAACAGATCCAGCAAATACTATTTTTTCTGTGAAAAGATTGTTAGGCCGTTCTTATAAAGATGTGGCCGAACACAAGGATATTTTCTCTTATAAAGTTATAGATGATGATACCGATGCGCTGGTGAAAATCCAGGCAGGGAATCGTTTCTATACCCCGATAGAATTATCGGCAGAAATATTAAAAGAACTTAAAGCAAGGGCTGAACACGCATTAAAAACACCTGTTAACCGAGCGGTTATTACTGTTCCAGCCTACTTCAACGATAGTCAGCGCCAGGCTACACGTGATGCTGGAAAACTTGCAGGATTGGATGTAATGCGAATCGTAAATGAGCCCACAGCTGCAAGTCTGGCTTATGGGATAGGTCTCGACCCTAGTGAGCAAAAAACGATTGCTGTGTACGATTTAGGCGGCGGAACTTTCGATGTCTCCATCCTTCAAATTCAAAACGGCATTTTTGAGGTCTTGTCAACGAATGGAAACACTTACCTGGGAGGCGATGATTTCGACCGTGCAATACTAAACTATTGGCTGGAGAAAAACAATCTTGAGCTAAGCACAGTAGCTAAAGATAATATTTTAATGCAAACACTGCGTTTGCAGGCAGAAGCTGCGAAAAAAGCATTATCAAACCAGAATTTATATAACGAAAAGGTTGGTGAAATTTGGTGTACGCTTGATAAACAAACCTTTGAGCAACTAATTTCAGCAAAGGTGGAAGAAACCATTACTGCTTGTAAAAATGCTTTAACGGATGCTGAATTAACAGCTGCCGCTATTGATGAAGTAATTTTGGTTGGCGGCTCCACACGTACGCCATTTGTAAAGCAGGCCGTAGAAAATTTCTTCGGTAAAAAACCACAAGATAACATTAATCCTGATGAAGTAGTAGCATTAGGCGCCGCTATCCAGGCGGATGTTTTGGCAGGAAACCGCTCTGATATTTTGTTGCTTGATGTTACCCCCCTTTCATTGGGTATTGAAACTATGGGAGGACTGATGGACGTGATTATCGCCCGTAACAGTAAAGTGCCTACCAAAGCCGGTCGCCAATATACTACATCTGTCGACGGACAGGTAAACATGAAAATTTCGGTTTACCAGGGGGAACGCGATCTGGTAAAAGAAAATCGTAAACTCGCTGAGTTTGATCTCAAAGGGATCCCCGCAATGCCTGCAGGTTTGCCGAAAGTAGACATCAACTTTTTGCTTAATGCAGATGGAATTCTAACTGTTCAGGCAATTGAATTACGTTCCGGAGTGAAGCAGGAAATTGAAGTGAAGCCAAGTTATGGTTTGAATGATGATACAGTGGAAAAAATGCTTATAGACAGTATTACCCACGCTAAGAGCGATGTAGAACAACGTATGCTCATTGAAGCCCGTAGTGAAGGAGAGCAACTGCTATATACAGCTGAACGTTTCATCGAAAAACACCAGGAACATTTAATAACCGAAGAGATCGCTGAAACAAAAGTTCACATCGAAGCACTAAAAACCGCATTAGCCTCGCAGGAAAAAGATACTATCCTTAAAAAAGCCGATGAATTAAATGAATTCACACGCCCCTTCGCAGAACGTGTAATGGATGCAGCCATCGCTACGGCCATGAAAGGTAAAAAAATAGAGTAGTAGAATTAAACCTCCATAAATTCTTTTCTTACCATACATCAAATGTCGCAAATCTTAAATCAATTACTTTTGTTAAATAAATTTTAGCACAATGGAATTAGGTATCGGCATGTTTGGCGATTTGCAAATCAATGCAAATGGGGAAATTCAACCCGCACAGCAAAGACTTCAGGAAATTATTGAGGAAATTAAACTGATGGATGAAGTAGGATTAGATTTCTATGGAATAGGTGAACACCATCGTCCTGATTATGCAGTATCAAGCCCCGAAATCATCCTGGCAGCTGCAGCAACAGTTACGAAAAACATCAAATTAAGTAGCGCTGTGTCTGTGTTAAGCTCTTCCGATCCGGTTAAGCTGTACCAGAATTTTGCAACAGTAGATTTGATCTCTAACGGCAGAGCTGAATTGATGGCTGGCCGCGGAAGCTTCATTGAGTCCTTCCCGTTATTCGGCTATAACCTTCAGGATTATGATGAACTCTATGAAGAAAAATTAGAACTCCTGTTAAAAATCAATAAAGAACCCAAAATTACCTGGAAAGGTAAGTTCCGCCCCGAATTAGCTAACCAGGAAGTCCTGCCCCGCGCGGTTAATGATCATTTAAAAATCTGGGTGGCCGTTGGTGGTACGCCTGAATCTGTAGAAAGAGCAGGAAGATTGGGCTTGCCCGTAATGTTTGCCATCATCGGCGGACAACCGGTACAATTCAAGCCACTTTTCGATTACTATAAAAAAGTATATCAGGCTTATGGCCACGACTTGAATAAGTTCGAAGTCGGGGTACATATGCACTCCCTGTTCGGAGAAAACAGTCAGGAAATTTCCGACTATTATTTCCCGCTGTATTCAGCTCAAATGAATAGAATCGGAAAAACACGTGGCTGGGCTCCCTTTCAACGCAATCAATTTGAAGCAGGAAGAAGCAGCAATGGCGCGCTTATTATTGGTGATGTCAATGAATCGGTAGATAAAATTCTGGCGATGGAGCAAACTTTCGGGCTAACTCGTTTTTCAGCGCATATGGATGTTGGAGGACCATCACATTCAGCGATGATGAAATCAATTGAAATCTTTGGCACACAGATAGCGCCAAAAGTAAGGGCAGCTTTGGGTTAAACAGATGATCAGAAACAGAGCACTCACGCTCTCCCAACCAGCAAATCAATAGCTTTTAGTTTTCTTGAACAGCTGAGTCAAAGTGTAAATGTGACATCCCACACAAACTGCAAATAAACTCTCAAGTAAGGCAAAAAAAGTCATTACCGATGTAAGAATAAGTGCAGCAACTGGAAAGTCGAAAATAAATGTTGCGGTAATCATAAGGCAAAAAACAAAGCCCATGGTTGCTGCAAACTTTTTTGGAGCCAGATCAGTCATCTTAGGCGTTAAGTTCAGGAACCTTGTGGTTTTAGCAGCAATAAATTTCAATAAACTATACTTTCCTACACTAAAAGCCCTCACACCGAAATCAAAAATCAGAAACAGAACAGGCCAGTAGTCAGACCACACAATACACCCGATTGCAATCAGGGCTACCATGAATGCAATCAATCGTACAACATTTTCATTTACTCTTTCGGCAGATACCGGGCACGATAAATCCATATACCTTTATTTATTAGTAAAAATACAAATTGAATATTGATAAATCTTAAAAATTCATTCCTATATTTATTAACGTAAATTACGCACATCAACCTAAATATAGAATGAATAATTCGGACCAGTTAAACCTGCTTTTAGTTAAGCTCGAAAATTTGCTACTCCGGCAACAAGGCTTTGAAGAGGAAATAGAAGCTTTAAAACAACAAGTAAGAGCCATGCAGTCCACTGGAACTGCCGGGTTATCGCCAAAACCACAAACAAATCCTTTAGCTGTGCCCCCAACAATAAAAACACAGCCGCCACTTGTTCATAATAACAGACTACCTTCACAACCTATTCCTGAAAAGTTTAAACCACCTGTAAACCAACCGCTAAGTAATTTTTCAGATCGTTTTAAGCGTGAGAATATGGTTAAATCCGATTTCGAAAAATTCATTGGTGAAAATCTGATCAGTAAAATCGGTATCCTTATCTTAATTTTAGGCGTTGCTATCGGCGCAAAATATGCCATCGATCATGATATGATAAGCCCGCTCACGCGTATTATTTTAGGATATGCAGTAGGAGCCGCTTTGATGACATTTGCAATTAAACTAAAAAACCGTTACGAAAACTTTTCAGCGGTACTTGTGAGCGGTGCCATTGCCATCATGTACTTTATTACCTATGCTGCCTATGATTTTTATTCCCTCATTCCGCAAGCTTTGGCGTTTATATTAATGTTCATATTCACCTCGTTCACGGTAGTGGCAGCAATAAAATACAACAAACAGGTCATCGCGCATATTGGTCTTTTTGGCGCTTATGCAGTCCCGTTTTTACTCAGCGATGGATCCGGTAAAGTGGGCGTCTTGTTTACATATATGGCCATTATCAACATAGGCATTTTAATTCTGAGCTTTAAAAAATACTGGAAACCGCTATTTTATGCCTCCTTTGGATTAACGTGGATCATTTTCTTAGCCTGGAGGCTAAACCTCAGCTCTAATACTGACTTCTTTACGCTGTCATTACTATTCTCTGCTATATTCTTCATCACATTTCACATTACAAACCTGGCATACAAAATCACCAAACAGGAAAGGTTTGAATTTAGCGATGTCGTAATGTTACTCCTAAACTCGTTTATATTTTATGGAATAGGTTATTTTATACTCGCGCAAAATAAAAATAGCGTAGAATTCCTTGGTCTCTTTACACTGGCTAATGCAGTAATTCACTTTTTAGTAGGTTTAATCGTCTACAAAAAGCAACTCGCAGATAAAAACCTTTTCTACCTGATCTTAGCAATGGTAATTACCTTTATTACTGTTGCTGTACCTGTGCAACTTAATGGTGGCTGGGTAACAATCTTCTGGGCAGTAGAGGCCGCAGTTTTATTTTATCTAGCTCGGGTAAAGGATATTGCTATATATGAAAAGTTGTCCTTTCCACTAATATTTTTGGCATTTTTTAGCCTCCTGCAAGATTGGACTACCTTTTATGATTTTTACTACGGCAATTATTTTTCCATAACACCAATAATAAATATTGGTTTTTTAACCGGCTGCATTTTTATAAGTTGTTTTTCCTGGATGCTTCGCGTAAGCAGCGCAAAAACAGAACCTCAGCCTGAATGGCCATGGATGAGACAGGTTTTGACTTATGCCATCCCTTGTATTTTGATCATAGCAACGTACGTAACCTTTAGATTGGAGATTTCGAAATACTTCAACAACCTTACCCAAACGACCAGAATCAGTCTTCATCCACAGGCCAAAACTGATAACCAGACCTATGAATTCAACTATAATTACGAAACACTCGAAACTGCCTGGATTTATATCTACACCTTATTTTTTGCATCAGCACTGACCTTTCTCAACCTTAAAAAACTGAAAAATAATGAGCTTGCTATTGCAAATCTGATCATCAATTTAGTGGTTGTGGTAATATTTCTAACGCATGCCCTGTATACCCTGAGCGAACTTAGGGACCATTATCTTTTTCCAGACACGACTTATTTCACCATAACCACCTTCAATATTGTAATCAGATATGTGTCGATAGCTTTTTTTGCTTTACTGATCTTTCAATGCCATCAGCTCCAGCGCTCAGGGATATTGAAACGTAACTTTAAAACTATGTTCGATTATCTGCTGTATATATCGATTTTGTGGGTAGTGAGTAGCGAGCTGATCAATATCCTGGAGCTATCACATTCGGAGGCGAGTGATAAGTTAGGTTTGAGTATTCTTTGGGGCATCTATGCATTGTTCTTAATCAGTATAGGCCTGGCAAAAAACAAAAAGCATCTACGGATCGGAGCAATGATTTTATTTGGTATCACATTGATTAAACTATTCTTCTACGATATTTATTCACTCTCTACCATTTCGAAAACAATAGTTTTTGTATCATTAGGTATGCTCCTGCTCATCATATCCTTTCTCTATAACAAGTACAAACATTTAATTATTGATGATGCTAAAATTGAAGATTAATTCTTTTTTGTTATTGATGCTGCTCTTCACCATTACGAAGGCACAAACAAATAAATTTAAATTCAGGCGAAATATAACTGGCGTTAATACAAACTGGCATAACTTAAAACTGCCGGAAGGACTGTATAAAAATGTTGGTTTAGGCTTTGATGATTTACGAATCTTCGGCATAAATGGTAAAGACACATCGGAAGTACCATACCTTTTGAAACAAAAGGATGATCTGATCAGCAGCCAGGATGTTCCGTTCAAACAAATCAATCAGAGCACTAATACGGAGGGCTACTTCTATACTTTCCATTCGCAACAAGCCAATACCATTAATCAGATTACCTTAAATTTTAAAGATCAGAATTTCGACTGGCAGGTAAAACTCGAAGGAAGTAATGATAATAAGGAATGGTTTACTATACTGAACAACTACCGCATCCTGTCAATCAAAAATAGCAGCACCGATTATCATTTCACTAAACTGGACTTTGCAGATTCGAAATATCAGTTTTACAGAGTTGCGCTGAAAAGTCAGGTTCAGCCTGGATTGTTATCCGCTAAAATTTCCAGAATTGATACCATTAAGGGAATTTCTCAGGAGGTAAAGTATAAAAAATTTAATATACAGAATGACGCGGTTCAAAAGGAAACAATTATTGATATTCCCCTGGAAAACACAGTGCCGGTTTCATTTTTAAAATTGAAAGCAACGAATAGTTTCGATTTCTACCGACCACTGAGAATCGAATATGTAACAGATAGTTTCAAAACCGATAACGGCATTCGCTATAATTATGCAGAACTCTACCAGGGAACCTTCAGCTCATTTGAAAAACCGGAATATCATTTTTCAAACACCATCACTTCAGGATTAAGAATTACCATTCAGAATAATGACAACCAACCCCTGCGTTTAATTGACTTGGAATTAAAAGGTAATGTTTACGAAATTATTGCCCGCTTCGATAATCCTGCACAATCCTTTGCACTATATTATGGAAATGAGAAAAGTACCGCGCCGAGCTATGAAATAGAAAAATTTCAAAGCAAAATCCCCGCAGACTTATCTTCCGCAACAATTGGAGATGAAGAAAAAAATCCGGCATATTCCGTAAATAAAACTAAACCATTATTTGAAAACAAAGCATGGCTATGGATCTTAATGGCCATTATTATTGCACTATTAAGTTGGTTTTCATTCAGAATGTTGAAAAATTAAAATACATGATTATATTTAGGTATGAAAAGATTAACGATTATATCGGCGTTAATCATCCCTCTGCTTCTTTGTACATCCTGGGGATTCTTTGCGCACCAAAGGATCAATAACCTCGCCGTTTTCACGCTACCTGCTGAAATGGTTGGGTTCTTTAAAAGAAATATCAAATACATTACTCAACATGCGGTAGATCCTGATAAGCGCAGATACATCGATAGTCTCGAAGCACCAAGACATTATCTCGACGTTGAGAATTACGAAAAGGAGATAGATAGCATTCCTGCAAAATTCAATGATGCCAAAACAAAATATGGGGAAGCACACCTACAAAAGAATGGAACGCTGCCCTGGCAAATTCAGAGAACTTATTATAATTTGGTTGCTGCCTTTAAAACAAGGGATTCAATTAAAATTCTTAAACACGCTGCAGATTTAGGGCATTACATCGGTGATGCTCATGTTCCATTGCATACAACTAATAACCACAATGGCCAGCTCACCAACCAGGTTGGAATCCATGCCTTTTGGGAAAGCCGTTTACCAGAATTATTTTCAACGAATTATAGCTTCCTCGTAGGTAGAGCCCTTTACATTGAAAACCCATTGAAGGAGGCATGGAAAATAATAAAGCACACACACAGCTTAGTAGATACAGTATTGGCTTTCGACGCACAGCTCTCAGCCTCATTTCCGTCAGATCAGAAATACAGTTTCAGTGAAAGAAACAATGCAGTTCTGAAACAATATTCCTTTGCCTATTCAAAAAAATACCACGAAATGATGGACAAGATGGTTGAAAAACAAATGCGATCAGCAATCCTGGAAATCGGATCCTATTGGTATTCGGCGTGGGTAGATGCCGGACAACCTGAGCTAAAAAACCTCGTCAAAATCGAACCGGATCCGGAAGAGAAAAAGTCAGAATTAAACGCTGAAAAGAAATACCAGGATGGAAAACCAATTGGCCGGGAAATATAGCCAAAACAAAAAAGCGGGAATAAATCCCGCCTCCCTATTTTCTTTATTTAGGTTCTTCGCCCTCAATAATTTTTTCAATTTTCTTTGGCTCCATACGGCTTTTTATTGCCGCCCATATCGCTGGAACAAAAGTCACCACAGCTATTGTTAAAATCACAATTTCAAAATTGTTCTTAATAACAGGAATTTGTCCCAGTAAATAACCTCCTACCAACAAGGCAAAAATCCAGGCTATACCCCCAATAATATTATAGTAGGTAAAACGACTAAATGGCATCTTCGCAATCCCCGCAACAAATGGAGCTATGGTTCTGAAAATTGGTAAAAACCTGCTCAACATAATGGCCTTTCCCCCATGCTTTTCAAAAAACTCGTGAGATTGATGGTAATACTTAAGCTTCAGTATTTTATTATTTTCCTTAAATACACCCGAACCCAACACTGTTCCCAATTTATAGTTCAAGGTATTCCCTGTAATGGCAGCAATAACTAAGATGACCAGCATTAACCAGATATTCAATCCGGTGTTTCCACCTGCAATAAGCGCACCTGCAGCAAAAAGCAAAGAATCACCAGGCAAAAAAGGCGTAACCACAAATCCTGTTTCAGCGAAAATAATCAGGAACAAAATAAGGTACGTCCAGGTTTGGTAATCGCGAATAATCTCTGCTAAATGAACGTCTATATGGGCAATAAAATCCCAAAGTTGATGTAGTAATTCCAAGTTATATGATTTTAGGCAAAAGTAGGGATATCAAATGATTTTATTTGTAATCTTTAAAACAATTAATTGTTCGAAACCAGGCGCTCTTTCAACTTTCCATTTGCAGCACCTTCCAGAATAACGGTGTACACTTTGCCCAAAGCCAAACCCGAAAAACTAATCGAGTCAACAACACCTGTCGAGTCTGCCAAATTAAATAACATGGTTGCCTGATTATTTTTAATATTCGTAAACTCGTAATACTGAGATTTTTTTCCTAACGTAAGCGCACTTGTAAACGTTTTCGCTCTGTTCGTAATTTGTACTGCAGAACCCAATGTATATCCCATATTAATAAACATCACTTTAGCCATTGTTGCATTAGGCCTAACGGTATCTTGATAAACAATCATCTTGGCTTTTCTGCCGGAAGATGCGTCGACCTTCGTATAGTAAATGGAATAATTTAAACCCAAACCAAACTTGGTTGTAAGGGAAGTATCACTTGATCTTGCGGTAATACTGTTCCTCGCATCGATAGTATACTCCTTATCGGCATCAACCACAAAATAAGATGAATTTGTAGCAGTAGCGAGTGCACTAACGCTCGTTAAGTCATTAAATAACCTGTTATTGAAATAAAAGTTCTTGGTCGTATCAGAAATCACAGTGTTGAAAATCCTCACTTTTGCATCTCCGGTTAAGTTACCTTCGTTTTTAATACAGGAACTGGCCAGCAAAATCACAAAAAACAACAGAAAAATTTTTGAGAAGAGAAACCGCGGATTATTCATATATGTAACTAAACAATTAAAACGTAAAGATAGCAGAAAGCATACCAATCTCTGAAATTAATTATCGGCGATCACGTGGGCTTCTAAATTAGCAGCTGTTGTGCCACTAAACCAAATGGTGTAAATCTTGCCCGCGATAAAATTCGAATTATCTATCGTTTTGACATTTCCAGAACCCACAACTGTGTAACGAAGATTAATATCCGCGTCAATAGAAAAATAGTTAGAAGATTCTTTATAGGCTAATGCATTCACAAACTGTGTTCCCGCCTGTACACTCACATTGATCCCCGTAATAAAAGATGGCGTTAAACTAATCAGTTTCACCTTTGCTTTTCCAGTTTCCGTATTACTTAAATTATCCTCATAGCTTACAATCTCCCGGTTTCCTGCCCGGTCGCTGGTTAAAAACGTAGTATAAGTAATCGATGGGGTAAAGTTCATCGATGCTGTAGTTGGCCCGCTGGGAGAATTGGTGAAGGAGATGTTTCTCATGCCGGAAACAATTTTAACATAAGAACTCATTTCCCCAAAAGCAAGTGCTGTGGTGGTCAGCTTGGCATCATCAACATAAACATCCTGATTGGTTTCAGTCGATACCGCATTTACAACTTTCAGTTTAGCCTCTCCTCTTACCACAACATCAGGATCATGTTTTTTGCAGGAGGTTAATGCGACTGTTAACAAAACGATTAAAAAGAGTGAGAGATTAGTAAAGATTTTCATACGAGCTGATTTGGTTATAAACAAAAATAGCCTGGTCAAAAACCAAGCCATTTTATGTTAAAACTAAAATATCAGTTGGTTAATAGCTGTTATTTAACATAACGGGCATCACCAACATCAACACATCCTCATTTTCATCATTTGTCTGAGGAATTAAAAGTCCTGCTCTGTTTGGTGTTGAAAGCTCCAATGTAACTTCGTCACCACTTAAATTATTTAGCATTTCGATAATGAAACGTGCGTTAAAGCCAATTTCAAGATCTTCACCATCATATTGACAGCTTAAACGTTCATGTGCCTCATTAGCAAAATCTAAATCCTCAGAGGAGATATTTAACTCACTGCCGCTGATCTTTAATCTTACCTGGTGTGTAGTTTTGTTAGCAAAAATCACAACCCGACGAAGTGTGTTTAAAAACAAACTCCTGTCAATGATCAGTTTGTTTGGATTGTTTTGAGGGATTACTGCCTCATAATCAGGATAGCGCTCGTCTATTAAACGACACACCAGATTAATATTTTCAAACTTAAAAAAAGCACTTGTTGCATTATAATCTACTGATACATTGATATCTGTAGATGGAAGCGCACCTTTTAAAAGCGTCAATGCTTTTTTGGGTAAAATAAATGAAGCTGCTTTGTCTGCCTTGCTATCCATACGGCGGTAGCGCACTAATTTATGTGCATCTGTAGCTACAAAAGTAATGTGCTGTGGAGATAACTGGCAAAATACACCAGTCATGGCCGGACGCAGTTCATCATTACTAACTGCAAATATGGTTTTAGTAATAGCCTCTGTTAAAACTGATGCCGGCAAATTAACAGATGAAGCATTCTCTACAACCGGAATCTTTGGAAAATCATCACCATTTTCACCGCTTAATTTGTATTTTCCATCACCGGCACTGATCTCAATCGCAAATGTTGTATCATCAATATTAAAAGCAATCGGTTGATCTGGAAGGGTTTTAAGCGTATCTAATAAAATTTTAGATGGAACTGCTACTTTACCCTCCTCTTTCGATTCTACAAGCAAAGCAGTGGTCATACTCGTTTGCAAATCAGTAGCAGAGATCGTTAAGTTTCCGTCTTTAATTTCGAAAAGAAAATTTTCCAGTATAGGCAAAACCGTACTGCTGCTCGAGGCACCATTTACAGTTTGTAAATGTTTTAATAAAGTTGATGTGGATACAATAAATCTCATGATATCTTTTAGTCTTCTTCAAAAATATAAAAATTATTTAGCGTACTTGTATTTACGATAATAATGTTGAAAAATCGCGAACAATATTAACAATAACAGTGGAACTACTATATTTACGATCTGCCATTTGGTTTTTTCGAGCTGTATTTTTGCCTTATCCAATAACCTGATCTTAACCTCCTTGTTTCTTAAATCTATTAAATTTCCCTCATCCGTGAAATAATCAACAATATTTAACAAAAGCGCTTTATTTCCGAATGTACGTTGAGTATACCGGTCAAAGCCAAGTGGAAATGGCGCACCATCCTTTTCCGAAACCTGATTTTTAAACACGTCTCCATCGCCAATAACAATCATTTTTGCTGGCTTACTCCTTCCGGCAAGAGTATAGGGCTCATCAATGCCAGCGGGTAGCGGCCTGCCTGCAAACACCGAAGGAAAACTCCCCTCAAGCAATATAGCTGCATTTTGTGGAGCACCTTGAAAATTTCGGGGATCCAGTTGATCGCCAACCATTTGCAAGCTAAACAATTTTGGGGTACTAAATACCTTATTGAACGACGAAGTTGTCAAGATATATGACTTGGATACGCCTGTCACTCCAATAGTATCTACAGTGCTGGGAAATTCCGACTTAATCCCATCCAGTTTTTTCACTACACTGTGCACAGTATCTGCCAGTAGTATGGGATAATATATCCATGGAACCAGCTGCATTTGATTCTGCCCGCCTACAACCCCTGTCGATACCGGAATCTCAGCAGCATTAGCCGGATCCGCAACGACGTTATAATTAATCCTCGCTCCATACATAAACAGCATGTCATCCAGGTTTAAGTTCTTATTTGTTGCCAGTTGGCCGCCGCTTCTCCTCAAACTGTCAAGCTCAGCGGTGACCTGATCTATGCTCCAAAGTACACTTCCACCATTCATCACAAAATAGTTGATCTTATACTTCTCTGTCTCTGTAAACGCCTTTCTCGGCTTCGCAATAACAAGCATGCTCAGCTTATCCAAACCGGCCTGGTCGATAGTGCTCAGGTCTACCCTACCAACCTCATAGCTGGCCGATAACGTATGAATGGCATCAGCCAGTTGTAAATCGCTTAACTCGCCGTTCGACTCCGAAAATCCAACACGCGGACTCTTACCCGATAATACTTTTTTTAAACCTGAGGTAAAAACATATTCCAGGTTTTCAATGGCCCGGTTGATATTATCCTCATAACTGCCTCTGGTATCCAGATTCTGAAAAAGTTTTATTGGAAATTCGTTCCCGTTACCTTCTACCATAGCCATTGGAAATACAAGCTTTTGTGTTAAGCCCGAGGCCGTTTTAACACTTAAATTGGTAGCTTCAATCCCGCGCTCGTAAAGGTTATTGATAACTGTATCCTGTTCTGTCTGATTCAATCCCGCAAGCGGATCAACAAAAACAATCTTAAAATCAGTTTTCGAATAAGCGCTATAATCAGACAAAATATCGTTAACTGCTACTCGCAGACGCTTAAAAGCAGGCGGAAGTTCTCCATCCAGATATACGGTAACCACAACTGCTTGCTGATTGTCCTCAAGAATATTTTTGGTTTTATCACTTAACGAAAAACGCTTATCTGCCGTAAAATCAAAACGATAAAAAAAATACTGGCTTATAATATTCAGAACGAAAATTCCAGCCAACAAAATAAAAAAACCTACCCATTTATTTCTAGTCGCCATCATTTCTTACCTCCGATAATTAAGCTGGTTAACAACAGAAACAGAAATGAAAAAGTAATGAAATACATTAAATCTCTGGTGTCTAGCACACCTCTGCTAATCGCTGTATAGTGCTGGTTGATACCCAGATTGACAATCAATGATTCTATCGATTGAAAGCCCGTGATTTGACTGGAATAATCGAATCCCAAAAATGCAAAAGCACATAACCCTGCGCAAATTACAAAAGCAATGACCTGATTTTTGGTGATTGAGGAAGCAAATATCCCGATAGCAGTGAAAGAAGCGCCCAGTAGAAATAAACCAATGTAAGAGCCAATAACCGCCCCCGAATCAATATTACCCTCCGGAAAACCAAGTTTCGAAATTGAATAGTAATACACCAGTGTGGGTATCAGTGCAAATAAAACCAATACCAGGCTCGCGAAATATTTTGCAAAAACGATTTGCCATACTGTAACTGGCCGGGTAATTAAAAGCTCAAAGGTTCCTTCCCGTTTTTCCTCAGCAAATGAGCGCATGGTAATCGCCGGAATTAAAAACATAAATAAATAAGGAACCAGACTAAAAAAACCACTCAGTTCAGCATAACCATAATCCAGAATGGATGTATCGGGAAAAACCCAAAGCAATAATCCGGAAACCAGAAGAAAAATGCCAATGGTGATATAAGCAACCATTGAACTTAAAAAACTAAAGAATTCGCGTTTAAAAACTGCGTACATGGGCTATTGAAACGTCGAAGTTAACTAAATAATAATTCAATTATGGAATAATGCAATCCCTAATTAATTCCAGACAATCATAATGCGTAACCCAAACCAGCTGAGAAAATAAGATTCCGAGCGTCAAGATAAGTATCACTGGAATTGGATATTTTAAATGCACTTGCACTGATACCGGAGTGAATGTTTATGCCGTTGCCAAATGTATACCCGGCAATTGCATTTCCGCCCAGGTCAAACCGCTTGAAGTTTTTGGTTGAACCAAATTCAATAGCTTGCTTAGTTTGCGTAGCAATGTTCGTATTACTGAAAGTGTATTTTGCCGTGCCAGAAAGTGCATAAGCAACGTAAGGCCCCAAACCCACAAAAAAACTGCCCGCTTTAAATGGAAAAACACGAACAAGATTCGCAGGGAGTTCAAGATAAGTCAGATTGATTGTAGCTGATGAGGGTGAGTTTGGCAGATAACTGTAATAAGAAACCTTTGTACCTTTTCCCGAAACAGAAAATCCTGGTTGCACCAATAGGTTTTTACCTACAGGTAAATTCACTGTTGCTCCAAAATAAAAAGAAGTATTGATATCACTTTCTTTAATGCCGCCACCATCGTAAGCGATCGCATCGTTAGAAGTATGTATATTGGGAAACATTACTCCCGCCTTTACTCCAATCTTTAAAGGTTCCCGCTGCGCCATAGCACTAGTCGAAATGATGGAGAAAAAAAACAATAAAAAGACTGTTCGCTTCATCTATATGTCAATTTGCCGCTAAATATAAAAAATCCTAAGCTGTTAACTTCCTGAAAATATGCTCTAGTGAGTTATTCCCATATGTTTTCTTTATCCCCTCAAGAGAATCGTTCGCAACAATTTTACCCTTGCTGATGATGATAATGTCATCACATATTGCTTCAACCTCCTGCATAATATGCGTGGAGATAACTACAGTCTTATTTCTCCCAAGCTCCTTGATTAACGCCCGGATATCTACCAGTTGATTGGGATCTAACCCAGAAGTTGGCTCATCCAGAATTAAAACTTCTGGATCATGGATAATGGCCTGAGCTAATCCCACCCGCTGTTTATACCCCTTAGATAACATCCCTATCTTTTTATGTTGCTCTGGAGTTAACCCTACCAGTTTGACGACTTCGTCAATCCGCTGCGATAGGTTTTTAAGTGCATAAGTTTCCCCAACAAAACTTAAAAACTCTTTCACATACATTTCCATATAAAGCGGTGTATTTTCAGGGAGGTAACCAATGTGCGTTTTAGCTGCTATAGCATGGGTGAAAATGTTATAACCCGAAATCGTTGCATTACCCGAGGTGGGGTCCAGATAGCCCGTAAGCATCCTCATGGTTGTTGATTTTCCTGCACCGTTCGGACCAAGAAAACCCAAAATACGCCCAGGTTTTGCATCAAAACTAATTGAATCGACCGCTTTCTGTTTGTCGTAATGTTTGCTAAGTTTCTCGACTGAAATACTCATGTTGTTTAATTAGAAGTCAGTTGTCATCATTAGTTAATGTGCTCCGAACTTAGCTTTTTATTATACCTGAACTTATTCAGTTCCTCCGAAGCCTGAGGCAAATTATCGCCCGAAAGAATATCTGCTCCATTATTCACCAAATGATAATAAACATTCTTCGCCGGACTAGTAATGGCACTTTTATCAATATTTCCCATTGTACCTAGTATAGTAGTGATTCCCTTAGAATGAAGAAACTGATATAATTCCTTTTCCGGAGCAAAAACGCCAACAAAGGCAACAATCCTGCTATCTGGAATTCCCAGACCATTCAGTCTTTTCAACTCCGCTTTTTTCTGAACAGATGCTGAAATCATTAAATCGGGCGCCAATTGATGAACTTCCCTGGCCTGATCTGCAGTATAGGTGATGATAATGGAATTACTTTCAACCTTATATTGCCTCACCTTTTCAATTACTTTAGCATAGGAGACCCCTTTTTTTAAATCTATAGTCAACAGAACTTTTCCTTTGCTCCAACTCAAAACGCTATCTAAAGAAGGAATTTTAAAGCTGGTCTCTTTCCCTTCATCATCTTTTAAATTAAATGCTTTCAATTCTTCATAAGTATAACTACCGATATTCCCCTTTCCTGTTGATGTCCTTTCCAGTTGATCATCATGCATAATTACCATTACAGAATCTTTACTATACGCAATATCAAACTCTATAATCACAGGATTAAAAGTCGTTGCATTTTCAAACGTTTCAATGCAGTTCTCAGGAAATCCAGGCATCGGCCCACCCCGGTGCGCACTAATTAGTGGAAAACGGTTTTCCGGTGTCCATTTTAAAAAACCGTATAATTCACTTGTATTATTAAAATGAATGTAATGATGAACTTTTTCCTCTTGCTTACACGAGGCAAACACAACAGCAAAGGCAAGAAAAAGCAACTGACGAAATTTCATGGTTCAAAAATAGAAAAAAATGAATGATGTAAGAGGGCCTTTTACCGCTTACCTTTAAACCCTCCGCCTTTTTATTATCTTTGCTTCCATTATGGCTCAAAAGAATAACGACGAACAATTTAAAAATGTAATCTCACACGCTAAAGAATATGGTTTTGTATTCCAGAGCAGTGAAATATATGATGGCTTAAGTGCTGTTTACGATTATGGCCAGCTGGGTGCCGAATTAAAAAACAATATCAAATCATACTGGTGGAAAGCCATGGTTCAAATGCATGAGAATATTGTCGGTATCGACTCTGCAATTTTCATGCATCCTAAGGTATGGAAAGCAAGTGGTCACGTAGATGGATTTAATGACCCGATGATTGATAACAAAGACTCAAAAAAACGTTATCGGGCCGATCAGCTCTTAGAAAACAAAATTGACGAATTATACTCCGAGCTGGCTAATTTCAGCGCTGAAAACAAAGCAAAATTCGAAGAATTCCAGCAGGAAATACTGGGTTTAAGTGACGAAGGACAGGCAAGCTGGATTCCCGGATTTAAAGAAGAAAATTCAATTTTAGACGCTACACAATACCCGTTTATTGATGAGGCAAGCTGGAGGTTTGTGAAAAAGGGCCTTGCTCTGGAAGTTGAAATGAACCTGGCGCTGAAAGCTGAGAATCTTGCACAACTAAAAGATTTAATTGTTGATTATAAAGTAATCTGTCCCATTTCTAAAACATCAAACTGGACCGATGTTCGCCAGTTCAACCTGATGTTTAGCACACAGTTTGGTGCGATGGCCGAAGGCAGCGATGAAGTATACCTCCGTCCTGAAACCGCACAGGGAATTTTTGTAAACTTTCTTAACGTGCAGAAATCAGGACGAATGAAAATTCCTTTTGGAATCGCCCAGATTGGTAAAGCATTCAGAAATGAAGTAATTGCACGCCAGTTCATTATGCGTATGCGCGAATTCGAACAAATGGAAATGCAGTTTTTTGTACGCCCGGGCGAAGACAAAAAATGGTTCAAATATTGGAAAGAAGCACGTTTGAAATGGCATAAAGCGCTGGGAACTAATCCAGATAAATACCGTTACCATGATCACGTAAAATTGGCTCATTACGCAAATGCAGCAACAGATATAGAATTTGAATTTCCATTCGGCTTTAAGGAAGTTGAAGGTATCCACAGCCGTACCGATTTCGATTTAACCCAGCATCAGGAGTTTTCGGGAAAGAAAATGCAGTATTTTGATAACGACTTAAATGAGGAAGGAAAACCTTACGGTAACTACGTCCCTTATGTAATCGAAACATCAATTGGCCTGGATCGTATGTTCCTGTTAACCATGATCAACGCATTCGAAGAGCAGGACTTAAGCACGGATGAAAAGCAAGACAGCCGTACACTATTACGCTTACACCCGGCTTTGGCACCTTACAAAGTGGCGGTTTTCCCACTAACCAAAAAAGATGGTTTACCAGAAAAAGCCAGGGAGATTATGGATGCATTGAAATTCGATTTCAATTGTATTTATGAAGAAAAAGATGCGATAGGTAAACGCTATCGCCGTCAGGATGCCATTGGTACACCTTTTTGCTTAACAGTAGATCACCAGAGCTTGGAAGACAGTACAGTTACCATTCGTCACCGCGACAGTATGGAACAGGAACGTGTTGCCATGGCAGATTTAGCCGGCATTATCGGCAATGCAGTGAGCTGGAAAACACTTTTGGCCTAACCAGAAACACATTTCTCAACACATTAACTTAGATATGAAGTCGCAAGCAAAAGCTTGCGACTTTTTTTTGGACCTTTTAAGCCCCTAAAACACATTTGAACTGAATCCCTAAAAAACTTATATTAGCACCCAATTAATCAAACAAATAACTATCACAATTTTACGCTCGTGAAAACAAACAAACTTTTTATTGTTCTGGCCTGCCTGTGCCTCATCATCATTTCTGCCTGCAAAAAAGAAATCGACTGGAGTTCTGAGCAGGGAAAATCCACAATGAGTGGAAAAATTGACGGTATTTTACTCGAATGCACCACCTCCGCAGCAGCATTTTACCCACTCGGTAACAAAACAACAGTACAAATTATCGGGTCAAAAGAATTGAGCGGCTTCAGCTTAACCATCGACGATTTCAAAGGTGCAGGGACTTACAATGTTTCTGGCACCAATATGGCTATTTATCTGAAGGGTGTTAGCGGCCTCCAGGATGCTTATCTGGGTACAACCAACGGAACGATCAAAATTATCAGTTACACGGAAAATAAAATCCTGACGGGCACATTCGAATTTAAAGGGGAAAATACGAATACTTCGCTTGAAAAAACAATCACAGAAGGTAAGTTTTCCATTAGCCTGGTACCAGTTAAATTACCGGAAATAAACAGCACAACCAATAATCTGTCAGCAAAAGTTGATGGCATAGCAACTGGTTTTACCGGCGAAGCTATGTCTGCAAATACTGCTATGGGAAAAGTTCTTTCTATCGTTACAGTGAATGGTGATAAAAGAATGATTTTAGCTACTTCCAGTTATAAAGGAGTTGGCATCTATACCATGCCTGCCGATGCCGATGGTGTTTACATGAAAGACCAAACAGCTACAGGATCATTTTCGAGTGATAGCGGCACATTAAAAATCACAAGCGAAACCAGCAACCGGATCAAAGGCACTTTTTCTTTCACCGCTAAGAATGAAGATACCCGCATTAATACCTCAGTATCAGTTACAGAAGGCACTTTTGATATTCCATTAACAAAAATGTAAAAAACCAGAGCTGATTACTGAATGCCCTGGCTGATATAAATTCAGTCAGGGCATTATTTTTTACAGGTATTTCAAGAAGCCATGATTTGTCTCAAAATTTTTATATCTAAATCATTCGGTAGCTGATGTAGAAAATTGTACCTTGAAACGTAATTTTTCTCATATGCTCTTAATCAATAACTACCTGCAAAAAGTACGCGATTACTTTAAAAATCAGACAAAAACATGGAATTTCTTTGCCATTGATAAAAATAAGGAAGAGCAGCTGGAACAGTTTAAAACTGAACTGTTAAAAAACACTTACAAATTCGATGAAAAAAGTGATCAGTTTATTTACGATAAAGTTAACAAAGCCAAAGAACACCTTAACCTCGGCACACTACCTGTTACGGTTTATCAGGCGCAATATTCTGATGAATTAAATGCTAATATCGTTTATTTAAATAATGAGGCCCACATTGTATTTAGTGGTTCGATTACGAAAATATTAAACGAAGAAGAGTTACTTGCAGTGTTGGCACATGAACTTTCTCATATTAAGCTTTACACCATGCTTAACGGAGATCTGGAAATTGCCGACCGCATTATTACTTCAATAGCAAATAATTACGGCAGCGAACCCGCCTGGTTTGAAACTGCCAGGCTATTCAGGCTCTATACCGAAATATTTTGCGATCGGGGCGCTTACACTGTTCTTCAAAATATCGACCCCATTATCACCAGTCTGGTAAAAGCCTCAACAGGTTTAGAAAACGTGAACGTAGAAAGCTATCTGAAACAGGCCGACGAAATATTGTCAAGGGATAATAATTTTAAAACCGCTGCTGCTACTCATCCCGAAAACTTTATCCGTGCAAAAGCAATTCAGCTTTGGCATATGAAAAAAGAAGAAGCTGAAAAGGAAATTACGACCATTATTGAGGGCCTGACCGATATAGACCAGCTCGATATTTTTAAACAAAAAGAGCTTTCCTTGCTAACCCAAAAATTCATCAGCTTAATGCTAAAACCAGGGTGGTTTAAATCAGTCACTGTAATGAGTCTGGCAAAACAATACTTTCCTTCCTATAAGAGTGATGACAGCATACTGCTTGGAGAAGATATGGTTGAAAGTTTTAAAAATGCCCATCAGAGCATTAAGGATTACTTTAGCTATGTATTAATGGATTTTGCTATGGCTGATCCGTCGCTCGAAGAAGTTCCGTCGGGGTGGGCCTTTCAGCTGGCCGAAGATCTCTTTCTGAAAGAAACATTTGACGAGCTAATTAAAAAAGAACTGAAATTCAGTGATAAAAAACTCCAGCAATACAGACAGAAAACATTGTCAGCTTATTATGAAGTCAAAGAAAGCGATAGCGAACAGATTTATGACGGGTAAACACCGGTAACATCCTTCTCAAAATAATTTGCCATTTGCTAAAAAAACAACCATGACTCCTGATAAAATTACATTCAAAACTTTCCTCAATACAGCTTTTGATAAGGGCCAGTACGCAACTGATGATATTATTGCTTTTGTGACCCCGCTATTTGAAGAAGTATTAAGTTTTCACGAAAATAACCAGGTTGCACCCTTCTATAATGACGATGCCATCTTTATTACAGAAGCTGCAATTGATATTGATGAAAATCTCACATCACGCCCTCAATACAATACTTCGAAAATCACTGAACTGTTTAAATCTCTGAAATCTAAACAATTCCATATTGTTGAACGCGAAAAATTAGAGGCCGATATAGACAAGGGGACTTATAACAGCGAAACGGTTCATATTCACACAGCTATCAATGAACCATTAAGTTACCCTGCTTATTTAACCGGATACAACTGTTTTGAAATATTACTCAATCATCACGATGCGCAGACAGATATTTTTTGCCTCGGACTGATATTGGGAAGTTTAGCTTTGAGCTTAAACCTGTACGACAAGGATGATCTGGTTACCTTTACCAGATACCGCCAGAATCCGGTTCAGTATAACCAGCGCATACATCCTACCATAAGTGCACTCATTAAGGAAATGACAGAACTGGATCGGCAGTTAAGAAGTCAGGATTTGTACGATGTGATTCACCGGTTAAAATTTTACCGCGATTACGACATCGAAAAGCAAGTCGATTTAAGTCATATTGCAGGTTGGGTTAATAAGGAACTAAAGGAACGTAGCCAGTTTATTTTGAATAAATTACGAAACAGGTTGTTTGATACCAGCAGAAGAAACAGGCTGTTATACTATAAGCCCAATATGCGTTTTGTAAACCTGACGGTAAGCAGTGTACCTATGGTTTTGCATTATCAAAGTATTCGCCCCGACCTTCTCTTTACATGGAACAGTGAAATTTCTGCCAAAGTTAAAGGCATGAAAGAAATTGTACTGAACAAGTATCTGCGTTTTGAAGATCACAATTATTTACTAGGTGCGTTAGACAAGATCAGGGTAGAAAGTCAGAGAGATATTCAGGAGTATGGATTTAGTCAGTTAAAACTGGTAATCACGTTTTTAAATTGGCACAACTTAAAGGAAGATATCAGTGAGCGTATTCAAAGTCCGCTGTTGATGATCCCTGTAGAACTTAAAAAAACAAAAAAATTAAAGGAAGATCATTATACCGTTCAGGTTCTTGATAATGCCGCCGAAGTAAACCCGGTACTGGCTAATCAGCTTCGTGAACTATATGGAATTAAACTGCCCGATTTTGTTGATCTTGATGAAATGAGTATTGAACAATTTTATCAGATCTTAAAATCGCAGATAGATAGTGCAAACCAGGGAATACAGCTTCAGTTTATACAGAAACCCCTCATAAAGCTCATTCATGGCGTAGCCAAACAAACTGTTGGAAACTACCGTAAACGCCTGCGAAAAAACTCAGGTTTAGACAGCTATAAAAATATTTTATACAGTTACCAGCATGAACATTTTAAACCCCTTGGATTAGAAATATTTAAACAAAGAATTGAACAGAATCCTTCATTTCTTGAATTTTTAATTAACGACGAGATAAAACTGGCCAGTAAGCAACTTACCGGAGACAAGAATAACGGACGTGAGCTTTTTGAATTAACTGAAAATGCAAATAACCCCTACAGCTGGGATTTTGATACCTGCAACATGGTTCTGGGCAATTTCAACTATAAAAAAATGAGCCTGGTTCGCGATTACAACCATGTTATCGATAACAAAGTTCAGCATGAGGTGTTCGAATCACTTTTCAGTAATCAGCCGAAGCAGATCAGGGAACATCATATCAATTTAAATAAGCTTGAAGACTGGAATCATGTAATTACAGCCGACCCTGCACAAACAAAGGCCATTCTGCAAAGCCGTACCGGCGAAAGCTATATTATCCAGGGGCCGCCTGGAACCGGAAAAAGTCAAACCATTACCAATCTTATCGCCGATTTTTTGGCACAAGGCAAAAATATCCTCTTTGTTTGCGAAAAGAGAGCTGCACTGGATGTGGTATTTCATCGCCTTAAACAAAACGGACTTGATGAACTTTGCTGTTACATACACGACAGTCAGGGAGATAAACGCGAATTCATCAAAAATTTAAAAACAACCTACGAAGAATTTATCCGTAACAGAAAAGATCTGCAACTGATTATTCAAACCAAGCACAGTTTAATCACCGACCTCAATGTTCAGCTAAATACCTTACTGCAATTTCATCAGCACCATAACGAAATACCCGAAACAGCAGGCATTCCGATTCGGAAGCTGATTGATAGAGTCATAGAACTTAAAAACCAGATTTTACCTTTACAGCCCCGTCAGGAAGAGCTGGTACCCGACTATAAGCAATGGGTAGATTTTGGTGAAATGATTGTAGCACTAAGTAAGCAGCTGGAAGAAACAGGTGCCGAACCCGAATTTGCCGGTCACCCGCTGAGTAAGTTAAACGATGAGGTTTTTAATCAGGAAAACCCCTTAAATTACCTCGAAAACCTCATTAAAGATTTGCAGCATTCGCTAACTGACATAGATAACTTTATCCATACCAATCAAATCAGCTCCGAACACTGTACCTATCTTACACAACTAACAGAACTCGCTGAAGATGCCCTTTTACTTGCACCCTTTGTAGAATTTAATAATACAGAGTTGCTTGAAGCAAATTCAGCTGCAGCAAAAGCCTTTGATAAGGAAATCAGTCAGTACAAACAGTTGCAGCAAACGCTCGATAACCTGACCGAACAAAACCTGAACTGGCTTCACAAATTAAGCAGGCAGGATTTGGCAAATGCACTGGCACTGGCAGATAAAAATGACGGTGCTTTTTTTAGTTTTTTAAATGGCAGCTGGAGGACCTTAAAAAAGCAATTACAACAATCTTATAACTTTAGCCAGCATCTTGTAAAGCCAACCTTTAGGAGCATATTGCAACTTTTAAAAGCTGAATATGATACAGCAGATGATTTACTCCGAAACAAAAATCAATTGCAGGAAAATTATCATTTCCAAGATATTGAAGATACATTACTTAAGATCAGCAGCATCAGACAAAAACTTGGCGATCAGGAAATAGATTATTTAATTACACATCCCGATGCCTCCGCATTAATTAAGAAACTTAACAAAATCTATCCGGCCCTTCCGGTACTTGCAGAAAAACTTGAATCGTGCCTGGTACAAAGCCGGCAAAAATCTTTTAATGAACTGCAGGATGACTTAGAAAGTATTTTGATGAACATCGAAAGCTTACCTGATTTACTTCCTGCATTGAAAGATTACAGCAAAGCATCTGAAAATGTAAAAACCTTACTTAACAGTATCCCGATAACGCCGGTTGAAACAGAAGCTTCAATGGCTAATAAAACTTTAAAACAGTTTTATCAGTACAATAAAGCTTTCGCAGCAACAGATATTCAAAGCATCGAAAAGGCAGTAAATCAGATCAGGCAGGGTTATAAAAAATTATTAAAGCTCAATGCCGAACAAATAAGGGCAACAGTGCGCCAGCGCTTCCTCGATCATATTGAATTGGGTAATATGGCCCCTAGTCAGCTAAATCCTCAGCAAAAGGCATTTAAGAAGGATTATAACGAAGGCAGAAAAATTCTTGAAAATGAATTTGGCAAAAGCATGCGCTATAAAAGTATCAGGGAATTAAGTGCAAAAGAAAGCGGACTTGTTCTAAAAGACATTAAGCCGGTATGGTTAATGAGTCCGTTGAGCGTAAGTGACAGCCTTCCGTTAAATACAAATTATTTTGATGTGGTAATTTTTGACGAAGCCAGTCAGATTACCCTCGAAGAGGGAATCCCCGCATTGTATAGAAGTCCTCAAACGATTATTGTTGGTGATGATAAACAGATGCCGCCATCTAATTTCTTTTCGGCAAAGGCCGAAGATCCCGATGATCTGGAAACAGATGAAACTGATAATGAAAACGAACTCCTGAGTGCAGATGCAGATAGTTTACTGGTACAGGGAAGCAGAAAACTCGACAGTACAATGCTGAGCTGGCACTACCGCAGCCATTATGAAACGCTAATCAGTTATAGTAACCATGCCTTTTACGAAGCAGGTTTATTAACAATTCCTGATAAAACAGTTCATCATAATGAAAAGGAAGCAATTGAAGTTAACAGCCCCGATGATGCGGCCAAATTTGCCGGTACACTGTTCGACAGGAGTATCAGCTTTCATTTTCATCCTGACAGTGTTTACGAAAAACGCAGCAATACCGGAGAGGCAAACTATATTGCATCGTTGATAAGGGAGTTGTTAACAAAAGGAACCAAAGACAGCATTGGTATTGTTGCATTTAGTCAGGAACAGCAACATGCTATTGAAAACGCATTATCAAGCCTTGCTGCAAGCGATAAAGCTTTCGAATTGCTTTTGGGAGAAGCTTATAACAGAACTGAAGACGAACAGTTTGTTGGCCTGATTATTAAAAACCTCGAGAACATTCAGGGAGATGAACGCGATATCATCATCATGAGTGTTTGCTATGGCTTTGATAGCCGCAAAAAAATGTTAATGAATTTTGGCCCTGTAAATAAAAAGGGTGGCGAAAAAAGGCTAAATGTAATTTTTAGCCGTGCCAGAAAACACATGGCCGTGGTAAGCAGTATTGAATACCACAATATTACAAATGAATATAACGAAGGTGCAAGCTATTTCCGCAGGTTTCTGCAATATGCAGAAAGCGTATCAAACGGCAATATGCAAATGGCCAGAACAATTCTGGATAGTTTGATTTTCAGCAAGAAACAAGTTATCCGTCAGGATAGTAACATCGTGTTGCAACAGATCAAAAAAGAACTCGGAAACAGAGGATTTGAAGTACAGGAAAATGTCGGGCAGAGTACATTTAAATGTTCGCTCGCAATTAAACTTCATCCTTCAGATAAAACTTATACCCTGGGTATCCTTGTCGACGATGAAGCCCATTACAGCAACGATAATCTATTGGAACAGTATTATCAGCGGCCTGCTATTCTAAAATCATTTGGCTGGCAAACCATGCACTTATTCGCCAAAGACTGGCTCAATAACCCTCAAAAAATGACAGATATCATCCTAAAAAGGATAAATGAGGTTCAGATTGAGAATAATGACGACGATACAGAGCTGCCGGCCTTTAACAGTGTTGCGCCGGTAGAATCTTTAAACAGTGAGGTGAATGCATTAAACAACAGCCAGGATAAAACAGAAACCATAGCAGGATATGAGCATTTAAAGTTCGACCGCCTGGTTTTTGCAGATATGGGCAGTAACAAATTCTGGGAATCGGCACTGGACGAATCAAAACTAATAGTCAGGTTTGGAAGAACCGGAACCAAAGGACAAGTAAATATTAAAACTTTTGAGACAGTAGAAATGGCACAAAAAGAAAGAGATAAGCTCATTCGCGAAAAACTGAATAAAGGTTATAAAACTCAAAATTAGTAGCGTTTAACAGGATGTCTCCTGGTTGTTCATTTGGATCAGGAGATAATCACCTTAGAAATTGAATGCTATTGCAAAACTGGTTGATAACGAAATCGATAATCTTTGAGTCATAAATTACTTCCGGCTTAAAGCAAATTTTCATTTCGCCAGTTGCTCTTATATATTTGTTTACCCTCAAAACATCCAGTATGAAAATTCCACAAAAATTCTTTGCCCGACAACATGAAATTGCCGCAGATTATTTACGGGAATTAGATAAGCACCTCGACGATATAGTGTCTGGTAGGGCAACAGAAATGTTTGAGGTACGTGATTTTGCTGAACTGATCCATGTTCACCCCACCCACTTAAGTAATACCATCAAGTCTGCAACCGGACACTCTCCCTGCTACTTTTTTGAAGAACGGTTGATGGAAATTTCTAAATCCATGCTACAGAATATAAGTATGCCGATTTCTGAAATTGCACGGATTTTAACATACGACCCCTCAAACTTCACCAAATTCTTCAAGCATTTTGCGGGACAAACACCTAAACAATATCGCGAAGAATACTTTCAATCCTTGGCAAATAAGGAAAATGTCACCATATAAAACTTAAGCTGTCACCATTTTTACTTAACGTATCACCATTTTTACTGGTAGTTTCTCTTCAACTTTGTTCTATAAATAAAAAACAAAATGGAAACACAAAATAAAATTGCATTAGTAACTGGCGGAAGTCGTGGATTAGGCAAAAACGCTGCTATACACTTGGCTAAAAAAGGCCTGGATGTAATCATTACCTATCAGTCGAAAAAAGAAGATGCCGAGGAAACGGTAGAACTTTTAAAAAACGTCGGGGTAAAAGCTGCAGCACTTCAGCTGAATGTTGCTGACATCAAAACGTTTGAAACCTTTTTCAATGAAGTAAAGTCAATATTAACATCCGTGTTTAACGCAGAGAAATTTGATTACTTAGTAAACAACGCCGGTATTGGTATTCATGTGCCCTTTGCCGAAACTACTGAAGAACAATTCGACACATTGGTTAACATACAATTTAAAGGCGTATTCTTTCTCACTCAAAAAGCACTGGGCTTGATCAATGATGGAGGGGGAATTGTAAATGTATCAACTGGTTTAGCACGTTTTGCTTTGCCAGGCTATGCAGCCTATGCGTCAATGAAAGGCGCTATGGAAACCCTGACCAAATATCAGGCAAAGGAATTGGGATCGAGAGGCATTAATGTTAATATTGTTGCACCTGGCGCTATCGAAACCGACTTTGGCGGTGGCGTGGTACGCGATAACGAACAAATGAATAAAGGCATTGCATCACAAACCGCATTGGGCAGAGTTGGATTGCCAAATGACATCGGACCTGTTGTCGCATTCTTATGCACCAAAGAAGCAAAATGGATCAATGCACAACGGATTGAAGCTTCCGGAGGCATGTTTTTATAAGTAGAAAATTCACAACCAATATTGCCTGATTCCTCAGAGTCAGGCAATATCACACCCACGTTTCTCCACCCCCGGTAAGCCGACAAAATAAACCCCATAAAATCACGTTATGCTTGCAAAGTAAAAAATGTGATTAAAAAACTATTACCTGTTTTCTTTCTTATTTTAGCCAGTGGAACCGCAAATGCCCAGCGGTGGACTGATGCCGAATTTCGAAGAGCCAATACTGCAGCAACAGCAAACTACCTTACCAATGAAGAGAAAAATATAATCCTGTATCTCAACCTCATTCGAATTGATGGTGAGAAATTTTATTACACTTTTTTGGAAGATTACTTTAATACCTACAACGCAAAAGTTAAACAATACCGCAATTACAACGAATTGCGTCTTACCCGAAACAACCCCTATTACACGTCATTGCTCAAACACTTAAAGGTCATAAAAAACCTGCCGGTATTCTACCCTGATGAAAAACTAACGGTATTGAGCCGCAGCCATGCGCAGGATCTAAACCGGAACAATTTAGATACCCATGAAAGCAGTAACGGCGATAAATTCTCTAAAAGACTATCCAGATACTTTCCCAACAAAGCCATGAGCGAAAATATAGATTTCGGATATTCAAATAGCCTGGATATCGTTTGTCACCTGCTTTTGGATTGTGGCGTACCATCCCTTGGCCACCGTTTCAATATGCTCGATCAGAAATATAAGTTAAATACCGTCGGCATCAGCATTCAGCCACACCCCTCTTACACCTGGTGCGCAGTAATGGACTTTGTAGCATTACCTGCTTATACCGCTGGTAAACCATAGTTTACCAGAATATCAAAATAATTTTCTGAAGGTTTTTATTAAAAAAACTACCTTTGCCCAAATACCACAAACAATTCATGCGCAAAGCTATTTTAGCATTCATCGATTTTTTCTATCCCCCTTTCAGAAGATTTGTATCCTTGCATAACTTCAGGTACCTTGCAACTGGTGGGAGTACATTCGTTTTGGGACTTGTAATGTTTTGGGTAGCTTACAATTACATATTCCTTACTGAAGAGGTTAAAGTATTATTCTTCACCCTAAAGCGCAATACAGTTTCCCTGGCTGTTGAATTTGTTGTTGTGATTCCTTATAGCTTCATCCTCAACAAATATCTTATTTTTACCCACAGCGAGGTTAAATCCCGCACACAGTTATTTCGTTTCATCAACCTGCAGTTTATAAACATGTTATTAAACTATGTTTTACTGAAGTTTTTTGTCGAAATAATGGGCATATATCCCACTGTTTCAAGATTGGTTGTGCAAGTCGGAATCGCCTTGTTCAGCTATTTATATCAGCACTACTTCACCTTCAGTGTAAAAAAGATCGGCAGCAATAAAGACAAAAAGAACTAGTTCCACCCAGATCAATTCAGCCTTCCTTTCATTTCGTGTAAAGCTGCACACAAAATCGATATACAGTAAATAATCAGGGCTTAAATAAACACCATACTTCTTGCTTAGCTAATCACAACAAGCTAACTTAGTGCTCAACCAACTTATTCATCATAATAGCAATGAGCCATTTTAACGACTTTAGTAATCCACAGGTTGCGAAACTGCCCAATCATTTAAAGCAGTTTATCGTTAATCAGAACTATGGAAAATACACCCCAATAGATCAGGCAGTATGGCGATACGTCATGCGTCAGAATTATAGCTACCTGAAAAATGTTGCTTACTACCCTTATATCAAAGGCTTGCAGCGGGCCGGTTTAAGCATTGAACATATCCCCGACCTGCAAACCATGAACGATAATCTAGGCAAAATCGGTTGGGGAGCAGTTACCGTTGATGGTTTTATACCGCCTGCGGCCTTTATGGAATATCAGGCTTACAGGGTTTTGGTTATCGCCGCCGATATCCGTCAGATTAACCACATCGAATATACACCCGCTCCGGATATTATCCATGAAAGCGCAGGTCATGCACCCATAATAGCCGATGCCGATTATAACAATTACCTGAGCTACTTCGGATCCATAGGAGCAAAAGCAATGTTTTCGGCAAAAGATTTCGAACTTTACGAAGCAATTCGAAAACTTTCCATACTAAAAGAAGCAAACGATGCCGATGAAATGGAAATTGCTAAAGCCGAAAAAAACCTGCGCTACATAAGTGAAAACATGGGAGAACCATCTGAAATGGCACTTCTTGGGCGACTGCACTGGTGGACAGTCGAGTATGGGTTAATTGGTACACTGGAGGATCCTAAAATTTATGGCGCAGGCTTACTTTCTTCAATTGGCGAAAGTGCCACATGTATGCAGAACGACGTCGAAAAATTATGGTATAGTATCAATGCGATAAACCATCAGTACGACATCACAAAACCGCAACCACGGCTTTTTGTTACACCAACATTTCAAAATTTGATTGATGTACTGGAACAATTTGCCGACACCATGGCGTTTCGTCGCGGCGGATCAGAAAGTGTATTAAAAGCCATCGCATGCAAAAACGTTGCAACAGCAGTTTACTCATCTGGATTGCAGGTTTCCGGGATATTTACTGATATAGGCATCGATACCAATGATGAGCTTACCTTCATTAAAACTACTGGTCCATCTGCATTAGCCTTCGAAAACATACAGCTTAATAACCATGGAAAAAATTACCATACTGATGGGTTCTCATCTCCTGTGGGTCAACTTAAAGGATCAGCTAAACTACTAGAAAATTATACTGACGCGGAAATTGCTGCGTTGAAAACGGGCGACAAAACCGGACTGACTTTCGAAAGCGGAATCAAAGTAACCGGAAAAGTCACCAACCTGTTGAGAAAAAATGGAAAGCTTTTATTAATTACATTCGAAGATTGTACAGTTACCGAGAGCAACAACAATATTCTGTTCAGGGCCGAATGGGGTACCTATGATATGGCCGTAGGAAGTAAAATTATATCTGTCTTTAATGGCGCCGCCGATAAAGATGCTTACGAAGAAATAACCCCCGTTAGCACTGAAAAAACGCATCAGCTACAGTATGATGAAAAAACAAAAAATTTGCATAATCTATACACACATGTTCGTGAGATCAGGGAAAATAATGAATCGCTTGATGAATTAAACGATATTTTCGATAAACTGAAACAACAACACCGGCAAGACTGGCTTTGTGCCCTCGAGATTTTAGAACTGATTGCTCAAAAACCCCGGTACGCCAGGCTCGAAAAGGAACTAATGATATACCTCGAAATAAAAGCGGCCAAAGAACCTGATCATCATAAATTAATTCTAGATGGATTACACGTAATCAAACACCCGGTATCACAGTTGCTATCAAATTAAGTACAAGGTTGTGAAATAACTTCAATAACATTCAGAAAAGGTTTAATAACTTTGTGCCATGTTGCTGCTTTAACCGGCAACATGCCAAAAAACCCAGAAATGAACATTATAATTACAGGAGCAAGCAGTGGAATTGGTTTCGAAGCTGCACTAGAATTTAGCTTACAGAAACAAAATAAAATTGTCGCCATAGCACGTACTGCCGATAAATTACGTAAGCTTTTGGAAATTGCGCGAAGCATTAACCCTGAATGCACATTGCTTCCTGTAGAATTCGATATAGTGAATGATGACTATGCCGCATTACTACCATTCCTCAAAGAGCGCTTAGGCAACATTGATATCCTGATCAATAACGCAGGAAGCTTAATCAATAAGCCATTCCTGGAAACAACGGAAGCCGATTTGGGAGAAATGCTGCAAAGCAATGTTATCGCTCACTTCAGGATGATCCAAAATGTTTTACCATTGATGGGAAGCGGTAGCCACATTGTAAATATTGGTAGTATGGGCGGCTTTCAGGGAAGTGTAAAATTCCCGGGTCTATCGGCATATTCCGCCAGCAAAGCTGCCCTGCATACCTTAACAGAGTGCCTGGCATTTGAACTCGCAGAAACAGGTATAAAAGTGAACTGCCTGGCATTGGGATCAGCTCAAACTGAAATGCTGGAAGCTGCTTTTCCTGGATATCAAAGCCCTGTTATGGCATTCGAGATGGGTAAATACATCGCTGATTTTGCAAAAACCGGACACAAATTTTTTAATGGAAAAATTTTACCGGTTGCAGTAACTACACCATAGCTAAATCTTATCAGGTGTGAATAGGATCTCAAACAAAATCTCAACTTGTTTGTTAAAAAAGCGTTTAGTAAACAATACTGAAAACCAAACCTAAAACCTCTTAAAAATCATCTATGGAAACTAATGCTAATTTCAAAACGCAGGGCGACGGAAAAACTGCTGCAATTGTAAGTTATTTTACTATCGTAGGATGGCTGATTGCCTATTTCGCACTCCACAAAGACAACAAAACAGAATTAGGTAGCTATCAGCTTAGGCAAACATTGCTTTTTGCCATTGTGTCAACAGTTCTAGGCTGGGGATTGGCAATCCTGCTCACCGCAGTAATATTAACTACTGGTGTGGGTTCTTTCGGCTTCCTGGGCTCAGCGGTACAACTGGCCTTGTTTGTACTATGGTTAATTGGGCTAATCGGTGCAATACAGGGCGAAAAAAAGCCCATTCCATTAATAGGAGAAAGAGCTCAAACCTTGTTCCCAGGGATTTAACCTCAAAAAGCTTCAGAATATCTGAAGCTTTTTTTTCACTCATTTTCAACATTTTAATTCACTCTGGATATTTTTTATATCTTTGAGATTAACATATGAAGAAAATAATAATCCCGATTTTGTTTTTCATTTTGTCTGCCACGGCAGGAAAAACCCAAACAATCATCCCATCTCAATACCAGGAGTTGATTAAAAACTTAATATCAAACCTTCCGAAAGAAACTAAGGAATTGGTAAAGGAAAATGAAACCAGCTCCGAATCCTTAATTGACTTTGCGAAAAGCATGCTAGGCATACGATATCGTTATGCCACCAGCAATCCAAAATTAGGATTTGATTGTTCAGGATTTGTAAGCTATGTGTTTAGTAATTTCGGATTTAAAGTACCGCGCTCATCAAGAGAGTTTAGCTATACAGGTAAAGAAACTACCCTTGAAGATGCAAAAGTAGGAGACGTACTCATCTTCACAGGAAGCAATTCCAGAGTAAGAAGAATTGGCCATGTTGGTATCGTATACTCAATAGATGTGGATGGAATTAGATTCATTCATGCCTCGTCAGGAAAGGCACACAGTGTAACCATTACGCCACTGAATGGCCACTATAAAACCCGGTTCATGAAAATCGTGAGTATCCTTTAATTATCGCTTGATAAGAAATGTTAAAGTAAAACTATCTTTAACGCAATGTCTACATTTCCCGTTTGAAGAAAGCTTTTTGCAAGCTCATGTAATTCTCTTTCCCGATTGGTAGGGTCACCAATCGTAGCATCCATAATTTCCTTAACTTCAGGGTTCAACATAACCAGGTCAACTTCGTCCTCACTCGGAAGCTGCTCCACATTTCCCAGCATCCCTAAATCATTTCCCGTTAACACTTTCGATAATCTCACCGCTTTAGGCAACTGGTCAACGCCTATGCCTAATCGGGCAAGCGGCTTAGCAACCTTGAACAAATTTTCAGAAGTGACTCTGCAATACCAGTCCCCTCCCAAACGAGCCACCAGATCTATTTTCTTCTGATCAACTTTTCCATCATGATCCAGAATTGCCTCATTAATATGAATCAGTTTTACTTCCGCTAAAACTAAATTTCCGGCACCGTGCACATCTCCAAGAGAAATAACATCATTAACGACGCACTCAAGCTGAACAGGTGCCTCGGCAACCCGTGGCGGAGCTACCGTTTCTGATTTTAACATGGTAAAACCTGCTTTTTCAAATTCGTTCACATCCTTACCATATTCAGTACTGGCCAAACTCATTTGCTGCACCATGTCGTAATTCACAATATTGATTACACACTCCTTCACCTGAAGCACATTCTCAAGCGTATGCTTCGTTGTATTGTCACGTACTCGCCTTGATGGCGAAAACACACAAATCGGTGGTTTTGTACTAAACATATTGAAGAAACTGAACGGACTTAAATTCACATTGCCCGCCTCACCTACTGTGGAAGCAAAACAAATTGGCCGCGGAGCAATGGCATATTGCAGAAAATGCTGCAGTTCAACAGCCGATAATTCTTCAGTCTTTAATGTTAGCATGTGTAGCAGCCTCTTATTTTTTCAGCCCAAGAATTGAAAAATCAGTGTCAGCCCGGGTAATTGTATTTGTCAGTGCACCTAAACCGGTGATCTCCATTTCCACAACATCTCCAGGCTGCAACCATTGTACCTGATAACCTGGATCATTTAATAGTCCCGTACCGTTAAGCTCTAAAAAACAGCCCGTACCTACAGTTCCGGAGCCAATTACATCACCGGGTAAAATGTCTACCCCATATGCGCAGCGCTCAATAATCTCAGCAAATGTCCAGTCCATATCTGCTGCGTTGCCTTTTGATAGCTCTATACCGTTAACCCGGCAGGTCATTTTCAAATGGTAAGCATTTCCGGTATGTCCTTCTTTACAAGGAACCTTATAAGGCTCAAGCTCATCTGGAGTAACTAACCAGGGTCCTATTGTAGTGGCAAAATCTTTACCTTTCGCCGGGCCAAGGTTTAAAAGCATTTCTTCCATCTGCAATGTCCTGGCACTCATGTCGTTCATCACCATATATCCGGCAATATATTCATCCGCTTCACTTGCCCTTATATTTCTACCCTTTTTGCCAACTACAATAGCAAGTTCAAGTTCAAAATCAAGCTTATCAAAATGATCTGGCATACACTCAATTTCTCCGGTACCTTGTATTGCGTTATGATTGGTGAAATAAAATATAGGATATTCATCAAATTCAGGTATCATTTCAACTTTCCGGTTTCTGCGTGCAGCAGCCACGTGTTGCCTGAAAGCATAGCCATCTCTGCAACTGGTTGGATGAGGAACAGGTGCCAGAAGCTCATAGAAAATTTCTTCTTTTGCACCAATTGAACCATTTTTAATCTCTTCATCTACCTTTTTCGCCCTTTCCATCAGCACCTCTCCACCATTCAAAAACTCACGCATGCTATCAGGAAGCAATTTATCACAGCTATTCAGGTTGTAAATGTGGCCATTTATAAAAACGCCAAGGTGGGCGCTATCTTCGGTTTTGTAAGATACTAGTTTCATATAATTTGGTTAGAATACTGTAAAGCTAAATAATTTTAACAACCAGCCAATACGCAACAATGTTATTTTACAACCGTAAATTGCTTTAAGTTGTCCTTAATCATCGGAAAATCTTTAGCCTGTAATGCTTTATATTTTTTCTTCGTCGAAATTACATTTCCAAGAAATGTTCCTGCTGCAATCCCGGCAGGTACCCCCGCAACAATCAGTACCAGAGATTCAGCAATCTTGTCACTCTTCGCGGCAAAAGCAAAGAACGCAACACCTCCGGCAATGGCAAGTGGCGCAACAAAACCTTTACGCTGAATATGAAGTGCAACAATACTGTCTGCGCTTAATTTAACCGTATCCTGCCGGTTCCTGATCAATGTTAAACCATCATCAGAAGCAGCATAGAAATCTCCTCTTGTCATTTTTCCTCCACGATCTTCCACTTTAATTTTGAAGTGTGGCCGCTGCTGCGAATAACCCGCATAACCGATAGTTACACAAAAAATAACTGTTAAAATAAATCTCATCTTGGGAACGATTGTAATTAGTTAAAGGTAAATTAAAATTTCAATTTTCAAATAATATACTTACCTTGTATTAATAAGAACATGATCTTAAAAGCATTACATATCACCTTAGTTAATGATGCCATTGCTGCACGTCGCTACAAAATGCTATCTAAACTGATCATGGCTCAATATTCTCTTTAGTATCCTTACACTTTTCTATTAATCGAAAACGCATTTGCGCTCCGATTGTTCATCAATTGAGATTTTTTTTCTAACCATAATTTCTTTGTTATGCCTGTTTACCACAAATTAGGGCAAATACCCCCTAAACGCCATACGGTTTTCCGCAAACCCGATGGGAATCTCTATGCCGAAGAACTTGTTTCTACAGAAGGCTTTTCCAGCTTATATTCTTTAGTTTACCATTCCTACCCCCCAACAATTGTGAAGCATTTAGGAGAACCCTACAACGTGGAACCAAATGTTGCGCGAGAAAAGCATTTAAAACACACAAGTCTCATCGGCTTTAAAATTAAACCCGAAGATGATTATTTGAAGAGCCGGAAACCCATACTCGTAAACAGCGATTTACACATTGTACTGGCCGCCCCCAGAAAGTCAATGACTGACTACTTTTACAAAAACAGCCAGGCAGATGAGCTGATTTTCGTTCACGAAGGCACCGGAAAACTCAAAACAGGATTCGGTGAAATCAGCTTCGCTTATGGCGATTACCTGATCATTCCAAGAGGAACAATTTATCAGATGGAATTTAACGACGAAAATAACCGCTTATTCATCGTAGAAAGTTTCAGCCCCTTAAGACCACCTAAACGTTACCTTAACCAGTATGGCCAGCTGATGGAACATGCACCGTATTGTGAGCGGGATTTGAGACTTCCTCAAAATCTGCAAACTTACGATGAGCATGGAGATTTCAATGTATTAATCAAAAAACAAGGTTTAATTTACCCTTATACCTATGGAACACATCCATTTGATTATATCGGATGGGATGGCTATCATTATCCTTATGCCTTATCAATTCATGATTTCGAACCCATAACCGGGCGTTTACATCAGCCTCCACCAGTCCATCAGACTTTTGAAGGGCATAACTTTGTGGTTTGTTCTTTTGTCCCCAGAAAATATGACTACCACCCCGAGTCCATTCCGGCACCATACAACCACAGTAATGTAGATAGCGATGAAGTATTATATTATGTAGATGGAGATTTTATGAGCCGGAAAAGTGTTGTAAAAGGACAAATTACCCTTCATCCAGGTGGTATTCCTCATGGACCTCATCCCGGAACCGTAGAAAAATCCATAGGAAAAGAAAAAACAGATGAGCTTGCAGTAATGATTGATCCCTTCAAGCCTTTAATGCTTACACAAGACGCCCTTGATATCGAAGACGAGAATTATTATCAAAGCTGGAAACAGTAAATTGACCATGAAACAATTAAAATAATAAACGCACACCCAATCAATAAAACAACAAATACAATGGAAACATTAACATTTGCAGAAAAGATAGCTAAAGCACAGGATTTCCTGCCTATTAATGGAACAGACTATATCGAATTTTACGTGGGTAATGCCAAACAGTCTGCACACTACTATAAAACAGCATTTGGATTTCAAAGCCTGGCCTATGCAGGTCCCGAAACGGGCGTCAGAGATCGGGCCTCTTACGTATTGCAGCAGGGTAAAATCCGAATTATCCTCACAACAGCGCTGAAATCTGACCACCCCGTCGCCGAACATGTTAAAAATCATGGGGATGGCGTAAAAGTGCTCGCACTATGGGTCGATGATGCCTACAGTGCGTTTGAAGAAACAACAAAGAGAGGCGCAAAACCTTATCTGGAACCAAAAACAATTACAGATGAAGATGGCGAAGTCAGGATGAGTGGCATTTATACCTACGGGGAAACAATTCACATGTTCATCGAACGCAAAAATTACAATGGTACATTCATGCCTGGATACAGGGAATGGATAAGTGACTACAATCCCTCGGATGCAGGCTTGCTTTACATCGACCACTGCGTAGGCAATGTAGGTTGGAACCGCATGAACGAAGCCGTAAAATGGTATGAGGAGGTAATGGGTTTTGTAAATATCCTCTCTTTTGATGATAAACAAATTAACACCGAATACTCCGCATTAATGAGTAAAGTAATGAGTAATGGTAACGGCTATTCAAAATTTCCGATCAATGAACCGGCCGAGGGTAAAAAGAAATCACAAATCGAAGAATACCTTGAATACTATGAGGGAGAAGGCGTTCAACACATCGCAGTAGCAACAAAAGATATTGTGAAAACAGTAAAAGATTTAAAATCCCGGGGGGTTGAATTCCTAAGTGCGCCTCCGGAAGCTTATTATGATATGATGCCACAGCGTGTGGGTCAGATTGATGAAGAAGTCTCACTGTTAGAAAGTTTAGGAATTTTGGTCGACTGCGACGAAGAAGGCTATCTGCTTCAGATTTTCACTAAACCGGTAGAAGATCGTCCAACATTATTCTTCGAAATTATAGAGAGAAAAGGAGCACAAAGTTTTGGAGCCGGTAATTTCAAAGCATTGTTTGAGTCCCTCGAAAGGGAACAGGAACTACGGGGAAACTTATAATTACTAAATTCGTCATTCCCCTCTACAAGGAATGACGAATACGTACGATTCCTTACAAAACCTCTCCCAGGTGCTTGTAGTTCGATTTAATCGTGTCAAAAACTTCACTCATTTTTCCTCCAAGCATGAGTTTAGTCATTGACTCAGTCATACCCTTAATTTGTTTCCATTCTATTTTCGGAGGCATAGCCAATGCATTTGGATTAGTCATAATATTCAACAGCACCGGACCATCTTCACTTAAAGCATGGGCAATAGCAGTTTCAACATCTTCAGGCTTTGAAACGGTCATCCCTTTAAAACCCATCGCTTGCGCAACCAATGCAAAATCCGGATTGATCATGTCTGTTTCGTTATCAGGTAAGCCATCTACCTCCATCTCTAATTTAACCATTCCCAAAGCCCTGTTATTAAATACAATAAGTTTTACAGGTAGGTTATACTGCTTTATAGTGGCAATGTCCCCCAGAAGCATCGACAAACCTCCGTCCCCACACAATGCAATAACCTGCTTTTCAGGATGAGCTAAAGCCGCACCGATAGCCATTGGCATTGCATTCGCCATGGATCCATGATTAAATGATCCGAGCATTTTACGTTTCCCTGTGCCATCAATAAACCTGGCGCCCCAAACACAGCACATACCTGTATCTACAGTAAAAATGGCATCGCTTGATGCAAGCCGGTTGAGTGTGTCTGCAACAAATTCTGGCTGAATCCTGTTTTCTTCCCCTTGATCTTTAATATAAACCTTTTGGTTTTCCTTTACCTTTTCGTAAAATTCCAATTGTGATTTTAAAAAGCCATCATCAGTCTTCTCTTCCAAAAGGGGTAGCAAAGCCGCAATGGAATCGGCAATATTACCACACAACCCCATAGTTAGTTTTGCCCTTCTGCCTAAACGCTCAGGCCGCTCATCAATTTGAACAATCTTATTTTTTACAGGCATGAAATTGACATAAGGGAAGTCTGTACCTAAAAGTAACACAACATCGGCCTCATGCATGGCATGATAACCCGAAGGCTGTCCCAATAACCCAGTCATCCCTACCTCGTAAGGATTATTGTGCTGTATACTCATTTTCCCCCTGAAAGAAAAAGACACGGGGGATTTTAATCGTGACGCAAGTGCAACAACCTCACCATGAGCCTCAGCAGCGCCAATGCCACAATAAAGCGTAATTTTCTTCTCGGAATTTAACAGCAATGCAAGCTCGCCCAATTCTTCCTCGGAAGGACGAACAACTGGCTTATTACTAAAAAACTGCATAGAGGTTATACTTTCGACTGCGTCCATTTGAGAAACGTCGCCTGGTAATCCGAAAACGGCAACACCTTTTTGATGTATGGCATGTTGTAAAGCAGTTTGAAGCATTCTCGGTGCCTGTTCTGGTGTGGTGGCTATCTGATTGTAAAAGCTACAATCGTCAAAAAGTTTTATAGTATTAGTTTCCTGAAAAAAATCCATTCCAAATTCACCGGTTGGTATAGTGGAGGCAATTGCAATCACCGGTACGTGTGAGCGATGGGCGTCATATAAACCATTAATCAGGTGTACATGCCCCGGACCGCAGCTACCTGCACAACAGGCAATACCGTCTAGTTCCGCTTCAGCCGCAGCGGCAAACGCACCCGCCTCTTCATTACGAACATGGATCCACTTGATCTTTCCGTTTTTCCTAACGGCTTCATTAAAATAATTCAGGCTATCTCCCGTAACGGCATAAACTCTTTTTACACCAGCTTCTACCAGCATTTCTACCAGTTGCTCTGCTACATTTTTACTCATGGCTTATCTTTTAACATCCATAATCCCGATGATCACAGATAATTAATAAATAAAAAAAGAAAAATATTGTTTTGAGGATTCAGGCTTAAAATATCAATCTGACTTGAAAAAGACTTTAAGGATTGATTCGTTGATGCAGAATTCAATTTCTTCACCTAAACTTCATAATTGAACCGCACCTTTGAGATAACAAAACACCAGAAGCGATTTCCGTTTTGTTAAATTCTAAAAACTCATAATTAGTTTTTTAGTTTTCCGGTTACCCTTATCTGATACCTCATGTATTGAAAATACATGAGGTTTTTTATTTCAGAAGGTTTTCACACAAGGTAATGAATTGAAACTACTCAGTACTTTCTTTAAGCATGGCATACAAATCTGTTGCTCCGCCATCGAATTTAGTTCCATTAACGTAAAATGAAGGAGTGCCGTTCACACCACTCCTAATGCCGCTTTCAAAGTCAGATTCGACTTTTTCTTTAACACCTTCTGATGATAAATCTGCAGCAAACTGATCAAGATCCAGGCCCAGTGCTTCTGCAAGTTCATCAAAAAGTCCTTCATCTAACCGGTACTGATTTTCATAAATGGCGTCATGCATCTCCCAGAACTTACCCTGCAAGGCTGCAGCTTCGGCAGCCAGAGAAGCAGCATAAGCAAATTCGTGAGCTTCCCGCAATGGAAAGTTCCTGAAAACCAGTTTGACCTGGTCGCCAAAGGTCTCTTCAATCTCCTTTAAAATGGGATAGGCATTTCCGCAATGCGGACACTGGTAATCACCAAACTCTACAATGGTGATTGATGCATCACTACTTCCCTGTACATGATCTTTTGTACCCACTTCTGGTTTTAATATGCTCATATTCCTATCCTTTTTCAAGTTCTTCTAATACATCCAAAATTCCGTCGGCACCAGGATTAACAGCAGTGGGTGATAAATAACTCCAGGCTATTTTCCCTTCTTTATCAATAACAAATAATGCTCTTTTACTTTCCCCCACTTCATCATCATAAACACCATACGCTTTTGATACAGCGCCTTTCGGCTCAAAATCAGCTAATAAAGGAAAATGGAGTTTGCGGTCATTTGAAAATGCCATATGGCACCAGCCACTGTCAACAGAAATCCCGAAAATCTGTGCATCGTGTTTGGTAAAATATTTCAGCATTTCATTGTATAGTGCCATTTGATCACTACACACCGGACTCCAGTCTGCAGGATAAAATGCCAGAATTACATTTTTACCAAGAAAATCTTTAAGTTTTATTTTTTGATCCGGGGTAGCATTCAATTCAAAATCTGGTGCTACAGTACCTTTTTCTAACATATATCCGGGTTTTAAATTCAAATCATTTTTTAAAATTTAACAGCTCAAAGTGCCAGTTGTTTGTCAGTCTAGCCTAACTTTTGCCGCTTAATTAAATAAGCCTGTAAAATAGGGTAAAACCCTTCATTAATGTCCGCATCAATCAGGTCGATCTTATATTGTGCACACTTCAAGGATATCTGCTGCCGGTAAAGGGAAATGGCCGCAGAATAATATTCCTTCACCTGGTTAGCATGCAACTTAATGGTTTCCCCGGTTTCCATATCTACAAATTGGTAAGGTCGGTTTTCGTAATTAAAATTAACCTCCTTTGATTTATCTGCAACACTAAAAACCACTACTTCATGTTTATTAAATTTCAAATGCTGCAATGCGTCAAAAAATGCATCCGTATTTTCATGGCTCATACCAGTGTTGCAAAGATCGCTAAAAATGATAACTAACGACCGCTTATGAATTAGCTCAGAAACCTGATGCAAGGCCTCGCTCAGGTTTGTTTTTGCATTTACCTTTGGCTTCTGCAACAATTCTTCAAGCTGTGTAAATAAATACTTCTGGTGAACGGTGGTGGATTTTGCAGGAGAGCTGAGCAGAACTTCATCTGTAAACAAGCTCAATCCGAAGGCATCACGCTGTCTTTTGAGTAAATACATCAATGATGCCGCCGCCTGAATAGAAAATGTTAATTTGTTGTTTCCGGGCTTCGGAAAGTACATTGAAGAGGAAACATCAATCACAAACTGAGCACGAAGATTCGTCTCTTCTTCAAAACGCTTGCTATACAGTTTATCAGTTTTTGCAAAAAGCTTCCAGTCTATACTTTTAACATTGTCGCCATTATTATACTGCCTGTGCTCTGCAAATTCCACGGAAAACCCATGAAAAGGACTTTTATGCAAACCCGTAATAAAACCCTCAACCACTTGCTGAGCCAAAATTTCCAGATTCCCAAAGCTGGTTTCATTATCATAATTAACAGACTGCATATTGTAAAGCTAAAAAAAAGCCGGTACAAACCGGCCTCTTTTAGCTCGAATATTTATTTGCTGACGCGAAATATCACGTTATTGTTATGCACTGGTAAGAGGTAGCTTAAGGGAATACCTTCCCCACTTATCCGAACCCTTTTTTCCGGGAGCATGATGATATCGTGCACCAATGATCCCTGCCGGATGAAAGGCTTTGCTATTGAAAATTACTGAACTGGAAGAGTGATTACCCACAAACAAAACTGATGCACTAATGATGACCAGACACCCCGCAGGAAAGTCAAATTCAAAATTTTCTCCTGAAGGCCCATCAACATAACTGATAAAATCGTAGGATGAGAGGTCATTGAATGAATGCGTGCCTTTTTCGAGATTAAAGTAATCCACCCTAATATTTAATTGACTATGAGAAAAACCCAATGGATAACGAATATCCTTTATTAAATACTGCGGAACCATGATGCTGAATTTTCGATCCCCCCAGGTAATTGCCGGAAACTTTAATAAGCTATCCTCAAGTAAACTGCCGGCATTAAAGTTAAACCCGTTTAGCCTGTCAAAACTTTGATTGCTAAAAAGAAAGGTACCATCCGCCTGCCGGTGTTGATACAAAATAGTCGAAATCTGACTGTTCATCCGGTTGGCCATCTTTAAATCGTACCACCGATTGTGGATGGGGGTCAAGGCTGTTCTAACTACTCTGGCAAACGGACTGATATACTTTCCAAATATCGCCGCCGCTCGTTTGGTAGCGGCCGTTTGCTTAACCTCTTCCGGCTTTGACCTCACCACAGTAATGTCGCCGACCTGCGAGAACACCATACCGGCTAATGAGCCTTTGATGTTTTTTCCATAAAAAATTGCCATAATATTCCTTTTAAATTAGTTTTCTTTAAAAGGATGCGAAACACAATAGAGGAGATTGATTCAGGATGAAGTGATTTGAAAAGGCATCATTACGTACGCCCTATTAGTTTCCTGCTTATATCCTGTTTCCCATAAAGTTACTTTAAAGATTGATCAAAACCAAACGGTTTCCGCAGTCTATGCGATTTCTGCGGACTTACTGCGCTCAAACCCCGCTCGCGCATCTCATTCGCAACACATAATATATAAAAAAATCCCAAGCTCACAAGTGAGTTTGGGATTAAGTATGCAGCTAAGTTCGTGCTTACTTTTTGGAAATCTTAAACAATTTCCCGTTATCAGTAACTGAAAACAGCGCACCGTCTTTCTCAACCATATCACGGAATCGATCGCCTTTTCCTTCAAGCAATCGCTCTTCACCTACAATCTTATTGTCTTTAATCACCAAACGGATAATATGTGAGCCACCCAATCCTCCAACAAAAAGATTTCCCTTCCACTCCGGTATTGTACTACTGTTATAAAAGGCAATACAGCCTGGCGAAATACTCGGATTCCAGTAATAAACAGGCTGCTCCATTCCCGCTTTCTGTTGAATACCATCCCCTACCTTATTACCACTGTATTCAGTTCCGTAGGTTATAATTGGCCATCCATAGTTCTTACCCGGTTTAATGATGTTAACTTCATCGCCACCTTTCGGACCAAATTCTGCCTCCCATAAATCACCTGTCTGAGGATTGATGGCTAATCCATCTGGATTGCGTAGCCCTGAGGCATATATCTCTGGCCTGGCATCTGCTTTACCTGTAAATGGTCCGCCCGCAACCGCCTTCCCATCTGTTGTTAAATGCAGAATTTTACCTAACGAAGAATTCAAATATTGAGCCTGTATTCTAATGTCACCACCCGAACGCTCTCCCGTACTCACAAACAAATTTCCACTTTTATCGAATACAATACGTGATCCATACTGAAGTTTACCTCCGTAGGCGGGGGTAGCACGGTAAATGATGGTCTGGTTTTCTATTGCCGTTTCACTATCCGCCAGTTTTCCCTTTGCAATAGCCAGTAAAACACCTTTAGTTTGAGGCTCAGAATAAGCCCAGTAAATCATTCTGTTCTTCGCAAAATCCGGATCCAGCGTAACATCCAGCAATCCACCCTGACCTGAATCATCCACTTTAGGCAAGCCATTAATCACCTTGCTCGATTTTCCATCAGCAGTAAGGATAACCATATTGCCACCTTTTTGAGTAATTAAGAATCCACCCGAAGGAAGCACTGAAATAGCCCAGGGCCGGTCAAGTTTTTCATTAAGTATACTTATAGATAATGGCGTAGTAGTTTTTACACCAGAGATACGTGTTTGGCCTTCAAACGCAGGTTTATAATCTGCAGATGGCGGATTAGTTTCCACAGGATTTTGAGCCGAAACACATGCAATATTTGCACAGTTTAAAGCAATACCCGTAAATACTAAACCTAATGTTTTGTTAGTGAATAGGTTCATAGACATGATTAGATTTTAATTAAAGGAACAAAAATATTTCTGCAATAAAAAACCCGGATTCATTAAAGGAACCCGGGTTTTAAATATGTTACAGGACTTGAGTACTTACAGTGATAATCAGCGCCGGAAAACAAAATCCGTGCCTGAAAATTTCAATACTTAATTTCCCTTATCTATGCAATTTGTTTGTTTAGTTTCTCAGCCAATACTGATTTTGGAACTGCACCAACTTGTTTGTCAACAACCTGACCGTCTTTGAAATACAATAAAGCCGGGATGTTACGAATACCAAACTGCATAGAAATTTGAGGGTTATTATCCACGTTTACTTTTCCTACTACTGCTTTTCCATCGTACTCCTTAGCGATTTCTTCAACAACCGGGCCTACCATGCGACATGGGCCACACCATTCTGCCCAAAAATCTACTAATACGGGTTTATCTGACTTTAATACAAGCTCCTCGAAGTTTGCATCTGTGATTTCTAATGCCATAACTATTTTTTTTTATGTTCAAATATATGTATTCAATTGTAATGCCAGTAACTGTGTAATGTCAATTTGACATTACTCTGAGGTAGAGGGTATCGATGTTAAAAATGAAAGATTCTTGAATGCCTGACCATTCTGCCATTTAACCTTCAGCCTTCTGCCTTAGTTAAGCTTGTAATTAACAACATTCAACCCCACCAATTGTTCCAAAAACTTATTATTTGGATTGATCTTTAGGTTCTTTGAAGGCAAATCCAGCATGATCTGTTTTTCACTATCGAAAACCGCAAAGTTAAGTTGGCAGTTCTGCTGTTCAGAGTTTGCCTTATTGTCTGCTAATATCGCTTCAATTTCTCGCATTAATTCTTCATTTACGCGCTCTATTGGAACTTGTATAGTTAGGCTCTTAGCCAGTTTATCCCGCAGTTCCGACATTAAATTAATCGCGGTAATTTTAAACTCCCAATCTCCGGCTTTTCCAAAACGTTCACCTACCCTACCCCTGATTTGAAGGAAATACCCTTCAGTCAAAAAGGATTTAAACTTTAAAAAATCTTCCCCAAACAACGCCATCTCACAAGCGTCATCATAATCCTCAAAAACAAAGGTTCCAAAAGGCTTTCCGGTCTTGGTAATTCTCTGAGATGCTGATACTACTAACCCCCCAACACATAACTCACGATTCTTAAGTTTATCAAACTCGGCTAAAACGTCTTCATTCGAATCACCCATCCTAACTTTATTGATGACGCTGAGTTGCTTAACACTATTGGTGCAAAAGCGATCTAATTCAAGCTTATAGTTGTCCAGAGGGTGCCCGGAAAGAAAAATCCCGATAGCATCCTTTTCATATTTCAATCGGTCCATTAACGCCCATTCTGGTGAAACAGGTAAACTGGGCTCTAAAATCAGGTCTGCTTTTGAACCCCCGAAAAGAGAACCTTGCGAGGTACTTTCATTATTCTGAAAATCATTGGCAAACTTGATGATTTTCTCTATCCCATTCATTTTATCATTGGGGCCGATATAAAAATACTGTGCCCTGTGGCCACCGAACGCATCAAATGCACCACTATATACAAAACTTTCGTATGCTTTTTTGTTAACAATACGGGTATTCGAACGCTTCGCAAAATCATACACTGAAGCATAAGCCCCATTTTCCAGTCGCTCCTCAATAATGCTTTCCACTGCCTTTTCTCCAACACCTTTTACTGCCGACATTCCAAACCGGATCTCCCCTTTTTGATTTACCGAGAACTTAAGGTCTGACTCGTTAACATCAGGTCCAAGGACCGTAACACTCATCTGACGGCATTCCTCCATAAAGAACGCTACCTGCTTAATGTCACTCATGTTATTTGAAAGTACCGCAGCCATATATTCTGCCGGATAGTGAGCCTTTAAATAGGCAGTTTGATAGGCAATCCAGGCATAACAGGTAGAGTGCGACTTATTAAATGCATAAGAGGCAAATGCTTCCCAGTCTTTCCAGATTTTTTCAAGGGTTGTAGCATCGTGACCTTTTTCCGCAGCCTGCTTTACAAACTTAGGCTTCATTTTGTCAAGAACATCTTTTTGCTTCTTACCCATGGCCTTACGCAAAACGTCGGCCTCACCTTTTGTAAACCCTGCAAGCTTCTGCGACAAAAGCATCACCTGCTCCTGGTAAACTGTAATACCGTAAGTTTCTTTCAGATATTCCTCACAGGCATCCAAATCGTACTGAATTTCTTCCTCGCCATTTTTACGCCTAACGAAACTCGGAATATATTCCATCGGACCCGGCCGGTATAATGCATTCATCGCAATTAAGTCGTCAAATACGGTAGGCTTTAATTCCTTCATGTATTTCTGCATACCCGGACTCTCGTATTGGAATATACCAATGGTCTCCCCGCGTTGAAACAGCTCATAAGTCATCACATCATCTATCGGAAAATGATCCGGGTTAAGCAAGATACCATGCCGCTTTTTAACCAGCTTTACAGTATCCTTAATCAGCGTGAGCGTCTTCAACCCCAGAAAGTCCATCTTTAATAACCCGGCACTTTCTACAACCGAGTTATCAAACTGCGTAACATATAAATCAGAATCCTTTGCCGTTGCAACCGGAACAAAGTTGGTAATATCGCTTGGGGTGATAATTACCCCACAGGCGTGAATACCGGTATTCCGAAGAGATCCTTCTAAAACCTGTGCCTGCTGAATGGTCTCAGCACTCAAATCTTTTAAGGATCCCAGGTTCTTCAATTCAACTACCTTCTCATACTCATCCGGACGTAAGGCTTCTTTCAATGCCTTTTCGTCGAGATTGAAAATCTTTGCCAACTTCATATTTGGAATGAGTTTGGCAATTTTATCTGCTTCAAATAAAGGCAAATCCAATACCCGGGCAGTATCCCGGATAGATGACTTAGCCGCCATGGTTCCATAAGTAATAATCTGAGCAACCTGGTTGGCTCCATATTTATTAATTACATAGTCCATTACGCGCCCACGACCCTCATCATCAAAATCGATATCAATATCCGGCATCGAAACCCTGTCCGGATTCAGGAAACGCTCAAAAAGCAGATCGTATTTAATCGGATCAATATTGGTAATCCCTAAACAATAGGCAACAGCCGAACCTGCCGCCGACCCCCTGCCAGGCCCCACTGATACATCAAGGTTGCGGGCCTCTGCAATGAAATCCTGTACAATCAAGAAATAGCCTGGATAACCAGTCTTTTCAATGGTAGCCAGCTCAAAATCCAAACGTTCAGTGATAGCTGAAGTCAAGTCGTGATAGCGTCGCTTTGCACCCTCGTAAGTAAGATGGCGTAAAAACTTGTTTTCACCACGCTTTCCACCATCTGATTCATCTTCCAGGACCAGAAACTGCTCAGGAATGTCGAACTTAGGTAAAAGTACCTCGCGGGCAAGCTTGTAGGTTTCTATCTTATCTATAACCTCTTGTATATTTAAAATCGCATCCGGCAAGTCGGCAAAAAGCGCCTTCATCTCTTCTCCCGATTTAAAATAGTACTCCTGGTTTGGCAAACCATACCGGTAGCCTCTTCCGCGTCCTATAGGAGTGGCCTGTTTCTCCCCGTCTTTTACACAAAGCAAAATATCGTGGGCATTGGCATCTTTTTTACCAATGTAATAAGTATTATTCGTGGCGATTAATTTCACCTCATGCTTTTTAGCAAGTGAAATCAGGGTTTCATTTACGCGGTCTTCGTCCTCCTGATGGTGGCGCATTACCTCAATGTAGAAATCATTACCAAACTGCTCCTTCCACCACACTAATGCCTCTTCAGCCTGATGCTCACCTAAATTCAAAATCTTATTGGAGATTTCTCCTGAAAGATTACCAGACAACACAATAATATCGTCCTTATACTGCTCAATCACCTGCCTGTCTATTCTGGGCACATAATAAAACCCTTTTGTATAGGCAATCGACGACATTTTAGCTAAATTGTGATAACCATTTTTATTTTTTGCCAACAGCACCATCTGATAACCATTATCTTTTGATGTTCTGTCCAGGTGGTTATTACAAACAAAAAATTCTACACCAACAACTGGCGTCATTACCACTTCTGTAGGCCGTTGGCCTGCTTCAATAGCTTCAGCATTTTTGGCTTCTGCGGCCTTGTTATGATTTAGAACTGCATTCACAAAATGAAATGCACCCATCATATTAGCATGGTCGGTCATCGCCACCGCAGGCATTTTATTCGCCGCCGCAGCTTTTACCAATGCCGGAATACTGATGGTACTCTGTAAAACCGAAAACTGCGTATGGTTATGTAAATGAACAAAAGTTGCCGCAGCAAGCTCTTGCTTATTCTCCTCAAGTTCCCTTTTCGAAACACCTCCGTCAGCCTTCTGCAAACGCTTACGAATCTCATCCGAAGCAGACTTTAAGTTCACATGCTGTATACCAAAACTGGGTATTGTTCCCGGATTAACCTCTCTGAACCGCGGAAAATATTCAGCATCTACAAGTAACTCTTCTTTCTTGAAAACCTCTTTCTTTACCAACTCCAGAAAACACCTCGTAGTAGCTTCCACATCGGCAGTCGCATTATGCGCCTCATTAAATGGCACACCAAATAAATAAGAGTGTAATTCTGTTAAGGTGGGCAACTTAAACTTTCCTCCTCTACCGCCAGGAAGCTTCAATAAATCTGCTGTTACCTCAGTACAGGTATCTAGAACTGGCATCTCTGCCATCCTGTTTTCTACACCAAAGCGATGAAATTCACAGCCCATAATGTTTACGTCAAAGCCAACATTCTGGCCGACAATAAACTTCGATCTGGAAAGCACATCATTAAATCTCACCAGAACTTCCTGTAGTGAGATCCCCTGCTCGGCAGCTAAATCTGTAGAAATACCATGAATTCTTTCTGCATCGTAGGGAATATTAAATCCTTCAGGTTTAACCAGATAATCCTGATGTTCAACCAATCTCCCCATTTCATCGTGTAGTTGCCAGGCAATCTGAATGCAACGTGGCCAGTTATCCGTATCGGTAATGGGCGCATTGTAGTTGCGTGGCAAACCCGTGGTTTCAGTATCGAAAATTAAATACATATTGTAAGCTAAAGAATGAACCGTTGCAGAATATTAACGGTTCTTCAAAAATACGGAATTTGAAAACTGAAGTTGTCAGGATTTTATCAACAAAAAACCGGGAACATAAATAATATATGTCAGCTTTAGGTTAGCTTACAAAAATTTATTTATGCCTTAAAGAGTCCACCTGGATAAGGGTATCAACGCTGACCTTTATTCTAAAAATGTTCCTGACTAACCAACTCACTTACATCATAGCCTTTCTCACGGCAGTTCTCAATAATATCAACGAGTAACTCCGCCTCCATTTTTGGTTCACGGGCCATGATAAACAAATATTTTTCATCAGGGTGCCCCACAACAATATAACTGTAGTCATTGGCAATCTCAATAATCCAATATCCAATTTTAAAAGGCCATAGAAATTGAGCCTTCATATCGCCGTCAGGTTTATCCTCACTAAAAAAAAGCTTGGACGTAACCGTATGTTCTTCTGGCTTACCATTTTTATGATAGGTTGTTAAAACATCAAAGTGTTCATCTTCAGCAAGTGTATAAGTTTCCGTAGTTTGTTTCCAGTTCTTATCCATTAATGTAGGAATAGAATACAACGAATACCATTTACCTTCAAATGCCTTATAATCAATATTGCCAAGCGGTTTATTTTCCATGATGTTTTTTCCTCACCATATATAACCAAAAGCTGATTATAAAGTTTAGAAAAGGATTTTTTAACCTTATATTTATTTCTACCTTCGATTAACATTTGATGATAAGCAAACCTTTAAATTGAAAATATATGAAAGTAACGGTTGTTGGCGCAGGCGCTGTTGGAGCTACCTGTGCAGATAATATTGCAAGAAAAGAATTAGCAGATGAGCTGGTGCTATTGGATATTAAAGAAGGATTTGCAGAAGGCAAAGCCATAGATATGATGCAAACTGCAACACTTTTAGGCTTTGATACTAAAATTGTCGGTGTTACAGGCGACTATAGCAAAACTGAAGGATCTGACGTAGTGGTGATTACTTCTGGTTTACCCCGGAAGCCTGGAATGACCCGTGAAGACCTCATTGGTATAAATGCAGGTATCGTAAAGAGCGTAGCCGAAAACACTTTGAAATTTTCACCTCAGGCAATAATCATTGTGATTAGCAATCCAATGGACACCATGACTTATCTGGCGTTGAAATCTTTGGGTTTACCTAAAAACCAGATCATAGGTATGGGGGGGACTTTAGATAGCTCAAGATTTAAATATTATTTATCACAGGTTTTAAAATGTAACCCTAATGATTTACAAGGCTTTGTAATAGGCGGTCACGGCGATACAACAATGATTCCGCTAACACGCCTGGCTACCTATCAAAGCTTGCCAGTAAGTAATCTTTTAGATCAGAGCACATTAGATAAAGTTGCTGCCGATACAATGATTGGGGGTGCAACCTTAACAGGTTTAATAGGAACATCGGCGTGGTATGCCCCGGGCGCTGCAGGTGCAGCACTTGTTGAAGCCATCATCAGGGATGAAAAAAAACTGTTTACCTGCTCCGTTTTACTCGAAGGCGAATACGGCCAAAGCGATATATGTTTAGGCGTACCGGTAATTATTGGCAGAGGTGGTTGTGAAAAAATTATGGACTTTAACCTCACTGACCATGAACAGGTGGCATTTAACAAAAGCGCAGATGCAGTTCGAAATATGAATGCTGTACTCACAGAAATGAATCTGATTTAGGCTTATTAAACAATAAAATGAAATCAGTTTCAATCCCGCTCCAACTCATAAACTTACAAGGCGACGGTTTTCACCTCTTGGTGGAAATTGTTGTTTTTAAACAAAAACATTTTGCCGTGTTAGATACCGGCGCTTCAAGGACGGTATTCGATAAAAAACTGATAGAGCAGAATATCGGTGAGACAGTGAATATTTCTAATGAAATTAATGCTGCCACATTATTCACAACCACTTCTACTATCCAGGCAACAATTCCCGTCTTAAAAATTGGTAAGATAAAGATCAAAGAATACGAAACCGTAGCTTTTGACCTGCAATCTGTAAGCGAAACCTATGAGCAATTTGGACACCCGACTATCATGGGAATTATTGGTGGAGATATCCTGAACGAACATAAAGCTATCATCAATTATGATAAACTGACACTGAAACTTTATAAGTAATACAATTATAATATTGAATGCGTTCACATAGCAATTCAAAATAGGTCACAATAGGATGTCATTTTGATTTGCATTGGTTTCTTTATAAATTTAAATAACTAAACCGATCAGATATGAAATTTTTAAAAATCTTACTGGCAATCATAGTGATACTCGTTATCGTTATTATTGCGGGAAGCTTCTTTCTTCCAAAAACCTATAGCGTAAGCCGTTCGATCAAAATTAATGCCCCCGATAGCACTATCTATAGAAATATTGCCGATTTTAAGGAATTCTACAAATGGAATCCCTGGGCCAAAATGGAGCCTTCAGCCAAGGTTAATTTTTCCGGAACACCCGCAGAACCCGGCCACGTTTACGAATGGATAGGAAAAGAAACCGGTGCTGGCCAGATGAAAATACTCAAAGCAGAAACCAATAAACTAGTAGACATCGATTTATTTTTCAAAGAACCCTTTGAAAGCCACGCCGACACTAGATTTGAAATCCAGCCTGAAGGCCCCGCAAATAAAGTGACCTGGACAATGAGTGGTGAAAATAACATGATCAGCAAGTGGATGTGCCTGATAATGGGTGGAATGGATAAAATGATAGGAAAAGATTTTGAAACTGGTTTGACAGATTTAAAAAAGAAATCAGAAAATACTCAATAGAAATTCGAAAAGCCTCACTACTATGCGAGGCTTTTTTTTGCCCATATTTTCTTTAATACACACAATTATTCACTTACTTCAATAAAAATCATTAAAATTAACCTCTGATTAATTAACTTAATATTGCTATCTCAAAAAACTAATTGTCCTTAATGAATTTATTACTTGTAGAAGATGAGCCTAATGTTGTTTCTGTAATTTCAAGAGGCTTAATGGATGAAGGCTTTACGGTAAGCGTAGCACCCGATGGATTGATTGGCAAGAAAATGGCAATCGAAAACCAGTTCGATATAATCATATTGGATATTATGCTCCCTGGTTTAAATGGTCTGGAGCTTTGTAAAATCATTAAGGAACAGAAGCCCAACTTACCCATAATCATGCTAACGGCCCTTGGAACAACCGAGAATGTAGTGAACGGATTAGATAACGGTGCCGACGATTACCTGATCAAACCTTTCAAATTTGCAGAGCTTTTCGCCAGAATCAGAATGTTAATGAGACGTTATAGCGGTATCTCATCATTGGATCAGGTGGTAACTGTTGCTGATCTGGAGATAAACCTAAGTGCAAAAACGGTCAAAAGAGCTGAACGCGAAATCACGCTTACTGCAACTGAATATCGTCTCCTGGAATACCTCGCTAAAAATAAAGGAAAGATATTATCCCGCATCGATATCCTGGAGAACGTCTGGGACATCGATTTCAACCTGGGCACCAACGTGGTCGATGTATACGTCAATTACCTGCGTAAGAAAATTGATAAAGGCGGCGAACAACAAAAGTTAATACACACTGCTGTCGGATTAGGCTATGTCTTAAAAGGTTAGGTATGCAAATCACCAAGAAGATCACTTTACTATTCGCCATTCTATCTGCGGTGATCATCTCTTTGTTAAGCGGTTTTGTGTGGTACTTTGCTAACGAATTTGCTTTCGAGGACTTTTATAAGCGACTGGAAGCACGTGTAAATATTTCAGCACAAATTAAATTATATGAAGATGTAAACAATACGGCTTATGCAAAAATGCGTAACCAGTATCTGGAACGCTTACCCTCAGAGAAAGCCTTTATTTTTGAAGCCAGCGCTCCAAAATCCAATCACCTCGACCGCGAATTACCAAAGAGCTTTTATAATCGCATCCAAGCCGGATTAATGTCGCGATATCGTGTCGACAATCACTTCTATGCCGGTAAATCATTTAAAATAAGCAACAAAGATTACCTGGTTATCATTTCTGCTAATGATCCTGTTGGCTTCAGAGAGCTTAAAGATCTCCAGCGAATTCTGATAATAGGTTTCTTTTTATCAGTTTTTCTCTCTTTTGTGGTAGGATGGCGCTTTTCAAATTACATGTTGATACCCCTCAGGAAGGTAATCAAGAGCGTTAAAAAAATTAAAGCTGAAAACCTGCACATGCGATTAGACGTAAAACAAGGTAGCGATGAAATGTCACAACTCGCCGAAACCTTTAATAACATGTTAAATCGCCTGGAAACAGCATTCGAAACACAAAACAACTTCATTAGCAATGCCTCACATGAGTTAAGAACACCCTTAACCATTATTAGTGGGGAAGTTGAATTAGCGCTCAAAGGAACCCGTGACGAAATCAAAACATCTGCAGCATTACACAAAATTAAAGATGAGGCCGAAAGGTTAGAGCATATTTTAACTAGCTTACTTGGATTAGCTCAATCGGGATTTAATGGTAAAAATCAGCCATGGGAAGATGTAAGAGTAGACGAATTGCTTTGGGAAATCAGAGGTTCCGTTACTCAGGTACACCCTGAAAGCAAAATTGAGATCGATCTGAACAAACTACCTGATGATGAACGCCGTCTTACCGTGAAAGCCAACAGAAATCTGTTAAAGCTGGCCATTTCAAACATTGTCAGTAACGCCTGCAAATACTCCAACGACAAATTGGTTAATATCGCAATTGAAAGCAGTGACCATATTTTATCTGTTGCCGTTACAGATCAGGGAATAGGTATACCACAAACAGACATACAACATATTTTTGAACCATTCTACAGGGCTTCAAATACAAATGATTATAAGGGCTATGGCGTTGGTCTTCCACTTTCGTTAAATATTATCCGTCTACACCGTGGCAGTATCGCCATTAAATCTCAGGAAGGTATTGGCACCGAAATAAAGATAATGTTGCCTGTTTAGGAATAGCATTGTCCACACTGCTGCCTCCATATACTTCTTTAAAATTGAATTACCCATCTAAATGAAATTCTAATCTCGTTTTAATCTTTTTCTTATCGGGCTGTAATACTGATCGGCTAAACTTGTATAAATCAATTATTAACTAATTCGTTTAAACAATTAGTCGCCATGAAAACAGTATTAGTCCCAACCGATTTCAATTTAGAAAGCACAAAGATTATTGATGCGCTGGTACAGACTCAACCTCACGAGACTTACAATATCATCTTTCTACATGCTTTCAAGCTGTCAGATTCAATAACTGATATGCTGATGCTGAGCAGAAGGAGCCGCGATTACGACAATATAAGCGATGAGTTCTATCAGCAGCTAAATTATTACAAAGCAAAATATTCCGGCATAATTGAAAATATTGGGATTGAATATTTTTACGGAAGTACTGTTGCAGCCTTCAAAAATTTTCTCGATGCCCTTGAAGTAAGCAGTATTGCCTACCCTAAGGGATATAATTTTAAACCAATTAATAAATATAGTATCAATCCAAAGTTCTTAACAGAACGCTCCGGCTGCGATATATTGGAACTTACAATTATGGGAATTCAGAACTCAGAAAATTTAATCGACACTAAAATTCACGAGAAAAGAAGAGAAGTAGTCGGCATTTAGATAATATACATCAAATTTTAGATCATGCTGTTACGAAATAATATTCCACTCACTTATATATTTGGGAAAATAAAGAAAGAACTACTTTTGGTAATTGCCTATTCTGTCGGAATAGTGGTTTTATATCAAAATTTTCATGTTACCCGAATTTCAATTCCAGTAGCGGTCCCAGCCCTGCTGGGAACAATTATTTCTTTGCTATTAGCGTTTCGTTCTAATCAGGCATACGACAGATGGTGGGAAGCCAGAACATTGTGGGGCGCTATGGTGAATGATTCAAGGTCTATCTCCCGTCAAATCTTATCATTTGTAGAAAACCCATATCAATCAAATGAAATAGAAGCATTTAAGGAAAATTTTATTAAAAGGCAAATAGCCTGGTGCTACGCATTAAGCCAATCTTTACGGGGCTTTAACCCACGTAAAGGATTAGAAGAATTCCTAACAGCTGAAGAAATGGCTTTTATTAAAAAAAGAAAAAACGTTACCGCAAGCTTGCTCGAATTACATGGAATGGACCTTAAAAAGGCCTTAAGCGAGGGGTGGATTAACCAATATCAGCAAATTGAAATTGACAAAACCCTAAGTGCGTTGTGCAATCATATGGGTGGCTGTGAGCGAATAAAAAACACGGTATTCCCTGTTACATACAGTAAATACATTAGCATGTCCATTCATCTTTTCATTGTACTATTACCTTTTGGATTAATCGAATATTTCGGATATATGGAGGTGCCTCTGGTAGTTGCGATTGCAGCTTTCTTTTTACTGGTAGAAAAAATGGCCGTGCATTTACAAGATCCCTTTGAAAACAAACCAACCGATACACCAACAACAACCATTTGCAGAACCATCGAAAGAGATCTGCTTCAAATGTTGGATGATAATAAAATATATGTGGATAAACCTCAAACAGAATTAGCGCCGTTTGGCTCTTATTACATTCTGTAGAAAGATCAATTCTTAGTTCTGTTCCTTAGTTTGGAATGGTTAGTTAACGCCATAAGCTTCTCTCCGGATGGAGAGAAGCGAAGGCAAAAAACCCCTCTTAAGCTTGGTGCTCAAAGAGGGGTTTTCAATTATAAGTCGGCACAGCTACTATTGATTAAGCATCAATCTTCGCATATTTTGCATTTCTTTCAATGAACTCTCTACGTGGTGCAACCTCATCGCCCATTAACATGGAGAAGGTGTGGTCACATTCTGCAGCACTTTCAATAGTGGCCTGCAATAATGTACGTGTTTCCGGGTTTAAGGTAGTTTCCCATAACTGATCAGCATTCATTTCACCTAAACCTTTATAACGCTGGATATGTACGCTATCTTCTTTACCTGCACCTTTTAATCTTTGTACCGCAGCATCACGTTCCACATCAGTCCAGCAGTATTCGAATTCCTTACCTTTTTTAACCTGATAAAGTGGTGGAGAGGCGATATAAACATAACCAGCTTCGATCAATGCCCTCATGTAACGATAAAAGAATGTTAAAATTAAAGTGGTAATGTGTGACCCATCAATATCAGCATCGGTCATAATTACGATTTTATGGTAGCGCAACTTGGTCAAGTTTAAAGCCTTATTATCCTCAGGAGTACCTATACTTACACCGATAGCAGTAAACATATTTTTAATCTCATCATTTTCGTAGATTTTATGTTCCATCGCTTTTTCAACATTCAAAATCTTTCCCTTCAATGGTAAAATAGCCTGAATGTTCCGGTCACGCCCCTGCTTTGCAGTACCACCCGCTGAATCACCCTCTACCAGGTAAATCTCGCACCTTTCTGGATCACTGTCCGAACAATCTGCCAGTTTACCAGGCAAGCCCGAACCGCCCATCACACTCTTACGTTGAACCATTTCACGGGCCTTACGGGCCGCAGCGCGCGCAGTAGCCGCCAAAATCACCTTGTTGATGATCATTTTCGCTTCTTTAGGATTTTCTTCAAGGTAATTCCCCAAAGCTTCACCAACAGCAATATCTACAGATCCCATAACCTCACTATTTCCAAGTTTGGTTTTAGTTTGTCCTTCGAATTGCGGCTCCTGCACTTTAACAGAAACTACCGCAGTCAAACCTTCTCTAAAGTCATCACCGGTAATTTCCATCTTCACATTCTTTAACAAACCTTCCTTATCAGCATAGTTTTTTAAAGTACGGGTTAAACCTCTACGGAAACCCGCAATATGTGTTCCCCCTTCGTGAGTGTTTATGTTATTTACGTAGGAGTGAACGTTTTCAGAATAACTATCATTATACTGAAATGCCAGCTCAACAGGAATACCGTTTTTAATCCCTTCAATATAGATAGGTTCAGCCAGAATTGAAGTACGTGTACCATCCAGAAAAGCTACAAACTCCTTTAAGCCTCCTTCAGAAAGGAAAGTTTCGGATAGAAAAGATCCATTTTCAAGTGTTTCTCGCTCATCAGTCAAGGTAAGCTTTATTCCCTTATTTAAAAAAGACAATTCACGCAAGCGCCCTGCTAATGTATCGTATTTATATTCGGTAGTTTGCGTAAAAATGGTAGCATCCGGACTAAATGTTACAATAGTTCCACGCTTATCAGTAATACCTGTCTCTTTAACATCATACAATGGCTTACCGATGTTATACTCCTGCATCCAGATCTTACCCTCACGATGAACCTCTGCTTTAAGGTGAGTTGACAGCGCATTAACACAACTTACACCTACACCGTGTAAACCACCTGAAACCTTATAAGTATCCTTATCAAATTTACCACCCGCGTGCAAAACCGTCATCACGATCTCAAGGGCCGATTTGTTCTCTTTTGTGTTGATGCCAGTAGGAATACCACGGCCATTATCTTCAACACGTATAGAATTTCCTTCCAGAATCCTGACGTCAATGGTATCTGCATGGCCAGCTAAAGCCTCGTCGATAGAGTTATCCACTACCTCGTAAACCAAGTGGTGTAAGCCTTTTACACCAGTATCACCTATATACATTGAAGGGCGCTTACGCACCGCTTCCAAACCTTCTAAAACCTGTATATTATCTGCCGAATAATTTGACTTTAAATCTTGTTCTTCGCTCATATTTTAAATAAAAACTATAAGTATCAAAAATACGGAAATTCCGGCACTTAAACTAATATGTGGATAAGTTTTAGGCTTTTAAAACCCGCCATAAACACGCTCAAGGTGAATTATTTGAACATTTAAACGGCAATTTCCGCTATGAAATCTGATATGCTTTCAAGGGCAAATTCTTCCGCTAAAGTTTTTCGAAGGAGGAATAATTAAATGATCTCAGAAAAGGCAAACTTATTTTTCAACGCTCAAAACAGGCATAAAAAACTCTTAAATTGGATATCAAAACTAATTTATATAAGTTTGCTGAAATTTATTAAACAATAATGGAAAGAAGAACCTTTAAAACCTTTGGTTTATTTGCTACTGCTGCTTTAATTTCAGCTTTTTCTGCATGTCAAAACAAAGACGCTAAAACAACTGAAACTAAAAAAACAGATAGTACATCTGCAGCAGTATCTAAAAGCGAGCAAATTGTATTTGTTAATCAAGATTCTTTATTAAGCAAATACGAGTATTATAAAGACCTGAAAGTTAAATTCGAAGGTAAGTCTAAAAACGCCCAGGCGGATATGCAGGCGAAAGGACAGGCATTTCAAAGAGAAGTGGCACAATACCAGCAAAGTGCTCAAACGCTTTCTGCCGATCAACGCAAAGCAACAGAAGAGCGTTTAGGCCGTAAGCAGCAGGAGCTTCAAACTTATCAGCAAAATGCTGGTGGTGCATTGCAAAATGAGCAAGCTGTTGAAACAGAAAAACTTTATGATAAGGTTGCAGGTTATTTAAAAACTTATGCAAAAGAAAAAGGCTATAAATTAGTTCTCTCTTATACTAAAGGCAGTACAATTTTATTTGCTGATGAAAGTTTAGATGTTACTTCTGATGTAATCAAAGGTTTAAATGCTGAATACAGTAAAAAATAATTAGCTAAAATTGTCAATGAGAAATGCTCCGTTTTACGGGGCATTTTTTTTGGACTAAATTAAACACTACTATCTGCCTAACTGTTTAAACAATATGGAAAACAAAATGAATCACGAAGATTTTATGCGCATGGCCATTGAACTATCGCTCAAGAATGTGAACGAAAGTTTAGGCGGTCCATTCGGCGCAGTAATTGTAAAAGATGGAATTTTTATTGCAGGTTCGGCAAATAAAGTAACAGCCACCAACGATCCCACTGCACATGCTGAAGTTTCAGCAATCAGGTTGGCTTGCGAAAAATTAAACACATTTGATTTAAGTGGATGTGTAGTTTACACCAGTTGTGAACCTTGCCCAATGTGTTTAGGTGCAATTTACTGGGCTAGAATCGAAACCATTTATTTTGCAAACACAAAAGCAGACGCCGAATCTATCGGCTTTAGCGATAAGTTCATTTACGATGAGCTGGATAAACCAATGCATAGTCGTACTTTACCGGTTGTACAATTAATGCGAAATGAAGCACTCCAGGCTTTCGAACTTTGGGAAACCTCGCCAATAAGAATAAATTACTAGTAAATAGATCTTGGCATTTAACCCTCTTTTTTTAATAGATTATTCTCATTTTGGTCGGTTAATTTACGGAATAATTATTGTTAAAAAGAGGTATGACCTATGAACAAAAAATTACCAGTGATCTGGAATTCTGGAAGTTTAAGATTTTGCAAAAGCCCTCTTTTTTAAGTCAGGCGACAGACAATATACAAAAGAAGATTAATACCTATATCCCGGATAGCGTACACCAGGCAATTACTACTACGATTAAACAGATGGTTAAAACAGTATTGTTTGGATCAGCATACACAACAGCCAAAGCAATAACTGACCTAACTTTAATGCACCGCGAGGCATTGGTAAAAGATAAAATCGAAAATTACAAGAAAACCGGAGCAGCCGAAGGTGGAATTACAGGTGCCGGAGGTTTCCTGATGAGCCTTGCTGACTTCCCTTTGCTATTGGGAATTAAAATGAAGATGCTTTTTGGTATTGCAGCACTGTACGGCTATGACGTTAAAGATTACAGGGAACGCTTGTTTATTCTTCACATTTTTCAGCTGGCATTCTCCAGCAAAAATGAAAGTCAAAAAATATTTCATAAAATAGAGAATTGGGATGACCAGGCCCATCGCCTCCCAAACAGTATTGATGAGTTTGACTGGCTTACCTTTCAACAGCAATACCGGGATTATATTGACTTAGCTAAACTTGCCCAGTTATTGCCTTTCATAGGCGCAGCTGTCGGGGCAATTGCAAATTATAAACTTATCGATAAGCTGGGAAAAACTGCCATGATGGCTTACAGAATGCGCTATGTTAATATTCAAACAATAGGTGAACAAACTGCGACATCCATAGTGAGTAAAAATTAGCTGCTGTGTGTTACTTATTGAAGGTGTAGATAAACCAATGCAATCATTAGTGCATAGCACGATAGATCACATCCATAATTTTTGATCTTGTATTCAGTGTATTTAAAGCTTTATTTTTATCATCAGGATATACCCTGTTTGATAAAAAAACATATACAAGATCATGCTTTGGATCAACCCAAATCGCGGTACCAGTATAACCAGTGTGCCCAAATACTTCATTTGATGCCAAGGTTGATGGATAACCTTTGGCCGGATCCGGATCCTTGCGGTCAAATCCGTAACCTCTTCTACTTACCTGAGACTGGCTGGATGTAAAGCGTTCCAAGGTCTCAGCCTTAATATAATTCCAACCGCCGTAAGAACCTTTGTTCAGCCACATTTGACCTAGAATTGCCATATCATTTGCGCTGGCAAAAAATCCAGCGTGGCCGCTCACCCCGCCAAGCATTGCTGCCCCAGGATCATTTACAAACCCTTGCACAGGCATAGAACGCAACCATCCATCGTTTTCTGTTGTAGGAACGATATTATCTTTCTCAAACCTTTGGCGAGGTAAAAAACCTGCCCGTTGCATACCTAATGGTTTATAAAAATGATCTGCCGCAAAAACATTTAATGGCGTTAATGAAACCTTTTCTACTACTTCTTTCATGTAGTACATACTCAAATCGCTGTAAACGTATTTTCCCCTGGTTAAAAGTTGATCATTAAGCATTGCAGGCCACATGGTATCTTCAAAGTAATTCTTCCTCAAAAAATAACCGTCAGCCAGTTGGGTTGGATATTCTTTCGAATATAAAGTGTCAGTATCTTTAGGCTTTAGATACTCGTAAAATTTAATGTATGGAAAAAAGCCGGCCTGATGCAATAGAATCTCCTTTATCTTTAAATCTTTTTTTTCAGGCATTCCACGTGTTCTGGCAATATATTTCGTAACAACACTATCAACAGAAAGCTTACCATCATCAACAAGTTTCATGGTTGTGTTGGTTGTCGCAGCTAACTTCGTTATCGACGCCATGTCATAAATATCATCAGCTTTTGTTGTTCTTACACGATCATATTTATGTGATCCAAATGCTTTATGATAAATCACATTTCCATTTTTTACGATAAGCACAACTGCTCCCGGAGTACCTTTCGCATCGATCGCATCTTTCATAATTGCTGCAATAGTATCTAATTTATCAGCATTCATACCAACTGATTCAGGCACTGTATAGTTTAACCGAACAGCCTTGCCATTAACAGCTATCCCGCCAAAAATTTCTTTGGCAGCACAGGCAGCACTTAATTCATCATTCAGATCGGTAGCAATCACGGATGATTTAAAGTCTGTACTAATGCCGCCAGAATAGCCTTTCTGAACGATAATTACTTTCTTATTTTTTTCAATTTCCTTGATAAAGGAGATAAGCAATTTACTGAGATTGCCATCAGTTTTCAAAATAACGTAGTTATACAGTTTGAGACGATCGTTTAAATCATTCAAACTCGATATATTGTTTGAATCATAAATCTTACTCAGGGTATCCACTTTTGTATACTTATTAACTAAGCTATCAAAAACGCTGTTATACTTAAATCCAAAATTCACACTTATCATATTAAGATCTTGCAAACCAAATACCGGTAATTGTTTATTGCCATCATGCACCTTTAAATGGTTAATCGCTGTCTTTTCTGCTAGAACTAAGCTGATGTTAGTTTTATGTTGCTGAGCATAAGAATTAGTGATCCAAAGCAGGATAAAAATAAAAATGTAAATTCTACGATTCATGTTCTGTTCAACGTTTATAGAAAGAGCAACATTTTTCAATGTTGCTCTTAGGTTTATTATATAGCCGGATCGGCAGGAGTGTTTGGATTAGTAATCCTTTCCTGATCGGGATAGGGATAAAAGTTACGGTTCCTTTCAGATGTATCAGTTGGCGGCGCTGGCCTTCCAAATCGTCTGCTATCTTCAAGTCTTTGTCCCGTTAAGAAAAGTTCTGCGCACCGCTGCTTATAAACCTCCAGTAATAAGGCATCCTTAGATAGGGTGCCCGCATAAGCAGGGAGCCCCCCATACACACCAAAAACATCTCCTGTAGTTTGAGTTCTTACTTCGTTTATCAACGAAAGCGCGTCATTGATCATTCCGTTGCTTCTTAAAATTGATTCAGCACGTATTAACTTCATTTCATCAGGGATATAAACAGGTATCTCTGCAGTTTGGTTAGTAGCAAATGCGTTGAGCTTCCTCACTGTCGTTGTTACCGTGCCTGTAGTTGTAGTAGTCGTAGATATGTAGAAAGCTTCTCTCCTGTCTCCTGCCTCAAATAATGTTGTTGATAGGCCAAGATTTGCCTGAGGTGTATAGTATTGCAAATTAACAGCAGTATTCCAAAGTGGATTAACCGACGCTGTGGAATAGGTAAATACGTTTTTACTGCTCAAATCCACCGCAGAGGCGTTCGTAGCTGCAGCGGCATAATTACCAGCCATTAAATTATAACGGGCATTAAAAACATACAGTGCATTCTTCAAATTGAAATTAGTACCCGCAACATTTGCTGTGAAATCAGTTGTTACTGGATTAGCATTAATCTGACTAATAGCGTCATTCAGTAACCTGATAGCTTCAGTCAATACTGCCTGGCGAGGATAAAACACTGCCTTACCAGTTTTGTCTGTGTTGATGTTACTTTGTTCAAATGAAGTTGCTAAACTACCCAGGGCAATAGCTTTATATAGTTTTGCATGAGCCAAAACTCCGGAAAGTGTTCCACCAGATATAGTACTGATATTGCTTGCATTGTTAATTACATCCTCACTCATACTCATCAACTTCTGCAAACTAGACCACAAAGTCAGCAGATTCCCGTTAGCTGTGGGTAGTGCTACTCCTCCCGCTTCAAGCTCCAAGGTATTCGTGAAAGTTGCTGTCCCTTTAAGTTCCCTTGCCGTAACTGCAGGATAGAAGTATGAAGCTGCTATAACATTAGTCGAGTAGTATTGCCTTAATCCAACGCTTAAACCAAAAATTCCTGCACGCGTTGTAAGCACATCAGTTTCTGTAGGGGCATTAGGATTTGAAATATCTGTTTTACAGCTATTCGCAAAAAGCGCAAACACCAGTAACAAGCCTAATTTAATTTTAAATATCTTTTTCATTTTAAATTCTTTAATGGTTAAAAGGTCATATTCAATCCAACAATAATCTGTCTGGGGATCGGAACCTCAACAAAATCAAATCCTCGAACCGCTGTGCTTTGTCCTGCAGAATTTATTTCAGGATCGTAGCCACTATAATTATCAATGGAGAATAAATTTCTCCCTGCAACGCTGAAACGCATACTACCATTTTTTAGAAATTTTGGTTTGAAATCATAAGACGCGGAGACCTCTCTTAATTTGACATAAGATCCGTCTTCAATCCAGTTTTCGAAAATCGAGAATAATGCGGCAGATGTTCCCTTTGGCACCTCACCCCTCAACTCAGCTTCATAACCTTTTAAACCGCCATATAAATCGCGATCCCCTACACGTTTGGTGAAATTAAAAACATCCGCACCAATTGATGCATCTACCTGCGCTCGGAAAGAAAAGTGCTTACCAACGTTTACCTCATTGATTAATGATCCTGTCCAATCCGGATTGGGATCACCAATAACCTTCCTCAGGGTGCTGCCATTAGCGGCTTTAGCAGTTTGAGGCAAGCCATTTAATAAGGCAAGTGATCCATCAGCATTGCGCGCAAAATAAGTTGAATAGAAGGCACCGATTGGATATCCATTTACTGCTGCGACCTGACTAAAACCGCCTGGAAAGGTCAGTAAACCTCCTGGAATATTATCAACGACGTTCTTATTACGAGAATAAATTGCTACAACATTCCATTTAACTTTTTCATTTAGAATAGGCACTCCTCTTAACATGATCTCAAGTCCACGGTTAGTCATTGTACCGATGTTAACGAATTCAGTTGTAAAACCTGTACTGGGTGTTAAGTTTATTAGGTTAAGTAGATCGGTGACATTTTTGCGATAGTAGGAAAATTCAAATCCAATACGTTCTTTAAAGAAACTAATGTCTGTTCCTATCTCAAATTCTTCCTGACGTTCCGGCTTGATTGAGCTGTTACCGAGCAGAGTGGAGGAGTATACACTTGGCAATCCACCAGAATTTACAGGAACATAGTTAGTGTACTGGTCGAAGGCTCCTAAAGCTGTTAAATTACCTGACTCTCCATAAGATGCCCTTAACTTCAAACTTGATATGATGTTCCTTATTTTTGAATCTTGCCAGAATTTCTCATTGGAAAGCACATAACTCCCACTAAATTTCTTATAAAATTGTGAACGATCATCTCTTCCAAATACCGAAGACACATCATTTCTTAAAGCAGCAGTAAGGTATACTTTGTCCCACAGTCCGAACGTTTGCTGAACATACGCTCCCATCACATTAACAGTCGAGCGCAGTTCAGTTCCTACAACTACTCCATTGTTTACCGTTTGCCCAACCAATCCCAACTGAGTTGCCGATAATCCAGTTTGATAACGTTTTTCATTCTGAGCTGTTGCACCAATTCCAGATGTAGATTCCAGCCAATCAGTAATCTTAGTCTGATATGAAGCTGTAAAATCGTTATTTACCATAAATGTTGTCAGGTCCGCACGTTTCGAAAATCCGGTATTATAAGTAGGTGTTGTATTTCCCACGGGAATATAGCCAGTTCCGATTTGCGTAGCGTTATCATAGCCAAGTACATAATTCAATGTTAAACCTTTAACTGGAGTGGCTGTTGCCTGGAAATTACCAATAAAACGACTTGTCCGTTGTTGAAAATCAAATCTGTTAATCGCCTCCAAAGGGTTAGTTCTCGGTGCAACACTGGGAGAAGTAGAAGGATATACGCCATTTACTGGTTCAGGATTAATATAGTTATTAGCAAAAATAAAACCGGTTAACGCTCCATAAGCTTCATTGAGGCCGCCATTAGGAATTTCATGACTTGAACTGATTGAGTAATTAGCGCCTGCAGAAATTTTAAGCCAATTAGTAATAGTCTGATCCAACCTTACTTTTGCACCGCCACGACTAAAATCAGAGTTATCAATTATTCCTTGATTGTACAAATAGTTTCCACTTACATAGTATTGTGTACCATTGCTTCCTCCAGATACTGAAACATTATTTTCATTACCATATGCCATTCTGAAAATATCATCCTGATAGTCGTACCGCTGTACTGCAGTTTGGCTTAAATCAGTTAGTGTTGTTGTATTATAGCGGAAAGGATAAGTATTTATATCCAGTGTTTTTCTCACTTCGCTTATTTTGAAATTAGTTGAGACATTAACCACTGGTTTTCCTTCCTTACCCTTTTTTGTGAAAATCTGCACAACACCATTACTGGCCCTGGATCCGTAAATTGCAGCGGCAGCAGCACCTTTTATAATTTCAATACGATCAATATCATTTGGGTTAATATCTACCAGCCTATTTTGGGCATAACCACCAAGATCAAGCAATTCTGTAGAATTGTTATTAACAATCACCCCATCAATAATATATAACGGATCGCCAGTTCCGACAATCGTACTACTCCCCCTTAGCCTTACACTAATACCTCCTGCCGGATTCCCAGAGTTTTGTGATATCTGAGCGCCAGCTACTTTACCACTTAAGGCCTGATCGATCGAAGTTGCATTACTGTTCTCAAGATCTTTTGAACTCACAGTAGAAATAGCGTTACCTAATGTTTTGCGGCTGGTTGCTACAGATGTACCAGTTACCACGACTTCATTCAGGCGAACTAGATCTTCGTCGATATTTGCATTTAAGGTAATTGTCTTTTCCGATCCTAACTCAATACTTTGTGTCTTAGGAGAATACCCCAAAAAACTAAAAGTAATTTGATATTTACCTCCACTAAGCCCTGCGGTAAATTCATAAGCACCGTTTCCATTAGTGGAGCCCCCTATTGTTGTGTTTCCTACTTTGACACTTACGCCAGGCAAGGGTTGTCCCGTTCGTGCATCTTTAACAAACCCTTTAATTACATATGCTCCTCCCTGGGCAGAGACCTTTCCATAAAAAAGAAAGAAAAAAATAAGCAATAACAGGCTGCCTCTCGCAGTCCTCCCGAGTAAATTTTCGTTCATAATATTTATTTTGTGTTAAGTGTTGGTTCTCTTAAAATGGCAAACTTACTTTACCCATCGCCACAGCCGGCATTTCGGGCCTGCTAGTATAGCTGAAGCTTTCTGCCGCTAAACATTCGTTAGCCAGCAATGCAAACAATACAGCCTCCTTCGCATCAGGATTTATTCCTAAATCCGCCGTATTTTTCAACTTACAATTCAAATATTTGGCTAACCTATCCTTCAATAAAGGATTGTGCATCCCTCCACCACTTAAATAAATCACAAATGGAGTTTCAGCAGGTATTGACTTCCGGATCGCATCAGCTATAACTCTGGCGGTAAATTCTGAAAGTGTAGCCAAAACATCTACCCGGCTTATTTCATTTTCATTCGATTTGATGGCGCGATCTAAATAATCAAGATTGAAGAGTTCAGGGCCTGTTGTTTTAGGAAATGGAAGACCAAAGAAGGGATCAGCTAACAGTCGTTTTAGCAATCCCCCATCTACCCTACCCGATAATGCCAGTTCAGCATCTTTATCGAAGAACATTCCCTCAAAATGTTGCTGTACATACTGATCCAGGATCGTATTACCCGGACCGACATCCGTAGAAAATATCTGATCGAAATTAAAGCCAGCAGGTAAATAAGTAAAATTTGCAATACCACCAATATTAAGTAAGATACGATTTTCAATTTCATCAGAAAAGATCAGGTAGTCCCCATAAACAGCTAAAGGGGCACCTTCACCACCGGCAGCGATATGTTTTTGCCTAAAATCACTTAGCGTAATAATGCCTGTTTTTACAGCAATATGATCTCCATCACCTATCTGGAGTGTCGCATTAGGATAGTTTGGTAGTTTGTGAATAGATTGCGGAGCATGATAAATGGTTTGTCCGTGACTGGCAATGATATCAACCTCACTTGCAGAAAATCCCCAACTTTCCAATGCCTCCAATATTAAATCAGCATAATAATTCCCAATAAACGCATTTAATACCGTTACCTGTTGAAGGTCGACTATCCTTTTGGATGAAACTGATCTTAATTCATTTTTGAATTCCGGCGAAAAGTCCGTTGTAGTAAAATGAAGCAAGTTTACAGATGTATCTGCACCTGAGCCGGAGAATTTACAAAGCGCAATATCCAAACCATCAAGTGATGTTCCTGACATTAATCCGACGATGATTCTGGAAGTAGCTTGTGAAATATCAACTAGTTTTTGTAGAGATTTATTCATTCGATGTTGTTAAGGGTAATCGAAAACACGCAAAAAAATGCATGACACACAAAATCCACTATCACTTTTGTAAATATATAGATTTTAAAAAAGGATTTTATGCATACTATGAAATAAAAACCGCAATAACACGCAGAATTATGCTGTCTTTAAATTCGGAAGAAGTGATTGTAATAAAATGCGATAGGAAATAATTGCTATTTCTCGTCCTCGAACATCCCATCAAGCAATTCATCCGTCTCTCTTCTGTCTTTTTTTGTTGGACGACCCGCCCCGCGATCCCTTTTCAGCCCCGGCGCGTGGAATACGGATTTGAAAGCATGCGTTTCCTCAACTGGAGTTAAGTCTTTATATTTAGTTAATGCCGTAGGAGAATCTGTTCTGTTGTAAGAGAAATCTATAACTTCGATTATTTTTTTTTCAATCCCTTTTGATACCTGATAAACATCACCGATTTTCACAATTGCTGAAGGTTTGATATTCTGCCCCTTCAACTTCACCCTTCCCGCCTTACATGCATCAGTCGCCAGACTTCTGGTTTTAAATAACCTTATCGCCCACAAATATTTGTCTACTCTAAGTTTTTCTACTTCTCCCATACAAAGTCAAAAATACTAAAACAATCAGGCACAAGGCAAACAATTTAAACAATTAGCCCTTTAATAAACAAAAATTGATTTATTTTGCGTAAAATTTAAAAACATCATGTATTCAGATTTAAAGAAATTAATTGAAGCCGCCTGGGACGACAGAACTCTTCTACAGTACAGTAACTATTGCGAAGCTATTGAAACCGTAATTCAGGGATTAGATAAGGGAGAAATTCGTGTTGCTGAACCAGTTTTAAATTCATGGGGCATTAATGAGTGGGTAAAAAAAGCGGTTATTTTATACTTCCCGATTCGCGAGATGAAAGAAATCAAAAGTGGTCCTTTCGTTTACCACGATAAAATGGAATTAAAGACTGATTATAAAACAACCGGTGTACGTGTAGTACCAATGGCGAGTGCCCGTTATGGCGCGTATTTAGCTAAAGGTGTAATCATGATGCCTTCTTATGTTAATATTGGGGCCTATGTGGATGAAGGTACAATGGTTGATACCTGGGCTACTGTTGGCTCATGTGCTCAAATCGGTAAACGTGTTCACTTGAGTGGAGGTGTTGGTATTGGAGGCGTTTTAGAGCCGGTTCAGGCAGCTCCTGTAATTATCGAGGATGATGCATTTCTAGGTTCAAGAGCAATTGTTGTAGAAGGTGTTAAAGTCGAAAAAGAAGCAGTTTTAGGTGCTAATGTTGTGTTAACGGCATCAACGAAAATTATTGATGTAACCGGACCTACACCTGTTGAATACAAAGGTATTGTTCCTGCACGTTCAGTAGTTATCCCTGGAAGCTACACTAAAAAATTTCCGTCCGGTGATTATCAGGTACCATGTGCATTAATCATTGGAAAACGTAAAGAGAGTACAGATAAAAAAACCTCTCTTAACGATGCGTTGAGAGAAAATAATGTAGCTGTTTAAGCATGAAGCCATAAGGTGAAAAGTGAAAACAAAATACAAAGCATTAAAGCCGAAAGCACAGCGCTTGAACCATCAAGTATTGAGCCTTCGGCTTTAAACATTGAACTCAGAATCGGATATGATGGCAAACGCGCTGCCAACAATCTAACGGGTTTAGGCAATTATAGCCGATCTCTGATTGAGGCCATAGCCAACCAGTTTCCGTCCGGTCAATACCTGGTTTACACACCTAAAGCCAAAAAGGCTAAGCAAATTGATACATTCTTCGGGAATAAAAATATTCAACTGAAACTTCCAAGAAATGGAACCTTCCTTTGGAGGACACTGAACATTCTTAAAGATTTGTTTCAGGATAACGTACAAATCTATCATGGTTTGAGTCATGAGATTCCTTATGGGATTCACCATACCCCTATAAAATCTGTTGTAACCATACACGATCTTATCTTCCTCCGTTTTCCGCATTACTATAAGTTTATCGACCGTAAATTATACGAATGGAAGAGCAAGGCAGCCTGTAAAAATGCGAACAGAATTATTGCCATAAGTGAGAAAACAAAAAGTGATATAGTCGAGCTTTACCAAATCAATCCCGATAAAATAGATGTGATTTATCAGAGTTGCGACGACAGCTTTAAAACTGCATTTGATGGACAGAGGCTTTATGAAGTCAAAAACAATTATAAATTGCCAGATCGTTTCATCCTGAATGTTGGCACTATAGAAAGTCGCAAAAACCTAAAATTATTGATTCAGGCGCTTCCAGTAATCAGGAAAGAATATATGCTGGTTGTAATTGGGAAACCAACCTCCTATTTAGAGGAAGTTAAACAGGAGATAGAATCCCTTGGATTGAAAGAAAGAGTCATGTTTCTTCAGGATATTCCTTTTGCCGATTTACCTGGAATATATCAGCTTGCTGATTTGTTCGTCTATCCATCTTTTTATGAAGGCTTTGGAATACCGATCATAGAGGCTTTGTATTCTCAAACACCGGTAGTAGCTGCTACTGGTTCCTGTTTAGAAGAGGCAGGGGGCCCTCACAGCTTGTATATTGATCCGACTAATGCTGGAGCCCTTGCAGATGCTGTGAACGGCATACTGGATTCCAATGAGCTACAAAATCTAATGAAAGCAAAAGGGCTGGAATTTGTTAAAAAATTCAACAGCCCTTTAGTTACGCAGCAATTAATGGATTGCTATCTAAATCTTATCCGCTAATATTATTTAGCAGCAATTGCAGTTGGCGGGTATTGTGCCAATATTTCTTTAACACCTGTTTGCAATCGCTCTTCCCTTTTACTGAAGCTATCCAGATTGAAACCAGTTCCCTGTCCATGCCAGAATAATATTTTCTTTGCCGGGTCAAGGAAATCAATAATAATTGTTCCTTCCATATATTGATTAACATAGTTAGGACCGCCCCAGCCGCCCCAACCACCGAAACCTCCACGCCAGCCCCAGCCACCGCCCCAACCCCAGCCACCGTAATATGCTGGTCCGTAAACGTCAGTTTTTTCTCTGGCTACCACCACTAAATTCACAAGCATATCAGGCTTATCTGCCTTTACAAATCCTTTAGAATTCATTTCAGCTTCTACTGCAGCCATTAAGCGGCGTTTATCGAGATTATTTAACTTCACCCGGGCAACGCCTTTATCATAAAAGTTATAAGTTTTATAACTGTTCAAATCTGCAGTTTTATCATAATCTGAAGCTGTACGAAGTGTAGAACAGCCTGCCAATGCCAATACAACTGTAAAAAGCATCAATAATTTTTGTGTTGTTTTCATTTGCTTTGTTTATTTAAATAACCTGTAATAAATATAACCATTTTGAAACCTAAAAAGTTATATCTGATACAAATTTTACAAATTCTTTTATTTTACTGTTAACGACAGAAAATCGCATTTTGTTTTGCTTTATACACTCATTATAAATATTTTACAAATCAAATATATTATGTTCAGTTAAGAAAATAAAAGTTAGATAACTCAAACTGAATGGTCAATTCCAGATCGCACATCTGTTAATAAAACTAAAAATAATGTCGGTTAAATTTTAAGCATTAACATTATTTAACTTATCATTTATAAATACCTTTGTGTTATGCTTAAAGATGAAATTAACAAAGCCCTGGAAGTATTAAAAGCAGGTGGTGTAATTCTTTATCCAACTGATACAATATGGGGATTAGGTTGTGATGCAACAAATGCCCAGGCAGTTGAGAAAATACTCAAAATAAAGAATCGGCCCGCTGAAAAAAGCATGATTGTGCTGCTTGATGTAGACAGTAAATTGCAAAGTTACGTAACTGAAATTCCAGAGGTGGCCTATGATCTGATTGAATATGCTGAAAATCCCCTCACTATTATATTTTCAGGGGCAAAAAACCTTGCCGAAAATGTGATCAACCAGGATGGTAGCGTGGGTATCAGAATTGTAAAGCACGATTTTTGTACCCCGCTAATTAATAGATTCAGAAAACCTATAGTTTCTACTTCCGCAAATATCAGTGGCCAGCCGTCTCCAAAATTTTTCGATGACATCAATCAGGATTTAATTGATCAGGTTGATTACGTGGTTAATTTTGAACAGGAAAATCGCAATGTGCGAAAACCTTCCACAATCATGAAACTTTCACCCGGTGGGCAGTTTGAATTTATTCGCAAGTAAAATTACTATTTTTGTAATTCTTATAGTCAAACAAAGTAACCAGCAAGTGGTATAATTGTATCTTAAAAGCCTGCTGTTATGAACGACAAGTACCATACAACAAATGCAACAATACCTAAAACATCCGATTTTTAACACCCTGTCGTCAATTGCCGATAAACACCAAACCGAAGCTTATGTAATCGGAGGATTTGTGCGAGACTTATTTTTAAACCGTAATTCGAAAGATATCGACGTGGTTGTTGTTGGAAGTGGGATTGCCTATGCCGAAGCTGTAGGCAAAAAATTAGGAACCAAAGTTGCTGTATTTAAAAACTTCGGAACGGCAAACATTAAAGTACAGGATCTGGAAGTGGAATTTGTAGGAGCCAGGAAAGAATCATACCGCGCAGATTCCAGAAAACCTATTGTAGAGGACGGTACGTTAGCCGATGATCAATTACGCAGGGATTTCACGATCAATGCTTTGGCCATAAACCTCAATGCCGGTCATTTCGGAGAATTGCTTGATCCCTTCGAAGGAGTAAAGGATTTAGAAGAAAAGCTCATCAGAACCCCGCTCGATCCGGAGATTACGTTTTCTGATGATCCATTACGTATGTTGAGGGCGATAAGATTTGCCTCACAGTTGAATTTCAATATTGATTATGCAGCCTTAGAAGCAATAAAGAGTCAGAAACAGCGAATTTCAATTGTTTCAAAGGAGCGCATAACCGATGAAATGAATAAAATTATATTATCTCCTAAGCCATCTATAGGATTTATACATCTTTATAATACTGGGTTGCTTCATCTGATTTTCCCTCAAATGGCAGAGCTTCATGGCGTGGAGTTCATTAAAGGAAAAGGGCATAAAGATAATTTTTACCATACGCTGGAAGTACTCGATAACATCAGCGAAACTACGGACGATTTATGGTTACGCTGGGCAGCAATCCTTCACGATATTGCCAAGCCAGCCACGAAACGTTTTGAAGAAGGTCATGGCTGGACTTTTCACGGACATGAAGACCGCGGCGCAAGGATGGTTCCTAAGATTTTCGCACAACTTAAATTACCCCTTAATGAAAAAATGAAGTATGTACAAAAACTTGTTCAGCTTCACCTCCGCCCGATCGTTTTAGCCCAGGAAACTGTTACGGACTCTGCAGTTAGACGATTACTTTTCGATGCAGGAGAAGAGATCGAAAGTTTGATGCTGTTGTGCAATGCAGATGTAACTACCAAAAATGAATACAAAAAAACCAAATACAGAAACAATTTTGAGCTGGTAAAGCAGAAACTTAAAGATGTTGAGGAGCGTGACAAAATAAGAAACTGGCAACCCCCAATTACAGGTATGGATATTATGGAAACTTTTGGTTTGCAGGCAGGGAAAGAAGTAGGCCTCATCAAAAATGCAATCAGAGAGGCAATACTGGAAGGGGAAATTAAAAATGACTACGAAGAAGCCTTTAATTTTATGCTAAATCAGGCAAAACAAATGGGTTTAAATCCTGTTAATAAATAATTTAATCACAAGATATACTCCCTGAATCCACTAAAATAAAGCTTTTGGAGTTTGTGGTAAGATAAATTAACTTTATTTTTACGGTTCGAAAATACAATAAATGGCTATTTATAAATTTAAAATTACGTTCGAAGATTTTGACGATGTGGTTAGGGAAATTGACATCAAATCAAACCAAACCTTCGAAGATTTGCATAAGGCAATTCATAAATCGACAGGTTATAACGCCGAAAAACCATCGTCTTTTTATGTGAGTACCGACAATTGGTTAAAAGGCGATGAAATTGCGTATTTACCAAGCGAACGTAAAAAAGACCGGGTTGTTTTAATGGAAAAGTCGAAACTTAGCGGTTTCATAGAAGATCCTCATCAAAAATTTTACTACACCTACAATTTCGATCGCCCCTATGATTTCCATGTAGAGCTGATTAAAATCACTTTAGATGCTGACCCAAGTATTGAATATCCTTTCCTGGCGAAAAGCACAGGGGAGGCACCAAAAATCATGGAACAGAATAGTCCGACTGCGGTTGATCCCCGTGGTGCCACTGCAACTGCAAGCGAATTCGACTTTTTAAATGAGATGAATTTTGTACCCGAAGATACTGACGAACTGGAAGCTATGGGTGAAATGGGTATCAATGAAGAGGAGAAAGACGAAAACGATGAAGGCGAAAGTGATGATGAATTCGGAGACGAATTCTCTGATAATGACAATTACGACGATGATAGTCATAAAGACGACTATTAACCTCAATTTAATGAACAACATTGAAAGCTGTCGGTATTCAAACCGACAGCTTTTATTTTTTAACTAATGTCCAGATGTCTTTAAAAACTTTAATTTCTATTGTCGGACCTACTGCTATAGGGAAAACTGCTCTTGCTATAGAGTTAGCCCAGCATTTTGGCACAGAGATTCTCTCTGCCGATTCGCGTCAGTTTTTCAGTGAAATGGAAATTGGTACGGCAAAGCCAAATGAACTGGAACTCGCAGCAGTAAAACATCATTTCATAAACTCCCATAGTGTTGAACACTTATTTAGCACAGGAGACTTTGAAATTCAGGCACTGGCTGTTTTAAAGGAGATATTCGAAAAGAATGACATTGCCGTTTTGGTTGGAGGTTCTGGACTTTACGTCAATGCCTTGCTAAACGGATTGGACGAAATGCCTGAAATTGATCTATCTATTCGTGATAAATTAAACAAGCAGTTTGTAATGGAGGGAATCAATGTTATTCAAAAACAATTGGCCGAATGCGATCCGGAATATTTTGCAAAGGTCGATCAGAATAATCCCCAGAGAATGATTAGGGGATTGGAGGTTTTTCTGTCTACAGGCCGAAAATTATCATCCATGTTATCTTCAACTAAAAAAGAAAGGCCTTTTGAAGTAATTAAAATTGGTTTAAACACCGATAGGGCTATTCTATATAACAGGATAAACCAGCGGGTAGATCAAATGATTAATTTAGGACTCGTTGAAGAAGTGAAAGGATTGATGCAGTTCAAAAATCACAATGCGCTGAATACAGTCGGTTATAGCGAAATTTTCGACTATCTCGACCATAAGATTTCCTTGAATGAGGCTGTTATGGCCATCAAGCAAAATACTAGGAGATTTGCCAAAAGGCAGTTGACCTGGTTCAGGAGAGATGAAGAAATAAACTGGTTTGAGCCGGGGAATACAAATAAGGTAATAGCGCTTATTGGAGAATTGATAATAAAAAAGGGTTGAAGCTTGTCAACCCTTTTTTATTATCAGCCAAATCGTGTTAATTAGGAAACTTAACCGCTCTATACTGAGTAATATCGATAGTCGGAATGGCCGATCCGTAAGTAGAATTGATAGCATCTATAAATACGTTACCAATTACTGCATTTCCGCGGGGAGTTAAATGAATACCATCTAATGAGAATGCACCACCGGTAATAAACGCAGAGTTAATGCCTATACCCTGTATAGTTACGCCTGCTTTAACAAGATTAAGATAACTATATGTATCAGCAACAGCTAAGCCTTTGCTACTTGCAAGAGATTTAATACTGCTGTTATAACTATTAACATAGTCCTTAACTTTAATAACCTCATCTTTATCCAACACCCAGTTGTTGGCAATTGGATTTAACGGGTGTAATCCATAAGGAAGACCGGCAGCGTTAGCTACACCAAATAATCCCGCTGATTGAAAAGGCAAACGAATCAAATCATCAGCTGTAGCGGGCCTTACCGTATTTGTTCCGGTTTGAATGTAAATTGCTGCAGCAGCTGGGTTAATGGCCTTGGCAGCATTTAACAAAGCAGCAACAGTAACCGTATTAAAGTATGGAACTGCAGTAACATCAGGAATTGTCCCAACTACACCTTTTTGGCCTCCTGCTGTTAAAGCATTAACCAGGTTAGAATATAAAAGTGCAAATGTCGATTTATCAGTTAAAACATTAGTTGCATCTGCAGTTACACCCCCATTAGTAGCCCAGCCAAGTGCATCATTATTACCTAACCATATTGAGAAAAAGGTATGATTTCTTCCCTGAATAAACTGGAAATATGTTGTGGAACCCACCTGTGTATCGGTTAACAAACGCTCAAGATAGGGATTAGCTGCACCGTAGGCGCCTGCAAATGCAAGGTCTACACGCATACCCGGAATACCTAAATTCTGAACCTCTCCGGTATATTTTGTAAGTTTTGAATTAGTTGGACTATCTCTCCAGGCACTACCAACTACTTGTGTGATTGTCGGTGTCCCGTTTACCAAAGCAGATAAAGTTAAATATCCTGATCCGTTTGCCTGAGCATCAGTAAAGAAAGGTGAAGTAAAACTTCCACCACCTACTGAGGCCATTTTCGCTGCAATCAAATTAGGATAGGCAACCTTTTGCCCTTCAATATATAAACCACCATCGGCAAAGCCCGATGTTAATGAATTACCAACTGCAATATATTTACTGAAATTAGCAGAACCAGCACTTGTTCCTGCCGGCGTTTCTATCTCAGGTTTACACGAAGCTGCAAATAATATGGTAGCAGCAACAAAACTATTTAATATAATTTTTTTCATATCAATATCTCCTACCATTTATAAGTTAATGAAAGACCTGGAGCATAAACCAATGTTTTAAAGGTTCCATCCAATCCTGTTTCAATATTTTTCTGTTTTCTTTCTTTAACATCTTCGAAAAAGAAGGAAGCATTTACTTCAAAATGTCTCGTAGGGGTATAACCTAAACCTGCACTTAAAATATAACGGTCTGCATCTGGTGCTTCAGGTGTTACATAACCATCCTGTACAGGAGAAAAAGCGTAGCCAACACCAGCTCTCAAAGCAAGCTTCTCAGAAGCCTGATGATTAATACCTAGTTTAAATGATGATCCATCACGATATTTACGAGCTGATTTGGTATCTGCCAAAGCAGAGGTATTGGTAGCATAGTCAAATGCCAACTCCTGATAAATATGCCATTGAACCCAACTGGCATCAAATGCCAAAGTTGTACTTTTAGATAGCGGGATGCCAATACCTAACGTAGTAGTTGCAGGTAAAGGTAATTCAGCATTAAAAGTATTTCCTGCTGGGAATGAGCTCCTAAGAGAATTAGGCACATCAAATTCTGCGGTTCCACCGTCTAGCTTGGTGATTACTTTCGATTTGTGTACAACTGCGAATGAAATATTACTTAAGGTTTTGATGTATAAACCTGCATTCCAGCCATAACCTTTACCAGTACCCTCTAAAGTAGCATGGCCAGACCGGCCATCAGGGAAATTAACAGGAAGCGCACGTTGAAGGTTTACCTCACCATGATTGTAAACAAAACCAGCACCTATACCAATACGATCTGTAATCTTCACACTTAAGGTAGGCTGAAAATAAATAGCTTTGAGGTTTAATGAAGTAAGGGCATAACGGCCGGACCAGTCATTACCCCAATCTACCATTCCGCCAAAAGGGGTATAAACACCTAAGCCCAGCTTCCATTTGTTAGATTTAGGCCCCCATACCGCATAAGCTTCGAATGGCGGGGCAATTTTATTTTTTACTTCTTCTGTTAAGTTTGATCCACTTAATCTGAAAGCCGATTTAAAAAGTAAAGGGTTAACGCCTGCTGAAATGGAGTTGTTTTCTAAGAAACTTACTGCTCCAGGATTGTAGAATACAGAAGCTTCATCTAATGGTAAAGCCGAACCTGCGCCCGCCATACCAATTTGTTTTTGTCCCTGTAAATTAACCTGAAAACCCTGCCCCAAAACCCAAAGTGGAGCAGACAGTAATACGCTCAATAAAATTTTTTTCATTTATATATGGTTATGACACAAATGTATACTATGCTAACATAGCATGCAAACATTTGTTTAAAAGAATTTAAAAAGGACTATGCCTGTGCTGTAGGACCTCCGAAACCCATTGGAAAAGGAGGTTCCTCCTGTGTTTTAATCCTGCCGTTAACGGCTTCAAATTTCTGAATGTTATCATCAAGTGCATTCAAAAGGCGTTTTGCATGCTCAGGGGTAAGTATGATTCTCGATTTCACTTTTGCCTTTGGAATCCCTGGCATTACACGTATAAAATCCAGTACAAATTCAGTATTCGAATGTGTAATGATGGCTAAATTGGAAAAAATACCTTCTGCAATCTCTTCTGAAAGTTCAATATTTAACTGGTTTTCGTTCTGTTTTTCATCCATGGTATTGATTATAGTATAATGTTAATAATGATTTAAAGGTACTGTTTAAAGGCTATCCATTAAAATAATATCAATAAAAAAGGGTTGTTCCAATAATAATGGAACAACCCTTCAAACTTAAATTAATTTATATTAAGCTTCTACTTCTTCTTGTTTCGAAGCCAATAATTTATCGTATTCTTCTTGCGAACCAACGATGATTCGTTCGTATCCACGAACACCTGTTCCTGAAGGAATTAAGTGACCAACGATCACGTTTTCTTTCAATCCCAACATGTTATCGCGTTTACCTGCAATCGCAGCCTCATTTAATACTTTCGTTGTTTCCTGGAACGAAGCCGCAGATATGAACGATTTAGTACCTAATGATGCACGGGTAATACCTTGCAAGATAGAACTTGCTGTAGCTGGTCTTGCATCTCTCACCGTGATCTGTTTTAAATCTTTACGTTTCAATTGAGAATTTTCATCTCTTAATCTACGTAATGAAACAATCTGACCTGGTTTTAAGTCGCTTGAATCACCTGCATCTTCCACAACTTTTTTGTCGTACATGGCATCATTCTCTTCTGCAAAATCCCAACGGTCAACCGCGTTATTTTCCAGGAAAATGGTATCGCCAGGATCCTCGATGTGAACTTTCTGCATCATCTGGTGAACAATTACCTCGAAGTGCTTATCGTTGATTTTTACACCTTGTAAACGGTAAACTTCCTGAATACCGTTAACCAGGTATTCCTGAACCGCTGCAGGGCCTTTAATCGATAAGATATCCGCAGGAGAAATTGAACCATCTGATAATGGCATACCAGCTTTCACAAAGTCGTTATCCTGTACAAGAATGTGTTTAGACAATGGAACAAGGTATTTTTTAACTTCACCATCTTTAGATTCGATTGTGATCTCACGATTACCACGTTTAACACCACCTAAAGTTACCACACCATCAATCTCAGTTACTACTGCAGGGTTTGAAGGATTACGTGCCTCAAATAACTCTGTTACGCGAGGTAAACCACCTGTAATATCCCGGGTCTTTCCTGTTGCTCGAGGAATCTTAGCGATAATCTGACCAGTTTGGATTGCTTCACCTTCATCTACTGAAACGTGAGCACCTACCGGAATGTTATAACCTTTAATGAACTCTCCTTTTTTGTCCACAATCTGAACAGAAGGGTTTTTAGTTTTATCACGGGTATCGATAATTACTTTTTCACGGTGACCAGTTTGCTCATCTGATTCTTCACGGAAAGTTACACCTTCGATGATCGCATCGAATTGTGCCTTACCTGCAAACTCAGAGATGATAACCGCGTTATATGGATCCCATGAACAAATCTTATCACCTTTAGCTACTTTGTCTCCTTCTTTAACGAACAAGAAAGCACCGTATGGAATGTTGTTGGTAACGATAACTCTACCGCTTCCTGGTTCAACAATTCTAAACTCACCTGAACGGCCTAATACAACCTGTACTTTACCATCTTCAGTTTGAGTATCAACGGTACGGATATTCTCAAACTCGATAACACCATCAAACTTAGCTACGATGTTTGATTCTGCAGCAATGTTCGATGCAGTACCACCCACGTGGAAGGTACGAAGCGTTAACTGTGTACCCGGCTCACCGATTGATTGTGCTGCAATTACACCAACTGCTTCACCTCTTTGAACGCGTTTACCTGAAGCCAGGTTACGTCCGTAACATAATGCACAAACACCACGTTTAGCTTCACAAGTCAATACCGAACGAATTTCGATTCCTTCTAACGGAGATTCATCAATTAATTTGGCAACATCTTCGTTGATATCTTCACCGGCACCAATTAATAATGTATTATCCAAAGGATTATAAACATCATGTAATGAAGTTCGGCCTAAAATCCTGTCATATAATGGCTCAACAATATCCTCATTATCTTTAAGTGCCGTAGTGTACATACCTCTTAAAGTACCACAATCCACATCGTTAACGATCATATCCTGCGCAACATCATGTAAACGACGGGTTAAGTAACCCGCATCCGCCGTTTTTAACGCCGTATCCGCCAAACCTTTACGCGCACCGTGCGTAGAGATAAAGTACTCTAATACAGATAAACCTTCTTTAAAGTTTGATAAGATCGGGTTTTCGATGATATCCCCACCTGAACCTGATTTCTGAGGTTTTGCCATCAATCCCCTCATTCCGCAAAGCTGACGAATCTGCTCTTTAGAACCACGGGCTCCTGAATCAAGCATCATATAAACAGAGTTGAAACCCTGGTTATCGCTGGATAACTGATTCATTACGAATGTAGTTAACCTGTTGTTGATACGGGTCCAAATATCGATGATCTGGTTGTAACGCTCGTTGTTTGTAATGAAACCCATGTTATAGTTGTTTCTTACTTCTTCAACTTCGTTAGCAGCCTGCTCTAATAAAGTATGTTTTTCTACCGGAATGTTTACGTCCTGTAAGTTGAACGATAAACCTCCCTGGAATGCCATGCGGAAACCTAATTCTTTAATATCATCTAAGAACTGAGATGAACGGGCCATACCTGTCATTTTAACTACCTCACCGATAATATCTCTCAGCGATTTTTTAGTTAATAATTCATTGATGTAACCAACTTCATCAGGAACCATCTGGTTGAATAATACTCTACCTACAGTGGTTTCAGTTAACTTATTAACGATAGAACCATCGGCTTGCTTCACATTTACCCTTACTTTGATAAATGCGTGTAAGTCTAATTCTTTTTCGTTATAAGCGATAATAACTTCTTCCGGAGAGTAGAAATTAGAATCCTGACCTTTTACAACTCTGCTATCATCAGTTCTACGGCCTTTAGTAATATAATAAAGACCCAAAACCATATCCTGAGAAGGTACTGTAATTGGCGTACCGTTTGCAGGGTTTAAGATGTTGTGTGCTGCAAGCATTAATACCTGGGCTTCCAAAATTGCTGCGTTACCTAACGGTAAGTGGACAGCCATCTGGTCACCATCAAAATCGGCGTTGAATGCAGTACACACTAGTGGGTGTAACTGGATTGCTTTTCCTTCAATTAATTTTGGCTGGAATGCCTGAATACCTAGTCTGTGTAGCGTAGGTGCACGGTTTAGTAATACCGGGTGACCTTTTAACACATTTTCTAAGATATCCCAAACCAATGGATCTTTTCTATCAACGATTTTCTTGGCAGATTTAACTGTTTTTACTACACCACGCTCAATCATCTTACGAATAATGAACGGTTTGTAAAGCTCAGCAGCCATATCTTTAGGAATACCGCACTCGTGTAATTTAAGGCTAGGCCCTACAACAATTACAGAACGAGCTGAATAATCCACACGTTTACCTAATAAATTCTGACGGAAACGACCCTGTTTACCTTTCAGAATATCTGAAAGTGATTTTAAGGCACGGTTACCTTCAGTTTTAACCGCATTAACCTTACGAGAGTTATCGAATAACGAATCCACAGCTTCCTGTAACATACGCTTTTCGTTACGTAAAATTACCTCTGGTGCTTTAATCTCGATCAAACGTTTTAAACGGTTGTTACGGATAATTACACGACGGTATAAGTCATTTAAATCGGAAGTAGCGAAACGGCCACCTTCTAATGGAACTAAAGGACGTAATTCTGGTGGAATAACCGGAACGATTTTAACAATCATCCATTCAGGACGATTCTCAATACGTGTATTAGCACCACGGAAAGCTTCAACAACCTGAAGACGTTTTAAAGCCTCGTTTTTACGTTGCTGAGAAGTTTCGTTAGCAGCCTGGTGACGTAGGTCATAAGATAAAGTATCTAAATCAATACGTTTTAATAAATCTTCTAATGCTTCAGCACCCATTTTGGCGATGAATTTATTAGGATCTTTATCATCCAGGTATTGGTTTTCCTTAGGTAATTTATCTAAGATATCTAAATATTCTTCTTCTGTAAGGAAGTCCATATAGTTGATACCTTCTTCAGCCATTAAGCCTGACTGAATAACTACGTAACGCTCGTAATAGATAATTAAATCTAATTTTTTAGTAGGTAAACCTAATAAATAACCGATTTTATTAGGTAACGAACGGAAGTACCAGATATGTGCTACAGGAACCACCAAAGCGATGTGCCCCATACGCTCACGACGTACTTTCTTTTCAGTTACCTCAACACCGCAACGATCACAAACAATACCTTTATAACGGATACGTTTGTATTTACCGCAATGACATTCGTAATCTTTTACCGGACCGAAAATACGCTCGCAAAACAAACCATCACGCTCAGGTTTGTAAGTACGGTAGTTAATGGTTTCCGGTTTCAACACCTCACCGCTTGAACGTTCCAGAATAATTTCAGGAGACGATAAGCTAATCGTGATAGATGTGAAATTGCTTTTTAATTTATTATCCTTTTTGTAAGACATATCTCTTGTATAAGGTTAAAGGCTGAGGGTAGAAAAGTGGAAGGTTTGGGCGTTTAAACCCTCAACCTTCTACCTTTTTACCTTCTACCTTAGTTAATCTAACGTAATATCTAAACCTAAACCGCGTAACTCATGTACCAATACGTTGAACGATTCTGGTACACCAGGAGTTGGCAGGTTCTCACCTTTAACAATGGCTTCGTAGGTTTTAGCTCTTCCGATTACATCATCCGATTTAACGGTTAAGATCTCCTGAAGAATATTAGCAGCACCGAATGCCTCTAATGCCCAAACCTCCATCTCACCAAAACGCTGACCACCAAATTGGGCTTTACCACCCAATGGTTGCTGTGTAATTAATGAGTATGGTCCGATTGAACGGGCGTGCATCTTATCGTCAACCATGTGACCTAATTTCAGCATGTACATAATACCTACTGTTGTAGTCTGATCGAAACGCTCACCAGTTAAACCATTATACAGGTAGGTTTTTCCTGAAGCAGGAACGCCTGCTTTAGCAATCCACTCTTCTACCTCATCATGAGTAGCACCATCAAAAATCGGAGTAGCAAATTTAACACCCAATTCCTGACCAGCCCAAGCCAGAATAGTTTCATAAATCTGACCAAGGTTCATACGTGAAGGTACACCCAGCGGGTTCAACACGATATCAACCGGAGTACCATCAGCTAAGAAAGGCATATCTTCATCACGTACAATACGTGCAACGATACCTTTATTACCGTGGCGACCCGCCATTTTATCACCTACTTTTAATTTACGTTTTTTAGCAACATAAACTTTTGCCATTTGTACGATTCCCGATGGAAGCTCATCACCTACACTGATCGCGAATTTATCGCGTTTGTAAGCTCCAAGTTCTTCGTTAACACGGATACCGTAATTGTGAAGCAACAGTTTAATCATCTCGTTTTTATCATCATCAGTAGTCCATTTGTTTGGGCTGATGTGATTATAGTCGATGTCTGTTAAAATTTTCTGAGTAAATTTAGCGCCTTTAGCAACCAATAGTTCTTTGTAGATATTGAAAACACCCTGAGATGTTTTGCCATTTACAATAGTGAACAATTTATCAACCAATTCATTTTTCAATTTATCAGTTGCGTTGTTATAGTTTTTATCTAACTTCTCAATAGCTGATTTTTCTTCAGCTTTTGTCGTTTTCTTTGCACGGCTGAATAACTTGGTATCAATTACCACACCCTGGATTGAAGGAGGTGTTTTTAAAGACGCATCTTTAACGTCACCTGCTTTATCACCAAAGATAGCACGTAGTAATTTTTCTTCAGGTGAAGGATCAGATTCGCCTTTCGGTGTAATCTTACCAATTAAAATATCACCTTCTTTTACATCAGCACCAACACGGATAATACCGTTTTCATCCAGGTCTTTTGTAGCCTCTTCAGAAACGTTCGGGATATCTGGTGTTAATTCCTCTTCTCCACGTTTAGTATCACGTACTTCTAACTCAAACTCTTCAATATGCAATGAAGTGAAAACGTCATCACGAACGATACGCTCATTGATTACAATCGCATCCTCAAAGTTGAAACCTTGCCAAGGCATGAATGCCACTTTCAAGTTCCTACCCAATGCCAACTCACCATTTTCAGTTGCATAACCTTCGCACAGAACTTGTCCTTTAGTAACTTTCTGACCTTTTTTAACAATAGGTTTCAAGTTAATACAAGTATTCTGATTGGTTTTTTTGAATTTGATTAAACGGTAAGTTTTGCTATCACCTTCAAATGAAACTAAACGATCATTCTCATCGCGTTCATATTTAATGGTAATTTCATTAGCATCTACATATTCTACAACTCCATCACCTTCAGCGTTGATCAAAGTTCTCGAGTCACGTGCAACGCGACCTTCCAAACCTGTACCAACAATCGGCGCTTCAGGACGCAACAAAGGTACAGCCTGACGTTGCATGTTTGATCCCATCAACGCCCTGTTCGCATCATCATGTTCCAGGAACGGAATTAGCGAAGCAGCAATTGAAGTAATCTGGTTAGGTGCAACGTCCATTAAGTCTAATTTCTCAGGCTCAATAATCGGGAAGTCACCCTCATAACGTGCCTTGACACGTGGAGTTGTAAACACACCACTGTCATCATACTCTGCATTGGCCTGAGCGATAGTTTTACCATCCTCATCTTCTGCAGATAAATAAATAACGTCTGAATCAACAACAACTTTACCATCTTCAACACGTTTGTAAGGTGTTTCGATAAAACCTAAGTTATTGATTTTAGCATGCACACAAAGTGATGAAATCAAACCAATATTTGGTCCCTCTGGTGTTTCGATTGTACATAAACGACCGTAGTGCGTATAGTGAACGTCACGTACCTCGAAACCAGCTCTCTCCCGTGATAAACCACCTGGACCTAAAGCTGATAAACGGCGTTTGTGCGTAATCTCTGCCAATGGATTCGTTTGGTCCATGAACTGAGATAACTGATTTGTACCAAAGAAAGAGTTGATTACCGATGACAACGTACGTGCGTTAATCAAATCCGTTGGGGTAAACACCTCGTTATCGCGGATGTTCATACGCTCACGGATAGTTCTGGCCATACGGGCTAAACCAACACCGAACTGCGCATATAACTGCTCACCTACCGTACGTACACGACGGTTAGATAAGTGGTCAATATCATCCACCTCTTCTTTTGAGTTGATCAGTTTGATTAAGTATTTAACAATTGCAATAATATCTGCTTTCGTTAAAACTTTAACCTCATCAGGGGTATTCATTTTCAATTTACGGTTGATGCGGTAACGACCAACATCTCCTAAATCGTAACGTTTATCTGAGAAGAATAAACGGTCAATGATACCACGGGCAGTTTCCTCATCAGGTGGTTCTGCGTTACGCAAAGCACGATAGATGTTTTCAACTGCTTCTTTCTCTGAGTTAGAGGTATCTTTTTGTAATGTATTATAAATAATGGTATAATCTGCCTGACTTGCGCCATCTTCTTTAGATAAGATGATGCTTTTCACGCCAGCCTCGATAACCATATCAATGTGTTCGTCTTCTAGAACGGTTTCTCTTTCAAGAATCACTTCATTACGGTCGATAGAAACTACCTCACCTGTATCTTCATCTACAAAATCTTCAACCCATTTCTTTAGAACCCTTGCTGCCAGTTTACGACCGATATATTTCTTTAAACCTGATTTACTAACTTTTACTTCGTCAGCAAGATCGAAAAGTTCAAGGATATCCTTATCAGAATCGTAACCGATAGCACGTAATAAAGTGGTAACCGGGAATTTTTTCTTACGATCGATGTATGCGTACATTACGTTATTAACGTCAGTAGCAAACTCGATCCATGATCCTTTGAAAGGAATAACACGTGCAGAGTACAATTTTGTTCCATTGGTGTGACGGCTTTGGCCGAAGAACACACCTGGAGAACGGTGTAACTGAGAAACGATAACACGTTCCGCACCGTTGATTACAAACGTACCTTTTGGTGTCATATAAGGAATTGTACCTAAGTACACATCCTGAATGATGGTTTCAAAGTCCTCATGCTCTACGTCATTACAAGAAAGCTTTAGCTTTGCCTTTAATGGAACATTGTAGGTTAATCCACGCTCAATACACTCATGTATATCGTAACGTGGCGGATCAACAAAATAATCAAGAAACTCTAATACGAAGATATTTCTTGAATCTGTTATTGGAAAGTTTTCAGCAAACACTTTGAACAAACCCTCGCTAGAGCGATCGTCTGAAGTGGTATCTATCTGGAAAAATTCTCTGAATGATTGCAATTGCACATCCAGAAAATCCGGATAATCTATAATGTGCTTACTAGTTGCAAAATTTACTCTTTGTTCGACTGTCTTTGCCAATGGACTAAAAGATTTTAGTTTAAGAATAAACTATTTGTTTGGTTTGGGTTTTAAACAATCTCATTAACCAAACAAAATGAGATGTTTATAAACAGGTAAAGACACCAACATTTTCAGTCGGTGTCTAATACATTTTTAGCTTAGCTAAATTAAGTGATTACTTAATTTCAACTACTGCTCCAGCTTCTTCTAATTGTTTTTTAAGAGCTTCTGCTTCGTCTTTAGCAACACCAGCTTTTAATTCTTTTGGTGCACCGTCAACTAAGTCTTTAGCTTCTTTCAAACCTAAACCAGTTAAGTCTTTAACAAGTTTTACAACTGCTAATTTCTGACCACCAGCTTCTTTTAATATTACATCAAATGATGTTTTTTCTGCAGCAGCAGCAGGTGCATCACCACCAGCAGCAGGACCAGCAACTACAGCAGCAGCTGCAGGCTCAATACCATACTCGTCTTTTAAGATTTGAGCTAATTCATTAACTTCTTTAACTGTTAAGTTTACCAATTGCTCAGCAAACGCTTTTAAATCTGCCATTTTATTAAGATTTTAAAAATTTACGTAAAAATAATTTTGTTTAATTTGCGAACTTAAGGTGTTCGTTAACCTTCTCTTTCTTGTAGAGTTTTAACAATTCCTGCAATTTTGTTACCGCCTGACTGAAGCGCTGATAGAACATTTTTAGCTGGTGACTGTAATAATCCAACGATATCTCCGATAAGCTCTTCTCTTGATTTCAAGCTTACTAAGGTATTTAATTGGTCGTCGCCAACATAAACTGATGAATCTATAAATGCTGCCTTAAGCACAGGTTTATCAGATGTTTTTCTCAAGGCTTTGATCAACTTTGCCGGAGCGTTAGCTGTTCTTGAGAATAATAATGATGATGAACCTTTTAATGCGTCATATATCTCTGAAGCGTCGCCATCTAAACCTTCAATCGCTTTGCGGATTAAAGAGTTTTTAGCCACTTTCATGATAATATCGCCTTCAAAACATTTGCGACGGATGTTATTAATCTGCTCAACAGAAAGGCTAGAAGTATCAGCGATATAGAAATTGCCATACTCTTGCATTTGTCCTTGTAGTTCTAAAACTACTTCGTTTTTTTCTTCTCTGTTCATGATTAGATCCCCGCTACTGATTTGGTTTCAATTGCAATCCCAGGACTCATTGTAGAAGACACGTGAATGCTTTTAAAATAAGTTCCTTTTGCAGCAGATGGTTTCAATTTAGAAATTACCTGAATGATTTCAAGTGCGTTTTCATAAATTTTATCTGCTGGGAATGATACTTTTCCTATCGAGGCGTGTATGATACCCGTTTTGTCTACTTTAAAATCAATCTTACCTGCTTTAACCTCTGTTACAGCTTTACCAACTTCGTTGGTTACTGTTCCAGATTTAGGGTTAGGCATTAAGTTTCTTGGACCTAAAACACGGCCCAATTTACCTACCTTAGCCATACAAGCTGGTGTTGTGATAATAATGTCTACATCGGTCCAACCACCTTCAATTTTAGCAACATACTCGTCTAAACCAACGAAGTCTGCGCCAGCTGCTTTCGCTTCTTCTTCCTTATCAGGAGTTACTAGAGCTAAAACACGTACAGTTTTACCTGTTCCGTGTGGTAAAGTAGCAATACCACGTACCATTTGATTGGCTTTACGTGGATCTACACCTAAAGATACATCAATATCAACTGAAGCATCGAATTTAGTAGTAGTGATTTCTTTTACCAAAGCAGCAGCATCCTTCAAAGTATAAGCTTTACCAGCTTCTATTTTAGCATGTGCCTTTTTTTGATTTTTAGTTAATTTCGCCACTGTTGTAAACTGTTTTTTAATTAATTGTTCCAGGGTGCGTCACCAGAAACGGTGATTCCCATACTGCGTGCTGTTCCAGCAACCATACTCATTGCAGATTCGATTGTAAATGCATTTAAATCAGGCATTTTATCTTCAGCAATAACTTTAATCTGGTCCCAGGTCACCGACCCAACTTTCTTACGGTTAGGCTCAGCAGAACCACTCTGTAATTTAGTAGCATCTTTTAACTGGATAGCTACCGGAGGGGTTTTGATGATGAAATCGAATGACTTATCAGCATAAACAGTAATTACAACTGGCAATACTTTACCTGCTTTATCTTGGGTACGAGCGTTGTACTGTTTGCAAAACTCCATAATGTTCACCCCTTTAGCACCTAATGCAGGTCCTACTGGTGGCGATGGATTTGCCGCTCCGCCTTTGATCTGTAATTTGATCATTGCACTGACTTCTTTTGCCATTTTGTGTTTTTATTTATTTAAAACTCAATGTTAAATATTGGAAGCATGTAACATTTAATTCCTTTATGTTCCTATAAAACTAAAAGGACTGCAAAGATATGGATAATATTACAGATACACAACATATTGAGAGAAATATATTTTAAAATAAACTAACAAAGAATAATGCTGTTTACTGACTCTTTTATTGTAAATACATTTTAAATAATTTTTCGATTTAATTTGTTCAAGAACATATTCAGCTGATTTACAAGTGATGTGACATCAAAAATTACTTAACTACTCTAGATGTATTGCCACTTCAATTGAGTATAATAAATGAATTTAATAACCACTGGCTCCCATTGTTAGTGGAGAAAGAATTACACATTCTAACATATTTAAGTACTTACCATTAGATTTCAAAATATCCATAACAGCATAATTCGCATTTCGTGCAGTATTATTTATTTTTCTATATTCTTGTGCTCTTTTTTCCTCAGAAATATTAATCTCTAACTCTCCATTCCCAATCTCACACCCCCTTCCGTAGAATAGCACAATAGGCAAGATAAATGTCTTTTTGGAAAAATATTCCAAATCAGTATTTGCATTACTCCAATGACCGTTAGAAGATTCTATAGCTTTTTTCAAACCTTTTTTAATCACATTTGGAGTCTTTTCAGAGAGTGCTAGCTCAACTATTTTGCCGTTCGCCGCAACTTTAAATTTCATAAATACCGTAGTGTACAAGCACAGGGTATCAAGTGTCTTTTCCTCTAGCTTATAATTTGCAGAAATATAATTACTGAGATCAGAAACATTTAAAGATGTTAATGTTGTTAAAGTACCCTGAGCTTTTGATCTAAAAGTAAGTAAACAAATTATACTAATGATAAAGATTATTTTTTTCATAAAATCCGATTATTGTGAACATGCCGTCTTAGTTCCTGAATTATGATTTTTATAATCGTCTCTTATATTTATGATTTGCGCAGTATCCAGTTCATATTTAGAAACTAAGGAATTCCAATAAGTCAAATCATTTTTGAATATATCACCAAAACCATTTAAAATTAATGCGTAGGCTGCTTTGTCATCTAAATTAGAATATATGGCTTGTACAGCGTTTTTCAAATCATCTATATAATTTTCTGCCATGTTTCTATGTTGCTGAAATTGTTGTGTATAATATGTTTTTTGTGAATCAAAATATGCATGCATAATTTCATGCACGATTGTAGTAGCAATAAATTCTTGTGAGGCTGATGGTAAGGTATTTTTATTAAGCGTTACTTTCACATCGAATACATGAATACCATCACTATTCACTCTATCCGTAACAACTTCTGTTTTCGCCGAGTAGCCACCATCAATATTACCATCAACAATTTTGAAATTTATTTTATCGTTGGTCCCAAAAGTATTTGTTAAAATATTTACAATTTTACTATCAAGATTTCCACTAATCTTTAGCCAAACTGAATCTAAACACTTATTTTTAATTTTATCTGTGATATCTGCACAACTTTGAATTCCTGTATTTCCTTGAATACAACCACAATTATCATCTATAATTGCACTACCATCTATATCACCGTTGCAATCAATAAAATATAATGGATAATTACTAGGATCAACTTCCTCATCTTTGTTGCTCGCCTCCACTATGCCCATAACCATAAGTACTTCCATCTCCTCCTTCATCTCCGCTATTTTCAAAACTTCCATAGCAAAAAGTCTCAGATCCTCTAAATGAGGGGGTAGACACCCCCCCAACCGTAATTGTGCTATAATGTGGTATTGTTACACAAGTTACTGAACGACTATAGCTAATTTTTTGTCGAGTCATAGATGAACTTAAAGACATTTTTTCATAATTGCCTAAACCATCAAATGCGAATGCCTTTTTAAAACTACCATTCCATTCCTCAATAACTGCTATCCCTGAAAAATGCTCATTGCGTTCTTTTTTAACATTTATATTTAAAAGAGTAACCCATTCAGCATGCATATTTTCTTTTTTATCTTTATAAATCATTAAGTAGCTTGTTCTGCTTAAAAGGCTTTTATATGTATTGCTTTTGTCTATTGTAAAAATATCCTCATCAAATACTATAGGTCAACAACAGCATCACCCAATGAAATCTTCCGGATAACAGATTTTGACCAAACTGGTTTCTTTATTATACTATGCCTAAAATTTGGATCATTGGGTATACGAAGACTCTTATTTAAGATTTCTTGTTCAAAATAACTTTTAGCATCGGCGATAATTTCTTTTGAATCTTGATTTATTGATGACTTCCTATCCTTCTTACAAGAATAAATACCAATAGTAGCAATAAATAATAGAGTTAAAGCCAGTAGACACTGCTTAAACAAAGCATAAATTTTCCTCATTTTGTTAACTTAGATTATTAGAATGAATGATTCTTTGAGAGATCAGTTAACCAAATATACAAATAATTTTTTTACGATAATTAATTTGTCATTAAATTACAATAACACAAAATATTACCAACGCAAAAAAGCTTTCCCTGTTCAGGAAAGCTTTTAATATCTTGATAAAAATGGTAATTCGGATTACTCTTTTTCTACCTGCATGTAGTTAAGCTCCAGAGGTGTTTTACGACCGAAGATTTTAACCATTACTTTCAGTTTTTTCTTCTCTTCGTTTACCTCTTCGATAATACCTGAGAAACCATTGAAAGGCCCATCCATTACTTTGATGTTCTCACCTACATAGTAAGGCACATTCATGGTTTCGCCTTGCTCACTCATTTCATCAACCACACCTAAAATGCGGTTAACCTCTGCCTGACGCATCGGGATTGGATTACCAGCTTTATCACCAAGGAAACCAATAACACTATTGATACCTTTGATAATGTGTTCTAATTCTCCATCTAATGTTGCTTCGATTAAAACATAACCAGGATAAAAGTTACGTTCTTTGGCAATTTTCTTACCATCTTTCATCTGGTAATATTTTTCCATTGGTATTAAAACCTGAGGAACCAGATGAGAGAAACCTAAACGACTGATTTCAGCATCAATGTACTGTTTTACTTTCTTTTCTTTACCGCTAACAGCTCTTACAACATACCACTTTAGATCGCTCATTAGTATATATTAATTAGAAAGTGATTTATAAAAAGTATCTAATACAAATGTAGAACCTTTATCCATTGCAAAAATAACCAATGCAATAATCAAAGAAGCTACCAACACAAGAATTGCCGAACTTTGTAATTCGCCCCAGGTTGGCCATGTAACCTTCTGGGTCATTTCATCGTACGATTCTTTTATAAACTCAACTACTTTAGCCATATTTATTATAATGATTAAATGATTGAGTTAGTGATAGAGAGAATGAAGATACATTCAATCGTTAAAACTTCACTAATTCAATCATTATACTTGGCACGGGAACAAGGATTCGAACCCTGATCAAAGGTTTTGGAGACCTCTATTCTACCGTTGAACTATTCCCGTGTGTATAAAAAAGAGCTAGCCTCGACTAGCTCTTTTTATATTATTGTTAGCTTAAATTAAGCTAAGATTTCAGTTACCTGACCAGCACCTACAGTTCTACCACCTTCACGGATAGCGAAACGCAGACCTTTTTCCATTGCAATCGCGTTAATTAATTTAACTGTGATTGTAACGTTATCACCTGGCATTACCATTTCAGTTCCTTCAGCTAGTGAGATCTCACCAGTTACGTCTGTGGTACGGAAATAGAATTGAGGACGATATTTGTTGAAGAATGGAGTGTGACGACCACCTTCAGCTTTTGATAATACATAGATCTCAGCTTTGAAATCAGTGTGAGGAGTTACTGAACCTGGTTTACAGATTACCATACCACGACGGATATCAGTTTTCTCAATACCACGTAACAATAAACCTACGTTATCACCAGCTTCACCGTAATCTAGGATTTTACGGAACATCTCAACACCAGTTACTGTAGATTTTAAGTTCTCAGCACCCATACCTAAGATTTCAACCGGATCTCCAGAGTTGATTACACCACGCTCGATACGGCCAGTTGCTACTGTACCACGACCAGTGATTGAGAATACGTCCTCAACTGGCATCAAGAATGGAAGATCAGTTAAACGTGGAGGAATTGGAATGTAGCTATCAACAGCATCCATTAATTCCATAATTTTACCAACCCATTTCGGATCAGCGTTTAATCCACCTAAAGCAGAACCTTGGATTACAGGAATATCATCACCTGGGAATTCATAGAATGATAATAATTCACGAACTTCCATTTCAACTAATTCTAATAATTCTGGATCATCAACCATATCCACTTTGTTCATGAATACAACTAATGAAGGCACACCAACCTGACGAGCCAATAAGATGTGCTCACGAGTTTGTGGCATTGGACCATCAGTAGCAGCAACAACGATAATTGCACCGTCCATTTGAGCAGCACCAGTAACCATGTTTTTCACGTAATCCGCGTGACCTGGACAGTCAACGTGTGCATAGTGACGGTTAGCTGTTGAATACTCAACGTGAGCTGTATTGATAGTAATACCTCTTTCTTTTTCCTCTGGAGCAGAGTCAATTGAATCGAATGAACGTGCTTCAGATAAACCTGCATCAGCTAAAACTTTTGTAATAGCTGCTGTTAAAGTTGTTTTACCGTGATCCACGTGACCGATTGTACCGATGTTTAAGTGCGGTTTACTGCGGTCAAATTTTTCTTTTGCCATTTTATTTATAACTAATTAGTAGGTTAACTTTTTATTATTTTATTTTTTGTTATTTCAACACAAAAAACTTTGTTTCTTCTGTATATGTAACAGATTTAACAAAGCTTTATTATACCTGAGCCAAAGATGGGACTTGAACCCACGACCTCTTCCTTACCAAGGAAGTGCTCTACCGCTGAGCTACTTCGGCTTTTGTTAAAGCTCATTAGTTCAGTTGTAATGCGTTCATCAGTTTACTAAAACCGATGAACAAATTCACTAATGAACCTACAATGAGCGGAAGACGAGGTTCGAACTCGCGACCTATAGCTTGGAAGGCTATCGCTCTACCAACTGAGCTACTTCCGCTTTTACCGATGAAGATTGATTGATTATTGAATGACGAATGCTAACACTCACTCATTTTCCTGCTCACTCATTCATTCATTAGATTTAGTGGGGAGAGAAGGATTCGAACCTTCGAAATCTTGCGATAACAGAGTTACAGTCTGTCCCATTTGGCCGCTCTGGAATCTCCCCAACTTTATCTTAAAATGTTAACACTTTAACATAAAAAGAGCCTCCTATCGGAATCGAACCAATGACCTACTGATTACAAGTCAGTTGCTCTACCAGCTGAGCTAAGGAGGCTTTTAATTTTCTGCAATTATACGAAAAATCTTCATTTCTCCTACAATTAACGTGTTTTTTTAAAAGTTTATCTTTTTAAAGAACTACCCTTTTTCTTCCTGGCTTAACGCCCTTTCCGAAAGGGAATGCAAATATACACACTTATATTTCACTTCAAAATTATTTTGAAAAAAAATAGCGAACTTTTTTAGTCCGCTATCTCTGTTTTTATCGATTATCTGAATATTCACTTAATAATCAGATGCTTCGCTTTCGCTTAAAATTGCTTTATGTTCACTTAATTTTGCGCGTGTTTTATCTTTATGTTTAGTAATCTGCTTTCTTAATGACTCGATTGCAAGATCGGTCGCCTCTTCGAATGACTTACATTGTTCTTTAGCAAACAGTGTTCCGCCCGGCACAATGAGTTTTATCTCACTAATTTTATTGGCCTCATCTTCTACGTTCTCTAATTTTAAATACACTTCCCCGCTAATGATCTGGTCGAAAAACTGATCAAGCTTGTTGGCTTTCTTCTGAATAAAGTCTAACAACTTACTGTCTGCACTGAAGTGGATTGATTGAACTCCGATTTTCATTTTTCCTCCTTTTTTTACGCCTTTGGATGGGCTTGTTTATAAATTGTTTTTAATCTTTCAATTGAGTTATGCGTATAAACCTGAGTAGCCGCCAGGCTTGCATGCCCCAAAAGTTCTTTTATTGCATTTAAATCTGCTCCTGCATTCAATAAGCTGGTAGCATAACTATGTCTTAATACATGCGGGCTTTTCTTATCATGGGTAGATATATGGTTTAGGTATGAGGTAACGATGCGGTATATTAACTTCGGATATGCCGCGGCACCTGTATTGGTAACGATTAAGTTAAGCAAATTGTTATTAAATTTCTGCAACTTTTTTAAATCGATGTAGCTATTTAACTGATTAATAAGCTGTTTACTTACCGGAATAATTCTTTCCTTATTTCTTTTGCCCAGCACTTTAATTGTTGCCGAATAACTATCAATATCCTGATCTTTCAACTGGATGAGTTCTGCCAGCCGCATTCCGGTTCCGAAAAGCAGTTCTAACACCAGGTGATCGCGCTGCGACTCAAAACCGTCATTGAAGTAAACTTCAGAATCCAGGAGCAGATCCATCTTCTGTGCCTCCAGAAAAACAGGCAAACGTTTAGGTATTTTAGGCGCTTTGATTAAAGCTGCAGGATTTTGCTCAAGCTTGCCTTCTCTTAAAAGAAATTTATAAAAACTTCTAAGGGCAGATATTTTTCTGTTAATGGTACTTTCAGAAGCTTCCTTCTCCATTAATTCCACCATATAGCTTCGCAGATGAGTATGTTTAACGTCAAGAAACTCCAATTCAAACTCAGACTCAATATATGCTTCGAACTGGCTCAAATCGGTTTGATAAGAGGCAACGGTATGTGCGGAGTATCGCTTTTCGTGAGTCAAATAGGTAACAAAGCTTTTTAATAACATTCAGTATCTCCTGCTAGGTGTAATATGAAGTTACAAATAGTTTTGACATAAAGAAATCATTAATTTATTGTTTACTGTAATTTAAAAAACAGCTTAAAACAAAAAAGTCCTTCCGGTTACCAGAAGGACTTTAATGTATATATCTTGAACAAACTATGAAGTTGTATCTTGATTCATGTTCTGAATGTAAACAGCATGTTTAATTTCAGTACGACGAGTAACGGATTTCTTCTCGTATGCCTGACGGCTACGTAGTTCTCTTAATACACCTGTTTTTTCAAATTTCTTTTTGAAACGTTTTAGGGCTTTATCCAATGATTCGCCGTCTTTAATGTTGATAATGATCATAACGCTGAAATACCTCCTCTCGTGTTTTTTTAAATTTCTACCGTGTTAACGGGCTGCAAATGTAAGCAAATAATTGAAAATGAGAAAGATTTTTAAAAAGAAAATTTAACCCGGGCTTAACGTATTTCCGATATTGTTTAATTACATTTATCGTTAGATTCAAATCTCTATGACAAAAGGAAAAAAAGCCATCACCATCATTGCTGTTCTGGTGATCATCATACTTGCCGCAGTTGTATATTATCGTTATTTCTTTGTTTTCGGCGAAGGTGTTAAAGCGGGCGAACTGAACTACGTGGTAAAAAAGGGTTACCTGTTTAAAACCTACGAGGGAAAACTGATTCAGAGCGGGGTCAGATCCAGGCAAACCGGAACGTTGCAGAATAACGAATTCGAATTTTCTATCTCCAGTGAAGCAATTGCTGAAAAGATGATGGCAAATAGTGGCAAATTTTATGAGCTACATTACAAAGAATATAAAAATTCTTTGCCATGGCGCGGTTTTAGCGTTTACGTAGTGGACAGTATTTTAACCGCAAAGGAATAAACTTTGGTTTATAGAAAAAAAAATCCGGAGGTAGTTAAACCATCCGGATTACTCATAATATATTTGGTTTGTTGTTTCTTAAATATCAGGCTAAAGGACTTTGCCTAACATAGCTCCGACTTTGAGCTTAACCCAGTATTTCCCGGGCAATTACGATCTTTTGAATTTCGGACGTACCCTCCCCTATTGTGCATAATTTACTGTCGCGGTAAAATTTCTCAACCGGAAAGTCTTTGGTATAGCCATAGCCTCCAAATATCTGAACGGCTTCTGTCGCCACCCTCACAGATACTTCCGAGGCAAAATATTTTGCCATTGCCGATTCTTTAGTCATAGGCAAGTGCCTGTTTTTCAAATCAGCAGCCTGCCTGATGAGCAGCTCAGCAGCTTCAATTTCGGTAGCCATATCAGCGAGTTTAAAGCTGATGGCCTGGAATTCAGATATGGGTTTCCCAAACTGGTGGCGTGCTTTCGAATAATCTACAGCAGCATCGAATGCACCTTTTGCTATTCCGAGTGCCAATGCTGCTATCGAAATTCTTCCACCATCCAGAACTTTCATCGCCTGTTTAAAACCTTCACCGGCGTTCCCCAGCAGATTGGCTTTAGGGACACGGCAATTATCGAAAATCATTTCCGTTGTTTCGGAGGCCCGCATCCCCAATTTATTCTCTTTCTTGCCTGCAGAAAAACCGGCAGTACCTCTTTCTACTACAATAGCCGAAATACCTTTAGAACTGCCCTGCTCTCCGGTCCTCACCATTACCACTGCGATATCACCGCTTTTACCATGGGTAATCCAGTTTTTAGAACCATTTATAATGTAATCATTACCGTCTTCTACGGCAGTGGTCATCATTCTTAAAGCATCCGAGCCGGTATTGGCTTCAGTTAATCCCCATGCCCCAATCCACTCCGCTGTCGCAAGTTTTGGTAACCATCGTTGCTTCTGCTCTTCATTTGCAAAAGCCAGAATGTGACCGGTACAAAGTGAGTTGTGGGCAGCAAGCGATAGGCCAATTGATCCACAAACCCTTGCTACTTCAACAATTACATCGACGTACTCCTGATAACCCAAACCCGAACCACCGTATTCTTCAGGCACCAAAACGCCCATTAAACCCAATTCTCCCAGCTGCTTAAATAATTCTACTGGAAAAAACTGCGCTTCATCCCATTCCATCAAATTCGGACGGATATTTTTCACAGCAAAATCGCGGACCATTGCCCTTACACTTTGCTGAGTTTCTGTAACAGAAAAATTAAAGCTCAGGCTCATCAGATTTATATTTATAAGTTAGTGACAGCAATTATAAACATTTATTTCATAGTTAATTACCATAAAATATTCGTGTTTTGGCAGAATGAAATGGTATTTGGTTCAATATATCGGAACCATCAACCTACAACGCTTAAATAAATAAAAATTTTAAGCGATTTTTTTTCGGTATTGTAAAGTATACTCTGAGATTCAGTAAAAGTGAAGCTGGGTACTATGGTGATCTACCCCCGGTCGTGACCTTAGCATTAGCGGACTATATGTATAGTGACATACAGGCATTGGTGGACAAAAAGTGGCAATAATGCGGGTAAAAGGCGGGGTTAATACGGAGTGTAATGAGATCTAATGGTGATCATTCAGAACGAAATGTAAGGCGATATCTGCTCAATTAGTTCCTGATTCAAAATTACAATTTTTTTCAAGTCTGCTATTGAAGCGTAAGCTCCATGTTGCTTACGATACTGTATAATGGCATTAATTTGCTTATAGCTAAGATACGGAATGCGCTTGATATCCTCAGCCTGTGCGATGTTGAGATTTACCGTTTTATAAACTGCCGGGCCTAATTTAACCTGATCTTTGATTTTATTATAACGGCTGGAATCAAGACCATATACCTCAAGTAGTTGCTCCTTTCTGTAAAAGCCTCCCAGCCGATCTCTATATTTGTAAATACGCCGTGCCAATGAGGAGCCTATTCCCTTTACTTCCTCCAGCTCAGCGGAATCAGCATGATTGATATCAATCACTACGGCTGGTTTCTTAACAAATTCCTTTTTGACGTAGGCAGATTGATAATGTGGTCCACTGCCGGATTGAGGTTCGATTACAACAAAGGGCAAAAGCCTTTGATACATCTCTGGCGAAATGGTATACATCTTCTGTAAATCTTCCGCCTTACGGAATTTTCCACCCTTGGATACGAAATTAACAACGGCTTGTGCCTGCTTTGGCGATAAACCCAGTAATTGCCATCCACCGGCATTCAGTTGGTTTGGATCAAACTTAAAAAGTTTACTTTTCTTTTTAAAGGTGGGCGTAAATCCTTTGACATTATTAACACTAATATCGTTGTCAGTGATTTCAATTTTGGCCAATTGAGATGATAATGCTTTACTATCATTTTCTTCTGTTTTGATAAGGCCGTAAAAAAATGGCGCGGCTTTTAATGCAACGATGATCAAAACAAGCAGTAACAAGCCGTTAAATTCACGCTTACTAAATCCAAAATATTTGTTCAGCCAAAGCCTCATATTTGATATGACATGTTTATTATAAATTTAAATCTTATTTTTGGGATTGCAAAACTGATTCGGTTCTGCAATATCAACTACTAAGAATTTTATATGAAGATCATTACGACGTCTGAGTTTGCCAAGGCAACTAAGATCGATAAGCTAGGTGTACCAGGTTTAGCAGGCTTATTAATGGAGATTATGAAGCTTAATGACATCAACGATGTTTTCGCTCAGAATCAACACTTTAAAGGATTGGAATTTGTAGATAAAATTTTAGAAACCATTGGCGTTTCTATAGAGTTTGATGAAGACGACCTTAACAGTATTCCTAAAACCGGTCCGTTTATCGCCATCGCAAATCACCCTTACGGAGGGGTTGAAGGGCTTGCTCTTGTTAAGCTGTTATGTACAGTGAGACCTGACGCAAAAGTGATGGTTAACTTCATCTTGAAAAAAATCCCCAACCTTGATGAATTTTTTGTGGCTGTTAATCCGTTTGAAAATGTTCAGCATTCCTCAAGCATCAGCGGACTAAAAACAACATTCGATTTACTCAGAAACGGTACGCCCATCGGAATTTTCCCCGCTGGTGAAGTTTCTACTTTTAAACTGGATGCCCAGCAGGTTACCGACAGGATGTGGCATCCTGTTGTAGGAAAATTAATTGCCAAGGCAAAGGTTCCTGTTGTACCTATTTATTTCCACGGAAATAACGGCGTACTGTTTAATATATTAAGTTTTATTCACCCTACTTTACGTACGGCGAAACTTCCTTCAGAATTTTTAAATAAACAAGGTCTCGCTATTAAAGTTAGAGTTGGAAAGCCCATCGCGCCTGCTGAGGTATCGCACATGAACAGCAGCAACAAGTTAATGGACTTTCTTCGTGCGCGTACTTATGCATTAGGTGTAGGCTTAGATCAGGAAAAAAAATTATTCAATCCGCTAAAGCTTTTCAAAATCAAGAAAAAACCAGTTGAAGTAATTGAAGAAACTTCAAGGGTTTTAATTAAACAAGAGGTAACCACACTCGAAGATTTCAGGGTATGGTCTGAAAAAAACTATGAGGTTTATATTGTCCCTACCTTAAAAATACCTAATATTTTAAGGGAAATAGGTCGCTTACGAGAAATTACTTTCCGGGAAGTTGGGGAAGGGACAAATAAAAAAATCGACCTTGATAACTACGACATTTATTATAATCACTTATTTATATGGGATAAAGATCTGGAAAATATTGTTGGCGCTTACCGCATCGGCAAAGGTGATGAGATTTTAGAAAGCATGGGCCGTCGTGGTTTCTATCTTTCCGAGCTCTTTAAAATGAAAGATCAATTTTATCCTATGCTTAAACAAGGGATTGAACTGGGCAGATCGTGGATCAGAAAAGAATATCAGGGAAAACCACTCCCACTTTTCCTTTTATGGAAAGGGATATTGAAATACCTGATTGATAATCCGCAATACCGTTTTATGTTTGGTCCAGTAAGCATTAGCAATAATTTTTCAAAATTCAGTAAGGCACTCATTGTTGATTATATTACTAAAAACCATTTCGATTATGAAATGGCGAAATATGTAAAACCCAGAAATAAGTTCAAAGCCGACCTTCTTCCAATTTCCACAGATACGCTGGTAGACAGCAGTGAATCATTTAAGGACCTGGATAGTATTATTGGAGATATTGAAAACTCGCATATAAAAATCCCCGTGTTGCTCAGACAGTACATGAATTTAAATGCCAAAATCATTTCTTTCAACATTGATCCGAAATTTTCTGATTGCCTTGATGGCTTTCTTGTGGTCGACACCCACAACATTCCACCAGAGATGCTGGAAAAACTTGGAAAAAACCTATAAGTTTAAAACGAAAATACCCGGACATCCATCCGGGTATTTTGTTATCAACTAACCTAAACTTTATAAATACTAACCAAGTAATTTATGGCACAAATATGAATCAATCGTATTAACAGCAAGTTAAGCCAGGATTATAAATATTATCTTTTTTGGATGTTTCTGAGCAATTGATTTCGCGCAAGTGACTAAATAAAAAAGGTTACAACAATCGCTGTTGTAACCTTTATCTAAATTAACGCTCTCAATCTTTATGATTGTGATGCAAGGCTCTCACCCCTTGCAGTGACAAAATTAGCACTTTCTTTTTAATTCACAATACTTTACTCATTAAAATTATTTTTTTTTAGTTGAAAGGATTTTTGATGTTAAATCAATATCAATAATGCCTGTCGTTGTTAACATAAAAAAATTGTTGATTTTAAGTTAAGTATATGTAAATTTAATATAACCAAATATAAAGGAAATTGAAAAATAGGTTAAACATATATTTTGTGAAATGTAGTCTATTCATCTGTCTGGTAATGATGTGTATGAATGTTCGCGCTCAGAAATATTCGTTTGATTTCTATGACGGAACTTTTAATTTTGACGTGCCTGCAGGGATAAACCTTGCTGTTAGTGACAATGCTTCAGAAAGCGGGGTGTTAAACTTTTACCGGAAAATATCAACGGTTGAATATCTGCCACTGGTCGATCAACTCAGAGGCTACCAAAAAGAGCACAAGCTAAATGACTGGATTTATTATCAGCTCATTAGAAAAACAGCAGAGGAAATCAGTCCTAAAGCAGAGAATTATTTTCGATATACGCTATACAAGTGGTTTCTGTTAAGTAAATGCGGCTATGACGCCAGGTTAGCTGTAGGAAATAATCAGGTGATTTTTTATGTCAGAAATAATGAAGATATACGTGATATCCCCTATTTCATCGTAAATGATCATAAGTATACCTGCTTAAACTATCATGATTACGGCAAATTATTCAAACAGGCTGATAGCTATAAGCCTATTGATATTGTGATTCCTGACGCAAAAGCAGCCTTTTCGTATAAGGTAACCCGCATGCCAGACTTTAAACCTGAAAGCTACGGAGAAAAAGAGCTTGCCTTTAACTTTAAACATAATACCTACCATTTCAAACTGAAAGTAAGCGATGACGTGGAGACCATTTTCAAAAACTACCCGGGTGTAGATTTTGAAAGTTATTTTAATATTCCTTTGAGCAGAGAAACCTATAGTTCACTTGTTCCAACACTGAAAAACAATATGAAGGGCATGGACCAAAAAAAGGGGGTGGATTATTTAATGCGATTTACCAGGTATGCCTTTTTATACGAGAACGATGATGAAAATTTTGGAAAAGAAAAGCGTTTATCACCGGAGCAAACTTTAGGAAATACTTACAGCGACTGCGATGATCGCGCCGCACTCTTCTTTTACCTGGTCAAAGAAATCTACAACCTGCCTATGATTGCGCTTCTCTATCCAACACACCTCACAATGGCAGTGCAGTTCGATAAGCCGATAGGTGATTTTGTTTTATACAATGGCAAAAAGTATTCTTATTGCGAACCTACCCCACAGAAGCAGGATTTAAAGATCGGACAGCTTTCATCCAGGCTTAAAAACATCAAGTTTGAGGTGGTGTATGCTTATGAACCCCTGACTAAAAATTAACGGGCGCTATATTAACTTATGGTTATCAATAAGTAACTATATCGTTAGGCAAAAAATCGCCGCCATATTTATGGTACTTTAGATGGCAATTTAAAATGTCAATCCTATGTCGGCGATAATTTATTCTATATTAAAAGAATTTTATGTTGAAATTCATGGCCATTCTGTTAAGGCGAGAATAATGTCACCCATTAATGATGCGGATACCTTTGTATTTCAAACGAGCCTTTTCTACAAAACCAATGCAGAAGCTGATGCATATGAGCCCGCTTCAACATTCAATTCTTATGCTAATGCTGAGCGTCACCTGTTGCAATATCTTGAAACCTTCCAGAATGCATTGGATTTAGGAGGGGAATTAGCGAGTGGAACCGGCTTTTAAAGTTTTTCTTTATCCTCATTCGCTGTTGGCGTTTCAGATTCAAGCACCTCTTCTTCAAAATCCTTTTTATCCTTCTCGTTCCTTTTAATCAGATAAATGATTAAGGTAGCTACCAGGATCAGTACAGCAATAATTACAGGATAGTTCATATTCCAGTATTCTATTAAAACGTGAGTTAGTAATTTACCACAAATATTGTAGATGTTAACACTGCTTCAGGCAGTTAACATAATCATAATATTAATTTAATCTTGCGATCATTTACCTTTGCGTAAATCCTAAAAGAGTTAAATGAAAAAGCACAAAACAAAGTCGAAGAATATTTCGGCGAATAAGAAAGCACGTAAAGAATTAGAATCAAGATTAGCAGTTGCATTTAACAAAGTTCTCGCCCCGTTTGGTAAAGCAAAAAAAACAGATAAAGTGATTGAGAAATTTGCAAAACAACTTTCTAAGAAAATTTCGTTAAAGCCAGTAGATGATTCAATTACTCCATTTGTAAAAGAAGACGAAGTGGAGGAGATTTTAGTAGTAGAGAGCCCGTTGGTGGTGGAAGCGCCTAAAGCTTCAGGAAAGAAAATTAAAACTGCCAAGACAGTTTCATAAATATCTTATTAAACACAAAACGCCAGAATTGCTTCTGGCGTTTTGTGTTTAATCGATAAGATTAACATAATGAATTCTTACTAAATGTAAGCACATGGCTAATCTACTTGCATATTAAATGGACCAAAAAAATCATAAATATTAGGATCAGAATCAGACACCATTTTTATTTTTATGTTATAATATGTATGTCCACTTATGTCAACAAGATTAGTAAAATCTATAGTCGTCGTTCCGCCACTATCATTATTGGAAACATTACTTTTAACAATTCCTTTAAAAATATCATTTTGATAAACGTGAAATGAAACTGTGGATGTATTAACTAATGTATTATTCCATATTATTCCACATGACCAATCAGAACCATATTTCATCGATGTGTCTAAATATGTAATCCAATTATCGTAGCTGATTAAGCAACTTCCATTAGAGTTAGCATAATTTTGTCCATTTGAATTGATTTCATTTTGAGCCTTTGAGTCTGCATCTGCTTGAGAAATAGTTGAAGAATATTTGTTGGCTGGCACTGTATAAGTTACAGAACTTCCGACATAATTTGTTGAACAATTATTGCGCTTAAAAAGCTGTGATTTACTCACACTATAATAGGTTACATTTTCGACTAAATAATTATATCGTTTCGAGCTATTCACAGGCAAAGATCCGTCACGCAACTGGACAAGATCTACTATACCACTACTCGAAAGTTTTGATTTCTCTATGTTTACTGTATAAGTTTTAGTTAAAAATGTATTACTGGCAGAAAATTCAGTCGAAGATGTTTGTTGCTCATTTGATAAGTACACAAGTTGTCCATTACCATTAATTGTTCCTAATACGGTAGTTAAATTGCCTGGTTTAGGATTACCTTGACTATCTCTTGCAGTACTAAACATGACTTCAAATTTGATTTGGGTCGTAGAAGTATTCTTAATTGAAATTTTTCCATCAATTAGATATTGATCTAAAACTTTGAACGATATTACATTGACCTGTGCACTACAAATTTGAATCGATAATATTGAAATAAGTACAAAGAGATATTGACGTATTGATTTCATGTATTAATTATTTTGTTGATAAACGTCTAATAAATCTTTCTTACTAATTTGATTCTTACCTCTCCAAATGAACTGTTCAGTTTCCAAATCATAACCGATAGAATCAACAGGTATATTACCCATTCTTGCCATAAACTCTTTCAATTCCTTAATACTTTTGACATCAACCTTTTGGATTGAAACAAGTTGATCCTCAAATTCATCTTTTTTACACCCATGTAAAGAAGATGACAACAAAATTCCAACCATGGCAATTTTGAGTGTGCTAATTTTTATTTTTTTCATATACAATAATAAAATCACCACTTTACTTGAAAATAAAATAATTATTATCAAATAGTAGTAAATCTTTGAATTGTATAATCTCCAAAAAAAAAGCCTATGTCTTTTGACATAGGCTTTTATATATAAAAAGATTGTAAAAGAACTATCTCACAACACCTGGAGTGGTGTATGCTAATGATTGAGGATCGAAATGAGCCCAGTTAGCAGTCCAGTCTGTTGTACCGAAAGCACCTTTAAATGCTACAGTTTTATCAAAATTAGCAGCTAGTTTGGCATTAGTAAATAAAGCACCTGTCGCAGCACTAGAACCAGTAGCTAAGGTAAAGTTTGGTCTTCCAATTTTCGTAGAAATATCAGATGAATATTTATATGCATCTACAAATGTTGCAGCAGTTATATCTGCTGTATTAAAAGTGTTAGCAGCAGTTAATAATGGAGTGATAATTGCAAGTGTAGCAGAATTTGTTGCTTTAACTTGGTTTGATTTACCATTTGAATTAAAAATCAAGTTATTAGCGAATACTGATGTATTGGCAACTAAATTACTTGAAGAATTAACTGTTGATGGGGCAGCCGGTCTCTCATCATCATAGAAAACACCTTCTGTGTAGTTAGCAAAAACTGAGTTGAAAATGCTAATCGCTGAATTACGACGAATTTGAGCACCATGTTGAAAGTTTGCATTCACTGTTCCTTGACCCACAGGACCTAAAATAGTCATGTTTGAGAAAACTGCTGAAGTCTGGGGAGTTGCATTACTTCCAGATGAGTTATTATCAGATTCGAAACCATTAGAACCAGATACATCGGCTGTCACAGATAAGCGTTGAGCTAATCCAAACTGTACTTTTCCTGAATATCCATTATCTGTATCAAAATCATCATCCCATGTATCAATTGCTAATAAATATGAACAATTAACTGATCCACCGAACCATTCGAAAGCATCATCACCTGAACGATACACTTCGATGTGGTCAATAGTTGTACCAGACCCAACTGATCCAAAAGTCAATCCGTTAATTTCATTATCAGGACTCAATGCAATTCCTGCATATTCAATACGTACGTATTGCATTACGCCTGAATTATCTGCATTATCAGTACCACCATGCTTACCTTTTTCAGTATCATCAGAAATACCTTCAATTGGCACTGATGTACCTACGTTATTTATGGCTTTTCCTAATAGAATTACACCACCCCAATCACCTTGCGCACGAGCTCCCGCTGCAATACTTGAAGTAAATACAATTGGTTTATCAGCAGTACCAGCTGCATTTATTTTAGCACCTCTGGTGATAACTAAGGCACCTTTAGTTGCCTTATCCCCTTTAATAATTGTACCTGGAGCAATATTTAAAGTTGCATTATTGGTTACAAATACATTTCCTTTTAAAAGATAGATTTTATCGGCAGTCCAAGAAGTGCTCGCAGTAATATCACCTTTTACCTCAACAGTATTACCGTCTACTGGTGGCGTGTAATCATCATCTTCAGTACTTTTAGAACAGCTTGCTAAAAAGACCATTACGCTCATTGCGCAAAGTAATAATTGTTTTTTCATTTTGTTTTTTTTACTTTCATCAAAAGTGTTATTATGGTATTACCCATGCATTAACACTGCTTTAATTAATTATTAAGAATTAACGTTTAAATGCGTTTGGATTTAACATTAGAAGTTATAAGAAAACGATAGGGAGTAATTACTTCCTGGTTTATAGCTACTAATTGTTTCATCTGTACCATTAGGGTTATACTTTTTATCTAAATCATTGTCATAATATTGCGTGATGCGGTTGTTTAAAATATCACCTGCATTAAATTTCAACTCGCCTTTGCTTTTTAATACTTTTAATGCCAATTGCAAATCCACTACATTTCGTGGTGCTTCCCACGTACCTGGATAAAGGGCTCCCCCGGCTACAGTTAATTTTCTACCCACCCGGTTATAAAGGGCGTTGAAATTCAACTTATTATCAAGGAAACTATGTTGAAGGCCGGCATTGATAATATACGGCGCTTGTCCAACCATCGGCCTAGATGTTTCGATCAAATTAATACCAGTATTATTCGTTTCTACTCTTGATTTAATAAACGAAAGGTTTGTGTAGAATGTAGTTTGCTTCAAGAATTCAGTATTTGCAATAAAGTCTAAGCTTTTACGCAACTCAAATTCAACTCCGTAAACATTAACATTATCCGAATTTATGAATGTGATAATTCTTGAAGATCCTGCATCACTATTAAATGATTCAATTGCATTATGGAATTTCTTATAAAAACCAGAAACTGAAATGATCTGACCTGCCTGTGGATAAAACTCAAAACGAATATCGGCATTATCAATCTTTGCTTCCTTTAATTTAGTATTACCTTGTTGCAAAGCTAATAACTCATAATCGTAGATAGATGATGCTGCTAATTCTCTGAATTCGGGTCTTGCAAGTGTACGATAGTATGATGCTCTTAAATTTATTTTTGGTGTTAGGCTATAAGTATAGTTTGCTGATGGCAATACATCCACATAGTTATCATCAACTGATGTTTCCGGAGTAGGAACTTTAGCATCTAACACAACATTGAATTGTTCCACCCTTACACCCCATACTAACCTTGATTTTTCACCAAATTTATTATCCAACATCAAGTAACCAGCATTAGTCATTGAATGAGCTGTATAACTATCACCATCCAATGAGATGTCATCTAGCAAATAAGCTCCACTGTTTATGGCGTCCCTTGCATATAATGTTGCTTTTGGTCTCCTGTTAATTTCATCTTTATTTGCAGCATTTTGATTAGCTCTTAGTCCAATAAACCTAGCGTCAAACGTACGATCACGATAAATCGAATTTAAGCCCGCTTTAAATGTCGCAACCTGGCTAAACATTTTTAGAGGACGAGTATAATTAACTCCGCCGCTATAATTATCTTCATTTAACTTTGAAAACAATCTTGAGTTTTCTTTATTTACCTGATCTGTCTGAGCAATGAAAACATAATTGTTTGTACCGATATCTGATGGGTTTCTTTGATAAATAATTTTCTTCTGGTCCGGTTGATCGTTTAATATGTTTGCATAACTCAAAGACCAATCAATTTTAGAATTATTTTCGCCTAGCTGATGAGTTCCTTCAACAGTTGATTTGAATAAAGATTTTTGCATCAAATCAAATGCATAGAATTGAATATCCCTATTTCTATCACTGTTGTAACCATTACGCTCCAGGTATTGGTCGTCATAAGTTCTGTTATATATATTTTTAAACGTGATTTTACTTTTACCGAAGGTATAGGCAAAATTTGCCAGGCCACCAATATTGGTAGAAAACTTATAAATATTGTCGCGATAATTTACGTTTACATAATCACGAATTACATCGCTGTAAATGTTTTGAGCATTTCTATAAGTTAAAGAAAATAATGCACCCAATCTGTTATTGCTTTCTTTAAAATCTTTTACCCTTCCCAAAGTAAATTGATAATTCTGAGTAGGTAAGGCAGTATTATTATATGTTTTCCAATCCTTTGGAAGATTATTCATAGCCCTAGTTCCGTCTTCAGTACTTAGGGTACCACTTAATATTCGGTTGCGAGAAGGAAAATTGGAAGGTAATGCTTTGTCACCGTTATCAAATCCAAGGTAATCCGTTGCAGTTCTTACACCACTCTTAAAGTTTTTAAAAGTTGATGCGGTGTTGTAACCTCCACCAATACCTAAACTGATGAAATTACTATCTGGAATGTCTTTTGTAGATATTTGAATGGCACCACCGGTAAAATCGGCAGGTAAGTCAGGTGTAGCCGTTTTGCTTATGATTAAATTATCTACGAGATTTGATGGAACAATATCAAATGAAAAAGCCTTACGATTAGGTTCTGTACTAGGTAAAGAAGATCCATCCAGGGTTGCTGTATTATATCGATCGCCTAAACCTCTAATGACAACGAATTTATTATCCTGAACGGTAGCACCACTAACTCGTTTTAAGATATCAGAAGTATTTCTATCAGGAGATTTTTTAATCTGATCACTAGCTATACCGTCAGAAATTACAGCACTGTTTTTTTGTTTAGCATATAGTGAATTTACAGATTCTTGTTTGAAGCTTGCTTTAACAACAACCTCACCAAGACTTTGACCACTTGCTTCACTTAGGTTTACGTTTAAAGAAGTGAGTGCGGGAGCTTTAACATCTATATCGGATATTTCCTTTGTTTGGTAACCAACGTATGAAAATTCTAGTACATACTTACCGGAAGCCATACCTTGCAGGTTGTACTTTCCATCAACATCTGTAGAAACGCCTTTCGTTGTTCCTTTAATTTTAACGGTAACACCAATCAGGGTTTCACCTGTTTTTTTATCTGATACTGTACCAGAGATTTTTCCGGTTTGAGCGTAAGCAGTGATGCTTAGAAATAAAACCAGCATTGTAAATGCCGATTTTTTTAAAATTGTGATTAATTCCAATTTGCCTGTGTTTTATTTTAGGCAAAGCTATTACCACAATGTTAGCTGTATGTTAGATGTTAATTAAGCTTTGTTTAGCTAAATGTTAATTTAATGTTAGCTGCTTCTGGTTTAGTATTTAATACCAGTCTTTTTGCAAATAAAGTGCAAAAGCCAGATCGGACCAATTAACAGGAACTTAACATCATCTAAAAACGATGGTTTTTTCCCTTCAATTTTATGACCTATGAACTGGCCAGCCCAGGCGGCAACGAATATTGCAGCATAAATGGCGTAAGCGGTTCCACTTCCCAAACCAACAGCCTGTTCTATTTTTACAATGATATAGCTCATCAAACCAACTACCCAGATCATGAAGAAGAACAGTACAGGTGATAAGGTATAATAGTAATACAGACTAAATGCTAAAAGAAAAGAGGCCCAGTTGAAGTACCCATTGTAGCTACCCAGGAATCCGATATGAGGAAAGGGAATTTGCCAAACCAGACCAAGTAAACTAAAAACTATAAGCGGAACGCAAATCCAGTGAACCAGTTTGTTTGTCGGATTCTGGTGGCTTTCGGCATACTTGTCAAAAAGTACATCTACCTGACGCTTTGGTTCAATCTGTATAGTTGATTTGCTCATGAAGCAAAATTATGAAAAAGCAAGCGAATCTGAGGCAAAAACCGCCTGAATCTTATTTCATAAAAAAGGCGTTGAGCAATGCTCAACGCCTGATATTATTTTGACTAAAATAATCTTATTTCGCAAACGCTACTGAACGGGTTTCCCTGATTACAGTCACTTTAATCTGACCTGGATAAGTCATTTCCGTTTGGATACGTGTTGAAATATCTGCCGCAAGTAGTTCAGCCTGTGCATCTGTAATTCTTTCACTCTCTACAATTACACGTAATTCTCTACCTGCCTGTATGGCAAATGTCTTTTCAACACCAGGGTAAGAAAGTGCCAGTTCTTCCAGATCTTTTAAACGCTTAATATAGCTTTCCACTACCTCTCTACGCGCACCAGGACGGGCGCCTGAGATGGCATCACAAGCTTGTACAATCGGAGAAATCATTGAAGTCATTTCGATTTCATCATGGTGGGCTCCAATGGCGTTGCAAATTTCCGGATGTTCCTTATATTTCTCAGCCAATTGCATTCCTAAAATTGCGTGAGGTAGTTCCGGATTATCATCAGGCACTTTACCTATATCGTGTAATAAACCGGCACGTTTAGCCATTTTAGCATTTAAGCCCAATTCTGCTGCCATTGTAGCACAGAAATTAGCCACCTCGCGCGAGTGGTGTAAAAGGTTCTGTCCGTAAGATGAACGGTAACGCATACGCCCTACCATGCGGATAAGCTCAGGGTGTAAACCATGGATACCTAAATCGATTACAGTACGTTCACCAATTTCAACGATCTCGTCTTCAATTTGCTTTTTGGTTTTTGCAACAATTTCTTCAATACGAGCGGGGTGGATACGGCCGTCTGTTACCAAACGGTGTAATGCCAAACGGGCAATTTCCCTTCTTACCGGATCAAAGCCAGATAATATAATGGCTTCAGGAGTATCATCCACAATGATTTCAATTCCGGTAGCAGCTTCTAAAGCACGAATATTTCTACCTTCTCTGCCAATTACACGACCTTTAATCTCGTCGCTCTCAATGTGGAATATAGAAACCGAATTTTCAATGGCTGCCTCAGTTGCTGTACGCTGAATCGTTTGGATAACCACTTTTTTAGCCTCTTTACTTGCTGTTAGTTTAGCTTCATCAACGATATCCTTCACCTGCATCATGGCCTGTGTACGGGCTTCCTGTTTCAGGTTTTCCACAAGCTGATCCTTAGCTTCTTCAGCCGATAGCCCTGCAATAGTCTCCAGCTGTTTAAGGTGTTGGTTTTTCAATACTTCAACTTCTTCCTGTTTTTTCACAGCCAGTTCAGTCTGCTTTTCCAGGTTGCCTTTTTGCTTATCAAGCTCCTGCTCTTTTTTGTTGAAGTTTTCCATGCGCTGGTTTACCGACTGCTCTTTCTGCTTAATGGTATTCTCACGCTGATTAATGGTATTGTTTTTTGCATTAACTTCCTGCTCATGCTCAGCTTTCAGTTGTAGAAACTTTTCCTTTGCTTCTAAAAGCTTGTTCTTTTTTAAGATTTCTGCATTGTTCTCTGCATCTTTCAAAATCTTTTTCACCTTGTTTTGAGCTGCAACCTCCTGCTGTTTAAGCAAGTTGCGCAATAAGTATCTACCTACTGCTATACCGATACCTAAGCCTGCTATAAGGGCAAATATGTATCCTAGAATTTCCGTTATCTCCATTTTGTTTTTTAAGTAAAAAAAAACCGCACCTAATTTTTTAAGTCCCAATAATTTTAAACCTCAACTAAGCATAATTGGGATTTAAGCCATTTTCAGGTGCCTAAGCAGATGAAATACGCCCTCTTAACCCCATAGATATTGAAGTGTTAAGTTTTATAAATTTTGAAACTCAAAAACTAGCTGCGGCTATATTTTTGTGCTAATATATATTAAAGAAGTCGCTCTGGCTTAAGCCTGAAAAACGATTACTTTAAAAGAACGAACCTTTTATTTTGCAAAGAAACCATTGAGTAAAACATCCAATTCTTCGACTTTATCGGCAACAGCAGTATCCTGGCTTTGTACTTTATTTTCAGTTCTTAATACCGCAGTAGCATAATGCAACACTGCCATAGAAAGAAGATCCTGCTTATCTCTAACCGCATAATTATCCTGATAATCCTTTATGCGCTCATTGATCATTTTGGCTGCCCGCCTCACAATTTCTTCCTCTTCTGTATTTACCTTTAAGGGATAAATACGGTCGGAAATGGTTATTTTAATCGAGATTTCTCCCATTTGTTAGCTTAGTTTCTGATTTCCGCGCATCATTTTATTTCTTTAATAATGCGATACTTTTATCAATCTCCCGCACAAAATCGTTAATTTTTTGTTTAATATCAAGCGATTTCTCACTTGTTCCCTCAATACTTTTGGCCAGTTTGGTAACCCTTAACTTTTCTTCAAGTTCTACGTTCTTAACCTTGGCCGTATCAAGTGCAACTTTTAACGATTGATTTTCAAGCCTTAATAAATCACTTTCTTCCTGCAAAGCACCACATAACTCAATCAACTGAGCTGTTTTTTGTAATACTTTATCTAATTGATCTGCAACAGAAGCCATGGATTTATTTTCTAAAAATACGAATTTATATTTTATTTCCTAATTTCTGCACCAGCTTGCTGCGTTAAATTCGCAATTAGCTTCTGCATGGTATTGTCAATCTGCTTATCTGTAAGGGTTTGCTCCTCATCCTGTAAAATGAAGTTTAAAGCGTAAGATTTTTTACCTTCAGGTAATTTATCGCCCACATACACGTCGAACACACCAACTTCTTTAATCAGTTTTTTATCAGTTTTGAAAGCGATGCCTTTCAACGTATCAAAGGTTACCGCCTGGTCTATCAGCAACGATAAATCCCTGCGCACCTGAGGGTATTTTGAAACCTCTTTATTAACGATTTTATTTTTCTTAACAATATCAAGAATGGCAGCCCAGTCAAAATCAGCATAGAAAACCTCAGCATTTACATCGGCAACTTTACGGTCTGCTTTAGTTGCAGCTCCAAAACTAACAATCGATTTATCTCCGCGGAAATATCTGATCCCATATGCAAAGTTTTCATCATTCAGTGTATCGGTTTGAAAGCTCGATATACCCAAACGTGATACAATGGCATCTACCGCCGACTTTAAATTATAAAAAGTAGCAGATTTTGAATTTTGATTCCATTGCTCACCTTGCTTAGCTCCTGAGATTAACAGAAATAAACGCGGACGCTCCACATACTTTTCATTAATCAGGTGGTAGGTTTTGCCAAACTCATAGAATTTAACATCTGCATTTTTACGGTTCTGGTTATATGCCACACTCTCCAGTACAGGCATCAATAAATTTTGACGCATTACATTCAAATCACTGCTTAGAGGATTTAAAATGAACACTGCCTCATCCAGATTCTTCGAGTAAGCTGACCTGGTTAGAGAGTTACACATAATTTCCGCGTAACCATTGGCAGTAAGCATATCAGCGATTACGTTATGTGTATTTTCCTTTTCTGGCTTTACGCTGTAAGAAAGCGATGCATTTACCTTTGAAGGGATCTCAATATTGTTATATCCATAAATTCGCAGCACTTCCTCAGTAATGTCACACTCACGGGTCACATCAACTTTAAACGAAGGCACCCTTAAAGCCAGGGTATCTTCAGATGTACTTGTTGCTGTAATTCCAAGGGCTGTGATGATATGTTTAATTTCCGTAGCCGGAATGTTCGCACCGATTAATTTATTGATATTGGTGTAACTCACTTCAAACTCAAACGGACGGATATGATTTGGATAAATATCCGATACTGATGATGAAATTTCACCGCCGGCAATTTCTTTAATTAAAAGTGCGGCATATTTCAGTGCCGTAACGGTAATTTCAGGGTCTGTTCCACGCTCAAAACGGAAAGAAGCGTCAGTTTTTAATCCATGTCTTTTTGCTGTTTTACGAACAGAAACCGAATTGAAATAGGCACTCTCCAGGAAAATATTGCTGGTATTCGCCTCCACACCCGAGGTCTTGCCTCCAAAAACACCTGCTATGCACATGGGTTCGTCGGCATTGCAAATCATTAAATCATCTGCACTCAGCTTGCGTTCTACATCATCTAAAGTAATAAAAGGTGTCCCTTCGGATACTTTTTTAACAAGAACCTTGCCGCCGGTGATTTTATCTGCATCGAAGGCATGCAGTGGCTGACCTAAGCCGTGTAGTACATAATTGGTCACATCCACAACATTATTAATCGGACGAAGACCAATTACTTTTAATTTATCTTTAAGCCACTCTGGCGATTCGCATACAGTTACGCCAGAAATGGTTAGGCTACTATAACGTGGACAAGCGGCTGAATCTTCCACTTCCACGGGGATAACCAAATTTTCATTATCTGTTTTAAAAGCTAAAAGATCCGGCATTTCATACTCGCTTCTGAAATAAGCAGCCAAGTCTCTGGCTACCCCCAGGTGTGAGGCTGCATCAGCACGGTTTGGTGTTAAACCAATCTCAAATATAAAATCATCCTCCATTTGAAAGTGATCTTTTGCCCTGATGCCAACTTCGGTATCCTCAGCCAGAATCATAATGCCATCGTGAGATTTACCTAAACCAATTTCATCCTCAGCACATATCATTCCCTGAGAAAGCTCTCCCCTGATTTTGGATTCTTTGATTTTGAACGGCTCGCCTTCCAATGGATAAACTGTAGTACCTACAGTTGCCACCACCACTTTTTGTCCGGCACCGACATTAGGTGCACCACAAACAATCTGGAGATTCTCTTTTCCGCCAACATTTACCGTAGTGATACGCAAACGATCAGCGTTAGGGTGCTGAACGCAGGTTAAAACCTCGCCAATAACCAGGCCTTCCAAACCACCCACTACAGGCTGAACCTGCTCTACGCTTTCTACCTCTAAACCTACGTTGGTTAAAATTAACGAAAGTTCCTGCGGCGTTTTATCTATTTGAACGAATTGCTTTAACCAGTTGTATGATATTTTCATCTATTTAGATTTGAGATTCCAGATGTCAGATTGGAGATCAAAAGCGCTGCTATCTGTTTCCGGAATTATAAAACGCAAAGATATTATTTAAAGGTCAAAGCAGAAAACCAAACGGGGAAACTGATGTAATAAAATGCAAACCACCAGCGAAATGCTCATTTAGCGATTTTTTGAACGTGTGCGATAAACCAGCGATGATTGTAGCAAAACTTAAAACTGTGTTAATATGAAATGGTTAATATTGCAGCACTATAAAACAGAATAACCAATGAAAATTTTAAAAACCATCTTATCGCTGATCCTGATTTCGACAGTTGTGCTGGCACAAAAAAAGGGTGCCCCAATCAATATCATTTCCTATAATATTCGTTTAAATGTACCATCTGATGGTGTAAACGCCTGGCCGAACCGTAAAGATGATGTAAAGGCCCTGGTTAAATTTCACGACGCAGATATCCTTTGTGTTCAGGAAGCCTTACCTGAGCAGTTCGACGCTTTGCTCGAAAAATCCAATTTTGATGTGGTAGGGGTTGGCCGTGAAGACGGTAAACGTAAAGGGGAATTTGCTGCTGTTTATTTCGACAAAGATCGCTTCACGAAAAAAGATGGTGGCACCTTCTGGCTTTCGGAAACCCCTGATGTACCTTCTAAAGGATGGGATGCTGCCCTGAACAGGGTTTGTAGCTGGGTGAGGTTGTTTGATAAAACTAATAAGAAAGAGTTTCTGGTGTTCAATACCCATTACGATCATATTGGCGTAAAAGCCAGAATTGAATCAGCTAAATTGTTAAAACAAAAGATCCAGCAGATTGCACCAACCCTACCTGTGGTATTTACAGGCGACTTAAACGTTACGCCCGACACTGAAGCGATAGCCACAATAAAATCTTTCCTGTCCGACGCGAAAGAGGTGAGTGAAGAACCTGCATACGGACCAACGGGAACATTTAATGCTTTTAATTTCAACAGCGATCTGAAAGATAAAATTGATTACATTTTCGTAAACAAAGGCTTTAAGGTTCAAAAATTCGCTGTGATTAGCGACAGCAAAAATAAACGATACCCATCAGACCATTTACCTGTTTTCGCAAGACTATGGTTTTAAACCGTTCCCTGCAAATATGAACCTGCCTAACTCATTCAACTTTATAGCAAGCCTTCATCCTTATAACTATAATAATGCTGATTGGCAAAGATGACATGATCAATTACATAAAGACCCAGCATCAGGCCGGAGGCAACCAAATCACGTGTGAGTTTGTTGTCTCTGTCGCTGGGTTTTAAATTGCCTGAAGGATGGTTATGGGCCAACACGATATTTGCAGCATTATTTTCAAGCGCAACTTTAAAAATGATTTTCGGATCTGCAACTGTGCCGGCCTGCCCCCCTTTGCTGATGAGGTGCTTACCAATAATATGGTTGGAACGATTGAGCAACAAAATCCAGAACTCTTCATGATTGAGATCTCTGAAGGTCTGGTAAAGAAACTTATGCACATCGCTGGATGCGGTAACCTGCGTGAGCTGTTCATCGTGACTTTCCCTTCTTCTTAAACCAAGCTCCAACCCTGCAACTATTGAAATGGCCTTCGCTTCACCAATTCCTTTAAATTTAGAAAGTTCAGGAACAGATGCCTTCCCCAACTTACTAAGATTGTTTTCATAGAAAGCGAGAATCCGTTTACTAAGATCCACAGCTGTTTCATGTTTATTACCTGATCCAATTAAAATTGCAATCAATTCCGCATCAGTTAAATGTCTCCTTCCGTTAAGCAGCAGTTTTTCACGCGGGCGGTCTTCCTCAGCCCACAGTTTTATCCCGAGTTTCTGATCGTAATATTCCATAAATTTTCAGACAAAAAAAAAGCATCCCAACTGTTGGCTGGGATGCTTTCACTAATATCGTAAAAATAAATTATTTAACATACAAAAAAACGGCACTGATTTTATCAGTGCCGTTCCTTATATCATAAAAGTAGACTATGCTAAACCGTTAACGAATTTCGTTAATTTCGATTTGTTGTTAGCTGCTTTGTTTTTGTGGATAATGTTCTTTTTAGCTAAACGATCTAACATAGAGATTACTTTAGGCAATAAATCTGTTGCAGATTTTTTATCTTCTGCAGCACGTAATCTTTTGATGAAAGTACGTGTAGTTTTTGCCTGATATCTGTTACGTAAACGTTTTGTTGCGTTTGCTCTAATTCTTTTTAATGAAGATTTATGATTTGCCATTTCTATTTAGCCTTTTATTTTTCTTTTTCGTTTCCTTTAATTCGGGTTGCAAATATAGAGTTAATCTTTTTAAAACACAAAACAATTTTGTTTTTTTATTAAATAAAATAACCCCCTCATTGCGAGGCACAAAAATACATTAAATTTCGCATTTATACCACTTTAGCCCGTTAATAAAAAAGAAAGTGCTAACATCAAAACCAAAGCCGAACCTTTTCAAATGATTACCCGCAAAATTCCATACAAACCCAAAGGCAATAAAAATCGGCTTCGATAACAAAAACATACCTAAAAATACTATTTTTGGAGAAAACGATTATCGAGTGAAAAAACGAATAGCCATCTTCGCTTCTGGTTCAGGGTCGAATGCCCAAAAACTGATGGAGCATTTTAAAAGAAGCAATGAAATAGAAATCGCATTGGTACTCACCAATAATCCCGACGCCTATGTGCTTCAGAGAGCCGATAATTTTGAAATCCCCAGTCACATTTTCGACAGGTATGAATTTACAAAAACTGATGAAGTAATCGACCTGCTCAAAAATCTTGATATTGATTTTATTGTATTAGCAGGTTTTCTATGGCTTATTCCGAAAAACCTGATTGCCGCATACCCTGGCAGAATTGTGAATATCCACCCCGCCATTTTACCAAAGTTTGGAGGCAAAGGCATGTATGGGGATTATGTACACAATGCAGTAATTGCAGCGGGCGAAAGTGAAGGTGGCATTACCATTCATTATGTTGATGAAAACTACGATGAAGGGGAATACATTTATCAGGCTAAATATAAAATCGATAAGGGCGACAACCTCGAGATGGTTAAATTTAAAGGCCAGCAGCTGGAACACCTTCACTACCCAAGGGTGATAGAAACGCTGGTAAAAAAAGTTAAAAAATAAATAAGTAACCGCGTAAAAAACATATCAGCGTAATACAATAAAACACACTCTTTTTTTACCGGCAAACATTATAAAAAAACAATACTGTTTTACTACCTTTGCGGCTCAAAATTTACAGTAGAATGAGTCAACCCATTAAAATCAAAAACGCTTTAATTTCAGTATATTATAAAGATGGTTTAGCACCATTGGTAAAATTATTGGCCGCCCAAGGTGTCCGGTTATTCTCTACCGGTGGAACAGAACAATTCATCAAAGATTTAAATTTACCAGTTACGGCTGTTGAAGATTTAACAGGTTATCCATCTATTTTAGGTGGCCGCGTTAAAACATTACACCCAAAAGTTTTTGGTGGCATCTTAAATCGCAGAGGTTTAGCGGGCGATCAGGAGCAAATTGCAGAATATGAAATCCCTGAGATTGATTTAGTAATTGTTGACCTGTACCCTTTCGAAGAAACCGTAAAAGCTGGTGGAACACCTAACGAAATCATCGAAAAAATCGATATTGGTGGTATCTCACTAATCCGTGCAGCTGCAAAAAACTTCAATGATGTTGTAATCCTTGCTTCAAAGAACGACTACCCTACTCTACAGGCTCAACTGGAAGAACAAAACGGCGAAACTACTTTGGCTCAGCGTAAAGCTTATGCAAAAAAAGCATTCCATACCTCGTCTCATTATGATACAGCCATCTTCAATTACTTTAACGAGGAAGAACCACTTGATGTTTTCAAACAAAGTGTGGCTGAAGCCAAAACCTTGCGTTATGGTGAAAACCCTCATCAAGGTGCAGTATTCTATGGTGATTTAGATGCCATGTTTACCAAATTAAACGGAAAAGAACTTTCATATAATAACCTGGTAGACGTAGATGCAGCAGTAGCATTAATTGATGAGTTTGAAGATCCTACCTTTGCCATCTTAAAACATACAAATGCCTGCGGTATCGCTTCACGCCCAACGGTTAAGCAAGCATGGATTGATGCATTAGCCTGCGATCCTGTTTCCGCTTTTGGTGGTGTATTGATTACCAACGTTGAGGTTGATCTGGCAACGGCAGAAGAAATCAACAACTTGTTTTTCGAAGTATTAATTGCTCCTTCCTATCAGCCAGAAGCTGTTGAGTTGTTCAGCAAAAAGAAAAACCGCGTTATTTTGCAACGTAATGATGTTGAGTTGAGCAAAAAACAATTCAAAACCTTACTAAACGGAGTGATTGAGCAGGATAAAGATTTAATTATCGAAGGACCTGAGCAAATGACTGCTGTAACTGAAAAAGCACCTACAGCGCAGGAATTAAAAGACTTACATTTCGCTAATAAAATTGTAAAACATACTAAATCGAACACCATTGTATTGGTTAAAGATGATGTACTGATTGCGAGTGGCGTTGGTCAAACTTCACGTGTTGATGCCTTGAGACAAGCCATCGAAAAAGCAGCTTCATTTGGCTTTAGCGTGAAAGGAAGTGCAATGGCATCCGATGCCTTCTTCCCTTTCCCTGATTGCGTAGAGATTGCTGCCGATGCAGGCATTACTGCAGTACTGCAGCCGGGTGGTTCCATCAAAGATGCTGATTCAGTAGCGAAAGCGGATGAAAAAGGCATTTCAATGGTAACAACCGGAGTAAGACACTTTAAGCACTAGTATCATGCTGATGCAGAAAGATTAAGGCATATAGCACATTGCTGTCACCTTTCGTCTTTCTGATTGTTCTTTTAGCTTATTCGCTAAAGAAAATAATACTTAAAGCAATAAAAAAGCTATTTTTACATTTAAGAATAGGTAGATATTTAACTATTTAAGAAATCATAACTCATACATGGGATTATTCAACTGGTTTACGCAAGAAGTGGCCATCGACTTAGGCACTGCGAATACCCTGATTATACATAACGACAAAGTAGTGGTGGATGAACCATCAATCGTTGCTTTCGATCGTACAACAAATAAAGTTATTGCTATTGGCCGTCAGGCTATGCAAATGGAGGGTAAAACCCACGATAATATTAAAACTGTTCGTCCGCTAAAGGATGGGGTTATTGCTGATTTCAACGCTGCAGAAGCAATGATTAAAGGGATGATCCGTATGCTTAATGGCGGTAAAGGATGGATGTTTCCATCTTTGCGAATGGTCATCTGTATTCCTTCGGGGATTACTGAAGTTGAGAAACGTGCTGTGCGCGACTCTGCTGAAATTGCAGGCGCTAAAGAGGTTTACCTGATTCACGAACCAATGGCTGCCGCTGTAGGTATTGGTATCGACGTAGAAGAGCCAATGGGTAATATGATTATCGATATCGGCGGTGGTACTACTGAAATTGCAGTTATCGCATTATCTGGTATTGTATGCGACCAGTCTATCCGCGTGGCGGGAGACAACTTTGACTCTGATATCGTAAACTATATCCGTCGTCAGCATAACATTATGATTGGTGACCGTACAGCTGAGAAAATCAAAATTGAAGTGGGTGCAGCATTACCTGAATTACAGGATGCGCCTGCAGATTTTGCTGTTCAGGGCCGCGATTTGATGACCGGTGTTCCAAAACAGATTACCGTATCTTATACCGAAATTGCACACTGTCTGGATAAATCAATTTCCAAAATTGAAGAGGCAATTTTGAAAGCATTAGAGATTACTCCTCCGGAACTTTCAGCAGATATTTACCAAACCGGTATTTACTTAACCGGTGGTGGTGCACTATTAAGAGGTTTAGATAAACGTGTTGCTGCTAAAACCAAACTACCCGTTCACGTAGCCGAAGATCCACTTCGTGCGGTTGTTCGTGGTACAGGTATCGCCCTTAAAAACATTGGCGGTTATAAATTCTTAATGCAGTAATCAGATGTGAAAAGTAAGATATGAGATTTGAGAAAAAATTCCGAATCTCATATCTCAAATCTCCTGTCTCAAATCTTAATCGCAATGCGTAACCTTTGGATTTTCATCAGTAGATACAACGCATTTTTCTTGTTTATCATCTTTTTTGTGATCGGGGTTTACCTGACCATCAAAAATAATGCATACCAGCGAAGTGTAACCCTGAATTCATCGAATGAGGTAGTAGGCAACGCTTATGAACGTTTAAATGTTTTTAAAAGATATTTAAACCTTGGGATGGTGAATGATAGTCTGGCGGCAGAAAATGCCCGGTTAAAAACCCAGCTACTGCGCATTACCACTGCTGATACGTCGAAAGACGTTAAAGTGATTGATACGATAACTCATCAGCAGTATACCTACCTGGCGGCTAAAGTGGTAAAGAATTCCATAACACTGCGAAACAACGTCATGACCATCAATAAAGGAAGCATTGATGGGATTAAGAATGGCATGGCGGTAATTGCTCCTCAAAGGGGTGTAGTGGGTTTCATACGCGACGTTTCAGAACATCTTGCCACGATACAATCTTTACTGCATAAAGATACCCGCATCAGTGTAACCTTAAAAAAGAATAATGCATTAGGATCACTGGTTTGGGGAGACGCCAATTTCGACATCAGAAAAGCCTTCATCAAAGAAGTACCTAACCACATCAAAATGAATGTTGGCGACAGCATTGTAACGTCGGGTTTTGGCTCCTTTCCCGCAGGCATTCTGGTAGGTAAAATTTTAAAACCAAATGTTGCAACCAACGATAATTTCCTGTCGGGAGAAGTAAATTTATTTACCGATTTTGCAACTTTACAGTATGTATATGTGGTGAAAGATAAACATGCAGACGAACAGAAAGCTTTAGAAAGTTTAGTTAAACCAAATGAATAGTAGAATTATCATTGTAAATGTAATCAGATGGGTCATCCTTCTTTTTGTGCAGATTTTCCTGCTCAAGAACATGGGTTTCTATGACCTGTCTACACCATTCATTTATGTGTTGTTTATCATGCTGCTGCCTTTCGAAATACCGAATATTTTATTGTATCTACTGGCGTTCGGAACCGGTTTAACCCTTGATGCTTTTTACGACACCATGGGCGTGCATGCTACCGCTTGTGTAGCGCTTGCATTTGTACGCATATCTTTTATTTCCATCAGTTTAAACCGTGATGCAATTGACGACCCTGAGCCATCGTTAAGTTATATGGGTTTTCAATGGTTTTCTCTTTACGCACTCCTTTGTGTAATTACGCATCATTTAGTGCTGTTCTTTTTAGAAACATTTAGGCTAACTGAAATTGGTTACACCTTAATGAGATGCGGCTTAAGTTGTATCTTTACATTGATTATTATTTATTTAGTAGAATCAATTTTCTATAAAAGATCATCCCGCTAATGGATCAACTATTCAACCGAAAATATATCGTTCAAGGATTATTCATCGTAATTGCACTTATCTTATTAGGTAAACTTTTCTACATACAGATTATCAGCGACAAAGCTTTCGTTTCTGCCGAAAGTAATGTGCTTAAAAAGAAATTTAAATATCCTGCCCGGGGTGCCATATTAGATCGTAACGGCAAGGTAATCGTACAAAATGAGCCAGTTTATGATTTAATGGTTATTCCTAACGAAGTCAAAGCTTTCGATACGCTGACCCTGGCCAATGCGCTGGAAATTACCATGGCCGATGCACGTAAGTTTATGCGTCGCGCCAAGGCAAAATCCAATTACCAGGCTACACCTTTTGTTAAACAGATCTCGGTACAAAGTTATGCCCGTTTACAGGAAATCATGTACCGTTTCCCTGGTTTCTCTACTCAGGACCGTACCATCAGGCACTATCCGGATAGTGTTGGCGGACAGCTTTTCGGGTATGTGAAAGAAGTTGACAGTGCAGACATTGCACGGTCGGAAGGGTTCTACAAGCCTGGTGATTATAAAGGGAAAAGTGGCCTGGAAAGATCATATGAGGAAACGTTAAGAGGTGAAAAAGGCGTGGTCAACACCATCTATGATGTACATAATACGCCTCAGGGCAGTTATGCCGACGGGAAATACGACATCAATGCGGTATCGGGTGAACGGTTGATTTCTGGTATCGATATCCGCATCCAGAAACTGGGTGAGCAACTGATGAACAACAAGGTTGGGGCTATCGTTGCCATCGAACCGGCAACAGGTGAAGTACTCGCTTTTGTAAGCAGCCCGGGCTACGATCCGAATTTATTAGTCGGCCGCAGTCAGGGAAATAACTACATGGGCCTGATCAGTAATCCATATAAGCCGTCGATCGTTCGTCCGATACAGGGTAAATACCCACCTGGTTCATCATTTAAGCCAATTGATGCCTTACTGGCCCTGCAAGAGGGCGTGGTAGATGAAAACATGACTTTTAATTGTCCAGGCTACTATATGGCCGGGAACCATAAAGTAAAGTGTGAGCACGTAGATGGCAACATCAGCATGCGCCGGGGTATTGCCCGCTCTTGCAATACCTATTTCTGTCATGTATTCCAGAAATTAATCACCAGAAACGGGATGAAAGCCCAACGCCAGACTTATCAGGACTGGCGCGACAAAATCGCTAAGTTTGGCTTCGGGCAAAAACTGGATATCGACCTGCCTTTCGAAAAAGAGGGTTATTTTTACAATGCCGACCACTACGATAAAATTTACGGTAAAAGATGGGGTTATACTACCGTAATTTCTCAGGCCATCGGGCAGGGTGAAATTACCGCCACGCCACTTCAAATTGCAAATGCCATGGCCATTATTGCCAACAGGGGTTACTATATTAAACCGCATTTGATTAAGGCCATGGGCGATAGGATAAAAAAGGAGTATGTAGAGAAAAACTATGTCGGTGTAGATGCCAAATACTTTAACCCTGTAATTGATGGAATGCAAGACTGCGTGAATAGTGGCTGGGGAACTGCCACGCTATCGCGTATTCCAGATGTCCTGTTATGTGGTAAAACCGGAACAGTACAAAATCCACATGGAAAAAACCACTCCGTATTTATTGGATTTGCGCCTCGTGATAATCCAAAAATTGCCATCGCAGTAATTGTCGAAAATGCAGGTTTTGGAAGTACCTATGCCGCACCCATTGCCAGTTACATGGTAGAAAAATACATTAAAGGCAATGTAACCGGAGCACGTGCAGCCCAGGTAGAATGGATGAAAAACCAGAATCTCCTGCCTGCCCTCATCGATAAGTCTAAAAAACCGAAACTGACAAAAACCGATAGCCTATCTATCAAAAAGGCAGACTCGGCAAAACGGACAAATGATAGCCTGAGAATTAAAGCGGCAACACAGAAACGTCCTTTAACAGTACAACTTACTGATAAACAAACACAAAACAGCGGTAAAAAATAATGCAACAGCAGCAACAGACAAACCGGTTTTTCTTTAACGTAGATTGGATTACGGTATTAATCTATATTGCACTTTGCGCCATTGGTTTTGTAAATATCTATGCGTCTATATACAATCCTGATAAAGTTGGTTTTGATTTTACCAGCAGTTATGGTAAACAGCTTATTTACATCATTAGCGGGCTGGTATTAGGTTTGTCGATCTTGCTGTTTGACGGGAGGTTGTTTAACGTTTTCTCGCCTTTTATATATGGCGGAACCCTGGTATTGTTACTGGCGGTTTTGGTGATCGGAAATAAGGTAGCGGGAAATCAGGCCTGGATTGCCATTGGTTCTTTCAAATTACAACCCGCTGAGTTTGCCAAGTTTGGTACAGCATTGCTACTTGCAAGATATGTAGGTGCTTTTAATCCGAAATTTAGGGATTTTAAATCGATTGCCATTGCTGCTCTAATTGTTGGAGCACCTTTATTATTAATCATGCTTCAGCCCGATACAGGCTCTGCACTGGTGTTCCTGGCCTTTATGTTCCCTCTTTACCGCGAAGGATTATCAGGCTACTTCCTCCTAATATTCCTGGGGATGATTGTGCTGTTTGTTGCCGATTTCCTGGTACCCACTTACATACTAATTGCCATCATTACCATCATTGCCGGACTATTTATCTACAACAACAGGCGGAAGCAGAAAATCATCTTTTCTACCATCATCGTTGCAGCCTTTGCAATCGGATACCTGTTCCTGATCAAGGTTGCCTATGAAAAAGTACTGGCACCCCACCAGAGAAGCCGCATTGAGCTGATGCTGGGCCTGAAAACAGATAATAAGGGGGCAGGATATAATGTGATTCAATCGCAGATTGCTATAGGCTCGGGCCAGGCAACCGGGCGCGGATTTCTTGAAGGCACACAAACCAAATATGGCTACGTTCCCGAACAAAGTACCGACTTCATCTTTTCTACTATTGGTGAAGAGTGGGGCTTTGCAGGTTGTTCAGTCGTGATTGGGTTATATATTTTTCTGCTGCTGAGATTAATCAATCTGGCAGAAAGGCAACGATCTACTTTTTCCCGGGTTTATGGTTACAGTGTGGCCTGTATCCTGTTTTTCCATATTTTCATCAATATCGGAATGACCATCGGAATTATACCGGTAATCGGGATACCACTACCGCTGATCAGTTATGGCGGCTCCTCCCTCTGGAGTTTCACCATTTTGTTATTTATTTTTCTTAAGCTCGATTCGAACCGGATGGGATTCTTTTAGGCCACTGGCTTAATGACTAAACCTTCTGTTTAATAATTCGTAAAACTGATCAACTGTAGTCTGTTTACTGGCCCAGTCATTTTTTACCGCATAATTGCTTTGCAGAAAGCTGTCGGCAGCCTCAAAAGAATTCATTTTATTAACGATATCGATTGCTTCAGAATAAGCCAGGTTATATCCTTTGAAAAGTTCTCTGATAAAAAGTAATTTTTCGTTAATGCTGATACCCTGTTTTAAATCCGCAATTGGAGATTTTACAGGTTCATTCTCTTTGGCATTGGTACGGGCAAGGAGGTCATTCAGGCTCGGTGCGGGTGCAGATGATATCGGTTGTGCTGCAGGTTTTACAGGAATGGCTTCGGGTGTGAAAATCGGCCGTTCTGCAACTGGCGGAGAAATAACAGGTTCGTCCATTTCAACATCACGCAAAGCTGCAATAGGTTCCGTTTTAACGGCAGCCGGTTCTTCCACAGGTAAAACCGGTGTTGGATTTTGTTGTGCTTGCGGCACTTTAATTTCTGGCAGTTCAACTTCCGGCTGAATCTCATCTTCATGCGAAATATCTTCATCATGCGAAATCAGGAAAGGCTCCGGACCAATCTCATCATCCTCGGTAATCTTTCCCTCATTAGCTGTATTTAAAGATGTTTCATATTGCTGATGAATTCTTTTCTTCTGCGCCAGAATTTCCTCTTCAGCTTTACTTAAGGGCCTGTCGAAAATTTCCTCCACAGATTTGGCTTCATAATCAAACTGGTCTTCTTCACTGTGGTTACCGAGAATAAATTCAAAGCTGTGGTCTTCCTGGTCAGGCTTAAAAAAGTCTTTTTCCAGCACCTGCTCTGTTACCTCTTCCTCTATGGCTTCGTCATCAAACAGCTCTTGTGCAGGCTTTACGTCAACACGTTCTTCCTGCTCTTCCGCTGTCGCAATTTCCTCCAGCTTTTCCAGTTCAACCGGAGTCGTTTCTGGCAAGGGCTGTACACTGCTTTGAGGAAGAACAATGGTGTTCTGTTCTTCAAGAAGTGCATGAGCCGGATGTGGTGCAGCGTGCTCAACCGCGGCGTTAAGTTTTTGTACTATGCGTACATGATCTGCCAGGAAATCAGCGTTGGCCAGGAATAATTCAAGTTCCAGATCATTTAACTGAGTTGGATTTTGAGCAAGAAACTGATATTGCTCGTTAAGTTCTCTTAAAATATTGCCGACTTTATTGAAGATATCCTGTTGGTTCATCATATACTTTAAACGAAAAATTTGCTGATTTATGTTGGTAACTATGTGTTCAAAAATAACACATAATTCTCATATTTGTTCGGTTTAAAATTAATAGGACATACATCAGGCAGGGCATGTTATTCAGCGAACAAAATTTTAGGAGAAGGGGTGAGTTTTCAGGAAGTATTGAAGTTGTATGTGGTTCAATGTTTTCCGGAAAAACCGAAGAGCTGATCCGCAGATTAAAACGCGCCCAGATTGCTAAGTTAAATGTCGAAATCTTTAAACCCCGTACCGATACCCGCTACCATGAAACTGCGGTAGTTTCGCACGATCTCAACTCCATTAGCTCAACACCGGTAGAAAGCGCTTCAGCGATTTTGTTACTGGGTGCGAATACGCAGGTGGTAGGTATAGATGAGGCACAGTTCTTCGATAATGAATTGCCTGAGGTGTGTAATAAACTGGCACTTAAAGGCATCCGTGTCATTGTTGCCGGATTGGATATGGACTTCACCGGTAAGCCTTTCGGCCCTATGCCCGCTTTAATGGCCATCGCCGAGCATGTTACCAAAGTAAATGCGGTTTGTGTTTGCTGTGGCAATCCTGCTCTTTATAGCTATCGCACTGTAGCAGATGAAAATACGGTACTTTTAGGTGAGAAAGAGAGTTACGAACCACGGTGCAGGGCCTGCTATAATGTGGATAAAGGGTAAGGATATTCATCCGTTCAACATGAGTATAAAAACTGTTTCTATTTTAGGTTGTGGCTGGTTTGGTTTAGCACTGGCCAAAGAGCTGATCCTGCTGGGCTACCAGGTCAAAGGATCAACCACAACGCCCGAAAAGCTCAGCACATTGCAAGAAGAAAGTATCGAAGCCTTTCTGGTTAACTTTACTGCAGATCAAGTCGATGCTGATCCTGCATTTTTTGATAGTGAGGTGTTGTTCATCTGCATTCCACCGAAACGAAATTCACCAGAACTTAGCGATTATCCGAAAAAGATTGAAGCCATACTAAATGGTGTTAGTAACCCCTCAACTCAAGTACTCCTCATCAGTTCTACGAGTGTTTATGGCGATGAAAACCGGACTGTAAATGAATTTAGTGAAACCATGCCCGACACTGATTCTGGAAAGATGGTATTGGCCGCTGAACAAATTATAAAGGAAAAGCGCCCGGATCATTCTACCGTGCTCCGCTTTTCGGGATTGATTGGCCCTAACCGAAATGCGGGAAGATTTTTTGCCGGCAAAAGCAATATCCCCAATGGTTTGGCTCCCGTGAATCTGATTCACCAGATTGACGCCGTAGGAATTGCAGTAAAGCTTTTACAAACCCAGGCATTCGGCCATATTTATAATGCATGTGCACCTGCACACCCGAGCAGGACTGATTTCTATACCCATTCCGCACAGGAAATGGGGCTAGCCATACCCGAATTCATTCAGGAAAAAAACGAATGGAAACTGGTGGAAAGCTTAAACGTTCCAGAGTATCTGGACTACAGGTTTCAAATAGATATCTCCGTTGCTTAACTCAGTAAACCAAGCAGCTCTGCTTTATTCAGCTTTTTAAACCATTCGCCATCCGTCTGTATCAGGTTGCGAGCCAGGTCTTTTTTGGTGGCCTGCAGTTTCATGATCTTCTCCTCAATTGTATCCGGACAAATCAGCCTTACAGCCATTACGTTTTTATGCTGACCAATGCGATAAGCCCTGTCTATGGCCTGGTTTTCGACCGCCGGATTCCACCATGGATCTACGAGGTAAACATAATCAGCGGCTGTTAAATTTAAACCTGTACCCCCTGCTTTTAAACTGATCAGGAAAACCGAAACCGATTCATCTTCCTGAAATGATTTTACCACCTCCGCCCTGTTTCGGGTTTGCCCGGTGAGGTAAGCATAACGGACTCCGGCAAGTTCCAAACGTTTTTTAATGAGGTCGAGCATACTTACAAACTGTGAGAATACCAGTATCTTATGTCTGCCTGCTTTACTTTCTATCTGCTCCATAAGCACTTCAATCTTGGCGGAAGCCTGGAGATAGCTTTTCCCGTCGGCAAGCAGTGCAGCAGAGTTACAGAGCTGTCTCAATTGCGTAATGCTTTTGAGCACATGCATGGCGCTTTTGGGAAGTTCATCTTCCGTTTTCTTCAAGATGAAATCCTGAATCTCTTTTTTGTTTGCTTCATATACCTCACGCTGCTCCTCTCCCATTTCACAATACAGCACAATCTCCGTTTTATCCGGAAGCTCTTCTGCTACCTGCTCCTTCGTTCTACGTAAAATAAATGGCTTTATCTTTCTTTGCAGTTCTTCTGCGCGTCTTTTATCTTTGAACTGGTCTATTGGGGTAGAATATAAATCGGCGAACTGCTGTTTGCTGCCAAATAAACCGGGGCAGGCGAAAGAAAGCTGTCCATACAAATCAAATGTGCTGTTCTCAATGGGCGTACCGGTCATTACAATCTTATTCCTCGATTTCAACATCCGCACGGCTTTGTAGCGCTGCGAATCAGGATTCTTGATATTTTGTGACTCATCCAGGCAGATGTAGTTGAAACGGTAGTCTTTCAGGAACCGGACATCAGACACTAATGTTCCGTACGAAGTTAAAATCACTTCATAATCATCGAAAGGATCCGTGGTTTTTATCCGGCTGTTGCCGTAAATTACCATTACTTTTAATGAGGGAGCGAACCGGGATATTTCTGTTTGCCAATTGAAAATCAATGACGCCGGAACCACTACCAGATTCGTATTATGCTGAACCTTATTTCGCTGCGACAGAAAGAAGGCGATGACCTGAATGGTTTTCCCCAGGCCCATGTCATCGGCCAGGCAGGCACCAAAATTAAAGTCATCAAGAAAATTCAACCAGTTCAATCCATCCTGTTGATAATGACGCAGTGTAGCGTTCAACCCTTCCGGTATAGCCACCTCGCTGATCTGGCTTGTGCCTTCGAATTTACGTTTATAGTTTTGAAGCTCGTTTTTTACCTCGCCATCCAACAAAGCATCTTCATAAAGATCGTTTAAAGTCGCAAATTTGATTTTAGGCGTTAGAATTGATTCATCTGTTACCTCGCCGGCATTAAAATACTCTGTAAATTTCTGCAGCCAGGTTTCGGGCAGAATGCCCTGCGTGCCATCATCAAGGGTTACAAACCTGCTTTTATTTCTGATCGATTTATGCAGGTGTTTCAATGCCACCTGCTGCTTGCCGAATTTTAGTTTTACTTTAGTTTCAAACCAATCGGTACCACTTAATACTTCAATATTAATTTCCGGCTTATAACCGCTCAGTTTGTTTTGCTTTAAAGTATTGAATCCCAGGATATGGTAACCATAGTTACGCCAGTTCTCAAAGGCCTCCAGAAACCAGGCTTCCTCTAAAAACCTCTTTCGGTGCAGGTAAAAAGAATCGTTGGCATCCTGTTCATAAAAGAAAGGATGCTGTTTAATAATCCGCCCGATGAATTGTAATTCGGCTTCTTCATCACGGTAAACGGTAAATACATTTCCAAGCTTATCCTGTGCCTGGATTTTTCTTTTCGATAAAACCGGTATCTCCTGATCGCCATAGCGCATTACCGGAGTGATGAGTATAAAGTCTTCAGATTCTGAAAGGTAAATGAGCTGTTCGTTCTCCAGATCGAAACCTTTTTCCTGTATCTGGCTTTTGCTTGCAGGCTTCAGGTAGGAATAATCAACCTGAATATTGCCTTCCAGTTGGATCAGTATTAACTTCTGAAATTCTGCATATTTGGAGCGGTGTAAGATTAACCGGTTGCTCTGCTTTTGAAAAAAACCAATCACCTGAAGCATATCCAGTCTGGAAATCAGAAACAACTGATTCTTAAGTTTAATGAAATACCGGTGAATTAAAACAAGCTGATCAAGTTCATAGCTTTTCCCGTCAATAATCAATCTACCGGTAATTTCATAGAAATCGTCTTTCTGGTTCACAGAAAGGCGTAGATCAATGTTGAGGAAACTTACCAATACCGGATTGATGGTGGTGGCTTGTATACCTCCAGATTGCTTTTGATCCTGAATGTAGAAAGTAAGTTTCAATGGGTTTTTAACCACAGCCTTTAAGGCTTCAATTTCCAGCTCAGCCTGGTCATTATTATAATTTTGCTGAAAGGTATTAACCCCCCCGTAAAATTTGATCTCATCAACATCAGTCGTTTTAAAAATCAAATCAGATGCGTTAATTTCCTTCAACGGGTTTTTGACTTTTCCGTTTCTGGTTACAGCTGCATGAAAGAGCGACAAAGTAAGGTGGCTATAATAACGGTGCTGGCCCAAAACCAGAATGAGATTTTCTTTTTGCCCGCCAGTATCAATTTTTGTTTTTGCCTTGGGCAACAAAACATTTCCGAGGTGCTGCCGTGCTTCTTTATTGAAAGGTTGTAACTGACCCATCTTAGGTTTTATCAACAGCTCATTCTCAACAAAGATTAAATTGAAGAATGAATCGAGGTGTGGCTCGTGCTCCAGCCCATAGTCGAATGCTACTTTGAGCAGTTTTTGCCTGCGCAGGTTTTCATCAAAGAAAATTAAAAGGTCGGGCCGCTGCAGAATATTATACAAAACCCTTGCCTGGTGAGCACACAGCTTTGTTTTTGGCGTATTGCAACGGCACATTAAACGCACCTGATGATCATCCTGCTTTACCTGTACAATCGGAAATAATTCGGTATCGTGGTGATAACTGAATATGGCAAAGTCAATTTCAATTTGCTCAGGATATAACTGATAAAATCCTTTTGCGCCCGTATCAATTTGTTGGTTTAAATGTTTAAGAATAACAATAGCACTGAGGTCCTTCAGGTTAAAATCCCTCAAAACATAATCATAAGGATTTATTTCCGGTTGGTTATCTGCTAGCTCTTCCCTCACTTAATTGAATTTTCCGTAAAAATAAGGTTTTAGTAGTGAGTATCAAGTAGTGGGTATCGGTATCAAGTAGAAAGCAAGCGATTAAATAAATCTGCGTCATCTGCGAAATCTGCGGGAAAAACTATCGTTTAAGGATTTGCAGGAAAACCTATCATCTGCGAAATCTGCGGGAGAAACCATCACCGGTCAATCTGCAACCTACAAAGACTTCCTTAAATTCAAATAAAACGGCACTTCTATTTTACCTGTTTTACCACTTAACACAAATTCAGCCGCCTGCGATCCGAGCGCAGTGAAATCTGTAGAAATGGTGGTAATACCATCCAGGATAATTCTCTTGAGCGGGGTTTCATTATAGGAAATCACCCCAACATCCTTACCTATAGTAAGCTTCTGAACAATTAACCGCTCAATCAGGGTAACCAGATCATCCTCCATCAAATTGATGTAAACTTCTCCAACACTTATCTCTTCCTCTTTTATATTGTGAATTACCTTATGATTAAAAGCATATTGCTGGCAAAATCGATAAAAACCTGTCAATATCTCATGAGGAAAGTAACTGTTTTTAGGGAAAATGATTTTAAGGGTATTGTAATTTGATAAACGTTCCAGGGCCTGCTCCAGTGCAGCGTAAATATCCTGTGCAAAGTTTTCATAAGCTGCAGCAAAATCACCGGTTATGCCCGGTAAAATTTTATCCAGCATCACCAGCTTTTCTTTCGGTATGGTATTGATGATTTCGTGTGCATTTTCACCACCCTCCAAAAAGTGTGGTATGATCACAAAGTGGGTATATTCCTCCAGCTTGGTGGTGATCATTTTTTTAAAAAGTACGTAATCGTTGTTATAGATATAAAAATCTATTGCGGCACGCTCACCAATCGATTTCGTGAAAGCATCGTAAATAATTTTTTTATGGGTGCTGAGTTTATTAAAAAGCAGACAAACCTTTAATTTCCTGGAGAAATCGGTATTGACAATGAAGTAACCTTTTCCGGGGACGGAATCTACCACGCCGATTTTTCTGAGATTCCTATAGCCTTTTTCAGCGGTATCTCTCGACATTTCCAAACTAAAGCTCAGCTCATTAATCGAGGGCAACAGACTGCCCTGTTTCAACTTGCCACTCTCAATAGCGCCAAGAATGGCATTGGTAAGCTGCTTATATTTTGGCGTCGATGAATATTCATCGATCTGGATGCAGGAAATTAAATCGTCGGGTTTCAAATCAATATCGCTTTTTCGAATATAGCAATAATCCTTTAAGGCTAATTAGAAATTTACAGTTCGTTCAATAGCAGAATAATATTTCAGGTTAATCATATCCGTTGGTGCGGGGTTTGAATTCCATGCATCGTTAATCGCCAGCGCAGTGCCAATGGCTGTTGCCTGCGAAACCGAAGAAGCATACACCTCAACGTCAGGAATTGAAGTTGCCAGCAGATGCATGTAAATTGCATTTTTACCGAAACCACCATCTACAAATACCCTTCGCACACCCTCGTTCAAAACCAGCTTCAAGGAATAGATCTGTTGTTTTACCAGATCGAATATCAGCTGATGGTAGGCCTCCTCAGCCGTTTGAAAAAGGTTCAGGTCCCGATCACCAAAAGCAGAAGTAGCGGAGAATTCCTGTTGTGGCTGCTGGTTTTCCGGAATCTTGTTGGCGAGCTTTAAAACCAAACCGGGGTTAAATTTCAAGTGTTTAAACAAATAAGCCGCACGGTTGAAATGTTCTGCAATGCGCTTCAGCTGTACCTCATGTTCGTACCCTGCAAAAATACGGGAAGCCTTAATGGGTTTCCCCTGGAAGTGCATATAACACAGGCAATCTTTTTTAAGTTCTTCTCTGGTTAAAGGGTTTTGGTTAAAGGGGTTTAAACTGATACACCAGGTGCCTGTAGAGATTAATACAAAAGGGGTATTAAAGTTTGCCAGGTAAGGGATCAGGGCAGCAGAGCTGTCGTGCAAGCCTACACCAACATTGAAGCTGACACCTTCAAAACTGGTTTTGGCGGTTGAATCGGCCGGTGTAAACACCCCGAATTTCTCTTCAATCTGTTCAGCGTTTACCCACTGGTGATAGGCACTTTTATTAAAATCCCAAAGCTGGGTATGGCAGCCTATACTGGTGATATCGGCTACAGCCTTCCCGGTAATTAAATAACTTAAATACTGCGGGAGGTGCAGCGCCCATTTTACCTTTGCAAAAATATCAGGCTGTTCATGTTTTAAACGGTAAATCTGCATACCCGAGTTCAAGCTGCCTAATATAGGCGAGGCCGTTTCTAAAGAAATCTGCTCCTCGCCACCATATTTTGCATAGAATTCCTTTTTCAGGTTTTCAGGGTATTCTTTCAGATAATTGTAAAGCGGTGTTAAAGGTTCTCCATTTTCATCCAGATAAACGAAACTGGCCCCATAGGTTGAAAAGTTAACCGCTTTGATGTCGAACTCTTTCATCTGTAAAACCTGATTCAGGGAATCGTAAACAGATGACTTAAGACTTTCGAGGTTTTCACAGGGTTCGCCGTCTTCATCGACGGTTTCAACAAACCGGGCCGATCTTTCAAAAACAATCTGATAATTTTCGTCGATGAGAAATAGTTTTTTGTTCGTTTTCCCAACGTCGAATATGGCAATAACAGGCTTTGGCATTTTTATTTCCTCTTCGATTATAAACCTGTAGCAACAGTATTTCCGCGTTGATCAACTAAATTCTTTCTTACAGCCAAATCACGGTATAAAGTAATTGGCGACAATGCTGCTCCGGCCCTTAACCGCGCTTCAGCAACCAATGCCCTTAAATCACTGCGGAAAGTATGTTGTAAAATTTCCTGTGCTTTGGCTACATCGTTATTATCCTGCGCGTCGTTTAGCGCTTTACGGTCTACCAGTAAAGCCTGTGCATAGGCAATCATAATGGCTTCTACAGATTGTAATAAATCTTCAAGAGGATCTTTCACATTGTGTGATGCATCGATCATCCATCCTAAATCTTTCGCATGGTTCATTCCTTTTGCATCCATACCCTCAACCAGCTCGTTAAAAATCAGAAACAACTGGTAAGGCTTAATGCTTCCTGCAGTTAAATCGTCATCACCATATTTTGAATCATTGAAGTGGAAACCGCCAAGTTTACCTTCCATCAGCAATAACGATACGATTTGTTCGATGTTGGCATTTGGTAAATGGTGGCCTAAATCAACCAGTGTATAGGCTTTTTTACCCAGCTTGCTTGCGTATAATAAAGATTGTCCCCAATCACCAACAGTAGTAGAGTAAAAATTAGGTTCGAAGGCTTTGTATTCAACAAAAATCTTCCAATGCTCAGGAAGGGCTGCATAAATTTCGTGTAAACTTTCCAGTGTATTTTCAAAAGCCTTGCGGAAATTCAGCTGACCAGGGAAACAAGATCCATCTGCCAGCCATACCGTTAGGGCATCAGAACCCAGATCGATACCGTGTTTAATGACTTCAATGTTATGTTCAATGGCTTGCTTGCGTACTGCCTTATTCACATTTTGCAGCGAACCGAATTTATAACTGTGTGCTGAACCGGCCTGGTCCTGAAAAGTATTCGAATTCATGGCATCGAATTTCAAACCATAACCCGCAGCCAGACTTTTTAAGCTTGTTGCATTTTGTGGAATATCCCATGGAATGTGAAGCGATATCGCGCCACTTGCACCATTAAGGGCATGCAACAAACCAACATCTTCAATTTTCTCCTCAATGGTGCGTGGTTCACCACCTGTAATGGCAAAGCGTCCGAAGCGTGTACCGCCGGTACCCAAAGCCCAGGAAGGAATAGCAATTTGAAAATCAACCAGTTTTTGGATTACGCTTTCCAGATCAACGTGCGACCAGTCTTCTTTTAAAAAGTTTAATTTGCGCTGATGTGAACTTACTAAAGAGTCGTTATGTTTTTCAATTTGGATCTGCTCGATATTCATGAGGATATTTGGTTTTATTTAGGTTAATATTTGTGGCGACAGGTCACCTTTCTAAACCATCGGCTGTGGATGGTATCTTAGAACAATAAAGCCATTTCCAGTCTGTGGCGAACCACAGACCAGGATAACAACTTACTAAAACTAATTTAAATTTATCGCACAAATGCCATGGCTACTCCGCCATCAACATTCAATACGTTTCCAGTCGACTTCTGCAATAAACCGCCTACGAAAGCGAAACATGCATTGGCAATGTCATCTGGTAAAATAATCTGATTTAACAAAGTACGCTTTGCATAATAAGCAGGCAGTTCAGCAACTGTAATGCCATACGCTTTTGCACGGCCTTCTGCCCATCCACCAGCCCAGATATTGCTATCACTGATTACAGCATCAGGGTTTACTACATTCACACGGATATCATCTGCACCAAGCTCGGCAGCGTTTAATCTGCTTAAATGCAATTGTGCCGCTTTTGCACTGCCATAACCGGCGTTATTTGGTCCGCTTACCAGCGAGTTCTTACTTACAATATTAATGATATCTCCACCAATATCCTGCTTTTGCATCGTTTTTGTTGCAGCCTGAGTGATAAAAAACTGACCTTTAACCAAAACATCATATAGCAGATCCCAGTCTTTCTCGGTATGATCGCCAATCGTTTTTGAAATAGACAAGCCAGCATTGTTAACAATGATATCTACACCGCCAAAGGCTAATGCCGCAGCATCGAAGGCGCCGTCGATATCTTCCTGACTGGTTACATTTAAAATGGCAGTACTATACGAATCTTTACCGAATTGTTTTGCAAACTCAGCGCCGGCTTCTTCTAAACGCTCTGCATTCATGTCGTTTAAAATCACCACCCCACCTTCAGCTACAAACTTCCTGGCAATTGCTTTACCAATACCACCGGCACTTCCGGTGATCAAGGCAATTTTACCCGTAAGGGGTTTTGGCTTTGGCATACGCTGTAATTTCGCTTCCTCCAATAACCAGTATTCAATGTTAAAGGCTTCCTGGTGAGGTAAAGACGTATATTCAGAAACCGCCTCAGCACCTTTCATTACATTGATGGCATTGATATAAAACTCTGCGGCAACCCTTGCAGTTTGTTTATCCTTCGAGAAAGTAAACATTCCGATACCAGGGTATAAAATCACCACCGGGTTAGTATCGCGGATGGCCGGACTATTTGGATGTTTACAGGTTTCATAATAATCGGTATACATGGCACGGTAAGCCTCGAACGCAGGCAATAAAGTTTCTTTAATTGCTTTTGTATCCGAAAGATCAGCATCTGCCTGAAGATCCAGTACCAGCGGGCTGATTTTAGTTCTCAGGAAGTGATCGGGACAACTGGTACCCATTGGTGCCAAACGGCCAAGATCATTTGAATTAATAAATTCGAGCACGCGGGAATCATCGGTAAAATGGCCGATCATATGCTGTTTTGATGAACACAAGCCACGTAAAACGGGAGCCAGTGTAGCCGCTTGTTTTTTACGTTTATCTGCTGCTGCACTTTCAATTTTCTGACCGCCGAAAACAGGTCCTTTTTTACCATAGTTTTGCTCCAGGTAATCTGAACAGATTTCGATAACTTCCAGCGTATTCAGGTAACTTTCGTATGCCGTATCACCCCAGGTAAATAAACCATGAGACCCCAGCATAATTCCACGGATACCCGGGTTTTCATCCAGACACTGTTTTAATTGCAGTCCCAGTTCAAAACCTGGTTTTTTCCATTCTACCCAGCCAATGGTTCCACCGAAAAGTTCCTGTGTAATTTTTTTGCCGTCTTTTGCAGCCGCAATTGCAATGGCTGCATCCGGATGCAGGTGATCGATATGCGCGAAGGGCAAAAAGCCATGTAATGGTGTATCAATTGACGGTGCTTTAGAACTTAAATCGAAGATACAGTGGTTAAACAATTCAACCATTTCATCTTCATGCTCCACGCCCCGGTAAATATTTTTTAAACTACGCAAACGATCTACGTAAAGTGCCGCTAAGCCACTTTTCTTTAAAGTACCTAAATCACCTCCTGAGCCTTTTACCCACATTACTTCGGTTTCTAAACCTGTAAGCGGATCTTTCTCTGTTAATTTACATGATGTATTTCCACCGCCATAATTGGTTAGACGCAAATCTGCACCCAATAAATTAGAGCGATAAATTAACAATGCAACTTCATCTCCAGCCAGTTTTGCGGCTTCTTCTTCGTTCCACAAATAGCTTACGTGCTTATAACTTTTTGTTTCGATTGACATTATATTCTGTTTATTTTTTTATGATTTAACCTTTAATTGAATTACCGTATCCCACAATCAATACCGATATGATGATGGTTATAATTCCTACGAGTACAGTGACTAATGTTTTCTTTGATACACCTTTCCATTCTTTCAAAACGAGCCCCCAAACGTTTGCAATGAGGATTATGAAAGCCATGTGCAATATCCAGCTACTAGCACCATTGCCCATTTTGCTTTCTCCCATTCCGTAGAAAAAGAATTGCAGAAACCAGGTAGTACCTGCCAGTGCAGAGAAAATATAATTTTTTAACAGTGGTGTTGTTTTATTAGTATAATCGCCAAATGTTTTGTTTCTCGCATTCAGGATCATGCACCAGATGAAATTGGTGGTTAACCCGCCCCAGAGTACAATAACATAAGTCACGTTATTGGAGAAAAGAAAATTCCCGGTTTCTGAAGGGTTTGCGGCTTTCCAGATCGCATTTGCGGCATCTGCCATTGGCTTGCCTGCCTCAATACCAAAATTGAAACATGCACTCAATACCCCTGAAACGATCCCAACGAATAAACCCAGACCGAATTTAAATTCCGTTTTAACGGTTAATCCATGCGGATCAGTAACATCTGTTTTAATTTCGCGCTCTTTGAGCATTCCTGCTCTTCCGCAGATAATGATCCCCAATATGCAGACCAGCAGGCCCAGCATCACCATGCGCCCCCAATCGGTATTTAAAAACATGGTAAACGTATCTTTACCTGCCTGAGGAAATACATCGAAATATATCGATGGCAGAATGGAGCCCAGCACCATACACAAACCCAGAATGATACTGCTTCCCAGTGATACACCGAGATAACGGACACCCAGCCCATAGGTTAATCCACCGATACCCCATAACACGCCAAAAAAATAGGCCAGGGCAAGGGTTTTCCCTTCCGCAGAAGCAATAATATCTGTGAAATTCGGAATGGTCAGGTAAGCGGCCAAAGGCGGAACAATGAGCCAGGAGAAAATCCCACCTACAATCCAGTAGCTTTCCCAGGCCCAACCTTTAACTTTTTTATAAGGAATGTAGAAACTACCCGACGCGAAACCGCCGATGAAATGGAAAAATACGCCTAAAATTGCTTGCATGCTCTCGTTTTGATATTTGGTTGGTCTAAAATATAAAATGAAGCAATGAGTACTGTTATGCACTGTTATGAGTGGGGAAAGCCGGGAGATGTGAGAGCTGAGCAATGAGATCTTAGATTCGTCAATCACGCTAAATATTTTCCCGCAAATTTCGCTGATTCCCGCAGATCTCTTAAACTCATGACCAAAAAAATAATCTGCGGCAATTCGCGTAATCTGCGGGAGATCACTCAACAAAAAAGCCGGCAATGTGCCGGCTTCTCCAATATTTTATCCTTATCTGCTACAATAAATGTGATTTCAAATCAGCTGGAGAATAATTGATAGATTTTAAAGTCTTATCATCTGCTTTTCTGAAAACCAAAAACAACCCATCAACTTCTTTGTAGTAAGATTCAGTCTGGTCTTTATCAAAATAATGTTTAATTGTCTGCTCCGCTTCCTCAACAGTTTTGCAGGCTTTACTCATATTGGAGCGGTGAACCTCATCAAATAAGGTTTTGAACTTTGCGCCCAGCCCAAACTCATGAATAGCCCCTGCAAGTACGTACTGCAAATCACATAAAGCATCGGCAACTTCTACCAGGTCATCATTTTCAACCGCTTCCTGCAACTCCTTTAATTCTTCTGCCAACAGGGCAATCCTCAGATTTGCACGCTGTTTAGAAGGAATAACCGGCGATTCCAGAATAGGGTGTTTGAAAGTAGTATGAAATTCAGCAACCTGATTTAAAGAATTTGTTTCCTGCATAATTTGTTCGATTTTTCGTAAAGCACAAAAATAAAAAATTATTCCATCTATCCCCCATCCCCAGTCTCATATCTCCAGTTACACATCTCATGTCTCGAACTTACTTCCGCTCCCTGATCACTTTAAAAAACTCCTCTTTATATGTGTCTCCAACCGGTATCGATTGATCGCCGATATAAAGGGTATTTCCATCAACCATTTTTATTTTATCCAGCGAGATGATGTAGGATTTATGCACACGGTAAAACGGAGGTTTGGGCAAATCAATCTCCAGTTCGCGCAAAGCCTGATAGGTAATAATCCGTTGTGATGGCGTATAAACTGAAACGTAGTTTTTCAAGCCTTCAATGTACATGATATCATCATAATTGACTTTGATAAATTTATTTTTCGTTTCACCTTTGATAAATATAAAATCACTGGCCGCAGCAGCCACAGGCGCATTCATCACTTCATATTGCGGCGGAGAAAGAATCTGTTGGGCTTTCAGTGCAGCCTTATAAAAACGTTCGTAAGAGATGGGTTTGAGCAGGTAATCAACCACATCCAGGTCGAAACCTTCCAGGGCATATTCAGGATAAGCTGTAGTTAAAATGACTTTGCACTTGCCACCACAGATTTTCAGAAACTGAATGCCCGTTAATTCGGGCATCTGTATATCCAGAAAAACGAGATCTACTTTTCCTTCCTGCACCATGTTTAAAGCCTCGAAGGCATTTGTGGTGGTGCCAGCGAGTTCCAGAAATGGTGTTTTACTGATAAAGGCAGCAATGATATCTGACGCGTAAGATTCATCATCAACAGCTAAGCAACGGATCATATATTTCGGATAAGGCGGGTAAAATTAAATATTTAGTATTAAAGTTGTTTTGTAGGTATTCCCATTGTTGGACACCAGTAACTCATGCTGGTCCGGATAAATCAGATTCAGCCTTTTTTGCAGGTTAACCAAACCTACCCCACTGGAATGATCTTTCTCAGCACGGCTAATTTTATTGCTGACTTCAAAACTTAAGCGCTTATTTACCACCCTTAATTTAATCCGGACAGGATATTTTTCATCGTTGACCACCCCATGTTTAAAAGCATTCTCCACAAAAGGAATCAGCATCAAAGCCGCTACTTTCTGGCCGGTTACACCCATGGTATTAAAATCAACAAAAAAATGAGGCTCAAAACGCATTTTGAACAATTCGATATAGCTTTCCAGATATTCAACTTCTTTATCTAACATTACTTTTCCATCAGGGCTCTCATGTAAAGTATAGCGCATCAGGTCTGATAACCTTAACACTGCATTTGCCAGCTTATCTGAAACCGGAATAGCCAGCGAGTAAACATAATTCAACGTATTATATAAAAAATGTGGGTTAATCTGCGATTTTAAAAACATCAGTTCAGCCTTAACCACTTCATCTTTAAGCTTAAGATTCATCCGCTCTGTTATAAAGCTCATTTGTATCCCATATACTGCAGCGGGAACAACCACGAAAGCAATACTCCAGTAAATATTATCTGATATGTAGGCCCATGCCGTGGTATCGTCGCTATAGTTGTGAATGCCGAACCATTTCAAATACAATACTTCCTCAATCGAATAGCGGATGGCAATGAAGGCGGCCATTGCACATAAAATTCCGGCTATCAGCTGCACAATCTTGTCTCTTTTTAAAAACTTTGGATACACCCATAGGTAACAGATATAAAACTGCACCAGCTGGGTAAAGTTCATGGATATATTGAAGGCGGCCCGGTTAAAGGTAATGCCATTCAGCAGGGCTCCACCATACAGGTAACCTAAAACCAGCAACCAGCAAATAATATGGATCAGAATCGTCTTGATTTTTTTCATGTTCTAAAACTATATAAAGCTTTTGAGCGGATAAATCTTCTTATTCCAAACCTAATAAAAATTATCCCAACACCGGGTTTTGAGGGATAAAACCAAAAAGTATTGAAAATGAGGGTTGGGATAATAATCTCAGGCTTTGGGATTATTTTATTTTCCTGAACAGGCAACGTTTGCACTTTTGAACTGTCAATTAAACACAACCATATGAATATGTTCTCTAAAACACTCAGCACGCTTTTAATTATCTTCACGTATTTTCAGGTAAGCGCACAAACTGTAAAAGTAAGCGGCATCATTACCGATCAAAATAAAAAACCCCTGGATTATGCCTCTGTTTCGCTGATCAGGCTACCCGATTCGGTTTCGATGGGCTTGCAGTCGACCAACAAAAACGGACTTTACGAGTTCAGTACTGTAAAACAAGGAAAATATATAATCAAGGCATTGATGATTGGCTATAAGAAAAACCATTCTGCCCCCTTCGAAATTAATAAAGAGCGTTTCACGGTTCCCACAATTGCTTTGCTGGATCAGTCGACGAACCTGGGAGATGTGAACATTGTTTCCAAAATGCCGGTAATTGACCAGAAGGCCGACCGCACCATTGTTAACGTGGAGCAAATGAATACTGCGGGCGACAATGCATTAGAAGTCATCAGCAGGGCGCCGGGCATTAAGCTTGACAAAGATGAAAACATCATCATGAAAGGAAAAAGCGGTGTGAATGTAATGATTGATGGAAAGTTAAGCTATATGAGCGGAGCAGAACTTACCACATACCTTAAATCGCTTCCCGGATCGGTGCTCAGTAAAATCGAACTGATTTCAAACCCACCGGCATCGTTCGATGCTGCAGGCACCGGTGGTTTCATTAATATTAAGCTTAAAAGAAATAGAATGGAAGGCACCAATGGCAACGCCAATCTTGGTGGTGGCTACGGAAAATATGAAAAAATTTATGGCGGAGTAAATCTGAACCACAACGATGGGAAGCTAAGCAGCTACGTGCGTTTAAATGCAGGACACTATAATTCCTTTAACCGGCTAACTTTGAATCGTACCATCGGTGCAGAAACTTTCAATCAGGTTAATTTCTGGCATCCCATTACCAATAGCTTAAACTATTCGGCCGGGGCAGATTATTTTCTGAATGAACGACATACCATCGGATTGATGTTTAAAGGCTACACCTCACCGGTTAAAACCAACGTTGACAGCAATTCGCCGAACTACGATGCACAAGGCGTTAAACAAGGCGTGGTGAACATGATTAATCCACAGGATAATGGATCAGATAACCACGCCTTAAATTTCAACTATCGCTTTAAGATTGATACCGCGGGCCGGGAACTGGGCTTTGATGCAGATTATGTAAATTATGCCACTGACAGGATTTCTTCCTTCACCAACACTTACCTGGATGGAAACGGAAATTTAACAGGCCCGCCTGTTCAGCTCCGCGACAATGGCATGGGCGAAGTTTACATATATGCACTGAAACTAGACTACACCCACCCTTTCAGCAAAAGCCTGAAACTGGAAGCAGGCCTGAAAAGCAGCTGGGTAAAATCGTTGAGCGATGTACAGTTTGATTCACTTAAAAGTGCAGGATGGATTAACGATCCCCGGAGAACCAATTTATTCAGCTACAACGAGAACATCAATGCAGGTTACGTTTCCCTTAACCAGAGCCTTAAAAACTTTGATTTTAAAATCGGCGCCCGTGTAGAGCAAACCCGCGGAAACGGTTTCTCTTCAGGATCAAATACCAGCATCAGGCGAAATTACTGGAAGCTATTCCCTAATGTATCGGCATTGGTTAAAATCAATAAAGACAATCAGCTTGCCGCATCCTACCGTAAGAGCATCAATCGTCCTTCATACAGCAGTTTAAATCCATTTGCCTTTTACTCCGATCCATATACTGCACTCCAGGGCAATCCCCTTTTACAGCCTTCCTATGCAGATAACTTTGAACTGAATTACAATCTTAAAAATTTCAGGGTATTAACTGTAAGCTACGCTACTGTGAACGGATCACAATCTAATGTGATTTATCAGAACGATGCCACCAAAGAGAGTTTAAGTCGCCCGGAAAACCTGAATAAAGAAACGAGTTTGTATTTTGCTACCGGGAGTCCTTTTGATGTGGTAAAATGGTGGAATAACAATACAGAACTGTCTGCATCGTACAACAAAATTACATCGCCGGTTCAGGGATCAGGCTATAATGTATCTAAATGGAGCTGGGGCGTAAGCAGCGACAATACTTTTACCTTACCAAAAAACTATTCCTTAACGCTATATGGTTATTATGAAGCCCCTTCGGTTTCAGGCTTGTACCGTACTTTAGAAAACTATGCCGTGAGTGTTGGGGCAAAGAAAACCTTCTGGAAAAAGAATGCAACAATTTCAGTGAGGATGAATGATGTGTTTGCTACCGGCAAATTCAGGGCAATCCTGGCTTATAACAACATCAATACCTACTGGCAAAACGAATGGGAAAACCGGAAAATCTCAGTAAACCTGAGCTATAAATTCGGTAATATGAAAATTAAAACTGCCCGCAGCAGGAGAACAGGCACTGGTGAAGAAGAGAACAGGGTTGGAGGATAAGGTAGGTAATCCGGCCCCTGTGGCTAAAGTACCAGCAGCATCCATACGTTACAGGCAAAATGCCCGGAATTGCCTAGTGCGGCAGACAACCTTTTAAACCCTGCTTTCTCATACATGGATATCGCTGTAGTAAGCTCCGGAAAAGATTCAAGGTAAACTTCATCATAGCCAAAGTGCTGGGCAGATTCGATGCTTTTTTGCATCAGGGTTTTGCCCACACCTTTACCCCTCGCCTGTGCGGCGGTATAAAGCTTTACCAGCTCCACACAGCCTTCCGGCAAACCTTCAGTAGGATATATGCCACAACCTCCGATGATCTCTCCGTCTTCTTCGGCGATCCAATACGCAGAAGCACTGGTTTCAAAAACACCTGATAAATGATCGGTCGTTGGATCGGTATAAACTGTTCCAGGCTTATCGATCTTAAATTCCCTGAGAATAGTCCTGATCAGTTCTGCGAGCTTGAAATTATCTTCTTCTTGTATTTCCCGGTAAATGATGGCCATGATTTTATTTTCCTCAAAAATAGAATTATCTTGCAGAGATTTAAACGAAACGATCCAAAAACGTTTGAAAAGAAAAAACGATAAATTGGTTTATTCAATTCAATTGACTTTCACCTTCCATTCGACCACAGTAGGAGGTTCGTAGTACCACGGCAGGTAACTCGCTTGCACTTTCCTTGGACATTCCTTGCACATTCCTTGGGTATTGTTTGGGTAAAAGCAAGGAAAACCCAGCCAAAACCCATTTAAACCCGCTTTTTGGCGCAAAAATCCCCGTAAACCCACCAGGAGGGCGGTTTTCTGATGATTAAATCTGCAGCTTGCAGATATTTTTCCCTCTAATTGTATCTGTTTTCTGCCTTGATAGATGATATTGATACGTATTATTTAGATTTTCTAAATTTTTATTAACTTTACTAAACAATTAATTGGTATGGTCGTTATTAGTTATGGGACGTTAAAGGAGTTTTATACTGCTCATTCTATGGCAAAAGACTCATTAAATAATTGGTATAGATTAGTAAATCAATCTGATTGGTCAGATTTTCATGATATGAAACAGTTTTTTGGTAGCGTAGATGCGATTGGCAATGACAGATTTGTTTTTAATATTAAAGGAAATCACTATAGGCTTATAGCCATGATCTTTTTCGACATCAGGACGGTATACATTCGTTTTGTTGGAACCCATGCTCACTATGATAAGCTAAAAGACTGTTCAGTAATTTAATTGAAAGACTTATTTAATAATTAAAGTTTATGGAAGGCAATAATAAAATAAAGAATAAAACAGATTACGAAGCAGTGATGGCTAAGATTGATGTTTTAATGGCAAAGGGAAGTGATACAGCAACTATGGATGAATTGGCAGAAATCCGTAAACTGGCGCTTTCTGCGCAAGCTTACGAGCAACAAATGTACACCATCGAGCAACCAGACAGCTTATCCGGCATGATTGAGATGCGAATGTTTGAAATGAAAATCAAACAGGCGGATATGGCTAAAAAACTTCATGTGAGTCCTGCTAAACTCTCGCTAATACTTAATGGCAAACAAAGGGTAGACGTAGACTTTTTGAAAGCTGTGCATAAAGAACTTAATATTGATGCTGACTTCCTGTTGTCGCATGTTTAGACTTAATTTCGCGTAAATCTAAATGGTTTAATAGCAAATCGTAATTCTCAACCCATTCCACTAATTTATCCCTCATATACACCACATCATTCAGCTCCACACTAAAATCATCTTCATACCGAAAACCCAGATAGGAACTTTGCAGCAGCGCCAGGTATTGGAGCTCCTTTCTTTCTTTCTCATGAAAAATTTGTCGAACCTCAGGAAAATAAAAACTTACCGTTTTACGCAGGTCCGGCAACTGGTGGCTCCGGATTTCTTTGCCCCAGAATACCAAACCAACTAAGCGGTACAGTTGCTCACAACTTTGATGGAGCATAAAAGCAGCCAGCGTCAGCTTATTGGATTTAATGAGCTCCGTCGCTGTTTCCATGAACTCGTTGATTCTGGCAAAAACCATATTCAGATAGGCCTCGGTATTAAGCATTGCTTCTTCAATCAACTCTTCCGGAGTTTCCGGTAGTTGATGCGCTTCGGCTTTCAGGTAAATGCATTGACTACTGCCGCATTCTCTGGAGTAAAATGCATGTCCCCGGGTTAAATGATCATTGAGCAATCCATAGGTCTGATAAAGGATTTCTACCTCAGGTTGGTCAAGAGTGATAAAAGATAAAATCCGTTTGGTTTCATCTATCACCTGATACTTGAACTTATCCAACACCACAATTAAGCGTATGGTCTGTCCCGCTGGCCTGCATCTGAATATACAGGAAACCGGGATAACCGTAACCAAAAGCTTTACAAACTTTTTAACAGCTGCTTCTTTCTGCCTGGCGGTAAGCGCTTTGGCAGGGACTGCTTTGGTTTTCGAAAGACCCTCTTCAACATCTTTAGTCATTTCCAGCCTCCGTTTCTTTTTTCAAATATTGAATCGCTTGCGGCACGACCAGGATAAAACTAAGTTCAAGTATTTTCTCGAGCTCTTTGAGCAGGGGAAACCCATATTTAGCGTCAATCATGGCCAGATTATCGTCTTTAACCAAGCCAAGATATAGCCATTCCGATAATCCATACCTCAGTTTGGTAATATTCTCAAGGGTAACGATTGGTGTGAGTGCTTTTAATGGATTCTTCATCTCTTTCTTTTTAAGCCTCAGGAGTTGGTATTCTTTATATCCCTTATCTTTTTCCTTAATGGCCCGCGCCCACACCCTCATAATCCAATCACCAAAAGTCGGTTCGCTATCGCTGTAACTCGCTTCGGGAACATAATGGAGCTGCTGCGTAGTGATTAAGTAACAGGCCTGTAGCAACTGACTGAGCTGCTGATGAAAGTAAACCAGCGGGCCTGCCTTTTTGATTTTAAGTCCGTTCGCCATACAGGCATTATGCCACTTACGCAGCTCAGTTCTGTATACATGCAAGCTTGCGCCGTGATAAAATTCCATAATCTGACGGTAGGGATTCATCTCCATATGTGGCTCCAGCAGTAAGGGGCAGGTATCTTCAAACCGGCTTTTACTTTTATTTTCCATTTTCCACCTCCTCTCTCTTCATTCCTTTAGTTTGAAGTACGACGAGCACAAAGCACAACTCAACCAGTTTTTCCAGCTTTTCAAAGAGCGGGAAACCAAAGGTATCATCGGCCAGTGCCAGCGGATCGCCGTCGGTTCCTGCATAATAAAGCCATTCCTTTAATCCATACCGCATCTCCTTTATACTTTCCAAATCTACCAAAGGGGCAAGCGCTTCAAGCGGATGCTGGATTTCCGCGGCAGTGAGTACGGTTAGCTCATATTCCTTAATCCCCGTATAATCTTCTTCCAATTGGCGTTCCCTCACCCCTTGAATCCAGTCGCCAAAAGTAAATTTGTTTGTACAATACTCCTTTTGCTGACGATAGGGAAGCTTATGTTCGACAATCAGATGTGCCGCCTGTATCAAAAGCGTTAGCCGCTCGAAACTATAATTCATGTCACCAGGCTTTAGGTGAACTCCATCCGTCATACAAGCCTTCAGCCATTCACGTAAGTCTCTCCGGGCGCCATGCAGGCTTGCGCCCTCGAAAAATTCAATGACCTGTAAGTATGGATTGTGAAGCATATCATCACTTAGCAGATAGGGGCAGGTATCTTTAAAAGTCAGCCGGTGGGGAGTCTGATAAGCAGTTTCTTTCAAACGTTCTTTCAGTAAAAAAGTAGCCTCAATTAGTTTGCGGATATTGGTGAGTAATGGAAAAAGAAGGTCACTAAGCTCATTACATTCAGTAGCCAGTAAGCTATATTTAAACCAGCGGGCCAGTTTCTCTTTAAGCAGTTTCAATTTCCCTTTGTCTTCAATAAAAGCCAGGCAAAGCGAGGGATTCAGTCTTTCTTTTTCATTGAGGTACCTGGTTCGATATGGGATACAATCATTTTCCAAAAAGAGCTCATATTGGCTTAGGGTTGATAATTTCACCAGATGCTGTCCGCCCTTTGCTACTGCTTTATTAAACCTATAAGCAGAATCAAACAGATCAACAAGGTCATCATAAAATAACATTGTTCTCGATAGTTGCTCCCCTTCAGGCAGATACTCAGGATCGATGAGCATTTGTAACCAATCATCCAGGAAGTCGATTTCGCAGGCTACCCCATCCCAACTGCTGAAGTTTGAAAAAGTCCACAAGAATGGATAATCATCCATTTTGATTTCATCATTGCGTTTCATAATCATTTGTTTATTTCACATTTTAATTATCTTGCGGGATGATAGTTTAAACATACAAAGAATAATTAGATTATCTAATAATAATTAGAAAAAGTTATTAACATACTTATGCTTTCTGAAAATCAGCGTCTTAAAATCCTTATGGATAAGCTCGGCTTTAAAACTCAAAAGGATTTTGCTTCCGGTTTAAATCTGGAACCTGGAACAATCTCTCCCATGATTAGCGGAAAAAGGCCTATTACGAACCCATTTAAAGAACGGCTTGATTTTAAGTTCAATGTGAACATTAACTGGCTCGAAACCGGAGAAGGTGAGCCTTTTCTGAAAAAAGGTCCCGTCGTATCCGAATCCAAAGAAGGCGTGCCTTACTTCAACGTAAGCCTCTCTGATAATGACATTCGCTCTTTTGGTGATGAACAAGCTGAATACTTTGTCAACTATAAACCTTTTAACGATTGTACCTGCTACCTGCCGGTGTATGGCGACAGCATGTATCCCAAATATGCCTCAGGCGAAATTATTGCCGTAAGGGAAATTACCAACTTCGAAATATTACAATGGGGCGAAGCTTATGTCATCATGACTGATGAAAAAGCAAATCACCTGAGGAGCATCAAACTGATACACCAACACAGCGATGAAAATAAGCTGATCCTTCGTTCATCGAACCCTAATTTTAAAGGAGACACTATTATCGCTAAGGAAAGTATCATGGCCTTGTATATTATTAAAGGAAAGATTACGCGCAATTTAATTTAGGCGCTCCGAAATAATTATAGCACCCGACATATATTAGGCCACTGGTTTTTTATCACCTCAGACACCTCAGCACATCCAAGACTAATCTCTAATAGTTAGGAACAGAATCTCAATTTCATCAGCCTGAAAAACAGTATGTTCGTTATTTATAATGCACATTCAGGAAAACGAAATCAAACAAAAACCTAGTTGATCGTATTTATATAGAAAAGTAAATTATGGAAAACGAGGAAAAAAATATCGATCAGAAAGATAATCAGCCAAAACCTACTGACGACGCGCAATTGGAAATAGAGACAGTTGTGCCATCCACACATGAGAAAAAAGTGAGTGAGGCTGCGGATCAGGTGCCGGATAGTTCCGGAACCACTCAAGACCAACCAAAGGAAGCGGAGTCAGCTGAAGAGCAGGAAACACCAGCTGAAGATACAGAACCAGCTGATAGTGCAAAACCGGCTGACAGTGCAGAAGCAACTCCCGATGACCATTCTGATGAGGGAGGAAATGACGATGCTGATGATGAACGGGATCAGATTGAAACCATCACGCCAAGTGCTTAAACCTTAAATTTTGTTAACGCACATTACAGCTGAAATAGTTTTACTAATTTGGCGTTATGATTAACATGAAAAACACATTATTAATTGGCTTTATTGCCCTAACCCTTTGGAGCTGTGGCATCAACAGGCAGGCGCAACAAATCAAAGCGCTCGAAGATTGTAAATACCGCATCACTGGTGTGCAACAGGTTAGTATTGCCGGTACAGATGTAAAAAAACTGCTTAACGAGCAAAGCTTTAATCTGACGAGCCTACCGGGAGTTGCATTGGGTTTATTGAGAAAAGACATTCCGCTGCGTGCAAATCTTAATCTTGAAATATCGAATCCTTCAGGCAACCTGGCAGCTATTAACCAGTTTGAATATAAAATACTTGTGAATAATACCGATCTGGCAGAAGGGATAGTGAACCAGAATGTGAGTATTGCACAAGGACAAACCGTTACCGTTCCGGTTCAGCTGACCAGTAATATTTACGGCTTAGTTTCAAATGGCAATGTGTTTAACGACATCATCAAGGCAGCACAAAAAGGCGCTTCATCTAAAGATGAAAAACTCGGACTGCTAACCATTAAAATTAAACCAACCTTTATGCTGGGCAATACACCAGTGAAGTATCCGGGTTACATCACCATTAATAAAGATATCAGCAGTAAAATATTGTTGTAAAACAAAGAATCCCGCCAGTAGCGGGATTCTTTGTTTTATTTAAAATTTCCTTTCAGGCCTGGCGAGCATTCCTTTAAAACCATTTTGATCCAGGCTTTCTGCTACGGCTTTAATCTCAGCACTTGATAATTGTGCCGGCATGGTGGTGGATGAAACCTTCAAACTTGCTGTTTTCGCTGCAGTGGTGACAAAGCTGCCGCTCTTCGCGTATAGTAAGGCATAATATAGCAGCGTTTCGCTCTCATCACCCCAGGCCTTTGTAAGGTCTTCATAAGCTTCCTTATCTGGCGTAAGTCCCGAATAATACCCACCCGTACCGGCCTGATTTTTTGTTTCAAACTCCGGGATGTACATATCAAAATTCTCAATCCTTACGGGAAAAAAGCCAACAGGTTTGCCATAGGTGGTGGTACCAATAATTTTTACGTCGAGCACCGGACGAAGGTTATTAATAGTAAGCTCACTTGCCGAGGCTGTAGATCCGGTAACCAGAAAGTAGATCCTGCTTAAATCAAGTGATCCCGATTTGGCAAACTTCTCAATGTTATCAGAGGCTGTAGGCAAATAATTAAGATCTGCGTAGGTAGCGTACTTACCGTTTACCCCGGTGGTAAAAGTCTGCAGTTTTCCGGCAGCATCAAGCAGTGGCTGATGTACCAGAATAGACGCCTTCCTGGCGGCCGTAGTAGTTAAACCCTGCAGGTAACTGTTATAATAATAAGTGAACATGGTTGTACCGGTTTTTCCTGCGGGTACAGCAAGGTTAGAGATTTGCGTAGCGGTTGAAACATAACCCCCGCCATTATATCTTAAATCAACCACCAGCTCGGTTACACCCTGACTTGCAAAATCAGAGAAAGTGGTACTCAACGCCGAAGTAACGTTATTGGTAAAACTATTAAATACAATATATCCCACTTTTTTGGTACCTACTGTATAAACATGGGTATATAAAATCGGATTAACGGTATAGTTAGCGCTGGTAACAACAACGCTTTTTGACACTTTGTTTAAATCGGTAAAAGTCAAACTTACACTTGCATTGGTACCAAAAATTGCGCTATTCAGAAACGGAATAAGTGCCGTGTCATAAGTCAGGTCGGTTCTACCGTTGATGCTGGTGATCTGACATCCCCTGGTCAACCCCTGGAGTGCAGCAGGAGAATTCGGATAAACATATTTCACACGCAAATCCGTCTTGGTATTATACATCACTGAAAAACCGTAGTCTGTAGAGGTACCATTTAAATCGGCCTTTAACACTCCGGTGCTTCCTGTGGTAGAGGTGTAATCAAAAAACGAATACTTAGGCTCACTGGAAGTGCTTACATATTCGTAAGGCTTTCCGGTAGTTGGGTCAAGCGAATACTGGGTCAAGGCATATAGCTCAGCATCTTTAGAGGCAAAAGCACGTGGCTTGAACACCTCGTAGGTAGGCAAAGAGCTATTCCAGTAGTAAAGCTCCTTCGCATACAAAAAGATAGAATCTTTTGTCAATTCCGCGCGGGTGCCCGAAACAGCGGTTGTAGTAGTGGTAGTCGTTGTGGTAGTAGCTTCGGGTGTAACTGAAGTTTTCTTGCACGACATTATAAAACCAATTCCGATAGTCGCCAGAATCAGTGTGCTCACTAGTTTATTATTCTTCATGTAGGTGGTGTATTTTTTTAAATACGTATTGATATCGAGTTTGGTTGTTTGCAAAAGTAAAAAACTCAAAACAACAACTCAATATACAAGTATTTATGATATGTAACCACCAATGTATCGGTGAATTAACTAAATCTGCCGATTAAATTGCTTTTGGATGTTGATATGCAATGATTATGAGTAAATAACGAGCGAGATAAAAATAAAAAAGCCTCTCATTTCTGAAAGGCTTTTAATGTGGTGCCACCTGGATTCGAACCAGGGACACAAGGATTTTCAGTCCTTTGCTCTACCGACTGAGCTATGGCACCGTTTGTTAAGGTCTGCAAATCTAAGATTCTTTTCTGCAAATGCAATAACTTTAAAAATTTATCTCTCCAATTCCATTGGAGGGCATTCCAAAAACAAAGCCTAACATTACTGAAAGGCTTTTGGAAGTGGTGCCACCTGGATTCGAACCAGGGACACAAGGATTTTCAGTCCTTTGCTCTACCGACTGAGCTATGGCACCTCCCGTTTGGGATTGCAAATGTAGTGTTCTTTTTCCAAAAGCAAAACTTTTTTTCGAATATTTCATTCATCCATTGATAATCAACAAATTAATTTTTGCCTGCATCATTAAATACTCCTTAGAATGAATACAAACAATAAATTTTCACTATTTTTTTATGCATGCATAGTATTTTATTAGGATTAATATCATAATTTAGCGTTAACAATCTAATTTTGCATGGTGGCTCAGATCCTTTTTCTAGTAATTACACTGGCAGCATCAGTGCTGTTTGCAGTGAATCTGCGTAAAATTATCCGCAACATCCGTTTAGGAAAACCGGCCGACCGTAAGGACCAGCCTCAGAAACGTTTAATGACCATGATTCGTGTGGCTTTTGGTCAGTCGAAAATGGTCGTTCGTCCAATCCCGGCATTTCTTCACTTTTTTGTATACATCGGTTTTGTCATCATCAACATCGAAGTACTGGAAATCATGATCGACGGTATATTTGGTACCCATCGCATTTTCCATGGTTTAGGTGGTTTATATAACTTCCTGATCGGATCTTTTGAAATCCTGGCACTTACCGTTTGGGTATCCTGTGCGATTTTCCTGATCCGCAGGAATGTATTAAAGCTCAAACGGTTCAGGGGAGTAGAGATGACCAGATGGCCGAAGTCTGACGCCAACTACATCCTTTTCACTGAAATCCTTTTGATGAGTGCCTTCTTACTGATGAATGCGGCTGACGCCAAATTACAGGTATTGGGTTCAGGGCATTACGTTGTTGCAGGTAATTTCCCGGTGAGTCAGTACCTGATGAACATGTTGCCTTCAACAGAAAATGCATTAGTGATTATTGAACGAGGTTGCTGGTGGTTTCACATCATTGGCATTCTAGCGTTTTTAAACTATCTCCCCTACTCAAAGCATTTCCATATTCTCTTTGCCTTTCCAAATACCTATTTTTCAAACCTGGAGCCTAAAGGTGGTTTCACCAATATGGAATCGGTAACGAATGAAGTAAAGGCAATGCTCGATCCTTCGTTTGTTCCTGCTGAAACCACTCCTGGTAAGTTCGGGGCTAAAGATGCCACTGACCTTTCCTGGGTAAACCTGATGAATGCCTATACCTGTACGGAATGTGGTCGCTGTACCTCCGTTTGTCCCGCGAACATTACAGGCAAGCTGCTTTCACCACGAAAGATTATGATGGATACCCGTGACAGGATTACCGAGATCGGCAAAAATATTGATAAAAATGGCGCGGAGCATCAGGATGGAAAATCATTGCTTGATGATTATATTACCAGAGAAGAAATATGGGCTTGTACCAGTTGCAATGCCTGCGTAGAAGCCTGCCCGGTAAATATCGACCCATTGCAAATCATTACGGAGTTACGCCGCTTTGCAGTGATGGAAGAATCGCAAGCCCCGTCAAGCATTAATGCGATGATGGGAAACATTGAGAACAATCAGGCACCCTGGAAGTACTCACCTGCCGATCGTTTTAACTGGGCAGAGGAGAAGTAGTCGGGCAATACTTAATACTAGATACTAAATAAAAAGATGGAATTTAAAGTACCCACAATGGCCGAACTAATGGCCGCAGGAGAAGAACCAGAAATATTATTTTGGGTGGGCTGTGCCGGAAGTTACGATGAGCGGGCACAAAAAATCACCCGTGATATCTGTAAGATTTTGCATCATGTAGGCATCAAATATGCGGTGCTCGGTACGGAAGAAAGCTGTACGGGTGATCCTGCAAAGCGCGCCGGAAACGAATTCCTTTTTCAAATGCAGGCAATGACCAACATCGAGGTACTCAATGCCTATAACATCAAAAAAATTGTTACCGGTTGTCCGCATTGCTTCAATACTATTAAAAATGAATACCCCGGACTAGGCGGCACCTACGAGGTAATCCACCACACGCAGCTCATCCAGGATCTGATTAATGAAGGCAAATTAAAAGCTGAAGGTGGCGAAAGCTTTAAGGGTAAAAAAATCACCTATCACGACCCTTGTTATCTGGGACGCGGAAACGGAATTTACGAAGCCCCGCGTAAAGCTTTAGAAGTACTGGATGCCCAACTGGTAGAAATGAAACGCTGCAAAAGCAATGGTCTGTGCTGTGGTGCGGGCGGTGCACAAATGTTTAAAGAACCTGAGAAAGGGAAAAAAGACATCAATGTGGAACGCGTAGAAGAAGCATTGGAAACTGCACCTGAATTTATTGCAGCAGGTTGTCCATTCTGCATGACCATGCTGAGCGACGGGGTTAAACTAAAAGATAAGGAGCAGGAAGTAAAAGTACTTGATATTGCAGAAATCACTGCAAGGGCAAACGGACTTTAGCGGTAATGATCGGGTGAGAGAATAGCCTAATAAGAGAATGAGTGATTGAGCGAATGGGTATCTAGGGGTTCAATGGTAACTTAGTAATCCGCTCCAGATTATCGCGGATGAGGTTCAGATCTTCTGCCTCCACATTCTTTAGAGGGATCATCAGTTGAGTTGTCATCGAATCCACATCCCCGCCTTTATCTTTATAGGTCTGCACGATGATATCATCACCTTTGGTTTGGAGGAATAACTTACCTGCACTCGCGTCCCCCAGATAGTTCATGTCTTTGAATTTAGATAATTTAAACGCGAAATATTCTGTTTTGCCGCTTTTGAAATAACGCTTGTACCGGCAGAAACCATTGTTAGTAACATTGAGTTCATAAGATTTAATCTGGCTGTTTTCCTGTGAAGCATCGTAATGATCAAGCAGTGTTTTTTGAAGAAACCCAGCATATTGCTCCATGGTTTCAGGATCAGAAAAAGCAAATAAACCTACGCAGAATACCGAACAAAGCGATATTTTCAAGCCAAGTGTAAACTTTTTCATAGTGACAACGTTTTAATGACAGCAAATTAATTAAAATACTAAATTTGTATATGAGTTTTTCTCCACAATCCAGAGTTTGGGTATACCAAAGTGATCGCAAATTTACTTCTACAGAAGAAAATCAGATTATTGATAAATTAGCTGTTTTTACCAATCAGTGGAAAGCCCACGGCAATGAATTACTGGCAACTGCAGAAATCCGTTATGGTTATTTCATCATTCTCGTGGTAGATGAAACTCAGGCAAATGTCACTGGCTGTTCTATCGACAGCTCAGTTCGACTCATTAAAGAAATTGAACAGGAATATCACGTGGATCTTTTCAATCGCTTCAACATGGCCTATAAGGTGAATGAGGATGTAAAGGTTACCAATAAAGAAGATTTTGAAACCCTTGTCAATATCAAACAGATTACCCCCGATACCATTGTATTCAATAACATGGTACTAACCCTTGAAGATCTTAATCAGAAATGGGAAGTTCCATTCAAAAATAGTTGGCATTCTACTGTTTTTGCGCACCTGCTTTAACAGCTGCATAGAATCATACAACTCTTACGTATGTTAATTTTGAGTATGCGTAAAACAAATGTGTCTCAAAAAGCATTATATTGTTTCAACCAAAATAATGTGTATGAAACGCTGGCTCAAAATTTCACTGAAAATTCTTTCCGCTTTAGTTATCCTGGTGATTTTGACCTGGCTTGCTGGCGCCTTTTACGTCAGCCGGAATAAGAAAGAAATATTAAGTACCATTCTTACCCAGCTGAACAAAAACCTTAATGGGGAAATCACGGCGACAAGTATGGAGCCTACATTATTAAAAAGTTTTCCAGGCGTCTCTGTCTCTTTGAATGGCGTGCTGCTTCGCGACAGTCTCTGGTCTACCCACAAACATGATTTATTAAAAGCTCAGGATATTGATGTATCCCTTAATGTCCTGTCACTAATTGTCGGAAATATAAATATTAACCAGATCGCTATTAACAATGCCAATATATACATCTATACCGATTCTACAGGCTACAGCAACACGAGTATTTTTAAAAGCAACAAAAAGGAACCAGCAACAGATAAATCTCCATCCAAAAATTCTGCTCTTGCCATCAAAAAGATCGATTTCAATAAAGTAAGCCTGATTCTGGACAATCAAAAAAGGTTTAAACTATTTAACTTCAATATCGATCAGATTCAGGGTAGGATGCAATATCCGGATAGCGGGTGGACAGGTAAAATTAAACTTAAAACACAGGTAAACAGCTTTGCATTTAATACAAGAAAGGGCAGCTTTCTTAAAGATAAATCCCTGGAAGGAACGTTATCGGCACACTATAGCCGGGAGCAGGATGCCGTAATCCTGAATCCTGAAATACTGAATATTGGTGACCATCCTTTTAAAATCGGCGCTAAAATAGATTTGGGCAAATCTGCCTTCGAAATCAGTATTGCTGTTGATGACATATTATTTAAAGACGTAGCGATGCTGCTTTCACCCAACATTTCTTCTAAGTTACTAAAATTCGGAATTGAAAAACCCATCAACATTCGTGGGAATATCGTAGATGATGGCTCAGGCAAATACGGAGATCCATTGATCAAAGTAGGTATAAAAGTTAGAGACAATATCATTTCTATTCCTGCAGGTAAACTCACCGCCGCAAACTTTGATGGGTCTTTTACCAATCAGGATACTAGTGGCGGCATTATTGGAGATGAAAATTCGGCCATTAAATTTCACAGACTTACAGCAAAATACTTTAACGCCCCGCTGAAAATTGACAGTTTTACGGTTACCAATCTCGCGCAACCGATAGCAACCGGCCTGGTGACTTCCCAGTTTCCGCTCACTAATCTAAACAATTCTCTAGGTACCCAAGACTTTGAATTTAAACAGGGCACAGCAGATTTAAGGTTATATTGTAAGGCTGATATTGACAACTTCCGTTTTACCAAACCCGTGGTTTCAGGCAGTATTAAAATTGCAGATGCTGATATTTTATATGTACCAAGGAAATTACACCTGGTGAAAAGTGCTTTGAATATGAATTTCAATCAGAATGACCTTTCTATCCAGAACGGACATTTTCAGCTTGGAAAAAGTGAGCTGAATGTAAGTTGCTTTATTGCCAATTTTGCGAACCTTTATTATACCGCCCCTGATAAAATTCAGGTGAATCTGAAGATGCATAGTCCGCAACTTTACCTGAATGAGTTTTTACCTTTTCTTGGTCCGAGAAGTACGGTCAAAAAAACTTCCTCATCCGGGAATTCGATGAAAGCGGCATCAAAAGAACTGAGCAATGTATTGGAGGTATCAAAAATGAATATCAACCTCACGGTGGGCAAGGCCATCTATGATAAATTCCTGGCAAAAAATCTGGTTGCAGACATTTCGCTGCGAGGCAAGGGCATTTATTTTGATAAAATTAGTGTAGCACATGCCAATGGAACGCTGGCATTGACAGGCAGTATTTTACAGGAGCCGGCTTCAAATGCCTTTAAGATCAACTCCAAAATCAGCCATGTAAGTGTTAAAGATTTCTTTTATGCTTTCGACAACTTCGGACAGAATAGCATTACCAATAAAAACCTGAAAGGCTACCTTTCTTCGCTGGTGAATATTTCAGGACGCATATCACATTCAGGCAAAATCCTCCCCCGTTCAATTGGTGGTAAAGTGGTTTTTAACCTTAATAATGCTGCACTGGTAAACTTCGAGCCTATGGTTAAAGTTGGAAAATTTGCGTTCGCCAATAGAAATATGTCGAATGTTGAAATTAAAAATCTGGATGGTACGTTAACCATTAAAGGGGATAAAGTAGAGATCAGTCCGATGCAGGTGAATTCAAGCGTACTGAATTTCAATGTTAAAGGCACCTATGCACTAGGTAATGGCACGGATGTGGCGATGGATATTCCCTTAAGAAATCCTAAAGGAGATGAAAACCTGACAAATCAAGAGCGTAGAGCTGCACGGATGAAAGGGATTGTGCTTCACCTAAAAGCTGTTGATGATGATAAAGGGGGAATCAAAATCAGGTGGAATAAGGACCATGATTAAGAGATTTTAAAAATCCAGCGGGCCAAGTCTGTTCATATTTCTCAAAATCAGATACTGGCGGTGCCTGATATAAGGCGTTGCATTTTTAGGCGTCCATCTCCGGGGATTTGGAAAGCATGAAGCAATTAAGGCCGCTTGCCTTTTCGTTAATTTGGTGCATGATTTACCATAATATTCCTGAGCAGCCGCGTCGGCACCATATATGCCGTCGCCCATTTCAATTACATTCAGGTAAACTTCAAGTATGCGCTCCTTACTCCAGAAAATTTCGATAAGCAAGGTAAAATAAGCCTCAAAACCTTTTCTAATCCACGATCGGCCCGGCCATAGAAACACATTTTTAGCGGTTTGTTGTGAAATGGTACTCCCCCCTTTAACTTTTTTACCCTTCGAATTACTGGCAAAAGCTTTTTCAATGGCTTTCATGTCAAAACCAATATGCTTTAAAAAGAGTTGATCTTCGGCAGAAACCGCAGCCCTTTTCATGTTGTCAGACATATTTTCAAATTCTACCCACTTTTTCTCCGTTTTAAAAGGCTTTCCGTCGGCCTTACGCTCTATATTCCGCAACACCATTAAAAGGGTAATGGGTGGATTTATAAAGCGGTAAGCAATTACCCAGATTACAGAAAGCATTAAAAAATAAAGAAATACTTTAGTTACGATATTGGTAATCTTCTTGAATAATGGATTTTTTGCTCTTGAGCGTGTTGAACGGGATTTAGCCATGAAGCAAAGGTAACAAAATCTTAAAACCTCTGTATAGTGTAAGTAGCAGTTGAAAACAATTACGATTATTACGAATTGAGTTAAACATATTTGCTTTATAATCGTTAATTCAAAAAAAGAAATATCATGAGTATTAAAGTAGCCCTGGTAACAGGAGGAAGTAAAGGAATAGGATATGGTGTCGCGGAAGCCCTTTTAAAAGCAGGTTATAAAGTAGCCATCACCTCAAGAAACATTGACAGCGCAAATGAAGCAGCGAAAATATTGGTCAATAATGGCGATATTTTAGCTATTGAAGCAGATGTTAAAGATTTTCAGTCGCAACAGAGCGCAGTAAACCTGATTATCGAAAAATGGGGACAATTGGATGTACTCATCGCAAATGCAGGTGTAGGTGCCTTTGCCGCGATTGATGAAATGGACATCGAATTATGGCACGACATCATCGACACCAATTTAACGGGGGTGTTTTATAGCATCAAGGCTTCGGTAGAAGAAATCAAAAAAACCAAGGGGAGCATCTTCACCATTTCAAGTTTAGCTGGCGCTAATTTCTTTGCTGGGGGATCAGCTTATAATGCAAGTAAATTCGGCTTAACGGGTTTTACCCAGGCGGTGATGCTGGACTTAAGAAAATATGGCGTAAAGGTGAGTACCATTATGCCGGGTTCTGTAACCAGCCATTTCAATGCACACAACCCGGATGCTGAAAACGATGCCTGGAAAATACAACCGGAAGATATGGGTAAACTTATTGTAGATCTCCTGGCAATGCCGGCGCGTACTTTGCCAAGTAAGGTAGAAATCAGACCCACTACGCCTAAGGGATAGTGGAGAATGGAGATGTGAGAATCGGCTATTCAAAAAAAAAGTCTCCTGATAAACATCAGAAGACTTTTTTTATTCCTTAACGAGATTGCTTATTCAGCGATTACTTCGAAAGGAACCTGAACTTTCACTTCTTTGTGTAAGTTTAAGTTAGCAACATACTCGCCAACAAATTTTGGTTCAGTTTCGAAAGTAATACGACGACGATCTACATCAAAACCTTGCGCTTTTAATGCTTCAGCGATCTGGATAGTGTTAACTGCTCCAAAGATTTTTCCGCTTTCGCCAGCTTTAGCACCGATAGAAAGTTTAACGCTAGTTAAACGCTCTGCGATACCTTCAGCATCTTTCTTAATTTTATCTTGTTTAAATGCAGCTTGCTTTAAGTTTTCAGCTAAAACTTTTTTAGCAGAAGAAGTAGCCAAAGCAGCAAATCCTTGAGGGATTAAATAGTTACGGCCATAACCTGGCTTTACTGTAACTAAATCATCTTTCTCGCCAAGGCCTTTAATATCTTGTTTTAAAATAATTTCCATATCTCTGAGCCTCCTATTTTAATTGATCTGCAACGAATGGTAACAAACCGATGTGACGAGCACGTTTAACAGCCTGAGCCACTTTACGTTGGAATTTCAACGAAGTACCAGTTAAACGGCGTGGTAATAATTTACCTTGATCGTTGATGAATTTCAACAAGAAGTTTGCATCCTTGTAATCGATGTATTTAATACCGTTTTTCTTGAAACGGCAATATTTTTTACGGTTATCCTCTACTTTAGGGGCAGTTACGTATTGAATTTGTTCTCTTGCCATTACGCTGCAACCTCCTTAGTTTTTTTGTTAAAAGCACCACTACGCTTTTTCTCATTGTAAGCAACAGCGTGTTTGTCTAAACGGATAGTTAAGAAACGTAACACACGCTCATCGCGTTTTAATTCAAGCTCTAATTTTGCGATCAAATCTCCTGAAGATTTATATTCAGTTAAGTTGAAGAATCCGTTTGATTTTTTCTCAATCGGATACGCTAATTTTCTCAAACCCCAATTATCTTCCTGGATAATTTCGGCACCGTTATCAGTAAGAACTGCTTTGAATTTAGCTAATGCCTCTTTCGCTGCCTCTTCTGATAACAATGGGGTTAGAACGATAACAGTTTCGTACTGATTCATTGTTGTAAATTATGTTTTTAATTTTTTAATCCCGAGGTATATTACGGGGTTGCAAAAGTAACAATATATTTCTTTAAATCAAAGTGTTGAAGAAAAAAGCTGAAATAAAGTATAAAGCCTTACACTATCTAAATCATTATACCCCTAAGGCCATCTAACTTTAGTAGAAATAAAACAAAAAAGGAGATGCCTTAACGGCATCTCCCTTTGTTTAGTTTATTATTAAAATTAGCGAGTTTCGATTGTTTTCACATAAGTCTGATTGTCATACTTCACAACAAATGTTAAAGCATTACCGTCGGCACGGCTGATGTTGAACTTTTTAGTCAGTTTAGCTTTGTTTTTGAATACCTGAGTATAAAGCTCGTCATTACTTTCGTTGAGTACTTGTACTTCAACCTCGCCAGCTTTAGGCTGCTCGAAGTTTAAAGTGATCACATCATCTTCACCTTTAGTAATTACCGGTTTGTAAAGCTCAGTGATTTTCGGTGCAGAAAACAAAGCCTGGTTGTTTGTGATGGTGATATCGTATTGTGCCAGTCTTGATCCCGACTCCACTTTCATGGTATAATTTCCATCTGGCAAAGCATTCAGGTCATAAGTTTTTGTAGAGCTCGCTTTAGCAAATAATTTTTGCTCAAATAACACTTCATTATTTGCACCGGTAATTGATAAGTTGAAATCATTAGCTTCATTAATTTGAAAACTGATGGTTTTTTCTTTCTCACTTTTAGATTTTAACGAAAAATCTCCATCATTTGCCTGAGCAATTGAAGATGTTAAAGAGATTGCTGCGATTATTACGAATTTGAATACGTTTTTCATGATAAAATAGATTAAAGCGTGTACAATTATTTTATGATGCTAAATTATGACAGTTTTTAAAGCCAAAAAGATTCAATATTGATCAATATATATGCTATTTTAACCCAATAACCACTCATTTGTCATAACCATATCAATTCAGCATATTTACAATTGAATTTTGTTTAAAATTATGAAAACATTAAGACCAGGCTTCGAAGTGGTAGAACCCTCATTTGGAAGTTCTTTCACCTATTCTAAATATGTGCAGAACGAGAATAATAAGGCACACCTCTGGCATTATCACCCCGAGATAGAAATGGTATTCGTAAATGGCGGGTCCGGAAAGCGGCAAATCGGGAGCCACGTATCTTATTATACTGATGGTGATTTAATTCTCATTGGCAGCAATATCCCACATTGTGGATTTACGGATACCAATACCGGCAACAAAACTGAAGTGGTGATCCAGATGAGACCTGATTTTCTGGGAACAGAATTTTTAAAACTTAAAGAGACCCGTGGTATTGCCAGCTTGTTTGAAAAAGCGAAAGATGGCATCGCCTTCGGCAGGGATACCATGAAGCTTGTTGGGCCAACGCTCGAAAAAATGCATAACGCATGGCCTCTTGAAAGGCTTCTGGCATTGTTGGGCGTACTGAGAGAGTTAGAGCAGGCCTCAGACTATAAAATTTTAAATGCACTGAATTATTCTCTCGAAATGCAGGTTCAGGATAACGACCGGATCAATATGATTTTCAATTACGTGAAAGATCATTTCCAGGAGCAAATCAGCCTAGATGAGATCGCAGAAATGTCGAGCATGACGGTGCCCGCATTCTGCAGGTATTTTAAAAAGATTACTAAAAAAACCTTTACCCGTTTTGTAAACGAATACCGTGTGGTACACGCCTCCAAGCTACTTGCCGAAAAACACATCAGCATCACAGCCATTTCGTTCGAAAGCGGATTTAACAATTTCAGCCATTTTAATAAAATCTTTCACGAGTTTACCGGGAAAAGCGCATCAGAATACCGGAATGAGCTGAAGTCCATTATTAAGTAGCGATATAAGTTAGCAAGTAGTAAGAATCCCAACTTTTCAACATTCCAGTTTTTCAATCCCGCGACATCTAAATTTTTCCTATTTTCGTGGCGATGGAAAATTTTATTGTTTCTGCCCGTAAATATCGTCCGGCTACGTTTGAAACCGTAGTGGGGCAACAACATATTACAGGTACGTTAAAAAACGCCATTAAAAACAACCAGCTGGCACAGGCGTTTTTATTCTGCGGTCCACGCGGGGTTGGTAAAACCACCTGCGCACGGATCCTGGCTAAAACCATAAACTGTACTAACCCTACAGCTGATATGGAGGCCTGCGGACAGTGCGACAATTGTCAGTCTTTTCAAAACGGACATTCCTTTAATGTACATGAATTAGATGCGGCATCGAACAATTCTGTTGATGATATCCGGAGCTTAATTGAACAGGTTAGGATTCCGCCACAAGCCGGTAAATACAAAATCTACATCATAGATGAGGTACACATGCTTTCACAAAGTGCATTTAATGCCTTTTTGAAAACCCTGGAAGAACCGCCATCTTATGCCATATTTATTTTAGCTACAACAGAAAAGCATAAAATCCTGCCAACCATCTTATCGCGTTGCCAGATTTTTGATTTCAACCGCATTCAGGTAGACGATATTGCCGGACACCTTTCTAAAATAGCGGAACGCGAAAACATTGCTTTTGAAGCAGACGGACTACACATAATTGCCCAAAAAGCAGACGGTGGTTTACGTGATGCACTTTCAATGTTCGATCAGATTGCCAGCTATGCCAATAAAAACATTACGTACAAAGCGGTAATTGATAACCTGAATATTTTAGATTATGATTATTTCTTTAAGCTTACAGGGCATTTAACTGCAGCTGAAGTGAGCCAGACTTTGCTGTTATTTGATGAAATTCTGAATAATGGTTTCGACGGTAATAATTTTATCAATGGTTTAGCTACGCACTTTCGTAATCTTCTGGTGGGTAAGGATGCTGCAACCATCAAACTGTTGGAAGTTAGTGACAATATCAGGCAAAAATACCTCGATCAATGCAGGCAAACTGAACTTTCGTTTTTGTTAACCGCACTGAATCTGGCAAATAACTGCGACCTGAACTATAAGAATTCCAAGAATCAGCGCTTACAGGTTGAACTCGCTTTAATTAAGATGTGCCATATACGATCAGTCGTACAACTCGCACAACAGCCTTTAACCCCTAACAACATAGCAACTGATCAAGATCAGGATAAAAAAAAAACTGATGTCGTAACCGGAACAGCCCAAACCCCACAAGCAAAAGCTCAAAATGAAAACCCTGCGGTTAGCATTCCCCCCCCCCCGGTTTCCTCAGCCCCGCCTTTACCGGACAGATCGCAACAGCCGGCCTCGGCTCCGGCAGGCTCGTCTACATCCATTAGTATCAATATTCCCAGGAAAAATGTTGGCACATTAATTCCTTCATTGAATGATTTGGAGCGTTTAGCAAGCGGCGAAGATGATGGCACACCTAAAACCGTTACTGGTGAGGCAAGAACCCCTTTTACAAATGAGCGATTACAGGAAGTATGGAGTATTTATGTTCAGCAACTCAAAGCTGCTGATAAGATTAACCTTTTTACCATCCTGAATAATTTTCCACCTACATTGGTTTCTCCGATTTTAATTGAGATATCTGTAGAGAGCAAAACGCAGGAACAGTTTGTGGTGCAGGAATCTGTCGAGCTGATGAACTACCTCCGTAACACGCTGCAGAATTTTGCAGTCGATATTACTTTCAAGCAGGTGGAGCGCAAGATTGAAAACAGACTATATGGCAACAGGGAGAAGTATGAATACCTGGTTACAAAAAACCCTAAGCTGGAAGATCTGCGCAGGCGTTTTAATTTAGATATCAACCCATAGCAGCAAATACGCTGCTCAGGAAATCAATACAATTTTGTGAAATAAAAAAAGCAGGAAATGCTTCGTTGCATCATCCTGCTTTCAATTTATGATTGTTTCGCCAGCTTAACACCTTTCGGTATTGATCAGCCAACTATTTTTGGGGTTCATCGTTAATCGGGTAGCCTTCCTCATCTAAATCATCACGATCATCTTCCGGAGTACGAGCTAAGATTTCATCTTCAGTAGTTAATTTTACACTCTCGCCATTGTCCACGTGCATACCCAGTTCTTCAAGGTTGTCTTCGGCTACTTCTTCATTTCTGGCGTACTCATCACCTACATAAGGGTTAGCCTCGTCATAAGTAGAGTCGTCATCTTTGGCGCCTGCAGCTACCGTTTCATAACCCATCGGGTGATCGTAATCTTCATCTGTACCTTTTACATCAAGCTCATAACTTTGCTTATTTTCATCATAAGCCAGATTCTCTTTATTGATTTCAGGGTTTTCTGTAGTACTATGTATTTTATCTTTCGATCCTTTATCTTCGTTAATTGCCATTGTATTGGTCTCCTATATATTTATAGAGGTATAACAAAAGACGGCCAATATGGTTTTATAGGGCAGCTTGAAAATTCGGTGAGATTAGGCGGCAAGAAAATTAGAATCCTGTAAAAATGCTATAATATCTTCCAGAAAAAGCAATAAAGAAAGCTTCCCTCCTTTGATTTGATTGGGCAAACATCCAAAGTATTTTTTGAAGGCATTTGTAAAGTGGGTGGCATGCTTGTAACCAGTCTTCTTGGAAATTTCTGCTATGGTAATGTCGGTGCCAATAAGCATTTCTTTGGCTTGTTCCAGTTTGTATTGATTCAGATAAGAATAGACAGATTTACCGTAAAGGAGTTTGAAATCGCGTTTCAAATTAAATTCATTTGTACCCACCAGATGTGCAAGTGCACGCAAGGATAGCTGATCACCACTCTGATTGATCAAAATTGCTCTTGCCTGCTGCATGCGTTCAACTTCTGATTTTTTCAGCGATGGGCTGGCATCGATACTTTGTATCTGTTCAAACTGCGTAATCTGTAAAGCAAAAAGTTCAATCACTTTTGACTCCAGTAAAAGCTGATCAGAAAAGCCGGCTTGTAGTGAATTGCAAAGTCTTTTTAAAATGGCATCAATCTCAGGCGTAATCCGCATATTATTTAATGCCAGCGCTAGGGGATTCCCCTGATCTCCCATAAACAACTGCTTAAATGCTAAGTGATCAGCTGGGAGGAACCGGGTCAAAAAAGTGCTGCTGATATTGATGCAAATCACTTCGTCTGCCTGCCCGGCCACAGCTAGCGTATCTTTAAAAGGCAAACGGCAAAAATTGTGCTGGCGACTTTCAATTTCAGCAAAGGTGCCAGCTTCCCCTTTTCTCATGATTTTCACATTTCCTTTGAGCACAAAAATCATCTGAAAAGTTTCATACTCTTTGGCGTCGCTATGCGTCAGGCGAATTTCCACTTTTCTGCGGTCTTCGGAATACGTTCTGTAGCTCGCCTGGATATTCTGGTTGTATAAAAATACGCTTTCCGCAAGAGTTTGAGATTCTCCTTTTAGCGTCACTATTTCTTCCGATGGCGTCATATTCAGATTTTATCTTTGCCCAAAGTTATTCTTATTAAGACCGATTCTAAAGAATAAGTTTAAAAAGTTACAAACTAATCATGAAACAAGCCTTATTATCCACGCTATTGGTATGGTGTTCTATTTCTGTGTTTGCTCAAATGGGTACGCTGTCAGGTAAAATTACCGGTAATGACGGCCAACCTATGGATGGAGCTACGGTGAGCATTAAGGAGCTTAACAGAAGTACCATGACTACCCGGGAAGGAAAATATGAATTGAAGGGCTTGAAATATGACAGTTATACAATCATAGTGAGTTCGGTAATTTCACACCGGAAAACACAGTCGATAAGCATTAATTCGCCAGTATTCACATTTGATGTTAAGGTAAAAGAAATCAGTGATCAGAACCTGCAGGAAGTCAGCGTAGCCGGCAGAACCGAAAAACGAAAAATGGAAACCAGTGGCTTTGCGGTATCGGTTATCGAAACCAAAGAAGCTTCGCTAAGAAATCTGACCACCAATGAACTTTTAGATCGTGCAGTAGGTGTAAGGGTCCGCCAGAATGGTGGCGAGGGTTCGCCAATAGAATACAACCTTAACGGCATGTCCGGTAGCACCATAGGTCTTTTCCTGGATGGCATCGAGATCTCGACCTATGGTTCTTCTTTTAACCTGAATAACATCCCGCCATCAATGATCGAGCGCATTGAAGTATATAAAGGCGTCCTCCCTGCTCACCTGAGTGGTAATTATATCGGCGGAGCAATCAACGTGATTATGAGAAAAGATGCTTCTGCAAATAACATCACTGCTTCGGCATCTTATGGATCGTTTAACACCTACCGGGGAGACGTGAGCGCATTATACCGCAATGAGAAAAATGGTTTTACCGCCAGGGCATCTGGTTTTTACAGCCATTCTGACAACAACTATGAAATGTGGGGGAAGTTTTCCAAGTATACCCTACCTGGCGGCAGAATTGTGAGAAACTACCGCATCAAACGGCCTAACGATGAGTTTGAAACCGTAGGCGGACGTTTTGAAGCTGGTTTTACCAATGTCAAATGGGCCGATCAGTTCTTTATTGGTTATAATATTTCAGACTCCTATAAAGAGATTCCACATGGGGTAACGATGACCAAACCTTACTTTGGAAGATTTAATAAATATCAGGCGCACGTATTTAGCCTTAACTATAATAAGAACAACTTCTTGGTCAATGGACTGGCATTAACCCTAAATGCAGTGCACAGCAGAAGGAGTACCTACCTGGAGGATACGGTAAGTTTAAGATATAACTGGGATGGAACCTTGCTGGTAAAAAATTCTGAGGGTCCGCCGGAGACTTATGGTTACAGCCCTGGCCAGGGACAGCAGGGCGTTGCGGTAATGAGTAATATTGAAAGGCAAATTTCAAATATCAGGTCTAACCTGGCGTACACAATTGTAAGCGGACACCGGGTATCCTTAAACCATAAATTTGAAAAATCAGACCGTAATGATCAGGATTTACTCATTCCCGACCGCAGCAGGTGGATTACACAGAATGGCCTGACCACAAATATCTTCGCCATGAACTATGAGGCAGAACTGTTCAAAGGAAAGTTAAAAACCAACATCTTCGGCAAGTATGCCATTTATCAGACCGACCAGCGCATCCCCACCAATGAACTGAATGGTGTATTGATTTATCAGCGCAATAGTTCTAACCGCGATAACAAAGGTTTTGGGGGTACCGCTTCCTACGAAGCGATCAAAAATGCTTTCATTATCTTTTCCGCAGAGAAATCCTTTATCATGCCTACAGACAGGCACATCTATGGTGAGCCGGAAAACAACCTGCTGGCCAATCCTGAAATCCAGCCTGAGCTTGCCATAAATTACAACCTCGGAGGAAGATATAACTTCATCTCCTCTGGCAAGCATAAATTTTCATTATACGGAAATGCTTTCTGGCGGAACGGGTACGATAAAATCATTCAGCAAACACGTATAGACCCAGTAATAGAAGGGCGTGAAAATCGAGTCGAAGATATCCAGGTGACGCAATTCGTTAATCTCTCCAAAACCCAATCCATCGGGTTTGAGGCCGAAATAAACTACATCTATAATAACAAACTGAACGCTATGCTGAATTTTTCCAAATTCAATTCACTTTACAAGGTAGAACTGGATGAAAGGGGAAATCCGCATAGCCTGTACAACAAACAAATTCCAAATGAGCCGTATTTTACCGTAAACGGCAATATACAGTACCGGTTTAACAACATCTTTCAAAAGAAGTCAGTCACCAATTTCTACTATAATGCAGGCTATGTTGCCTCATTTAGTACTATCTGGATGGAATCAGAATGGTTTACCACGCCCAACCAGCTCACGCATGACCTGGGCGCGAGTTACCGCTTCCCAAATGAAAAACTGGTAGCCAGTCTGGACTGCAAAAACATGCTCAACGCAGAGGTTTATGACAACTTTGGGGTTCAAAAACCAGGGAGAGCAATCTATTTCAAATTAAACTACACCATAAATAACTTTAAATAATACGATATGAAAACAAATTTATTTAAGACCGCATTGTTCGGATCTGTACTGGCGATAAGTGCTATAGCTGGCTGTAAAAAGGATGGTAGCGATGATACTGAAACTTCAGTTTCAGGCGCAGACACCTGGGCGAGAAAATACATCACTTTAACCGCAGCTTTTCCCGACGCAGAAGGTACTGCCGGAAATGGTGGTACCATGGCCTATGCCATTACCCCTGCTCAGGCTATTAATCCAAATTTCGAGGTAAATGTTTTTACCAATGGCTATAGCTTAAGGTCGCAGCGCACAGCACGTGTACAGGGTTCGGTTAACGGAAATTTCTTATACAACATTCAGTACACTGGTACTGACGGTGGTATATTTAACAAATATAAAGTTGAAGGCGAGAAAAATTTTGTTGATACCCGTGAAGAAGTAAATACTGAACCCATATTAGGTACTGCGCCAAGATGGGTTGTGGCTGCTGAGGGAGTTGGTATTGGTGTTTTTGCATCCTCAGTAATTACCGGCGCGCCGGCTACAGGTGCTGGTGCAGATTTTGTTGATGTGAAAAGTACAGCGAAAATAGCGGTATTGAACCTGAATGATCCGCAAATCACCCGTCAGGTGGAATTTACCATTCCTTTCAGCGCTGAACAAACCAAAGCTGGTTACCAGATCGGCCGTATTGATGTTCCCGTATTAAATGCAGCTAAAACAAAGATCTTCATTGGTTGCAATGTGAGCAGAACAGATGTGACAAAAAAATCTGGTGTGAACACTGCAGGAACAGCACAAACCTGGTCTAATGGTACAAGAGAAATCGGTACTGCAACATTGGTGGTGGATTATCCTTCTTTAGCTAACCCCAAGTTAATTTTTGTAGATCCCGCTATCAGTAAAGTAAATAATCATTCATATCGTACCATGACCCAATATGTGGGTACCGATGGAAATGTTTATCAGGCAACAGCAACTTCAGGATCTCAGATTCTGCGAATTAATGCATCAACAAGTGAGTATGATAACAGTTATAACTTCGATTTGAAAACGGCTCTTGGCACAAGTAACAACGTGGCCATCAGTGCATGGAGATATGTTAAAGATGGTATCGGTATTGTACTTTTTACCGAAACAAACGTAAGGGGCGGCTACCTGGCTCTGATTGATTTAAATACCAGGACGGCAACACGATTAACTACAGAGAATCAAACAGACGGAGGTTTTTCGGGATTAACTGCTGCTCAAAACGGGGGAACCGCTTTAACCGGCACATTTGGTCAATTTCAGAACATCGGTCTTGCAGGCGATAACTTCTATGTTCCGTTGAGCCCAAATGGCGCAGACGGAAACCTTTATGTCATCAACTATAAAACCAAAGTGGTTACCAAAGGAGCGAAATTAAAAAATCAATCCGGTAGTTTTTATTTGGGTGCTTATTAAGCGTTATTGTTTATCTTGAATGAATAAAAAGGACAATCAAAATGATTGTCCTTTTTTGTTGCTTGACAGCCAAATACAAAAAAAGCCCAACCGGAGTAAATTCGGTTGGGCTTTGAACTATATTTTTACAGCTTAGTTTATAAAGATGCTAATGCTGCATTTAAGGTTTCACTTGGACGCATCGCTTTTCCAGCTAACTCATCAATTGGATGGTAATAACCACCAATTTGTTGCGCTTTACCTTGAGAGGCAATTAACTCATCAGTAATTTTAGCTTCGTTTTCGGTCAATACTTTTGCTAAAGGAGCAAATCTCGCTTGCAATTCAGCATCTTTAGTCTGTGCAGCTAATGCTTCAGCCCAATATAAAGCCAGATAGAAATGAGAACCGCGGTTATCAATGGTACCCAATTTTCTGCCCGGAGATTTATCTGTAGCTAAGAATTTCGCATTAGCCTCATCCAAAGCATCTGCCAAAACCTGCGCTTTAGTGTTGTTTTGTGTTTGCGATAAATGCTCTAATGAAGCCTGAAGTGCAAGAAATTCACCTAATGAATCCCAACGCAAATAACCTTCTTCAATAAATTGCTCAATATGTTTTGGAGCCGAACCACCTGCACCGGTTTCAAATAAACCGCCACCATTCATTAAAGGAACGATAGAAAGCATTTTTGCAGAAGTACCCAACTCTAAAATCGGGAACAAATCTGTTAAATAATCACGCAATACGTTACCTGTAACAGAAATAGTGTCTTCACCTTTACGGATACGCTCCAAAGTGAATTTAGTCGCATCAATAGGTGCAAGGATACGAAGATCTAAACCTGTGGTATCGTGGTCTTTCAGATAGTGATTTACCTTAGCAATGATTTCTCTATCGTGCGCCCTGTTTTCGTCTAACCAGAAAACAGCAGGTGTTTCAGATAAACGTGCCCTGTTAACGGCCAGTTTAACCCAATCCTGAATTGGAGCGTCTTTAGTCTGGCACATCCGGAAAATATCTCCTGTAGCTACTTTCTGATCGAAGAACACTTTACCTTCAGCATCAGTTACACGGATTACCCCGTTAGCAGCAGCCTGAAAAGTTTTATCATGTGATCCATACTCCTCAGCTTTCTGAGCCATTAAACCAACGTTTGGAACCGTTCCGATTGTTGTCACATCGAAAGCACCATTCGCTTTGCAATCTTCAATGGTTGCAGTATATACTCCAGCATAAGAACGGTCTGGAATTAAAGCAATCGTATCCTCAGGCTTACCTTCTTTATTCCACATTTGTCCTGACGTACGGATCATGGCAGGCATAGAAGCATCCACAATCACATCACTTGGAACATGCAGGTTGGTAATTCCTTTATCAGAATTTACCATGGCTAACGCAGGTCCGTTTGCTATGGCTTCTGCTAATGCAGCCTCAACTTCAGCCTGCTGAGCATTTCCGGCGATCTTGGAATATACATCACCTAAACCATTTCTGGTATCGATATTTAGTGTTTTAAACAGCTCTGCGTATTTTGCAAATACATCTGCAAAGTAAACTTCAACAATGGCGCCGAAAATGATGGGGTCAGAAACCTTCATCATGGTAGCCTTTAAGTGTGCTGATAACAATACGCCGGCAGCTTTAGCTTCCTCAATTTCTTTGGCAACAAAAGTTTTCAATGCCGACAGGCTTAATGCTGAAGAATCAATCACTTCACCCGCTTTAAGTGGAGCAAGGCCTTTCAATTCAGTTACCGTTCCATCTTCCCCGACAAATTCAATTTTAAACTGGGTAGCCGATTCTATAGTTGTTGATTTCTCAGAACCATAAAAATCACCCTCAGTCATGCTGGCTACTTTGGTTTTCGAATCTGCAGACCATTTACCCATTGAGTGTGGATTCTGTTTTGCATAGTTCTTAACCGCCTTTGGTGCCCTGCGGTCAGAGTTACCCTCACGTAAAACCGGGTTTACAGCAGAACCTAAAACTTTTGCATATTTAGCTTTAATGGCTTTTTCCTCTTCAGTTTGTGCATTATCAGGATAATTTGGGAGTGCATATCCCTGAGCCTGTAATTCTGTGATTGCACCAACCAACTGCGGAATAGATGCCGATATATTTGGTAATTTGATAATGTTTGCCTCTGGAGTAGTGGCTAGTGCACCAAGCTCTGCCAAAGCATCACCTATTTTCTGATCATCTTTTAAATACTCAGGAAAGTTTGCCAAAATTCTTCCTGCTAAAGAAATATCTCTCGTTTCTACATCAATACCAGCTGAAGCTGTAAAGGCTTGTACAATAGGTAAAAGGGAGTAGGTCGCCAACATGGGTGCCTCATCTGTTTTGGTGTAGATAATTTTTGATGTATTTGACATGTTTAATTGATTTTTACTGATTATAGTTTAATGAATAGGATTGAATCAACCCTTTTTTAAAATCGCCTAAAGATAAAAGAATCGTGTGAATTAAGGAACATTAACCTGTTATTTATGGAGTTTAAATGTCACATTTTAATCGATTGTATCCACCTTGATGTCTGCGTTTTTAGGATGTAACAGGTTTTATAATTCCTGGCAATTAACAAGCCATAAACGAATAAGTTTTAAATTTTATAAACATCAGCGCTGTATTTCCGTTTAGGTAAATAGAAATTTCATTCCGTGTCCGATCATAAAACCAACAAAACCATGAGTGAACAAAATATAGCGCAACTGATAAACGAAAGTAAATTTAGCGAAGCATTTGACTTGCTTAGATCAGGTACAAAACTGCCTGAAACCCTACAGGAACACCACAAATCACAAATTATTGATCAATTATTCAGGGCAGCACAATACGATATTATTTTTCATCTGCTCCAAGACAAAACCATAGAAACTGATATATATGAACTGGAAAACTTTGACCGAAGTGTTTTTCAAAATGTGATCAGACATCTGAAGTCTGACGGAGACGGAACTGCGTTTTTTAACGATTTTATTTCCCGTTTCGATAATATCAATGATGAGGTGGCCACGCAAACCCTTCTTGGCTATTTTTTTGAAAAACTTGCACCTTTAGCCTGGATTCAAATCCTCGTTGATGCAGGCTGTGACACGAATTTTAAAAATAGTGCCGACGAAAACTTTATCCATCAGGTGGTAAAAAGCAATGAGCGGCGGTTCGACCTCAACGAAACGGAGCTCAACTCCCTCAGAGCATCGTATGTCAACTTCCTCATTAGCCAGGGACTTGACATAAACGAGGGTAATATTGTTGCCGAGACACCTTTGATCGCTGCCGTTAAATCCAATAAAAAAGAGCTGATCGATCACCTGCTTGAATCGGGTGCTGACCCTAATCATACTGATAAACAAGGGAATTCAGCATTCTTTTATGCGGTTGCCCATTTGCAAAGTGACCAACTATATGATACGCTCCGGGCACATGCAACACCAGATTTTAATCAGGTGAATAAAAACGGAGAATCTTTGCTTTTCGAATATGTGCGAATGATGCAGGGCGGCGAAGCGGGCATCAGCTTTTTGAAAAAACTACTCAATGATGGTGCCGACCTTTATCAGGTCAGTAGGTGGTATAATGCTGATAAAACCCCGCTTGATGTGATTGCAGAAAAAAGTGCATGGTTACTGGAAGCTGTTCTGGAAACCGGCCAGATCGATATCAACCGTCAGGATGATCAGGGGAATACCCTATTGCACAAAGTTTCCGCATTCAATGTGAATTACGAAGCAGATAAAGCTAAAGAAACTTACAGGAAAGTAAAACGATTACTGGAGTATGGGGCAGATGCAGGTATTACCAATGATCAGGATCAAACAGCACTGATGCTGGCTTCTGATGACAATTTAAAAATAAAATCTGTTGAACTGCTAATGAAACAATCTTAATTATGTCGATGTCATTTATCATTGCCTGCGAAAGTGGCAAAAGGAAAATTGCTGAATTATTATTGGCCAATGGAGAAGTAGAGGTAGGCTATACCGACGAGAAAGGGCGTACAGCGCTGCACTATGCGGCCCACCGAGGTTACCTGGATCTGGTGAAGTTATTGATTGATGGAGGTGCTGATCTGGATGATGAAGATCATGCCGGAGAAACGCCGCTTTATTTTGCTTGCCTGCAAAAACAGAAGCAAACTGCACTTTATCTACTGGAGAAAGGTGCGAAGGCTGCTATTAAAGACTTGAAAGGCAATAGTCTGCTGCACCTCACCGCTCAAAGTGGTCAAATTGAAGTGCTATCAGTTCTTCTGGAGGAAGGGCTGTCTCCCGATACCGAAAATAACGAGGCGGAAACGCCTTTACTGATTGCCTCAGCCTGGAGAAATAAGGAGATTGTCACCAAACTGCTGGCTGCAGGAGCCAACGTTAATAGCAACAATAAAAATGGCGACTCACCCCTCCTCTTTGCGGTAAAATCGAAATTCATCCCAATGGTTGAGCTGCTCATCTCGCACGGCGCTGACATTAATCATGTGAACCACAATGGTGTTTCAGCCTTATTACTAGCCTGCTACGATGCCAACCGAATGTTGATTAAAAGCCTTATGGAAAAGGGTGCGAATGTATTGCATTCCTCGAAAGAAGGCCTATCTCCGGTTTGGTACGCCTGTTCTCATAACCAGAAAGAAATTGTTGAGCTTTTTATTTCAGCCGGTGTTGACGTAAATTATGTAAAACCCCTTTCAGGTAACGACGATTCTATGTATTCATACCTCGAATGGGTAGAGACTTCCAACAATATTTCAGTAGATGCCGCATTTTCCCTGAACAGCAACTACAGCTATGGCGGGGAAAGTGTGTTGCACGTGGCAGCGAAAAGTGGTCATCTGAGCATGCTCAAATTGTTAATTGAAAAAGGTGCGAATGTAAATATCCAGGATGAGAGCGGAAATACCCCGCTACACTATGCTGCCGCAAACGGAAAAAAAGATGCTGTAAAGTTCCTGCTTGAAAAGTCTGCAGATCCGGGTGTGATTAACGTTAAAGAACAAAAAGCTATCGATTACTCCAATATCAAAGGCTTTAATGAGATAACTGAATTGTTGTTAAAATTCAGTCCGGCCAACCAGCCATCGGAAAATACCGCAGCGCAAAGCCAAAAACCCCAGCCGGTAGGCGGGGATCTTTCTTCCAAAAAACAAGCTTTGCTCGACTTAAAAGAATTGTTAGATGCAGGCATCTTGTCGCAGGATGAGTTTAATTCTGAAAAAACAAAAATCCTGAATCATTAAACTGTCGGTGATAATACTTATTTTCGGGAAAGGGTACATTCAAAGCAGGTTATTTTCATCAGCCTGCTTTGATTGCAAGCCCCCGAAACGACCCCATTAAATTATCGCCATGAGTAAAAGCTTAACCCTCCCCTTTCTAACCATTGCTGTGCTTTTGTACAGTTGCTCTTCTTCAAGACTATATGTAGATGAGGAAAAACGCTACGATGCCGGATCGCTAAGCGGGGCACAATTAGACTCACTTCACAGCTACCTTAGGGAAAATGATAGGGTTAAACTCAAAGACACGGTCTTCATTAAATATGATTTCAACAATGATGCATGCTGGAATGATCTTAACGGACAAAACCCGGAGTTTATCAATAACGTACGCTGGGCTTTTCAGAAAAACATTATCGATAAGGGAGCTAAACGACCAATGGCATCCATTTATCAATATAAAGAACCAGGCAAAAACTTCAGTGATGTAAAGTCGTCGGGATTGGAAATTGAAACCGATGCTGGTTTATTACGCAGGATGTTGTTTAGAGAAATCACCACCTGTGGCTCATCAGTAATTGTACTGCCCGACGGGAAGTATCTACTGGTTAAATCTGATCCTCAATTCTCGGCACTGCTATTGAGTGCAAAGGATGTAGATGCAAAGATTTTACACCACCTTGTAAAGACGCCGGAATAGCATATAAACGAACAACCTATCCGGGATTGCTCGTTTCTTTTGTTTCTTTCGCAGCAAACTTCTCAGCCATTCAGATGTTATGATTCAAATAATCAACCCATGATCAAAAACATCACAACATGAGAAAAATCTTTTATTTTAGCTTAAGTGTAGTAAGCTGTACCTTATTTGCCTGTCAATCATCAAACAAAACGGACAAGCAAGGTGATTCCACTACCGTTGCAACAGAAAACACCACCTTAGAACTCCCCGCTCCGGATACCACCGCATCAAAAAATAAATTCAGCAAAGTAATTGGCTGGCCGGATGGCAAAACACCTGTCGCTCCTGAAGGTTTTGTTGTCACGAGATTTGCGTCCAATATCAAAAGCCCAAGGAATACATATATTGCTCCGAATGGTGATGTACTGGTGGCCTTATCGAACTCTGAACGCAGTACTACCGAATCGATTGCAAATGCAGTAACCGGAAAATCAAAATCAGAAGTTCCGGGTAAAAGTGCCAATACCATTCTTCTTTATCGCGATGCTGATAAAGATGGCAAAGCAGAAACGGTAAGCACGTTTTTAAACGGGTTGAACCAGCCTTTTGGCTTACTCATTATTGGCGATAAGTTTTATGTGGCTAATACCGACGGACTATGGGTATATCCTTATAAAACCGGGGATACTAAAATTACCAGTACCGGTAAAAAAATCCTGAGCCTGCCAGCTGGGGGTTACAACAACCATTGGACCAGAAACCTGATTGCCAATGCAGATAAAAGCAAAATTTATATCACTGTAGGATCAGGAAGTAATGTTGGCGAAAATGGCATGGAGAACGAAAAGAGAAGGGCTAATATTCTGGAGGTCAATCCGGATGGAACAGGTGAGAAAATTTACGCCAGCGGACTTCGTAATCCGGTAGGGGTAGATTGGGCACCTACAACTAATATGCTATGGACAGCAGTAAATGAAAGAGACGAATTAGGCGATGATTTGGTGCCGGATTACATCACCAGTGTAAAACAAGGCGCATTTTATGGCTGGCCATATTCTTACTATGGTCAGAATGAAGATCCAAGACTTAAAGGCAAAAACCCTGAATTAGTTAAAAAAGCCATTGCACCCGACGTTCCGGTTGGCGCACATACCGCATCTTTAGGTTTGGCATTTTACAAAGCCACAAAATTCCCGGCTAAATACCAGGGAGGAGCTTTTATCGGTCAACATGGTTCTTGGAACAGATCGGCAATATCGGGCTATAAAGTTGCATTCGTACCCTTCAAAGATGGTAAACCAAGCGGAAAACTGGAAGATTTCCTGACCGGATTTATTGCAGATACGGATAAAGCAGAAGTTTACGGTCGTCCGGTAGGTATCACCTTGACACCCGAGGGCGCATTGCTTGTTGCTGATGATGTAAGCGGCGTGATCTGGAAAGTAGCAGCAAAATAAGTCACCTTATCTACAGGTTGCTGAAATTAAACCTAATTTCGGCAACCTGTAAATCATAGCTAAAAATACCATCTTGAAAATACTCTTTACTTCTCTCCTGTTATTCATTTCATATTCCGGAATTTCCCAAATAGTCAAAACCGACTCATCAGCTAAGAAACTGGATGAAGTGGTGGTTAAAGGCTATTATAATACCCAACCCTTATTAAGATCAGTCTCTGCAGTGAATTTGATAGACAGCAGTTTGATCAGGTTACAGAACAGCAGTTCACTTGTCAGCACATTCAATACCGTTCCCGGAGTGAGAATGGAAGAAAGGTCGCCGGGGAGTTATCGACTGTCTCTTCGGGGAAGTTTGCTGCGGTCGCCTTTCGGCATCCGAAATATTAAGATCTATATGGATGATTTCCCGTTAACTGATGCGGGGGGAAACACCTATTTAAATGCGCTGGATTTTGCATCCGTCGCCTCTCTTGAGATTTACAAAGGGCCCGAATCGAGCATCTACGGTGCCAATACAGGTGGCGCAGTCCTCATCAGTCCGGTAAACCTGGATCATGATGAAGTTGGTGCATCTATCACTGGTGGTTCATACGGGTTATTGCATCAAACCTTTAATGTACAGCACAAATTCAAAAATTATAGTTTCAGCTTAACACAAGGTTACCAACAAAGTGATGGCTACCGGGAAAACAGTGCCATGAAAAGAGCGTACCTGCAAACAAATCACAACTGGAATTATAGTAGCAAAGGGACATTGAAATTATTCGCCTTATACAGCGACCTCACTTATAAAACTCCGGGAGGTTTAACAGCTGTTCAGCTGGAGCAAAACCCCAGAATGGCCCGGCCGGCTACACTCACCATTCCTGGTGCAGTTATGCAACAGGCAGGTATTTATAATAAAACGACCTTTGCAGGGTTATCTAATACATTTCTGTTTAATGAGCATTTAAAACATGTGATTGCGGTATTCGGAAGCTACACCGACTTTAAAAATCCATTTATTACCAATTACGAAAAAAGATACGAAAGTACGCTTGGGTTGAGAACTTTCCTAGAATACAAGCAAAATTACGGGGCAGTACAATCAAGTTCACAAATCGGATTTGAAAGTTCGTCTACCGGCAGCGACATTCAAAATTTTAACAATGCTGGCGGCATAGCAACTACCATGCAGGGAGCTGATCATTTAAAAGCAAAGCAAAACTTCGCTTACCTGAGGTTTAATTTTGATGTCAGTCAAAAGCTTTTAATTGAGCTGGCCTCAAGTGTAAACTTTTTCAGCTATAAATATGAAAGTTTTTTTCCAACACCTATAGGCGAACAACAACGCAGTTTCGATGCTGAATGGATGCCAAAGATCGCTGCTTCGTATTTGTTAATGCCCCAATTAACGGTCAGAGCTTCTGTAAGTAAAGGCTACTCCCCTCCTACTGTAGCTGAAGTACGTTCCTCAGATAACAACATTAATAACAATCTACAAGCTGAACTGGGCTGGAATTATGAGGCTGGACTTCGATATTCTTCATCCGATAACCGGTTTTATGTTAATGCCAACGTGTTTAGGTTTAACCTTGATGATGCCATTGTAAGGCGTTTGAATCAAAATGATGCGGAGTACTTCATTAATGCAGGTGGAACAAGACAACAGGGAATAGAACTGGAAACCACACTTTGGTTAATTAAAAAAACACAAGGATTTTTAACCGGGTTACAATGGAGAAGCAGCTATACCTTTAGCAACTTTAAATTTAATGATTTTGTTAGCGGTAGCACGTCTTACAGCGGCAATAAACTCACGGGAGTGCCGGATCATATCCTGATCAATAGTCTGGAGTTTGATCTCAAAGAATACGTTTATTTGTTTATACAGCACAATCAAACATCGGCCCTTCCTTTGAATGATGCCAATACGGTAGTTGCAAAAAAATATGATTTAGTAGAAGCCAAAGCGGGAATCAGGAAACTAAATGTTTTTAAGATTCCTTTTGACGTTTTCTTTGGGGTAAACAATCTACTGAATGAGAAGTATAGCCTTGGCAACGATTTAAATGCGGCTAATGGACGCTATTTTAACCAGGCTGCGGAAACTAACTTTTACGGTGGTATTGCTGTAAAACTGTAAAATGCTCATGCCCGATTGGACATGAGACATTTTAACACGCCTCTCAACGCTATTGACATGAACAAAGATTAAAACTTTTCAAGAACATTGTACATGTAGTTTTAAATGCCCCCATGCTGTACTATATGGGGGCAATTTAAAACGTCCATTACTTACTCAGTTCTGCTGCCCTCACAGAAAGTTCGTTTACGATAATTTCCGTAGTAAAACGGCGGGTACCATCTTTGGCTTCGTAACTCCCAGTCTGGATCCTGCCTTCTACAGTTAAAAAAGAACCTTTTTTAATTTGTGCTTCTGCTTCGTCAGCTTTTGAATTCCAAAAGGTCAGTGTAATCCAATTTGTTTTACTTACATCCTCTCCTGAGCCATTTCTATAGTAATCATGTACGGCCAGGTTTACTCTGGCTAGTTTCTGATTTTCCGATAACTGTTTAACTTCAATGTCTGCACCTGCAAATCCACTCAGTGTTACTTTGTTAATTCCACTTTCCATAATAATTCAAATTAAGTTTCTAAATGTTTAACGAACAGTAGCCACCGTGACTACCGACAAAACAAAGTTGCAGGTATATGGAAAACTTACTCGGGTATTAAGTATTTATAGTCGTTTATAAACGTTTACAAACAAATAATATCGGTTTACAGTCAATTAAGGTGGGGTCTGCAAAAAGTTATTTAAGTATTGATCATGCCCATATATGTTGAAGTGGCAATGTTCATTCTATCATCACTAATAAAAGAAACCCAGAGATGATAATTTCTGCCTGCAGTGTAATTTTTATCCAAAATAAGTTGCTGATAGCCAACATCCCTCCTGGCTGCACTCAAACACGGTTGGGCATCGTCGTTCTCAAAATCATAAACCAGGAACAACAGCTGATCTTTTGAAGAGGCACTTCCGGTGCGGCTGTTATCTGTCCAATGAATATGAATTCCTTTGTCATCATGCCTCACAACGCCATCTACTATCCCCGGCAAGCTGCCGTAAGAAATTTCAACCTTCTCGTACATGATTTGTCCTTCACTGTTCAAAGCATTGCGCAAAATATTTGATTTTGCTACATTGTGCGCCGACATTTGGTTTTTGATTCCTTCGAGTCGGTAAGTAATCCTGACAAATGATGTAAGCATCTTCAGGAAGTGCTGAACCGTAGCGAAGCGATCACGGCAGGTTTTTTGCTTTGATGAAGGCTTGCGATTTTTCTTAGGTGCTTTAGATAAGCCCCGTACTACCCATTTACCGTAACGTTTGTATCCTACAACGCTACCAAATTTGCCGCTAACTCCTCCGTTAGGGCCGTCTACCATAATTCCCATAGTCAATCTTGTTTAAATGTTAAAAAATAAACAGGGATGATTGATATTCAAATATAATAAAGATTTAAAAACAAAACAAGACACATACTACTGATGATCAGAATTTTAACACTCATGACTGTCACAATAGTGTCTGGGATCTGAAGAGGATCCGAAGAGATCCTGTGTAGGTAGATATCACTTCACACAATCTTTTTTATCTTCTAACATTTTCGGATTGAGTTGATGAATCATTTTTTATATTTTTTTTTTTGATTTTCAATCATTCTCTTTAAATTAGGTCATCATCCCATAATAAAAAACCGAATTATTATGGAACGCTCCTGTTTAGATTGCGGAGGCCTCGTTAGGGGCCGATCCGACAAAAAATTTTGCGATGATGCTTGTCGCAACAACTACAATAACCGCCTTCATGCGGAACATGACCTGATGGTGAAAAGGATTAACCAGATCCTTCGCCGCAACCGGGCCATTCTGATCAGTATGGTACCTAATGGAAAATCTAAAATTGCCAAAAGCAAGTTAATGAAAGCAGGCTTTGATTTCGATTACCATACCCACTATCTGCATACTCAAAATGGCAAAACTTATTTTTTTTGTTATGAATTTGGCTATCTTGATCTGGCAAATGATGAGCTCCTGCTAATCAAAAGGGAAGAATATAAATGGAAACAGGATAAATGATTGGCAAGATAAAAGAACGGGAAAAGATCAAATTGCATACCTACAGTGTGAACATCAATCGTGGAATTTCATTTATTGCAAAGCAGGCGATTTGATTTATCTTTGTTTGGATTAATAGGCCGCTTGATCCGTTATGAAAAATATTGACAAAAATAGCCTGGAGAATGCATATCGATTATTTGAATCACAAATTATTTCCACGCTATGAAAATATTTACGGAGACCGAACGGCTCATTTTAAGGGAAATACTCCCTACAGACATCGAGGGCATGTTCGAACTTGATTCCGATTGTGAAGTACACCGCTATTTGGGGAATCAGCCTATCAGCACAAGAGAGCAAGCGCTTGCAAATATTAAGTTCATAAGGCAGCAATATCTCGATAACGGAATAGGGCGCTGGGCAATTATCGAAAAAAATACTGGTAATTTTTTGGGGTGGTCGGGTTTAAAGTTTATCACCGAGCAAACCAATCGCCACGTCAATTATTATGATCTTGGCTATCGGTTAATCAGAAAATACTGGGGTCAAGGATTTGCGACTGAAACAGCAATTGCAACCATAGATTGTGCCTTTAATAAACTCAACATTAATGAAATTTATGCCATTGCCGATTGTAAAAACGAAGGATCAGATAGAATCCTGAAAAAGGCAGGGCTAAAATTCATTGAATCGTTCGGTCTAAATGGAGTTGAACATAACTGGTATGAAATAAAAAGACAAATTTGAAATGATTTAAGAACCAGGTAGTAGATCAAGATAATGTCGTTAACTAATAACATATTAAACTGGGATAAGTGAGTATCAAATGAACCAAGACCTGGAATATAAAATAATCAAACCCGATGAATCGCTTGCTGATTTTGTGGAGCAATTCTGGTCTCTGAAAAACCATTCTGATCGAGATATCGAGACAACCGGACTCCCTGACGGCCTTGTGGATATCATTCTCAACAAATCAAGAACTCAGCCTTTTCATATCATAGAGTTAGGTGGCTTGACCGAACATGAAAATGCTAAAATACCAGCCGGGTGCATCATGTTTTGTATCAGTTTTAAACTCCTGGCGGTGGAATACGTGATACACCAACCGATTGCGGATATACTTAATAGTGGCAGATTCCTGCCCGATGATTTCTGGGGATTTGCAGAAAGTGATTTTTTGGATTTCGAGGCCTTTGTTGACAAGGCCAGTAATAAAATCAAATCGTTGCTACCGGCAGAAATCGATGAGCGCAAGCGTAAGCTGTTTAATTTGGTGTATCAAACAAATGGTAATATTACCATTAAAGAACTCTCGGAAAAAGTATTCTGGAATTCCAGGCAAATTAACCGCTATTTCAATCAGCAGTATGGAATTTCACTTAAAGCCTACTGTACCATTCTTCGTTTCCGGGCTTCGCTCAACCATATCGCAAATGGAAAGTTATCACCTGAAGGAAGCTATTTCGACCAGAACCACTTTATTAAAGACGTTAAAAAATTTTCAGGTGTGGTACCTAAAGAACTTTCTAAAAACAAGAACGACCGATTTATACTATTATCGGCCATCAAAGACAAATAATTTTGCATCATCATAATCATGCAAAACAATGTTAATACAAGATAAACAAATCGCAATTATTGGTGGTGGTCCTGCCGGACTAACCCTGGCGCGACTTTTACAGCTCAAAGGAGTAGCTGTAAAGGTATATGAAAGAGACCTTCATAAAGGGGTTAGGGTGCAGGGAGCAACGCTCGATCTTCATGAAGGAACAGGACTCGAAGCCATTAAGAGGGCGGGCCTGCTGAATGAATTTTACAAATATCACCGGCCCACAGCGAGTAAAATGTTGTTGGTTGATAAATCTTTGGATGTAAAATTTAATGACCACAATTTTACAACTGTAACTGCTGAAACCCGTCCGGAAATCGACCGGGCACCATTGAGGGAAATGCTACTGAATGCGCTGGCTCCCGATACAGTGATCTGGGACAGTCAGTTTGTTTCCATGGAAAAAGAAAATACAGGCTGGCGTATTTTTTTTAAGAACGGGAGGAATGCTTACGCAGATATGGTTATCGCCGCTGATGGCGCAAATTCAAAAGTCCGCCCCTATTTAACTGATATCAGACCTGTGTATTCAGGCATTACACTTATCGAAGGCAATATCCACCAGGCAGAAAAATACTCACCCAAACTTTTCTCGCTGGCTAATGGCGGTAAAGTAATGGCCTTCGATGAAGAGAAGTTTGTTGGCTACGGAACAAAAGGCGATGGGTCAATTATGTTTGTGGTTAACTTTAAAACTCCGGAAAACTGGCTCAACAATAGCAATATTGATTTTAAAGATCCCCAGGCGGTATTAAACTGGTTCAAAACTGAATTTGCCAACTGGAGCGAAGGCTGGCACGAGTTTTTTACTAACGAGGAAGTTTATTTCATTCCCCGTCCGCAATATTATTTTCCGCTGGATCAAAACTGGGAAACAAAAGAGAATCTCATTATTATTGGTGATGCTGCTCACTGGATGCCGCCATATGCCGGTGAAGGGGCAAATGTGGCCTTACAGGATGCTTTTGAGCTGGCGGAATCTTTAACAGGCAATAGGTATCCGGATCTTAAAACAGCCATTTCAAACTTTGAAAAAGACATGATTAAACGTGGTGCTGCGGCAACCAGGGAGACACTTGATAATGCCGAAAGAATGTTCTCACCCTCTGCCCTGACACAAATGATTGGTTTCTTTGATCAGGTGAAAGACTTAAAATAATCCATATATTTGCACCTAAACAATTATTGCTAAGCATGTAGGATTTTCTTCTTTCCAGCCTTAAAGATCAAGCTCACAAAGACGCTTGCTATTTTCTAATCTTTAACGAAAGAATTCATGCTTAGTATACAAAATATCTCCTATTTACATCAGGACAAAAACCTGCTATTTAAAAACATTAGCTTAGCAGTTAATCAACACGATAAAACAGCCCTTATCGGCAATAATGGTTCAGGTAAATCTACGCTGCTCAAAATCATAGCAGGCAGTCTGGAAGTTTCTGAAGGGCGGGTGGATATCCACTCCACGCCCTATTACGTACCTCAAATTTTCGGACAATACAATCATCTAACGGTGGCAGAGGCACTGAAGGTTGATCGTAAGCTTGATGCGCTGAACAAAATTTCGACGGGGAATGTAGCCGAAGAACTCTATAGCATCCTGAACGACGACTGGACTATTGAAGATCGCTGTAAACGCGCACTTGGTACCTGGGAGCTACAAGATGTTGATTTGATGCAAAAGCTGGAAACATTAAGTGGCGGTCAGAAAACCAGGGTTTTCCTTGCCGGAATCACCCTTCACAACCCCGACTTCATTTTGCTGGACGAGCCAAGTAATCACCTGGATACTGGTGGCAGACAGTTGCTATATGATTTTATCGCCAATTCAACGGCTACACTATTAGTGGTTAGTCACGATCGTAGCCTGTTAAATCTGGTGGATATGGTTTGCGAGTTAAGCAAAAATGGCATTAGTAGCTACGGCGGAAATTATAGTTTTTATTTGGAGCAAAAGCAAAATGACATTAATGCACTACATCAGGATGTGCTGAACAAAGAAAAGGCTCTCCGAAAAGCCCGGGAAAAAGAGCGGGAAACCTTAGAACGGCAACAAAAGCTTGATAACCGGGGAAAGCGCAAACAGCAAAAAGCCGGTGTTGCCAGGATTATGATGAACACTTTGCAAAATAACGCGGAGAAAAGCAGTTCAAAAATAAGGGATGTTCATACCGGGAAAATAGATGGGATAGCTACCGACCTGCAAACATTACGCGGATCGTTACCTGATCTGGATAAAATAAAGTTCGGATTTAACCACTCTCTGCTACATAGCGGGAAGGTGCTCTTTAATGCTGAACAGATCAATTATCGCTATGCTGATCATTTTCTCTGGAACGAAAACTTAAATTTAAAAATTCACAGTGGAGAGCGTATAGCGCTAAAGGGCATTAACGGATCTGGGAAAACAACGCTCATTCGCATGATCATGAACCTGATTACCCCTGCAACGGGAACGGTAAGCCTGGCTGATAACAAAGTTATTTATATCGATCAGGATTATTCATTAATTGAAGGTAAGTTAAATGTGTATGAGCAGGCACAGAAATTTAACGTTTCTGCTATGCCCGAACATGAAATTAAAATCAGGCTGAGCCGCTTTCTGTTTGCCAGGGATGATTGGGATAAACCGTGCAGCGCCCTGAGTGGTGGCGAAAAAATGCGCCTGGCATTATGCGTTTTAAACATTACCAATCAGGCACCTGACATCATTATTCTAGATGAACCAACTAATAATCTGGATATTGCGAATATCGAAATTTTAACAACTGCCATAAACGGATATCGGGGTACACTCATTGCTGTTTCGCATGATATCTCTTTTTTAAATGCGATTGGTGTTGAACGATTTATTAAGCTGTAAGGATAAATGAGCCGAAATCAAAAGTTCTTCTCTAATCAAAAAATGTTAACTTAGTTTAACCAAAAGCTAATCTTTCTCAAATTTCTATTTCGATAGCAGATGAAATTAACAGTAGAACAAAACGCAGAACTATTAAGCATTTTAAAAAGCAGATTTGAAAAAAACAGCAGTCGCCATGCAGGCTTCGATTGGAACGAGGTTCAATCGAGGCTCGAAGCAGATGAAGGAAAACTATGGTCGCTGAATGAAATGGAAATTACCGGTGGAGAACCGGATGTAATTGGGAAGGATGAAAATACTGGTGCTTTTATTTTCGTAGACTGCGCAGCGGAAAGTCCGAAAGGCCGGCGGAGTATTTGTTATGACCATGAAGCGCTGGAATCTAGAAAAGAGCACAGACCGGCAAATAGCGTAGTAAATATGGCTAATGAGATGGGGATAGCAGTATTAGATGAGTCTGAATACCGAACTTTGCAGCAGCTGGGCAATTTCGATATGAAAACTTCCAGCTGGGTAGCAACACCCGTGGAGATCAGAAAACTTGGGGGAGCAATATTTTGCGACCGGCGCTATAATACCATTTTTGTTTACCATAATGGCGCAGAATCTTACTATGCTGCCCGGGGGTTTCGGGGAAAACTAATCGTTTAAATATTTTTATTCAATTTATGGTTATCCGATTATTTTAATGAATTTAGTGCACATCTAAATCGTTAAAAAATCAACATGTTGAAAGAGTACAAACTTGGTCGTGGATGGAAGGTATTTGCCATCATTTTCTCTCCTTTATTAATTGCGTTATTTGGCATGTTGCTCGTTATGCCATTTATCCCTGCCCTTAATGATAACCTCAGTCCGTCAATTTTATGGTTTTCTGTCCCCCTGTCGCTGGGTATGATGTTTCTGGGGGTTGTAACGCTCCGCGATGCCATCAAGGGTAAGTTTGTAATCGACTTCGATAGGTTGTACAATTTGAGCATGCTGGGCAACCGGGAATTACTTTTTACTGAAATTAAAGGTTATCGAACAGATGATAAGTATATCTTTATCGAGCCTAATGTACAACACCTGAAGAAAGTAAAAGTAACAAAATATATTTCCGGCGCTGTGGAAATTGAAAGGTGGCTTGCCGAGCGGTATCCGGATTTAGATCAGCTGAAAGCTGAAGAGGAAAAGGAAGCAATATTCGCAAACAATGATTTTGGTTTTTCCCTTGAGGAGAGAACCGTAAAATTTAACCAGGCAAGTTCAATAGCTAAGATATTGAATGTTATAGGGGGGCTAACCGGTGCATGGACATTATTTTTCCCTAATCCTTATGAAATTGCGCTATGGTGTGCTATTGCAGTCCCATTAATTTGCATACCGGTAATTAAGTATTATAAGGGTTTAATCAGGATTGACAAACGAAAAGATTCTCCCTACCCCAGCATTTTCATTGCTTTTTTATTGCCATGTGTTGCAGTGTTTCTAAGGGCCTTGCTTGACTACAATATTTTTGATCACTCAAAAATCTGGATTCCGATGTTTGTGATTGCTCTGGTTATGACTGCTATTGTTTGTCTCAAAAATGCAGAGCTTCAATCGGGAGGAAAGAAAGCTATCGGCACCATCGTTGTGTTTACATTATTCAGCCTGGCTTATGGGTTTGGATCGATCATTTTTCTGAATTGTTATTACGACCAATCAACTCCAAAAATGTTCCATTCGAAAATCTTAAGCAAGAGAATCAGTTCCGGAAAAACAACCAGTTACTACCTTGAACTGGAGCCTTGGGGTGAGAGAAAGACAGCAGAAGATGTTGATGTTTCTAAGGATTTTTATTTTGAGGTAAATGAGAGTGATACCGTTAATATTTACTTTATGAAAGGGAAATTTGACATACCATGGTTCGAGCTTTCCAAATAAATAAGCTTGAAATTCAGCTATATAACACATCATTTTTGAAACATCAGATATGGATCTTTTCAATCAGGGTATAAGCGTTTCACCTAATCTGCTGCCTTACGGGGGAACGGTAAACTACTTCGGCAAGCTGTTTCCAACCTCTGTTGCAGATGAATATTTTGACTTGTTGATGAACACCATCGAATGGAAAAATGATGAAGCCTTTATTATGGGTAAACACATTATTACCAAAAGAAAAGTAGCGTGGTACGGTGATAAAGCATTCTCATATACGTATTCAAAGGCATCAAAAACGGCCTTACCATGGACGAAGGAATTACTGAAACTTAAAAGTATAGCCGAGGAGAAAACAGCTACCACATACAATTCCTGCCTGCTAAACTTATATCATAATGGGGATGAAGGCATGGCTTACCACAGCGATGATGAGCGTGCATTGGCTGAACATGCAGCAATTGCTTCTTTAAGCTTTGGTGCTGCGCGTAAGTTTCTGTTAAAGCATAAGCAAAGTAAGGAAATGATATCCGTTTTTCTGGACCATGGCAGCTTACTGGTGATGAAAGATGAAACGCAAGAGAATTGGCTTCACCGACTACCACCTACAAAAAAGGTACTGCGCCCACGTATAAATCTTACTTTCAGAACAATGGTGGTTTAAAAACTCCTTTAAACAAAAATGGCCTGTTTACACACAGGCCATTTTCTTTCCTAGGTATTATCTATTTCTTAAACTCACTGATGTCAACAATCCGGTCTGAATTTCCATTGTATTTCAAAAATGGTGTACCATGGTTATTCGTTGTCCACGAATAGTTTGATGCAATTTCATTTTGAATACCCGCTGTGTTGGCCAGCAAACTAGCCGGAACCGTCAGGCTTTGTGTTTCTCCATTACGATAATTAACCTGATAAAGTTCTTTTTCTGTTAAAAACACTAGCGTAGTTTTATCTCTCGAATACATTAAAAACTTACCTTGAATCCGCTCATCTGGATTTTGTCTTTTAATGGTATTGATTTTCCCACTAACTGAATTTACAATGAAATCGTTATTAATGACGAAGTTTGTTCTGGTTAGTTCAACAAGACCCTGAGTATATAAACCGTCGTTTTTTCCTTTGGAAGCCTTATCAAGACTCATGACCTCAACAGAACCGTCTTTTAAAGCGAACACATAGAATGGTGCTACGTTCCGGGTAGAATCTACAACCTGCGCCACCACAGCCGTATTCTGACTGTTTACAAATCTTGCGTTTCGGAATTCTGCAGCCAGCTTATTTTTACCCTCCTGAACTGATAAGGTTGTATCGCGGTACTGAATTTTGAAATGCTCTTGTCCGTCAGCACGGTTTGAATCGATTTTTACTAATGTGAGTACTGCTTTTTCCGATTTCGGGATTTCATCGAAGGTTTGATTTGCAGCTATTGGTTCCGCGGTGTATGTTTTCTCCATGTTGCCTTTGCAGGCAAATAGTGCTACAGAGGAGATGAGGGCTAATAATTTGATTTTCATAAGTAAACGATGTTTATTTTTTGCACGAAGTTATAACCTTTATGTTTAAGCATTAAACAATTAGCAGAAATACATAAAATTGTTGCATAACCACCTATATGGTTGCGGGATACTTTATAGCGGAAGTAATAAAATACAGAAATGATGAAATAATGGATTAGTTTTTGTTCGTATAAGTGAAAACTTTAAAGCTAAGCTATGAAAAACCTGTTCTTCTTTAGTCTCATTATCTGTTTATTTAGTGCATGTGTTGAAAAAATAGATGCTTCGAAGCTGGAAAATACCAAATGGGAACTCACGTCATTACCGGGAATCACATTACCAGTTAATGCAAAAGCAACCTTAAATTTTGCTGATAGTTTAAAAGTAAGCGGTAAGTCATTCTGCAACAGTTATGGCGGGAAGGCCGAGATTACTGATGATAAAATTGCTTTGAAAAATTTCTTTGGCACTAAAATGTTTTGCCAGGAGACGGATGCTGCTGAACGGTTTTACCTGCATACTATTAATCAGGTAGATGGCGCAAAACTGAGTAATGATAAGCTTTACTTGCTGAGTGGAAAAAAGACATTAATGGAATTTACAAAAGCGAATTAACGATCTTTAACATTTGCCGTTCTGCATTTTTTGATTAAAAATTAATAATTTCGACCTTTTAAGTTACGCCCCAAAAGATGCCAACGTCTATTACAGCAGATTTAAAGTTCTTTTTCACCACTGTAAAAAATGCATTTGGTTTATTCCAAAAGAATGATCCGTTACGTTTGGCCGGAGCCACAGCATTTTTCACAAACTTTGCACTTCCACCTATTTTAATCATCCTGATCAGATTATTTGGTATGTTTACCGACAGGAGATTATTAGTGACCCATATTTTCGAGCGGCTGGCGAATATTCTGGATCAGGACAGTATTCAGCAAATCAGATCAACGCTTAGAAATATCCGGGGAATAGATCAGGCATGGTACGTAACGTTACTCAGTTTTATTTTTTTCCTTTTTGTTGCCACTACCCTATTTAATGTGATTAAAAATTCGCTTGAGCAAATCTGGAATATAGGTTACAAGGATAAAAAAGGAATTATGAATACCTTAAAATCGAGAGCCATTTCAATAACAATAATCCTGCTGGCGGGTATCTTATTTTTCTTTGGGCTTTTAGCTGATAGCGTTCAGGCATTCATAGGTTCTTACCTGAAGTCCAACTCACCATCTTTTGAGCTGGTTTTAACTTCTATACTTAACCAACTGGTATTTATTTTTATCGTCACCACCTGGTTTACCATATTGTTTAGATTTTTGACCAACGGCCGGCCCACTTGGCGGGCGGCGCTTTCCGGTGGCTTGTTAACAGGATGCCTGTTCACCGCAGGCAAATACATCCTTCGGATTTTATTGCCTTTAAGTAACATCAGTAGTATTTACGGGTCTGCGGGATCAATCATTGTGATCATGCTCTTCGTATTTTACTCATCGCTGATATTCTATTTCGGAGCTTCTTTTATCAAGGCACTCAGTATACAAAGCGCTACTCCTATAATCCCTAAAAACGGTTCCTTCGCTTATGAGCTTACCGAAGTGGAACTGGATCAGTAAAGTGATGTAGCCTAATGGGCTGCTCAAATGCTATAAACACAAAAGGCAGGTTTAATAACCTGCCTTTTTCAATTTAATATAATGGATTAAAAAATTCTATATCCTAGTCCGATAGTGAATAAATTAAGTTTCGTACCTGGATAACCGGATTTATTAATTTTGGATAAACCCAACTCATAACGTGCATCAATGCTTAGTTTTTTAATATCAAGCGCTGCACCAAACTGCCACGCAAGGGCTTGGTTTTTAAAGTCTGCTCTGAACACACTGCCAGCTGCATCTTTCAGGCTTTGGTTTTCATCCAGAATCAATGAAAACATAGGTCCTGTATTCAATCTTACTCCTACCCCAAGCGCTCCGATTTTAGTTCCTATTAACAATGGAACATCCAGACTGGTGAAATTAACCCTGTTCACCTGACCTGTCGCGTCGCTTACTAGATTTGCTTTTTTGCCGGATACATAAAGTTCTGGTTGAAAATGCACACCCGCAGCACCTATCCTTGCCCAAACACCGCCATAAAAACCTGCACGGTTCTCACTGCTAAACGTGTTTTCACTGTCGAATTTCGAAAAATTTGCACCTGCTTTTAATCCAAACTGAAATGATGGTAAGACCTGTGCGCTCGCGGCAAATCCAAAAAAAAGAAATGCAGCGGTTAAAGATAAAAGTTTCATAATTTAAGATGATTTAGATTTTGCTAGCTTGTGGCATTATTGATTGCCTCTTGTTCCTTAAGCGCATCAACATTGTTCTTATCACCAAAGTTTTGCGTTTTACCTGCAAAGTAATCTAAAATTCCTGAGATTGTATCTAAGTTATCAGCTAAATTTTGATGGATATCCGGCAAATCTTTCTCCAGTCTGCTATCACCAAGCTCGATGTTATCAACTTCAATTTTACCAATTTTCTGAATAAGTGCCTGCTGTGAATTTTGTAAATCTTCTAACTCACGGACAATCTTTTCCATTAATTCAAACTTTTTTAAAGTATTCATAGGTTCTTATTTTTAATATTAATGTTCTCTAAATAAACCCCCACTTCTCGTTTTTGTTTTATTTTATCTCAATGTTGCTCAAACACTTGGAATTACAAAAAACAACTAATAAATTAGTTTAAAATTAAATTCTATGAAAAAGCAGCTGTTATTCTTATTTCTTTCGGTGATGTTCTGGAATGCCAATGCACAAAATTCCAGTATGGTTGATAAGGAGAAGCTGTTTGATTTCTACCAGTCCCAACGATATGCCGAGGCTGGAGAATACTTAAAGGAAGTTTATGGATCTCAAAATGATGATCCAAAAGTACTTACTCAAATAGGCTATTGCTTTTTAATGGCCAGCAATTTCCCTGAGGCTGAGAAGTTTTATGCAAAGGCTTATACCCTTCAACCAGCGAACTTACCTATTCTTTTTAGTTTAGCAAGCATTAATACCAGAAGAGGGAATAACGAAAAAGCAAGAAATTATTATGGAGAAATTGTAAAGGCTGACAGCAATAATTTTAGTGTATATAAATTACTGGCAAATCTGTATTCTCATAAAGATTCCATGCGATTGGTTTATTTACTTAAAGCAAACCGGCTCAACCCCAGTGATGGCGATGTGGCAGATGATCTTGCAGAAATGCATTCCCTTTATCAAAACTATGATAAAGCCTATTCCGTGCTAAATATTGCACTGCACGCTGACAGTGAAAATCTGGTCCTTCAAAGAGCAAAACTCCCCATAGCCAATCAGCTGAAAAAATACAAAGAGGTTATCATCTCCGGCGAACGACTTTTAAAAGATCTTAAGGATGCAGGAGTAATTAAAGATGTTGCTAAGGCGTACTATTTTACCCGGGACTATCAAAAAGCAATTAACTTATTTGAAGAACTTGAAAAGCTGAATATGCAAAATGAGGCCACACTCTATTTTACGTCGCTAGCCTACCGGGCATTGAAAAATTACCCAAAGGCTACGGCCTATACTAAAAAAACGATAGAGGAAGCCATATCGCCCAATACCTCAAGCTACTACGGTTTGCTGGGGATGGTTTATCAGGAAAATAATAAATACGATTTGGCATTATCAGCTTATAAAAAAGGACTTCAGTTTAAAGCAAATCCAACATTATATTATAGGTTGGGAATTCTTTACGATACAAAACTGGGGAAAAATCAAACTGCATTAAGATATTATAGCCAATACTTACACAACAAGCCCAATTTCACTGATGAAAAAGAGGAGATCGAATATACAAAGGCCAGGATTGCTCAGCTCACAAATCCTGTTGCAAATTAAACCAAATCTTCGAATACGGGCTTAACGTTATCCCAGAATTCATCTAAAGCAATTATTCTGGGCTTGAAAAAAGAAATCAGATCCGGCCAGTGCTGTTGGTTGAACACGCTAACACCTTCGAGGCCGATCCATATTCTGCTTACAGATTTACCATATTCATCGCTGGCATCTTTTTCCCAATCCCATTCTTCACCTAACGTACCGGTAAGCATGCTTTTGAATTCCTCGAATTGCTCGAATATCAAATACCTGATATCTTGATCAGAATGGGTAAGCTGAACCGAAATCATGGCCTTTTTATTGGTAACATCCATTTTAAAAAAGATGTTTTTGACACCAGTTCTGTAATTTACCCAATGTACAGTTGATCCGCTTGCTGAAGGTACAGGCTTCATATACTGACCTAAACTGATCCAAAACTGTTGCTTTAACCTCGCCGCTTCTTCTTTACTGTACATGTTTTATTGGTAGAATATAAATCTGCATTACTGGCAGAATTATGAAAGCGCAAATTTATGGAAAAAGACCATTATAACAATGCCATCAGAGATATCAGTTACCCTATCAATGGTATCGTTGTTTTATAATAAACCATAAAAATTTTTAACGTCTTAGTGGTTTATTTTTAAAGTTTGCACTCATAATGGTAGTTTCCCGATCCAATCTTTTCATTTTGATTTCCTTTAGGCAGGATCACTGTTGCCGAGGCATTTACAGGAACAGAAACGTCTATCTTGAAAGTGCCATCAGTGATAGTCCAGGACGACTTTACTGTACCATAAACGGTTTCGAGCTCAGCCGAGGCGCTGGTTAACTTACCTCCCGGTTTGGGAGCGATCAGAATTTCCTGATAACCCGGTTTAGCTGCCACGGGATTAATGCCGGCGATATTTTTATACATCCAATCGCCAATAGCTCCATAGGCATAGTGATTAAATGAATTCATATCTGCAGTCTGGAAACTGCCATCCTGCTTGATTCCATCCCAGCGTTCCCATATTGTAGTTGCACCCATTTTAACCGGATATAACCAGGATGGATAACTTTCCTGCAAAAGCAGATCATAGGCCACACTATCGTAACCAAACCTGCTTAATACATGGCAAAGGTATGGTGTACCCAGGAAACCTGTTGTAAGGTGATTGCCATAGCTTTTCACATTATCCACTAACCTCTGGGCAGCTTGCTGGCGAAGATCTTCAGGCAGCATGTCAAACTGCAGGGCCAGCACATAAGCGGTTTGGGTATTGGAAACGAGTTTGCCATTCGGCGTCATATATTCCTGTACATAGGCAGCTTTGATCTTTTTAATAAGTGCAGTATACTTCTCTTCATCCTCCTTTTTACCAAGTACTTTTGCCGCATTGATCAATAACTGGGTAGAGTGCGCATAAAAAGTTTGTGCAATCATGTATTTATCCGTTACTGCTGCCCTACCGTCATTATCATCATTGGGGCGGTAAAACAGCCAGTCGCCAAAGTGATTGCCACTATTCCAGAGATCGTTTTTGGAAACGGAGGCGATATAATCTACCCATTTTTTCATCCCGGGATATTGGGTTTCCAGCAAGCCTTTGTCAGCATATGCTACGTACATATCCCAAGGGATGATGGTGGACACATCGGCCCATCCCGAGGAACCTGAATCGCCCTGATTGAGTACATTGGGTATCACATAGGGTACACTCCCGTTCGGCAATTGATCAGCACTTACATCTTTCATCCATTTGGTAAAAAATGCGGCAACATTCATATTGTACGCAGCAGTATTGGCAAATGCTTGTGCATCCCCTGTCCAGCCCAACCGTTCATCCCGCTGTGGGCAATCGGTTGGCACATCAACGAAATTACCTTTTTGTCCCCACTGAATGTTGTGCTGAAGCTGGTTAAGCAGCGGGTTAGATGTTGTAAATTTTCCTGTGGTCGCCATATCTGAATACACTGCTACAGCTTTAAGGTCATCCAGTTTAAGCTCTCCGGGATAACCTGTAATTTTTACATACCTGAATCCCTGAAAGCTAAATGTTGGCTGAAAAGACTGTTCCGCATTCCCTTTTAAAATGTAGGTGTTGGTTTGCTTGGCCGAGCGAAGGTTGGTGATGTAGAAATTACCAGCCTTATCCAGTACCTCTGCATGTTGTACATGGATGGCAGTTCCGGCTGGCCCTTTTGCTTTTAGGACAACCCATCCCACCATATTCTGTCCAAAATCTACTACCGTTTCGCCTGCAGGAGTTTTGAAAATCTTTAAAGCCTTAAATTCCTCATGCGTTCGCACCGGAGGGCCGCTCATCCCAACCAGCTTTTCTGTTCCTGAAGGAATTACTGCAACTGCTTTCCAGTCTGCTGTTTCTTTATATGCTCCACTATTCCATCCCGGAAGTTCTTTTCTGGCATCGTAAGTATCCCCGTCATAAATATTTGACGACCGGGTGGGGCCATAATTAAATTTCCAGCTTTCGTCACTGCCGATTACCTCTTTACTTCCATCGGTATACACTAATTCCAGTTGAAAAAGCAAGGCTCTGGTATCACCATAAAAGTGTTTTTGGTTTGCAAATCCGATTCTCCCCTTATACCAGCCATCCCCCAGGGCAACACCAATGGCATTTGTTCCTTTTTTTATTGATGCGGTTACATCGTAAACCTGATACTGAATATGGTCCTTATAACTTGTCCAACCGGGTGCAAAGTAATGATCACTGATTCGCTCACCGTTCAATGAAGCTTCATATAAACCTTTGGCTGTTATATATGCCGTTGCACTGGCAATTTTTTTAACAGATTGAAAGGTTTTTCTCAGAACCGGGCTGGCATAAGCGCTATCAGCACCTGATACCGTAATCCATTTTGCTGACCAGTCTGCTGTCTTTAAACCGGTTTGAAAGAATTGAACAGCTGACCATGGGGAAGTATTTCCATGGTTATCTTTTATCCTGAGCTGCCAGAAATATTTTGTTTTGGAGGAAAGTGCAGGTCCATCATAATTGACAAGCACCGACTGACTGCTTTGATTTTGTGGGTTCCACAATACTTTTTTCCCCGCATTTGTTAAGCGGATTTCGTATTGGCTCTGGGTAGTATTTTTGATATCGCTGATCAGTTTCCAGCTGAATCTTGGATGCGGGTTATCTATACTAAAAGGATTTACCAAATGTTCAACAGTTAAATCTCTTACAGCAATTTTTTGTGAATAAACATTCCCGGAAATTACAAAGAGACAAATAGCCGTACAAAGGGCAGTAGGAAAAAAACGATATTGATTCATATAAGTGGTTAGGGTTAATTCGTATTTCAACCTTACGATAATGAGCATAATATTTCAGCTGACTATCCTGCACTGTTATGAAAAATAAACGTTGAATAAACGATAAAGAGAGTTTATTTATTCATCAATCGGGCTACATATTTACCTATAATATCAAACTCCAGGTTAACCTGATCTCCAACTTCAACTTCCTGAAGATTGGTATGTTCGAAGGTATAAGGAATAATAAATACAGAAAACTCATCGGCCTCAGAATTTACAACTGTTAAACTGATTCCATTTACACATGCTGAACCTTTTTCTACCGTCACATTTCCTCCGGCTGCATCGTACTTAAAACGATATTCCCAGCTACCATCCAGTTCTTCTCTTTTGATGCAAATCGCAGTCTGGTCGACATGTCCCTGCACAATATGACCGTCTAACCGTGCGTTCATTTGCATACAGCGCTCTAGATTGACTTTACTTCCCACCTTTAACTTTCCGAGACTGGTTTTATTAAGGGTTTCATCAATTGCGGTAACCGTATGGCTATGATCATCAAGTGCCACAACAGTCAGGCAAACGCCATTGTGTGCCACACTCTGATCAATCTTAAGCTCATGGCTGATTGGTGATGAAATGGTGAAGTGAATATTGGTATGATGGTGCTGGATGGACTTAATTTCGCCCAGGGTTTCTATAATTCCGGTAAACATTGTAAAAATAAGTTTAATACTTCAATCTGTTTTTTCTCCAGGTGGATGAAGGCTCGCTTGTTAATGAAGGTGTATCTCCATTTTTTTCCTTCTGGAATAATTTTGTTGCAATTATTGCCGCAATAAAAGCCTCCTCTTCGTTTTGAGATGATAAGTTTTCAGGTTTAAAATATTTACCAACGAAATGCGTATCAAAATTGCCTGATCTGAATGCTTGATGCTGCATGACAAACTTACCAAAAGCCAGCGTAGTTTCTATCCCGGTAATCTCATATTCTGCAATTGCTCTAATCATGCGTTCGATAGCTTCCGCCCTGTCTTTACCAAAAGTGATCAGTTTGGCAATCATCGGATCATAGTAAATTGGAATTTCCATCCCCTGCTCAAATCCGTCGTCTACTCTTACTCCGTTTCCTTTTGGGGTTTTATAGGTTAATAATGTACCAATATCCGGCAGAAAATTATTTGCGGGATCTTCTGCATATACCCTCAGTTCTATTGCGTGGCCGCTAATCTTGAGGTCGTCCTGAGTAAAACTCAATTTTTCTCCGGAAGCGATTCTGATCTGTTCTTTAACCAGGTCTACACCCGTGATGAGTTCAGTAACGGGATGCTCAACCTGCAAGCGGGTGTTCATTTCCAGAAAGAAAAAGTCAAGATTTTCATCCAGTATGAATTCAACGGTACCTGCACCTGAATAATTTACCGACCGGGCTACATCCACCGCACACTTACCCATCGCTTCCCTGATTTCAGGGGTGAGCACTGAAGAGGGGGCTTCTTCTACCACTTTCTGATGGCGGCGTTGCACGGAACATTCACGCTCAAAAAAGTGAATCACATTGCCATAGTTATCCCCCATTACCTGAATCTCGATGTGCCGTGGCGAACTGACATACCTTTCGATGAATACTGAGCCGTCGCCAAACGCTGAAATGGCTTCACTTACGGCAAGTTGCATCTGCTCTTCGAAATCATCTACATTTTCCACTATGCGCATTCCCTTTCCTCCTCCCCCGGCAGCGGCTTTGATTAAAATGGGAAAACCAACTTCAACAGCCCGCTGTCTGGCTTCTTCTACATCTTCTACCGCTTCCTCGGTGCCGGGAACCATTGGAATGTTGTACTTGAGGGCAGCAGCTTTTGCAGAGAGTTTATTACCCATAATTTCCATTGCCTTTGGAGATGGGCCGACTAAAATCAATCCTGCATCTGCCACCATTTGTGCGAAAAAAGCGTTTTCTGAAAGAAAACCGTAACCGGGGTGAATGGCTTGCGCCCCTGTGGTTTTACAGGCAGCTATAATTTTTTCACCGACAAGATAGCTTTGATTAGAGGGGGGCGGACCGATACAGACGGCTTCATCAGCATAGCGTACATGAAGTGCGTTCCGATCAGCTTCTGAAATAACCGCCACCGTTTTAATTCCCATCTCTTTAGCAGAGCGCATGATACGCAAAGCAATTTCGCCGCGGTTGGCAATCAGTAATTTGGAAATTGGTATTGAAGGCATAGAATCCATTTGCATAAATCAGTTAAATTAAATTCTATAAGTGTAATATTATATCGATAGCCCGGTCAATCATTTCAGGTGTAAGGTCTAAATGGGTAACCAATCTGATGGTACTTGCACTTGTTGTGTTACAATGTAAGCCTTTCTCTTTAAATTGATCAACAATTTTTTGTGCGGTACCTGCAGCAACTTCAAAAATCACGATATTGGTTTCAACGGGCATTATGGATTTCACGTAACTGGTTCTGGCCAGCGCAACGGAAAGTTCTTTAGCATGATCGTGATCCTGTTGTAAACGTTCAACGTGATGATCCAAAGCATAAATTCCTGCAGCGGCTAAAAATCCGGCCTGGCGCATTCCACCTCCAAAAGCTTTTCTGATTTTCCTGGCCTTTGCAATGGTTTGCCTGGTACCAAGCAGAACCGAGCCTACGGGTGCGCCGAGCCCTTTAGAGAGGCAAACGGAAATTCCATCAAAGTATTTACCATACTCCGCTGCTTTATCTCCTGTAGCCACTAAAGCATTAAATATCCTCGCCCCGTCCAAATGAAGCTTTAAACCTTTAACGTTACATAAATGATGAATGGGTGCAATCTGGCCAAGGGTATAGCAAGCGCCTCCACCTTTATTCACTGTATTTTCCAATACAACAAGACTTGAGTTTGGGTAATGAATGTTATCCTCATTGATTTCAGGTTCTATAAGCTCGGGTGTAAGAATCCCGCGTTCGCCATATAATAGTCTCACAGATGCTGCTGAATGAAAAGCAATACCGCCGATTTCATATCGGTAAACATGGGCAGTCTGATCACAAATCACCTCATCCATAGGGTTAGTGAAACATTTAATGCCGATCTGATTGGTCATGGTTCCTGATGGACAAAACAGCCCCTCTTCCATATGGAATGTTGCAGCCATTTTGGTTTCAAGATTGTGAACAGTTTCGTCTTCACCAAAAACATCATCACCCACTTTTGCACTCATCATCGCATCAAGCATGCCGGGTGTGGGCTTGGTAACGGTATCACTTCTGAAGTCTAAAAATTCCTTATTCATGCTTATGAATTGTAAAATATTTCTTACGGTTAAAAAAAAGACCAATGCCTTTTCGGGTATAATTTTAAGGTTTTTGGGCGATTAAGCGCTCTATATAGTGTATTTTTTACACACTTAAATTTTCACAACAATAAATTGTTAAAAAATTATTAAAAAAAAGGATACAAAATATAAGAGTTTTTATACTTTTATCGTGCTAAAACCAAAAATAAATAAAATGATAGTAATTGCAGACGGTGGATCAACCAAAACAAATTGGTGTCTGATTAACGAGGCCGGCAGAAAAATTTACTTTAATACCGAGGGTTACAATCCTTATTTCTCCAAAGGAGAGTACATTGTAAAATCACTGAATGAAACTCTGCCAGACCACTTGGAAAGAGAAAAACTGACCGGAGTATATTACTATGGTGCTGGATGTTCTACGCCAGGAAATGTGAAAATTGTGGCAGATGCCATGAAACAGGTTTTCACCAATGCCGATGTGTTCGTTGGCCATGATTTACTTGCCTCTTGCAGAGCACTTCTTGGGGACGAGCCAGGATTTGCAGCTATTTTGGGTACAGGAACAAATTCATGTTTATACGACGGATCAGAAATTACGATGAATATCGATTCACTAGGGTACTTCCTGGGTGATGAAGGAAGTGGTTCATATATTGGCAAACGTATCCTGAGTGATTACATGAAAGGTTACATGCCGAAAGGCCTGCGCGAAGCTTTTTATGACAATTATGCGCTGACTAATGAAGATATCTTCGATAACATTTATAACAAACCACTTCCGAACCGTTTTTGCGCAAGCTTCAGTAAATTTCTTTACGATTTCAAAGATTCTTATGAGGATTATGCTTTCAGCACAATCGACTACGCATTTACCGCTTTCTTCGAAGCTTTGGTTATCCATTATCCAAACTATAAAGATCATAAACTGAACTGTGTGGGTTCTGTTGGATATAGCTTCAGGGATATCCTTAGTATTGTTGCAGACCGTTATGAAATGGGCGTGGGTAAAATCATCCGCTCACCAATAGATGACCTGGTACATTACCACCTGGAAATTGCAAAAAAATAAAATATATCTGGTCAGATCGCTGATGCGCCGATCACTATAATAGAAACGCCCCGGTTTGAATTTCAAACCGGGGCGTTTATTTATATGTTAAATCCGAAATATCAGATATGGAGACTAAGTTAAAATGATATTTCTTTGCCAAATAGTTTGGCATATCGCCGTTTATCAAACCGGTATAACGTGGCAGCACGATATGAAACACCCTTTTGCTTTTCATCGAGTTCCTTAAGCACACCAAAGCTCACTATTTTCTTTCTGAAGTTACGTTTGTCGAGCTTTTTACCTAAAATCAACTCATACACATGCTGCAGCTGAGTTAAGGTAAATTTCTCTGGCAAAAGTTCAAAAGCAATTGGCTGGTGCTTAATTCTACGCTTTATTTTCTCCAGACCTTTATCATAAATTTTCTGGTGGTCAAAGGCTAATTTAGGAAGATCTGTAATCGGTAACCAGTTTGCCCGCTTGGCATAGTTACTGATCGGACGAAGTTCTTTATCACCTCCTAAACGGATAAGGGCATAATAGGCTAAGGTAATTACCCTGCCTTGTGGATGTCGGTTCGGATCGCCAAAAGCATAATACTGTTCCATATATATGCCGCGTAAACCCGTGAGTTCATATAGAATCCGGGAGGCAGACTGATCGAGACTTTCATCAGGACCAACAATATTACCAGGCAATGCCCACCAATCTTTAAATGGTTCTTCATTTCTTTCAATGAGCAGGATTTTGAGTTCCTTACCATCGAATCCAAACAAAACGCAATCTATTGAGAATACTGAATCTAAATGAGGTAAAATTTGTTCCAAGGTAAAAATTAATTATTATTAGCAGATAAAGGTATGACTTTCAGGAATAAGTAAAAAAAATAAAAAAAATTACTTAGTGTAAAAATTACACACTATATTCGTACTATAAAGATGAAGCCAAATATTAAAAATATAGCTGTACTGACTTCTGGAGGCGATGCCCCCGGGATGAATGCTGCGATAAGAGCTGTTGTACGTACCGGCATTTACCATGGCATTAATATGTTTGGGGTAATGCAAGGATACCAGGGTTTAATTACCGACAACATAAAACCAATGGACGCCCGTTCTGTAAGCAACATTTTACACCTGGGCGGAACGATATTAAAAACTGCACGTTGCCTCGAGTTCAAAACTGAAGAGGGACAACAGATTGCTTATAATAACCTAAAGAAAAACGACATTGATGCATTAGTGGTTATCGGTGGAGACGGGACATTTACCGGAGCCAAACGTTTCTCAGAGACTTTTGGGGTTAAAGTAATCGGGATACCAGGAACTATTGATAATGACCTGGTTGGTTCGGATTTTACATTGGGTTATGATACGGCAATTAATACGGTAATTGAAGCGATTGACAAAATCAGAGATACTGCAGATGCACACGACAGGTTATTCTTTATCGAGGTAATGGGGCGTGATTCAGGATGTATAGCACTTAGAAGTTCTATTGCAACAGGAGCGGAAGCGGTATTGTTACCTGAACGTGAAACAAGCGTAACAGAACTGATCGAAAAACTCGCATTAGGTGCAGCCACGAAAAAATCTTCGAGTATCGTAATTGTAGCAGAGGGACATAAACAAGGCGGAGCATACGATATAGCAAAAAAAGTGAAGGAAACTTTTGACCATTATGACACAAAGGTTACCATCCTTGGTCATCTTCAACGCGGTGGAAGTCCTAGTAGTTTCGACAGAATTTTAGGCAGTAGACTTGGTTTTGCGGCCGTAAATGCCTTAATTGCAGGCGAAACGGAACAAATGGTTGGCTTAAAAGGCAACGAGATAAAAATGACGAGCATAACAGAGGCACTTACCTCGCATAGCTTTAAGCTTGAACCAGATTTAATGGAAATGACGGAGGTACTCTCTATATAATGATAGCAGTTGTTTACAGCGGATCGAGAACGGCATTTTGGAAGTTAACTCAAAATGGGAAAGTGATTGCTCACTGCAATACTTCAGGTATAAACCCGTGCTTTGTAGACGCCAAAACAACATTACAGATCCTGAATAAAAAGGTTGCCCTGGTTAACAACGCAGAGAACATTAAAAAAATTTATTTCTTTGCTGCAGGTGCTTCCTCACCAGACAGGCAGGAGGAACTGGCTAAAACCTTATCATCTTTTTTCAGGTATAGTAAAATATTTGTTCAAAACGATTTATTTGGAGCAGCGAAAGCAGCTTGTTACGATAAACCGGGCATAGTAGCCATGCTTGGTAGCGGCGCAAATTGTGCCTACTTCGACGGTAAAAAACCTCTTAACAACAATTTTGGACTAGGATATATCCTTGGCGATGAGGGATCATCAAACTATTTTGGCAAAATGCTCCTTAAAAATTTTTTAAGCAGAGATTTACCTGCTGATCTGGAAAAAAAATTCGTCAAAAACTACAATTTAGACAGGCCGCAAATTCTGGAAAGAATTTACAATAAGCCTCAAGTCAATGTCTTTCTAACCTCTTTCTTCGACTTCTTTACCCAAAACATTAACAATGACTATATCATTAGAATGATTGATACAGGATTTGAGAAACACTTCGATACTTATATCCTGCCTATGGTAGAAAAGTATGGAGATAAAGAGCTGCATTTTGTAGGTAAAGTAGCTGCTGAATTGGAAGAACGTTTACAGCTTACCGCAAAAAAATATAATCTTGAAATAAAAAGCATTATTAAAGAACCTATAGTAAATTTATTAAAACATTACACTAATTAACAAAAAACAATGAGCAAAATTGGAATAAACGGCTTTGGCCGTATCGGCAGACTGGTTTTCAGAGCTGCATTAAAAAGAGGATTAGATATTGTAGCAATCAACGATTTGATCGAGCCTGATTACATGGCTTATATGTTAAAATATGATACAACTCACGGCAGATTCGATGGTACAATTGAAGTTGTAGACGGTAACTTAGTCGTTAATGGTAAAACTATTCGTGTAACTGCAGAGCGTAACCCTGCTGACTTGAAATGGGATGCTGTGGGTGTTGATATCGTTATCGAATCTACAGGTTTATTCTTAACCCGTGCTGATGCTGAGAAACACATCGCTGCAGGTGCTAAAAAAGTAGTTTTCTCTGCTCCTGCCAAAGATAGCGACATCCCAACTTATGTAATGGGTGTTAACCATGATAAATTAACTGCAGATCAAACTATCGTTTCGAATGCGTCTTGTACTACTAACTGTTTAGCCCCAATCGCTAAAGTATTAAACGATAACTTCGGTATCGTTGAAGGCTTAATGAGCACAATCCACGCGGTAACTGCAACTCAGAAAACTGTGGACGGTCCGTCGGCAAAAGACTGGAGAGGTGGACGTGGTGGTTTCTCTAACATCATCCCTTCATCAACTGGTGCTGCTAAAGCAGTAGGTATGGTACTTCCTGAATTAAAAGGTAAATTAACTGGTATGTCATTCCGCGTTCCGGTTGCTGACGTATCAGTAGTTGATTTAACTGCACGTTTAGAAAAACCAGCTACTTATGAGCAAATCAAAGCTGCTATGAAAGCTGCTTCTGAAGGTGAATTAAAAGGCGTATTGGCTTATACTGAAGACGAAGTAGTATCATCTGACTTCATCGGTGATGATCACGCTTCTATTTTCGACGCAAAAGCTGGTATTTCATTAAACGATAACTTTGTGAAAGTTGTTTCATGGTACGATAATGAATGGGGATATTCATCTGCATTGGCTAAATTCGTAGAATACTACGGTACTTTATAAGAAAATAAGCTTTCAAGCTAATTTTCAATCATTTAAGAGGTGATGTTCTAAAAAACATCACCTCTTTATTTTTAAATGCAATATTTATTAATAAATAACGTTAATTTTTAAGCGATAAATTATATCTTGGATAAAGTTTTATGGATCTAAAACACTTATTATTTTAAAAATTAGAGACAATAGTGCGATTTTAACCACTTAGTTTTGATTTTTAACATAAAATTGATTCTACCTGGAGATATAATAACACTTTTTCATAATATTTAACAATTAGTTAACATATTTTCGATGTATATTTGTTCGGTAGTCATTTTTAATCCTTAATCCTTCAGAAAAGATAATCGTAAATAAAAATGACAAAAAAAATACTTAAAAATTTCTTAGTGTATTTTTTACACTATCAATTTTTTTACTATATTTGTAGAGTAATAAACGAACAAGGTTTGTTACCTAAAAAAAGATAAATCATTTTCGAGTAATGCGAAAAGCCTGAAAGAAAATTAAAGACAAAGCCTGGCTCATAACAGGTTTATATTTGGTTAGAAAAAAGAGACACATCTGGATAGAGTGTCTCTTTTCTTTTATAAGGAATTTTGGGCAACCTTCTTATCAAACAATTCAGAAATGACCCGGGTATAGAGTTGAGCGTAAGGGGAAAAAAGATCACACGCAGAATAGTTCAGCTTGCTGCTGGCATAAATTGAAGGAAATTTAGTCTAATTCTTTTATCAACTTACTTCTAATACGACTAAGTGTTTCCAATCGCATTCCTAAAAAGCTGGCTAAACATCTTAATGGCACGTTTGAGGTATCGAACGAATTGAGCTCCAGAAATTTTTCATATCGCCGTTCCGCTGATGGAATCCTCGCCAGAATGGATCTTTCGCAGGCAGCATGATATTGAAGTGCCAGGATTTTCCGTCCAATAATATTGGTTTCAGCATACAAGTCATATAACATTTGAATGGCTGCATTCGGAATAGCTACCAGTTCGGTATCTTCCAAAGCCTGCAGGTACTCTATTGAAGGGCTTATTGATTCACTTGGAGCTTGAATTGCTCCGATGAACTCATTCCCCAAGCTAATCCAGGTGGTAATATCTTTATGATCCTCTTTTATAAATCCCCTCACCAAACCATTTACAACAAAATAAACGGATACGTTGTGATCCAAAGGCGAAAGGATGTACTTATTTTTCCTAACCAGCATAGCATGCGAATTATTTTTTACCTCTTTTACAAAGCCATTGGATATTGGACTTAGGTTGCTGAAATAATCAAGCATAGCATCGACCAGGAAAATCTTACGAGATTCGAGCATATAATTAATAGGGATAAACGAATAGACCCATAATTATAGCAAAACATTAGCAGAAAATAAAATAAAGTCGACGATTAGACCTTCATAACGGATGAACCATTAAAAAAAACACTTTCTACCACATAAATTACTAATAATCTGGAAGATCCGAAACTATTCTGCTCATTTGATTAGCAGAAAATATTAAACCTGAACTAAAAATAACACTTTGGCCTCCGGCTTTTCTTAGTCACGAAATAGTAACCCACAGAAATTTCATGAGAACCATAATCATAATTACTCAATTTATTCAGGCTATAATCATAACCATAGCCTACACGAAGGTTAGTGTTTACGAACAGCTCACCAATGAATCCTATTGCCGCCCGGTCTCTCAAATCATTCTGCAAATTTGTTTTAGGATAAATTTTAATTGAAGTTCTGTACACTGCGCCTAACCAAAATCTTTCTTTAATCAGCATAAACGCATTTAAATCCAGAGAAGTTGGCCCCTTCAGATCATCCTTGATCAAAAAAGCAGGCTTAAATACAAACTGATTATTAAGTGGTAAGGCCAATCCGGATGTTAAATAGAAATGAGGTTCTATTTTGATATTCAGACTGCTGTAATCTGCTCCCACAGACAGCGTCTTACTCAAAAGGTTGTCTGCTGAAAAACCGATAAAAAACTTCTCGTTTGAATAATGCATACCTGCACGGATATCCGGCATAATCTGACTTACGCTACCTGTTGGAATACGGTTATCACCCAACTCAATTGCATCTAGCTGGCTCCCATCTAATCCTGTTTGAATAACTCCTACCCCCAGCCCAAAAGCAAGAATATTGGTTTCAGTACGATCTAATTTAATGCGGTATGCAAAATTTGCAGAGGCACTAAGTGTACTTTGCGCACCGATTTTATCTTTTGTGATGATCCCTCCTATCCCCAGGCTCTCATCATTTATAGCCTCATCGGCGGAAAGGGAAAGCGTTTGCGGCGCCCCCTTAATCCCCGTCCACTGTGCCCGTGCAAAAGCTTGCAGGTAGAGTTCTTCTTTATATCCGGTATAGGCGGGATTAATGTACATGCCATTGAAAACATACTGGCTGAACTGCGCATTTTGCTGAGCATCGATTTGCAGTGAACAAATCATAGTCGCAAAAAACAAGATCAAATGCTTTACCGTTTTCATTGTTTTATTCAATTTATCTGATGAGGGTGATATATCCTTTGTATTCGATCCAGTCACCGTTACCATTTTTTACCTTTACCACATAGAAATACGTACCATCGCTTAAGCTAGGAGCAGTCCAGTCGTTCAGGTAGCCGTTTGACTGGAAAACAGTACTTCCCCACCGGTTAATTACCGTAATGTTGTTAAACTCAAAAGCATTCAGGTTTTCCAGATAAAATGTATCATTTTTCCCGTCCCCGTTGGGAGTAAATACATTTGGAATCCTTAAACCTGAGATTTCTTTCTGATCTGTTGATGTGTTGTTGGACAGCACAGGATCGAATTCTTTTGCGTTAACTGTAGCCGTGTTGGTTACTATTCCAGGCTGCCGTGCACGAACCTTCACAATCAGTTCGGCAAAATTTCCGTTTGCGAGAGAATCAATATTCCAGCCAATGGTTCTCGTAGTGGCGTTATAGTTTACCACACCCATGGTTGGCTCAGATATACTCTCGAAAATGAGATTATCTGGCAGTACATCTTTTATGTTTAACAATGTAGCATCACTCTTTCCATTGTTTCTCACATCAAGATAATATTCAAAGACCTGATTACTCAAAACGTTTCTACGTTCTGACCGTTTTGTAATCGCTACATCCGCGGAAGGAACATCTTCCACAATCAGTTCGATTTCATCTGATAAATCTGAGGTACATCCAAAACTATTAATCGATGCTACCCGGTAAACTCCGGCTGTTGCTGTAATGATACTTTCTTTATTCTGCCCGTTAACCAACACCCCATCCTTATACCAAATGTACGTGTTGGCCCCTCCAGAGTTTGCGCGCAAAGCAATCGCAGACCCATTTTTGATCGTGATTACTTGCCGTCCACCGGGTACGGTCTGGCCAATTACTGCTGTACTTAAAAACAACAGACATGCCATAAACAGGAAGGTATAAAACCTAAGCCTCATTTAATTGATAAACAGAAATAGAAATTATCTTAATTAAAAAGTAACTGGAGTTGCGCCGCCGATAGCTGAACCAGGTGTAATGGTTGGTTTCGTTGGTTTAGGTGCAACCACAACATCATGCGTCGCAGTTTCAGGGCAATATTTGTAGGTACCGATTAAGTAACCTGCTCTTAACAAATATTTTGTAGTTCCAACGCTTGATGCAGCCACTGTTGGTGTATAATCTTTTTGAGTTGCTCCGGAAATAGGTGTTTCAGTTGAACCGGAAACAGTATACCATTGGTAAGCGAAAGTTGTTGTATTGGGATCAGTGCTGCTTACACTTCCTACTTGGATTAATGGCGATTCGATACAGTAGCTAGATGAAGTAAAGTCAACCGTTAATGGTTTTAGCACATAAACCGGAATCTCCTGCATTTCAGATTCGCAGGATCCCGCAGTAGTCGATTTTGAGCTTAGGTAATAATATCCTGTTTGCAACGTACCTGCAGGTATCGTATTTCCAGTTGTTAAAGTAATGACCGTAGATGGTGTAGTGGTAGCCGTAGCGCTATACCTTACGATCCAGTCAGTATTTGATGCAGCTGACGGCAAAGTTAAACCGGAACCAGCACAGAAAAGGCTTACGCCTGTTGTAGTTGGCAACACCTGTGCGGAAGATGTTAATGATGTGCAGGCTAAGATTACTGCAAAGAATAAAATTGCTTTTGTAATTGTACGTTTCATGGGGACTTTTTTTTGTTTTTTTTGATTTAATATTGTGATGAAATAGGAACCAGCACATGTGGGGCTGGTGGTCTTTGATTTACTTTTAAATTGAAATTGATTGATGTGCTGCAGCCACGATCATTCTTAAGGGTTAAAACTCCTGGATAAGTTCCTGGGGCAATATGTGCCGGCACATCAAATGGAATCTTATTAGCAGGCAAAGGCTGATCAGTTACAGTTGTAAAATCTGTTGAATTCCAGGTGATGCTATAGCTAACCGGATTGTATTGTGAATTTGTATAATTTAAAGACGAGCTAATAAAGCCTGCACAGATCTCCGGATCAGCTCCCAAGGTAACCTCAGGTAGATTATTCACGGTAATGGAAAAGTTTGAGCTGTTAGCACAGGCTGAAGGACTATCGGCTATAGTGTATCGAATTGTGGTACTGCCCGCAGAAACACCCGTCACAACTCCCGATGCACTAACTATAGCGACGGCTGGATTTACACTCGACCAGGTTCCTCCCGGGGTAGAGTTGCTTAAGGTTCCAGCCGATCCAATGCAAATGCTTGACGTACCTGCTGTAGCACTTACCGCAGCAAGTGGTTTTACCGTAACTAATACTGGCGACCGGCTACTACCTATACAACCAGTTGTCGTATTATAAGCCTCAACATAATACGTCCGATTAGCAGTGAGTACAGGGGTGCTGTATGTGGTGGCCGTGGTTAATAATGTACCATTTGTTGCTAAATCATACCAACGGTAGGCAATGCCTGTAACAGGATTGTCAACAGATAATGTAGTAGTTGAACCTGAACATGTCGTTGTATTTGCAGCAGAAACAGTTGGTAAGGGATTTACATTGATGGTAACTTTGACTCTTTCGGAGATCGAAGCGGTACAGTTATCCCGTTTCGATTGCACATAATAAGTATGGGGACCAACTGACAAGCCAGTGAGGGTGTAAGTTGGGCCTGTATGTAAACTTGTAGTCGTGGTTTGATCCGCATACCAGTTGTATGTGGTACACGATTGGATATTGTTAACTGATAAAACTGTCGACGGGACGGCAAAACATACATCCTTTGTCACAGCCAGGGCACCATCAATTAGCGTTACTGGTTTAGGGATAACTTTATTGACATTATAAACTCTTACGCTCCCACTAATCCCCAAAGCACCTCCATAAGAAATGCGGACTCGGTCGAATGAAGAGTTTACGGCAAAGCTTATTTCTGTTAAATTTGGATATCCTGGGACTGATTTACTTACGATACCGCTGGCAGTAGTGGCTGAAGTCAAACCGTTCGCACCAAGGTAAGTTTGAATACCTAATCCTCCAAATAAATTTAATCCACCTCCAAGGTTTTCAATGATCACCTTCGCCGAATCACCAGGAACTGAAGCCCTGGCAAACACAGCCGTCAGGTAAGCAGAGTTTAACACATTTAAACCTGCACTTAGCGAAGCATAGGTAGTATATGCACTCGCATCGATGGCATTCGCCTCGCCTGAGACGGAGCCAAAGGCACTACCAATAGGCAAAACAGAATTGTCTGATAAACCACTGATGACATCGATTCCTTTATCGCAATCGGGAATCTGCGTGGTATTTTCCAGTATATAAGCACCATATATATCTGTGGAAATAGGAATAGAAAGAATACCCCCGGTAAGCTTCACATAAATACCATTTGCTTGTTCTCCTGAAGTGAGCTGTACAGGAATCTCAACTGTACCAGGACCACCAACCAGCCCAACTACTGTTGTTCCGTTATATTTTAGGGTTTGTATTTTTGCAGTTCCCGATGTGGTGTACCTGAATGTACCGATTTCAATTGCGCCACCTGCATTCAGAAAAGTTGAGGGAAGTGAAAGCTTGACATATATTGTATTGGGTCCGCTAATTACTCTCCGGTTAGTTTTGTTTGCCTCCCTAAATTCCAGAAACTGCGTAATATCTGCCCCTAAAACTGCTTGTAAATATAAATTACTATTTGTAAAAGGATCTTCATCAACCGCATTTGAAGGATCATTTACAGTACCGGTTGACAGGAAATTTATATTGCGTTCAAAAAATTGTGAATTAGCGTATACGCGCGACTGATTCGCACATGCCTGGGCATACAAATGATAAGGGAGGACTAAAATTAGCCCAAGTACAAGGGATAGACAGAAATACCGTTTCAATTTGTTTGGGAGAGCACAACTTAAACGTTTACCCCTCTCTTTACGTAAAACTGAACAACGCGGTTTTTCTAATTATTCATTTCATTTACTATTTTTTTCAAAAAGAACATATCTATACCCAACCCTTTAATTTTAAACCATTTAATTTTTATAAAAGTTTAGAAATAACATTTTGGACGACGGCTTTTCGCAGTATTTAAATAGTAGCCAATCGATATTTCATGCGAGCCGTAATCGTAATTACCGAGTTTATTCGAGCTATAATCATAGCCATAGCCAATCCTTAAGTTAGACTGTACAAAAAATTCTGCAATTAAGCCTATTGCACTCCTGTTTCTCACGTCAGTCTGAAGTAGGGGTTTGGGATATAATTTAACAGAAGTCCGGTACACTCCACCAAGCCATAATCGTTCCCGGATCATCATAGAAGCATTAAGATCCAGGGAGGTTGGTCCATTAAGGTCATCTTTGATTAAAAAAGATGGCTTGAATAAAAAGTCATTGTTCATCGGAAAAACCATTCCGGCGGTTAAATAAAAATGTGGCTTACTGGTAATGCTTAATAAACTGTTATCCTGAAAAAGCGATAAATATTGCGACAACAGGTTATTCGCGGAAAATCCAACAAAAAATTTCTCATTAGAATAATGAACCCCGGCTCTGATGTCTGGAACCACCCGACTTTCAAATCCTGTTGGAATCCTGTTATCCCCGGATTCTGTAGGATCAAGCAAACTACCGTTTAAACCCATCTGCATCACGCCTACTCCCACGCCAAAGGCCAGAACATTTGTTTCAGTCCGGTCTATGGTAGTAATGGCTGATCCACCACATTGGATATTGGCCCGCTATTCCAGGTAATACTATAAGTGGTTGGGGTATTAACCGGATTATTATAAGTGACCTCGGTTGAAGTTAAACCTTCACAAATTCCAGGATCCGGGCCAAGTGCCAGATTGGGCTGAGGCGTAACATTGATATTGAAATCGACTGCTTTAGCACAATAAGTGGCGTCTCCTGCTACACTGTAAGTAATAACAACAGCACCAGTCGTTAATGCGGTAACCTTTCCTGTGGCATCAACTGTAGCGACAGTCGCATCTGAGCTACTCCAGACTCCTCTTGCATAAGTATTGCCGAGCGTTTGCACCGTACCACCACATATAGTGGTTTGGCCGGTTATGGCAGGAACCGGTGCAAACTGCTTTACCGTAGCAGTAACTGTTTTAAGTCCACCGGCATTTTTACAACCTGTCAATATATTGATGGCTTCAACGTAATAATTTGTTGTAGCTGTTAAAGTTGGTGTGGTATATGTTGAACCAGTAGTGATTGGAGTACCACCGGAAGCAGAGGTATACCAGTTGTATCTATAAGCAGCATCCGGACTATCAACGGATAGCATTGCAGTAGAACCTGCACAAATTATTACCCCATTCAGCACTAACGGAGGTAAGGGGTTAACTTTAAGTTTTACCCTTAAACGCTCAGACACGGCGGCGACACAATAGGTACGGCTAGCCTGTACATAGTAATTATAATCGCCTGCCACGAGATTTAAAGGTGGGGTATAAGTCAGGCTGGTGGCTAATAAATTGCCTCCTGTTTCTGCATCATACCATTTGTATTCTGTACAACTCTGCGGATTCTGCACTGAAAACGTTGCTGTTTCGCCCTGGCACACCACTCGCTCATCAGCTGTTGATGGATCAACCAATGTTCGAGGCTTAGCTAGTTTCCGTTTAATATCTAACACGCTCAATCTACTGAATGCACCAGTTAGCCCACCCATTGTAATTGCAAGACGATCGTAAACATCTGTTACGAGAAAAGTTAAAATATATTTGTCAGCTGAGCCTGGCAAAAGCTTTAAGTTTAAAAAAGTCCCGCTATTATCAAAAGCAGGCCCAGCTTTGGTACCATTGAGATAGGGCTGTATCGTAAAACCTGTTAAAAGGCTCAGATCCAATAATGTACCTCCAGGGTTCTGCAAAATAATAGTAACAGAATCAGCGGGCTGGGAAGGTTTATTGAAAATTGTAGTCAAGTAAACCTGGTTCAAAACAGAAGCTCCAACATCAATCAATGCAAAGCTATTTGGATCGGAATCGATTGCATTGTAGGGATTGGTGACTGTTCCGGTTAAGTTTGCAATCCCCCCCAATGGAGTAGGCTTTACTCCTGAAAGCACATCAATTGCCTCGTCGCAGTTAATATCTCCCGTACTAAGTTCCATGATATAGGCATGAAATATTTTCATCGATAATGCCGTAGAAATTACAGCGGCATTAATTTTGACATAAACTCCATTGAAATTTGTAGTCGGTGTAACGATAATTTCCATCTCTCCACCCCCTCCGATCACACCCGCTAGATTTGCCGAAGTATATATAGGAGTAGTAGTAGCTTTATAACCTGCTTCATTTCCATAACCAACACCTAGGGAGGGCGAGGAAGCAGGAACAGCATACGGATTGATGAAACTTCCAACTTCGAAACTACTTAGCAAGCCTAGCAACTCTTTAGGTAAAGACAATTTCAGTGTAACCGGGGTGCCAGCTGGAAGGGTTCGTCTGCCAGCATCCGTCCCATTTGTGGTAAACTCAAGAAACTGAGTAGCAGAACCTGTTAATCCTAAAACACCGACAGGCACCGATAAGGTTGATGCATCTTTTACCTGACCATTAACTGCATTTTGTGCATCCGCAATTGTCCCATGCAGTTTACCACCTAGTATCTCAAACCCATCCAGATAATAGCCCTGAAAATCAGCATAAGTCCGCTTTGTATTTTCACACTGCGCATAAATCAAGGCAGGTAAAAAACACAGGGCAAACATCGGGAAAGAGAAAATAGAGCGACTTTTCAATTTCGGCTTAGTATAGGAACGGAAAAATGGTTGTTTGTTTGTTCGGTAACGTAGACAAAAGTACAGCCCTGTAATGCCATATTAGTCATTCACTTTATTCATAAAACACGCATAACTCATTGGAAAAGCGGGTTTTATTGATAAATATCAAATAACCTTATTCATCTGACATATGATTTGTACTTTTACCGGTACAATGAAATTTTTTGCTTACCTGTTTAGTGCTTGCTTTATTCTGCTATCTTGCTTAAGTTGCAAAGACAGTGAGGATTTTGCTGAGTATAAAAAAGATAGACCGGTATATTCAGTACTTAAGAATCATGGACATCAGGCACAACAAGATAATTGCTCTCCTTTATGCTCCTGCAACTGCTGTGGCCAGTCGCTGCTTGATCTATTTATTGTGCAACAATTTGATTTTTTCCAACCTGATCCTGTAAGCAAAAAGAAAACACTTCACAGTGATGAGTTCATTTCGAATTATCATCAGCGTATATGGCAGCCGCCAAAATTGAATCCGTTTTACAGTTAAACTGAAAAATGAAGGTGATCATTAAAATCACCCAGTATTCAATACCTAATAAATTCACATGCGAAAAATTATATTTACGCTATGCATAATACTATGCGTAGTGAATGTTTATGCACAAAACAGCTTCCGTGTTTTGGTCAGGGACAACGAAACTAAAAAAGCGATCAGCGGCGCTACCCTATTAATTAAAGGAACCACATTAATTGCAAAAACTGCTGAAGACGGAATTGCCGTATTCCAGCAAATTCCCAGCGGTAAACAAACCATCATCATCAGAAATGTAGGTTACACTGAGCAAACTGCGAGCATCTCCTTTCCTGTAAAACAGGATGGACCTTTAGAAATTCTGCTGTCAATCGCAGAGGATGAACTTGAAGAAGTAATCGTTTCATCTACCCGAACAAGCAGAACAATCCAAAACACACCAACCCGGGTGGAAACAATTGAGCTGGAAGAAATCGATGAAAAAAGCAATATGCGCCCTGCAAATGTTTCCATGATCCTTCATGAAAGTACAGGGATTTCGGTTCAACAAACTTCAGCCACCAGTGGCAATGCCAGTATCCGTATTCAGGGGCTCGACGGAAGATACACCCAACTCTTAAAAGATGGTTACGCCAGCTTCGGTAATTTTGCCAACGGACTAAGTGTACTGGAAATCCCACCTTTGGATTTGGCACAAGTCGAGATTATTAAAGGCCCATCCTCAACGCTTTTTGGTGCAGGAGCAATAGCCGGGGTAGTCAATTTCATCTCCCGGACACCAAAAGAAAAAGCGGAATATAATTTCATCCTCAATCAATCCAATGTTGGTCAAAGCAATATTGGGGGATTTGCCATGCAGCGAAATCGAAGGTTCGGGTATAGCCTGCTCGCGCTTGGGAACTTCCAAAGTGCTTATGATGTGGACAAAGACGACTTTACCGAACTGCCAAAATCCAGGGATTTTACTATCCATCCCAAGCTATTTTTCTATCCCAATGAGAAAACGACCTTCATTATTGGCAATTCCTTTACCAGGAGCAACAGAACCGGTGGAGATATTTTTGTAATTACCGATGGTGTTGATCTGAACCACCGCTATTTTGAAAAAAACAGCAGCATTAGAAATACCACAACAGTAGATTTCAGCTATCAGACCTCTGAAAAAGATCTACTCAGGGTTAAAACCAGCTTCAATTATTTTAATAGAGGAATCGATATTCCAGACTACAGCTTCAAGGGGAAAAATTATAATTCTTATACCGATATCAGCTACCTGAAAAACATTAAGAATAATAGCTTAATTTTTGGTGCCAATGTGGTTTATGATGAATTTAACGAACATAAAGTAATAGGTTCAGTAGCCCGGGATTTTACGACTAAAACCGCCGGGGTTTATGCACAGGACACCTGGGATGTGTCGGATAAGTTTAAATTGGAGAGTGGATTGAGACTGGATGTGGCTCAATATTTAAATACCTACTACGAAAAGAAACAGGCATTTTTATTACCAAGGATATCAGCCTTGTATAAATTCAGCGATAAATGGAGCTCCAGGATTGGTGGTGGCTTAGGGTATAAAACCCCTACGCTTTTCACCGAACAAACTGAAACTTTTCAATATCAGAATCTTTTGCCTTTAAACAGCGTAAAGGCAGAACGAAGTGTAGGTGGAACAGCAGATGTCAACTACAAGACCAGTATTAGTGAAGATTGGCTGGTTAGCATTAACCAGATGTTCTTTTACACCCGAATTAACAATTCTACCATTTTGCTCCAAAACGCTAATGGAAACTTTCATTTTGAAAACACGGCACTTCCTGTTAACAGTTCAGGATTTGAAACCAATGCAAAAATAATTTTCCACGAGTATTTTAAGCTTTTCGCAGGCTATACCTTCACCGCAGCCAAAGCGGAATATCTACCCTTGATCCAGGATATACGGTTGCTTCCAAAAAACAAGGTTAATCTTGCTTTGCTGTATGAAAAAGAAAGAAACTTTAAAATGGGTTTGGAAGGATATTTTACAGACAGCCAGTATTTGTACAATAACAACCAAACCAGTCCGTTCTGGGAGTTTGGCTTTATGGCAGAAAAGGTATTAGGTAAAATTTCAGTTTTTGTTAATGCAGAAAACTTCACCGACACCAGGCAAAGCAAATACAAAAGCGTTGTAAACGGATCACACTTAAACCCTGGCTTCGATGATATCTGGACCCACACCGAAGGCAGAACTTTCAATGCAGGCATCAAATTAAAACTGTAAAATACAGGCAGAAAAATAAAGTCAAATAAAACTTGCAGATGAAGTTACTTATCGTATCTTTGCACCCACTTTGAATGCTTCCACTTCAAAGTGGAGAAAGCCTTTCAGCAATGAAAGGCTTTTCTTTTTTTACACTATTTGCTTTTAAAAATCACCACTGCAAGCGGCGGAAGATGAATGTCTATTGAATATTTCTGCCCATTGAACCCATCTTTACCGGGAACAATATCTCCTTTGTTATTAATACCACTTCCATAATAAATAATGTCGTCGGTATTGAACAGCTCTTTCCATTTCGTTGCAAACGGAACACCAATACGAAAGTTTTCCCTCACCACCGGCGTTAAATTAATGGCAATCACTAAAGTGTCTTTAGCTTTGGGGCCTTTACGCATAAAAGTAAATACCGATTCATTGGAATTATCGGCATCGAGCCACTCAAAACCCTCATAACTAAAATTGAAATGGTAAAGGGCCGGCTCTTTTCTTAAAAGAAAATTCAGGGCTTTCACTGTTTCCTGCAAACCTTTGTGAGGGGCAAACTTCAACAGGTGCCAGTTTAATGACTGTGTGAAATTCCACTCACTGGTATCACCAAACTCATTACCCATAAAAAGGAGTTTGGCTCCGGGATGAGTAAACATGTATCCGTACAATGCCCTTAAATTCGCATATTTCTGCCAATCATCGCCCGGCATTTTATATAACATGGGCGATTTGCCATGCACCACTTCGTCATGTGAAAATGGAAGCATAAAGTTTTCAGTAAAAGCATAGGTCATACTAAAACTTAATTGATGGTGATAATGCTTACGTCCAAGCGTATCCACCTTGAAATATTTCAAAGTGTCATTCATCCAGCCCATCATCCACTTCATACCAAAACCCAGCCCACCTGCAAACACCGGGTGGGTAACGCCAGGATAAGTACTGCTTTCCTCTGCAATGGTTTGGACACCTTCAAAGTTGCCATAAACGGCAACGTTTAAGTCCTGCAAAAACTGTATGGCTCCGAGATTTTCGCTGCCACCATATTCATTGGTTGCAGCATCATCACCTTCCCGTGAAAAGTTAAAATACAACATAGAGGCTACCGCATCCACCCTCAATCCGTCAGCGTGGTATTGGTCGAGCCAAAACAATGCATTACTGATTAAGAACGAGCGCACCTCATTTCTGTCATAATTGAAGATATACGACTTCCAGTCGGGATGAAAGCCCTTACGCATGTCGGCATGTTCGTAAAGATGCGTACCATCAAATTCATAAAGCCCGTGCCTGTCGCCTGGAAAATGCGAAGGGACCCAATCTAAAATAACCGCGATATTGGCTTTATGGAGTTCATCAATTAAAAACATTAAGTCTTGTGGAGAACCATATCTGGAGCTTGCACCAAAATACCCGGTAATCTGATAACCCCAGCTTGGGAAAAATGGAAATTCCATTACCGGCATTAATTCTACATGGGTAAAGCCCATTTCCTTTACATAGGGAATAAGTCTGGAAGCTACCTCCCTGGCATTTAATACCCTGTCCGGGTTCTCCGGATCCCGCTCCCATGAGCCCAGATGAATCTCGTACACTGAAATGGGTCGGTCCAGCGCATTTAACTTAGCACGCTTATTTAACCAGGATTTATCTTTCCAGCTATAATCGGTATCCCAAACAATGGAAGCCGTTTGTGGCGGATGTTCCCATCTTCTGGCGTAAGGATCTCCCTTTAAATGCTCTGAATCATCAAAGCCCTTAATAAAATATTTATATACCGTGCCTTTTCCAAGATTTGGAATGAAACCTTCCCATATCCCTGATTTATCCCAACGTTTATTTAAAGGGTGAGACTGGTTATGCCAGTCATTAAAATCCCCCGTAACATTTACAGCTTTTGCATTAGGTGCCCAAACTGCAAAATAAACACCCTTTTCTTCTTCAACTGTGACAAGGTGTGATCCCATTTTGTTGTAAAGCCTGAAATGCTTGCCTACCAAAAACAGATCGACATCGTATTCTGAAAATAAGCTATATACCCAAACAGGGTCCGATCGATCAATCTTGGTTTTTAAAGTTTTTACAGGCGCATTTTTTGCTTTTGACATAGGTTGGTTTGGCTAGATAGATGAAGCCCCAATGCTAAACAGCATCAGGGCTTAAAAGATTTACAAACTTGAGATTTGTATTTCGTTGAAGTTTTTATTGCATTTGAAGTGCAGTACGTTGTGGTCATCCAGATGAAACTCCTTCACTTCCTGATTATCCACAATTACTTTGGTAACGTGAAATTTAACTCCGATAATGTGGCAGGCATAAAATTCATAGTTTGGCGTATATAAGCCTTCAACACGCTGGTTAACCTTTAGCCACTGCGCATCACTTTTCACGGTAAATTTTTTCTCCAGATAAATATCCTGCTCAAAAGCAAAAGTATCACCGTGGTCTTCATACATATATGAGTTAACCTCATATTCACTATGATAAATATTCAAAGCTACTTCAGTGATGGCTTTTTCGTCTACATATTGCATTACCGGATATTCCGGAATTACCGAACCTGCTCTGACAAACATAGGCATGCTATCGATTTTCGCATCAACAGTATACTCATTTCCACCTTCCAGTACTTCAGTGGTCCAGAAGTTATACCAGGTTCCTTTAGGCAGATAAACTTTTCTTGAGATGGCTCCCTGCTCCAATACCGGGCAAATCAGAAGTTTATCTCCGTAGCAGAATTCATCCTGACGGAAGCTGTTGCTGATATTTTCCTGCTCCAGCATTACCAGTGGCCGAAGGATAGGAAAACCGTAACGGTGATGTTCCCAGAACACTGAATAAAGGTATGGCATCAGGCGATACCGCAATTCAATAAACTTACGGTTAATATTCTCAAAAAACTCGCCGAAACTCCATGGCTCACGTTCTGCAGTATCACCCGCTGAGTGCGCGCGCATAAAAGGAGAAAAAGTACCGAGCTGAATCCAGCGGGTAAATAATTCCCCGTCAGGCTCTCCACTAAAACCACCAATATCAGTACCACAGAATGGAACCCCTGATACAGATAAACGCTGGCATTGAATGTTTCCGATTTTCAAATGTTCCCATGTGGCAATATTATCACCTGTCCAAACACTGGCATAACGTTGCATACCAGAGTATCCGGCCCTTGTGATGGTAAACGGACGCTTATTGCGCATGAGTTTTTTTAGTCCCTCATAAGTAGAGCGTACCATTTGCATACCATAAACATTATGGGCTTTCCGGTGCGAACCTCTATAGCCATCATAGTTATGGCGTACATCATTCGGGAAAGTTCCTGAACCAAAAACAGCAGGCTCATTCATGTCATTCCAGAATCCTGCTACTCCCATATCAACCAGCTCCTTATATAAATTACCCCACCAGGTTCTTACCTTAGGGTTGGTAAAATCAGGGAACTGACAACGTCCGGGCCAAACATGCCCTTCCATATAATAATCATCACTTCTGCGGCAGAAAAATCGTTTTTCTTTGCCTTCTTTAAATACCCAGTAATCGTCATCAACCTTTATTCCCGGGTCAATCATCACTACCGTTTTAAAACCATCGTCAGATAGTTCTTTGATCATTCTACGCGGGTCGGGAAAATATTTTTTGTTCCAGGTAAAGCAGCGGTAGCCATCCATGTAATCGATGTCAAGATAAATCGCATCGCAAGGAATTTTTCTGTCCCTGAACTGTTTGGCTATTTCTTTAACCTTCGTTTCCGGATAGTAACTCCACCTACATTGTTGGTAACCTAATGTCCATTTAGGTGGCATCGGATGGGTTCCTGTAAGGGTTGCATAACGTTTTACCACATCCATAATATGAGGTCCGTGGATGTAATAGTATTGCAACTCCCCTCCATCGGCCCAGAAGCTCGTTTTACTTACGTCTTCACTACCAAAATCAAAATAAGATTTGAAGGTATTATCGAAGAAAATACCATATGCAGCCTGATTATGCAAGCCTATGTAGAATGGAATGGTCCGGTATAAAGGATCCTGATTCCAACCGAAGGAATAAGCATCGGTGTTCCAGTTCTCGAACCGGCGTCCACGAAGGTTAAAGTTCCCCGATTTGTCGCCCAGTCCAAAGAAGTTTTCTTCAGGATGGCATTTCTTAGTGGCATAAATATAATAGCCTCCAAAATCAACGTTCTCTTCCCAGTGCATGGAGTTGGCTTCTTCAACCATCACCAGATTGGTAATGTTATCTGAGAACGAGATGTGGAAGTTTGCTTTCTCTATCTTACAGGTAACTGCACCGGTTGAGATGGTATAGTATTCATCATGTTCCTGCATTTTAAAAACAGAAACCTTCTGATCTACTTCGGGTACGGCATAAGAAAAGTCTTCCAGAAAAACTCCATGCGGAGCTAAACGAACGCGGATAATTTCATCGCTTACAATACGAACCTCCACCCTTGCGTCGCCATCAGAAAAATAAAAACGATTGCCCTCTTTTTTAACTTTTTTTACCTCGCCAAGGTATTGTTTAACAATTGGCTTAACCGATATATCAACTGGGTTATTTAAGTGTTGTATTTCCTGCTCTTTTTCGATCAGATCACTTACTTCGTTCGGTTTATCGTTTTGCGCTTCCATCCTTAATTTATGTCAAAAATTTAAAAATACTTCTTCTAAAACTGAGAACGCTTAAGAAAGTACTATAATACAAATATTTTATAAAAGGGCTGTAGTAAATTTATAAATGGCGAATATAATCACGTGAATGGATTTAAATAGTCAATAAGTTTAAAGCAATCATCATCTATAACCAGACGCACTATTCCCACTGTAATCCCTGATTCATTGAATAGAAAGCCTTTATAAATCTGAATCTTCAGAAAGATCACCCATAAAAAAAGCTTCCCGAAACAGGGAAGCTTTTTCAACAAAAACATTCAAGTTCAGGCAATCTATGGATTGAAGGTAAAAGCAAGATAATAGATCGCACCTGCCTGAGGGTTTCCGTATGAAGTGATGTAATATTTGTTTAAAATATTTGAGCCTCCAAGTTTAACAGTAGACAGTACAGAAGGGATTCTTAAACTCACCTGTGCATCCATCGTACTAAAGGCAGGAACCTGTCCTGCAGCGAATGAAGAATTCCAGTAAAACTGGTCTTGCCAGCGGTAATTCACATTGAATCCAAAGTTTTTAACAATTTCCCGATTACCCAAGCCTAAGTTATAGCGAACTTTAGGGGTATTGAAATCATTGATGTAATTCGCCGGAAGGTCACCAATCTGATTATAGGAAACGTTACCACTCACATTCCATTTTTCAATTACGTAATCCAAACCTAAAGCGGCGCCATAAGAAGTCACTTCACCTTCTGCATTTACAGGAACGCCGTATTTCACGAAACTACCGCTACGGTTTTGATATACATTTACAGCGGTGATGAAATTTTTATATTGGTTGTAATAACCATATGCATCGATCAACAAATGTGTTCCGAGTAAGCCTTTATAACCAATTTCATAAGACTTTACACTTTCAGGCCGAACCCCTCTTGCATCAAATGTATATTTTTGCAACAAGGTTCCTGCGGTAGGGCTGCCTGCAATCGCAGCGGCCAGATATGCCCTGTAGCTGCTTTCAGTATAGCCTTTAGTAGCTTCGGCGCTCAAACCATACTTATCTAAAAACTCAGGCAAGCCACCAATTAATCTTTGTGATCCGCCCCCTACTGATAAATCTATGTATTGGTTTTGGGTTGTCGGATTGCGATAACCTGTTTGAAAAGAAACACGGATATTATTGTTTTTAGCCACTGTAAAAACACCGGTAATCCTTGGAGTAAAACGTCCTTCAAAATTAGTACTCTTATCATATCTTCCAGATACAGTAAGCTTGAAAATTTCACCAAACTTTTTACCTAGTTGTGCAAAGCCACCATATTCATCAATGTTAATTTTGCGGTTCAAATCATCGAAGATTGTACCGCCTGATCTCAACTGGTAAATTCTCGATGAAGCACCAACCTGTAATTCCACTACATTCTTCAGCGCATTACTGAAATTGTACATTCCTTCGTAATGGTACAGGTTTGTTTTGTCATCAAATTTAGCACCGTATATCCCTTTGCTTGCATCGCTTGCACTAATGGTCGTATTCATAATCTGCTCTTTTGCAGTCGCGAAATTTGGCGAGCCGGGAGCGTAACGTGTCGCATCAGCATTTGCCCTGGCTGCTGCCTGGGCAGCAACATCACTGGCTCCCTGAGACCGGGCTGCAGAATAGGCAATGGTATAAGTAGGAAACCAGGTTGAAGCAGTAGGACTTGATTTCTCATTAATATAACTTCCTAAAATAGAAGCAATGTACGAATCACCCGAACGCTCCTGCGTGGTATAGCCCCTTAAAAAGAAATCCTGCCCTTTTAACTCCAGTTTATACTGCCCGATGTTAAAGTTTCTCAGCGAATAACGATCCGAACCTGTATACACAGATGTTCCTGTTCCCCAGTTGGCCTGCGCTATCAGCTGAATGGTGGGGGTAAAATTATAATAGGCCGCCCCTGAAACTTTCATTGATTCTGTTTTATAGTCTACCAGATCTTCCTCGTTGTAACCAGTACGCGATACGGTTTGGCTAGGCGTAGTATTTTTGTTTAAACTATACATCACACCTAAATAGGGCAGTGCCGGCCGCAAAGCAGCATAAGCCGGAATTGTATTCACCATATTAACGATCTGGGCATACGTCGCGCCACTGCTTATTAATCCATTAAAGCCGGCAAAGCCGGCTGGAGAAGCAGCCTGAAAAGCAGCCTGCACTGATCTTGCGGCCCCTAAAAGATTTGAATTCACTTCATCTCCGTAAACATTCACACCATCATAGCCCGGATCTGAAATCCTGTCCCCCGGCTTTACGCTGTTTGAAACCCTGTCGTAGTTAGCGTAGTTATTGCCAAACCAGTCTTTAGCCTGAAGGAATGAAAAAGCACCCTTTATCCCGAACTTATTATTCCAGGATTTAGCCACACGAACATCAAGCTGATTGAACGGTTGAACACTACTGTTGTCGTCATTTACATGGTTAACCCCCGTTTTATACTGAAAACTGGCGCCCTGATATTTAAAAGGATCTTTCGAAGTCATCAGCAATGTACCATTAATCCCCCCGGCACCGTACAATGCAGAAGATGCGCCGGGAAGTAGTTCTACATTATCCACATCAAGCTCTGTAATGCCTACAATGTTTCCCACAGAGAAATTAAGCCCTGGGGCCTGATTATCCATCCCATCAATAAACTGATTGAAACGCGTATTTCCATTGGAATTGAAACCCCTGGTATTAATCGATTTAAAAGTCAAACTCTGGGTACTGCCCTCTACTCCCTTCATATTGGTAATCGCATCATAAAATGAGGGAGCTGCAATTTCCCTTATTGATGCTGCGCTCATTCTTTCAATAGAAACCGGCGACTCCAGGATACGTTCGGGGGTTCTGGATGCAGAAACCACTACATCTCCGCCAAGAACAACAGCCGTTTCCATTTCAAAAGTAATACCAGCTGTAGATCCGGTTATCTGTTGCTCTACTGTTCCAAAACCCACATATGAGGCGACTAATGTAAAAGGAACCTTCGCCGTTGTAGTAAATGAAAAACTTCCGGTTGCCGATGTAGCACCACCCCCGGCTTGCCCTTTTATGGTTAAACTTACTCCGGCAAGACCTTCTTTGGATTGCTTATCTCTTACCGTTCCGCTAACGGTAATATTCTGTGCCTGTGCAACGAAGTTAAGGATGCACATCGAAATCGACACAAAAAAGATTTGTGTAAAAATTCTGCTCATAAATGATCGTAGATTTGGTTGTTTGTCTAATTAGTTATCTAAACTTAAACCCTTTTTTTCACTTAAGCAAATTATGTTTGCATAATATTCCGCATCTTGTTTCGTAATTTTGAATGACAAGCGAATTATTGCATTTTGCAATGAACATAAATCATCATTTTACGCTAACTTAGTATCCTGAGATTTTCAGTTAACCACTATGAACAAAGTTAAAGCGCTGTTTTGCATCATCATACCTATTGCCCTTGCTTTTTTATTTAATACCAAACTGGGCAGCACTCCCCCACTTTTAAAATTTCTGAATCCTTTTATGGGTTTCTGGCAAAATGCCGAGAACAATCATTTTATGTTCAACCATAAGGCGAAAATTAAAGGTGCCATTGATCAGATCGAAATCGTATTCGATGACCGGATGATCCCTCATATTTTTGCAAAGAATGATCATGATCTTTACCTTGCTCAGGGATATGTGACCGCTATGCACCGCTTGTGGCAAATGGATTTCCAGACCAGGTTTGCCGCCGGAAGAATTAGTGAGGTGGTTGGCGAGAAGGCCATCGAGGTAGATCGCTATCAAAGAAGAATGGGCATGGTATATGGCGCTGAAAACTCACTCAAGGGGATGATGGCAGACCCAAAATCTAAAGAAATGATCCTGGCTTATACAGCGGGAATAAATGCTTACATCAAAACCTTATCAAAGGCTAATTATCCATTAGAATATAAAATACTCGATTTTAAACCAGAGGAGTGGACACCAGTAAAATGCGCGTTGCTGCTGAAACAGATGTCGGCCGTGCTGGCCATGGGCTCTGATGAGTTCTACATGACCAATATTCTGAAGAAATTCGGACCTGAAATTACAAAAAATCTTTTTCCGGACTACCCTTTCCGTGAAGACCCGATTATTCCGGTAGGCACCAAATGGGATTTTTCTCCCCTTCCCACTCCTAAAACTCCGGATAGCTTTACACAGGCACTCACCGGTGAAGTAAAAACTAAAGAAAAGGTAGAAGGTATAGGGAGCAATAACTGGGCAATATCCGGATCTAAAACTGCATCAGGTTTCCCCATTTTAGCCAACGATCCGCACCTTGACCTCACCCTGCCTTCCATCTGGTATCAGATTCAGCTCCACGCACCTGGAATTAATACATATGGCGTTTCATTGCCTGGTGCTCCGGGTGTGATCATTGGTTTTAATCAAAAAATTGCCTGGGGTGTAACCAATGTCGCAGCAGATGTACTCGATTTTTATCAGATTACGTTTAAAGATTCCAGCCATAATGAATACTGGTATAACAATAAGTGGAATGCCACCACAAAAAGAATGGAAACCATTAAAATCCGTGGAGGTAAAGATGAGGTTGACACAGTATTTTATACGCATCATGGTCCTGTAGTTTATTTCCAGAAACCCAAGTATGGCAGAGCGGACAATGTGCCGGTTGGAGATGCACTGCGCTGGATTGCACATGATAGTTCCAATGAGCTGATGACTTTTTACAAACTTAACCGCGGTGAAAACTATAATGATTACCGTAAAGCGCTTACTTATTATACCGCCCCGGCTCAAAACTTCGTTTTTGCAAGTGTAGACAATGATATTGCCATCACACCGAACGGGAAATTCCCACTGAAGTGGAAAGATCAGGGTAAGTTTATCTTAGATGGTACTGATCCGGCATACGACTGGCAAGGTTGGATTCCAGCTGTGCAAAACCCTACAGTTAAAAATCCACCAAGGGGATTCGTAAGCTCCGCTAACCAGTCGTCAACTGATCCTTCCTATCCTTATTACATTAACTGGGAGTTTGCACCCTACGAGCGTGGGAAACGAATTAACGATAAACTGGCAGCTATGAAAAAAGCAACGGCAGACAGTATTCGTTTGATGCAAACCGATAGTTACAGCATTCTTGCACAAAACCTGCTCCCTGCCATCACCCCTTTATTAAATACTGAGCAACTTAACGCCACACAAAAAGAAGCTTTAAGTTATATCAATAAGTGGAACAAGCGTTACGATGCCGATCAGATTGCAGCCAGCGTTTTTGAAATCTGGACCAAGCGCCTCTCCAAAAATATCTGGGCAGACGAGTTCGAAGTGAAAGGAATTCCTATGCGTTATCCATCCCGCGACCGTACGGTGGAAATGATTTTAAAAGAGCCAGACGCAACCTGGTACGACAATATCAGTACCACTCAGAAAGAAAGCCTGAGCGATCTGGTGAATGAGGCTTTCAAATACAGTTGCGATAGCCTGGAGCGCAGGTTTGGTCCAATCAATAAAGACTGGAACTGGAGCAACGTGAAACAGACCAATGTGCCCCACCTGGCAAAAATACCAGGCTTCGGATCTAAAGTATTACAAATCGGTGGTGCGAAAAGTACCATTAATGCATTGGGAGAAACCAATGGTCCCTCATGGAGAATGGTCATTGAACTGGGTAAAAAACCAAAAGGGCATGGTGTTTATCCTGGTGGTCAGTCCGGTAACCCCGGAAGTAAATTCTACGATAACATGATCGATACCTGGGCAAGCGGTCAGCTTTATGATCTGTTTTATATGCAAACACCCAACGATAACTCAGGCAAAATAATTTCAAGGTTAAAAATTTCTAAATAGTCACCATGGTTTTCATCGTCATATTAATAGTCTGTTTTCTATTGCAAATGGTTGCCCCATGGTGGATCATTATTGTGATTTCCTTTGCTACATGTGGCATCATCGGTAAAACCGGAAGAATAGCATTCTGGCAATCGTTCCTGGCCATCTTCTTACTCTGGATAGGTTACTCCCTGTTTAAAAGCCTGCCAAATGATAACCTGTTAGCTGGGCGCATCGCGGTAATGACCGGGATAAAACTCTGGTGGGCGCTATTATTGGTTACCGGACTTTTGAGCGGACTTGTTGCCGGTATAGGTGGTTACTGTGGCTATCATTTCCGCATGGCGATGCTTGCCAAAAAAACTGACGATAAAATAGCATAATGCTTTGTACTTTTGTTGCGTGATCCAGAGCCCAAAAGAAATATTTACAATCAATTCTCCTGAAGCATTTGCCGCATTTGCCCTGGATATTTTCAGGTTCCAGGCGCAACACTGCTTGGTTTATCAGGCCTATATCCAGAATCTACGGGTGATAGCCGAGGAGGTAAAAAGCGTAAATCAGATTCCTTTTCTGCCAATTTCTTTTTTCAAATCGCATCAGATCATAAGCAGTTCTTCCCCGGTAGAAGTTACTTTCAGTAGCTCAGGAACTACGGGAATGGTCACCAGCAGCCATCACGTAACAGATGCCAGTTTGTACGAACAAAGTTACCTTCAGGCATTCACTAAATTTTATGGCCCTGTTGATGAATATTGCTTCTTAGCACTTCTGCCTTCCTATCAGCAAAGATCAGGCTCCTCACTGATTTATATGGTAAACGACCTGATAGAGAAAAGCAATCACCCGCAAAGCGGATACTTCCTCTACAACCATGATGATCTTTTTACCTTATTAAGCAACCTGAAGGCGAAAAAACAAAAAACAGTTCTTATCGGGGTCACTTACGCTTTACTTGATTTTATCGAACAGTACCAAATGCATTTCCCGGAACTCATTGTAATGGAAACCGGTGGAATGAAGGGCAAAAGAAAAGAAATGGTTCGCGAGGAATTACATGAGCAACTGACCAAAGGGTTTGGTGTGCCGGCGATCCACAGTGAATACGGCATGACAGAATTACTTTCACAGGCCTACTCTTTGGGCGAGGGCGTATTCAATTGCCCGAACTGGATGAAGGTTTTGATCCGCGACACCAATGACCCTCTATCCCTTATTCCGGATGGAAAAACCGGAGGAATTAATGTGATTGACCTGGCCAATATCAATTCCTGCGCTTTCATTGCTACTCAGGATCTGGGGAGAATTAATCCGGATGGAAGTTTTGAAGTGTTAGGTCGCTTCGATAATGCTGATATCAGGGGTTGTAATTTGCTGGTACAGTAAATAAACTTAATTTACTTTATCTGTACAAGCAGAGCAAATACCTGTCGCGATCAGGTTTAAATGCTGCACCTTAAAACCAGATGGCACCTTAGGGACCGGTATTTTCACGCTTTCCAGGCAATATATTTTGTGGCAATTATCGCAATCAAAATGTACATGTTCATCATGGTGCTGGTGTGCATCACAACCATCCGAGCAAATGGCATAATTAGCGGTGCCATGGCTATCAAGAACTTTGTGAATAATTCCTTTTTCTTCAAAGGCTTGCAGCACGCGGTAAAGTGTTACCCGGTCTACCACTTTTCCCATTACCTGTTCCAGGTAGGGCTGAGATGTTGCAGAATCCCTTCCACTCAAAATTTCCAGCACCTGCAACCTTGCACCAGTACGTTTTAGACCGTTTTTTACCAGAAGTTCTTCAAAGTGTGCAGTATTATTATCCATAGTATTACAAAAATAAGCAATTAAACAATGATTTTTGCATGCCTGATACTGATCGGAGGAGCATAACTGGCATCCTTATGCTCCAGTATCAGTGTGCCGCTTACGTGAATAGGCTTTTCGGTAAAGGGAATAGCATTTTCCATTTCGATCATGATCATCACCGGAACGCCGTTTTGCCCGCAGAAAAAACACTGGTTAACCGGAAGTGTAGCCAGGAGGAATTTTTGCTGCTTTTGCCCGCTTTTAATGGGTATGAGATATCCCCGTAAATCAAAGTTTTTATTTTCGAAACGCCGGATTGTTTCTGTAAAAATCGGGAAGAGCGCGTTCTTCTCTGTAAGTTCAAACTTAACCGAACCGATAATATCCCAGTTCATTGAACGAAGTTGATCATTCGGGTTATGGGTCTGGGCCTTTAGAAAAATATTACTTAAAAGTAATATCAACAACATTAACTTTTTCATATTTGAACAGCGTTAAGTAGAAAAAATTCCGACCGGTCGTCTCCTGAATCATTAATCAGCAATTTACCCATGATCTTAACTGGTTTGTCCGTCCATTCTATAGGGTGTTTCATTTTTACTTCAATCATGGAAGGGATATCCCCCGAACCACAGTAAGGGCAGGATTCCAGGGGAACGATTGAGAACATAAATTCCGAAAAGTCAGTTCCAACTTTTGTTGGAATAATATATCCAGGCAGTTCAATTACTTTGTTATTGATCGCCCGAAGTTCCGGAGGGAACACAGTTTGCCATACCAAAGGCTTTACTTGTTTTTCGTACTTCAAGCCTAATAGATTCCAGTTGGCCGTCCTCAAATTTACATGCCCCGGGGGCTGGGCAAAGCAATAGCCGCATGTAAGGGCTAAAACTATTGAAAGTATTGCGCTTCTCATTATCGTTCGCTGGTTAAAGTTTTAGCAATATCCACTTTAAAAACCTGGAAAGCTGGCAATAAAGCCGCTAATACACCAATCACTATGCCGGCCAGAAGTAAATAGAGTTCATCGGTCATAAAGGAAAACCCACTTAGTTTAGCCTGTGCCGCTTCCTGGAAAAATCCGATGACATAAAGTGACCCATGACCAATCAGTATTCCTACGATCGCTCCGGCAACGGTTAACTGTAAGCTCTCCATCAACACTAAAAAGAATAGTTTAAACTTCGAAGCACCTAAACAGCGCATAATGGCCAAATCATATTTCCTCTCCTTCATTGAATTGTATAAACTGATAAAAATGCTAAGAGCAGAGATCAGCATGATAAAAGCAGCAAACCATTTCAGGGTATTAATCCCTATACCGATAAGGGAAAACAAACGGGCACTTTCCATTGCCGGAGAAGCAGCCTGCATATTTGTGCTTTTATTTACCATGCGGGGAAAAACCACCACAGACATTGGCGAACGGTATTGAATCAGTAAGGCCGTAATTTCCCTGTTGTTAATTTCCGCTTTGCTATCCTCCTGGCTATCCTGGTGTTCATCTTGACGTTCATTACCTTCATGCATTTTATAAACGCTCCCGATATTGGTCAGTATAAGCTGATCGGTAACATTGGCTTGAGGCTTTAAAATCCCCATTACCCTGTAAGCATGTTGATTGTGCACATCATCACTACCGGACAGGCCGTGTGCACCAAAAAAGGTATCTCCAACTTTTAAGCCCGTAGTCCTGGCCACTTCACTTCCAATAGTGGTTTCAAGGTCTTTTTCCCAGAATTTCCCCCACCCAATATCGAGTCCGTAAAGCGCGATAAAGGACTGGTCAGTTCCCACTATGCGGTTTCCCATATAGTTATCGCCCAGTGCAAGTGGTACGGCAAGCCTTACCATTGGGTTCTCTGCCAGTTTCCGGGCATCTGAAACAGGAATATTTCCCGTCGGAAAATCAATATGATAAATGCTGCTTAAGATCAATTGCAAAGGACTTCCTTTGGCGCCTACCACTACATCAATATCCTTAGCATTCTCTTCCAGTTTACTGCTGATTTGCTGAGTGGCCAGCATCAATATGGACAGAATTCCAATGCCGAAAGCCACCAAAGTGATATTTAAAAACGCCGTGAGTTTATTCCTAAGCAGGTTCTTTCTTCCTATGGTAAAAATACTGATCATAACAGGTATGCATTAGAAATAAAAGGCTGAATGCGCTGATCGTGAGTGGCCACCAGTAATGCTGCTCCGTTGGCTTGTGCCTGTTCCCTGAGCATGGTAATGACCTGTACGGCATTCACATCATCGAGACTTGACGTCGGTTCATCGGCGATCAAAAGGTCGGGCTTATTTACAAGCGCCCTCGCTACGCTAACCCTTTGAAGCTGTCCCTGACTTAACTGATCAGGAAATTTATCTTTCTCATCGATGATATTCAAACTTTCCAAAAGCATTAACTGGTGCTCCTGATCGGTTGTGAGGCCAGCCATGGAGGCCGCTATATCCAGGTTTTCGATGACGCTAAGTGAACAGATAAGGTGCGGGCGCTGGAATACAATGCCAATCCGGGCACCTCTGAATTTATCCATTTCCCGTAGGGTTAATCCGTATAATGGCACCCCATCAATGAGCACCTCTCCAGAAGAGGGTTTCAATAGTCCTGAAAGAATATTCATCAAGGTGCTTTTACCACTGCCCGATGCACCGAGCAACAGCCAGTGTTCCATGGCCGCTATGTTTAAATCCGGAAAATTTATGACCCGTCCCCCCGGGTAGCGGTGTGATAAAGATTTTATGCTGATCATTCTTGGAGATACTTTGACTTCACCTTGATTACATTTTTGATGGCATAGCGCTTGTAGGCAGCTTGCGCATCGGCACTTCCATGCCTGCAGGCTGGATTAAGCATTGAAATAAAGCCCAATGCCGATAGCATTACAGTTTTGCGTATCGTATTCATTTGAAAAATTAATCGTGCTGATGATCAATTGGACAACTTTTCAGCATTCTCAGGTTGGTGAAGTGAGCTGCTGCAATGGTGATACCACCGAGGGGAATCAAGATGGCTTCGAAATGAGCCACCGGCAAAAAATGACCAGATGCAATCAGTATGAATCCACAAACCAAAATGAATAGCGGCCAAATGCTATGATGCTGTGAGCGATAGCCCCTTGCTAAACTCCATATGCCAAGTACCAGTGAAAGTGCAATCATGGTAATCTCTACAGCATCGTTTGCCAGAAAATCCAGTCCCCATAACGGTAAAACAGTCATTACAAACGGAAGGGCCGCGCAGTGAACGGCACATAAAGTCGAAGCCGTTATACCGAGTTTATCTAAGTTCATATTCTTTATCAGTGTCTTCATATCTTAAAGTTCAGACTGCAAATATAAAAGCAATACTGTTGCGTTTAAAAAATATGGACACATATTTGCAACATAATTGCAATAACATGATAAAGAGATATACAGGAGAGGCTTTATTTGTTTACAGGCAAAGGAAAATTCGAAGCGCCTGTAAAAGAAAAGTCCCGGTTGAAAAACCGGGACTTTCTAAATTTTATTCTGCAATCAGCAGAAAGTAGTTTTTCTTACCTTTTTGAACCACGATGAATTTATCGTTGATCAGGTTTTCACTATTAAAAATCTGCGAAAATTCTTTGATCTTTTCTTTGTTAACAGCAACCCCTCCCCCTTGCACCAGCTTCTTTGCTTCGCCTTTGGAAGGAGCAACAGTGGATTTCTCCGCCAGAAGTGTCGCGGCATCGATTCCGGCAGCTAATTCTGATTTAGAGATGGTAAACTGTGGAACTCCATCAAAAATATCAATAACGGCTTTGTCAGCTAAACCATTTAAAAATTCAAGCGATCCGTTTCCGAACAAAAACTCCGAAGTTTTGATTGCCGTTTCCAATGCCTCTAAAGAGTGCGTTTTCACAGTGATGTCTTCAGCCAGGGCTTTTTGAAGAATACGTAAGTGTGGGGCAGCATCATGCTCCGTTTCCAGCGATTCGATCTCTTCTTTGGTTTTAAGGGTAAAGATTCTGATCCATTTTTTCACATCGTCATCTGATGCATTCAGCCAGAACTGGTAAAATTTATATGGAGAGGTTTTCTCCGGATCCAGCCAAACTGCGCCGCTTTCGGTTTTACCAAACTTGGTACCATCGGCTTTCTTGATTAATTGAGTGGTAATCGCATAGGCAGTTCCCGAATCTTTCCTTCTGATCAGTTCAGTACCGGTAACAATATTACCCCACTGATCTGACCCGCCCATTTGCACCAGGCAGTTTTCATTTTTCCATAAATGGTAAAAGTCATATCCCTGGATAAGCTGGTAGCAGAATTCGGTAAAAGACAAACCAGAATCACCTTCCAGTCGCCTTTTTACGCTGTCCTTAGCCATCATATAATTCACGGTAATGTGTTTTCCCACATCACGGATAAAGGTAAAAAGATTCATGTCCTTGAACCAATCCGCATTGTTTACCATTACCGCGCCATTACCACCATCTTCAAATTTTAAAAACTTTGATAGTTGCTGTTTCATCCCTTTGAGATTGTGCTCAATCATCTCAGGCGTTTGTAGGTTACGCTCATCGGATTTTCCTGAAGGATCTCCAACCATTCCCGTAGCACCGCCAACTAAAGCAAATGGCTTATGTCCAGCATTCTGGAAATGAATTAAAGTCATAATCTGAGTCAGGTGACCAACGTGCAACGAATCTGCGGTAGGGTCAAAACCAATATAACCAGACGTCATACCTTCATTCAACTTTTCCTCAGTATTCGGCATGATATCATGCAACATGCCGCGCCATCTTAACTCTTCAACAAAATTCTTCATTGTATTACAATTAATTTGCGTGCAAAGATAAAATTTTAGCTTAGAAACTATTAAAATTTAAATATGGCTATGACTACATTTTCAAAACAGTTGCAGCAGCGATTTCTTTAATACTGAAATGACATTAAAGTAAAGTGATAAATCATATATTTATCCCGATGAACTTTCTGTCCCACTACTATTTTGACCGGTTAATCGACGATGCCAATGTGGTAATGGGCACAGTACTTCCCGATTTAATTAAAAATGCGTCGAAAGAGGCCAATTTATATCCTCAAAAAAATGAATTTCTTTTTAAAGGCAATCCTCAAGAGGAAGCATTGCTTGCCGGATGGAAAAGACATCTGGCAGTCGATTTATACTTTCACTCTTCGGGCTTTTTCTTTGAAAAAACAGCAGCACTCAAACAGCTGATCAAACCAATCGTAGAGCATACCCATGTTCGTCCTTCTTTCCTGGCGCATATTGGTTTGGAATTACTGCTGGATCACCTTCTGATTGAACACAACCACATCCAGGTAAATGGCTTTTATGATAACCTTCAGCATGTTGATCGAGAATCTTTGAGCGATTTTCTGGAACATTGCGGATTGAAAAATCAGGATGTCTTTTTTAAATTCTTAGCAGAATTTATCGGCAGTAAATATCTGTTGAGTTATCAAAAGCTTGATAATATCAGTTATGCGCTGAATAGAATCTGCATGCGGGTATGGCCAGAAACGTTGACCGAAATCCAACTGCAGCAGCTCACCCATCAGCTTGAAGCATTCAAGATTGTTTTGGAAAAAGACTTTATGGACATTTTCAGGGAGATAGAGATTAAACTTCAAACCGCTTAACGCTGATTCAGGTTAATTGCTGCACAAACCTTTAAAAATTATTTCACTGCCTCATTACAACCCTCTCATCCTTTTTTTATATTTGCGATATGTCGCTGAATGCAATAAAAGAAGAAATGGAGGCCCTGGTTGAGGAATTGAACCAGCACAATTATAATTACTATGTGCTGGCTATGCCCACCATCGGTGATTATGAGTTTGACAAGAAATTAAAACACCTTGCTACGCTCGAAGCAGCCTATCCTGACTATGCTAATCCCAACTCCCCTACCCAGAGGGTTGGTGGCGATGTGACTAAAAATTTTATCACTGTTCAGCATAAATATCCGATGCTATCATTGGGTAATACTTACAATGAACAGGATTTACGGGATTTTGATGAGCGTATCCGCAAAGCCATTGGCGACAATTTCGAATATGTTTGCGAGTTGAAGTTTGACGGCTTATCGATGAGTCTAACTTATGAGAATGGAAAGCTGATCAGAGCAGTAACCAGAGGTGATGGTTCAAAGGGTGATGATGTGACCAGTAACGTAAAAACGATCCACACCATCCCCCATCAAATTAAAACGGGTAAGGCGCCCGAACATTTTGAGATCAGAGGTGAAATATTTATGCATAAAGCTGCTTTTTTAAGGCTTAATGCTGCACGGGAAGAGCTCGGAGAAATTCCATATGCCAATCCCAGAAACTTTGCCTCAGGAACGATTAAAATGCAGGATAGCAAAGAGGTTGCAAAACGTCCGCTGGATGGCTTTATTTATTTTTTATATACAGATAAAAATGAGTTTAAGACTCATTGGGAGAGCTTACAGTCTGTTAAAGATTGGGGATTTCATGTGTGCGAACATAACCGGCTGGTAAAAAACATTGACGACGTGCTCGCTTTCATTCATCATTGGGAAAATGAACGTTTCAAACTCAGTTATGATATCGACGGAATTGTGATCAAAGTAAACAGTTATGCGCAACAGCAGGAGTTAGGCTTTACGGCTAAATCGCCGCGTTGGGCAATTTCTTATAAATACAAAGCTGCTGAAGTTGAAACGGTACTCAACAAGGTGACCTATCAGGTAGGCAGAACCGGCGCGGTGACTCCTGTGGCTAACTTACAACCCGTATTGCTTGCAGGAACAACAGTAAAACGGGCGACTTTGCATAATGCCAATGAGATTGAGCGGCTGGATTTGCATGAGGGGGACACTGTTTTTGTGGAAAAAGGTGGTGAAATTATTCCTAAGATCATCAAGGTAAATCTGGACAAGCGAATTGCAGGGTCAGAAAAAGTGCACTACCTGCATAATTGCCCGGAATGCGGAACCGAACTGATCAGAAAAGAAGGTGAAGCGGTACATTATTGCCCCAATGATGAAGGATGTCCGCCGCAGATAGTAGGTAAAGTTCAGCATTTTATCTCCCGCAAAGCCATGAACATTGATGGCTTGGGAGACGAAACCATAGAAACTTTCTATCGTCATGGCCTCATTAACCACATCAGCGATTTATACACCTTATATCAAAAATCCGATCAGCTAAAAACCCTCGACCGGTTTGGGGAACGTTCCATTGAGAATATGATAGCAGGTATTGAAAAGTCCAAAGAGATGCCTTTTGAAAAAGTTTTGTTCGGACTGGGAATTCGTTATGTTGGGGAGACTGTAGCAAAAAAACTTGCCGCCGGAGTAAAAAATATCGATAACTTGTCGAAAGCAAGTGTAGATGAACTGATTGCTATTGATGAAATCGGTCAGCGAATTGCTGAGAGCATTGTTGAATACTTTGCAAAAAAAGAGCATCTAGAGCAGGTAGAATTATTAAAATCGGCGGGATTACGCTTTGAAATTGAAGAAAAGCTAATTGAGCTTGCCAGTGATAAACTTATTGGAAAAACATTCGTAATTTCGGGCGTTTTTGAAAACTACAGCCGCGATGAGTTGAAGGACATAATCGAGGCGAATGGAGGAAAGATCCTGAGTGGAATTTCAGGAAAACTAAATTACCTGGTAGCAGGAGAAAATATGGGACCATCGAAGCTGGAAAAGGCTACCAAACTTCATGTACCTATCATTACCGATCAGGAACTTTTAGAAATGTTAAAATAAAATGCTTGAATTGAAAAAGGGTGTGTAAAACTAAGCGTACTTTATAAATTCAAATATCAATAATTATAAATAAGTAATGAACAAATTTCAGGGTACTGGTGTAGCATTGGTTACACCTTTCAACACAGATGGATCTGTTGATTATAATGGGTTAAAAAACCTGATTAATCATTTGATCGACGGAGGGATAGATTATCTCGTTTCTTTAGGTACAACCGGCGAAACCGCTACGATGACTAAGGACGAGAAGAAGAAGGTGTGGGCATATACTGCTGAAATTAATGATAACAGATTACCTTTAGTAGCTGGCATTGGCGGAAATAACACTTTGGCTGTTGCGGAAGAGATTAAAGCTTTTGATACTACAGGCTACAGTGCCATATTATCAGTTAGCCCATATTACAATAAACCTACTCAGGAAGGCATTTATCAGCATTACAAATACCTGGCAGAAGTTTCTCCTTTAGATTTAATATTATATAACGTTCCCGGTCGCACGATGAGTAATATGAGCCCGGAAACGACCTGCAGACTGGCATACGATTTTAAAAACATCATTGCCACAAAAGAAGCTTCCGGCAGTTTTGATCAGTTCAATCAAATCCTGAGAGATAAACCTGAAGATTTTCTGTTGATCTCCGGGGATGATCCCATCACCCTACCGATGATGGCTCTGGGTGCAGCTGGTATTATTTCCGTTGTTGGTAATGCATTGCCTCGTCAGTTTTCTGATATGGTAAGAGCGTGTTTAGCCGGAGATTTCAAGGCCGCTACTCCAGCGCATTTAGCTTTGGTGGAGTTTACGCGTTTGGCATTTGCAGAGGGTAATCCGGCAGGGATCAAAGCCGCCTTAAAGCATTTGGATGTATGTGGCGATACTGTTAGATTGCCATTAATAAAGGCATCTACCGGCTTGAATGAATTGATCATTAAAGAAATAGAGAAATTGAGTCAGTTGGCTTAACATAGTTTCGACAGGTAACTTACAAAATAATTACCTGAACTTCCAGGTAAAACAAAACGCCCACTCAGATGAAATATCCGGGTGGGCGTTTTTCAAATATCTATTAGTCCCTTAATCTTTGTTTTTAGTTTCCTGAACTTCCAAACGAATAGCCTGAGCCAGGTTTTTCAAATCCTGCATACCTTTACGAACACGTGTTCCGGCAGCGCTGTTTCCTTTAGTATAAAACTTGTCTGCATCAGCTTCCAAAGCTGCGATTAAACTTTTTACTTCTTCAAATTTTTTCATTTCTTAGTACTCCTATAATTTTAAAGGTTTGAGTTTTAATTATCTAACTCTAATTTAATGGCTTTGTTGTAATAAAAAAATTTTTGTCTGAATAAAAAGTAATGCCTAAAACGATTTTTTTCCACACGCTGGTAATTTTTAAACACTTTTAAGTATTTTATACACCCAATAACCAATTAAATATCAGCAGGATACACCATTTAACAAAAAAAAGCCCTTTAAACAAAGTTCAAAGGGCCTGCTGTAATATTATTTTGATCTTATGCGATCTGAAACTGGTTTTCTTTATAGTAACCATTTTCAAGTTTTTCAGCTACTTCGCTGAATGCATCTAAGGTACGTTGAACATCTTCAAGCGTATGTACTGCGGTTGGAATTAAACGCAGCTCAATCATTCCTTTTGGAATTACCGGATATACCACGATTGAACAGAAGATGCTGTAGTTCTGGCGAAGATCGAACGTAATCGCTGTGGCATCTGTCAGTTCTCCTTTTAAGAATACAGGCGTTACCACAGAATCCGTTACGCCTAAATCAAAGCCACGCTCACGTAAACCTTTTTGTAAAGTTGTAGCAATCTCCCAAAGTTTATCTTTTAACTGTGGCTGGCTTTTTAACAGCTCTAAGCGCTTCAACAATCCAATAACCATCGGCATTGGTAATGCTTTGGCAAAAGTTTGCGAGCGCATGTTGTATCGTAAGAAGTTAGTGATTTCTTCAGTTGAAGCAACAAAGGCTCCAATGCCTGCCATTGATTTAGCGAATGTACCAAAGTACACATCTATGCCGTCAATGCAATCCTGCGCCTCATGCGTACCGGCACCCGTTTTACCCATGGTACCGAAACCGTGGGCATCGTCAACCAAAATACGGAATTCGAAATCTTTTTTAAGGTCTACAATTTCCTTTAATTTACCCTGTGCGCCGCTCATTCCGAAAACGCCTTCAGTAATTAACAGAATACCACCACCAGACTCTTTAGTCAGTTTGGTAGCACGTTCCAGTTGTTTACGTGCACTGTCGATATCATTGTGTTTATAAACAAAACGTTTACCCATATGAAGGCGAAGGCCATCGATGATACAGGCGTGAGATTCTGCATCATAAACGATTACATCATTTCTATCCACCAAAGTATCGATGATGGATACCATGCCCTGATAACCGTAGTTCAACAAAAATGCATCAGGTTTACCTACAAAAGCAGCAAGTTCCTGCTCCAGTTGCTCATGATATTTGGAGTTACCGCTCATCATACGTGCACCCATTGGGTAAGCCATACCGAACTGAGCAGCAGCTTCTTCATCTGCCTTTCTAACTTCCGGATGATTGGCTAAACCTAAATAATTGTTTAAGCTCCAAACTAAATGCTCTTTCCCTTTGAACTGCATGTGTGGTGCAATTTCTCCCTCCAGTTTCGGAAAAGAGAAATACCCATGAGACCATTTCTGGTGTTGACCAAGGGGCCCCATGTGTTTTGCTATCTTATCAAATATATCCAATGTATTATGTATTTTGTATAATAAAAATTTTGCGAATTTACGTTTTATTCGGCTTAAAATCAACCAGATTAATCGCTGACTTGTCAATTAAGACTTTTTAACACTCTAATTTTATGCCAAAAAAGCCCCGGTTAACCCGGGGCTTTAAAAATTATACTTGGTTTGATCTAGTCAACATTATCGTGTAAGAAAGAATTATTAGGCCTGATTTCAGTACCGCCATCCTGATCATTGCTTAACGTGAAACGGCTTACCTGGGATTCTGATGAATGCTGAACCTGTTGCAACTGCATTTGTTTGCGCTTGTAAGCAGGTTCGTTTTCCAATTCCTGTAAACCATTAGTGGTGCGCAATTTCATGCTCAAATCTTTTAAACGCAGAATACGTTCTTTCGATTTTCTCAATTGCTCTTCCATTGATTCATCGTTTTTATCGTCGTCAAGACCAACTACAGGCATTTCTACTTCCGGCTCTGGTTCAGGAATAGCAAATGTTTCTGCAACCGGGGTTTCGAAAACAAAATTGGTTTCAGCCAGTTTCACTTCAAATTCAAAACCAGTTTCACCTGGCTCTTCAGCCTGTGGCTCTTCTTCCATTAAAGTGTGGCGAACGATTGCAGGCTCAGATTCCTGCGCACCTTGCTTTTCTGATTTATTGAACACACCACCGAATAAATCTGCCTGAGGTGCTTCTTCCTTAGTTTTCAGAACCGGCTCGTAAGACGGTGTAACTGTTTTTGGCTGGATGAAAGAGTTCATCGGCTCCACCGGGCGAACAAGTGGCGCTTCTTCAGGCGTTAATAAAGAAATTTTCTTTTTGTTTTTTTCCTCGTGAACACGCTCTTCTGAAGTCTGGAATCCTGTAGCAATAATCGTTACAGAAAGTTTATCCCCCAGGGATTCATCAGTACAGTTACCCCAGATTAAATCTGCTGATAAACCTGCTTTTTCCTGAATATAATCGGTAATGATTGAAACCTCATCCATTGTTACTTCACGAACACCAGAACTGATGTTCAGCAAAATATAACGGGCGCCTTCAATTTCACTGTCTTTTAACAATGGAGATGCCAAAGCACCTTCCACTGCCTGTAAAGCACGGTCGTCACCTTCAGCTGCATGCGATCCCATGATGGCTACACCGCTCTCTTTCATTACAGTACGCACATCTTTAAAATCCACGTTGATGTATCCCGGAACGGTAATGATTTCCGCAATGCCTTTCGCCGCAGTGGTTAAGATATCATCAGCCTGACCGAAAGCTGAACCTAAGGTAAGGTTTCCGAAGATCTCACGTAAGCGATCGTTTGAGATCACCAGGTAAGAATCCACATATTTCTTAAGCTCTTCCATACCTTCATCGGCCTGAAGTCTGCGTCGTTTACCTTCGAAAGAAAAAGGAGTGGTAATGATGGCTACTGTTAAGATATCAAGCTCTTTCGCCGCTTTGGCAATAATCGGTGATGCTCCAGTTCCGGTTCCACCACCCATTCCTGCTGTAATAAACAACATCTTAGTAGTATTTCCCAGCATAGCTTTGATATCATCGATATTCTCAATAGCTGAGTTTTTACCCACTTCAGGGATAGAGCCCGCACCCATTCCTTCGGTCAAACTAGCACCTAGCTGTACCTTGTTGGGAATTGGGCTGGATTCCAAAGCCTGAGCATCGGTATTACAAATTATAAAGTCCACACCCGTAATACCAGACAGGTACATATGGTTTACTGCGTTGCCGCCACCGCCTCCAACACCAATTACCTTGATGATTGAAGACTTATCTTTTAACATTTCGAACTGCATATCTTTATGAATCAGTTGTTTAAAAAGTTTTAAATTCTGTTCATTACTCAATGTAATATTAACAATTTTTCAACAGAGGTTTTCCACAATTGTTAGAAATGTGGAAAACTCCCTTTATGTTGAAAATTATCGCTAGCTTTTCAGGTAATCTTCATCGCTTACATTCATGTCATCCTGAATAAATGTTCTGGTTTTGGCAAGCAATTTATCGAATAAACCTGGTCCACGCTTCTCTTTTTCTTTAATGGTTTTTGGTTTTTCTACAAAAACGCCCGGCTGTTTCATTTCTTCCATCAGCTCTTCTGCTTTCTGAATACCTTTAATCAAAAGGCCCACACTGGTCGCATACATCGGGCTTTTCAAATCATCGTAAATGGTTTTTGGCATTTCTTCATATTTCGATAAATGCTCATTTGGATAACCAATGCGGCAATCTAAACCGGTAACATATTCAACCGCTTGTGATAAGTGTTTAAGCAATGCGCCGCCACCTGTAATCACAATACCGCCAATCAGCTTTTTCTCATAGCCCGAAGATTTGATCTCGTAATACACATGCTCTATGATCTCTTCCATACGGGCCTGAATCACATAAGCCAGGTTTTTAACAGATATCTCTTTTGGTTCGCGGCCACGAAGACCTGGTACGCATATAATCTCGTTTTCTTTATTCTCTTCAGCCAGAGCAGATCCGAAACGTGTTTTTAATAATTCAGCCTGGTTACGCATTACAGAGCAGCCCTCTCTGATGTCTTCTGTAACACTGTTGCCCCCAAAAGGGATTACTGCGGTATGACGGATAATTCCCTCATGAAAAATGGCAATATCTGTGGTACCACCACCAATATCTACTAATGCAATACCAGCTTCTTTTTCTTCCTCGCTCAACACCGATTCTGAAGACGCCAATGGCTCAAGAATTAAGTCCTGAGTTTGTAATCCTGCATTATTAACACATTTAATGATATTTTTAACCGCCGTAACCTGACCTGAAATGATATGGAAGTTGGCTTCAAGGCGAACCCCTGCCATACCAATCGGATCTTTGATACCTGGTTCATTATCGATGGTAAATTCCTGTGGTAATACATGAATGATTTCCTCACCCGGTGGCATTACCAGTTTGAACATATCATCAATCAACTTATCGATATCCTTTTTACCGATTTCATTGTTCAATTCTCTTCTTGTTAAAATTCCTCTATGCTGTAAGCTTTTAATGTGCTGACCAGCAATACCCACATTTACCACCTGTATTTCTACATTGGATTGTCCGCTTGCTACTTCAACTGCTTGAGCAATGCCCTGTACGGTTTTCTGGATGTTAGAAACTACTCCACGTGTAACACCTGCCGATTCCGCCTTCCCTATTCCTAATATTTCGATCTTACCGTGTTGTGTTCTGCGACCAACGATAACACATATTTTTGTAGTACCGATATCCAATCCTACTACAATGGGCGACTGACTGGTAAATTTTGCCTTGTCCATATTTGTTAATTTTGCTGAGTTTTATATTGTTTTTCTAGGGCTCTGATTTCTTTTTCTCTTGCTTCTTTCTGTTTTTTGAGTTCTGCTGCACTTAAGGATGCTTTTGCAGTACTGGTTCCAGTTTTAGGCTTGTTTTTGTTATCTATTGTTTTCTTCTGTTGTGTCGTCGTTTCTTTCGGTTTTACAGCTGCAATGACCTGAGTTTTTTTCAAATCCGTCTTCGGCGGATCAACCTTTTTCACTTCAGCTTTCTTTGGTTCTGCTTTTTTAGGTTGTTCCTTTTTTGTTTCTTCCTTTTTTGGCATTGGTTTCACGTCCATCTTTTTAGGTGCTGCGGGCGTTGCCGTCACTACAGGCTCATCGCTGATCATGGTTTTAATCAGCGAATCAGAAACTTTTTGTCGTATTCTCAAACTGTCTGCCGAAGAAATTGTTTTTGTCTTTCTTGCAATTTCTGTCGAATCTCTTTTTTCGCATACCACCTGATTGGTATACTTGATATTGATCGTTCTATACGTTTCCCAACCCACCTGCGGCATAGCTTTTTTGTAAAACAACAGCAAGTTGGTCATTTTCTTCTCCAGCGAGTCGGCATTACCCAGAATAATACGCTGATTACCCACTCTGGGTACCAATTCGATGTCATTTTTCTGGTCAACTACAATCTGCTCAATCTGCGCATCCCACAGCGTATCTCTTTTAATGAAGAGGGCGGTTTTGTATAGATCATGGGCCAGTTTAGTATGCAAGGTATCTACCCGGCTGCCAAACACCTCGGTAATATTTCCTGTTGCAACCAGTACGTTTGCAGTAAAGTTTGAAGATATGGGCATCTTCAAGCCATCGTTATCGATGTAAAAATCCTGACCACTATTGTTTAGTATCCGCACAACAGGTTGCCTTTGCTTTACTTCGATGTGCAATACGCCATCCATTTCCACATACACTTTTGCAAAAGCGATGTAAGGATTGGATTGCAATTTCTTCTCAATCTGATGAATATTGATACCTTCAATGTTTCTGCCAAGCAATACACCCTGGTCCTCTTTTAATATGGCATCAATTTCTTCCCGTTCGATAAAATTATCAGCTCCCGGAATCAAAATTTTAATATCTGTGCATTTTACCGTCTGCTTTTTCACATTGATGAAACTGAAAAGCACCACCAATCCCGCCAGGCTAATCAGCCAGGCAAAACCTGTAAATATTGCGCTCCAGTTTATTCTTTTAAGCATTTTGTAATGTATTTTTTAGGGGGTCGATAATGGTATCAATATCACCGGCGCCCACTGTTAAAATCAATTCAGGCCTTGTATCTTTCACATATTGAAGCACAAAGTCTTTTTCACAAACCCTTTTATTCTCCAGGCTTATCTTATCTAATAAATAAGCTGCGTTAATGCCCTCGAGAGGTAATTCTCTCGCCGGATAAATTTCCAATAACAGGAGTTCATCGGCGGTACTTAACACACTTGCAAACTCACCTGCAAAATCCCTTGTACGGGTAAAAAGATGTGGCTGGAAAATCACTGTCAGCTTTTTATCCGGATAGAGTTGTCTCACCGCATCAAAACAAGCCTTCAGCTCCTCAGGATGGTGAGCATAGTCATCGATATAAATCTGACGGCCGTTGTCGAAGATGTATTCAAATCTTCGTTTTACACCTTTAAAGTTTGCAACCGCCTGTTTTACTTTTCCGGCATCAATACCCAGCTGCAATGCAATCGCAATGGCCACCGTTGTATTTTCTACATTATGCTTACCAGGTAGCATCAAGCTGATATCCGGAATCGAATAGCTATCATCATGGTAATCAAATACAAATTTCGACCCTTCTACCCGAAGGTTCTCCGCCCTGGCCTGTGCTGTTGCACTGGCTGCATAGCTGATGCTGTTTTCCAAAGGCAATCCCTCGCGTGCGTACAGGGAACCAGCGGTTTTAATCTGTCCTGCATACAGTCTGAACGATTCTTCCAAATTGCTTTTGTCACCATAAATATCGAGGTGATCAGCATCCATGGAAGTGATGACAGCGATATCAGGATGAAGTGTTAAGAAGGAACGATCATATTCATCGGCCTCCACCACCATGACATTGTTCTCTCCGAATAGCACATTGCTGTTGTAATTACTGGTAATTCCACCCAGAAATGCGGTACAATCATAGCCGGTATCTTTTAAGATATGTGCAATAATCGAAGAGGTAGTGGTTTTTCCATGCGTACCTGCCACACCAATACAGAACATTCCTTTAGAAATGATACCCAAAACTTCCGAGCGTTTCTTAAGCGAAAATCCGTTATTTCTGAAATGGTTTAGTATTTCAGCGTCTTTAGGAATCGCCGGCGTGTAAACAACAAGTGTATCTTCAGCGTTGCGGATAAAAGCTTCAGGCAAAGCTGAAAGTTCATCCACGTAGGTAATGGTTATCCCTTCATCTTCCAGGGCTGCAGTCAGTTTGGTTCTGGTTTTATCGTAACCGGAAACCAGCTGCCCACGTTTCGCAAAATAACGGGCAATAGCGCTCATACCGATACCACCGATACCAACAAAAAAGACCCTGTTTATTTTACTTAGTTCCATATTTTTTTCTCGAGAGGTAAGAGTTGAGACATTAAATTTGAGACCAGCCCCATCGACCAACATCTCAAATCTCACATCTAGTTCCTCACCCCTATTTAATTAGTTTCAACACTTCTCCGGCAATAATTTCATCGGCTGCCGGTAACGCCATTTTTCCTATATTTTCTGAAAGCCTTTGGCTTTGATCTTCATTATTGAGTAATTCCAATGCCGCCTTCACCAGTGTATCTTCGGCAGCGCGGTCGTTAATCAATTGCGCGGCACCATTTTTAACCAGCGCCATTGCATTTTTAGTCTGATGATCTTCAGCAACATTTGGCGAAGGCACCAGGATCACGGGCTTTTTGATCAGACAAAGCTCAGCAATCGTTCCCGCTCCTGCCCTGCTGATGATTACATCCGCTGCCGCATAAGCCAGGTCCATTTTGTTCAAAAACTCCAGGATGCGCACATTAGGATGATACTCCAGACCTAGACGTTCGATGATTCCCTTGTAATAATATTTCCCCGTTTGCCAGATCACCTGCACATCCTGTGCGATGATTTCCGGCAAATGCTTTTCAATTGCTTTATTTAATGTCCCTGCTCCAAGGCTTCCGCCGGTTACCATAATGGTCTTCTTTAGGGGGTCGAGCTTTAAAAGTTCAGCACCTGCATGATGTTTTCCTTTTATTTCGACCACTTCCTTGCGCACCGGGTTTCCTGTCTTCAGGATCTTGTCGGCAGGAAAAAACTGCGACATCTCATCGAAGGCTACACAAACCTTTGAAGCCTTTTTTCCCAACCACTTATTGGTTACCCCTGCATAGGAATTTTGTTCCTGAATCAGGTAAGGAATCCCTTTAAGTGAGGCCGCGTATAATAAGGGACCTGAAGCGTAACCGCCTACCCCCACCACCGCGTCAGGCTTGAAATCATTGATGATCTGCATAGCCCTGCGCACACTGCCAATAATCTTAAACGGCAGGCTCAGGTTTTTTACAATTGAACCCCGCTGCATGCCACTAATGTTCAGGCCAATGATTTTATATCCGGCAGCAGGAACTTTTTCCATTTCCATACGGCCGTTTGCACCCACAAACAGAATTTCACAGGCTGGCACCAAACGCTTAAGCGCGTTGGCTATGGCTACGGCGGGGAAAATATGCCCGCCGGTGCCACCACCTGATATGATAATTTTTGGGGAATTATTCATTTACTTAATTTCTATTGATATTTATCCAAAAGCCGGTATCTCACCAACAATCACTTTATTTTTAACTTTCTCTTTATCTTCTTTCAAACCCGCTGTAGCATTTTCTTCTACGTCGCGGCTAACACTTAATATAATTCCAAAAGCCACACTGGTAAAAATCATGGAAGTTCCTCCCATACTTACCAAGGGCAGGGGCACCCCAGTTACCGGGCCTAATCCAACAGCTACGGCCATATTAGCAAAAGCCTGTATGGTTAAACTAAAACTTAGTCCAGCAGCCAGCAGAGCCCCAAAGGCCTTGGGCGCCCGGGTTACTATTTTAATACACCGGTATAAAAGCACCAGGTAAAGTATCATAATGGCAATTCCTCCCACCGTTCCCCATTCTTCAATAATAATGGCGAAAATAAAATCGGAATAAGGGTGTGGCAGGAAATTGCGTTGGGTACTGTTACCTGGTCCTTTACCAAAAACACCACCAGTGGCCAGGGCAATTTTTGCCTGGTCGGCCTGGAAAGTTTTATCTGAATGCTGCATCTCAGGATGCATGAACGTATTGATACGTGACATGTATGTTTTTCTCCGCGGTCCGAGGAAGAAAACAAACAGCAATAATACAAAGCCACCTGCGCAAACAATGGCAATCTGTTTGATACTGATCCTGCCGATGATCAACAGCAAAATGCTTACGCCAAACAACATCAGCGCCGTAGATAAATTGGCTAATGCAATCAGCACGAACACCACGCAAACAGAACCCATAATGGGAATGAATGACTCTTTCACGTTCTTGATGTTCTCCTGCTTCTTGGTTAGCATGCGGGCTAAAAATGTGATCAGCGCCAGCTTCGCCAAATCGGAGGTTTGAAAAGTCAAACCAATCACCGGGATTTTTACCCACCTCGATGCATCATTCAGATTGGTACCGAACAATAGCGTATATACAAGCAAGGGTATGGTTACAATCATCAGTATCTTTGAAATCCCCGCATAATACCTGTAATCGAGCAAATGGGCGATATAAATCATCCCAATACCCAGGAGTACAAAAATAAGGTGTTTGGTGAGGAGCAGCTTTTCAACGGCTTCCCCTTTTTTATAAGCAAGCGTTCCTGTAGCACTATATACCGCCATTACCGATATAAGCGAAAGCAGGATGATGATCAACCAGATCCATCTATCGCCCTTTGTTTTATTAAGTAGTGCCTGAAACATCTTTTTTAGCCTCCTATACTATAATTCTCTAACTGCCGCTTTAAACTGATTACCGCGGTCTTCATAACTTTTAAATAAATCGAAACTGGCACATGCCGGAGAAAGCAACACCGCATCTCCGCGTTTAGCCAGGTGAAAAGCAATCTGAGCAGCCTCTTCAGCTGAAAAAGTGTTCACTATCACCTCCACATCATCCTCAAAAGCGTCGTGTATGCGTTTGTTATCCTTACCCAAACAAACAATGGCTTTCACCTTGCTTTTTACCAGGTCTTTCAACATGTTGTAATCATTGCCTTTATCTACCCCTCCCATAATCAGCACTACGTCTGAGGTCATGCTTTCCAGGGCATACCAGGTAGAATTTACATTGGTTGCTTTACTGTCATTGATGAAATCGATGCCGGATATCTTAGCCACATGCTCCAACCTATGCTCAATGTTCTTGAAATTTCCCATGCTCTCACGGATGGAATCATTTCTTAACTCTAATACCTTTGCCACTATTCCTGAAGCCATGGAGTTATAAATGTTGTGTTTGCCCTGAAGGGCTAATTCTGAAATTGACATGGTTAGTTCGTTATTTGGTTCAATAAGGATGTGTATATTCTCCTCCTGCAGGCAGGCACCTTTCTCCACTGTATCTACAATTGAAAAGGGATAGCTTGTTGCCAAAGGCTTTGTGTGTGCTAATGCTTTGATACTTTCCGCGTCGTCGAGGCAATAAATGAATACATCATCAGCTGTCTGGTTTTGGATGATACGCATTTTAGATGCTGCGTAATTCTCCAGTTTATAATCGTATCGATCCAGATGATCGGGTGTAATGTTTAACAGAACGGCGATATCGGCTTTAAACTCAAACATATCGTCGAGCATGAAGCTTGATATCTCAAGCACGTAGTATTCAAAATTTTCAGTGGCTACCTGTGCTGCAAAGCTGTGACCGATGTTACCTGCCAGTCCTACATTGAGTCCTGCGTTCTTCAGGATGTGATACGTTAACAGGCTGGTAGTGGATTTGCCATTTGATCCGGTGATGCAAATCATCTTTGCGTCGGTATATCTTCCGGCAAATTCAATCTCTGATATCACAGGGATGTCTTTTTCTTTTAACTTTTTAATGATGGGTGCTGTAGCGGGAATACCCGGACTCTTGATCACTTCTGAAGCGTTTAAGATCAGATCTTCGGTATGCAAACCAGATTCATAAGGAACCCCAAGTTGATCCAGTGCTGCTTTATAACTATCACTGATCTGGCCGAAGTCGGACACAAAAACATCGAAGCCCTTCAGCTGCGCCAGTTTTGCTGCACCTACACCGCTTTCACCCGCACCTAAAATAACCACACGGCCCTGCCCTGCCATCACTGGCTGAGTACTTGTTTGTGCTATGTTGTAATTTGTGCTCATTAATTATAGTAGTGGGTTTACCTTAATTTCAGTGTTACAATGGTGATGATGGCCAGCATAATTCCAATGATCCAGAAACGGGTTACAATTTTTGCTTCGTGGTATCCTTTCTTCTGATAATGGTGATGCAGGGGCGACATTAAAAATATCCTTCTCCCCTCGCCAAACTTCTTCTTCGTGTATTTAAAGTAGGAGACCTGCATAATAACCGATACCAGCTCCACGAGGAATATCCCGCAGAGGATTGGAATGATAAGTTCTTTGCGGATCATCAGAGCGAAAGAAGCAATGATTCCTCCAATGGCCAAACTACCGGTATCGCCCATAAAAATTTGTGCCGGATAAGAGTTATACCACAGAAATCCTACGCATGAACCCACAAAGGCACCGGCAAAAATCATCAGCTCCGCAGAGTTTGGAATGTACATGATGTTCAGGTAATCTGCCATCACCGTATTTCCTGAAACATAAGCCAGAATCCCTAAGGTAATTCCGATTACAGCTGATGTTCCTGTTGCCAACCCATCTATACCATCGGTAATATTTGCGCCATTTGATACTGCTGTGATGATGAATACGGTAAAAATCAAAAAGATGATAAAAGCATATTTCTGATAATCGCCACCCAAAAACTTCAACACCTTTGCATAGTCGAACTCATTGTTCTTGTAAAAAGGCATATTGGTTTTGGTAGACTTCACATCCTGGGTATAATAAAAGGTCTCCCCTTTCTGACGCAATACCATTGGCACATTTGAGGTATTCTTTACATTGTCCTGAACCGTTTCACGCACCACGATATTCGGGTGAAAGTACATCGTAGTACCTACTATTAATCCAAGTCCTACCTGGCCTACCACTTTAAAACGACCGGCCAAGCCTTCTTTATTCTTTTTAAATACTTTGATGTAATCATCCAAAAAGCCCACTGTACCCATCCAGATGGTGGTGATGATCATTAAAATCACATATACATTGGTGATATTTGCAAAAAGCAAAGTCGGAATTAAAATCCCCAGCAGGATGATAATCCCCCCCATGGTTGGTGTTCCCTGTTTTTGCATCTGCCCTTCCAGTCCCAGGTTCCTTACGGTTTCACCTACCTGTTTTTTATGCAGGAAATCAATCAGCCTTCTTCCGTATACTGTAGTGATAATCAAGGACAGGATGATAGAGACCGATGCACGGAATGTGATGTATTGAAACAACCTTAATCCAGGAATGTCATAGTGCTTATGCAGGTATTCGAATAATAAATATAACATTACCTGTTCGGGTTTAATTGTTCCAGTAAAATTTCCTTATCATCAAAATGGTTCCTTACGCCATTGATTTCCTGATATTTTTCGTGCCCTTTTCCGGCTACCAAAATGATATCACCACTTTTCGCCAAATGACAGGCGGTTTTAATTGCTTCCTTTCTATCTAAAATGGATAAAGTTTTACGCTTATTTGTAGGCGATACGCCTTCTTCCATTTCATTGATGATCGTTTGAGGATCTTCAGTCCTTGGGTTATCAGATGTTAAAATCACTTTATCGCTCCAGTCGCATGCTACCTGCGCCATTACCGGGCGTTTGGTTTTATCCCGATCGCCACCACACCCAATTACGGTAATTACCTGCTCATTGCCTTTTCTAATGTTGGCAATGGTGCTCAGTACATTCTGAACAGCATCAGGAGTATGTGCATAATCCACAATTCCAATCACTTTATCCGGAGATACGATATAATCAAACCTGCCTTCGGCTCCGGTTAAACGGCTCAGCAGGGTTAACACTTTTAATTTATCCTGCTCTAAAAGTAAGGCAGTGCCATATACGGCTAACAGATTATAGGCGTTGAATGAACCAACCAACTTGAAGTATACATCTTCATTATCAATATCCAGGTGCAAGCCACTGAACTGATTTTCTATGATCTTTGCTTTGAAATCAGCAAGCTGTTTTAGGGCATAGGTTTTCTTGTAAGCCTTGGTATTCTGCAGCATCACCATACCGTTTTTATCATCGGTGTTGGTTAATGCAAACGCTGATTTCGGCAAACCATCAAAAAATGCTTTCTTCGCTTTGATATAGGCATCGAAGGTTTTGTGGAAGTCGAGGTGATCGTGTGTGATGTTTGAAAAAACACCCCCAGCAAAGGTAAGCCCTTCTATACGGTGTTGCGATACCGCATGAGAACTCACTTCCATGAAGCAGTAATCGCATCCTGCGTCCACCATATCCCTGAGCAATTGGTTTAGTGCAATTGGATTAGGAGTAGTATGAGTAGCTACCACAACCGTATCGTTGATGTAATTCTCTACAGTGGATAGCAAGCCGGTTTTATAACCCAGATCTTTAAATAACTTAAATAAAATGGTTGCAATGGTGGTTTTACCATTTGTACCGGTGATTCCTACCAGCTTCAAATCTTTTGAGGGATTACCAAAGAAGTTACCCGCCATAATACCTAAAGCCACAGCAGTATTTTCTACTTTGATATAAGTAACCGTGAAATCATGCACTTCAGGCAAATTCTCACAGATGATTACAGCGGCACCCTGTGCAACGGTTTGGTCAATGAACTGGTGTCCATCAGAAAGCGTACCGACAATTGCAAAGAACACATCCCCTTCCGCTACCTTACGCGAATCAAAATTCAGGGCATTGATTTCCCTATCGGTTTTTCCAACTAATTCTTTAATCGTTATGCCGTAAAGTAGCTCTTGTAGTTGCATTTTTAATTCAATTCTATTTGTACGCCTAAACCTCTTCCCACTCTGGTTCCGGCGGCAATCGACTGGCTGGTTACTTTGCCTGAGCCTATTACTTTTGCCTTCAGGCCTGCATTTCCAATCAGGTAAAGTGCATCCTTTAATCCCATTCCCGATACGTTAGGCATTACCCCTCGGCGTTCGGTATTTTCCTGAAACACTTCCCCTCCGCTGGTATCCACAATATTATAGTACTCTGATTTTGACGCGAAAAGTGGCTTAAAACCAAATGCCCTGTACACTTTCTGAGTAGCTTTGCTTTGTCCGGCCTTAGTTGGCGGATTACCGGGAGCGCCTACCAAACGTGTTGGTGCATCAGTACCCATCTGCATGTCGCTGGCGTAAATGCGGTCAGCCACCTCCCTGAATACCGGTCCTGATACCAAAGCACCGTAATAGCCACCCTTTGGATCGTTGATTACCACAATCATGGAATACTTCGGTTTATCTGCAGGGAAATAACCTACAAAAGATGCCTGATATTGCTTCTTGGCCCTGTAGCCTTTATTGGCATCAGCTACCTGCGCTGTACCGGTTTTACCAGCTATTCTATATAATGGGTTATGCACATACTGTTTTCCACTTCCCTCAATCACCACCCCTTCGAGCATGTTTTTGATCTTACTCAATGTTACATCAGAGCAAATTTTATCGTTTATCACCCTGGCTTTGAACTGCTCAATCGGGTTACCCAACCTTCTGATCTCTTTCACAAAAATGGGCGCTATGTATTTACCGTTGTTAGCCACCGCATTGTAAAACGACAACATTTTTAATGGTGTAAGCTGCATTTCGTAACCATAAGCCATTTGCGGCAAAGTCATTTTACCCCAACTTTTGTTGGATGGGTTTTTGATCACCGGCTTAGCTTCACCAGGGATCTGCAGTTCCAGTTTCTGGTTCAGGTGCCAATCAAATAAATGATCCGTAAATTTCCGGGGATTCTCTCCGTACTTACTATTGATCAGGTAAGCGATAGCCGCATTAGATGACTGTTCGAAAGCCTTTTTAACCGTAACCACCCCAATACTTCCGTGCGAATCTTTAATCATGTGACCTGGAATTTTATAGTTCCCAGTACCCACCATCAAATTGGTATCAATAAGCTGATCCTCCAGTAGAGCCATATAGGATGCCAGTTTAAAAGTTGATCCGGGATCCTGATTTCCGGCGATGGCATAATTGAATTTCTCTTTATATACACCTTCCTCTACCTTTGAAAAATTGGCGACTGCCCTGATTTCACCGGTAGCGACTTCCATCACAATGACCGCACCATGATCTGCATCATATTTAATCAACTGCTTTTCCAGTGCGCTTTGCGCCAGATCCTGCATGTTCACATCAATGGTGGAAATGATATCTGCCCCATCTTTTGGTGCTACTTCAGCCTCTTCATTTACAGGAATATAAACACCACCTGCAATGCGCTGCATTAATCTTTTTCCGGTTTCACCGTTGATGTATTCTTTATATGCTCCCTCCAAACCTACACCGTTGGCTACGTTCTCATTTTTATATCCGATGGTACGGGCAGCCAGGGCCTGGAAAGGCAAAATCCTTTTGTTCTGCTGCACAGCAATTAAACCACCACTAAACTTGCCAATATTGTATAGCGGAAACGTGCGAATGGTTTTCAAATCAGCATAACCCACTTTGCGGTGGATGAGTAAATACCGTGCACTGTCCTGACGACCTCTGCGCAGGTAGCGGGCATACTCCTTTGCGGTTTTATCCTGAAAGAGCTGAGCAAGCTTAATGCCCAGGGAATCTACTTTTTCGTTAAAAACCTTATCTTCTGCAATCCCACCGGCGAACATATCCATACGCAGCTCATATTCAGGCACCGAAGTGGCCAGTAAACTGCCATCGTTGGAATAGATGTTTCCGCGGGTAGCCTCCACATTTACGTAGCGTGTGGACAAGCTATCTGCCATAGCCTTCCATTTTTTGCCCTGTACAAACTGCACCTGACTCAGGCGTAAGAATACCGCCAAAGCAAAAAGCACAATTAAGCCAAATGCCAGATATACACGAAGCAAGATGTTTGCTCTAATATTCATCGCTTTTAACAATTATTTTTTTGGGTGGTTCGATTAATTCTTTAATTCCAAGGGTATCTACCTTTTTGGCTACTTCTGTCAGTTTGCTTCTGAACATGAGGTCGGCCTTTAAGGATTTATATTCCCATCTTAATTCTTTTACTTCTTTATTTAATTTATCAATGCGGCGAACATTGTTCACTGCAAAGTGGCTATTGGCAATGTATATCATCCCCAAAAAAGCCAGAAAACACAAAAAAGGCAGCGCATCAGTTGCCGCCTCTTTCGTAACCAATCCATCGTTAAATAATTTGCTGATGAATGAGTTACTATCCATTTTCTCTTCGGCTGTCCGCGGTTTTTTAGGCGCTGGCGCAGCTTTCAATTCAGGTTCAGGCCCGATTTCTTCCTCCTCTATATCCTCTCTAAACCTGTTCATATCTTCTCTGCTATTCTAAGTTTAGCACTTCTGGCCCTGTTGTTTTGTGCAATCTCCTCGTCGCTGGCTACTATCGCTTTGCGGGTAATCACATTAAATGGTTTCTGCTGATTTCCGAAAAAGTCTTTCTCTACCTCTCCCTGAAACTTGCCTTTAGCCATGAAATTCTTTACCGGGCGATCTTCCAGCGAATGATAAGACATCACCACCAAATGTCCTCCCGGCTTCAATACTTCTGATGCCTGCTGCAGAAAATCTTCCAACACCTGTATTTCGGCATTCACCTCAATCCGCAGCGCCTGAAAAACCTGCGCCAGGTATTTATTTTCTTTTCCTCTTGGTATATATTCGGCAATGGCCGATTTTAAGCTATCAATATCTGTAAACGGTTTCTCCAAACGGGCAGTTACAATGGCACGGGCCAATGACTTTGCGTTTTTCACTTCACCATAAATCCCGAAAATTTTATGCAGTTTATCTTCTGCATAAGTATTCAATACCTGGGCTGCAGTGAGGTCGCGGTGCTGATCCATGCGCATATCCAGGTCGGCATTGTACCGTATGGAAAAACCACGTTGCGGAATATCGAACTGATGCGAGGACACCCCCAGATCGGCCAGAATACCATCAACCTGTCTGAACCCTTTCAAGCGCAGGTTATTTTTTAAGAAACCAAAATTCTGATCAATAAAGATGAAACGGTCGTCGGCCGGAACATTTGCCTGTGCATCAGGATCCTGATCGAAAGCAATGAGTACGCCCTTTGGACCAAGGTGTTTCAGTATTTCCCTGGAGTGACCGCCACCACCAAAAGTAACATCCACATATACACCATCGGGTTTGATATTTAAACCATCAATACAAGGCTGAAGCATTACGGGAACATGGTAATTATTCTCCATCAACGCCTCCTTTCTTATCTCCCATTACTTTCTGCGCCAGGTTAGCGAAGTTGGCAGGCACATCATCAAAAATATCTTCGTAAGATTTTTTATCCCATACCTCAATTCGGTCGAGCTGGCAAGCCAGTACGATATCGGCACTGATGCCTGCATATTCGGTTAAAGACTTTGGTAAAAGCACCCTTCCGGCAGCATCGAGCGACAGCTCTGTAGCGCCACGGGTGAATGCACGGACGAAAGCCCGGTTTTCCTGATCGTAAATATTCAGCCTGGCAAGGTCGGCCACAACGGCATCCCAAACATTTTTAGGATAGATCACCAGATTTTTTTCAAAACCCCGGTTGATGATAAGCCCCTCACTCTCAGCAGCAGGCAATTGTTTCTTAAGCGCAGCAGGAACCGAAAGGCGGCCCTTTGCGTCAAGTTTACAATCGAATTCTCCTAAAAGTTGGGTCATAGTGGTAGCTACACTTTTTATGTAGTGTAAAAGTAAAGAGTTCTACCACTTTTTACCACAATTTACCACAAAAAAGTTTTCCACATCGTTTTTGTTACACTAGAGTGCCAAAAACAGACCAAAATGAATTTCGGACTACGGATTTAAAACCCATTAAACACTGATAAATAACCACTTATAGACATTATTTTCAAAAGTGGGAGAAAATCCCAAATCCGGATATCCGGTGGGAGACCCGCCCAGTACTTTGACTATTTCAGCAAATATTGACGATTTTCAGCTACAAATGTAAGGAAAGGGAATGGTTTACCTGATTGCGCAGCTATTTACCGGCGGAAATAAAAAACCCCTCAACATCAAGTGATGTTGAGGGGTTTAAATAACAGCGAAAACGCGGAATAGTTGAGATTATCTCAGACTATCCATTGATGGCTTTCACACCCGGAAGTTCTTTACCTTCCATATATTCCAATAATGCACCACCTCCGGTTGATACATAACTTACTTCATCTTCCAGACCGAATTTAGCAATTGCCGCAGCTGAATCACCTCCACCGATCAGCGAGAATGCACCGTTATCTTTTGTAGCAGCAACCACCGCATCAGCAATGGCTTTGGTACCTACCTGGAAGCTTTCCATTTCGAAAACGCCCATCGGACCATTCCACAATAATGTTTTAGAGTTTTTCACTACATCAGCAAATAAAGCAGCTGATTTCGGACCGATATCAAGGCCCATCCAGTCGGCCGGAATCTGACCTGCATCTACATCTTTTTTATCTGCGTCGTTTGCAAACTTATCAGCAATCACCGTATCTACCGGAAGGATCAGGTTTACGCCTTTTGCTTTCGCTTTTTCAATTAATTCTAATGAAAGCTCTTGTTTATCGGCCTCTAAAAGTGAAGTACCGATCTCACCGCCTTGTGCTTTTGCAAAGGTGTAAGCCATACCACCACCGATGATCAGGTTATCTACTTTATCCAATAATTTTTCAATCAGGAGGATTTTATCAGATACTTTCGCACCACCCATAATCGCCGTGAACGGACGCTCTGCATGGTTTAAGATTTTCTCTGCATTTTCTACTTCCGAAGCCATTAAATAACCGAAGTATTTTGCATCCGGGAAAAACTGTGCAATGATTGATGTTGAAGCATGTGCGCGGTGTGCAGTTCCGAAAGCATCGTTTACATATACATCACCTAATTTAGATAACTTCTCTGCAAAAGCTATATCCCCTTTTTCTTCTTCTTTATAGAAACGCAGGTTCTCCAGCAACAACACTTCACCTGGTTTTAAATCTGCCGCCTGGCTTGTAGCGCTTTCGCCGATGCAATCGTCTGCAAACTTCACCTCGGTACCGATCAATGTTGACAGATCAGCTACGATGTGTTTTAATGAATATTTATCCGTCGGACCATCTTTCGGGCGACCCAAATGCGACATTAAAATTACTGCACCACCATCTTTCAGAATTTTGCTGATGGTTGGCAATGCTGCACGGATTCTTTTATCGTCTGTAATGTTGAATTCAGCATCCAATGGAACGTTAAAATCAACTCTGATGAGCGCTTTTTTATCTTTAAAATCGAACTGGTCTATCGTGTTCATGTTTTATATATTATGGTTTACGTTTAATTTCATTTCGTAATGGAAGCCTATTCCGGGAATGTCAAATTCAGGAGACATATTTACAAAGCCGAGTTTCTTATAAAAACCGGCAGCGGATGAGCGTGCATTGCACCATAAATAGGCGGTATTGTATTCTTTGAGGTATTCGATGGCAAAGCTGATCAATGCAGCACCAAAGCCCTTCCCTCCTTCATCGGGATGGGTAGCCATGCCCCGCAGCTGATAGCCTTCTCCTTCACCAGGGAAAAAATCATTACGCATAAAAGTGGCGACGCTTTTGATTTCGCCGTCTGCATGATAACCCAGGTGAAAGGTATCGTAACTGGTATCACCTTCGAAAACGCATTCGGCGAGGGGCTTTCCGTTTCTCAACATGAGGCTCCTTAAGGGAAGTACTTCTTCGGGAAGGATGAATTTTACCATATATTTATTAGCGAGAATTGAATATGAAGTAGCATGTAACGAGTATCGAGCCTCATCGTAAAGCTTCCAGATGCTTCGCAAACGTTTGCAAAGTTAATAAAGCATTTGAAATCACCTAAAAAAGGAAGGTCACAATTTTGAACATCTAATTAAGATTAAGCAGGTGTTGGTTTGAACCGGGAGATAGAAAGCATGGTGAAAGGCTCTGCTTTAGTGTCATCACTGGGGTTGCTGTTTGCAATTAACGAATTGTTGTGAGCAAGACAAAGCTTAAAGGTGCTTTAAACGCCTCCAGAGGCATTCCAAATTTTATTTTGTTGATTATTATCAATAAAACGGTTGACTGTAGTCATGGGAAGTGCGGGGATCTTTCATCAATTTCGGTTTAAATTAACCTAAGAATATCATGAAAACTGCATTTGCTCCGGAAAAGGCCGTCCGGAGGTCCATCCTCTCTGCTGGCTATCTGTATCCTGAAACACCCGAGGCGCTTAGTACAGGGAAGCTGAACTCTACAGATCTATCTACACCTTTTCGGGACAATTCCAACTGAAGCAGTACAATGGGCGATGTATTCACGGTATTCTTTCGCTATTATGAGCTGGCATCGCGTTTAGTGTCATTTATTTGGTGTAAATTGCGCCTTCGTTTCCAGCAGCTTAACCCCGAAGAACTTTCCTGGATTTTAGCGGGACTGGCGCTGCTGGGCCTGGCATTTTACTCCGACCTTCTGAACTCATCCCTCAGGGAGCTTTTTGTGAGGTGAGCAGGAAACAAACAATCATCTTTATCATTTTCGGGGACTATAGTACCCTGGATTCAAAAAGTAAGTAAATGGAAGGATCCAGGATCTTAATTATCGTTAACAACATTGAGTTAAGCTCGAAGATTGCGGATATTTTAACCGTAGGCAAGTACTATGCTGAAGTGACTGCCGATGGGAAAAAAGCGGTAGAGCTGATCCGGAACCATCCTTTCGACCTGATCATCTGTGGCATTCCACTTAATGGCATCGATGGCTTTGCGGTGCTCAGAACAACCAATAAATTTATGGAGACCTCGGGCATCGGTTTCATTATGCTTATAGCGGAAGCGGAAGCTAACCGCACCCGGAAAGCGATGGAGCTTGGGGCAGATGGTTTTATTATGCATCCTTTTGATGATGTAGAGTTGCTGAACCTGGTTGAGGTACGCCTGCGGAAGCGGCGGTTTCAACATGAGCAATTCCTGCGTGAGCGGCTTCAACTCAAACGCATGAGCAATATCAGCGATATTATGGGCTGGCTGGGTTCGCGTTTAGAGAAGTTCCCGGTTAAAACCTATAAAAAGAACCAGCCGCTTTATCATCAGGGTGAGCGACAAACGGGTCTGCATTTTGTGAAGCATGGGCGGGTTAAAACCTTCCGCAGCAATGAAACCGGACAACATATTATTACCGCCATATATGGGGCGGGTGCTTATTTCGGCATTGAGTCGTTAACCCTGGGTTATGAAACGCTGGATAGCGCGGAAGCACTGGAAGCGGTTCAGGTGGTGACTATACCCAATGGGGAGCTGCAGGAGATGATCATGGAATACCCTGACCTCTTGCGGATCTTCGTGAAGGACCTGTCAATTGCGGTAAACCAGCTGAGCGAAAGGGTGGTGGATATTGCCCATCACTCTGTGCGCAAAAGGGTAGCCAACGCGATACTGAGCCTGAGCATTGCAGAGGAAAATAGTGAACGCAGCCGGAAACTATCGCTATCGCGGAATGACCTGGCCAGTTTTGCCGGTGTAGCTGCTGAAACCCTCAGTCGTGTGCTGAGTGAGCTCACAAAAGAGGGCTTTATTAAAAAGGAAGGCAATGATATTCTTATCGGACATGCCGAGGGATTGGCCACCATTAAAAATTAGGAATATTTTCATCAAGCTCTTAATGCTCTACATAGGCTGCATATACTGCGGGCGATAAGCGCTTTGTCAATCCCGGATAAGCGCGCTCGAGATAACCTTTGCGGGCTACGGCATTATCCAGCCTGAATAAATGTGAGATGTGTTCTAACCCGCTCACCGCTTTTGGATAGAGCAAATGGCTGAATAAGCGGTTAATAATGGGATATTGCACAGCACCTGCTTCTAGTGCTTTGGTATCGAGGATCAGCAATCGCGACGACTCCAGGGTTTCGATCTGCATGTTCTGCGCGCTGAAGCGATCGCTGATGAGTATGCTTCCCGACACCCCAATCCAGATGTCCTGGCGATACAATTCATTCATTGTAAACCCGTTGATCAGTCCTTCACTTAAGATAATGAACTGATCAGGGGCTAACTTTGAGAGCGGAATTACAGTGCCTTTTGTTAATTGTTCAAAGCGGGTACAGCTGTAGAGAAATCGCAGGGCTTCCGAGTGCTGGTGGTTATCAATAACAGGTGAAAATAGCTGCAGAAAATCTCTTAAGTTCATGACAGGGGCTGCCTGATGCATAGTTTTTCCTGGGTTGGTTATCATTATAGTCAATATTTGTTTTCAATAGGGTAAACAAATATTAAAAATGTATCATGAACCGCTCATGATTTTAAACAAGCGGGAAATTGATTGTAGTCAAGATTTTACAACCAATGAGAATAAAGGGAAGAAGTGTATTTGAATAGCCGTGTGGAACCAAACGATATTATGAAGCCATATGAGCATCAAGCGCCCCTATCCTCTTCACTACATCGACTAACCTGCTGCTGTATCCAAACTCATTATCGTACCAGCCTACCACTTTAACCATATCACCAACGATAGAGGTTAATAGTGAATCAAATACGCATGAATGTGGGTTATCAATTACATCGATGGATACAATCGGATCTTCGGTATACTGAATAATATTTTTTAAATCACCCTCTGCTGCCGTTTTAAATGCAGCATTGATCTCTTCAATGGTGGTTTTACTTTTCAGCAGGCAGGTAAAATCGGTAAGTGATCCGTTAAGTACCGGTACACGGATACCTGCTCCTCCTAAACGTCCTTCTAATTCAGGGAAGATATGGGTAATGGCTTTCGCTGCTCCTGTTGTAGTGGGAATAATGGATGATGAAGCTGCCCTGGCCCTGCGCAAATCTTTGTGATTGGCATCATGCAGGTTCTGATCGCCCGTCATCGAGTGGATGGTGGTGATATAACCTTCTTCAACCCCCCAGTTATCATTCAGGATCTTGATCATGGGCGCAATGTTATTGGTGGTACAGCTGGCATTGGAAAGCACTGTAGCAGTCAAATCAATCTGATCATCGTTTACTCCAAGCACCACCATAGGGATATCATCTGCCGCTGGCGCTGAAATCAATACCTGTCTGGCACCTGCTTCTATGTGCTTTTCAGCTGCCTCACGGGTAAGGTTTCTGCCTGTACAATCTACCACCAGATCGACCCTTAAAGCCGACCAGGGTAATTCTTCGGCATTCTGAATTGAAAACACAGGTATCGTGGTGCCATTTAACACCAGGGCATCGGGTTTTGCACAGATATTGCCTGAGAATACCCCATGAACAGAATCATACTTAAACAGATGAGCCATGGTTTTAGCGTCAGCCAAGTCGTTGATTGCCACAACTTCAAATCCCTCGGCTACTGCAAGGCGAAGAAAAGTTCTTCCTATCCTACCAAACCCATTTACTGCTATTCTCATTTGCTTCGTAATTATTGTGCGAAATTAGCATTAATTTAAGAAAGAATGTACTTGCAAGATTGAGCATGGTATATGGCGCGTGGAAGATGGAAAATCGATGACGGAAAGGTGGAATGAGTGGATGATAAATCGCGTAAAATTATCAGATCTTTTTCCGTATCAGCCTTAAAGTAATCAATCCATTGAAAACCATGCAAAACACGATAATCAGAATAATGAGGGTGAAGTTCCCCAGATTTTGCAAGAGTACTACCGCAGCAACAATTCCTGTGTTTAGCCCGGCGGTAAGGATAACAATCCGGTTGGGCTTATATCCCAGTTGTTCGAGACGGTGATGAATATGGTTCCGGTCGCCCCTGAACGGAGATTTACGGCTCAGAATTCTGATGGTAAAAACCCTTAGAGAGTCGAAAATAGGCACCACTAAAATGGCTACTGCAATAGCCGGGGCAGAATAGAATTTAGGATGAACGTAGGGCGTAAACTTATTGAGTTCGATGAACCTGATGGCCAATGCCGCAGACACCAAACCAATGATGAGCGCACCTGTATCTCCCATAAAAATCTTCGCAGGGAACCAGTTGTACTTTAAAAATCCAGCAACGGCACCTGCCAGGGCAAAAGCAATTGCCGCATAACAAACCTCGCCCATTATGGTGAACAGCAATCCAAAGGCCAGGTTGGCCAAAATGCCGATTGTACCTGCCAATCCATCTATGCCATCGATCAGGTTGAAAGCATTGTTAAGGAATATGATCAGTACAATGGAAAATAGTGCTCCTGCCAATGCCGGTATGTCGCCAATCCCCAGCACACCATACAAGCTGGTTAGCCGGAATGCACCGAAAAATACAAGAATAAAGGCTACAGAAATCTGGAGGAGAAATTTAGTACGGGTATTGGTTCCATGCACATCGTCTTTCAGTCCGAGGGCGGCAAGGATTAGACAGGAAGCGATGAGGAAGTTGGCATCCTTAAAGCTGATCACAGCAGAGAAAAGCAGAATGGAAAGGGTAAAGCTCCCCACAATTGCTAAACCGCCGAGCCTTGAGATGTTTCGCTTATGGTTTTTACGGTGAAGGTCGTTTTTATCGAATAACCTATATTTTAAAGCGGTGTATATGATGCTGGGTACACTTAAGATCACAATGGAAAATGCCAGTATAAAAATGGCAATGTAAAAGTACTCTGGATGTGATGACAGTATATCTTTAAACAAAACGGGAACGGTTACTTAACAAATATATTGATTACTTTTTTGCCTGATCAAAAAAGTAACAAAAAAATCAAGGCCTGACTTTCTTTACTTTTTTGCTTGATCAAAAAAGTAACAAAAAAATCAAGGCTTGCATCTTTTCTTGTAAAAACCGACGAATCGCTGAAGGCGGCAGGCTTCAGGCTCTCCCCCCTTCACCTCCCCATCTCACCGCTTAACCCTGCCTTGGACAGTAGAAATTTGAATGGAATTGCAAAGCGCTTCGTGGATTTTCCTGCGAAACTCTGCTATGCCGGATAGCAGGGTGCAGATAGCGGGCGCGTAAGCAATACGATCTTAAACTATACGATCTTAAACCATCCGATTTTAAAACTATACGATCTTAAAGATTACCCAAACTGTTTCAGTTTACTCAGCTTTTTCATTATCAGTGCCAACACCGGGTTCGGGATGCCATTGCGTTTCATGGCTTTGTAATCATCTAGCAAAGCATTAAATAGGCTTTTGATGGATCCGTTACTTACCCCGCCTGTACGCATGTTCACCATCAGCTGTGGCAAGTAATGTGCTTTCAGGTTGTTCTTGTATAGAAACCTTAAGATTAATTCGTAATCGGCAGCGGTGCCTAAATCCAGCGCGTAGTTGCCATGCTTTTCGAACAATGTTCTTTTCATGTACAGTGTTGGGTGTGCGGGCATCCAGCCTTTTTTGATATCCCTGCTCGTAGCTTGTTTAGATTTCCATTTACGGATGATCTTTCCTGATGAAGGATGTACGTAATGAAGATCGCCGTAAATGGCATCCGCTTCTTTTTCTGCAAATGCCTCTGCTACCTGCGCTAAAATCTCCGGACCGGCCAGCGTATCGTCGGCATTCAGTATTCCTATCACATCCCCTGTTGCTCTTGCAATTCCTTTATTAATCGCATCATACAATCCGCGGTCGCTTTCAGAAATAAAATAACTAATCTGGTTTTTATGCTGGTCTATAATCTTTAGCGTTCCATCGGTTGACCCGCCATCTATCACGATATATTCGACATCAGGATGCGTTTGCGCAAAGACCGATTGAAAGCAGTCTTCGAGATAGGCTTCTCCGTTATATACTACCGTGATGAGGGATATCTTCATGTTATCAGGCGCAGCTGTTTGCGTTTCGCAGTAAAAACCGCAGCGAGGGTAAATATAGCTAATAGTGGGATATTATCATCCAGAGAACAGTTGTCTACACTGAAATAGGATAATTCTCCTATATCTCCAGCGGATTGCGTTCTATAAACTGTTCCGTCAAGTTCGTTGATAATCGTACAGGTTCCGTAACTACCGGCACTGCACCTTCCTGTGTTATTGGTATAGCCATCGGCATTTCCATCATGGTCGAAGTCGTTCAGAAAGTAAGGCACACCACCATGATATTTAAAATCAGGTGTCGTCCAGATGCGTAAGCCTAATCTGCAGCCATAGACGGGCGTATCAGGTAAGGCATATAGTGGGATGAATAAGAGCGGGATGATTAAGTTTAACTTTTTCATAAGCTAAAGGATTAATCATGAAGTGAAGATATTTTTTTTTGCTCAAAATTGCAAGAGTGTTAGAAGGCATCTTCGGAAAACCGCCTCCTTGCCAGGTCTAAGGGGATTTTTGTGTGAAAAAGCGGGTTTAAATGGGTATTGACTGCGTTTTCTTTGGTTTTACCCAAACAATGTGCAAGGAATGTGCAAGGAATGTGCAAGCAAAGCGCAGGGAAGTTATCCGCCGTGATACTACCAACCTACTACCTACCTCAGCCTGAGGATTAGCGTCGGCGGAATTGCTTCATTGTGAATAAGCAAAGATAATAAAACCTCGTTTGCAGCGAGTGGCTAGGATAAAAGTGGTCAAAAAAGGCTTTAAAGGGGTAATGAAGAGACTTTTCTAGGGGTTTTATCCTAGCATGTTCCTTTCTGGTTCCTACCTTGTTCCTAGCTGGTTCCTTTCTGTTAAGTGCGAAGGTACAAGGAAACATAAGCCTGACTACTGTCTTAACTATGACATTCGAGGATGCGAAATAGATATAAGATCAAATACTATCTTTTGTCATTGAACTAGTGCTAAATATTGGTTTTGCTTTAACTTTTCCGTCTAATCATCACCAAACCGACCATAGCAACAGAGGCACCGACAAGCCAGGAGTAGTCATCGAGATTGCATTCCAGGATATAACTTGAATAGTAAATGCCATTGTCAACCGGCCGCAAAAGATCTAAACCAAGTGTACACAGGAGAATTTTTACTCCACCTAAACTAATTCCAACGGTGGGATTTCCATGGCATACCTGACAAGTACCCATTATTGTTCCTGAAATACAATTATTTGTACCGATTGGAGAATCTGCTTTAAACACATTCATACCGTTCGAAAGAAGATCCACTTGAACAGAACTGCTTGTCCTTGTTGAATAAATGGTGTTCCCAACCAGACATCCCTCAGCAGAAAATGTTTTTGATGTAACCAATAAAAAGATTGCAAATATGGACAACCTTACTCCTCGCATAATACCCAACACTTGATGTAGGTATAAATTTACAACTATACCACTTTAGGGGCTTCGTTCTTTTTGTTCAACTAACTGCAAGATACTTTCGAATTAAGTGTCAATAACTTAAATTCGAAAGTATTTTAGTTGTCCTTAATAATAATTTTTATATATTAAAGGAAGAAAAGTTCTCGGTATGAGGAAAATTATTGGGATAAGTAATTGTTTTTTTCCCTCATATAAATAAAAATTAACAGCCCTATTGGGATCAGAAGAAAAGGGACATAGTCATCAATTGGGAGAGTTGCTACACATGAGGCGCGTTCATCAACTTCAACCCATGAACCATAGGCAGCTCCATCCTGGTTATCTGTTGTATTTACATAAGTATTTACCCAACATCCAGCATATCCTGCTTCACTATGAGATCTTATTTCGGAAGGTGAATATTCATTACAGTTTGCTACAGGGTTATAAACCTTATATTTAACCGCTCCGTTTCTATTATAAACTTTATATGTTCCGTTTCCATAGAACGTAGTTTGCCCGATTAGAGATGTATATATCACGCCTGGCCCTCCATCCAGCAGGCAACCAACTATTGTAGCAGCTTTAGTACTATTGGTTAAACCTAAAGTAAGTAAAATTAATGCAATTTTTGCTATATATCCAACACTATTATAGTTAGATATATTGTGCAAGCGAGAAATTTTGAGCAACAAACGAACTAAACCATTTGCTCGTACATATGAGAACATTATCCGGGAATACAAAACGACTACAAAAAGTATTATTTAAAAGACAAAATTAAACAAAAAATTCTCTGAATAAAATGAACAAGCGCTGAATACAGATTAGGATGACAATCCTTTTTTAGCTTCAAACAATTTTAAAAATGAAAAATGACGTTTAAAGCAGTCTAGAGGGAGTAAATGATACTTTTTGTGGTAATAATATAGATTACAAAATTTTGTATTCGTTGATATTCATCAACAAAAAAATATTAAATGTTAGTTTGCTCAACAATAGTTCCTTTAAATCTATTCGAAACCGAGGCTTCAGCAAGTCCAGCAGTTTCATAGATTAAATGATTAAGATAATACCTTAACATTCATTTTGGTTCGAATTGCAAAAAAACCTAAAAATGAAATTGGAAATAGTATTATAAAAAGACTGTTGTCAATCGGGCATCGATATATGGTATAACTATTAACCAAAACACCCCCTCCTATATAAATTTCATTTCCTGAAGAGTTCGTTCCATAGACATCACAAGGCGTTGAAGAATTTACGACGCTTCTAGCAAACACTCCGTTGGGGAAGTTTGTACAATTGAAATTTCCTGTGCCAAATACTGCATAATTATTATTTGCCGGTGTGGATGTAAAAGTATTTCCCGTACGAGTCGGGTGTTTAATGATATACACTCTTGCGCCTGCTGATGTATTCCCAACATAGCAAGCTGGATAGGTCTGGCTAAAACTATTATAAGAAACAGTTACAGAAAATAGGAAAAGGCTTATTATAGCGATGTTCTTCATAGAGCTGATATAGTTTTGGAATACTACACAAAAGACGTTCCAAAAACACATCAATAACTAATTAATTATACAAACGCAATTTTAGTATTGCATTGGGATATCTATATTACATACACTCACTCGCCTGATCCAACAGATGAGTTTAATAAATTTTATTACAATTAAAATCTCTTTGAATTATTTGAAAACTAGATTCATGAAAGCTTATCAAAAGTTAAGAGGCGAATATCTTCGTCTGATGCCAAATAATCCTAAGAAACCAGCAAAAATAATTAATAGGGGAATATAATCATCCAACGGACAGTTGGCTACATTAAAGGTAACCCTGTTACCAGATTGTTGATAATTGGCACCATCGTTTGTGGCACCGCTTCCATTATAGCCAGCATAGCAAGTAGGACCAGCAGTGGAGGTAAGTATATAATATGAGTTTGAGGGAGAATTTCCCGCTTGACAGCTAGCTTGATTACCATATCTAACAGTACCACTACCTTGATAAAAGGTTGTTGTTCCCGAAAACTGAGGAACATAGTAAACTTTAGGTCCAGCAGAGGTATTTATTAAACAACCTGTATCAGCTAATACCGGGAATGCCAAAAATAGCAGTACCGCGTGTATAATTGTTATAATTATACTTTTCATGAAAATCAAAATTTGGGACGACGACTAATACTAAACTAGTAGAAAGCAAACAATTTATCAGCTACCTAAATAGTTCACTAATGCCACAAATATATTATATTGAAAAGCTTAAATGTAATATCGCCATTATATTCTTTTATTTTGACTATTATTTAACATTCTGGAAAAAGATCAATATATATATGCCGATGACCAATATTTCTAGACAGTATTTGTCAACTGAAAATGATAATTTAAATGTGACTAAAATATTAATTTATGGCTCCTATTATTTAGAATATTAAATACAGCATAAGCTCCTATGAGAAATAATAGAAATAATGTATAGTTGTCGATTGAACACCCTACCACACCAGTAAAGTGACCATTTGTTCCTGGCGTGTAAGTAGTAGGGCAAGAAAACCAGCCAAACAATCCGCACCCCGAAGAACTGCCACTTTATTTGACATAACAAGTTCCTGCACCGACTATCCAAGCGTAACATGAATAACGAGAATCTTTAGAATCATAATTCTCCCATTCAGAATTTTGATCACCAGAATCATTCCTGAATAATGGGTTATACCCGGGTTCCGCTGGAGTCGAAACCTGATAGCGTCGGGTCCCCACTTTACATCCAGGACTTATTACGGGCTGAGCACTAAGCTCATAGCAGATTGAAAAAAATAATAAAAAGAAGATAAGCGATTTCATATCAAAAAAGAAAGCTCAAAACTAGAGCATTAATATTCCTAAATTGACTAAAAACCGCTTTTGCTATTGACAATTCTCAAACCAAAAATCGCCATATCGTCTATCTTGTTAGACAATATGGCCGTAAAGAAATCGCATCGGATATAATGATATTAATAGATCAAATATTCTGTACAGTTATAAAATATTCTCCACCCACCCGCCTTCTTAAGGAAATATAGAATGGAGATAAAATCATGAATGAAAGAAGTGCTATCAGATAAGGATCATCTATAGGACAGTTTAGAAGATTATAATCTACGACTTTACCACTGCTGCCAACTCCAAAACAAGTTGTACAGTTGGTGGAATAAGTATGAGTTATACTTGCATATTGATCAAATGTTGTTGAACCTGTTGGACAATTATCCAAACTATAGAAGTTGCAGGAATATCCGAAACCAGCAAATGCGTAAACACGGCCATTGGACAATCTACATCTTTGTTGAACCTGAGCATACAGATTGTTAAAAAAAATATAACGAAAAAGAATACGAGAGTAAATTTAATTTTCATACTATGGATTTTTAAATCCTAGCTTATCCGGGGAAGACGATACATAGACGTAATTGACTTGGAGGTTAGATTTTACTTTTACAAAAAATTTGCTATCCATATAAGATGATTTCAAGCATCATTATCAGCCACTCTTACAAGATTTGTCATATAAAACGTATTTTCGCATTTATATTCACTTTAAGAGGTTCAAAGGTCTTATGTTATCAAAACTAGAAACACGCAAATTCAGCTTCTTCATACTTTTAGTCAGCCTATTATTTAGCTGCTCTGTACGTAAAGAAAGAGCACTATTCAATGCTCCCAGCGACATAGTTACTGACACCATCAAGCAAGTTTATGTAGTGAATGACCAAGGTATAAGCGATGCGTATTATAAAATAAAAGTAGAGGATAAACTTGCTGTACGTAATGTACAAAATCCAGAGTTTGGCGCATCAAGTGGAACAGGAAGTCAAATATCGGGTGCTGCAAATGGTACAGGAGGCGCGGCTGGAGGAACATCCTCCAATGTTTTATCTTATCCTGTAGAGCCCGATGGTATGGTGAACTTACCTGCAATCGGAAAGGTCGCAGTTGTTGGCCTAACCAGAAGAGAAGCTGCGATTAAAATTCAAGACGCTTATAAGAGCAAATTACTAAAAGACCCTATCATCGAACTCACTGTAGTGAATTTAAAAGTCACACTTTTAGGTGAATTTGGTAAACAGGGGAATTTTTACCTGGAAAGAGACAACATTAATTTAATCGAAATGATTGGCGAAGCCGGAGGGATCACGAAAAATGCAGATCCTAAAACCCTAAAGATAATTAGAGGTGACCGTTCACATCCTGAGCTTATTTATGTTAATCTTACCGATATAAATAGTTTAGCCAGTAAAAAATTAACGCTTCAAAATAACGACATTATCATATTGTTGCCGACTAAAAGTTCAGCTTTCAATGATAAATGGACAAGCATCAATAACTTTATTCAGCCAGTTTTGGTAGTGGTAAATCTTGGTATCTTAATTCTTAGCTTAACTCGTTAATGGAAGCAGCAGATCAGTTTAATCAAAAGAAATCGGTTAGCCAGCAAATTGATTTTTACAAAATATTCAGGGTATTTTTAAGCCGCTGGTACTGGATTGCAGGCTGCGTATTGATCGCTTTGGTTTTGGCCAAAGTAAATTTGATGTTTACGCCACCTGTTTATCAAACAGGTGCTTCGTTAAAATTAGAGGATAGCAATCCTGCGGTAAGCACAGGAGGAAGCATGCCGATGCAAAACTATAATTACACGGATAAAATCCAGGCAGAAAGTTTTACCATCCGAAGCAACGAAGTAATTCTAAATGCCATCAACACGCTCAATTATAAGATAAGCTACTACGTTAAAGGTCGCATCAGAACGACTGAACTATACCCTACTGTCCCTTTCGTAATCGAGATTATCAAACAAGACAGTGTGAATTTTGGACGCTCACTTTACGAAATCGCCGCAGTAGATGAAAAACACTTCGCTTTATCGATCGCTGATCAAAAGGGTTCCAAAACTACTTATGCTTATGGTCAGGAAATCAAACAAGGTAATATGGTTTTCAAAATCAAAGACCATATCTCTCCAAGTAGCATATATCAGTTTAAATTTAACACGAAAGAGGATTTTGTTGGCCGGGCTATGGGCGGATTGTTTATCGGAGAAGCGGCGCGGTTTACTAACGTAATGAGTTTAAGCCAAACTGATGCTAACCCTGTATTTGCGGCAGATGTACTCAATGCCATCATGAAGGAATATGTATCATACGATGTTATTCAAAGGCGGAGATCTGCCAGGCAAACCGTTGAATTTATTGATAACCAACTCGGATTTATCGATCAGGAAGCGAGCAAAGCAGGAAGCACGTTAGCAAATTACAAGTCTGCAAATAAGATAATGGACATGGGCTCAGCTTCATCTATGACGGTAGGAAAACTCACAGACCTTGAAAAACAAAAATCAGAGTTACAACTCAAACAATTAGGCATTAAACAATTACAGGAACAAGTAGATAATAACCGATCCAAAATTGAAATTGGTGTAGACCTGGATGGAGAGATTGCAGCCGGATTGAGCACATTCGTTGGTCAGCTGAACACCCTATTAGCGAATAGAGAACTTAAGCTTAATCAATTCAATGCAGATTCTCAACCAGTTAAGTTAGTTGAACAACAAATCTTAAATGTAAAAAATAGCATCCGGTCGGCAATCAAAGGCATGTTGGAACGCAACCTTCAAACTATTAAATACATTGATAACCAACTAAGTGGAGTAAACCAAAGCATTAGTGGCATTCCTGTTAAAGAGCAGAAATTCGTCAAGCTGCAAACCAATTTCGAAGTAAATAATAAAGTACGTTCATACTTATCGGAGAAAAAACTAGAAGCTGAAATGAATGCAGCGGCTATTGTTCCAGGGGCGTCAATCGTTAATCCAGCATATCCATCATTTTATCCCATCTCTCCAAACGATAACAAAGTTTACACCACCTATATCATGTTTGGCTTGGCAGCGGGATTCGGTTTGATTCTGCTCGTTAGATTTTTGAATCCATTCATTTATGATAAGGAGATGGTAGAGGGCTTAACCAATACACCTATTATCGGAGTTATTCGTCAATTTCCTGATTATATCGATCAGGACAATCGCCAGGCTTTGTCCATTGCTAAACCGAAGTCGGTATTTGCTGAATCTGTCCGATCGGTAAGGACCAATCTGAGCTTTTTAGCGAGCCATAAGCAGAGTAAAGTCATTTGTATTACTTCAGAAATTTCTGGTGAGGGAAAATCTTTTGTGACGGTGAACTTAGCTGGTACCATGGCATTGATTGAAAAGAAAGTAATATTAATTGCTGCGGATTTACGTAGATCAAGGCTTCACAAAGCGTTTGGAGTTGACAATAAAAAAGGATTAAGTTCCCTGTTATCTGGACAGCATCAGCTCTCGGATGTAATGATTCATGATGAAATACATCACATCGACTTTATCCCTTCTGGTCCGGTTCCTCCAAATCCATCTGAATTACTGCATACAGCAGCAATGAAGAATTTGCTTAAAGAACTTGAAAAAGATTACGATTATGTGCTGGTAGATACTGCTCCAGTAGGTTTGGTATCAGATGCTATTCCATTAATCAGAAACTCTGACGTAAATCTCTTTGTAATCAGATCTGGTGTATCAAAGCAAAGGGCAGCAAATATTCCTGAACGTTTATCGCGCGAATACGGCCTGAACAATATGGCGATTGTTTTAAATGCATTCGGCGATGATGCTTTGTACGCTAATTACTATACAACCGATTATTCACGTGGTGGGGGTAACAGCACCTATTACTATTCTGATTATTCAGGATATGCAGGTTCCGGTTATTATGATGATGAAAACAGAAAATGGTGGATGTTCTGGAAAAAGAAATAAGCAGCTTGTTAACCCTTTGGTCGTACCATGTTAACCCTTCGTTAACCTTTTCCTTACCCATTGTTAACCTTTTCTGTACCCATTGTTAACCCATTGGTAACCCCTGGGGTTAATAAAGGGTTAATAAACAGTAGAGAATGGGTTAATAACGACAACAGCGGAACCATACTATCCTTAAGTCTGGTATAAACCTAAGAAAAGCTTTTTGACAAAAAGCAAGATTAATAAGTTATAGAAATCCTCACTAATTCATTACTTTTGATTTCGTTCCTGCGAATCCAAACAGATTTAATTGTAAAGCTTAGTCGACATGATGATTGTTCCCCGTATTTATTTCTACTATTTGAGGTTTAAATCCAAATATGCCTTTCTAAATTCTATTCAGGCAGAATCTTCTTTATCTTTCGAATAAATTCACGAATTTAGCTTCATCCAGCTTTTTCAATAACTGAAGAAATTCTCAATGGTAGGTTATTTTCGCAAAGATCCTGAACTGAAATATGATTGATCCACAGTACAAATGGTATCCGGTTTACACCCGTTCAAGGGCGGAAAAGAAAGCTTATGATGAGCTGTTGAGGAAAGGTATTTCTGCTTATCTCCCATTAAAAAAAACGGTAAAACAATGGAGCGATCGGAAGAGGATTATTGAAGAGCCTTTAATTAAATCTTATCTATTTGTGTATATTTCGGGCAGAGAACATGCGGAGGTTTTGATGACCAATGGCATTGCAAGATTCCTTTATTTCTCCGGCAACATCGCCAGCATCCCCGAGCAACAAATCAACGATCTCAAACTGCTTCTCGCTACAGATGCAGATCTGGAGGTTTTCGATTATGATATCCGGCCGGGGCAAAAGGTATTAATTAAAGCGGGGCCCTTTAAGGATATGGTTGCTGAAATGGTGTCATTACATAATAAACAACGTATCATTTTACGTTTACAGAATATGGGTTATGCGATTGAAATTAATACCTCGATGGCTTTTGTGGAACCGCTTTGAGAGATTTAGAAAAGTGCTTTAAGATTTGAGAGGGGTTGATTGGGCGATAAATAAAAAATACTGAACTTTGTTCAGAGGGATATGTGAAGGAGATTTACATTATTAGTTGCCAGTTATTTTTTTTAAAAAAGAATGTAACTGAGAGGGCGAAGCTGCGCACGGCCGATAATAAAAAAGGTTTATTTAATGATTGAGTTTCGAAATACGACAGTAACCTAAAGTGTTTGAGGTGGTGAAAGTATTATGAGTGAGATAAGAGTGACACCATGTGCAGGATAGCAGGAATTATTCATCATTGCGGCAACACAGCTCAGCTTCGGAAAGAGGTGCAAGCCATGTGCGATATCATGGCGCATGGTGGTCCAGATGGCGAAGGCTTTTATAGCGATGACGCAAATGGCCTGGCGTTTGGGCACAGGCGCCTGGCATTGATCGACCTCTCTCCTACGGGAAATCAACCAATGTCATACAATAGCGGCCATTTGTCCATCACTTTCAATGGCGAGATTTACAATTTCCCAGAACTTAAAAATGACCTGATTAAAGCGGGATTTGATTTCACTACCCATAGCGATACAGAAGTTATCCTGGCAGCTTATCAACATTGGGGAGTTGCCTCATTTAACCTGTTAAAAGGCATGTTTGCTTTTGGACTGTATGATCGATTGAAGAACATAACTTATCTGGTACGTGATCCATCAGGGATTAAACCATTATATTATTACAATGTATCAGAAAAGCTGGTGTTTGCTTCAGAAGTGAAGGCATTTAAAGAGGCTAGACTAGTACTAAATGAGCTACCGGAGTGGAAAGTTTACTTTCTGGCTTTTGGACATATCCCAGAGCCCTACACCACTTTAACTGAAGTGAAAATGCTTCAAAAAGGTTCTTATCTTTCCTGGGATCATGAATTGCATCAGGCGGAAATACAGCAATATCACAGACAGGATCAGAAACCTTATGGCAAGGATAAAGATATTGCAAAACGATCCCTGCAAAACACACTCAAACTTGCCGTAAAACGACACCTCATTTCGGATGCACCAATAGGTGTATTTTTAAGCGGAGGCATTGATTCGAGCTTGATTACTTTGTTAGCGAATGACTACATAGGTGAGATTTCAGACCGGCAAAACCTGAAAACACTTTCCATCAATTTCCCTGAACAAGAATTTTCGGAGCAGCCTTATCAAAAGTTAATTGCGGATCAGACGTACAGTGATCATTCGGAATATCTGATTGATCAAGCTGTTTTTGATAAACATTTACCTGCGGCATTGAACGGGATGGATCAACCTACTATGGACGGCATTAATTCCTGGTTTGTGAATTATTTCGCCAAAGCGAAAGGCTTAAAAGCAGTTTTATCAGGGATTGGCGGAGATGAATTATTTGGTGGCTATCCATCCTTCAAGAGGATGAAAATGGTTAGGCGCCTTTCGAAGCTTCCAGGGTTTCTGTTCAAAAGTGGAGTTCTTTTTAACAAAGCTGCTTGGAAACGATCATACTACCTGAGTTATAGAAACACAACAGGTAAATATCTTTTTCTACGGGGCATTTATACACCTGATGAAATTGCTGAAATATTAAATCTCTCTATTAACAAAATTGATCAGGTGCTCACCACCATGACTATACCTGACTTACCTGCTCATCTTAGTACTGCTGAGGAAGCCGGATGGTTGGAGTCAAATTTATACATGCAAAATCAGTTGTTGAAAGATACCGACGCGATGAGTATGCAACATGGTATAGAAGTACGAGTACCATTTTTGGATCAGGATTTAATACAGCTCCTTAACTATACGTCATCTGACATCAGATATCAATTGCAAAAACCAAAGGGATATCTAGTTGATGCCTTTAAGAATATTCTACCTGAAGCGATATGGAACAGAAAGAAAATGGGATTTACGTTTCCCTTTCAGAGCTGGCTCAGAACAAATGAGTTTTTTTTAAAGGGAATGCGTGATAATACTCCAAAAAAGGCGAAATTAAAATCTGATTTTACAAATGGAGACCTGCATTGGTCGAAAGCAATTGCGCTCTTTTTGATGGAGGATTTGAAGTGGAAGGCTTGAAAGATTTGAAATTTGACAATGCATAAAGAACAACATGTTTTGTTTTTATCATTATATACTTTCGGACTGACTGGAGGCATTGAAAAAGTTTGCAGAGCAGTTACGAAAGCATTATCGGAATTTAATGGAAATGGAGTTATCAGTGATTACAAATGTTTGAGCATGTATGATACCCAAAGTGATCAACGTTATACGTCTGCCAAAAATTTTAAAGGATTTAATGGCAACCGATTTGGCTTTGGATTAGCATTCATCAAACAAAGTTTACAATCGAATATTATTGTTCTTAGCCATATTAACCTGCTCATTTTTGGGTGGTTAATCAAAAAAATAAAGCCTGAAACACGGATTATTCTTTTTGGACACGGGATTGAAGTCTGGAAATCCTTGAATAACTGGAAAAAAACTTTCTTAAAAAACAAGGTTGAAATCTGGGCGGTTAGTCACTATACTGCCGGTAGGATACAGCAAGAGCATGGCATTCCTGCTAACAAGGTTACCGTAATAAATAATTGCCTCGATCCCTTTTTTGAAGTTCCAAAAGATTTTAACAAGCCAATTGAACTGCTAAAGCGATATGGTTTAACCAGAGATAAAAGAATACTTTTAACGTTAACACGATTATCTTCCGAAGAGCAATATAAGGGCTACGATCAGGTATTAGCAGCAATGAATAGCTTGCCTGAAGACATTCACTATATCCTGGCGGGTAAAGCGGATGCGGAAGAGCACAAACGTATTACCAGATTGATTGAAAAATATAAACTACAGCGTCGGGTAGTCATGACAGGCTTTATTGCCGACGAAGAAATTACACAGCACTTTCTGCTGGCAGATATTTTTGTAATGCCGAGTAATGGAGAAGGTTTTGGAATCAGTTTCATTGAAGCTTCAGCATGCGGGTGCAAAGTGATTGCAGGATATCTTGATGGAAGTACAGATGCCGTAATGAACGGCGAACTAGGTACATTGATTGATCCCAATAGCTTGAGCGAAATACAAGGGGCAATTAATGAGGCATTAAGATCTCCCTCTAAACCATTAAGCCAACAAAGTAAAACGCTGGAAGGATTTGCTTTCTCCAAATACACACAAAAACTACAACAACTTCTAATCCATTGACAAACGAACACGAACATTCCTGGACCATTGAAGCAAAAAGTTCTCTGTTAGATCTTAAACTAAATGAAGTTTGGGCTTATCGCGATTTGCTGTGGCTATTGGTGAGAAGGGACTTTGTTTCGTTCTACAAGCAGACCATTTTAGGTCCATTGTGGTTTTTCATACAGCCTTTGTTTACCACTATCATATTTACTTTCATATTCGGTAATCTGGCTGGCATTTCAACAGATGGCTTACCAAAGCCGCTGTTTTACATGGCAGGGATTACAGCATGGAATTACTTTGCAGACTGTTTAACCAAAACGTCAACTGTATTTAAAGATAATTCGGCCATTTTTGGTAAGGTTTACTTTCCAAGGTTAATTATGCCGCTAAGCATTGTGGTCAGTAACCTGGTCAGGTTTGCCGTACAAATGCTGCTGTTTTTAATGCTCATGGCTTACTACTATTTAAATGGTGCTCCGTTTTCTATAAGCTGGGCCATTTTTCTCTTTCCGGTGGTAATTATTTTAATGGCATTGCTGGGCTTAGGTGCAGGGATGATTATTTCTGCCATGACCACCAAATACCGCGATCTTGCTTTTCTCGTGAGTTTTGGCGTGCAACTTTTAATGTATGCAACCACGGTTATTTATCCATTATCGGAAGCGATAAAAAAATACCCGGCCTACGCCTGGATAATTGAATACAACCCCATGACACCAATTATCGAAACTTTTAGATTTGGGTTTTTAGGAGAAGGGAGTTTTAGCTGGGCTGCCTTTGGTTATGCTACCGCTGTTACATTTTTGCTGCTACTTTTTGGTATCGCAATTTTTAATAAGGTGGAACGGAATTTTGTAGATACGGTGTAGCTTAAATATCCAACTTACATCAATGATCAATAAGGCACTATTGAAGTAATTTGTTCCAGGTAGATTAATAATATTTAACGAATAAAACGTTGTCACAAAACATTGCTATCAAAGTAGAAAACCTAAGTAAGGCCTATCAGCTTGGTCAGATTGGTACCGGGACAATCAGTCGTGATCTCGAACGCTGGTACGCCCGAATCCGTGGAAAAGAAGATCCCTTTTTACGGATTGGTGAAAGTAACGACCAACTTGTTAAAAGTGAAAGTAACGTTGTTTGGAGTTTAAAGGATATTAATTTCGAAATAGCGCAGGGCGATGCCGTTGGTATTATTGGAAGAAATGGGGCCGGAAAAAGTACCCTTCTAAAAATACTGAGTAAAGTTACCGCACCAACCACGGGTAAAGTATCAGGTAAAGGCAGAATAGCCAGTTTGCTGGAAGTAGGCACAGGTTTTCATCCCGAACTTTCGGGCCGTGAAAATATTTTCTTAAATGGTGCAATTTTAGGGATGCGCAATAAAGAAATTCATCGAAAACTTGACGAGATTGTCGATTTTGCCGGCATTGAACGCTATCTGGATACACCTGTTAAGCGCTATTCATCGGGCATGTATGTTCGTTTGGCCTTCGCTGTAGCCGCTCACCTTGAATCTGAAATCTTAATTGTAGACGAGGTACTGGCAGTTGGCGATGCAGAATTCCAGAAAAAATGCTTAGGCAAAATGGGCGATGTGAGTAAAGGTGAAGGGAGAACGGTTTTGTTTGTTAGCCATAATATGGCAAGTATTAAAACATTATGTAAATCTGGTATATACCTCCACAATGGAGAAGTTCTTAACCGTGGAAAAATTGATGAGGTAATTAATTCTTATAAAAATGCCGCAAACAAAGAATCTAAGACTATCAATGATTTAATTACACATCAGGATGCTAATCTGAAAATTGATTACATTTCATTAAACAATAAGAACGAAAGTATTATTGACTTAAATACGGATAATAGCTTGAATATCTCAATTATTGGCGTTGCGCTCACCAACTTTAAACTCAACATAGAGATTAGGATTTCTAGTATGGATGGGAAAATGGTGTTTTTTTATAGTCCTGCTCATATTCACAATGAAATTTTTACATATGAAAAAGGATTATTCGAATTTACTGATAAGATAGCTTTACCCACACAAATGGTGAATGGCACATATTTGGTAGCCATTACGCTAAGCTATCCTAATGTAAATACTTATTTGAGCATTGAAAATTTACAAATAATGAAAGACACTATGAAAACTTTTTCGGGCCGGAATTTAAATCATGACGATGTTGGGTTTTTAATACTGGAAAGGTATAATGGCAAATAATCTTTCTTCAAAATACGAAAGGTTAAATCAATCTTTTAAATCTAAATTTATTTTCCGCATTGGAACCGGCAGTGGTTTTTTTTCGGAATATAACAATATGATTTTTGCTATATTATACTGTCTCGCAAATCAATTGGAATTCGTATTATCATCACGAAACACCAATATTTTTCGAAATGGCTGGGACGGTTATTTCAATTCTTTTTGCAAACAAAATAATTCCCCATTCCATCAAAGATTTAACGGCAGATTTAATAAACACATCAGCGCAAAGAGAAAATTGATTGAAAGTGTTTACAAAAAATTAACTCGCCATAAAATAACACAGGATTTATGGTTGAATTTTCACTCCAGTGATTTCGAAAAACAAATATTTAACATCAAAGAGCTTGATCTTAATGGAAATTTATTAGCCGTTAGCAAAAAAATTATTGAATTAACCTGGAACTTTAACCAAACTACAAAATCGATTATACAACCAATTATCGATTCCTTAAACCTTCCGGAAATATATGCATCAGCGCACATTCGAAGGGGAGATAAAATAACCGAAGTTGATCATACCGATATCGACTTATACATCGAAAAACTGGCCGAACTACAAAGCTCAAAGAATATTTTTATAGCAACAGATGATTACAGTGTGATCAAATACCTAAAATGCAATTATGATGATTATAATTTTTATCATTTAACAGCAACAGCAGATGCCGGTTATAATCAACATGTTTATAACAATCTCGATGCCGGTGAGCAAAAAAGAGCGCTATATCAATTGTTAGCCACGATAGAAGTGTTGAGCAATTCGCAAAAATTTGTTGGAACCTTTAGTTCAAATATCGGCATGTTCTTGGCGATGAGAATGGGAACTGAAAAAGCGTTTGATGTAAATGACAATGAATGGAAAGTATGGTAATTGTTCTTAATTTTAATTTACATGCTCAAAATTAAGCTGACCTTTCCTTACCTAAACTGGGATTTGAAAAGACAAAGCCCGAAATCTTCATCTGTTTGGGGAGACTATATTTTTCACATCAATGAAGAAATTGAGGAGTGCGATTTTTGGTTCGTATTTAATGGTTTATTAAAACCTCATGAAAGTACTAGATGTAATCAAAGAAACGTTGTTTTGCTTACTGCTGAACCCTCCGGCGTGGAGAATTATGATAGCAAATTTACAAAGCAATTCCTGCATTTAATTACATGTCAAAGAGAAATAAAACATGCCGGTAAAACCTATTACCATCAGGGACAGCCCTATTTTGTAGGTGCAAATTATTTAAATTCCGAATACGTTTCTTTTACCAAGGGTTACGATGAATTAATACAGAAAACAGCTATTGAAAAGAAAAAGTCGATTTCATTAATAACTTCTAATAAAAGTTTTACTGATGGACATGCCCAAAGATTAAATTTCTGCATGAAATTGAAGGAATACTTTGGGAATCAAATTGATTTATTTGGCCGGGGGATTAATGACTTTCAAGATAAATGGGATGTTTTAGCAGATTATAAATATTCCATAACCATAGAAAATTCATCACAGGAAGATTATTTCACAGAAAAAATAAATGACTGCTTTTTAGCTCATACCTTCCCCGTTTATTATGGTTGTAAGAATCTTGAAAAATATTATAACCCAAAATCTTATCAAACAATAAACATTCATGATTTTGATGAATCCAGGCGAACAATTGAACGGCTTTTAAACGATGAAGATCATTATTCTGCGGCGCTCCCTTACATATTGGATTCGAAAAGCAGGTATCTAAATCGATATAATATTTTCCCGCTTATTGTAAATTTTATTGAAAATAACCTTAATCCGAACTTATTAAAAAAGCAGGTTTCATTATGTCAAAAACCGGGAATAACGCTTTCAAACATCAAAAACCGCATAAATTTTCTTAAACCCTTGATTTCAAAAAATGCTAAGAAGAATAATTAAAAAGATTTTAAGAATAGGAAAATTCGAAACAGCAAAAGATAAGCTGTACAGCGCATGGTTTTCAAATAATGGCGACCAAACGTTGCGGCTCAATTACAACTTAAATGAGCAATCTGTTGTATTCGACTTAGGCGGGTATCAGGGGCAATGGACCAGCGATATCTTCTCCAAATATTTGTGTGACGTATATATCTTTGAGCCCTATGAAAAATATTATCAGCAAATAAAACAAAGATTTATCAAAAACGATAAAATAAAGTCATTTAACTTCGGATTATCGAACAAGGAAGAACTTTTGGATTTATATATATCCGACGATGCTTCGTCAGTTTATAAAACCGGCAGCGAAAAAATACAAATTCAGCTTAAAGATGTTATCCAATTTTTAAAAGACCATAACATCGAAAAAATAGACCTACTGAAGATTAATATTGAGGGTGGGGAATATGACTTAATGGAAAGGCTGATAGCCGATCCTATTATTCAAAATATCACCAATATTCAAATACAATTTCATGAATTTGTTCAGAATTCAAAATATAGGATGAACGAAATACATGGGAAAATTAGTGAAACGCATTTTCTAACTTACTCCTATGAATTCATCTGGGAAAACTGGCAATTAAAGGCTACATCAAATTCCGATGTATCATAAAACTAACTTTATAACAGGTTTGAGAGGCTATGCCGCTTTGGGTGTTCTTTTGATACACTATCAAGGCTTTAACATTTTAAAGCAATCTAACATCTACAATAAGTTTGTTGATTTTGGAAAATACGGGGTTTTAGTCTTCTTCATCATTTCAGCATTTACATTAACAATCAGTATAGATAGAGATAAAAATTTCTCCTACAAACAATACATTAAAAAAAGATTTTTAAGAATTTCACCTTTATATTATTTACTTTTATTACTGGCTTTTTTTATTGGCGGCAATGCCTTTTATCAAAATGAGTTTCATATTAATAATAGTTTGTTTACCTTAATATTTCATTATAGTTACCTCAATTGGATTGACTTTAGGCACCAAAACAATCTAATTGGCGTAGAATGGAGCATACCGGTTGAATTTTTTTATTATTTCATCTTTCCCTATTTTTTACAATTTATTAGGTTTAGCAAATCCTTCTTTATACTATTACTCATTACCTCATTTATTCTATCGATTAAAGGAGCATCTATTTATAGGCACTTAAATATTCCCACATTGGCATTCAATTGGTCCATCATTAAATATCTATTTAGCTTCTTATCTGGTATTAGTGCGTATTTTATTTTAAAAAATTATCAATTTCTTGCGAGGATAAAATATTCAAATTCAGCATTCTTAAAAATTTTGATCATTTTTTTATTTCTTATTTTAAGTAACCTGATTAACAATTACACTGAAACATTGGTCATAATTTTTACGCTATTAATTATCATAATTGGTCATAATGAGTTTTATTTAAAGAAGCTTTTATTTGAAAACAGAATTATTCTTTTTTTGGGAAAAATAAGCTTTTCTATCTATCTGACACATATGCTTATCATGACGATATTAATGAAACAAACGTTATTATGTTCAAGATCATTAACAGCTTTTGCCATCACAATAATCATAAGTTCTCTAACATATTATTTAATTGAAAAACCGTTTATTGATTTAGGAAATAAACAATCATTAAAAATAAATCTTGGTAATCGTTAAGCTTTCCGGTGGTTTGGGTAATCAGATGTTTCAATATGCAGCTGCAAGAGCGATATGTAAATCTCCGGTTGTTTTTGATTTCACTCATTTAAAAAAAAATAATAGTTCTAATGAGTTTTTCACAGCCCGTAATTACGAATTATCTGTTTTTGAAAATCTTATAACAAAAAAAATAACCGATTTTTTTATCCGATTGGCTTTAAGTGACCGTAAGGAAATTAAAATCTTGAAATTGCTCTGGCCCAAGCAGCTCAAAAATTTAGTCTATTTAAATGATGAAAACTATCCAGGACATTCAAAACACAACAGGAATGTTTACCTCGACGGCTACTTTCAAAACCCAAGTTATTTTGAAAAAATGAGAGCTGAGCTATTAAACGAATTTAGCTTTCCAACATTACCCAATTCTCTACACACATATTTGAATTTAATTGAATCCTGCAATAGCGTGGCTATTCATGTCAGGAGGGGAGATTATTTAAAACCGACATTTAATGCATATCATGGAATACTACCTTTATCCTATTATCAAAATGCGATAAAAAAAATCCAACAAGAGACGGAGAATCCTACTTTCTTCGTTTTCTCAGATGATATAAGTTGGTGTAAAGAAAATCTTTTAATTTTAGACCACCAGTTGATCCTCGTTACCAATCGGGATGAACTTTCGTGGACCGAAATGTATTTGATGACTAGGTGTAAACATAATATCATTGCAAATAGTACATTCAGTTGGTGGGCAGCATGGCTAAATCAAAACACAAACAATTTAACGCTTGCCCCTAGAGATTGGTTTAAAACAGTAGAAACTAAGATTATACCTGAAGAATGGATAATAATTTGATTTCAGTAGTTATGCCTGTGTACAACACAGAAAAGTACATCTCACAGGCTATTCACAGCATACTGAATCAAACCTATATAAATTTCGAATTTATTATTATTGACGACGGCTCAACAGATAATTCTAAAAAAAAAATAAAGGAATTTAATGATCCGAGAATTTTACTTATTGAAAACAGAACTAATGAAGGCTTGGTTTCGAGTTTAAACAAAGGCTTGAAATTGGCAAAGGGGAAATATATTGCTAGAATGGATAGCGATGATATCAGCTATACCCACCGGTTCGAACGCCAGGTGGAATTTTTAGAAAAAGAAACTGATATTGCTTTATGTGGTTCCTGGTTTAAAAGAATTTATAATTCCAATAGTTCCAATATTTCCAAATATCCCTCCTCCCCTCAAGCAATCAAATTAAATCTGCTTGTACATTGTCCAATAGGGCATCCCACAGTTATGATGAGAAATGATTTTTTGAAAGCTAATCATTTAAGTTATAATAAAGATTTCGAACCTGCAGAGGATTATGCGCTTTGGTCGCAAATATGCATAAATGGTAAATTAGCCAATATCCCTGAAGTTTTATTAGAATATAGAGTTCATGATGAACAAACATCAGTTACTAGCAACAAAATTCAGGAAGAAAATTCGAATAGAATAAGGGTGGCACTTTTGCAAAAAATGATGCCAGGGCTCCCTATTAATTACAATTTAATACTACCAGAAAAAGACTGCAATAGTGAGCACACCTTATTTTCTGAAACGTTAAAACGAATAGCTTCATTAGATATTCTGGCAAAAGAAAATAAAAAACTAGGCCTTTTCGAACATAAAATGTTTTCTGATTTTCTGGACAGGATTCTGGATCACTTAGTTAACAGTTTTTTCCACAACCCGTTAGCATACAATATTAATAACTTACAGCAATTAATGCTCAAGGGGAAATTTTTCTTTAAACATGCCACATTTAAAATAATATTCAAGTACATAATTAAAAGTATTATTTCCTATAAGCGTGAAGTTAAAACGATGAAGAATTAATGTATTTAAATAAGCAAAAATCGATTCAAAGACAGGGAGAAATAAACAATTATTTTGATGCCGTTTATTGTATCAATTTAAAAGAAAGTAAGAATAGGTATTATAAATTTCTAAAAGAATATAAAAACTTAGCCCATCCGAATTTATTAAGATACGATGCGGTGAAAGGTGAAGAGCTCAGTATTGAAGGTTGGCCGGGTAACCTTGGTTCTTTAGGTTGCAGGCAGAGTCACATCAATGTTCTTAAAGATGGACAATCTAAAAATTATAGAAGATTTATTGTGTTTGAAGATGATGTAATCATCCCTAAAAGCTTTAAAAAGAAGCTAACCGCTCTGTTAGCCAAAGTTGGCGATGACTGGGACATGCTGTATTTTTATGTGGAGAATCATTTTACTAAACCGGAAAAAATCACTAACGGATTATATAGGCTGAACAATACTTTAGGTATGGTAGGTATAGCCTATAATGCAAGGTGCATCAGCACAGTTATTAATAAATTAGAAAATGATTTAAGATGGGTAGACAGTGCCATTGCAGATACGCATACAAGCTTGTTTGTGTATGCACCGGAAAAATCTATCGTCAATCATTTCAAAGGCTACAGCACAATTGAGAAAAAGCATGTTGCCTACCAACATAGTTTTCTCAAAAAAATATACGCTAAATTACTAAAACTTAGAAATTGGCTTTTCAAGGCATAACTTAAAAATGAAACTTTGAAAATACTCTTTATTTTACCAGAATATTACCCTCATTCGGGTGGTGGCATCTCTACTTATTATTTACATTATATCAAGGCACTTTACCCATTCTGTTCTGAAATACATGTGATTGTAGGAAGTGGCTATACCTATAGCGATGAAACCTACATACAGGATGATGTACATATAGAATACCTGAACCCGGATATTTTTAAAGCTAACTTAAAGAAATTCGGTGCTTTTAGTCTTTTTCCTGAATATCAGCACAATATTTCTGCCGCATGGGCAATGTGGGAGCAGATGAATGAAGGAAAAGATTACGATCTTATTGAATGTACTGATTTTGGTTTAGGATATGTTCCCTGGTTAATAAACCACAATAAACCGGTTGTTACACGACTTCATGGGAGTTACGGCCAAATAGAACTGGAACAACAGGAATTAAAAGATAAGCTTAGCGGAGATATTAATCGATTAACCGAACTAAATCTCCTAACAAAATCTGACGTTCTGATCACCTACAGCAAATCCAACCAGCAATATTGGGAATCAATTGTAGATAAAGATATTGAATTGATTTACCCGGTATACGAATTAAACAAGGAAAGCATCGATCACACTTCGAAGAAAGAAAATTTTGCCATAGTTTGCGGTCGGGTGCAGGAATGGAAAGGCCCTGATGTTCTTTGCAAAGCGGTTGAAGAACTCAAGGATAATTCTCCGGAAATAAGATGGTACGGAAACGATACGGCATACAGTGAAGGCCTGTCAAAATCTGAACAACTGCAGAACGACTTCCCTAAAATCTGGAAAAATAAGATTATTCCGTATGCCGCTGTAAACAATAACAAAATCCTGGAGGTACAGCAAAGTGCAAAATTCGCCATTGTTCCATCAACATGGGACATGTTTAATTTTACCTGCTTGGAATATATGGGCGCCGGAATTCCAGTAATCTGCTCTGATGGAGCGGGGGCTTCGGAACTAATTGAGAATCTTGTAAATGGTTATAAATATTCCAGATATGATTCGTTAGCACTTGCTGATTGTATAAAAGACCTCACTCAATGCAATGATAAAAAATATAGAGAATTAACTAATGCAGCTTTTGAAACCATTAAAATTTCACTTTGCTCAAAAAATATTATTCCAGAAAATTTGTTGCTATATGAAGCACTTTTAAGTTCATTTGAACCAAAAAAGCATAACAAATATTTTGCTGCCATCTATTCACCTATCCAAACGGAGTACAAGGTCGAACATCTTCTAAATAAACAACCATTGAAACCATTGTTGAAATATGTTTTAAAGCGGATGGTTAATAAATTAAAAGCCCGATGAGTTCCATTTCATTGTGTATACCAGCCTATAATGCTCAAAATTGCTTAGGCGATTTGTTAGAATCTGCACTAAAACAAGAAGTATTATTTGATGAAATTTTAGTTTATGATGATTGTAGTACAGATAATACCAGAGAAATTGCACTAAAATTTGGTGTAACCATATTTCAAGGTAAAACAAACCAAGGTTGTTCCTTTGGGAAGAACGAATTGGCAAAGGCAGCTAAATCGGAGTGGTTGCACTTCCATGATGCCGATGATTTGTTGTTATCCAATTTTACGAGCGAAATGCACCGCTGGATAGACAATGAATCCGCTAATTTCGATGTTTTAATACTTAATTTCGAATACAGGGAATTTATTACCAAAAAAATGTTAGGTACCGCAAATCACAATAAGACTTTACTGTCGGATAATCCCCTCAAATACGCTATTTCAAACAAAATAGTGAATTTTGGCCTTTACAAGCGAAGTAGCTTTTTAGCAGCTGGAGGTTTTGATCTAGATCCCAACGTGCTTTATAATGAAGACAATGCATTTCACATCAACCTTGCAAAAAACGGATTGAGATTTGATTATTTAAATACCATTACCTGCATTAATTATTGGCATGAACAGAGCATGTCTAATTCGAATGGACTTAAATGTGCCATGGCTAATTTTCATGTTTTGGAAAAAATTGCAAAAAGCCATGGAAGCCTTTATCCTAGTGAAATTTCCGAGCAACTTTGGGCCTGCATCTCATCATTATCGGTATTTCAAAATTGGGTATATATTAAAAAAGCCATAGCATTAAGTAAATCCTTGGGATTTCCAAACGCAACAAACGGGAATCGCTTATTCAATTTTTTAACAAAAATAGATCCTTTCTTTTCAGTATGGCTAAGGGAAAAAATGATCAGGATTTTTAAACCAAATTTAAGATTGATTTAATGAAAATATTCATTGATGTTGGCGGACACTACGGGCAGACTTTAGAAGCAGTAATTGATCCCATCTATAATTTTGATATTATATATTGTTTTGAACCCACAAAAGTATGTTTTACAAAAATCGAATTAATAAAAGATAAAAGGATTAGGGCTTATAATTGTGGTTTGCTAGACGAAAATAAAGAGCTGTATATCAACTACCCGGGATCGGAAGCCGCAAGTATATTTAATGATCACGCAGCTTATGATAATGCCCTATACACAGAAAACTTTGAAAAAAAAGAGCTTTGCAGCTTTATATCAGCCACCGACTTTTTTAAAAAACATATTAATTCTGAAGATCATGTAGTGATGAAACTAAATTGTGAAGGAAGTGAATACGCAATTTTAGATTCATTGATAAGAAACAATGAATATCAGAAACTCAATAATTTACTGATTGATTTCGACATCGATAAAATTCCATCCATGTCTCATTTGAAAGGCAAAATCCTTTCCCTTATTGAAAAAGAGAAAAGCATACATCATTTCCCACAAGATACCCAATATGGAGGAGGAAGCCATTTCGGCGGAATAAAAAGATGGCTAAATAAAACCAATGAACGAGACATCACCCTAGGTAATTACTGTAAAAGCATACTATGGGACATCAAAAATATTCTCAATAAAAGGTACCATAATTTCTACAAATTACAAATATTAAAGCGCTTACCCTCGTCTGTTGTAAACCTGTATTACAAAAAAATTAAACGTGGCTAATCAAGTACTAATTTCAATCATCATACCGGTTTATAATGCGGCGCAATATTTAGCGCAAAGCATTGAGTCTGCAATTAACCAAACCTGGAAAAATAAAGAAATTATTATTGTTGATGATTGCTCTACTGATATCAGTTATAGTATTGCAAAGAAATACGAATCTGAAGGGATACGTATTTATCGGTCGGATGAAAACAAAGGTCAATCCTATGCAAGCAATTACGGATTGTCGAAATCGAGCGGGCAATTAATTAAGTTTCTTGATGCAGATGACTTGATCGATTCAGATTATTTATCGAATATGATGAAATTATATGTGGATGAGCAAAGTTTGTATTTTTCACATTGTGTAAACTTCCACAACAGTATAGCAGATGGCACTGCGAAGAGCTATAATTTGGAGAAGTGGAAACATCTTTTACCCATTGATTTTTTACTAAGTGGTTCGAGTAACATGATGCAGGGAGGGCGTTGGCTTATTTCGAGGCATTTAATTGCAACCGCAGGCCCTTGGAACGAAGAACTATCCTACATTAATGATTACGAATTTTTTACCCGGTTATGCTTAAAAGCTAAACAAATTTATTACTGCGAAAATGCAGTATTGTATTACAGACAGGTACCAAATAGTTTGTCGAGCCAAACTACTGAAAGCGCTTATAAATCTGGTTACAAAGCCATCACAATTGCCGCTACTTTATTAAGCGAATATGAAGACAGTGAGCGCGTAAATAAGTTTATTGCAAATGCCTATCAGGGATTGCTATATTTAATTTTCCCTAAATATCATGAGTTGACCAAAAACATATCGGAAAAAATAAACCAATTTGGAGGTGCCGATCTTGAGCCTAAATTTGGTGGGAAAATCATCGATTTCATAGCAAAAAGAATGAGTTGGAAGCTTGCCAAATATGCGCAATATTATAAGAATTACATTTCGCTTTATTTCTGACATTCAACACTGTTGCAAACCCATTTTTATGTTTAAATACGATAAAAAATGATTGCTATTATAACTTCAACAATTAGTCCGTCAGCACATTCCTATTTTTCCGTAGAAGAAAGATATTTACAAACCATTAATACAATTAACAAACTTTTTGAAGCCGGCTTCAATCATGTTTTTCTGATCGATAATTCTATCGATGTGATCGATTCCAAAAGATTAATTACTGAAACTCAAGCGGGTTTGAAAATCCGTCAAATCCCACAATATACATTTGAAAATAAAGGATTGAACGAAGCTTTATTGATTTTAAATAACTTATATTGTTTCCCTGATAATGAATTAATTTTTAAAATCAGCGGCAGATATTATCCTAATGAAAACTTTGAATTAGAAAAACTCATCGAGAAATTGAAAGACAAAGAAATACTTGGTGTTTGTTATGATCCCAAAAGTAATTTTCCATTTTTTAGCACGAGAGCCTATCTTATTCGAAATAAAAAAACGCTCGAATTAGTATTAACGAATGGGATCTATGAAATGATTGCTTATGCAAGAGATAGTAGCGGCATTAAAGGGATTTTTAAGAAAATTTTCTTTAACAGGAATATTATTGGAACACCCTTTACCTTATCTCTGGAACAATCTTTTTTTAGGGTGATAAAATCCCGGGATGCTTACATTTTTGTTGATCAAATAAATATTGAAGGCTTTATTGCCGGATCTTCTAAAATCGATTTCATTAGCGAATAGAAGAATGATTTTTCTTAATGATAAACCTGGGCAGTTATGCAACCAACTTTGGTATCAAGCTCCATTGATCGCCAGGGCCTTAAAGTATAACACAACGCTTATTTCGTTATATTTCGAAGACAATATTCACCTCTTTGAAAATGTAAATCGTTATCCAAGTATTAGATTCGGACTCACTAGGATTGATTTCCTAGACATTTACATTAGAAAATTCACATTAAATTTAGTTCAGCGCCTGCCAAATAAACTGCTGGAAATAATCAATATTAAAGTAGATAGAGAACGCTGGCGAAATGAAGTATGGAGTGAAGAAGAGTTTGAGCATAAGAAATTAGTGTTCTTTACGGGTAATGGAACAAGAAGAAATGATGTTAAGCTCCTTGCCGAATTTCATCAGGAAATCAGCAATATTTTTTCGCCAAATAAAAAAAGTATCAGTAAAGTTTTGCTTGCGTTCTCTCAACAGCCTAAAGAATCTATAATAGTTGGGGTCCACATTAGAAGGGGGGATTATGACAATTTTTTTAATGGTCTTTATTACTTCGACAATAACATTTATTACGCATATATGAGGCAAATCCAGGCGATGTTTGATAAGCAAAACCGAAGGGTAACTTTTCTTATTTGCAGCAATGAAAAAATTGATTTAGCAAATTTTCATCCATTTAAAACCTTTAAAATAGAAAACGCTAAGTCCATTGAAGATTTATATGGTTTAAGCATTTGTAATTACATTATTGGCCCACCGAGCACTTTTTCTATGTGGGCATCGTTTATCGGAAAAATTCCATTAAAATTTTTGAAATACAAAGATGAGCTAATAAATCTTCAGGAATTTAGTGAAATTATTGCCCAGGATACCTTTGCAAACGGAGATATTTTTGAACATGTTGAAGTCTGAAGTATTAAATTTATTTTACGAAGAGCCCGAATCCGATAGATGGGTAAAATATGATCGTTATCCACGAAAACTGATCAGAAGAATTATTAGAGGTAAGCAGGCGCCTGGAGGTGTGATGATGATAGCATTTCAGTTAATGAAAGGGTTAGACAGGTTGAATATTCCTTATCGGTTTAACGATTATGCCTACGCAAAAAAAAAACCTGATACACTCATAGGCGTAATTGGAAAGCCACATTTAATTTTTGAAAAAAAGTTCAAAAATCCAATTTTATTCGGAGCTGGTGTTTTCTCCCATCCGATTGAGGAACCACTTCTTTTTGAAAAATATCCAAATGTAAAACACATGCTGGTTCCCGGCGAATGGATGGTTGAGATGTGCAGGCCTTATTACGGCAATCTGGTTTCAGCTTGGCCTGCAGGTATTGATACCGATAAATGGGCACCACAGGTAAATATTGAAAAGCCTCTTGTTGATTTTTTAATTTACGATAAAATTAGATGGGATCGGGATATTTTTATTCCGAACTTATATACCCCCATCACTAACACATTAAATTCTCAGGGTTTAACTTTTGAAACCATCAGATATGGTTCATATAAAACTGAAGAACTGGCGGCAAAACTTAGCACCTGCAAAGCTGTAATTTTCCTTTGTGAACACGAAACCCAGGGCTTCGCCTACCAACAGATCCTTTCATCCGATATCCCTATCCTAGCTTGGGATAGAGGTAGCTTTTGGCAAGACCCTTATTATTTCCCTAATAAAGTTAAATTCCAATCCGTTTCATCAGTACCTTACTGGGATGATCGGTGTGGTATTAAGTTTAAAGCCATTGAAGATTTTGAGTCATCTCTTAAGTTATTCAACACCATTAACAGTGAACATAAATTTGCACCTAGAAATTATATTTTAGATAATTTAACTTTAGAAAAATGTGCCCGGCAATATTATGAAATTTATAATTCCGTTTTAAAATGAAAATATTACTTGTAATGGACCCTGGCATACCTATTCCTCCTCCACTTTATGGCGGGCACGAAAGATTAGTGGCAATGTTTGCAGAAGAATATGCAAAAAGAGGCCATCAGGTAGATTTGTTGGCCGGTCCAGGATCTTACATTCAGGGTGGGGTTTTTGCATTCGGAAAAAATGATTTAAAAAGGTCCAAAATCCAGCGATTTTTGGAGACCTTATCGGCCTGGAAATTTTTATATCTAAACAGAAAAAAATATGATCTGGTGCATAATTTCGGAAGGCTAATGTACCTGATTCCTATTTTAAATACTAAAGTAAAAAAAATAATGACATATGGCAGAGAGGTTCATGTCAAAAACATCGAGCATATTATTAAATTACCTCACCAGAATTTGATCTTTACAGGCCCGAGTACAGATTGTATTAAAGATGTTCAAGAATATGGAAATTGGAAAAGGATTTTCAATGCAATAGATTTTCGAAAATATAAACTTGAAACTAAAATTGCACCTGATGCGCCTTTAATGTTTTTAGGCCGGCTCGATAAAGTTAAAGGTTGTCACATCGCTATTGAGGTTGCAAAGAAAACCAAAAATAGTTTAATAATTGCCGGAAATATTTCTGACATTGAAAGCGAACAACAATATTTTAAAGAAGAAATTGAACCGTTTATTGATCAAAAACAAATCAAATATGTTGGCCCGGTGAACGATGAACAAAAAAATTATTATCTGGGTAAATCAAAAGCGTTGTTATTTCCTATTGATATACGGGAAGCCTTTGGAATGGTTATGGCAGAATCTATGGCATGTGGAACACCTGTAATAGGTTTTGCAAAAGGTGCCGTGGATGAAGTTATTGTGGAAAACATTAACGGCTTTGCGGTATCAGGTATTAACGAGGTGATATTGGCAATTCCGAAACTTGATCAAATAGACAGGACCAAATGCAGGCTGAATGCAGAAAGCAGATTCGATGTACGAGTTGTGGCTAGTGAATATTTAACCTTATTTGAACGCTCTTGAAATTTAAAATTGTAATTATCACCTCGACTCAGCCGTCCTTAAACCCAAGAATGGTGAAAGAGGCCGATGCTTTATCTCAAAAAGGGTATGATATTACCGTGCTATATCAATACTGGAACAAATGGGGAACTGAAATGGATCTTCAGCTTTTAAAAAACAAAACATGGACTAGCCTCAGGGTTGGAGGAGCTCCTGATACCAACCCGTTCATCTATTGGTATAGTAGAATTGTGCATAAACTTTTCCGCTCTCTTGCCTCGCTGTTCCCCAATAGTAAAAAAATCGGGTTCCATTCAATTGGAAGATGTACAGCAGGGTTAACAAGAGAAGCCAAAAAAATAAAGGCAGACCTTTATATTGCTCATAATTTAGCCGCCCTCCCGGCAGCTGTAAAGGCAGCTGATTTTCATAAAACATTTTCGGGATTTGACGCCGAAGATTTTCACCGGTTTGAGGTAAATGATAATCCTAATAGTTATGAAGCAAAACTTCATATATTAATTGAAGATGATTATATACCAAAGGTAAATTACATGAGTGCCTCCAGCCCGTTAATTGCTTCAGCATATAATGAGATTTTTAATAAAAATGCGGTAACCATTTTAAACGTATTTGAGAAAAAGCATTTAAAAGTCAAAAATAATTTAAGCAGTAGTTTGAAATTATTTTGGTTTTCGCAAACAATAGGGCTGAATCGTGGCCTGGAAAACGTCATTGATGCCTTAAATATCTCTACCAATAGCTTTGAGCTTCATCTTCTTGGTGAAGTGGCTTCTGCTTACCAAGGGGCGCTAAGCCAATTACTCCTAACAAAAAGAAGTTCAATCCATTTTCATCAACAAATTGCATCAGATGAAATATTTGATTTTGCGAGTCAATTTGACATCGGATTGGCAACAGAGCCTGGATTTTCGCAAAACAACAATTTTGCATTAAGCAATAAAATATTTACATACATCCAAATCGGGCTGGCAACTATCGCTAGTAATACCCTGGCACAATTTCAACTGTTAAATAAATTCCCCGCAATAGGTAAATTATTTACAAATAACAATCCTGAAGATTTAGCACAAACATTAGATAGTTACTATGATGATAGGTTACTGCTATTAAAGCACAAGACAGATGCCTATCACTTAGGTCAAACCGAATTTAATTGGGAAATAGAAGGCCAGAAAATAACAAAAATTATAGGTCGCTTGCTTCGAAATGAGGATTAAGATAATCGATATATTAAGAGGCATTGCAGCAATGTCTGTTACCTATTTTCATTTAAGTGGAAGTAGTGGTTTAAATTTAAATATTAGAAATTCTGGCAGTTTCGGTTATCTTGGAGTACAAATTTTCTTTGTTATAAGTGGTTTTGTGCTGCCCTATAGCATGTATAAGAATAATTATTCGATTCATAATTTTTTCAATCAATTAATGAAAAGGGTGATCAGAATAGATCCACCTTATCTTGTAGCAATAGGCATATCGCTATTGTTAATACTGCTAACTAAAAAAGAATTGCCAGAATTCAGCAACTTAATATTTCACATAGGTTATCTCAACGGAATTTTAAGATTAAACTGGATTTCCCCTGTATTTTGGACCTTAGGTTTAGAATTTCAATTTTACCTCTTTTTTGGCCTGTTTTATATATTCTTTATTTTAAAGAAATCAATTACTTGCCTGATAGCCATTGCTGTAACACTTCTAGTATCTTTCATTATTCCACATACTTTTTTACCACATTCATTTGGGATGTTTGCTTTGGGAATTCTTCTATTCAGATATAAGTACTTGCGGATGCCCCACACTCTTTTTGTAATGGGCTGTTTGGTAGTCCTTATTTTTATTTGTTTTGCAAATGGAATTCCAGAGAGCATCATCTCCTGCATCACAATTTTAGTGATTCTTTATTTCCCTGATCCAAAATCAAATTTATTAAATAGGATTCTACTTTGGCTAGGAACCATAAGCTATAGCTTATATTTAATCCATTGGGAAATTGGGCGAGGTATGATTATCACCTTGAGACATGTAAATTTTTTGCATGATTCTGAAATGTTAAGATTGGTTATTGGATTAGTTTTTTCAATCCTTGTGGCATACGTTTTTTATCTATTAGTTGAACTACCATCAATAAAATGGAGTAAAAACTTAACTTTAAAGAAAATGAAGATTAATTCTAATTAACAATTGAAAAAAGCGCTCATCATATCCCCTTATTTTGCTCCATCTAATGCCGCAGATATGCAGCGCATACGCATGAGTTTACCATTTTTCAAAGATTTCGACTGGGAAGTTGAGGTGGTAGCGGTAAAAGAAGAATTTACTGATGCTGTTTTCGATTATTTATTAAGTGAATCGGTACCTGAAGATATTAAAATACACCATGTGAATGCCTTGCCTAAGGGCTTGACTAAAAAATTTGGTTTGGGAAGCATTGCATTGAGATCAATGTGGTTTTATAAGCTTTATGTAAACCGTTTATTAAAAAGGGGAAAATTCGATCTGATATACTTTTCGACTACACAGTTTCCTGTTTGCATATTAGGCGCATACTGGAAAAAAAAGTTTGGGGTTCCATACATTATCGACATGCAGGATCCGTGGTTTACCAATTACTATGAAGATAAACCGAAACACAAAAGGCCTGAAAAATACTGGTTTTCTTATCACCTGGACAAATACCTCGAACCGATTGCAATGAAAAAGGTTGATGGGTTGATTTCAGTATCAGATGCTTATACAGATGATTTGATTTTACGATATCCGCATTTGGCGGATATACCTGCATCAACCATAACATTTGGTGGTTTTAAAAAAGATTTGGAAATTGCTAAAGCACATCATGCAGAATTAAAACTGGCTTTTGATGCGAATCCTGCATACAAACACATTGTTTATGTTGGAAGGGGCGGATTTGATATGCAAAAAGCAGTAATGATACTATTCAAAGCCTTTAAAAGAGGTTTGAAAGCTAATCCTAATACTTATCAAAGGATCAGGTTCCATTTTATAGGTACAAGTTATGCTCCACTAGGAAATGGTGAAAAGACATTATTAAGTGTAGCAGAAAAACTTGGTGTTGGCGACTACGTGACGGAACAAACCGACAGGATTTCTTTTTATGAGAGCATTTACAACTTACAATACGCAGATGCTCTATTCATACCGGGACATGAAAAGCCTGCTTATACTGCCTCTAAAATTTATCCCTACATTATGACCGAAAAACCAATTTTGTCGGTCTTTAATATGGAAAGTAGTGCTGCTCAAACACTCATTGAATGTAAAGCCGGATATGTTGCCGATATTTTAAACTTCAAGGAAGCAATGGTGACCATTTCATGTTTTCTGGATGCTGTTGTTAATAATAGCTTGAACAAACCAGAAACAGACTGGGAAGCTTTTGAAGAGTTTAGGGCAAGGGCGACTACAAAAAAACAATGCGAGATTTTTAACTTGGTAATTGCGAATGATATTAAAAAATCTATATAGATATATTTTAAGGCGGCAAGGGTTTAAAGGACAATTCAGAATTTTTGCCTGGTTATTTGACCGTGGAAAATTAGGCGGGGTGAAGCAAACCGTCCTGACGCTAAACAAGGATTTTAGAGTCAATGTAGACACCTATAATTTCATTGAAGCAAGCATTTATTACATTGGCGATTATGAGCCTTGGGTGAAAAAACACTTTAAACGCTTAATTCGCCCTGGCGATGTTGTTTTAGACGTAGGAGCAAATATTGGCTTCCACAGCCTTTATTTCTCTACATTAACAGGCCCAACAGGTAAAGTAATTGCTATTGAGCCGGTAAAGCTAAATTTTTTGGCCTTGCAAAATAATGTTGTTTTAAATGGTTTTGGTAATGTCACCACTATACAAAAAGCACTGGCTAATGAAAAAAAAGAGATTCAAATCCATATTGATCCGGAAGCTAAAAACCCAGGAGCCTTTAGCTTATTAGAAGGAGGAATAAAAAACACAACCATAAGCTGCATTAAGGGAGATGACTTAGTTAATGAGTTGGGCTTTGAGAGAATTGATTTTATTAAAATTGATGTTGAGGGCTATGAACTGGAAGCGCTTAAAGGTTTAACATTAACTATAGAAAGCAACAGGCCGACAATCATTTTTGAATACGACCGGACCTACCAGCTTAAGGCATTGAATGCACCTGATGCAATCTTTTTATTTTTAAGTTCATTCAATTATCGCTTTGAATGCATTGATGGCTATGGACACACCAAAGCCTTTGAATTTGATAGCACTGTTTTAAGTGCAGAAATAATAGCCTATCCTTTGTGAAAAATTTCCGACTAGTCATAGTTATCAGCCATCCTATACAGTATTATACTCCTTTGTTTAAGGAATTGGCTCAGACAATCTCAGTCAAAGTTTTTTACACTTTAGGAGAGCATAATCTACTAGATGAAGGATTTGGAAAAAAGATCCGCTGGGACATTCCCTTGCTGGATGGGTATGACTATGAATTTATGGATAATATTGCTCCGGTAAAAGGTAGCCATCATTTTAACGGAATTAAAAACCCCGGTTTAATTAATAAAATAGAGGACTTTTTACCTGATGCGATAATGGTTTATGGCTGGGCATACAGCAGCCATTTGAAAGTCATGCGTTACTTTAATAAAAAAGTTCCGGTTTGGTTTAGGGGCGATAGCACGCTACTTGATGAGAAAAGCGTTATTAAAAATTTATTGAGAAAGTTTTTACTAACATGGGTTTATTCTTTTATAGACAAAGCGCTATATGTAGGGCAAAATAACAGGGCCTATTTTGAGCATTTCGGCATCAAAACTAATCAGCTAGTTTTTGCACCACATGCAGTAGATAATGACCGTTTCGCTATCTCCAGGAAAGAGGAAGCATTTAATTTAAGACAGAACCTAGGAATAGAGAGGGACAGTATTCTGATTCTTTTTGCAGGCAAATTCGAGTCAAAAAAAGATCCGGAGCTATTATTGAAGGTATTTGTAAGTCTGAAAATCCCTAATGTACATCTGCTTTTTGTTGGCGCAGGAGAACTTGAAAGAATCCTGAAGTCTAAAGCCCAGATTCTTAAACCGGGTAATATACACTTTATGGGTTTTCAGAACCAAACTCAAATGCCTTTCGTTTATCAGGCCTGTGATTTGTTTTGTCTACCTTCGCAAGGTCCAAATGAAACTTGGGGTTTGGCAGTAAATGAAGCAATGGCGGCGGGCAAGGCTATTTTAGTATCAGATAAAGTTGGGTGTGCTGCAGACCTTGTTAAAAATGGCGTAAATGGTTATATATTTGAAGCGTCTCAATTCAATAGTTTGACTAAAGTTTTAAATACGTTAGTAAAAGATAAAAACGTACTGACTGCAATGGGAAATCATTCTCTTGACATCATAGAAGATTGGTCTATTCAAAATCAGGCAGATATTATTATTAAAGAAACAGAAATTGCAAAACAACAGAGGTAAATACCTGATCTTATATTTCCCATTTCTAATGGCATTACTTTTAGCAGATTTGCCGAAGGTATCTTATCTATTGGCATGGTTGGGTTCTTTCTATCTGTTTTATATTTGCTATGCAGGAAAGATAAAACCTTTGCCTAACGACCGGCCTGTAATTGAGCAGCTATTCAGACCAGTATTTATTTTGCATATAATATTTGCAGGCTACATGGCTTGTACTTCTATTTTTTATTTTTTGAATGCCTTGGGTTATGAATACAGCACCTATCTGGGAAATTCTTTAGCAACGGAATCACTTTTTAATGAAATTGCAAAATGCCAGCGCTTGTACGTTTTGGGGCACGCGGCTTTTTTGCATGGCTTGTTAGGCGCTATGCGGTACCCTGTAGAAAAGAAATATACTCCCAACACTAAATCGATTAGTATTCTACTATTTATCATTTCATTAGTCACCCTGCCTTTAAATCGTTTTCTGGTCAATATCGATGCTGTAATTCAGCTGGGGGTACAAATGGGTAACTTAAGTATTTTAACGGGTACCGTAGCTTTTGCTTTTGCTATTAATGAAAAAAGAAGAAACATGATCATTGCCACGGGTATTTTGTTTGGAATGACCTTCGCTAATACGCTAATATCCGGATTTAAGGAGCCTGTAATTTTAAGTGTGGTATTATTTGGGCTTATTTTACTTCCGGTATATGGCAAAAAACTGATACCCGTTTTTGGTTTGGCTATTTTAGCATTGTTTTTACTTCTACCTACTTTTATCGGTAAATACAGAGGAGCTGCCTCATCAGGTACAAGTGCAATTGAGGCAAGAGATCAGGCAATCAATTCTATTGTTGACAATGAAAACCTACAAGATGAATTACGGAATAATAACTGGGCATTTTTAACTGACCGTATATCAGAGATCGGGATGTTTGTGAGTTACACATCAACTACTCCATCTAAAGTACCTTATTATAATTTACATATTGTTCAGCAGGCTATATTCTCCATAATTCCCAGGGCGTTTTGGTCTGGCAAACCTGATACGGAGCAGATGGTCATGAATAGGCCCTATAATGCCGGTATTATCAGCAGGAGTGCCATAGTATCTGCAAAGCCAGCTTATATCGTAGACTGCTACTTATCATTTGGGTACCTAGGCGTCCTAGCTGGTTTATTTTTTTATGGTTTCATCGCTCAGTATATCGCGCTCAAATCGGAAGAATTATTTGGTGGATATTTCTTGGGAACAGTAGTAATTTTTACTGGCTTATTCCAAATTCTTTTAAGGGGTAATTGCTTTGAATTTATGTTTAATACGGTATTTTGGTCTTTTGTGAGTGTATTCCTGATTTTCAATTTTTTCAAGGCCCGAAATATAATCATTCCGATATAGATTGTAAAAAATTGAATATCCTCCACATCACCGCTTCATACAAACCTGCTTACATCTACGGTGGTCCTATTCAAAGCGTTGCCAAGCTATGTGAAGCGCTAAATAGGTTCGCCATCATCAATTCAGAAAAACCTGGCGATGACTTGAGAAAGCAGGCGAAAGAGGATAAACTAAATATTGAAGTACTCACCACTACGGCCAATGGTGAGGAAGAACTAGATGTACAAACGGACCAACCAATCTTGGTTGATAGTGTTCAGGTAACTTACTTCAAAAGATGGACAAAAGATCACAGTCATTTCTCACCAGGCTTATTATCACACTTAAGAAATGAGATCGTTCGCCAAAAACAGAATGATAAGCCAATTATACATATCCATGCCTGGTGGAATCTGGTTTCTGTGCTAAGTTGCTTTATTGCTAAATGGTACAAAGTGCCTGTTGTACTTTCGCCAAGAGGCATGCTCACGGCTTACAGCCAGAACAACCGAAACTCCTTTCCAAAAAGATTGCTACATACGCTTTTCGGAAAAAGGCTGTTAAAGTATTGCCACATCCACGCCACTAGTGAGCAGGAAAAAGAAGATATACAGAGGATTGTATCTCCGAAAAGTATCACTGTTATTCCGAATTTAGTAAGTTTTGACTATCAGGAATCAGGTACCAAGTATCAACAAGGAGTGCCAGATTATCAAGACGTAGAGGCGGCTATTAAGCTAATTTTCCTGTCGCGGATCGAAGAGAAAAAGGGTTTGGAACTATTATTTGATGCATTAGCACTACTTGACATAAACTGGCAGCTCACCATCGCTGGCTCCGGTAATGATGAATATGTAAAGCACCTTAAGGATAAAGCAGAAAACCTAAAACTTAATACAAGGATTAACTGGATCGGTCAAATAAACAACGATGAAAAATACAGGCTAATAGCGCAATATGACCTGTTGGTACTGACTTCATACAATGAGAACTTTGCCAACGTAGTGGTAGAAAGCCTGAGCGTAGGTACACCTGTTTTGATTTCAGATCAGGTTGGTTTATCGGATTATGTGAAGAAGAACGAGCTGGGATGGATTTGCCAATTGAAAGCAGACCGGATTAAAGATGAACTTATAAAAGCCTTTGCTCAGCAGGAAAAAAGGCACCAAATCAGACAGACTGCACCTGGATTGATCAGGCATGATTTCGATGACAATGTCTTGGCGAATAGGTATCTCACTCTTTATAAACAACTACTGTGATGAGCAAGCCGTTTAGCTTTATTATTTTAACTTATAACGAAGAGATTCATTTACCCCGCCTGCTTGAATCGATAAAGGATTTGAAAGCACCCTTATTTATCCTGGATAGTGGGAGTACAGATCGGACCCTCGAAATAGCTGCAAGTTATGTGGTAGAAATAAAGACAAACCCCTTTGAGAACCATCCGAAACAATGGGATTTTGCACTGAAGCACTTTGATATTCAAACACCCTGGACCATTGGGCTTGATGCCGATCAGGTTGTAACGCCGGAACTATTTGAGATGCTGGAAACTTTTAATGATGAGAAACATCGGGAGGTGAACGGTATCTATTTCAACCGTAAGAATTTCTTTCAGGGCTCCTGGATCAGATATGGCGGCTACTACCCCATCTATCTATTAAAAATGTTCCGTACGGGTATTGGCTATTCTGACCTTAATGAAAATATGGATCATCGCTTTATCGTCCCAGGTAAAACAGTGGTATGGAAAAAGGGGCATATTGTGGAAGAGAACCTTAAAGAAAATGACATTGATTTCTGGTATCAAAAGCATGAACGTTATAGCGACCTGATTGCACAGGAGGAAATAGAACGCATGCAAAAGCTCAGGAAGCAATCCCTCAACCCTACCCTTTTTGGAAACCCTGATGAGCGGAAAGCCTGGTTGAAACGTTTATGGTGGAAGTTACCCTTGGGCATCAGGCCTTATCTTTACTATGGTTTCAGGATGTTTTTCCAACTGGGTGTATTCGACAATAAAACCGCCAGACGTTTCCATCATCTCCAAGGCTTGTGGTTTAGGAAATTGGTGGATCAGAAAATCAAAACGCTCCAAAACCGACAATAAATTAAATCTCAGGATATAATTTTTATCTTTAACTTAATTTTAGCCGAACAAACAAGATGGACGAAATACAACTGAAAGCCGCGAAAAGAGAAGCTGATAAAAAAGCAATTAAATTTGTGATTGCGTTGTTTATACTTTATATAGTTTTTAGTCAGGGCAACATATTTATGAATAGTGTGATGAGTCCGGGTGGAAGGTTTTATAATGCCAGCATCGCAGAACATTTCAACTATATCCAGGGACTAAAATCTGGCCTGATTATTCCAGCGGTTTGGATTATTAAAGCATTTGGCTTCTATGCCATTTATAATGATTCGGATGTGATGGTAGTTGCAGGGCCTTACCTGCGCGTAAACTATTCCTGCCTGGGTTTGGGAGTGATGAGCTTTTTAGCGGCCTTTGTACTGGCTTTTCCTGCTTCATGGAAATCAACCTGGAAAATGATGGTGATCGGGTTGGTGAGTATTTATATTTTAAATGTTTGTCGCATAGCGGGACTGGGTGTGCTACTTGGTTTCTTTCAATCTCAACGCCAAAACTTCACCTATCACCATGAGATATTTAATGTAATTGTATACATCTGTATTTTCACAATGCTGTATTTCTGGATTAGGAAAAATACCAGAAAAGCCATTCCAAAAGCGGAGCACGATAGCGATCCAACAATTGGCTAACATCATCATTTTGCAAAAAACACAACTCCATAAGAACTTTAATACCGGCGGATATCAGATCGGTGCATCCAGACTGAAGCAGTTTTTATGGTATTTTACCGATGTGTTTTTCTTCAGGAGCAGCATCATTCCGGTGAGTACAGTACTGGTATTTTTATTACGTTTATTTGGTGCCCGCATTGGCCAAGATGTTCGGATTAAACCCGGTATACACATTAAATACCCTTGGAAACTGAGCGTGGGCGATTACTGCTGGCTGGCAGATTGTTACATTGAGAATTTAGATTGGGTAAGCATAGGTGCAAATTGCTGTGTATCGCAACAGGCCATTTTGATGACGGGAAACCACAACTACAGTAAAACTTCTTTCGAGCTCATCACTAAACCTATTGTACTCGAAGACGGTGTTTGGGTTGGGGCAGCTGCAAAGGTTTGTCCGGGGTTAACCTTATCCAGTCATGCAGTATTAACCATGGGCAGTACTGCGACAACCAATCTGGATGCTTATGGCATTTACCAGGGTCATCCTGCTGTTAAAGTAAAAGACAGGAATATCAGTTGATCAAGGTTCCCATCATTATGCTGCATCATGTGGATGATGCTCCGGCAATAGGAACCGAAGGCTGGACAATTAGTACAAAACAGTTTAATGTATTGCTGGATTGCATACAGCAACTCGGACTGGAAACCACCACCTTCGAAGAAATCTTGCAGCAGGGCTGGAAACTGCACCAGCCAAATAAAAAAGTGATCCTGACCTTTGATGACTGCTCTGCGAAATTATTTGATTATGCGGTCCCGTTATTGATACAGAATGGAATGAAGGCAGTTTTCTTTATTCCGACTGCTCAAATTGGCGGCTACAACGAATGGGATGTTACGAGTGCCAATGCCCCTAAAATCGATCTGATGGATGCTGCCCAACTGCGCTACCTATCTGAAAATGGAATGGAAGTAGGTAGTCACGGTCATGAGCATTTATATGGACACAAGATTACCGAAAACCAGTTCATCAACGAACTCCACACCTCTAAAAATATCCTTGAAAATATTATAGCTAAACCAGTTGTTTCCTTTTGCTATCCTTATGGAGAGGTTCCTGAGAATTATAGACAATTGCTTCAGGATGCTGGTTACCACTACGGCACTTCTATTTACCAGGCTTTCTCCAACCGCTATGCCTTACGCCGGATCGGCATCCACGCCGCAGATTCCCAAAAGTCAATTATTTTCAAATTATCGAACCGCTATGCCCTTTATCGCTGGCTAATTGATAAAGTGTTGAAGGTGGTTAAATAATTTTTACCGTGGAAGGGTTGCTACATTTGGTGTTGTGCTAATGACCCCTACTTTCCATACCTGCCCCTTCTCATTAACAATCTCGCTAAAAGAACTAAACCGGTACTTACCCCTTAGCTTTTGCCAGATAACATCGTGTCCTTTAAAATCGCACATCGAAATAATTAACCTTCCGTTTTTCGAGAGGTTGTGTTCAATACACTTCTGTATCGTTTTTAGAGGCTGGTTAAAATAATATAGGGTCTCATTGAAAATAATAACATCGAACTGCCCTTCTAATCTGGAATAGTCAAAATCGAGTTGACGGAAAGTGGCGCCAGGAAAGGTTTTCTTCGCCATTTCGATTGCCTTACCAGAGATGTCAATTCCGAGATAATCAGCGCCCTGCTGGTTGCTGTTTAAATAACTGTACAATACCCCCTGGCCGCAGCCTACATCCAGAATACTTCCGTTTTTCTCCTTTACACACTCAACGATGTGCTGATAATGCGCTTCCTCGTCTTTTCCATACAGATAATTCCATGATCCATCAGCAAACTGGTGCTCCCAGATGCTTCGTGACACCCGGTTTCCAAAGCCAAACCGGGATAAGAACAGATTATAAGATTGACGACGGACTTTATTTTTAATTCTATCTAAAAGCAACTTCATAAAAACGCAAAAAGGGCTACTAATAACGACGAGAGAAAGATAGCCTTTTGAAATAAGAGTTCACAAAAAAAGGTGCAGAAAAACTTCCTGCACCTGGTTAAGCGAGCGTAATCTAACCTATTTCTTATCCAGCAGGATAGCGATTTCTACATCCAGTTTCTTCTGCAGGAATTCGCCTTCGAAGCCAATGGTACGGAATTGCATTTTGCCCTCCTGATCGATGACGGCGATGGTGGGGATGAGTGTGAAACCTACTTTTTCGCCGATGTTTTTATCGTTATTGAAGTACACCGGGAATTTGTATTGCGGATTCTGCTTTACCCAGTTGCGGGCATCGTTAATGGTATTGTTGGAACCACTATTGACCACCATAAACATGACGTTAGGGTTATTCTGGTATTTTTCGAATACTTTATGAAAGTAAGGCATTTCATGCATGCAGGGCACGCACCAGGTGGCCCAGAAATCGAGAATGACCACTTTTCCCTTCATCATAGCGGTAGTAACCGGATTGCCCTGCAAATCGGTAAGGCCGGATAACTCTGGACCCGGCTTATTCATCATCAGGTTTTTGGTTTTCGCAGTAAGCTGCTGAATTTCGAGCACTTCGAGTTCTTTTACTTTTGCGCGGAAACTTTCTTCAGATTTATTGTAGCTGAGGAAGCTGATTTTTGCCTTTGCGAGGATGAGTGAATCTGTCGGATTTTTGATGAGCAGTTTCCACAGGGCATTAAAAGCCTGCTCATGTTCCCCTAACTGACTGAGTACCTGCGCGGCATTGATGGTGGCTTCGCGATTGGCCGGTTGCTGAAGTGCGCGAGCGGTAAGCACTTTGGCTGAATCGGTATTTTTTAAGCGGAGGTAGTTAAGCGCTTTGATGGAAAGCAGTGCGGCTGTCGCATCTGCCACGGCCTGCCTGCGCGTGCTATCTGAGACGTAAGATGGAATGTAGCCGAACTCTGGAAAATACCGGATAATGCCCACTGGCCACTGGTTAGCGATGGCCAGTGCTTTATTAGCATAAGAAATGGCCGCTACCGGTGCAATTTTGCTTTCGGTTAACTTAACGGCTATACTTTTATACGTTTCAGGCGTGTAGGGATTGGGTTTTGAATATAGCTTTGATGCATGTGCCAGGGCTTTCACTGAATCGCCGATACCCGCATATAGATCGAAGAGCATTTTATGGATACTTTCGGAACCCTCTTCGCCGGGCTGATCGCCTTTTTTAAGCATGGCTTCGAGTTTGGCGATCTTGACCGTTGTATTTTTCTCCTCCCGGGAGATGATGGAGGCCCTTAAATCTTTAGACAGATCGGCATTGGGATAACGTTCCATCACCACCTTGCGGACAGAATCCAGGCGGGTTTTTTCGCCAATCATGAGGTAGCCCATGGTTACCTGATTCATGTTTCCGGGAAGGGTTGGATTTTCTTCGAGACGGGCGGCGATGATTTTCCGGGCCTGCTCCCGGTATTGCGACTTTTCTGCCGGGCTTTTAGCCAGGGCCATTTTCACCACCATCTGCGCCACCTTTGCTTCATAATTATCGGGATTGTTAGTCAGCTCCTGGTTAATCAGATCGAGCTTTTGCTGTTGTAAATCAGGAGCTTTGGGCATTTGGGTAGTTAGGCTATAGGACTCGTGCAAAAGGCTGCTTTTAACCCGCTTGTTGCCCTGATATACTGGCAGTGTATAGTGCTTATCGACAGCTGGTTTTTGCAGCGTTTCACCACTTTGCAGGTAGAAGGTGGCGAAGGTTGCAAAACGACCAGCTTTGAAACTTGCTGTCCACAGCTTACCCGTTTTGATCATCGGCATTTGCCAAGGCAGATCGTAAAAGGTAGAATAGGTAAATACAATGGTTACTGATGGCGCATCGGCTGGGATGCTGGCACCGGCAGCCGCAGGATTATAGGTTATGGTAACTGAATCGCCCCGTTGTATTTTCTCGGGTGTGGTGATGACTGCCTGCGCCTGTGCCTGCAGTATTGCAGACACAAACAGGAGCAGCACTATGGTGATGTTTTTCATAGGTAAAATTTTTAATAGCCTGGGTTTTGGACCATATTTGGATTGGTGCGCATGGCTTCGACAGGGATAGGAAACCAGATTGCAGTGGATTTCCAGCCGGTTTTCGTCAGGCTGAGAACATCATCGGCACGGGTTTTAGTGGCATCGCCTGATGTGCTTTTCCACCTTTTCAGGTCGAACCACCGGTGGCCCCATTCAGAAAAAAGCTCTACCCTTCGCTCCTGCTCTACCTGTGCCATGGCAATGGCCTGGCTTGCGGCGGTGGCTAAAGGTGCGAGACCGGCACGGTTGCGGATGATGTTTAAATCATCTTTGGCATCACCCAGCTTATTTAATTGTGCACGGGCTTCGGCGCGGATGAGGTAAGCCTCTGCAAAGCGGAGCACCATTGAGTATTCGGTTGCCGCAGCGCCCGCAGTACCTACCCGCACTTTATATTTAAACGGAAAGGTGTGTTGCACTGGTGGAACGGCAGCACTTGAATATTGCCCCACCCAGTTGGTATAGCGCCTATCGCCTGCTTCGAAACCATTCTCTAAACCAAGGGCGCCTTTGGTTAAGCGGTACAAAGGAACACCGGTGGATACGATGGTATTGCCTTCCCAGGTATTTCTTCCGTTAAGGGTATTCACCACCTGTAACTGCCAGATGGCTTCGTTACTGTTTTTTAGAAACACTTTACTGATGTGAGCAGCATTGTTGGGATCGGGATTATTTAACAGCGAGTATTGTGCTGTGGTGGCAATGACTTCAGTGGCCTCCGTTTCGGCTAAAGCGTTGTTAGCGGTATAGAGATAAGCACGTGAAAGCAAAAGCGTGGCCGCTGTTTTATTGGGCCTAATGCGTTCGGCATTGCCCGGATAAGCAAGTACCAATAGTTGCTTCGCGTCTTTTAAATCCTGAATCACTGATGCATATACTTCGGCCTTTGGTGTGCGGGCTTTGCTGGTATTGGTGAGCACATCGGTATTTAAAATCAGGGGCGCATCGCCAAAAAAGTTAACGAGATAAAAGTGGCAAAAGGCGCGTACAAATTTAGCCTCTCCTAAAAGCTGGTTTTTAACAGCAGGCGTTAAGGTAGTAGAGGCAATTACCCCTTCAATTACGGCATTGGCGCGGTAGATGAAGTTATAAGGCGTAGACCACATTAAGCCCACATAGGTATTGCCAGGTGTAAGCGCGTTGTTTTTGAATTCATCGAAGTTAGCTAAGGTGGAGCTGTAAACAAACTCATCAGCCGCCATGGCGCAGGTAAAACTGGTAAGCACGTTGGCAAACTGATAGTTGAAGGCATTCATATCGCTATAAATACCCACCATGGCCGCGGTGGCTGTGGCATCGGTTGTGAAAACGCTGGAGGTGACCAGCTGATCTTTAGGATCTTCGATATCTACATATTTTTTGCAGGATACTGCTGAGCTTAATACTGCTACGGTTAATATATAATAAATAATTTTCATTGGAATAGAGTTAGGGATTAAAATGAAACCTGTAAACCAGCGGTATAGACACTTAAAGGCGGCAAAGCGTATCCTTTTGTTTCAGGATCGAAACCCTTGTAACCAGTGATGGTAAACAGATTCTGTGCCTGCAGATATAGTGAGATGTTGCTGAATTTCCAGCTTTTTAGCAGCTCGGCAAAGTTGTATTTAAGGGATACATTTTTAAGCCTGATGAATGAAGCATCGCCCCAGTTTGCACTGGATAAACGATAATTGTTTTGGTAAGCCGTATAAATGGGCTTACCTGCTGTGGTACTTGCACCCGGAATGTTTGCCGGTACGCCTGGTGTGGTCCACCTTTCAAGCGCGCTGAGATCTTTATTGCGGAACGGGTAGCCATTTGAATAGCTCAGGTAACCATAGTTCAACCCTGGCCCTTCTTGTTTTACAAACTGGACAAAGAAATCGAGACTGAAATTTTTGTAAGTAAAGCTGTTTTGTAAACCACCATAAAACTGAGGCATGGTATTGCCCAAAATAACCAGATCGGCCGGATCGGTGATGGCTTTGTCGCCATTGACATCCCTGAACTCAGGCACACCGGTTTGCGTGTTTACGCCCAGGTAATCGAAGCCCATGACGATAGATAATGGCTGGCCGATAAAATATTTATAGGCATCGCCAGAAGTTTTAAGGTTGGGATATTCGAGGAGCTTATTTTTAGCGAAAGTGATGTTTAAAGAGGTATTCCACGTAAAGTTTTTGTTTCTGATGTTGACTGAGCTAAGCTCGAGCTCGAGGCCTTTGTTCTCTACCAGCGCAGGCAGGTTGGCTACGTACTGGGTGAAGCCCGATTGCGAGGACAGGGTACTTCCGATAAGCTGGTTATCTGAACGGTTACGGTAGAGGTTTGCAGTAAGAAGCAATCGTTCGTTAAAGAAACCCAGATCAATACCGGCTTCGATTTTTTTATTTTTCTCCCAGCTGTAGTTGGGGTTAGGGAAACGGCTGGGCGATATTCCTGGAAGGCCACCATAAGGATAACTTACAGGGCTCCAGCTATCAAGAAACTGGTAATCGCCAATCTGATCGTTACCGGTGGTACCGAAACTTCCCCTTAACTTACCAAAGCTCAGGAACTTCAGGTTATCTTTAATGAAGCTTTCGTTGCTGAACAACCAGGCTGCACCCACGGCGCCAAAGTTACCGAAGCGGTTATTGGGTCCGAATTTTGAGGAGCCATCGCGGCGGAATGTTCCGTTTACAATGTACTTTTCATCCCAGTTATAGGTTAACCGGCCAAAAACCGAAGTATAACGGTATTTGGTATAGGCGTAGGTACGTGGGGTAAGTACGGTGGCGGCCTTCATGTTTTCGAGTTGCAAGTCGCTTACATAACCACTCCCTTGCAGGGATTCGGTTTCGCGCACACTGTGCTGCCAGGTACCCCCTACCAATGCCGAGAGGTTTCCTTTGGCCAGCTTTATATTGTAGTTTAATTGTGGTTCAACGATGTATGAGTTCAACTTTCCATCGCCATAGTTGGCCGAGCTGCCGCTGTAGGTTAAGGGATTGAAGCCCAGCTTGGGAAAGGTTTGGGTTTGATCCATATTCATGCGGTTGAAGCCGGCAGTAACCTTGGCATTTAAGCCTTTAAGGATATCGTAACTAAGGGAAGTATTACCAAATATATTGGTGGTGTTGCTGGTACTGGTGCGTTCGAAGTAAGCCATTGGGTTTTGCTCGTTACTAAACCAGTAGTAGTTGCCCTGCGCATCGTATATGGGATAATTGGGGGCCAGATTGAAAAAACTGGTGACATCGCTGGGTAGCGTATTGTTCTGATCGACGGTGTATTTAACGGAGCTGGTAAACCTGAATTTTTTATCTAAAGAAGTGTGGTTGAGTGAAAAGTTGAGTGCACCTCTTTTGTAGCCGAGGTCTTTAGGCAGGATTATTTTTTCATTTCTGAAGGTTCCGCTGAGCAGGTAATTGGTTTGTTCGGTTCCCCCGCGAAAGCCGAGTTGGACTTCGCTGAGGTTGGCGGACTCGCCAATGAGTTTTTCCTGCCAGTTTTGATCAAGGGCTTGATCCCACAGCAATAAATCTGGTGCCTGTGTCTCGGTTGGGGTTACGGCATCTTTCGCATAGGCTTCGCGGCGCATGGCGAGGTAGTCGGCGGTGCTGAGCATATCTACGCGTTTATTGAGTGAAGATAATCCGGTAAATACATTGGCATTGAATTCGCCTTTGCCGGATTTCCCTTTTTTAGTGGTGATGAGGATGACACCATTGGCACCTCGCGAGCCATAAATCGCGGTTGCATCAGCATCTTTCAGGATATCGATCTGCTCGATATCGGCGGGGTTGATGCTGCTTAAAGGACTTTGATTGCCATTTGCACCGGTAAACTGGCTAAGGCTTTCGGAAATGAAAGGTACGCCATCTACAATATACAACGGATTGTTGCCTGCGGTAATGGAATTTTGTCCGCGCAGGCGTACGTTATATCCTGAACCCGGGTATCCGGTTACGGAAGAGATATCTAAACCGGCTACACGGCCCTGAAGTGCTGCCAGCGGATCGCCAACTGGCTGGTTGCCGATTTGTGCGGCACCGATGGTGGTTACCGAACCGGTGTTATTTCTTTTGGTAGTGGTACCGTAACCGATTACGACCACAGCATCAAGCGTACCAACAGCAGGCTTAAGGCTGATGCTGATGTTTTGGGTCGAGCTGATGCTGACTTCTGTATTTTCATACCCAATGTAAGTGAATACCAATACATCGTTAAGGGATGCCTGGATATTAAAATTTCCTTTGCTGTCGGTAATGGCCTGGATACTTTTGCCTTTGACTTTGATGGATACGCCCGGCATGGAAATGCCTTTTTCATCTTTCACGGTACCGCTGATGGGTTCGGCCGCAAGCTGAACGGGTTTAGTGTTGTTGCGGGTGATGATGATGCTGTTGTTGATGGCTTTGTACGACAAGCCGGTGTTCTCCAGCAATGCATCGAGCAGTTCTTTTACCGTACGGTCTTTTGCGGATAGTACGGGCGCACTGATGCCAGCCAGGATCTCATTTCTATAGGCAAAGCGGAACTCGGTTTGCTGTTCGATGCGGTTAAAGGCCTGCTTTAAGCTTCCGCCCTGGAAGCCGGCAGAGAGGTGAATTTCCTGCAGGTTTTGGGCAGCAGTATGGGTTGCAAATAAGCTGTTGATGGTAAAAAGCGAAATCACTAACAAGATTGCATTTACTTTCATAAAAAATCCCAGTTTTTGGATAATGGTATAGCGACAAGCCCACGGACATAGACTTGCAAAAGGTGTATATTTATAATACATTGCAATGGTTTTAGATTGTTCGATAAGATGATTGAAAACTGTTGTAAGCCCTGGTGGCAGCCGGGGTTTACTTTTTTTCGAAGGTTGTGGTTTTTAGGTTGGGGAGATTTTGTGATTCATTAGTGGTTTGGTTTATAGGGTTGAGTTGATTTTATTTAATTGGTACAGCCTGGGCCATCGATGAACAATTGATTGCCTTTAAGCTCGAAGCTTGCACCTGTGATGGAAGACAATACCTCAGTTACCTGACTGAGATCGTTCCGGTTTAAAAAGGCAGCTGTAAAGCGGCAATCTTTTACCTGATCGGTTTTAAATACGACTTTTACTTTAAAGCGCCCGGCAATCATATCGGCGGCCTTCGCAAGTGAGATATCATCCATGATGAGATCCTGTGCTTTCCAGGCAATGGCTTCCTCCGCATTGACAACAATTTTCGGTGTTTTTTCGTTTGCATGCCAGCTGATCTGCTGATCGGGAGTAAGTATGGCCAGCGTTTGCTGGGCACGCTGAACCATTACTTTTCCACGCGTTACTGTTACCGTAACCGACTTTTCGTTATCATAGGCAGATATATTGAAAGCGGTACCCAATACAGTAGTTTTTATTTTTCCGGTGTGAATGATAAAGGGGTGTTTGCTATCGTGAGCGACATCGAAAAAAGCTTCTCCTACCAGTGTTACCTCGCGGTTTTGCTTCCCTTCAAAAGTATCCGGATAATTGAGGTGACTATTTACATTAAGCTGTACGGAGGTGCCATCGGACAGCTTTACCCATTTGCGGCCGCTGGGTTTTTCGGGACTTGACTGTCCTATTGCTTTTTTAACCGTTTGATTGGATACTTCATGTGGTTGAACTGCCCACCAGGCGGTGGCGCAAACAACAAGCAGGGCTGCAGCGTAACCGATCCATTGCCTCTTCAAAGAGCGGCGGGGTTTATTTAGTGTACGCTGTTTGATTTTTTTATAAAGATGATCCTGATTGGGTGGTCCTACCTCTTCTTCGCTAGTTTCGAAGCCCGACTGAAACTCAAGTATGGCAGCCTCCCATTCGTCGGCGTATTTATCGCTTTGCATCAACGACAGTACCTGCTCAATTTCGCTTTTTGAAGCCTCGTTTTGTATGTACTTCAAGAATATTTGCCTGATTGACTGTTCCAATTTGTCTGGTATTTATTAGCATAACACATAAAGGCGGCGGTACATGTACTCCGGATGAAAAAATAGTTGTATTTTTTTTCAGAAAGTTATTTTAGGGTGAAAAGCAGGAGCAGCGCACCGTTTTTAATGAGGTATGCTTTGATAGACCGGATTGCTTTGACCATCTGGCTATTGATGGTGCTGTCTTTAATGCCAAGTTTTTGTGCTGCCTGTTTATAGGTGTATCCATCACCATGGCACAATTCATAAATCTCCCTTCGTTTTGGCGGAAGTTGTGCAATGGCATGGTCTAAAAACTGGCGGGTTTGCCTGTGCTGGGTGAAGGCAAGTCCATCTTCGGCAGAATCGAACGCATGTGCGGCAATTTCATCACTGATCCATTGTTCTTTGCCAGCATTGCGGATAATGTTAAGCGAAAGGTTGCGGGCAATGGTAAACAGGTAAGGTTTGATAGAAGTGCCGGAATCGATTTTCGCGGCATTTTCCCAAAGTTTGATGAACACCTCCTGTACTACATCTTCACTGATTGATGGGGATTTGAGGATTTTTAATACGAAAGCATAGATGCTTTTAACATGCAGTGCATAGATTTTAGCGAATGCAGTTTCCTCTCCGAGTTTCAAACCGGATAGTAAAGCCTCCTCTGAAATATTCACCACACGCATACTCTACAAAATTAGTAGGTTTAATTAAAAAACAGAATGTTTCTGTCAAGGCCTTAAAAATAATACAATTTATTTAAGAAATGGTGGAGTGTTTGCTGCCGGGTTGGGGATATTGGACTGGATTAATACCTTTGTGCTGCTGCCGGGGGTTATTTTGCCGGTGCATATAACTTTTATTTATGAATGTAATACTGGCTTCTACCTCGACTCTGTATGGCGGAGAATATTTAGCTTATCTGAAAGCTGAAATCATTGAACTTTTTACCGGGATTGATGAGATTATTTTTATTCCTTATGCAAGGCCTGGTGGGATGAGCCATGATGATTATACGCAAAAGGCCAGAAGCTTTTTTGAGGGCATTAACATCAAAGTGAAAGGGCTTCATGAGTTTAATGATCCGGCTTTGGCTGTTCATGAAGCAAAGGGCTTTTTTACTGGTGGCGGGAATACCTTTCTGCTGGTTAAGACCTTGCACGAACTGGGGTTGATGGCTGAAATCAAACAGAACGTAGTACAGGGCAAGCCTTACCTGGGCTGTAGTGCGGGCAGCAATATCGGCGGACTGAATATGAAAACCACCAACGATATGCCGATTGTTTACCCGGCCTCGTTCGAGTGTATGGGACTGGTTCCTTTTAATTTAAATCCGCATTACCTGGATCCTGACCCGACCTTACAGCACAATGGGGAAACCCGGGAAACGAGAATTGCTGAGTTTTTAACGCAAAATGAAGTGAAGGTTGTCGGATTACGTGAAGGCAACTGGATTAGAAGAATTGGCGACCGCATTACCACAGAGGGTAGTGAAAATACGAGGATATTTGAACGGGGCAAGGTACCTTATGAACTGGCAGCGGGGGAAAAGATATAACACAATACCAGGTCTTTGATATCTGCTTATCTATTTCTTTGAAAAAGGACAGTTGTTTATTTAAGGACTAAAACAAATACCTGATTACAGGTAGATTTGTATAGTCAGTTATCATTATTTTTATCTATTTAAGACAAATTATCGACCATTGGCATTAGCGTTGCAGTTGGGCTTTTCAAAACTTAAAAAGAAATCAATGATGAAAAAAACAACAAAGCTAACTATGGCAGCCAAAGGATGTGCATTTGCATTAATATTGGGCGCAGTTCTGCAACTTACATCCTGCTCTAAAAGCAAAGATATTAATCCAAGCGATGAGGAAATTTTAAGCAAGAAAATAGAAGAGATTATTCCCCAAAAGTATGTGGATAGCCTGACCAAACTTGGTTTTGTTATCAATACAGGCACAACACCTCCAAATATCAATGGCACTTACTTATTCAAGCCTTTCACCATAAAAAGCAGTAATATCCCTTATGATACTTATCAACCAGGTTATGTACTTATTGATGGAGTTATCAAGCTTTATGAGCAAAGTACCAGTGATTTCAGCATAAAAATGTTGGGTAAGAATTTCATTGGTGCAGCAGATACCAGTGTGGTAACGGCCATTAGTGGAAGTGGAAATAAATTTACTGTTTACGGAAAGGTTAAAGCTTACAGAAATGGTGGTTATAACTTTTTCGCATTTTTAATGTCTGGAGAAAAAGATGGTAATAACATTAAAAATGGAATAGCAGGAATTCTGAATATAGACGATTCTCACACTGGCGCTAATACGATTGCCCAAGGTCAAGGCAGGGTTGCTTTTGATGGGGATTATACCTCAGGATCTACAGATTTTAATAGCAAAACTGCTTTGGCTAGCCAAAGCGTTACCATGGTAGCTAAAGGATTCTAGCGCCAATAACACGGTAAACGGCTTAGTAAAAAAGCTAGGCGAATTATTAAATGATAATCAAAGCATTGCACGGTAGCTTAGATAAAAAAGCAGGAGAATTCATTTATATTCTCCCATTAAATAAACAACAATGGCCACCTCAAAGGTGGCCATTATATTGAATGTATGCGGATAATTAAAAGTTACTTACTGTTGAAGTATCCCACCACAGGCGCGATGCAATATCATCTTTGCCTGAAGTTAAGAAAGTAGCGGCTTCTGCAACTGCCGGAGCATTTCCGGTTCTTTCAGCGGGCACAAATACCAAACGTTTGATCCATTGATCGGCAGTAATGACGCCCCAATCCGGACTGCTATCATTTTTCGCTACATGAGGAATTTTAGGATAACCGGTTCTACGGAAATCTACCCATGACTCAAGAGTATTGGTGAAATTATTCAAATACTTCTGCGTCATGATTTTTTCGAGCTTCAATTCGTTTGAATCTCCTGCATTCCAGGCCACAGTAATGGTTGAAAGTGGTGTAAAGTTATTTTTACTGTCTTTTGGGTCGATGTAATTAATGGGTTTACTGGTCGCATCGGCCAGATAAGCATCAACACCTGCTGCACCCCAATCGGCAAATGATAAACGAACACCGTCTTCATAGTTGGTTTTGGCATCGCCAGCACCGGCCCAGCCCCTTAACGCAGCTTCAGCTTTTAGGAACATTACTTCGGATGCGGTGAAACCTCTTCTTTTTGTTACGCTTTTAAAATCGGCGCTCACCGTTGAAAATGAAATCCGATCGTCTTTTGCGGTTACATAACCGCCATTGCGGATGCCTTTAAATTTGTAAGTAGGGTGATCGGTAACTAAGGCTGCATCACTTACTTCGGAAAAGTATTTTGAGATACGACCATCTTTTAAACCCACCATGAACGATTCAATCGGCCCGCCCATGCGGGTGTCCTGCCAGTCGAACGAAATCATAGATACAGGCATCACATTGCCATTTAAGGGGATAAGAAAATTATCGGCATTGGTGGTAATTAATCCGGCCGGATCGGCTAAAGCTTTCTCGCCCTGTGTTTTGGCTACTGTAGGACTTACTTTAACTAAACGCATGGCCAGGCGCAGGCGGATAGAGTTGATCAATTTTAACCATGACGCAATTGATCCTTTGTAACTTTGATCGAATTTAGTAAAGCCTGTATAGGTAGTGTTCGCTTTAAAGCTCGTTTCAATCTGGTCGAGTTGAGTGAACATATTGGTATACAAATCAGATTCTTTATCGTATTTGATTGTTCCGAGACCGCCGACACCATAGTTTGAATAAATTACCGGACCATGAATGGCAGTTAGCTTGGAAATAGCCAGGATACGAACAAACTTTGCCCAGTCTCCGAATAGGGGTAGGTTTGCATCTATCGCATTTTCCATCACTTGTTTTGAGGGAGCCATTACGCTAGCATATACCCGATCCCAATAGGTATTCCAACGAATATAATACGTAGTGTTGTTTACATTTGAAACGAATGGGGTTGGTGTTCCCATGTAGCCCATCCAGTTATCATAACATAAATCTTCCTCAATTTGATGGCCCATCAGGTTGAAGATCATTCCAGAAAAAGGAGATCCTACTAAATTGTTATCTTCCTCGAGTAATTTTTTTGATATCTGGTTAGGGTTGGTATTGATATCTTCGAAATTTTTGGTGCAGGAATTGAAAACTATCAAAACGAGCACCATTAAACATATTTTTTTCATTATTGTAGAATATTAAAAGTTCAACTTAAGATTTACACCATAAGATCGCGTAGCCGGTACAGCAAATACATCATTAGCCTGCATGCTGTTACTGGTACTCATTGCCTGCTCTGGATCGAAAGGTGCTTTTTTGTAGAAGAAGAATAAGTTACGGCCAATCAGCGATACGGATGCTGATTTAATTGCGGAGCCTTTCAACGGTATAGTATAAGCTAAAGATACCTGTGCTAAACGAACATTAGTACGGGAGAATACATAGGGTTCCATAATACCGTTTCTATCTCCAATTACTGAATAGTAGAGCGCAGGATCGATTGAAGAAACTGCAGTGGTACCTTGAACTGCATTGATTGGAATGGTTCCGGCATCGCGAGCCTCACCTGTTCTTTTACTTACACCATAGGCATCTAGGAAAGCTTCGGTTTTAGAAAAAGCTACACCACCGAATTTAGCCGACACTAAAGCACTTAGCGTAAAATCTTTATAAGTAAAGGTGTTGTTCCAGCCGGTGATAAAGTCAGGATTCAGGCTTCCTACGTACTCTTGTGTTGCAGCTTTGGTTGGTTTCCCTGCTGCATCTAAAATAATCTGACCAGCAGCATTGCGGGCAAACTTATAGATGTATAAATCGTTGAACGAGCCACCAGATTTAATGATGGAATTGAATCCTTCACTATCGCTACCCACCTGATAACCTGGATTTTCAGCAATTAGTTCTACAATTTTATTTTTGTTCTGTGATAAGTTAACGGTAGTATTCCATTTGAAGTTTTCAGTTTTTACCGGATCGCCGCCTAGTGTTAGCTCGAAACCCTGATTGGTTACTTTACCCGCATTTAAATAATAAAAGGTATAACCAGAGCCTGATGGAGCCGGTAGAGATAAAAACTGATTGGTACTAGAGTTTTTATAGTAAGTGAAATCAAAGCTTAACCGATCATTGAAAAAACGACTCTCCAAACCGATCTCGTTACTGATAATTTTCTCCGGAACTAAATTAGTAAATGGTGTTTGTGTATTATAATCAACACCGCCAATTCCTTCGTTGGTTCCAGCCCCACCAATGGTGTTTCCAGGTTTTACAAGATTATATGGTACTTCATTACCTACCTGAGAGGTTGATGCCCTTAATTTCAAGAAGCGAATGGCTTCAGGCATCGTGATCATCTGGCTGATGATAGCAGACAAACCTGCTGAATAGTAAAAATAAGAATCATTACCTGTTGAAGCCAGTGTAGAGGCGTAATCGTTACGTCCGGAAAGATCCAGATAGATCATGTCTTTGTAGCCAAGGGATGCGTTGGCAAAGAGACCCTGCTTTTGAACCCTGCTGTATGTTTGATTTACGATTACGTTATAAGGCAGGTTGGCAAAACTGAAAAAATTAGGGTACTGCAGTGCTACCGTACCATTATTAAAAGTCATACCATCATTAAAGGTATAATCCTGAATACTTGCTCCTACTACACTGCTTAAACTGAACTTACCAAAGTTATTGTCGTAACTTACGATAGCATCACCATATAATGCTTTATCATTATATTTGGTATAGTTCCAGGTACCATTTGAACTCACACTAACCGGATTTCCACCTGCGGCATAACGGTAGTCTAACAGTCTGTCGTTGTAATCAATATTACCACGCACATCGAATTTGAAATGTGGGGCAAAGGCATAAGAGGCTTTTGCAGTTGCAATTACCCGGCTACTGGTGGTTAGTTTTGGGTCTTTATTTAATTCCCAATAAGGATTGTTTTGTTTCTCTTCGGTAGAGTACCAGTTTTGCTTATATAGATTTCGGGGTTTATCAAAAATCTCGTAATTGTTTTTGTAATAGTCGAAATCTCTTTCACGTGCGAACAGATACAAGCCTGTTAAAGGGTTATTGTAGTAACCTGCCCCAGGGCGGTTTTTAGATTTTTCGTAAGAAAAACGAACGTTTCCACTCAGTGTAAGTTTATCATCAAATAATTTAGTCTCCTGACTTAAGGTTACATTGTGTTTGTTGTAAGTACTGGTTGGCACAACCCCTGTTGCGTTGTTGTTTCCGTAAGAAAAGTAAGTGGTAGTTCTTTCATTTCCGCCAGATACTGAGAGTGAATTAATCGTGTTTACACCGGTTTGAAAAAAATCTTCGATGTAATTGCGCTGATAGGTTCCTTTCACTTTTGACCAGCTATAGTCGCTGCCGCCTGTAGCGCCATAATCATATTGAAACTCAGGTAGCGTTGCTACATTGCTGAAGTTAAGGGTAGAGTTTAAGGCTATCGTTACTTTTCCAGCCTGCCCTTTTTTGGTATTGATGAGGATTACACCGTTAGCACCCTGACTACCGTATAAAATAGCACCATTGGCGCCTCTTAAAACCGTTACGGATTCGAAATCATCCTGATTTAAAGCAGAAAGACCATCACCACCATCCGTGCCACCGTATGAGCCTGGTTGTCCGCCTTTATTATTTACTACAGGAACACCATCAATTACGAATAAAGCTTCACTGCTTCCGGCAATTGATTTAGATCCCCTAAGTACGGTTTTGGTTGAACCACCCACACCAGAGTTACTGATGCCAATATCGACACCGGCAGCTTTACCGCTCAATGCTTCCATGAAGTTTGGCGCTCCGGCTTTGGTTAGCTCGGTACCTGCCAGTTGCTGTGCTGCGTAAGTTAATGCGCGCTTTTCGCGTTTCACACCTAAGGCAGTTACCACTACCTCGTTCAGGTTACCTTCGCCAGAAGGCAATAGTTTGACGGTTATATTCGTTTGCGTACTGATATTAATTTCCTGAGAGGCCATTCCGATATAAGATATGACTAGTACGGTGGCGTTATCGGGCACATTCAGTGAAAACTTACCCTCGGAATTGGTTAAGGTTTTTGCACTGGTGCCTTTGGCCACTACTGTAGCTCCTGGAAGCGGATTTCCAACCTCATCGGTAACCAGACCAGTGATGGGTTTGAAGACTGACCGAAGCCTTGTACCCGGGGTGTTTACTAACCCGGATGGGTTTGGAATAATGCTTATATTTCTGCCAATACCCCCTGCCCGGGCATTATTTTGTAAACTTAGCGCAGCGGCACTGAGAAGTGCGAGCTTGATTACGCTTTTGGTGGTGCTGGAAAATGCTTTTTTCATGGCACACCTTGTGGAATAGAGTTTCCTCATTTTCATACCTGTATTAGTTTAGTTGTAGTTAAGATATTTGTTAGTTTGTTCAGGAACCTGGACTAAATAAGTGCCATACAAACTGGTCATTCATTTATTGTACGCCTTTAGCGCCGATGATATTCACATATTGCTGACGGATAGCGGTTTGTAGTTAAACGATTTATGATTGTTTGGCGGATATACTCCATTAATTGCACTTAAATACAAGTATAACAACTTATTTTACTATTTATAAAATAGGGCTAGACACTCACCGATCAACACACAATTTGCTATTATTGCCAATCTAACTTCCTTTAAATTTTGAAAAACTTGAGAGAGACGAAATTTATAACTGTTTAGTCAAACATATATGAAAATACGCAACAATGTTTGTAAGAAAAAGATTTTTTATTGTAAAAATCCGACTTGTTATTTTTTTAGTAATTTAAAGTCTTCAATATCCCTATTTATCGCGAATGCAAAACCGTTTAATCAGACATACTTATTCTTTGCTTAACGCTGATCAGGTTCAACTCACCTCAACCTGGCGATACAAGGGCATTATCAGCCCATACGCCCGTTTTTATTATATAGAATCGGGCGAGGGACAACTGCATGATGCGCAGGGAACAGTGAAACTGGAAAAAGGTTATTTATATCTTATACCAAGTTATACCATGTGTGATATGGTATGTACGGATACCATGTCGCAGTATTTTGTTCAGTTTTTTGAAGATTCGGAAATCGGATTTTCCATGTTTGAAGAGATTAAAGCGATTGTCAAAGTTCCGGCATCGGAACTGGATGTGCAGTTGTTCCGTCGTTTGATTGAGATTAATCCGAACCGTGGGATTAATAACTCCTACGACCCGAAAACTTACGAAAATGAGGCCTTTTACCAGTATTGCCAGAAGTTAAATTTAAATCAGGGCCTGGCGGAATTTTATGAAACGCAGGGGATATTGAAGCAATTAAGCTCAAGATTTTTGGCAAGTAAGGAAGCCTTTGCTCACGAATACAATCAGCACTCGAAAATGATTTTTGAGGCTAAATCTTATATATTGAAAAATCTTGACAGCGAGTTATCGGTTGCTGATCTGGCCGGCCGCGCCAATCAAAATACCGATTATTTTTCAAGGCAATTTAAGCTTCAGGTTGGTACACGCCCTTTGCACTACATTAACCATAAACGAATTGAACGGGCGCAGTACCTGATGGCTACCAGCTCCATGAACTATACGCAGATAGCCTGTTCTCTTGGTTTTGATAACTTATCTTATTTTTCGAAAAGCTTTAAAAAAATCACCGGCTTATCGCCGGGAGCTTATAAGAAACAGGTTTACCGGGAGGCCATCCGCTGATTTTTGTACAAGATTGCAGATGGGAGATTCGCTAAAGCGGGTTGATAATGGATGCCCGATTGTGAGATACAGCTTACTCCATGAGGATGGTGGTGATAGACCTTGCTGGTAATGCGATCCCGTGATCTATCCCTTTAAAAGCCTGCAATTTCATGTCATCGCCCTCGGCACCTGTAGTGCGGTAACTTTTTATCGTTTTGTATTTACGTTTGTTATTGAGCAATTTCATGTTGATTTCAGCTCCCTGATCATGCTGATTAATCGCCACGATAACCACTTTACCTTTTTGATCTGTATAGGCTGAAATCAGTAACTTTTCATCTTCCGTTTGGCCGGCATTAATGTCCAGTCGCACCATCCCAGGGCGAATGAAACGGCTAAAATGCCCCAATGCCCAAAGGTTTTTGGTTTGGGTAAAACTGCCATCTTTAAAATCAGGATTACCTTTTAAGGCAATGAGGTAATAGCGGGTGTTTTTTTCGGCGCTGCCCGGCTCATAGGCATTCCAGAATTGCCATGCGGTGGCATTACCTGTGGTGAGGTCGGCATGAATGACTTTGGCAAGAAAAAGGGCACAATCTATCGCTGAGCGATCAGCTTTTATTCCTTCACGAAAACCATCGCCCAGCATAGAATATTCTGTTTGCCAATATTTAAGTTTGTAAGCTGAAGCGGTATCAGCCAGATGTTTTCGGGTAGCATACAAGGTGCTGTCGCCATCTTCGGTAAAATAGCTGTGGCCACCGATCAGTTTCGGCACTTGAGATAAATTCCCCATGTAAACTGCGCTCGTGGGATTAAAGAAAGACTGAATTTGCTGCGCCGCTTTTCCTTTTGAGCCATACAGGTAATTTAGCATGCCTGCTTCGGTAACGAGAATCCGTGTGTTTAACTTTGCTTCGACTAATTCGTTATTTAGCTGCTTAGTGATGTTGAAGATCTGCTTGTTAGTCCACGGGCTTCCCTCCTGGTCTGCTTCCTTAAAATTATGCGACCAATCCCATTGGGGCTCATTTACCGGACTGATATAGTCGAAATGGATTTTTTCTTTTTCAAAATGCCTGATCACTTCAGTTAGAAAACGGGCATAATCGCCATAGGCATCATCGCGAAGGTTGGATTGGTAATCTTTTTCTGTTTTGAAACTAAGGCGGTTTTTGGTAAATTGGACCGGAGGTGAGTTGGAAAAAGCAATGAGCGTTTCTACGCCATAATCTTTAGCTTTTTGAAGGAAGAACCGGTAACCAGCCTGCTTGTCCCAGTTATAAGTTCCATCGTTATTGAGAAAGCCATCGGTTCTTTTTCTGAAATCTTTTATGCCACTGCTATCGGCCTGCTCAAAAGATCCAGCACCAATATTAAAGCGCCATGAAGATAATCCGATGCCCTTTAATTTTCCAGTTCGATCTACCTCCTTACTGAATAATAATTCGGCAATCCGCTGTTTCTTTTCTTCTGGCCAGTATTTGCCTATTCCTTCAGAAAACCAGCATCCGGAGGCACCAATATTTTCGATGGTTTGTGCAGTTCTGGTAAAATCGATTTGAACTGGGATCGGGGATTGAGCGACTGCAGAGTATGAAATGGCTGCGAAAAGCAAAACGAACAGGATCTTTTTCATGTGCTGCAAGTAACAGAATTAAAATGATTTTTTTGTTTAGTGTTTTCACTGACTTTGTTAGGATTTTAACCGAAAGTTAAGCGGAGATAACAGATTTGAAATTGATACTGGAGGCGGGAGACTAGAGATTAGAGTGATAACACTCGAGCGTTGAAACACGAGCGTGGGTGAATGTAACAAATGTTAAAAATGACTGAACTTTAGTTATTTACAATTTTGTTTTCGTAAATTGAATTAACCAAAATATAAAGTTATGAAACTGCTTAGGAAAATTCAGGACTGGGGCGATCGCCATCATCCACAATGGTTAGATTATTTTAGGATGTTACTTGGAGTTGTGTTAATCTGGAAGGGAATCGACTTCTACCGGCACATGGATGTTTTCAGTCAGCTGATGCATGGGAGCATGCTCGGCACGGCAGTAAGCATCAGTGCCCTGGCACATATGATTATACTGGCACACCTGATCGGGGGGCTTGCCATTGCGATTGGTACACACACCAGATTCTTTTGTATTTTGAACTTACCGATTTTGATTGGTGCGGTATTTTTCATCAATATGTCGGCCGGAATTTTCAATCCATACTCAGAGTTCTGGTTGTCATCCCTGGTACTTGCAGCACTTTTATGCTTTGTTGTTGAAGGAAATGGTGTAATTGCTGTTGACCGGGAGGCCATAGTATCGTAAAAGAGGCCAATTATAGGGTATTATTTATTTTTTTTGAAGGCTAACTAAATGGTTAGCAGCAGGTAATCTCTGGCATTAAATAATAAGTAAAAAATGATTTGCAGAATGCCGCCAAATTATTACTTTTGCCCTCGGAGAGCTGGCAGAGTGGTCGAATGCGGCAGTCTTGAAAACTGTTGACTGTAACAGGTCCGGGGGTTCGAATCCCTCGCTCTCCGCTGGAAACAAAAAAGCCTGAAATAGAATATTTCAGGCTTTTTTGTTTATTTCCGCTATTGATGGTTTAGATTATCTGAATATCATCAGGCAGTCGTTTTTCCTCCAAACAAGTACGCCGTCTTTTTTAAAAAAGCTGGCTTTCGTGATACCGGCATCAGATAAAATCTCCTTCGTTTTTCTCTTTGGGCTGGTGCAGGTAAACATCCTGCTGCGGAAATGGAATCTGAATTTCATTGATTTTAAAAGCATTCGTAATGGCTATCACCAAATCACTTCTGGTAGAATTGTTTTCCGACATGTGTTTAGTCCAGAAATAAATTTTGAGATCGATTGTGCTGGAACCAAACTGTTCGAATTGAACTACTGGTGGCGGGGATTTAAGTACGCGTGTTTCCGCCTCGAGCGTTTCCATTAGAATTTGCCTACATTTTTGCAGATCGGTGTGATAAGCCACGCCAATGACAACTGCTACACGTTTCCGATTTCCGGCAAGTGTCCAGTTCATCAGATGAGAATTGAGCAGGTCGCCATTTGGCATGACCAGGTCTCCCCCGTCCCAGGTAGTGATAACGCTGCTACGGAACCCGATGGATTTCATCGTTCCACCTTGTCCGTCAACATCAACGATATCACCAACGTTAACGGGTTTTTCAAACGCGATAATTAAGCCGCTAACCAGATTGTTGACCAAAGTTTGCAAACCAAAACCAATACCAACTCCGAGTGCCCCAATAATAATGGTAATCCGATCCATAGGAATACCAGCGGCGGCAATGGCCAGGAAAAGCCCTGTGGAGAGAATAAATATTCTTACCAGCAATACCCAACTCCCCAAACCTTGTTTTTTTGTGTCCTTATTGCGGCTGGATACCAGATGCTCATCAGATGTAAAAAAAGATACAATTTTAGAAACAATGACCGATAGGGACATAATAGCGAAGAAAAGGAAAAGGGAATTGATACTGAATGTATAATCTCCAATAGTTCGGTCTTTACCTAAGAACGTAACAAGGGGTTGAGACAGGTACTCAAAAAGTGGAAAATTGTGTCCCAATAGAATTATCCAACCCAATACCAGCAAAACATAGAGCAAAAACGGGGCCCTGGATCCCACCCGCCCAAAATTGAGGTAGAACAGTTTTTTATCCTGCACGGTATAAACGTCGAAAGCCAGAACCAATCCCTCGTTAATGAACCGAACTACCCAAAGAAATAATATCGCAATAACAACATTCAAAAAGCCACCAATAAACAGGGTTTTGGCCACATTATATCTACCAATAACATTCAAAACTATTGAAGAAAACTCAAGGATTATCATGAAACCAATTGAGTAGGCAATCCATTTTTCCTTCAATTCGTGCTGACGTTTTTGAAAAAGAATGATTGAACCAGCGATAACCCCTGCCATAGCAACAGCAACTATAAACCAACGCTCTACCCTTGAGGCCTGCAGTACCATATTATCAACTGCAGCCATAAGAAATAAAAATACCATTAACAGCCAAACCCTCATCCAGTATGTGGTAATATATCCTCGAAAAATCAAGCTAAGGCAGATACAGGAGATGACCCAGAAAATAACGTTTAGAATAAAAGGGGGAGAGATGAAAATAAACTGAAAAATACTGATGACCAGCAGCAGTGCCGACAGTAAGGGATACCTAATTACCAGTTGGCCTTCGTAATCCTTATTCAATAACCTTTTTGCTGTATAGATCTGTTTAAGTGACCGCAAATAAATAAACGACAATGCGGTAAGACCAAGCAATATGAATAACTTTATACTGTTATTAATCGTATAAAACTTTAAGGTTAGCATGCCCTTCACCTTTGAAAAGGTTAACACTTCCGAAAAGGGCCTTGAGTATATAGGGCTATCACCCAGGTTTGAAAAATCGCGCTTGAAAGGTGACATTGCCATTCCGCGTTCAATCTGCTCGATTTCATCAACACTTATTTTTAAGCCGTTAATTTCCATATTGTAAGCATTAAGCAGGAGCTGAACGTTACGTCCGGCAAGCTTAAGGGTTGAATCAATGGGATGAATTTCCTTTGCAATGGTAACGAGGCTGCCAAGATATTTTACTAATTCTGCAGAGTCTTTAGGAAAATTAAAAAGTTCTGATGTAGTAAGTAATGAGTCGAGCCTGAAACGATAACCATTTAGCACGGCCTGCCGGGAGTCTAGTCTCGACTTCCGCTCTCCGGCCTCTTTAATTAGTTCACTGATCACTTTTTTAGTGGCAGTTAGATTTCTAAACGTTTGGGCAGTTCCTTTATGTTTAAAAACGCCATCCGCGGCAATTTCATAGTCAGCTTTGATATCACTTAATGTCATTTTAAATTCCAGCGTATCCAGACCGGACTTAATATAACTTTTAGCATTCTGCATGGTCAACCTGGTTTCTTCAAAGATTCTCACCTGCACGGCAAGTGCTTTATCTGCCTCAAATTCCTGCCGGCTATCTAATGCTGATTTCCTGGCGAAATCCTGCATTCTGTCGACAAAGCCTTTTGCTCCATTACCATTAATCTTTGAGGTTTTCGTGGTATCTGCTTGCTGTGCCAGTGAACTGAGTGAACAAAGACATAAACACAGCAGTAAAATAACTTTGGAATTATTAAAGAGGTTCATAATATCAGGACTTAGTTCAATAATACGAAAAAAGGAATTCGGAAACTATAATTAGCGCAAAAAGCGATGCCATGATTCAACGGTTTGGGTGTGATACAGAGCAGCAAGGGCTTTCAAAAGACCGTGGTGCAGCATTATCATCGGGTAAGTAGAAATACGGGGTCAGCTTGCCATCTACCTGTTTTGGAAAATTGTGCTTTTACGGAGTTGATGAGGTGGTATAAGTTTTGTTTTACCTGGCTCACAACCTAAAACAAAACATATGACACAGCAAGAATTCAGCGAGACCATTAGTCTGCATGCGCCATCTCTTAGGTCGCATGCCCTTAATTTCACAAAAAATTCTGAAGATGCAAATGATCTGATGCAGGAAACCCTGCTAAAGGCCACAAGGTTTGCATCCAAGTTTGAGGACGGAACAAATATGAAGGGATGGCTGTTTGTGATTATGAAGAACACCTTTATTAACAATTACAAGAAAAACCAAAAAACCAGGGACAATACAGTGCAGGAAGATGAGATCACTTCAGCAAACCTGCATTACAGCGCTACTACGAATGATTCAGTTGGGAGTTTTGCCATGCAGGATATTAATGTTGCGCTGGCGCAGCTGCCACAGAAATATGCTGTTCCATTTATCCGTTATTTTGAAGGATATAAGTATCATGAAATTGCCGATGAAATGAAGATTCCATTAGGTACAGTAAAAACTTATATTCATGAAGCCCGGATCTTGTTGAAAAAGAATCTGAAACAATATCAATAAGAAAATGAGCTGGAAAGCATTGTTTGAAATGCTTTCCAGTTTTACAGACAAAATGATAGATTAATGCTACAATGCCAAATGTGGCTTATGCGAAAAATACCTCTTTTAATAGGTAAACTACTTAAAATGCTATTGCTCCGGAAGTTCGATAAAAAAGCTTGTCCCCAAGCCCTCCTCACTTAGCACCCATATCCTACCCCCGTGGAGGTCGACGATATCCTTGATGATATTCATGCCCAAACCCCCTGATTCCTCACCTTTTAAACCTTTCCTTAAAACTTCCTTGCTGTGATTAAACAAGTTGTTGCGCATCTCTTTTGGTATACCAATCCCATCATCGCTTACCGAAACAATAACTTTGTCTCCGCGTTGCTCTGCTTGCACCATGATGTTTCCACCTACTCTGGTAAATTTGATGGCATTTGACACCAGGTTATTAATTACCTGCATGAATTTCATACTATCTAAGAAAAGAAAGATTTTATCCTGTGGACTGGAGAAACTGAAATTTCTAACCTTGCTGAGGTGTGAGCGACTGTAGAACCGTACCACGTCTTTAAGTTCCCAGACGAGGTCTGCTCTCTCCTTTTTGATGGCGACAACAGCTGATTTGATAAATTCATGATTAACCATGCTTCTTACCAGTTTCAGGTTACGTTCGCACATTTCGCTAATGAACTGAAGGGAGTTTCTCAGGTCTTTTTCTTCCATTTGCCTGATGTTGCTTTGTATTGAGGAGGCCGTCATACGGATCATGGCAAGCGGTTCCTTCAAATCATGCGATAACACCTCGAGGGTGATATTTTTACGGGCATTAATCTGTTCGATATGGATTTTATTTTCCTGTTCAACTGTAATATCTTCAACAATACCATAAATATGTCCTGCACCATCAGCACAGGAGAGGTTACTTTTGAGGTACCTAACGCCATCGGCCAAACTGATCCTGAACACATACTTTTTAGCGCCTCCGTCGTCAAGCAGCTCCTGATAGCAGTTCGCCACGTGTACTAAATCTTCAACGTGTATTTTCTCTTTGAGCTGATCGACGGTAAGCGTCCCCTCTTCTGTAAGTCCAAAAATCCTGGATAGGGCAGTATTGAAATAATTAAATACCTGTTGTTTGAGATCGTATATAAAATAACCATCTGAAGAAACATTTCCCATCTGGCAGAAAATCTGTTCGTTCTCTTTCGGCATCATATTAATGGAGATTTGTGAATAATTAAACTAATTGAGGATCCCTTTGGTGAACGCAAAGCGCATGAGTACGGCGGTATTTTTAGCGCCAGTTTTATCAATCAGGCTTTGGCGATGTCCTTCAACCGTACGGCGTGAGATAAACAACTTATCGGCCATTTCTGCATTGGTAAGTCCTTCGCCAATAAGCCTGAGGATTTCGATTTCCCTTGAAGAAAATTCGGATGTGCTGATGCCACTTTGCGCGATAAAGGTATTGTCTACCATTCTGTCTACAATTTTGATGGATAAAGCAGCACAAATGTAACGCTCACCAGAGATGATTTTAGAAAGAGCAAAGAATAATTCGTCGGGATCCACGGATTTAGTCAAAAAACCTTGTGCTCCTATTCTGATGGCTGAAAAAATATGGGAGTCGTCTTCAAGCATGGACATAATCAATACCGGAATTTGATAATGTTTTTCTTTGATCATCCTCACCATTGAAATTCCATCCAATACCGGCATTCCGATATCCGAGACAATCAGATCGGCTGTGAGTCCGCGATCAAGTGCTTCTACCACTTCCAAACCGTTACCCGCATCAAATACAACTTTGTATTGATTAGTGGACTCAAGAAGCATCTTCAGTCCTTTTCTCATGACCTTATGATCTTCTGCTAAAATGATGTTTTTCATTATGTTTGGGCGTGATCAGGACAAGACTGTCTTGGATTGTCAAAGTAGTCAGGCACCTTAACAACACTCACTATTCCAGAAAGTTTTAATAAACCATACCATACAACCGGAATCTGGTTGTATTTTGACGATATGATAGAACCCCGGGTATTAATCCCCCGGGGTTAACCTGTAAATACAATTAGAGTTGTTCGTCGTAGTCGCTCCACTGCGCTATTCCATCGGGTTCTGCAGATTTTACCTCAGCACTTTTTTCTTCACTCATCTTTATATTTAGGGCTTCAGTTTCTTCAAGCTCTTCGGCTTTCCGGTCTGGAAGATCTGTCAGCCCTGCAGTTTCGCTAACGAACGTTGCCGGGTCGTCGATAAATTCCCATTCTTTACCCATTCCCGGCATCTCGCCTGTATTCCATGGCCCGGAGAATGAATTTTCGGGTGAGAGGTTGAAATACTGTTGGGTATACCTTGGGTCGGCCTGTAACACACCGGGAGGGAAGTTTGGCTGAATGGTATCCAAAGCGGCTTCGAACATTTTATAATGGGCAACTTCGCGGGTCATCAAAAATGAAAGGGTTTCTTTAACATAAGGGTCGTCGGTGAATTTCATCAGGTGTTCATATACAAGCTTGGCACGAGATTCAGATGCGAGGTTAGACCTTAAATCAACAGTTAAATCACCATTTGAATGGATATATGATGCACACCATGGAATACCCTGGCTGTTTGCCAGCCTTGGCCCGCCACTGCTCAGCATCACAAAATGTGGATTAGCGCTTAATGCTGCATGAATGATATTTTCCTTAGCTGCTTTTCCATCGAGTACCTGCATGATTTCAGAAGAATCTGCTGCGTCTTTTAGTTCGCCATTTACCCCTTTTAACAACATCTGGATGGTTGCGCCGACAATTTCCAAATGAGAAAACTCTTCAGTTGCGATATCCATCAGCATATCATACTTATCGGGATGCGGCTGCTTGGCGCCGAAAGCCTGGGTGAAGTATTGCATGGCGGCCGCAAGCTCGCCATTTTCTCCGCCAAATTGTTCTAATAAAATATTTGCAAAAACTGGGTCCGGCCTGGAAACCCTGGCATTAAACTGCAGGTCTTTTGAATGATGAAACATAAGCTCTTGTTTTGTTAGTTGAATCTTTCTATATTGAGATTTCAGTTATTAACACACTCAAAAAGCCCTGCCGGTTTGCATAATAATTAAAACGGGTATTTACACACGGGGCAAGTATTTTCCAACATCGAAACGCGGCAAGCTGTTGACGTACTACTATTTTAAAATACCTGACGCCAACAGGTGCCATTGTATATATGACATGCCAATTGCGCTTCCTCCATTCACTACCAGATTTCTTGTTTTATCAAGAAAGGCCTGATTTTCGGTATTTGGCACTTCATTACGTCCGTGAACTTCGGCACTCAGCACATTACCGCGCCGAAAAACCATAAACGTAGAAGTGGCCTGATTGGTAAAGAAATGAGCAATTTTAGCACTCACCACACCAGGGGTTTTGCTTGGCCGGGCAACAATAAGTGTAAACTCCACATCTGATTCCGGGCCGGAGAACTCTTCCATGTGTTCGATACATACCCAATCGTATCCTTTACCCGCACTCGTGCCTGGTCCGGGGATGTCGATGCGGATATAATCGCTCTCTTTCGCATTTCTGGCAACCTGGATTCCATTTTTATCGAAGAGCACAAAACAACTCGCTTCAATCCTGGATATGGTATGCCACTGGTTAACATTCTTTAGTCGCAATACTGCTTGTTTGTAGGCCAAAGAAGCCTCAGCTGGCGAATCAAATATCTTTTCCTCTTCTGCATCAGTCTGCTGACCGACTTGCTGACTAGGGATAAGCTCTTCTTTTTCCATGATGGTATTTTAGAGAAAAATCCTGATACCGTAACAATTGTTTTCTCTTTTTAGGAATAAGGTAAAAACAGGTAACCGACATTCGGCGTATAAATACTTACACGTTTCGGCGCCAAATACCTGTTTAACCGTTTGTTTAAACCATTCCATACGGGAAGGGTTTTTAGTGGAAACAAAAATATAAAGCATATGGCAACGACATCAAAAGCAGCCCCTGCAAAGGCCGCAGCAAAAACCACTGTTAAAAAAGCGACAAAAAGTGCTGGAAACATTACACCTTCAGAATTCCATGAATTTTTTATGGATGAATTGAAGGACATTTACTGGGCAGAGAAGCATTTGGTCAAGGCGCTTCCAAAAATGAAGAAAGCAGCAACCAGTCCGGAGCTAGCAGCTGCGTTTGAAAAACATACACAGGAAACTCAAACACATATTGATACCCTAGAGCAGGTATTTGCTTTGCTTGATGAAAAAGCTGCAGCAAAAAAATGCGATGCGATGGCAGGGTTACTGGAAGAAGCGACCGGCATTATAGAAGATACTGATTCAGGTACAATGATTCGTGATGCAGGTCTTATCCTTGCAGCTCAAAAAGTGGAACACTATGAAATTGCAACTTATGGAACCCTTAAGGTATTCGCAGAAAACCTGGATCGTGCTGATGTAGCAGAACTATTGGGACAAACACTTGAAAATGAAAAAGCAACTGACGTTGCCCTTACTGAAATTGCCGTAAATGCGATAAATGCAGAGGCAGCGGCTGAGTAGGAATAAATAAAAATACCAGATGAAGGAAAAGCCCTAATCTGGTATTTAAAGTTACCGGTAGCTTATTTGCCTGCTAAATGAGCAGCAACAAAATCTAATCAAATTATCCCCAACATGAGCTATGCCAACTGAACCAGATAAAGGAAAGAAAATATATGATTACCTGATTGTGGGGAGCGGTTTATTTGGTTCGGTGTTTGCCCATGAGGCCACTAAACGCGGAAAAAAGTGCCTGATTATTGATAAAAGAAATCATGTTGGCGGCAATGTGTTTTGCGAAAATATGGAGGGCATCAACGTGCACAAGTATGGTGCCCACATATTCCACACCAACGATAAGACTGTTTGGGACTACGTAAATTCTTTTGTTGAGTTTAACAGGTATACCAACAGTCCGCTAGCAAACTACAAAGGCAAACTTTATAACCTGCCTTTCAACATGAATACCTTTTATCAGTTATGGGGTGTCAAAACACCCACTGAAGCACAGGAAAAAATAAACAATCAAATTCAGTTAAGTTCGACTGCCTCACCTGCAAACCTGGAAGAACAAGCGCTGTCGCTGGTTGGAACGGATATTTATGAAAAGCTGATTAAGGGCTACACTGAAAAGCAATGGGGCAGGCCAGCAACTGAACTCCCTGCTTTTATCATTAAAAGATTGCCGGTACGTTTCACGTATGACAATAACTATTTCAACGACAAATATCAGGGGATACCAATAGGAGGTTTTAATAAATTAATTGATGGCCTGACTAAAGGGATTGAGGTAAAAACCGAAACAGACTATTTTGCTAACCGCGACCACTGGGACGACATTGCCGAACACACCGTATTTACTGGCAATATTGATCAGTTTTATGGTTATGCATTTGGCCAGCTTGAATATCGGTCGCTACGCTTTGAACATGAAGTTGTTAACATGCCCAATTACCAGGGTAACGCTGTGATAAATTATACAGAAAGGGAAATACCCTATACCAGAATAATAGAACACAAACATTTTGAGTTTGGAACCCAGGCAAAAACTGTGGTGACCAAAGAGTACCCTGAAGACTGGACACCAGAAAAAGAGGCCTATTACCCTATAAACGATGCCCATAACAATGGCATTTTTGCTAGTTACAAAGCGCTCGCAGAAATGGAATCGAATGTAATATTTGGCGGGCGGTTAGCTACCTACCAGTACTATGATATGCACCAGATTGTAGCCTCTGCACTTAAAACTGTATCAGTACATTTTACTACTGATAAAGACCTGATAACCATGTAAAGAATATGAATATAAAACAGTCGTCCCTCCCGCAGAATTTATTATGCTTTTCTCATCTCAGATGGGATTTCGTATTTCAGCGCCCGCAGCACCTGATGAGCCGCTTTGCCAAAGAAACAAACGTTTATGTAATGGAAGAGCCGGTATTCGATGCTACGGAAAGCGCTTACATGGCTTACGATCACCGTGAGCCCAGGCTTACTATTTTGATACCACATTTGGTTTCGGGGCATGATCCGCAGCAGGTAAAAGAAGAAATGAGACTTTTATTGACTGAATTTTTGGGCCGGGTAAACCTGGCGGAATGGACTTTTTGGTATTACACTCCAATGGCGCTTCAGTTTTCTGATCATTTTAAGGCATCTCTTACGGTATTTGACTGTATGGATGAGTTATCTGCTTTTGACTTTGCGCCAAAAGAACTCCTTGAGCTTGAAAAGTCGTTATTAAAAATTGCTGACATTGTTTTTACTGGTGGTTATTCGCTGCATAAAGCAAAGAAAGATCAGCATGAGAACATTCATGTATTTCCGAGCAGTATTGATAAAGCACATTTCCATCTGGCAAGAGCAGTACAAAAAGAGCCGGAAGATCAGGCGGCTATTAATGGCGTTAAACTCGGATTTATCGGCGTGATAGATGAACGCTTCGATGCCACACTTATACATGAAGTAGCGGTTAAACGGCCTGACTGGCAAATTGTTTTACTTGGCCCCGTGGTGAAGGTGTCGATGGATAATTTGCCCAAGGGGCCAAACGTACATTATCTGGGTCAGAAGGCATACGGAGATTTACCTGCTTATCTTTCTGGATGGGACATTGCGCTTATTCCATTCGCGATCAATAATTCCACCCGCTTTATCAGTCCGACTAAAACCCCTGAATACCTGGCAGCCGGACTACGTGTTGTATCTACCCCTATTCGTGATGTGGTTCGCCCATATGGCGTGGAAGGGTTGGTAAGCATTGCTTCGGATGCAGATGAATTTATAGCAGCAGTTGAATATTGCCTCGATGACCGGACAAACGGGAAATGGCTGAAAAAGGCGGATAAGTTTTTGGAGGATAAATCATGGGGAGATACCTTTGAGCAAATGAAGGAAAAAATGATCCTTGCCCGTTTTGAAGCTGATAAATTACTAGCAAGTTAATGACCAGTGAAACACCATTTCGCTCTTTCTGGATGGCAGGTTTTGAGTGTTCTGACCAGTTAAATCATTACGGAAACCGCGTTGACTTACTCATTGAAACCGGCCATATATTACATATTGAACGCGATTATGAGCTGGTTGTCGCCAAAGGACTACGCACGGTTAGGGAGGGGATAAGATGGAGTAAAGTTGAGCAAAGCCCTTATCAATATGACTTTACAACCGTCGGCGTGATGATTGATGCGGCCAGGAAAACGGGGATTCAACAAATATGGGATATTTGTCATTTCGGATTTCCGGATGACCTTACCCCATTACACCCGCACTTCAAAGCCCGGTTTGTTGGGATTTGTGAAGCTTTTGTGCAATTTCACCAGAAATACTTCCCAGGAGAACCATTGATTGTTACCCCTATCAATGAAGTGGGATTTCTCTCCTGGCTTGGCGGCGACCATGCCAGCACAAGCCCCTACGCAAGGGGAATGGGATGGCAGGTAAAATATGCTTTAGTAGATGCCTATATTCAAGGTATTAAGGCGATGAAAGTAATTGCTCCCGGCTTGAAGATTATGACTACCGAGCCCATTGTAAACATAGTACCCTCACTAGATGCCAGTATGGAAATGGTTCTTCAGGCTGCACAACAGCACGATGAGCAATACCAGGCTACGGACATGCTCACAGGAAAGATATGTGAGGAACTGGGCGGAAGCCCGGATTTAATTGATTATATGGGCTTTAATTTTTACTATAATAACCAGTGGGTTGCCAATGATTATACCAACCTGCCCTGGGCAAACCTTGATCCCGACCCGAGATGGAAAGGTTTATCTGAACTCTTTCTGGAAGCGTATTGCCGTTACGATAAGCCCGTTGTATTATCTGAAACCAGTCACCCGGGAGAGCACCGGGCAAACTGGCTGGAGCTTATTGCTAAAGAGTGTATAAAAACCCTGAAGTTGGGTATACCATTGAAAGGCATTTGCCTCTACCCCATTATAGACCGGCCGGATTGGGACCATTTACATTACTGGCACCACTCAGGTTTGTGGGACGCTGACGAGGCCAGCCCCCATGCCAGGATTATCTGCCAGCCTTATGATGAGGAGATTGTCAAGTCGATGCTGATGATTGAGCCTTTTTTATCAGGGGTATAGGTATTGGCGCCAATTATTAATTAACCGGCAATCTGATGCTTTAGGAACCTTATATTTTTACCGTCGAATTTGAAAACCCAAATGGCGGCATATTCTCCGCAAACTTCACCTTCATCGGGATGGGCCTTCAAATATTCCGCATCAGTATTGGTTCCATACTGCAGGATAACTTCATTGCCTCGGACTGTAATGCTGTAAATAAAGTAGCAGCCTTCATTTTTGGCATGCACTTCTTTGCTGGTTTCATTTTTAACTTTTAATTCTTTTAAATCAACTGCTTTAAATAAATTATTGAATTCATCCATTTCAGTAAGGGTATAAATGGAACCGAAGGAATTGAAAAACATGTTTCGGGTAATAGCTCCATGATGTTCTTGCCTTTGTTTATCAAAGAGGGAATCGACCTCGAAAAAGTTTACAGCGGTATCTGCCAGGGGAAAAGTAAAATAACTTAATATTTGTTCCTTATCTTTTTTAGCTATAGCATTCCTGAATTTCCCTAATTCGGTTATCAATATCAGGCGCGGGCTGTTGGCAATGATTTTTTGTTTCCCTTGCACAAGTGAATCTGTTGCTGTTATTTTTTTGTCGTTTTTCTCTTTGCAGCCTAAGAGTAATGAGAATGCTATCAGAAAGATTATATATGTTTTCATATTAAAGGATTTTAAATGGATCAATATACTATCGCTCTGAGGAGGTTTCTTCTGATCTGACTTGCAACCCTCAGTGAACAGATAGCTACCTGAAAGTAAAAGGGCAAAGAGGTTGAGCATGTCAATTTTGTTTTCATAGGTGACGATATTGATTAACAATTTTGCTGCCAATTCCGTTAAACTTTGTGTCGTGCCTTTTCAAAGGTAAACAACCTGGCTGGAGCATGTGATGCACAAAATTTATATTATTCCTCTTCAAACTGATTTTACCCCCTATATTATATTAAAATACCCCTCATTCTAGCAAGTGAAATCCGCTTACTTTATCCTTACCAAACATACTAACCATTTGACAGCTCAATTCTACCCAGACGACCAATGAGATTGCCTAGCAAACTACGGGCAAAACTTATGATGCGGATTAATTCTGTATCTGGACAAACAACAAACAGACATAAATTACTATGACAAATTTTTACTTGACTTCTCAGAAAAAAAAGGGAAAGGCAGTTTACAATTGCCTGATCCTGCTTTTTGTGAGCTTAATTTTAATACATGGACCTGCCTTTGGGCAAACGAAGTCCATCAACGGAACAGTGTATGACACTAAAACTGGCGTAACCTTAATCGGGGTAGCTGTTAAAGTTCAAAACTCAAATGTTGCTACGAGCACCAATGAACAGGGAAAATACCAAATACAGGCTAAGGAAGGTGACATCCTGGTTATCAGTTACGTAGGTTATCGTTCTCAGAATATTAGTGTAGGGAAAGAAACCCAATATAATATTAGACTAGAAGAAAGCACCCAGGATTTAGAAGGTGTAGTTGTTGTAGGCTACGGTACGATGAAGAAAAAAGATTTAACAGGTTCTGTTTTTCAGATTGTACCCGACAAAATTGCGAATGATAACCCCAAAACCGTACAGGATATTTTACGCGGTACTCCTGGACTTAGTGTAGGCTATGACGCTTCTGCGAAAGGGGGCGGTTCCATGCAACTAAGAGGACAACGCTCGGTATATACAGCTGGAAGCCATAACGAACCTCTTATTGTACTGGATGGAATGGTATTTTATGGTGAGCTGTCCGAAATAAATCCTGATGATATTGGTCAGATTGATGTGTTGAAAGATGCCTCGGCAGCGGCAGTATATGGTTCGAGAGCAGCAAGCGGCGTAATTATCATCAGTACCAAGAAAGGTAAACAGGGAAAACCAACAATTAATTTTAATTCGAACTTTGGTACCACTACCAAAAGTGAGTATAGGGAAGTATTTAGTCCCGAAGATTATATGACCTATCGCGAAGATTGGTACCGCACTACCACCTATGGATTGAATACCACAACCAATAATTACGAAGCTTATCGAACTACCGCTACTTTGAGCAAACCAGGCTTCTACGAAAATCCTTCAAACCTGAGCAGATACGGGGTAAACTTAGCGCAATGGCGAGCATATTCAACGAATGCAACAGGGGAATCAGATGCCAGTATTTACGCTAAAAGATTGGGGCTGGAAGGAGGTGTTCTAAAAGACTATCTTGCGGGAAATACCTTTGATTGGTATGACCATACATTTCGGACAGGATTTAACCAGGATTATAACACCAGCATATCAGGAGCTGGTGAAAAAATGAACTATTACATGTCAATGGGTTATCTTAAAAACGAGGGGGCTGTGAATTACAATAACTACCGGGCCATCCGTTCTAACCTGAAACTTGAGGGTAAAGTAAATAGCTGGCTTGAAATTGGTGCAAATGTAAATTTCCAGGATCGAAGCGACGGTGATCTGACGCCCGAATTAGGGACAGATTACTGGCTTTCCAACCAAATCAGGAATGCTCCTTATAGTCACTACACCAATGCGGATGGCAGCCTGGCACAATATCCAATGGGCGATGGCTCTATCTTAAGAGGAACCAATTACGATTTCGACAGACAATATTTAGAACTGGAAAAAGGCTACACGGTATTGAATACAATATTTAATGCAAAAGTTAAATTACCGTTTGGCATCAATTATTCCTTTAATGCATCGCCACGCCTCCAATGGTTTTACAACCGTTATTTCATGTCGGCAGATCTTCCCGGATCTTCGCCTACCAGTCGCGGAGTGGACCGCGGTACATCGAAGAATTTCGACTGGTCATTAAACAATACCTTGAACTGGGAACACACCTTTAACCAAAAACACCGTTTAAATATTACGCTTGTACAGGAAGCAGAAGAACGCAGATTCTGGTCAGAATCTATTTCTGCACGCAACATCTTACCATCAGATGCCTTAGGATTTCACAACGTATCAAATGCGACCTTAGCAAACAGTGCTATTTCGAGTTATGATTCGCATCAAACAGGCAATGGCTTACTTGCAAGGGCATTTTATTCGTTTGATGATCGTTACATGATCACTGCATCCGTGCGTAGGGATGGTTATTCCGCGTTCGGCGCCAGTAACCCTTATGCCACCTTTCCGGCAACTGCAGTTGCCTGGACCTTCACCAACGAGAAATTCTTTAAATGGAAAAATATATTGAGTACCGGTAAGTTACGGGCCTCATTTGGTGAAAATGGTAACCGTTCGCTATCAGATCCGTATATTTCGCTCGCTAACTTAGGGTCTGGTCTTGGTGCCACAATGGGATATCTTGTAGGAAGTGGAATGGAAGAAGTTAAGTACCTGCTGATCGACCGGATGGCCAATCCATTTCTACAGTGGGAGAAAACCCAATCAATAAATTTCGGTTTGGATTTAGGATTTATGAATGATCGCATTACCGGTACATTTGAATACTATTCCATGAAAACGCACGACATGATTATGTCGCAACGTCTGCCAGGTTTTACAGGTTTCACGAGCATTACAACTAATCTGGGCGAGGTACAGAACCGCGGCTTTGACTTATCTATCAACTCATTGAACATCAGTAACGATAATTTTGAATGGAGAAGCAGCCTGAGCTTTTCTTACAATAAAAACAAGATTGTTCATCTCTATTATCAATACGAAGACGTTTTGGATGCGGCAGGAAATGTAGTGGGTAAAAGAGAGATGAACGACACCTCAAACGGCTGGTTTATCGGGCAACCAATCAGTGCCATCTGGAACTATCGTGTAGACGGTATCTGGCAAAGCAACGAAGCTACTGAAGCTGCCCGGTACGGCCAGCGACCTGGAGATCCTAAAGTAGCGAATCTTTATACAGCTAATGACAAAGTGAATGCTGATGGTAGCAGGACACCAGTTTATGACGATAATGATAAAGAGTTTTTAGGTCAGACAGCTCCTCCAATCAACTGGCAGTTACGAAACGACTTTACCTTTTTCAAGAACTTCACCGTTGGAGTGAATATTTATTCTTACATGGGCCATAAAAGCTTATCAGGAAATTACCTGAATAGCGACAATTCAGGATCGTTAGTTACCTATAACTTCAACACATTTGCAAAAGAATACTGGACTATTGATAACCCAACTAACCGTTATGCCAGATTGGATGCACAAGCTCCAACAGGTGCCAGTGCCAACATGCTTTACGATCGTTCATTTATCCGATTGGAAAATGTTTCACTGGGTTACACCTTCCCTAGCCGATGGACCAACAAATTAAATATTCAGAAAATTAAGGTGTTCAGCACGCTTAGAAATGTTGCCGTATGGCAAAAAGACTGGGAATATGGCGATCCTGAAACAGGTGGACTGGCAACCGGTGTTTTTTCTCTTGGCTTAAATGTAACACTGTAAAAAAATCTGTCATGAAATTATTTAAACAAATTAATAAACAAACTCTATTAGCGGCTTCGCTAATAATCACCCTTGGATTCGCCGGCGGGTGCAAAAGAAGCTTCCTTGATCCTGATCCGTTGTCTATATATGAACCAACAGCAACCTTCAGCACCGAGTCGGGGCTAAAGGCGGCACTTGCTATTAGCGATCGCCACATCCGTTCTTACTGGACAAATACGTCGTCGAATACTAACTCTGTAGTGATCGGCACAGAATATATGTTTTCTGACCTTGCTGTGTATGGTAAAACGGATCTGGATGTTAACAATGTAAACTTCAATTTTGCTGATGGATTAAAACCTACCAGTGGGGCAGCCGGACCTGGCGGTAATGATGGGAATTACATTAACCATTACTGGGATGAGACCTATAGTGGTATCAAATATGCAAATACGGTGATCACCTATGTGGATAAGGTTGCCGGACTGGATGAGTCATTAAAAAATGCCTACAAAGGAAGGGCTTACTTTCATCGCGCTTTCAGGTACCTTGCGCTGGTATTTCAGTACGGTGATGTTCCATTGGTTACCAAAATAATTGAAGTACCTAAACAAAACTATCGCAGTACAAAAAAAGCGGCCATTCTTGAAATGATTACTCAGGATATGGAATTTGCTGTACAGTGGGTTCCGGAGCAGAAAGACATGATCTACACAGGAATGGTAAACAAAGGTGCATGTCGCATGCTTTTAATTAAATGCTATCTCGCTACCGGGCAGTTTCAGAAAGCTAAGAACCAGGCTGATATTTTGATTAATCAATCGGGGTATTCGCTTGTAAACAACTCTTTGGGAACTTTTTATCCTGGTGGCGAACCGTTAACCTGGCCGATTACACGCAACGTGATTTGGGATCTTCACCGTTGCGAAAACAAATTAATTTCCGGCAATACAGAGGTCATCATGGGGATGCCAAATCGTGGTGCTCAATCTAATATCGCTTTCGCAACAATGCGTATTTTTAGCCCATTGTATAATGCCTCTACGTTAAAAGACCCGGATGGAAGAAATGCAATGGATCTTTATGCCCGTAATAGCGCCAGCTACCGTTCGGATCTGGACTATGGCCGAGCACTTGGGCGCGGAATCGGAACTATTCGACCAACTGGCTTTGCGCAAAATGGATTGTGGTACGTGAATGGTGCAGAAGATACAAATGACCTTAGGCACAGTACCGCTTCAGGCAACTGGGTTAAAATGGAAAACCTAAAATACGTTACGTCTAATAGTACATATCGTGGCCAAAAAATAACGCTTAAGCATCCAACAACCGGTGCTTTCCTTTGTACTGATACTATTCGTAGTTACTTCCAGTGGCCACATTACAAGCTTTTTATAACGGACGTAGTAAATGAAGCTAACCTGACCAGTAATGCTTATACCGGTGCCAGTACCGGGAGTGTTGGCGACTGGTATCTCTATCGACTGGCTGAAGCCTACCTATTAAGGGCTGAAGCGAAATTCTATTTAGGGGATGCAACCGGCGCAGCTTCGGATGTTAATATAATCAGGACCAGGGCCAAATGTACCCGCTTATACACCACCGTAACCATTGGTGATATTATGGATGAACGGGCGCGTGAATTGTATCTGGAAGAATGGAGACACATGGAATTGAGCAGGGTTTCTTATTGTTTAGCCTTGAGTGGAAAACCTGATGAATGGGGAAACACGTACAGCACCGAAACCTACGATAAGAATGCCGGAACAGATTTATCAGGTGGCAGTTATTGGTATAAACGGGTTGTGCTGAAAGGCAAAATATATAACCAGGGAGGCATTAACTCCAACAATAAAACGTTCAATTACAAAATGGATAAATGTAATCTTTACTGGCCAATCCCGAATGCAGCCATTACAGCAAATAACCGTGGAATTCTAAGTCAGAACTTTGGATACACAGGTTATAATGGATCAACGGCAAAATGGCAAACCTGGCAGGAAGCCGTAGCGGACGAAGATAAAATCGATTAATTTCCGGTATAACTCAATAGTCATTAACAGGCTGTTCAGGAGGTGTTTCCATGCGATGTGATATCTAATGGTAAACAATCTTTTGAACAGCCTGTTTTTTTTTGCTTAATCTATAAGAAAAGCTTTTGAGGAAATTTATCCTTTCCTCCCCTTTCTAAATACCATTTTCCGTAACAAGGCAAAGCCGTTGGTAAGCCGTTGTTTTTTTGTTACAATGGGTATACTTAAAATGGCCAGAAGGGAGATACAGGCCGATGTACCTAAAGCCCCTCCGTAACCCTTAAAATAGCGACTCGCATTCAAAAATATAATGCAAAATAATACACCGGCAGCTGCAACTAACCAATAATTGTTAACTAGCCGGCCTGACACCATTCCGATGAAAGATGAGCCTATAAATACCAAGGGAATATTTTCGCTTAAAAACGGATCTATTCCTGGCGGGCAAAAATGGAAAAATGTCGCGATCATGAGTGAAAGGCTAGCCGAAGCGCGCACAGGCCCTTGTTTCAGCCCCTCATTTACATAAAATGTAGTGACTGCTCCAGCCAACCCAACCAGGGCCAGGATGAAATTGTTAAGCATAAGTTGAAATAAGGTAATAAAATAGCGAAGCCATGACTACCCCAGCGAAAGCAAGTGTGCCCAACTTGCCGCCTAGGCCGGAGAACAGGCTTTTCGAAACAATAATCAGTACTGCAGTGAAAAAGCTGGCAGTAAGTACAAATGCAATGCTTGGCGCTACACCTGTACTCGACATGCCAATGAAAGCACCACAGTAGATTGCTGCTGGCAATTGCTTTAGATATTCTGATTTACGGTTAATCAGCGGAATCAGTGAGGCAACAGTTCCTAGCGTGGCTGCTGAAATTACCGGCCCCAGTTTTAGATAGTGATTCAGGTAAAAAGAGACCACCGCTCCTATTGGAATCCAGGCCACAACCAATATATGCTCATACTGATGCTCGTGGTGATGAAGCTGCACCCTTAAGTACGTAACGAAAATTAAAGGACATAGGATGAATAAAGATAATACCAGCCACCAGGAGTGTGCATGTTCCCAAAAGATTGGAAACAAAAAAACCAGGTGAATAATTAATAAAAACAGGATCGAAATCTTCCTCACATATCTGCTTATTCTCATGAACTCCGGGAAAAAATTTTATGTGGACAAAAGTAATACAAAAACATTATTTGTTTGTAAGTAGGAGTGGACCAGTAATGACACTAAATTACTGAAACAATACAGTAAGCTGACTTTATAATATTTACAAAATAAAGTCTATATTTACATACGTCGTCCCAACGCTTTTGATTTGCTTATTATTCACCCTATAGTAAGAAATTATGAATACCGAAACTGATGCGCTAATTTTAGCTCAATGTCCCAAATGTAAAAGCAAAGAAACCAGAAGAGTAAACCGCGGTTCGCTATTAAAAAACCTGCTTCCCTTTTTACCCGCAAAACGTTTTAAATGTTATAGCTGCTACACCAAGTTTTATAAGTGGGGCTAGGCTCATCCGTAAAAGCAAAATACTTTATCCGATTGGTGCAATGAAAAAGGTGAAGCTATAGTTTGCGGCGGGGATTAAGTATTTCTTCATGGCCGTAGATCTCCAGCTATCAATACCACCTACTCCCATTTGTTTCAAGTCAATATTCAATTGAGTTTGGGGTCTGGGAGTTAAATCTGCAGCATGGCGCTGATGCCTTTTTTCACCGTCATCTAAATCAGCATCAAAATAGTGCAACGCACTTATACTGAGTGCCTGAGGAGCAGTCACAGCAATACCTTTACCACTGCTATCCATTAGTTTAAACCACCTTACATCTGTTTTATTGCCCGTTTCCTGGGGAGTTACATAGGGAAAATATTGTGCTGATACGGTTTGATGGTAAAGTGCAACATCAGCAGAAAAATTCCGGTCCTGGTAATTTTCATGAGGTCCCCTGCCATAATATTCTATTTGTTCAAATCCGGCCGGTAAAATCCATTGCATGCCAAAACGGGGCAACATTTCCTTTACTTTCGCCGTATCCAGCTGAATCTGCGCATCAACCTTTATCTCTCCGGCACCATTAATCAGGTAACTGAGCGACAAGGAAGAAGATGGCATATTCAAATCGTATTTGCTGGTTACCAACACATTTTCGCCCTGCTTCACCGCTTTGAATGCGGTTAGCTTTGCTTTACTCCATGCGTCTTTCCAGGCCTTAAGCTTAACCTGCAGATTGGCACCAAAGTCGTTGTCATTGGGCGCACGCCAGAAATTAGGTTTAAATCCGAAGCCAGCATCCAGAAATGCCTTTCCATTAATTTCGTATCCTGTTAGCTGCCCGCTTTGTTTATCAAAGGTTATATTCGCCCGTTGTGACCAGATGACAAGCTGCGATTGCTGCTCCGTAAATTTTACGTCTGCTCCTTTTGCCAGCGCCTGCTGATATGGAAAGTTTCCACCCAGAAAGAGTTGTTCACTGGCGATGATATAACCTGCCGGCAACAACTGGTCTTGTTTTTTTAATCTGTAGGTGAGGCTGAGGTATTGTTCCCCCTCATTACCTGACTTGATATTTATTCCGTAATCCCGGTTCCCTTGTGCCGGAATTTCGAGCTGGTCGATAACGCCTTTTTGCACTGAAGTTCCGTTAGTGGTTATTTCCCATTCCAGTTGTACGTTTTCCAGGCCAGTAAAAAACTTCTCATTATAAATATTGATCACACCTGGTGATTTTAAGGTAGTATGGATATCCTGATACACCTTTTTCACTTCCCAGGCATGTGGATATGGGGTTCGGTTTGCATAGAATATCCCTTTTGCTGCATAATTCCAGTCGGTAATGGCTTCTTTGGGTTCATAATCTCCTCCATAGGTATAAACTGTATCGCCTTTGGCATTTACCCGTTGAAAACACTGATCGACAAAATCCCAGATGAAGCCTCCCTGGAAAACCTTTTTATTTTTCCTGATGATATCCCAGTAATCGGTAAAGTTACCGAGGGAATTGCCCATAGCATGCGCGTATTCGCACATGATAAATGGACGCTGTGGTGATGGATTTGCCTTTGCATAAGCAATCATCCCATCCGGAGTGGGGTACATCGGGCAAATGATGTCAGAATTCCATTCGTAACTAAATGTGCGATAATCTGCCACGGCACGTTCATACTGTATTGGCCTCGACTGATCTCTTTTTTTCATCCACAAATAGCAGCTGTAAAAATTGTACCCATTACCCGCTTCATTGCCCATACTCCAGGTAACAATAGAGGCGTGATTTTTATCCCGCTCCATCATTCTTTGTACACGCATTAAATGAGCCGATACCCAGGTTGGCCGGTTGGCCATGGTTTTAGTGATGTCGTAACCCATACCGTGCGATTCGATATTGGCTTCTCCAATAACATACAATCCATATTGATCGCAGAGATCCAGCCAGGTTTCGCTGTTAGGATAATGACTGGTCCTTACGGCGTTGATGTTGAATTTTTTAATGAGCCGGATATCTCGAAGCATGGCAGCTTTGGAGATGACGTGGCCGCTAATGGGATCTGTTTCATGCCGGTTAATTCCCTTAAGTAAAACCGGCTGGCCATTTACCATGAAAAGGCCATTCTTAATTTCTACTTTCCGCAGCCCGACCTGTTGGGGGATTATTTCTGTAATCGTCCCTGCACTGTTTTTTAATTTAATGGTTAGCTCATAAAGCGAAGGACTTTCAGCACTCCATAAACTCGGTTTGGCGACATTAATTTCGCAGGAAATATGCTGCTGATCAACTTTTATTTCTTTCTGCGCTACTGGTTGTCCCTTAAATTTTAAATCAAGCTGAACAGTGTAGCCTTTGGCTGGCTGACTGAATTTCAGCAACACATCAATTTTTGCACGCTGAAATGTGCTATCGATTTCCGGCGTAATTTCAATATCGTTGATGTGGATATTATTTCTGGCAAGTAAATAACAATCTCTGGTAATGCCGCTCAAACGCCACATATCCTGATCCTCCAGGTAGTTGCCATCACACCAGCGCATTACTTTCAAAACAATCAGATTTTTGCCAGTCCTGAGGTGCTTAGAAATGTCAAATTCAGAAGGAAGCTTGCTATCTTCTCCATAGCCCACATACTTTCCGTTTACCCAAACCGAAAGATTTGATTTCGCGGCGCCAATATGCAGGATGATCCTTTTATTCTTCCATAAGGCTGGAATATTTACCTCACGCCGGTACACCGCTGTTGGGTTAAAATCCATAGGAACAATTGGTGGCTTTACCTTTTTGTCCATCAGGTAGGCGAACTCGAAACCATCGGTGGTGTATATTGGAAAGCCATAACCATTCAGTTCCCAGTTGGCAGGCACCGGGAAGTTTTTCCAGCCCTGATCATTTAATCCGGCGGAATAAAAATCCTTTGGAAGTGACGATGGCTTATCTACCCAGAAGAATTTCCAGGTGCCGTTTAAGTTCAGGTAATTTGAGGATTGCTGCCATTGCCTTGTGCTAAGCGCCAGATTATTCTCGTAAACAAAATAAGAGGCATGCATGGGTAAACGATTCTCCTCATTCACTTCCTCATTTAACCAGGGTGGAACCTGAGCAAATAAGGTACACATGGATAAAATATGGCAAATGATGGTGAGTAGAAGGGCGGAAATCGTTTTGTGAAATGGCATAAAATAATGTGATCTGGCTTGCTGCTGTAATGTATAGCTCTAATCGGTAAAGAAAAGAATTTAATACCAAAATGGCTTCCATTTAATTAGCCACAACATGCATCATATTGATAAGGGGTGCTTCAAACCTCTAACAAAAAAGAAGCCTTACATCTACGAAAGGCTTCTTTTTTAATCATTGGCTCCTCTGCTTAACTTAAGAAGGGGGATTTATAAATTAAAGCTGATCTTTAAGTACTACCCATACATTTTCTGCTAAAATCTTATCTCCTTCCGCGGTAGGGTGTATGCCATCGGCCTGATTGAGTTTAGGAACGCCACCTACCTTATCTAGCAGAAATGGTACCAGGGCCATGTTATTCTTACGGGCAAGCTCAGGAAATATATTCTTAAAATCATTCGCATATTTAGCACCAAAATTTGGAGGCATTTGCATGCCTGCCATCACCAGCTTCACATCTGGATATTTGGCCTTAACCCGATCAATGATATCCTGAAGATTTTTAATGGTTTGTGCCACAGGCAGCCCCCTTAAGCCATCATTGGCACCCAGCTCTAATACAAAAACATCAACAGGTTGCTTTAATAGCCAGTCGATTCTTGATTTGCCACCAGCCGATGTTTCTCCGCTTAAACCGCCATTAATTACATTATAGGGTAAGTTTAACGAATCAATTCTGTTCTGAATCAGTGCAGGATAGGCTTCTGTAGGATCAAGTCCTAATCCGGCAGTTAAACTGGTGCCGAAAAACAGGATATTTTTAGTTTTGCCGGTTGCCTTCGGCGCAGATTGGTCAACTGAATCTAAAGTTTTTTCATCATTGCCGTTGCTCTTTCTGTTTCCACATGCGGCAAACATAAAAACCAAAACAAATAGGCACGCAAAGCGTTTTCGTAACATCATAACTAATTCTATCTCTAATAAAAAACCAGTAACTTAACAGGCAAAGCTAGGTTATGTTTGGCATCAATATCACTCAAATCCCAATACAAGAAATTTGGAAACCATATTAAACATTCGAAATGTAAGCAAAATTTACCAAAGCGCGGGCCAATCGCTCACGGTTCTGGATAACATAAATTTTAATATAGAAAAAGGATCTACTGTAGCCATCACCGGGCCTTCAGGCAGTGGAAAAACAACATTACTGGGATTGTGTGCCGGCCTCGATCAGGCGAGCACGGGTTCGGTTGAACTTCATGGAATTGCCCTGGAAGCTCTTAATGAAGATGAACGGGCAGCGGTAAGAAACCAATATGTAGGCTTTATTTTTCAAAACTTTCAGCTTTTGCCTACCCTAACTGCTTTAGAAAACGTTATGGTTCCCCTGGAACTCAGAGGTGCAAAAAACATTCGCGACCATGCAATGGATTTGCTTGATAAAGTTGGCTTGGCCGGAAGATCCCATCACTATCCCGTGCAACTTTCCGGAGGTGAACAGCAACGGGTTTCGCTGGCACGTGCCTTTTCCAGCAAGCCGGCTATTCTTTTTGCTGATGAGCCCACAGGAAACCTGGATGCTGAAACCAGTGAAAAAGTGATCAGGTTACTTTTCGACCTGAACAAAGATGCAGGAACAACCCTGGTAATTGTAACTCACGACCTTGACCTGGCCGCGAGAACGGGAAGAATTATAAAAATTAAGGGCGGAACAGTCCTGTCAGATGAAAAAACCAATGATGCCTGATTCAGTTTCAACACCGAAAATAAGATTGTCGTGGCTCCTGAAAATGGCGTGGCGGGATAGCAGAAAGAACAGATCGAGACTGCTGTTGTTTATTTCATCAATTGTTTTAGGGATTGCAGCGCTTGTGGCTGTTTACTCCTTTAAAGATAACTTGCAACGCGATATCGATGGCCAGGCAAAGGAACTTACCGGAGCAGATTTGGTACTGGAAAGCAGAAAAGGGGTGAGCAAAGCCATGCAAGCCATGCTGGATAGCCTTGGTGATGAACGTTCGCAGGAGAAAACATTCGCCTCCATGATTTATTTTCAGCAAGGCGGCGGGAGCCGGCTGGTACAAATGAAAGCACTGGAAGGCAGATACCCTTATTATGGAAGTATTGAAACAGTTCCTGCTGAAGCCGCAGCTCACTTTCAGGAAGGGAGAAATGCGCTGGTAGATCAAACGCTGATGTTGCAGTATAATGCGAAAGTCGGCGATTCGGTAAAAGTAGGTGATCTTAATTTTAAAATTACAGGCTCTATCACCAAGGCACCGGGGCAAACCGGTATTGCCTCGAGTGTAGCTCCTACAGTATATATTCCTCTAACCTATCTCGAAAAAACGAACCTGATCAAAACCGGCAGCAGGCTCAACAATAAATTTTACTTCAGATACGATAATCCATCCGGCGTTGATACCTGGGTAAAACAGAATGAGCAAAAGCTCGAAAAAGAAGGGTTCGATGCTGATACTGTTGAATCGCGGAAAGAACAGACAGGTAGGTCGTTCAAAGACGTAAATCGCTTTCTGGCGTTAGCGGGTTTTATTGCCTTGTTGCTTGGATGCGTAGGGGTAGGTAGCGCCATTCACGTTTACATCCAGGAAAAACTAAGTGCAGTTGCCACATTAAGGTGTCTTGGTTTAAAATCCAGACATGCTTTTTTCATCTATCTGATACAGGTTTTCTTCATTGGGCTGATCGCCGCTGTATTAGGCGCTATTATCGGTACGGGGATACAGTTTCTTCTGCCTCTGGTGCTTAAAGATTTCCTTCCGGTAGAAATTACCATGCAGGTTTCATGGCCGGCAGTTGCCCAGGGTATTCTATTGGGACTCATTATATCCGTGTTATTCGCTCTACCATCATTGTTAGGGGTTAGGAAGATATCTCCGCTGAATGCCATTCGATTGTCTTTCGAAAAATCAGCATCGAGGCGCGACCCCTTGATCTGGTTTGTTTATTTGCTGATGCTACTATTCATAGTTGGTTTCACTCACCTTCAAATGAAAACGTGGATACAAACCCTGATCTTTACAGCCAGCCTGGGAATCGCTTTTCTTTTACTCATTTTACTCTCTAAACTCCTGATGTATCTGGTAAAGAAAATATTGCCGGATTCTGCTAGTTATCTGTGGAGACAGGGATTTGCAAACCTTTACCGACCGAATAATCAAACTTTGATGCTAACGGTTTCCATCGGATTATCGACAGCTTTTATATGTACTTTATTTTTTGTGCAGGGCATTTTAATGAGCAGGGTAACCCTTTCTTCAGGGAGCAATCAACCCAATATGGTAATGTTCGACATTCAGAACACGCAGAAAAACCGGTTGGATAGCCTCACAAAAGCCTATAAACTTCCGTTAATGAATCAGGTACCGGTGATCACCATGCGCATCGAAGAGATAAACGGTAAAAAGGCCAACGCAGATACCAACAACCGGAGGGCTTATCGAAATGAGATCCGGGCTACCTATCAGGACTCATTGACCGCAGCAGAAAAAATTGTGGAAGGAAAATGGATTGGAAAAATTAAGCCCAATGAAACGATATACATCTCTCTTGATCAGCGTTATGCTCAGCAAATTCATGTTGATATCGACGATAAGATTTTATTTAACGTTCAGGGAATGATGATTTCTACAGTGGTAGGCAGTTTGAGGGAAGTGAACTGGAGCAGGATGCAAACGAATTTCAGGGTCGTGTTTCCAGCAGGTGTTTTAGAGGAAGCCCCACAATTCCATGTGCTGATGACCAGAATTCCATCCAGCGAGCTATCTGCGAAATTTCAGGGTGAGGTGGTAACGAAATTTCCGAATGTATCAGTAATTGATCTGGATCTGGTATTAAAGCTGTTGGATGATATTTTAGGTAAAATAGGCTTTGTGATTCAGTTTATGGCTGGTTTCAGCATGATAACCGGCTGGATTGTATTGGTATCATCGGTGCTGACCAGCAAAAATCAACGGATTAAAGAAAGTATTCTGCTGCGCACAATGGGTGCACACCGCAAGCAGATTCTGGCTATAAATGCGATAGAGTATTTCTTTCTTGGCACCTTCGCTGCCGGAGCGGGATTAATTCTCGCCCTGGGGGGAAGCTGGGCGTTAGCTAAATTCAGCTTTGATGCCGCTTTTTATCCGCCACTTATACCAACAATTCTGCTTTTTGGATCTGTGGTGCTGTTGGTAGTGATTACCGGTGTGCTGAGCACCAGAAGTATTCTAAATCAACCACCATTAAAAATTTTGAGAACTGAAGGGTAGTTTCAGATGGTAGTCCGATATTTCGATAGCCCGTTGGTGTATTACTGATTGCCTTAGGATGATCTGTGCATATTATTATTATGTTAAATTTTAAGCCAGGGGAACTTTTTCGGAGAAAAGACTGTTTATACTATTAAAGACGAAACATGAATATTAAGCTCAGAAACACTTTATTATTAGCGACGCTCTTCTTTATCGTAGTAACTTATATGGGATTAACTACCTTGTAAGCACATCGCTGTTAGGTCTTTCAAAATTTAAATTTACATTTACCTTATGATTAGACTGAACAGCGACACCCCCAATGATGTACTTAGCGAGGTAAAAATTGGTGACCTGGTAACTGACACTTTTAGTAAAACCGGCATTGTTGAAAGCATTGAAACGGACGATGACGGACTATACAGAATTTTCGAATTTCATTTGGTAACAGGCAGAACTATAACGATAAAAAAGTAAATTGCATTCTTAACCAGATAGCTGATGTCGTTATTGATCTTGTTAGCGGGCATACTTTTACTTTTCATTATGATCTTGAAAAAGATCAATCCCATGATTTCATTGCTCACTGTAGCAATATTAACCGGACTGTGTTTGGGAATGCCTATAGTGAAAGTAATGGGTTCAGTGGCGAATGGCATTGGCAGTACCCTGGGAAGCATGATTATGGTGCTGGCACTTGGTGCCATGATGGGTAAGTTGATAGAAGACAGTGGTTCCGCAAAAAAGATTGTCTTCATCCTGATCAGGACATTTGGTGAAAAAAATATTCAATGGGCTGTTTTATTAACGGGCCTGTTAGTGGGTATTCCCCTTTTTTATAATGCAGGCTTTGTGGTTTTAATACCTCTGGTGTTTGCCATATCTGCCGCTACGGGATTATCGAAACTTTACATAGGCTTGCCAATGGCAACAGCCCTTTCGGTAACACATGGATTTTTACCGCCCCATCCTGGTCCGGTTGCGCTGGCCGGAATATTCCATGCTGATATCGGGAGAACATTAATTTACGGGCTAACCTTGAGTATTCCCATCGCAATTATTGCGGGAATTTATTTTCCCAGGCTTTCGTTGAATCGAAATCAAACGGCAACCGCGGTGAGCTTCGAAATTTCTGAAGATGAACATCTGCCATCTGCACCAAAAAGTTTTCTTACTGCCCTTCTTCCCATACTGCTCATCGTAATCGGCACGGTAGGAAATGGAATAGCAGCAGACTTTTCCGGCAAGGCAGTTTTTGCTTTTTTAGCAGATCCTACCATTGCATTGCTCGTTTCAGTTATGGCTACCTTACTCATTCAAAACGGCCCGGTTGAAAAAGCAATGGAATCCTGTGTTGAGGGTGTGAAAAGTATTGCCATGATCATGCTGATTATTGCTGCGGGTGGTGCTTTTAAGCAGATCTTAATTGACAGCGGCATCGGTGAAACTGTTAAGCAGCTTAGTGGCGGATTAAACCTCTCCCCGCTGCTACTGGCCTGGCTGATTACTGCTTCATTACGTGTTACATTGGGCTCTGCCACTGTAGCAGCGCTTACTGCATCAGGAATGGTATTACCGCTGATTGGTTTAGGCGCCCCTGCTGAATTAATGGTGCTGGCTGTAGGTGCGGGCAGCCTGATGTTCTCTCACGTGAATGATACAGGATTCTGGATGTTTAAAGAATATTTCGGATTGTCAATGAAGGATACTTTCCGTACCTGGACTGCAATGGAAAGCATTGTTTCGGTGCTGGGCTTAGCGGGTGTTTTGATACTCAATCAATTTATTGTCTAAACAACAGGAGATAAGCTATAGTATGCTGAATAAAAACCACGCTATGAATTGTGCTGTAGGCATTCATACATAGCGTGGTTAGGATCGCTGATATAAAAGTACACTTATTGACCAGAAGAAGATTTTTCTATCAGGTAGTTATACATCAAACTATGGCCGTCATTTTTCAGGTACTTGCTTTTATATTTTTTCTGTACTTCTGCACTTTGTTTAATTCCGTTTACGATAAGCTCATCTTTGTTTAGCTTATAGGACAAGTTATTCGTGTTTTTTATGATCTGATCTTTCAATAACTGCTTATTGATCTCAGTCGTATAATCGTGTCCATCTCCGTTGGTCACACTTTTCGAGGTAACCACATGCTCCACATTTGTTTTGCCTGTTCTTTTTCCAGGTGAAGGAGGAGCGGGTGGTACAGGTGGAGTGATTGAAACCGGGCCAGTAATAGGTGTAGGCGGAGTTGGAGGCGTAGGAGGCGTTGGAGGAACAACCCCAACTGCTCCCCTCACCGGTTTTGGAGGTCTGGGTGCTTTAGGCATTCTGGGCGCCTTATCAGGCGTGGGCTCTTGCAACTGGTCTTGAGCGATCCATTTGGCATCTTCTTCAGCCAGCTTACTGTCGATAGCCGCCTGCCTTGCATCAATTTTAGCTTGTTTCGCATCTATGCCAGCCTGTTTCGCATCAATCCGGGCCTGCTTTGCATCTTTAATAGCTTGTTTAGCATCGATGGCTGCCTGCCTGGCGTCTGCGGCAGCAACTGACTTCTGAGTTGCATCTGTAATTTTTTGCCCGATTTCCTTTTCCAGAATATCGGCTGATTTATTGTCTCTCGCAGGTATTTTTTTTGAAGTATCCTGCTGCAGCACCTGGCTTATTGCCCGGTCATTTCGGTTGAAAACCGCAGCATTGCTTACGCTTTTAAAGGCTACCGTAAATATCACTGTACATACCAGTGCGACGGTTAATATTGTCTTTTCCATTTTGTTTAATGTTGAATTGGTTTTTAATAACGTTCTGCTTGCCCTGTTCAGCAAGGTGCCTTTTTTGCCCGTTATCCCCATTGCATAAGCAGGTGCACACTGCTCAAACTCCTGGCAGGATATCAAAGCCTTAACATAGTTTTTCCGGTCGCTAATACAGGCAATGGCCAAATCATCACAACAATGTTCACGCTCGGTTTTGATTAATTGCGATAGCCAAAGTACCGCAGGATTGAAGAAGAATATAATTTCAATAAAACTCTGAAGCAGGTTGACCAGGAAATCCCGTCTTTTAATATGGGCAAGTTCATGAGATAAAATGGCTTCTACTTCGGCGCTCGACAGGCTATTAAACAAACCAAGGGGAATTAGAATAAGGGGTTTGAAATGTCCGAAAGCCATAGGCACTTTCGCGATACCGGATTGAAGCAATGTTACCTGCTTCTTTAAGCCAATTTTATCCGAAAGTACTATCAAATGTTCTTCCCATATCAATCCTGCTGGGTAAACCTGATGTTTTCTTAAGCGATCAATACCATTTAAGCCGGCAAACAGTTGAACGCTTCTGGCGCAAATGATCAGAAACCAGACGAGTACAATTTGCAGGGAATAGGCATTCAGGATATTCAGCAACCCTTCTGCTCCCCAAAACGCCATATATTCGGGCGAGCTTACTAAACTGTCATTATTAAGCACCTTAAGATTAATCCCAATCTCTTTCCCATCCAGTTTCTGGTAGGATAGGGATCCGCCCTGCTTTTGAAGTTCCAGACAAAAAGTGACAGCCATAGCCACTACAAACAAAAATAAAGAAGCAACAAGAAAATTGTACCGCATATTTGCACTTGTTTTCCGGGTAGCAAACATAATAACAGCACCTAAAAGTGCCAGAATTACCCCCTCCCATAGAGAGTGAAATAAGGTTGCACCTAGAGCATGTATCCAGCTTTCAGGCATCAGGTTCATGAGCTTAAATTCCATAATGGTGTTTCTTTAGCAATTTGTAACTACTCCATGCTATCCAATAGCCGCTTCATCTCTTCGATTTCTTCCTTTGAAGTTTTTTCATTTCCCAAAAGCTGCATCACCAGCTGCGATGCGGATCCTTTATACAATGTGTTTACAAAGCGATCCAGCAATTGCACCTTTGTCTTCTCTTCTGCTTCCACGGGAATGTAAATGTGCTTCATTTGGCTTTCATCACGCTTTAAGATTCCCTTTTCAGTTAGGATTTGCATCTGCTTTAAGGTTGAAGTATAATTTACCTCCCTATTCTCATTCAATTTGTCGTTTACAAAACGAACGGTAGAGGGACCGAATTCCCAGAGCACCTGCAGGATTTCTAATTCGGCTTTGGTAGGTTCCGGTAAATTAATGTCAGACTTATTATTCTTCATAAACTAAAGGTACGATGTTTTTCGTACGATACAAATATTATGTTATTTATTTTTATAAAATTCTTTAACAAACTGATTTACAGATATTTTTTCGTTAATGAAAGAAAAATCATATAAACAATTAAGGCAATCATATAACGCCATTTCTTTGTGCTTCACTAATTTTGCACAACACAAATGATCATTACCTATGAAATTGAAGATTCTTTTTTCCGTTTTGCTATTTGCCACAGGCATTACGCGTGCGCAGCACAATATGCATATGGGCAAGTTAAATGACAGCACCAGAAAGGATTCTACTGAAGTGAACCATAACGGGCACAAGATGGGGCAAATGAATACCGAAGTGCCTATGAGTCATGCCTACTCTTTAAACCTACCAATGCAAAGAAACGGCTCCGGAACTTCCTGGCTGCCTGATGCCGCTCCAATGTATGGCACCATGCACCATTCCAAAAAGTGGATGTACATGATGCATGGTAGTGTTGCACTCAGATATACCAAACAAGACCTTGCAGAAAAAGGCAGCAGAGGGGGAGAGAAATTGGATGCACCTAACTGGTTCATGTTTATGGGACAGCAAAAGGTTGGTGCAAAAGGACTGTTCCATTTCAGCAGCATGCTTTCCCTCGACAGGCTTACGGAGGGAGGTGCCGGCTATCCTTTGCTATTTCAAACAGGTGAAAGCTGGAAGGGGCAGCCGTTGGTAGACCGGCAACATCCGCATGATTTAATTTCAGAACTATCTGTAGCTTATACCTACTCCTTTTCAAAAAAATCAGATCTTACATTATATCTGGGTTATCCTGGCGAACCTGCGCTTGGATCTGTAGCTTTCATGCACCGCCCGTCGGCCTTGTCCAATCCCGATGCGCCTATCTCCCACCACTGGAATGATGGAACACATATTACTTTCGGTGTAGCCACCATTGGATACCGGTATGATAAATTGAAGCTTGAAGCATCTTCGTTTACGGGCAGAGAGCCGGATGAGAACCGCTTCGATTTTGATCAACCCCTTTTTGATTCGTACAGTGCACGGTTGTCCTATAACCCGACTAAGAATTGGGCGTTACAGATATCACAGGGGTGGATTAAAAGCCCTGAAAGCCTGCATGAAACCGAAAATGTAAAGAGAACAATTGCCTCTGCAATTTATGCCTTACCACTGGGTAAAAAGGAAAACCTGAATGCAACCTTGCTTTGGGGACTAAATAAAACTAAAGGCCATGCTGGGGAAAACGCGGTACTGGCTGAAGCCACCTATAGGTTGAACAAGCTGGCTGTTTATTCCCGGTATGAATGGGTTCAGAAGTCGGCAGAGGAGCTGAATGTCAACACAGATATTTTCGGAAATGGTTCATTTGGTGTCAATGCCTTCAGCTTAGGTATCAACTATGATATTCTTAACTTAGGAAAATTCCGAACAGCACTAGGCGGACAGCTGTCTTTTTATAATACCAACGCGGCATTAAACTCACTTTATGGTAAAAATCCAGTTAGTGGCCAGGTATTTATCAGAATTTATCCCGGATTAATGGGGATGTAAGCCTTGGCTCTATATCATATAAATAGATCTATAACCTATCCGCTCAGATATTTTATAGATCTACCCATGATGGATAGTGAGCCCGATCTGGCTATTTCAAAGCTTTAATAATCGCAATCAAATCTTCATTACCATAACTTTCCTCTGCCTGCTCAAAAGATGCCAATGCGGTTTTTGCCAAAGGCGATTCCAGACCATCATCTTTAGCTAAACGCAAATCCTTTACAATATTTTTTAGTGTAAAGGCCGGCTGGAAGTTATCATTCAGTATTGCATCCCCTTTAATTTTGGTAAATACATTACTTATTGCTGCATTGTTAATCAGATTCAGTAAATCTTCAGAACGCACACCATTTTGATTCGCAAACAAAATCGTTTCAGCTAAACCCTGTGTATATAAAGCAAGTAAAGAGTTGATGGCCAGCTTAGCGTAATTCCCGGCACCGACGGCCCCTACTAAAACAGCCATTTTACCCATCGTTTCAAGGATCGGCTTAACACTGTCAAATACGGTTTGATCACCTCCTACCATAATGGCAAGCTGACTGGTTTCGGCTTGCTTGACACTGCCTGAAACGGGAGCATCGAGATATTCAAAACCAATAGCCTTACATTTTTCACTCATCTCTTTTGAAATCGCTGGAGAAACGGTGCTCATGTTAATGATCGTTCTTCCGGACGTACTGGCATTTAACAAACCATTTTCACCTTCAAAAACTGCCCTGATGGCCTGATCATCTGTAACCATCACAATCACTACATCCGTTTTCTCAATCAACGATTGTGGCGAGTGGGCAACAGTCGCCCCGGATGCTTCAAGTTCCGAAGCCTTACCTTCACTCCTGTTATAAACGGTAAGCTGATATCCTGCTTTTAAAAGTTGTGTGGCCATTGGAACTCCCATGGTGCCTAAACCAATCCATCCTATATTCATTTTGATGCTGCTTTTAGTGATTAGCAAATTTGGGAAAGAAAATGCTAAAACCTGTAAGGTATGCATCATTTTTAACAGAATAAGTACATATCATTAAAACGGTACCTGACACTGAACAATGTTCAAAACAATAATTAAAAATAAAACCACTATCGTTTAACTTTGATCGTAAATCCCAGATCATGGCCAGCTTATTAAAAGACCTTTATTCCCATTCTTTCTACGATAAATTAAGCGATGCGCTTTCGAAAACATTGCCGGGATTTGATCAGCAGAAATTCATTGCTAAAATTTTTACTCCTGATTTTGAGTCGAAGGAGTTAAAAGAGCGAATGAAACACACCACTGCTGTAATGCATCAGTTTTTGAAAGACGACTATGGGGAGAATATTCAGCTGATTAAAAAAACGATTGAGCAGCTGAAGCTGAATGGCGTTGGGGCTGACGGCTTAGCTTACATGTTTCTTCCTGATTACCTGGAAACCTATGGTATAGATTTCTTTGAAGAATCTGCAGAAGCCCTGGAATTCGTGACCCAGTTTGTAAGCTGCGAATTCGCGGTGAGGCCATTTATTTTAAAATACCAGGATCAAATGATCTGTAGAATGGAGGAATGGTCGTTGCATTCAAGCCACAAAGTGCGGCGGCTGGCCAGCGAGGGTAGCAGGCCGCGCCTTCCCTGGGCGATGGGCATTCCCTACCTGAAAAAAGACCCTTCATCAATTCTACCGATACTGGAGAATTTAAAACAGGATGATTCTGAATATGTGCGAAGAAGTGTTGCCAACAGCTTGAACGATATTGCAAAAGATCATCCTCAGGTTATTGTTGACATTGCAAAGAAGTGGTCAGGATTAAGTAGCCATACCGACGCGATAATTAAACATGGCAGCAGAACATTATTGAAACAGGGCCATCCAGCTATACTGAAACATTATGGTTTAGATGATGACGGCATACTGCTTAGTAATTTCAAACTTCTGACCCCAGTTGTTAAAATTGGCGAACGTCTTCATTTTTCTTTTACGATAAAAAATGAAAATCCGGGCGAAAGAAAAGTCAGGCTGGAATATGCTGTGTATTACAAAAAGCAAAATGGTCAGAATACCAAAAAGGTATATAAAATATCCGAGCGGCAATACCTGCCGGGATCGGGGATCAACATCACCAGGGCACAAAAATTTGTACTCATTACTACCCGGAAGTTTCATCCCGGGGATCATCAGGTTTCCATTATTATTAACGGATCTGAAAAGCATAAATTAAGTTTCGAACTTATTGCCTAGCCCTGATTGCAACAAGTTGATCCAATAGCGGAACCTGCCTGTCTTTGATGGCCTTGCAGGCATTTTCGTAATTAAACCACTCCCCGCGATCCACTTCAACGAAATCCTGAAACTTTCCTGATTTTGGGGGCCATTCCATTTCAAAGGTATTACTCTTTACGGTAGACGTGTCTATATCACCCTCCAATGCCCAGCACAATACTTTCTTTCCTCCTTTTTGAATGATGTAATCCAGCTCAATAAAATCACCATTAACCTTTGTTCCCACTTCCTCTTCAAACTCCCTGATTGCTGCTTCCAGAGGTTCCTCATCTTTATCCAGTTCCCCTTTGGGAACAGACCATACACCAAATTCTTTTTTTGCGAAAATTGGTCCACCCGGATGGATGAGAAAAAACTCCAGTTCTTTATTCGTTTCGCGGAACAGTAAGATACCAGCACTTACCCTCATATTACATTCATGTTATATTGTACATCATTGAGACATCCTGATAACAAATAAGCGGGGAAACTGTTCGCTGGCAATTACTGCTTTACAATCTTAAATTCAGTACGCCTGTTTAGCTGATGTTCGGCAGCGCTGCATTTTATTCCATTAGCACAGTCGTTCAGCAATCTGCGCTCTCCATAACCCATCGCAGTAATTCTATTCTTATCAATCCCCCTCTCTACAATGTATTTTACAGCGGCATTTGCCCTGCTTTGAGATAACCACTGGTTATACTGGTCATTGCCACGACTATCGGTATGTGAGCCCAGCTCGATCCATATTGTAGGATTTTCCTGCATCATTTTCACGAGCTTATTTAACTCAATGGCGGCATCAGGCCTGATGTTAAATTTATCGAAATCGTAATAAATGTTTTCCAAACGAATTGGCTTATCCAAAACGATTTTTTCGAGATAAAGATCCTTATGTATTTCCGTTGAAGCGGCTAATTCTACCGTCGATATTTTAGTTGCATCACTTCTAAAACCTGTTTTATCGGCGACTAGATTATAATTGGATATTGCGTCCAGGTTAAATCTAAAGGTTCCGTTTTCATCTGTCTGTATTTTTAAAGTCCGTCCGTCTGTTTTAGTAAGTGTTGCAATGGCATCCCCTAAAGGCTGGCGACTGAGTTTATCGAAAACCCTTCCACTGAGTTTGAAGGCAAACACCTGCTGCTCTTCAAAGCGATAGATATCGTCGCTTCCCAATCCTCCGTTTCGGTTAGAACTGAGATAGCCACTTTTGGGGCCCGATTTGATATATGCAAAATCATCCTGTGGTGAGTTGCCTGGATAGCCCAGATTCTTTGCTGCCGAAAATTTACCTTCAATAAGTTGTGATTCAAATATATCGAGTCCCCCCATCCCGATTCTTCCGTCGGTACTGAAATAAAAATAATTATTATAAAAATAGGGGGTCCGTTCGTTTCCTTCCGTATTGATATCCATCAGGTTTACCGGAAGCTCCCATTCGCCGGCATTCGTTTTTTTGCTCAGGTAAATGTCTGTACCGCCTTTACCTCCCTTCATGTTCGATACAAAATATAAACTATTTCCATCCGGGCTAATAAATGGATCGCCTAGGGAGTATTCGTTTACCCGGTTGAATTTAAAAGGTACTGGTGCCGACCACTTTCCCGAGGCATTCTGTTTGCTCGAGAATATCTCTACGTTTACCGTGGCCAGCTTACCGTTGACATAAACAGGTTTCTGAGGGATTTTGGTTACCGTAAAATACATTTCCAGTCCATCTGCCGTAAAACTTGCGGGTCCTAAATGGTAGGCCGTATTGGCATCTACAGGAAATAACTGAAGGTTCCCCGCGCTGTTTACTGAATAAAGCTTGAGGTAGGCATTCCCTGTCCAGCCATACACTGTTTTATCAGGTCGTTTGGCTCCATCAAAAACCAGGAATGGTATTTGCGACATTGAGCCATTGGCAACATTTCCCCGATCGGAAGCAAATGTTAAAGTATTGTTGTGCAGAAAGGCACCCCAATCTGATTGGGGAGAATTTAGCTTTCCCTGGTTTGAAACAATGGTTCTTGTTGGATTCTGCATCCAAATCAGTGATGAATCGCAGCTCAAAAGCCAGGTGTTGTTTTGGGTAGCAGCGGAATCTTTATTCAGTTCTTTATACTTTCTATAAGCCTGTTTGGCCTCAGCATATTTCGCATTTTGCTGGAGTGCCCGGGCATAGTGCAGTACATTTTCAGGATGAGTATCTGGCATGCCGGCAGTAATAGCATACCAGCTTTCGGTTTGTGTATAGTTGCCTGTAAACGCGTAACATTCACCAAGCCGCTCAGCCGCATACAGAGTTGGTTTCTTTTTATATGCCTGCTCATAAAAATCAATTGCTTTCTTAAAGTTGTACAACTGGTATTGCGCATCAGCTTCTTTAAGCATGTACTGTGCATGGCTTCTGCTTAATTGTACCGCAACAAAGATTACCGTAATCAAGAGCAGCTTTAGATATTTGATCATTAATCAATGATTTATGTTTGTCCGAAAGCCTTATAGTGTAGCAATAAGGCACATCTGTTTGGTTCAAACATAAATTCAAAAATCAATCCAATCGGGCAATCAACTTACGAACCACATCTTCAGCATATTATGTAGAATAAAATCCACTTAAAAATAAAAAACGGGGATTTAATTACTCTTTCACTGACGTCGGGACAAAAAAATACCCATCAGACTTTATGCATCTATGGGTATGAAAATTAATTTGAAGGTATTTGAAAAAGCAAACACCTGAATACAAAAGTTTTTATTACAACAAACCGTACAAACCGCTTGCGTAGCTTCTCAATGAAGATGATACCGTCTTCATTTTTTCTGGTGAAGGACCATTCACCTTATACGCTTCCGGATGTAGCTCTAATGGCTGTTCCTGACGCTCCTCCACACTACTTTTATTGGTAAGTGCTGCATTTTGCTCTTCGCTTATTTTTAATGGTGCCATGACGTAAATGTTTTATATATCCACAACATGGCATTTTAAATTTTGTTTTAGCGCTAAAGTGAAAAAAATCAATTTTAGTAAAAACACCTGTACGTTTTACCAGAAGTATTAAACACTTATTCCATGGCAGATATCCAGTTCTCAGTGCTGCTGCGTTTTATTGGTGTAGCTGAGGCAACAATCTTGAGCACACCGCCCGCATTGATATCATCCTGCGTAATATAGTTTTTGTGGTATTCCTTTCCATTTAAGTATACCGCTTTAATGTATTTGTTATTAAGGCTGAAGTTTTCGGTTTCGATCTTAAAGCGCTTTCCATTCGGTAATGTATAAGACAAGGACGGAAAAAGGGGAACATTCAGGTAATACACCGGCCACCCTACGCATGCAGGAGAAAAGCCACTTGCGGTAAAAACATACCAGGCACTCATGGCACCGGCATCATCATCCATTGTTCTCAGATATGCCTGCGGTTCGTTTTTATAAATCTTTCCAATGAATGAACCAATGCCACGGCTGTTATCATTAAAGTAGTTCTGTATCACAGTATCTGCGGCCAGCTGGTGCATCCAGTATTGCGATTTATATCCTGCTTTAGTAACATTATACATTAAAGGAACCTGCAAATCCGGCTCATTGGCATGATTGTATAAATCTCGCTCAAAAAACTCATCTAATTTCGCCAGGTAAGCTTGTTCTCCCCCATCTAATTCAATCAAGCCCTTAAAATCGTAAGGAACAAACCACCTGTATTGCCAGATGGTTCCCTGGTACAATCCACGCGCTTGCATCCGGTCAACATCATTTTTATTCAGGTCTTTGAAATCCTTGTTCCAGTACTTTTTATATTCGAGGGCTTTGTTTTTATAGTAATCCGACTTGTCTTTATTCTTCAGAACTTTAAAGATTTCAGAAAGTGCCCAATTATCGTAACTCGATTCGAGGGCTTTATCGGGCGATTTATAATCAAGCCCTTCAATTTCTTTTACCAGAGAATCGGTAATGGAAGCAAAATCCACAGGGAAACCTTTGCGGTAAGCATCAAGCAGGACAACAATGGCGTGTTCCGAACGTACCGTATTTGAGGGTTCTTTCTGCGTAGCATAATCTTTTTTTCCGGAATTGTAAAGATCGGCAATAGAGGTAACCATACCAGCAAAACGATCCTGTGCAATCAACGAGAGCAGGGGCAGCTGGGTGCGATAATTGTCCCAGATTGCCCATCCGTTATAACGGATTTGTTTATCTTTTTTCAACTCCCCTTTTGTGTTTCTGTACTCACCACTTTCCTCAGAGATGACGTAAGGTGATTGCATGGTACGATATAGCAGGGAATAAAACAATTTAGCACTATTCATGTTCCCGCTCACTGCAATTTTAGAAAGGCTGGTATTCCAGTCTGCACTGCTTTGCAATTTAAGCTGTGGCAACGCATTGTGATTAATAGATTTTTTCGCAGCTTCGGCACTTACCGAGGAAAGCGCGACATTGATCTCAGCTTTGCTATCACCTGATTTTAATTTTATGATGAGTTTATGATCAGATATCTTTTCCCAGGTTGCACTTCCGGTCACTTCCAAATCATAGTAAATTCTGTATTTCCCGGCACCGCAGGTGGTTCTCGACTCAATCCAGCCGCTCACGTTCCCCCCATTCACAACATGCTCTTCAGCAACGAAAGCGCCATTAAAGGCATAGCCCAGATCCAGATAAATTCCTTTTTCACCGGCTGGGAATTGATAAAGGTGTTTCCCGGCATTTTTTAAAACCGCAAAACTGGCTTTAATCTTATTTTCAAACCCAACTTCATAATATCCTGGCGAAGCCATTTCGGTAGATTTGATTAAAACAGACTGAGTCGGATCATGGCCTAAGAATGGCTTGATGAAAATATTTCCACCCGAGCCCTGGCAGCCGACGCCTTCAAAACGGTTATGAGTGAAACCTTCGAATTTCTTTGCCAGATACTCGTAGCCGGTATGGGTTTTGGGATAGGTTTGAGGACCAATGCTGAGCATGCTGAACGGGTAAGATGCCGCAGGCGACATTTGTCCGTGATCGCCGGAAGACCCCAGGAAAACATTGACCAGATCAACCGGCCGTTTATCTCTGATGGAAAATGTAGTAGTGTTCGATTGCGCTAAAACGTTTAAGTTTAAAAGTAATGATAGGGCAATGATGCTGATGGAAAATTTCATTGTATTTGTGTGATCGATATTGTAGTGGCCTAAATTACCAATTTAAGGTTAAGTAAAAGTTATGTTTTACCTTCTTTCCAAATGCGCTTATCAAACCGTCATGAAATAAAAAAGACCATTCCGTTTTGGGAATGGTCTTTTTTTTGAAAATAGCTTATCGCTTATTATTGAACATATTTTGTCGCTTATTTTATAGCAACCGGAACAGAAACTTTATCCCAGTCTAAAGAGAACCCAGATTTAGTGATTTTGTAAACCAGGCGCTCCTGTGTAGCTTTTAAAGCCTTTGTTTTTACCTCTACACGCAATACATCTTTAGCTTCTTCGTATTTGTATGCGCCCCATTGTTTTGGTTCCTTGTTAAAAATTGCTGTCCATACACCACTTTCCTTTGGAATCAGAAAAAAGCTGTATTTACCTGCAGCAAGTGGCTTACCTTCTACTACAATATCTTTGTCTGTTTCGAAGGTAGTAGCCTCGTTTGCACCTGCGCGCCAAACTTTATCATAAGCCTCTAAACCACCCCAGATTTTGCGGCCTTTTACTGCAGGACTGCTGTAGTTAATGGTGATGGTAGCTCCTTTTACCTTTCCCGTTGCCGTTGCAGCTGGGCTCGGCTTTGGCTGTGCAGCATCCTGAGCCATCGCACTTACAGAAATGGTAAATGCGGTAAAAAGCATGGTAATCGATTTAATCATTTTCATAGTCATATTATCTGTATTTGTTGTTTTGAGTTTACGAAATTAATGCTTTGGGACGATAAAATAATAATCCTAAAGTCGAAAAAAGAATTACCGCACCGGCACCTATTACATTTAGCCACAGGAACGACACTACATCAAACTCATAAACGGCAATTACAACAATTTCTGATAGTACTGCTGAAATAAAAACCAGGGGACCGTCTATCTTCTTATAATAAAATGCGACAAGAAAAATTCCGAGTATCGGTCCGTAAAACAGCGAGCCGAGTACGTTCACTGCCTCTATAAGTGAACCCATCTGTGTGGCAAACATCGCAACTGCGATTGAAAATATCCCCCAGCCTAAAGTATGAAGTCTGCTGTATCTCAATTCGGTTTCATCATCTACACCATTTTTTCTGAAAATGAGATGAACATCTTTCAATGAACATGCTGCCAGCGAATTTAAAGCCGCTGATATTGACCCCCAGCTGGCGAGAAAGATGACGGCAAACAGTAAACCAATCATCCCAATGGGGAGGTTATTTTTTACGAAATACAAAAAGATGTAGTTGGTATCGGTTTTTTCCGCATTAAGTGCAGAATCATTGATTGCTTGTTCAACTTTTCCATGTAAATCCCTGATGCTTTGCTGGGTAATCTTAAAGTCCTGTATGGCTTGGTTTAGTGTAGTCGACTGATTTTTATGTTGGGCCAGGATAGCTTTGGATTGGGTGTTAAACGCAGCCTCCAGTTTGCCGTGTTCTCTCTCAAAACCCTGCGCCTTTTCGGGCTGTGTCTCTTTCAGCAAGCTGTAGGCGCGTTCATTAAAATAAACGGGCGCTGGTTTCAATGAAAAGAAAACAAATAAAAGCGCACCAATTAATAAGATTGCAAACTGCATCGGTATTTTTACCAGTCCATTGAGCAATAAACCCATTTTTGCATTCGTATTATCCTTTGCTGTGATGTACCGGCCTACCTGACTCTGATCTGTTCCAAAGTATGACAGCGCCAGAAAAAAACCACCAATCATCCCGCTCCATATATTGTATTTATCTTTCCAATCAAACTCAGTAGTAATCACATTGAGTTTACCTGACTTACCTGCCAGGTAAAGTGCATCTGAAAAATTAACACCTTCAGGCATGCGCTGTACCAATAAGAAGCCTGCAAAAGCCATGGTTGCCAAAATAATCACAAACTGAAGTTTTTGAGTATGGGCGATGGCTTTCGCTCCGCCAACATAAGTATAGATGAGCAGTATTCCGCCGGTGAGTACATTGGTTAAATAAATGTTCCAGTTTAATACACTGGAGAGAATGATACTTGGCGCATAAATACTGATTCCGGTTGAAAGGCCCCGCGAGAAAAGAAAGAGAAGGGAAGTTAACACCCTCGTCTTCTTATCAAAGCGTTGTTCCAGATACTCGTAAGCAGTATATACATTTAAACGCTGAAAAATCGGGATGAAAGTGATGCAGATGACGATCATCGCTAATGGCAGTCCGAAATAATACTGCACAAACCGCATCCCATCAGTATATGCCTGACCCGGAGCGGAAAGAAAGGTGATTGCGCTGGCCTGGGTGGCCATAATACCTAAAAGTACAATGTACCAGGGCATTTTATTATCTGCCTTTAAATAAGAGGCATTGCTTTTTTGTCCGCGCCCAATATATACCCCGTAAACCACAACGGCAAGTAAGGTAAACAGCAAAACTGCCCAGTCGAAGTTGCTCATGCCCAGAATTTAGTAAACAGAAAATAGAACAGCACCTGAAGGATTAACGCCAGTGCCAGCAAGATGTACCAGGTGTTCCAGTTTCTCAGTTGGTTTTTCATTTATTTTCCCGCTGATATGAAATTGAAAAACAACCTTGCTGCTCCAATGTTCCCGGCTGGCAGCTGCCTGAAAAACGCCAGCGGACTATATATAAAATTGCCTTTTCCGTACTTTGCATAAAGGGTTGAACCTTTTAAGGGCTCTTCTCCGGTATCATTCATCTCAAACAAAGCCTCATATTTTGGATCCCACTGATCGGGAAAGTAGGCACCACGTTCCTGTACCCAGTCTTTAAAATCATCCGCAGTGATTTTGTTCGGGTAGTTTAAGAGTTTATGGTCAGGGATCAAAAATTTAACAGCAGCGTGCTCTTCGGTAACCCGTTTGCCACCGATATTGAAAGGGTAAACACCAAAATTCTGCAGCGCCATATCCTGGGTGGTGTTGTATTGCATTACTACTGTACCGCCGTTTTCTACATAAGCATTTAGTGCTCCCTGCCAGTTCCTGATTCTTTTCTCCGTGTTGATTACGCGAACGCCGGTAACAATGGCGTCATATCCGGCGAGCTTTGCCGGGCTTAAAATATCTGCTTCACTTAATACATCAACCTGTAAACCGGCCTGTCTTAAAAACTCAGGGATCAAATCACCAGCTCCCTGTATATAGCCAATCCGTTTGGCCAGCACTTTAATGTCCCCTTTCAATAACCAGGTTGTGGCGGGAACAAAATACTGCAGGGAAGGCAAATGAGGATATTGGATGAGTACCTGTCCTTTGCTAAATTCATTTGTTTCTGATGAGAATATGGCCTCAACTTTATTCTGACTGGTTTTAATCTTCGTAAGATCTTCAGCCGCAATAAGAAAATCTTTTACTGTTACTGTATTTTCTGCCAGGTTTATCCCTGTGAAGGTTTTAACTACTGTATTTCCAATCTTGAAACTAAGTTTACCGTAATTAATATTTTTATTCGCTTTCAGGCGAAGGCTAACGGTTAGCCCTTCTTTCTCTTTTGCAAAGTAAACGGGCTCTGTAAAACTTAAGTCCATTGCCGGGATAATTCGTAATTGTTCAACTACATCCCCTTTAACAGGATCTAATTTCTTGAAAGATAATGGAAGCTGAACTGTAAATCTGTCGCTTCCTATTTTGAGGATTAGTGCTACATTCAATTCTGGTGCCCGCTCTGGCATTCCGACTAATGTATCGTTGGGTACGCTGAAAGTCGCCGCATTTTTAGCTGGTGCCGAAAGCCAGTATGGTTCTGTTGGGGTTGCCACTGCAGGGATCTGTATCTTTCTTTCTAAAGTGATCAATGAATCACCGGCGACTCTTTTATTTAGCACATCTGTTTGGTTAATCCAGTTCACCTGTTCCAGAATAACCGGATCTGAAGATCTTGATATTACATTGAGGCGGAAATTATAACTATTGCCTGCAACTGCTTCTGCCTGACTGGTTACCACCTCTCCCATAAATCCGGTACAACTTAAAATAATCTGATCTATTGCAGTAATTTTATCTTTTCGAAGATTTACATCCTGTATTTCCGTAAGCTTTTTACGGAGCATCAATAAACCATGCAGGCTTTTATCCGGGTGGTTATAATCAAATGATAATAATATAATATCAATCAGTTCATCTATATCACCAATTCCTTTATCCGACCAGTTTAAGGGAATTTTATCGAAAAGAGATTCTTTCGCGGGCTGGCCTGCCACATGGGTGAAATATTCTGTTCTCAAACCCGCTACAGATTGCGTTCCTGCGCCCTGACTTTTATGTAAACTTCTGCTTAATCCGGCCAGTTCGCCATAGCCCATGCCAAGTTGCGCATCATACTGTCCTACATTTATTTTAAGCTGGTTTTCCGCCGTCGTGTTTACAGCGCCAAAACGAAATGTATTCCACAACAATCTTTTAGGTTGCCATACGTTTACATATTTCAATTGTGCAGGGAACATGTTTTTATCAGCTGCAGCTGCGAAAGCTTTTTCTGCCACCACAGCAGATGCAGCATGCTGGCCATGCCCGGCGGCAGCAGTTGGCGGAAATCTGCAGATGATCACATCCGGACGGAACTTGCGGATGACCCATACTACATCCGCTGTGATGCTGTCAGCATCCCATTGTTTAAAAGTATCAGTTGTATTTTTGGAGAAACCAAAATCAATAGCCCTTGTAAAAAATTGCGTAGCGCCATCCAGCTTTCTGGCTTCCAGTAATTCATGCGTACGGATTAATCCTAAGGCAGCGCCCTGTTCAGCGCCCAATAAATTCTGCCCACCATCTCCTCTGGTTAAAGACAGATATCCCGTTTCCACATTCTGATCATTAATTAACCAGGAAAGCAAACCCGTATTCTCATCATCGGGATGAGCTGCCAGATAGAGCACTTTAGGAAGATGTTTTAAGGTTTTGATTTCCCTGTAAATTTCTGAAGATTTTGATGGACGGAGCTGTTGCGCCGTACAATAGAAACTCCAAAACCCTATTAGCATTGCCAAGGTTAACTTTTTAAACATAATATTTGCTTTGTACAGCAAATATGCTCAAAATGCTTTTATTTCCTGAGCTAAGAAACGAAAAAGGTACAAACAAAGAACAGCGATTTATCCTTAATATTGCAACATAAATTACCCCTATGAACGGTACAGTACTCATCATTGACGATGAAAAGAAAATTAGCAGTCTGCTTTCCAGAATTATCGGATTAGAAGGTTTTACAACTTTGCAGGCAGAAACCGGAAAAGAAGGTTTAAAGCTTTTAAAAAACAATGATATTGATATCGTAATCAGCGATGTGAAACTGCCGGATGTAAATGGCGTTGCTTTGGTTAAGGATATTAAAATAGCTAAGCCTTATGTAGAAGTCATTAACCTGACCGCATATGGCACCATTGCAGATGGAGTTCTCGCGATCAAAAACGGGGGATTTGATTATCTGGTAAAGGGCGATGACAATGATAAAATTATTCCGCTGCTTTACAAAGCGATGGAAAAGGCAATCCTGCAGAAACACAAATTCAACACCCAAGACCAACCTGCCCAAAAACATCAGTTTAATACCATTATAGGCAAATCAAAAGCGTTGAGGGAAGCCATAGAACTGGCAAAAAAGGTAAGTCAAACTGATACCACTGTGCTGCTTCTGGGCGAAACAGGAACAGGAAAGGAGGTGTTCGCCCAGGCGATCCATTATGAAAGTGCGCGGGCAGCTAAGGCCTTTGTTGCTTTAAACTGCAGCGGCTTTAGTCCTGAACTGTTGGAGAGTGAGCTTTTTGGATATAAAGCCGGTGCCTTTACAGGTGCGAATAAAGATAAAAAAGGATTGCTCGAAGAAGCCAATGGTGGAACCCTGTTTCTGGATGAAATCGGTGAAATGAACCTGGACCTACAGGCTAAATTACTTCGGGTGTTGGAAAACCAGAGTTTTATCAAGGTTGGCGATACCATTACAAACAAAGTGAATGTCCGCATCCTTGCGGCAACCAACAAAGATTTGAAGGCTGATGCCATTGCCGGAAAATTCAGGCCTGATCTGTATTACAGACTTTCAGTATTTACCATCGTACTACCTCCGCTGCGTGAGCGCCAATCCGATATCGCTGCTTTGGCAACACATTATCTAAAGGCTTTTTCTGGGAAAATAAACAAACCGGAAATAAAAATCGATCAAAAAATGCTTGATATTTTTCAAAAATATAGCTGGAAGGGAAATATAAGAGAGCTCAAAAACATCATCGAACGACTGGTTATTTTATCAGATGGCGACATCTTAAGTATTTCCGCACTCCCACCAGATTTTTTTGAACTGGCTCCCTTAGAAAACAATTATAATCTCCAGCAGGTAGAAAAACAACATATTCAAAAAGTATTGCACCATACCAAAGGGAACAAAACAGAGACATCGAGATTACTGGGAATTGGGTTAACTACATTATACAGAAAAATTGAAGAGTACCAGATCAATGAAATTTAGTTTAAAAAGCCACGTTCCTAAATAAACAAGATCAATTTTATCACAATTTATTATCTTCAAAGAAAAAACATATGCATAAATCTATTCTAACCACACTGCTCTTCCTCTTCTCCCTTTCGGCTTTTGCTCAACAAAGCTATTTTCAACAACACTTAACCTATAATATTGATGTTACTTTAAACGATAAGGATAAATCACTGAAAGGCTTCGAAACCATTACTTATAAAAATAATTCCTCAACCCCGCTTGATTTTATCTGGTTTCATATTTGGCCGAACGCCTACAAAAATGAATCCACAGCGTTGTTTCAGCAAATCACAAGTGATACTTCCCGAAAGGAAAAACTTAAAAACATAACCTATGGCAGTATAGACGGCCTGAACTTCAAAGTTGATGGTAAAGTGGCCAAAACCGAAGCGCATCCAAATCCACAATACATCGATATTGTGAAGGTTTTACTTCCATCCACATTGAAACCAGGAGATTCCATCAGTATATCCACAGATTTCAACGTTAAATTACCAAGCTATTTTTCCCGATCAGGTTATGCTGAAACCGAATTCATGGTTACCCAGTGGTATCCTAAACCGGCAGTTTTCGACAAAGATGGCTGGCATGAATTCCCTTACCTGGACATGGGTGAATTTTACAGTGAATATGCGAATTATAAAGTAAACATTACCTTGCCATCGGCTTATGTAGTGGGCGCAACCGGCACCCTGCAAAATACAGATGAATTATCAGCCTACAAAGCCATTGGTGCAAAAAACACCGCAGACCAGAACAAGCCAACGATCTATAGTCCCATCAGCAAATCGGCAACTAAAACGTTGACCTACTCCATTAACAATGTTCCTGATTTTGCCTGGTTTGCAGATAAAGACCTGGTGATTCAATACGATACGGTAAAATTAGCATCAGGCAAAGTGGTGGATGCTTTCAGCTATTACCACAATAAGAAAAATACGCTTTGGGCAAACAGCATCGGTTATATTAAAGATGCCACCAAAAAATACAGTAGCTGGATTGGAGAATATGAATATCCGGTAGTTCAAGCCATTGAGGGTCCGAAAAACAATGCAAGTGGTGGCATGGAATATCCGACAATTACATTAATTACCAGCCCTGATGCAAAGAAGGAGACGCTGGACGGGGTTATTACCCATGAAGTGGGACACAACTGGTTTATGAGCATGCTTGGAAGCAATGAGCGGATGCACACCTGGCAGGATGAGGGTTTTAATACTTTCTTCCAGTTCAGGTACGAAGCTGAAAAATACAAATCGAATTCTATTTTCGGGGATGCCATTCCGGCCAAGATTAAAGAGCTGCCTACTGATAAGTTCTTAGCCAGCGTATATGGCGCCTTATCTAATGTGCCTATGCAATCGGCCATTGAGACCCCTGCAGCTGACTTTAAAACTTCAGAAGAATATGGATTGATTTCTTATGCCAAAACAGCGCTATGGCTCTATCTTTTGGAATCTCAGATTGGCCAGGAAAAGTTTGACAAAGCTTTTCAGGCCTATTTTGCGGAATGGAAAAACCGGCATCCAACCCCGGCTGATTTCAAGGCCTCAATGGAAAAATCCCTGAGTACTAATCTGGATAAATACTTTAACCTTTTAAACCAGCAGGGCAAGTTTTAGATCATTTACCCATGTTAAAAATACGGAGTCTTAGCAAATGGCTAAGCTCCAAACCTAATCCACTTATCTCCTTCGTGGCCAAAAATAAAGGAGCCGGGATGCAGCATTTCAGCAATATCCTCAATCAATGCCACTGCATTTTCGGCAGTGCGTACACGGTTGACATCGTCATTCAATAAGATAATCCGATTGTTTTTAACCGCCTGCCATTCTGCGTTGAGTACTGCGGGTACTTCCCTCATTAAATCGGTCAGCGTTTTTCCAGGTTCGTAATAGATGACAAATGCAGCACCCAGAATATCTGCTTCCAGCATCCCACCTGCTAAAGCAATTTCTTCCGCCAGCAAATAGTTTAGATTGTTTGCTGCATCCAGACAAGCAACAGGCATTTTGTCCATAAACTTAATTTTGTGTTCTACCAAATCCAAACGTTCCTGAAGTTCTTCCTGCTGAGCGGCATCAAGGCCAATAAATAAATCGTTTAAAAAAGACATCTGCATTAAATTTATTAATTTGTGCAAAAATAACATTCCTCCCCTCATGCAAGGCTCATTTAAATATATATTTTGGATTTTTTGCTCTAGCATCATCTTTTCGTGTAGGGAAAACACAACGGATAATGGCAAAAAGGTATTCAACATCAACCTCGATCAGGGCTTAACCTCCATAGATCCGGCTTTTGCGCGCAATCAAAATGCGATCTGGATGACTAATCAGATTTTCAATGGCCTGGTTCAGGTTAATGATTCTTTACAAACTATTCCGTGCATTGCAAAAAGCTGGCAGATTTCTGAAGATGCCCAGACTTACACATTCAACCTTCGTAATGACGTTTATTTTCATGATGACCCCATCTTTAAAAATGGAAAAGGGAGAAAAGTAACAGCAAGGGATTTCGCATATAGTTTTTACCGGCTCATCGATCCAAAAGTTGCTTCCTCAGGTGGATGGATCTTTAGCGACAAGGTGAAGGATGAGCATAGTTTCATTGCCATTAATGATTCTACGTTCCAGATCAAACTGGTGAAACCCTTTCCCCCTTTCATGAGCTTGCTTACCACCCAATATTGTTCGGTAGTACCAAAAGAAGTGGTTGAACATTATGGAAAAGATTTTAGAAGTCACCCTGTAGGTACCGGTCCTTTCAGATTTAAATATTGGAAAGAGGGCGAAATCCTGGTACTATTAAAGAACGATCATTACTTTGAGCAGGATGATAAGGGCGTTCACCTGCCTTATCTGGATGCTGTAAAAGCCACGTTCATCACCGATAAGCAAAGTGGTTTTATGAGCTTTCTGAAAAAGGATCTTGATTTTTATTATAACGTGGATGGAAGTTACCGTGATGATATTTTGACTAAAAGCGGTAAAATGAGTGCTAAGTACAAAGGGAAGTTCAGCCTTACAAAAAGTCCTTACCTGTGCACCGAATATGTTGGAATTCTGGTCGACACCAATTTAGCGATTGTAAAAAACTCACCACTGAAAATTAAGAAGATTCGTCAGGCAATAAACTATGCCATTGATCGTGATAAGCTAATCAAATACCTGAGAAATGGAATTGGAATTGCTGCAACATCAGGTTTTGTACCTAAGGGCATGCCTGGATTTGACAGTACAAAAGTCCATGGGTATACCTATGATCAAAAGAAAGCCGCTCATTTATTAACAGAAGCAGGCTTTCCGGAAGGCAAAGGATTGCCAGAAATAACTTTAAACACTACAACTACCTACAAAGACCTGATTGAATTTATCCAGGGTGAACTTACAGCCGTTGGTATCAAAGTTAAAATTGATGTGAGCCCAAGTTCAAGCCTCAGAGAGCTGATGGCAAAAAACCATGTAAACTTCTTTCGTGGTTCCTGGCTTGCAGATTATGCTGACGGTGAAAACTTCCTGTCCATGTTTTATTCAAAAAATAAGGTACCCAACGGGCCAAATTATTTCGCGTTTTATAACAAGGAATTTGACCGGTTATTTGAACAAAGTTACTACGAAGCCGACAATGAAAAACGTTTTGAACTTTACCGTAAGATGGATCAGATGGTGATGGATTTTTCGCCGGTAGTGCCCCTGTTTTATGATCAATCTGTAGTGATGCTTCAAAATAATATCAGCGGTTATGCTTATAATCCGTTGAGTTTAATGATTTTGAAAAGAATCAAAAAAGGTTAATTGCCAAAGAGTTTACGTTTCAGAAATTCTGCTGTTGCCTCACTTACCTTCACCCCGTTTGAAAACTTCATCCAGTGATGGGTATCGTCAGGAATCACCAGAGATTCAAATTCAAAGTTTTTATCCTCAAACCTCTTTGCCAGGTCCACACTTTGGCTGAAGGAAACATTGCGGTCGTCATCTGCATGAATAATCAGTGTTGGGGAGGTCCAGGTTTTGAGATAACTTACCGGTGAAGATCCCTGTGCAATTTTAGCGGCAAGGGTGGCATCAGGTGCTGGCGCTTTGGCCTCAGCTGTATTCGCACTGAATCTGTTATTTACCCCATGAATATCAACCCCGGCAGCAAACAGCTTCGAATCTCTTCCTAAAGCCAAAGCCGTGAGATAACCGCCATATGATCCACCATATATCCCTACGCGTTTAGGATCAACATGGGCCTGAGCGGACAGCCACTCTCCCGCCGCTTTAATATCCTGATATTCCGATGCACCCTGAGCACCTGCATTTAGCGGTTTGTGAAAGTCGTAACCATAGCCTAAGCCTAACCTGTAGTTGACCGACAGAACTGTAAAGCCCAGGCTTACCAGATATTGATTAAGTCCGTAGTCAATGGAATAGTAGTCCATAGGACTCCAGCCCAGATACATCTGCCTTTGCGGTCCGCCGTGAACATATAAAATTGCTGGATGACTTTTAAGTGGGTTTTTAGGAGAGAACAACTGACCATAAACCAGCTGCCCATCGGCTGCCCGGAAGCTGACATGCTCTGGAATAACCATATGTTTGAGCGGAAAATCAGCAGGGATCAATTCTTCCCCGATGAGCCTGATTTTCCCTCCATCCTGCAAAACGGCAGGTAACAAGGGCCTTTGGGCCGTGGCACTCAAACAATAAACCTGCTCTCCATCGCCGGCAATTACCGGATAGGCTTCAATACCTAAGCCCCCACTCAGCGGCTTCATATCGCCCTTGTCAACTGAAACTTTATAAATATGCCTCCTGTCCAAATCATCTTTGTCCTTTCCTGTATTTGCGGCGAAAATAATTGTCTTTTTATCCTGCGTGAGCTTTACATTTTCGACAACGAAATTACCGGGAGTAAGCAGCAGCCTGTTTCTCCCTTTGCTATCCATTGAATATAGATGAGGCCAGCCATCTTCATAGGAACTGAAGATGATACGCCCAGCTGCCCAGGCTAAATTTGCGCCACCTTCAATTGATGGATAAGAACCTTTGATCGTTGTGGGGGCTTTCCAAATCTGCTTACCTTCACCCGTAATGACATTCGCAGTCCAGATTGCCCAGGGCTGATGTTTCTTCGCCAAAATGGAATCGGTCTCCATTCCCAAGCCCTGGGTTCTGATGAAAGTAATTTCTGAACCGTCGGGCGACCAGGCAGGGGAGTGATCCCTCGCAAATGAAGGCAACAACCATTGAACGGGTGTTGACTGATCTTTATAAATCCCGATAAACGAATGGTCAGTTCTATTGCTTACGAATACGATTTTTGTACCGTCAGGAGACCATTTATAACCTGAATTATTTCCTTTTGCGTAGAATAGATTCTTTGCCGGAGACGAACCATCTATTGCTGCGATTTTGATCTGGCCTACGCTGGAGAATATTAAATCTTTACTATTCGGAGCAATCACCGGATAATCTCCTTCTCCAATTGTAATCGTTTTTCCACCTGCAAAAGGAATACTTAACACCTGCATTTTCGGGGCAACTGGAGAAGAACCGGCATTTACGGGACCTCCATCCCTTCCGCCGTGGTCGCCACCCCTGACAAATACAATCCACTTTCCATCATCGGAAACAGATAGACTAGTTAATTCCTGCCCGTCATCTTCGTTATAGCTGGTTAGCTTCATTACCTGATAATCCGGGGCTGTTGCAGTATAAATATTTCGTTTACCCTGTTCATTTACTGCCCAGGCAATTTTTGATCCGGAGGGGGAAGAAACCAATTGAGAGGGGAATGGATAACTCAATACAGATTTTATCGGGAAAGGTTGACAGAAACCACAAACTGAAAACAAAATAAGAGACAGTAATATAATTGCGGCTTTGTTCATGAGTGATGATTTATAGAAAGTTATGAAAAAAGCCCTTACCGATAAAGGAAAGGGCTTTGTATTAGTTATTTTAATAAAATTGTTACTGATCCCACCAAAGTTTGGTTGTTCGCGGAACTTCAACAGGAACGTTTGAGCTATTCTTGCTTTTTTCTCCCTGGGGATAATCTAACCGTCTGATAAAGGTTGGCAAGGCTGCATTGGCCGGCATACCAAAGTCTTTATATTTGTAATCGAAGCGGCGGGCATCATTCCAGGCTTCAGGATTTAAATATGTGGCGATATATTTTTCTTTAAAAATTAAATCTCTGGTAAGCGATGCAGCGCCAACGGCGACAGTAGGTTGCGCCAGGTAAATCTCCTTATCTGCAGTTGCCACCTGAAATTTATCCATGTTAGCTCGTATAGCGGTTAAATAAGCGTTGTAGGATCTCGTCCTGTCTGTATCAAAAGCAGCTTCAGCTTCTATAAACTTTAGTTCTGCATAGGTTACCAAAAAAATTGGTGAAGTGTTCCCGCTCCATGGTGAGTTTTGGGAAATATAGCATTCATCTTTTCTGGTATTAGCACCGGGTAATCTATTGCCTGCCCCGTTTACCGTACCAATATAAATACCGTCAACCGTTTTATCAGTAATTTTTGGCAGACGAGGATCTTCGATACCGGGATATGTTTTACCGTTTAAAGCATCTATTAATTGTTCAGACAACCACCCCCCTAATGATTGATTGGCATTATTGAGTGCAACAGTTGCCCAAAAGTTCCGTTCCCTGAAAGTTTGCATCCTCGCATCTTCATCGTTAGAGGCAAAAGACTTACTTACGGCATCCAATACAGCCACTGGATTGTAGGTGCTCGTTTTACTTACTTTGTTTAATAAACGTGCCTTTAATGCGTAGGCCATTTTTAGCCAGTTGGCTCTTTCTGTCGAGGTGTTGGTTCCATAAATCAAATCACTGGCGGCTGCAAGTTTCACCGTAGAGGAGGTTTTCGCTAACTCTACAATGGCTTCATCTACCAGTGCCATAGATGATGCATATACATCCTGTTGCCTGTCATACTTTGGAACAAGGTTATTAATGTTAAAGGCCTCCGAAAATGGTGCATCACCCCACAAATCGTTTACCATGATCAAATTATATGCAATAAGCAAATCTGCTACCCCCTTATATTCACTTGAATTTTGTGCGACAGCGAGCTTTTTCATTTCGTTCGCGTCAGCCATTGCAAAATACAGCGCGTCCCAGGTGGTACTGAAATCAATCGACTGGTAGGTGTCTCCTGCTCCACTGGCAGCAGGATTAGCCGTGTATTGAACATAAGGTAAAATGATACTAGCGACATTGTAATTGTTAAATCCTGCCTTATAGGTTGACGTAGCCAGCAACGCATTTAGGGTTGGAGCGGTTACCTGGTTTGGATTATCAGCTACCTTATCGAAGTAACTATCTTTACAGCTCTGGAATCCAAGGGCGGTAATTAAAGCTGAAAACAAAGTGTTTTTTATAATCTTTTGCATCTTTATTCCTTTTTAAAATCCAACATTAAGTGTAAACATAATTGTGCGGGCAGAAGGATAGGTAAATCCTGCTGAACCATCATTATTGCTTCCCGAATCGTACGAACTCGATTCCGGATCGACACCATAGTATTTAGTCCATAGCCAAAGATTATTACCTGTAACAGATAATGAGGCATTTTTGATGGTTTTACTTGGCAACCACCTCTCCGGAAATTTATAAGATAGGCTAGCTGAACGTAAACGTACCCAGGACGCATCAGTTACAAATGGTTCTGAAACATTTCTATAGTAAATACGGTAATAGCCATCGCCATAATCAACTCCATCAGGTGCTATCCTTTGCCCAAGCCAAACTTGCTTGGTATTTGGGGTTCCATTAGCCAGATTGCCTTCAAAGACTTTAAAACTTCTCCTATCGGTGGTGTAATCAGGCAAACCGAATGCAGAGTAAAAATCTTCTAACCAATTATATTTTTCAAAACCAAGCCGGGCATCAAACAACACGTTTAAACTAAAATTTTTGTAATTAAATGTGTTACCTAAACCGACGATATAATTTGGCTGTGAATTTCCTAATAACCTTTGTGTTCCACCTGAAATGATTGGAAAACCGTTGGCTCCGATAAGCAGAGGAAGGTCTTTATCCAATACATTTGGATCCTGAGCAGTTGGCGAATACCTCTGAAAATAACTTCCATAAATGTTACCATAAGGTTGTCCCTTAATCAGTTTCATCGTTACACCTGCATTACCATATCCTCTGGCGGCGCCATACACAATTTCGCTAATACCATTTGGCATAGAAAGAACCTTATTCCTGTTTGCTGAAAGGTTCAGGTTCACATTCCAGTTAAAGTCTTTGCTTACGATTGGCTTACCATTAATGACAAGCTCAACACCACGATTTCTAATATCACCGGCGTTAATTGATTTTGTAACATATCCGACAGCCGATGAAATTTGCGTTTGAACAATCTGATCCTTGCTTAATGAGTAATAATAAGTAAAGTCAAAACCCAGACGATTCTTTAGAAATGACATCTCTAAACCTGCTTCATAAGTATTTGTAAATTCAGGACGCAAATCAGTATTTCCTAAGTTGGGAGCTATAGTTAAGCCACCTGTTCCGGTAGGTAATGAAGTATAAGGTGTGTAGCCCGTGAAAGTAGCATATTCTGATGCATCTTTTCCGATTCTGGCATACGACAGCCTTAACTTGGCCTGGCTAATTACAGCAGGAAGTTTGAACTGATCAGAAAACACGTAACTTAAACTTGCTGAAGGATAGAAGAAAGATCTGCTTTCCTTGGGCAGCGTTGATGTAATATCATTTCTACCTGTTACAGTCAAAAACACAAAATTTTTGTAGTCGAAAGTCGCTTCCCAGAAGTAACCCACTAATCGCTTTTGTCTGATAGACTGACTAGGTGTAAGCACCCCTGCATTCGCAAGATTAAAGAAATTGTAAATACCTAAAATACTTCCAAGCGTTCCAATGTCTTTTATTTTTCGGTCATAAAGTTCCTGCCCTAATCTTAAAGTTCCTGTAATATCATCAGTGAGTTTTGTGTTGAAGGTTGCAACGAAAGTACTGTTGATTGTCCTGAACTTGGTATTATATTCACCGTAATATCCCTGATCGTTATCATACATTGCCTCACCTGTGTACATTGGACCTCTAGCAGTACGGACACGATTATCGTTATAAGTGTCCACTCCAAAACGATAAGAAAAATTTAACCACTTTGTTGGATCATAACTCAAACTTGCGCCGGCTATAAACCTATTCACGTCGCCCTTCAGTTTATTGTTAGCCGTTCCCCAAATGGGATTGTTTGTACCAACGTATTTTTGTGATCCGTCTGCATTTTCGTAATCGGCAACATCATACCTCGGCGACCAGTAAGCCAGACTTTCGCCAAACCGGTCTGCACTGTACGTGTACCCTCCTGAATTTGTAAAGTTCATATTGACAGACGCTTTTAACTTGGGGCTGATCTTAAGGTCTGTATTCAATCTTGCAGACAGGTTTTTGTTATCTGTGTTCGGCATCATTCCTTTTTGATACAATTGAGAAACAGAGGAGAAAAATCTGACAACCTCACTACCTCCGGCTACTGAGACTGAATTTTTCACTTGCTGGCCTGTTCCGAATGCTTGTTCATAGTTATCAAAAAGTTCATCAGGATGTGTTGGATCTTTCAATTTTGCTTCTGCTATGGTTGGACCCCATGCAGGTCCAATCCCCGTAGGTGGATTAGTGTAATCACCCAAAACACCTTGAGTGTACTCTTTTTGCACCTTTGGACTAATCAGAACCTGATCAAAGCCATAACTGCTATTCAAATCAATCTGTAAACCATTTTGCTTCCCCCTTTTTGTTGTTATCACTACAACACCATTTGCTCCCCTTAATCCATATAATGCAGTTGCAGCACCACCCTTGAGTATATTAATGGTCTCAATATCTTCAGGATTAATATCTGAAGCACGGTTGGTCACCCCTCGCGCGCCATAAGCTGTACCTCCTGGATTAGCTCCAACGGTAGAGGTGGAATTATCAATCTGTACACCATCAATTACATAGAGCGGATCTCCCGAGATATTCGGATCTATTGAATTTACGCCCCTTACTCTGATACTGGCGCCCTGACCCGGGCCACCACCAGTACTGGAGATGGTTGCGCCGGCTACCTTTCCCTGCAATGCATTTATAAGATTTGGTTGATGGTTGAAGTTCAAGTCCTCAGACCTAACCGTTTGGGCGGAATATCCTAGAGATTTAGCCTGTCTGGTAATCCCCAATGCAGTGGAGATCGTTACCTCCTGTAATTGCTGTGCATCAGGAGCTAAATTACTATTGATCTCTGCTCTATCGCCAACTGTAATTTCCTGAGTCTTGTAGCCAATCAAACTAATCACAATTATGGCGCTAGTGCCAGGCACCTGAAGCGTAAATTTGCCATTTGCATCTGTCGATGTCCCTGTACCGGAACCCTTAACTTTGATACTCACTCCGGGTAATGCCCCTCCATCGTCTGAAGCTGTAATTCTTCCGGAAATCATTTTCACCTGAGCGGTGGAGGATAGGCCGGATAGTAAAAGACACAGAAAAGAGAGCAATGTAAAGATTTTTTTCATATCTCTATTTGTTTAGGTTAGTGTATTAGTTATATGCAATATATGCTTTTTATAAGCAAAACACTATCCTTTGGAGGTGACAACATGTCCAATGAGATAAAATTTTTACGTAGATTCAGATAGAAAGCAGCTTTTTGCTGGAATTGAGGTATTAAAACACCTAAACGCGGATGACTCGAAGAAATAAAGCTAATTCAAAAATGAAATTCTATGAATTAAACAAGAAGCATTGAGCATACATCAAAAAAGCTCCCGGTTTTCACCAGAAGCTTTAGTATTTATATATTATATTTGGGTTTTACTGTTGTAATCCACCGCCCATTCCACCACCTTGTTGCTGGTCTTGTTTAATATCGTCGTTTTTAATCTTTTTCTTTTCCGTAAATTTCAACTTACCAAATGAGTAACTAAAGTTTACGCCAAATGAACGAAGCGGGTAGTAAACATTTGTACTCTGATAAAGGGTGGTTACTTTATTACCGACTGTGGTAACAGAATTATTTACCGTTTTGATGTGCAAATCACGGGTGAAAGGGTTCAGGGTATTAATACCAATTGATCCCTTTTTATTCAGGATATCCTTCTTGAATGATGCGCCATAAAACACCATGGCATCAGTTTTACCCTGATAGGTTCTTCTTGGAGAGTTAACTACACCAAATAATTCAAAATTATACCCTTTACCGAAACCATAAGCAGACCGGCCGAAGATGTTATAGTTCAAAAATGTTCCTGTGCTTAAACCTGTTTGTTCATTGCTTACCTCATAAGTATTAACACCCAGATTGGTCATTAATGTCCATTTTGGTTTTGGATTGTAAGATGCAAAGACATTTGCACCGTAAGTTTGCGCTGTACCAACATTGAGGTAGGTAGACAATGTTTTATCCACACCATTTTCTCTTAAAGGCGTAATGGAACTTTCTATAACCCCACCTGTGCGACGGTAAAATACGGATGCGTTGATAACTGATCCCTTGATAAAAGTAGAATATCCCAATTCAAAATTATCACTCAATTCCGGACTCAAGCCTGGTTCTCCCTGCCTAACATTAAACTGATCACTCTCATTACGAAATGGATTTAAATAGGCTAGAGTTGGCCTTTGTACCCTGCGGTTATAGCTTAACTTTAAAGTTGCATTGCCTTTTAGTGTTTGAGAAATAATGGCGCTTGGAAACAGGTTAAAGTAATCATTCTTCTGGGTACCTTGCTTCTCAGTATTGAAATCAATGGTAGTATATTCTGATCTCAAACCACCTTTGAAATTCAGTTTTTTGCTTAATTTAAAACTGATTACCCCATAGGCAGATGCAACATTCTGGTTGTATTCAAAGTCCTGGGCAGCATTATTAGAGAATTCACTGTTTATATTTCTGAAAATCCCTTTAGCACCAACCTCCAAAATTGTGGTTTTACTGAATGGGTAAGTATAATCCGTTTGCGCAGTATATTCTTTATTTTTACCTGTATTGCTGTTATTTACTGCAGGGAAGGTACTTCCAACAATTTCATTTTCAAAGTCGGTTGTATTCCGTCCTGAAGATAGCTGACCGGAGATGGTAAATTCTTCACCCTCTTTTTTCGAGGTGTGTTTATAATCCACATTCCAGTCCAGGTTGTTAAATCCCATATCCATATTACTGATATTTTTCAATGGTACACCATTTAAAATGTAATCAGCTTTACCAGGCCCTCCGTTCGAGAAGTTATTATACTTAACTGTAGAACTTAGATTGTTATAAGCATTGAAATCGTAATCGGCTCCAAAACTTCCGTTATAACCATTACGGCTCCACCTGGAAACGCCATCCTGACGAATCGAATTGATGCTGGTTTTTGTTAGTGAGTCTATCCTGGTATTGTTTTCAAATAAAACCCTTGAATCTTGTGCATAGGCCAAATTGGTTCCTAAGCTCGTATTTACACTCAAACGTCCCGTTTTAGCGGTCAGATTAAAAGCACCGTTATTCTGGCGCGTTCCTGCCGAAACATTTACGGTTCCACTCACCCCCTGGGCATTCGATTTTTTAGTGATGATGTTGATGATACCTCCTGAACCCTCAGCATCATATTTGGCAGATGGGCTGGTAATTACCTCTACACTTTTAATTTGTTCTGCAGGAATCATTTTCAAAGCATCAGCTACACTGCTGGCCATGGTTCCTGATGGTTTACCATTAATCAATACGCGAACTGCTCCGCCCCTTAACTGAACGTTTCCATCCACATCAACAGATAACATCGGAACCTTACGCATCACATCAGTGGCATCACCACCGGCATTTGTTCCGTCTGCTTCAGCATTGTAAACCATTCTATCAATCTTGTTTTCGATTACGGCTTTTGTACCCTGAACCTGAACATCGGCCAATGAGTTTTCATTTGATGAGATATATACCGTTCCTAAATTCTGATCGGGTTTAGATGGTGTTGTAACCACCTGAACAGTTTTAGTTTTATAGCCCATAAATCCAATCATCAATTTATAGGTATCGGGAGTAACGTTCTGCAAAGTTATTTTCCCTTTTGGATCAGTTACACCGCCGTTCATGGATTTATTATCCTTTACCCTAAGCAGAGATATTGTAGCATAATCTATTGGTTGCTTGGTAGCTGAGTCTAAAATTACGGCAGAAATCCTTCCGGCAACTGAGGATTTTTGTGCGCCGCCAAAGCCACCGCCAAACTGTGCCTGTGCTTTAAAGAAAATACCAAGAATAAAAGTTAAAAGTAAAATTCGTTTCATGCTAATTTGTTAGTCTATAGTTATTAGTCTGCGCAAATTGCAATTTGTTACAACAGTGTAGAATACTTTTCACGCGAGTCAGTTAATTTGATCGGCAAAAGTGCGACTTTTTTCGGTAAAACGAGCGGAAGATCGAAAATGTATGCCGAGGTGCAGATCAGGGCCTAAAAAAAATGGATAACAAGCAATGTGCTTATTATCCATTCCATATTTCCAATTTCACCTTTCAAATCTCACCTCCCGAATCTCATGTAACATATCTCCAATTACCGTTCGGTATTATTAGGTCTGGTGTAAACCAGTTGCATTACATTGATATTCCGCATGGCGAAAGCCGCCTCACAGTAATTTAGGTAATAATTCCACTTCCGGATAAAGGTTTCATCGAAACCTAAAGCCTTCACCTTATCGAGTTGTTTATTGAAGGCAACGTACCACAGATGCAAGGTTTTAGCGTAATCTAAGCCCATATCTTTCAAATCGACCAAAGTTAAATCGCCTGTGTTATTAATAGCCTTGTTGATTGCGGCCACAGAAGGCAGTAATGAGCCTGGAAAAATATGCTTTTGAATCCAATCTACCCCACCCCGCAACTGCTCGTACCGGCAATCTGGTGAGGTTATTACCTGAAAAGCAAAGATCCCGTCTTTTTTAAGTAGCGACTGACATTTCTCAAAATAAGTCTCCAGATACTGATGCCCTACGGCTTCCAGCATTTCAATGGAAACAATTTTATCAAAAGTCCCTTCAATCTTGCGATAATCCTGAATGATGATCGAAACACGATCTTCCAGCCCCGCCTCACGCACTCTTTCTACGGCAAGTTTCTGCTGTTCTCTGGAAATGGTAACAGATGTAACCCTACATCCGTAGTTCTTCGCAAGGAAAATTGCATTACCACCCCAGCCACTGCCAATTTCTAGTACATGATCTGTTGCTTTTACTTTTAGCTGTTTGGCTAACCGGTCATATTTAGCATATTGTGAATCTTCCAGACTGGTATGCTCATCTAAAAAATAACCGCTGGAATAAGTCATTGTTTTATCCAAAAACGTAGCAAAAAAATCGTTATTAAGATCGTAATGTTCCGAGATATTTTTTTGAGAACCAGCCAGTGTATTGGCCCTTCTAACGTGTGTAAGTTTATTTACAAACTTAAACAAGTTAAGTGCAATCGATTTTACCTTGCTTCCTGTTACCGACGGCGCATTTTCTACATTTAAAAGCACCCAGTTAATTACCTGGGTAATATTCGAGGTATCCCACAAACCAGATGTGTAGCCTTCGCCAAAACCAATGTCTCCATACAGTGCAATGGACTTAAAAAAATCAGGATGATTGACCTGGATGTCAGCTGAAATTTTACCCTCGCCACTTCCAAAGGTTATCACTTCGCCGTTTGGCAATGCTAATTCCAGTTTCCCTAAAGTCATTTTGGCCAGGGCACTCAGTACCACTTTTTCAAAAAAACCTTTTGATGTTTTGGTAGCGACAAGCGTATTCATAAAATTAATCTATTATGGTTTGGGTTTATATGGTTTATATACGTTACGTTGCAGCTCAGGGTTTTCAGCTTTAGGATGAAAGGGTATTTTTTTAATCCACAATTTAAATGCCTGCCAGTGAATCATGCCCATTACCTGTAAAGGGATTAAAGGAATCGACAGAAAATATCTGATCATGCTGGCATTTGATAATGTTTTTTTATCTCCATTTAATGTACTGATAAAAAAACGGTTACCCTGCTTATCAATGTCGTCGATTTTAATTTCAAGCCTGGCATCGGGTACGGTCAGATTGAAATCGAATGAATCATCATGATCGATAAATGGTGAAACGTAAAAATATTTTGTGGTAATTTTTTTAAATGTATTTCCGATTAATTCTTCTTTCCCAAAGAAAAAAAGCTTCATTTCACGGTAAGTATTGCTGATTTCTGCCACACAGCAAACCGGATGTTCATTTTCATTAAAACAAAAGTAGAGCGACACAGGATTGAAGTTGTAACCTAACACATTCAGATTAGTCAGCAACCTGATTTTCAAATTTCTTCCATTCACCCCATTTTGCTCCAGATAATCTTCAAGATGGCCCCTAACGTTCTTAGCCGGATCCGGATTTTCTCTTGGTAATTGCAGGTGCTCGGCATCCCTGAAAGAAAACAAGTTAAATTTATTTCTGCTAAACCACCTCAGCTTTTTTGCCAGCACATCAATTTCATCCAGGTCAATATAAAACATGTATACGCTGTACCAAAACGAATGCTTTTTTGGTGCAAGCCGGTGATGCATCACTTTGGCGGTATATATGGAAGACCTAAAGGGTAAGGTGGTATCTCTAACGGACATGATTAACAAGTTACAAAAAATATTCGTTCAGTTATAAAGCGGGAACAGGCGTGAACGACATTCTGCTATAAATTTTTACACAGATCAACTGCACTTTTGTAAGCATCCTCATGAAAGCCATACTTAAAATAACTTCCGCAATAATATACTGGCCCTGTTTCATTTAGTTGATGAAGCTGGTCCTGCGCCTGCATTGCCGGGACATCAAATAAAGGATGATGGTAATCAATTTCTTTAACGATCTTGTCAGGATTTAACGTGGCTGTCGGATTAATCGAAACAAAGTAATTTGTCTTTTCAGATACACCCTGTAAGCTATTCATCCAGTATATTGTACTTGGCAGCAATTTACCGTCCTGCTTTTCCACGCGATAATTCCAGCTACTCCAGGCCAGTCTCGCTTTAGGCATCTGGGCTTCATCGGTATGTACTACGGCTTTATTCAGCTGATATTTAAATTTCGAAAGGAGTTGGGTTTCCAGAGGTGTTTTATCTTTAACCATTTCAAACGTTTCATCTGCATGGCTGGCCATAATCACCTTGTCAAATTCAAATTTCTCGCCTTTTGAATTTTCGACTTCCACCTTTCCATTTTCAAGTCGCCGAACAGCAATCACTTTATTGTTGATTTTGATCCGGTCGCGAAAAGGGGCAATCAATTTTTCGCGGTAGGCCTGACTTCCATTCTGAAGCGTGTACCATTGGTGCTGGGTATCTAAGCCCAAAAAGCCATGGTTTTTAAAAAACCTGATTAAAGTAACAGCCGGGAAATCCAGAATCTGTTCCATAGGTGCACTCCAAACCGCAGCACTCATTGGAATGAGATATTGCCATAGCATATCATCACTATATCCAAACTCTGCAAAAAACCTGCCTATGGAGTAATCCTGAAATTCCGGTTTGTCGAGAATTTCGATGCTCTGTTTATTGAAACGGTTAATTTGCATCAACATCTTTAAATAAGAAATGTTGAAGAGATTTTTACGCTGGGCGAACAGATGGTTTAAACTAGATCCGCTATACTCCAGATGCTTTGGCAAAAACTGAACGCTGAACGACATATCTGTTTTAATAACCGGGGCATCTATTTCAGCAAACATTTCTGTTAGATTCGGATAAGTCTGGTAATTGAAAACCATAAAGCCGGTGTCCAGATAAATGGGCTTTCCGTTTTCTTCCAGAGTAATGGTATTGGTATGCCCGCCAATGTAATCAGCCTGTTCAAAAATGGTGATGTTGTATTTATGCTGTAGCTTATGGGCACAGCCCATACCAGCTATCCCTGAGCCAATAATGGCAAGTGTATTCATGTAATGTAAAATGGATGTTTGAAAGCGTAGATTGTTTAATATTATTTAACCTTTTGGAATAAATAGTGACAAACCATCCATTCGTTTCCTTTATTGTAATTAAACAATTCGGCGCACGACATATAAAACAAACGCCAGTAAACCCACCATTTCACCGCCTGATCCTTTCCGTAAGTGTTTTCCAGAATTGGCATTATTTCTTTCTTATGCCTATCCATATTACTCAGCCAGGCTTCAGAAGTTTTGCCGTAGTTGGTTCCGTTTACCACCCAGTGCTGATCGATTTTTAAATCGTCGTTAAAATAGAAAAACAGGTGATTCGAAGGCATAATTCCCCCGGTAAAAAAGTACTTGCTCATCCAGTCGGTTTCATCAATTACCTCGAATTTATATGCCAGGGTTTTGTGGGTAAAAATATGAACGAACAATTTACCCTCTGGTTTTAAAAATCCTGCAACTTTGTTCAGCAAAAATTTGTAGTTGCGCATGTGCTCAAACATTTCAACGGAAACAATCCGGTCGAAAGAATCTGCAATATTGAAGGTATTCATATCTGCAGTCAGCACCGTCAGATTTTGTATCCCACGTTGTCTGGCAGTATCATCAATAAAGATTTTTTGTGTAGCCGAGTTCGAAACAACGGTGAAAGTACTCTCCGGAAATTTAGCCGCCATGTACAGCGAGAGTGAACCCCAGCCACAACCCAGCTCCAGCACATTCTGGCCATTTTGCAATTCCGCTCTTTTGCAGGTCAGGGCAAGCATATCATCTTCCGAAGTGTCGATGTCCTTAACACCGGGTTTCCAGTAGCCGCTACTATATTTTAAGTTTTTGCCCAGGCAGTATTGAAAAAATTCCGTTGGAAGTTCATAGTGCTGCTCGTTGGCCTCTGCTGTATTCACTGCAATTGGCGATTGCTTGAGTTCGGCAACCAGATCCATGAATTTTTCCTGCTGCAATTCTTCATCACCAAGCGTTTCATCGTCTAAACGTTGCTTACAAAGTTTTCTGATTCCCAAACGCAATGCAGTATCAGGAAGTTTGTCGTTTTCTAAAAGTTTATCGTACCACATTTTAAGGTAGAAAGTTTAAAAATTAAAGGGCTTAAGGCTTTTATGCGCTCTTAAACCATGGGAAAAAGGCGCTCGTTGTTTGTTGATATTTTTTGTAGGCTTCCGGTTTGCTCCGAAGATTTTGTTCTTCATTGTTGGGTACGCCGGTTACTTTGGTTAACAAATATAAAATGATAGCCGGACTGATAATGGCCAGTATTCCCCATGGGGAAGCCAGCGCAAAGACAAAATAAGCCATCCAGGTTAACCATTCAAAGAAATAGTTGGGATGACGGCTGTAATACCATAGCCCTGTATCGCAAACTTTCCCTTTATTTTTCGGGTCTTTTTTAAACGCAGCAAGTTGCCGGTCTGCAATCAGCTCACCAAGAAATGCAATTAACCAGATGCCTAATCCAACATATTCGAAAAGAGAAATCTCAGTATCGGTATTTGCGGTGATGATGAAAAACGGAATGGCGAGCAAAACATTTGAAATAGCCTGAAACTGGAAAAATATAAAAAAATTCCGGTCAGCCTGCTCACCCCATTCGCTGCGAAGCTGCTGGTACCGGCCTTCCTCCTCATCCAGGTGTCCGATTACCCGCTGCCATAAATGAATACCCAGCCTTAACTCAGCCAGTAAAAAGACAGTGCAGATTAAAATATTTCTGGTTAAAAACCCCTCGGAAAGAAAGAAGGTAATGATCGTGATTACAGGAAAATTCAATGCCCAGAACACATCAACAACGCCGGCATTTTTAATTTTTTTCGCCCAGAGCCAAACCAAAGCCATAATGGTGCAGCATGCAACTAATGAGATGAGGGCAATAAAAAGCAGATGTTGATAATCCATCGTAAGGTTTGGGTTTGGGACTTAGGGATACGTGTAAAACAGAATTTTCTACTCAACGCTACACGTAAATCCTATCTCTTAATCAGTAATTCTTTAATACCCTCGCCCGGTTTTAATTTAAATAAATGAACTAAAACATAGGCCAGAGTGGCTATACTACCTAAACATACGAACAAAATTGTAATAGAGATTTTAAGAATAATACTTTTTTCTTTATAAAACATCCATAAAGTAATAATCAGGATGTTAGCATAGAAATCCCATAATGTGGCTTGCATCCAGGGGATACTACCCAGAAAATCCCATTGTTCAAACAGGTTGCTTTCTAAGGAAGTAGAGATCACTTTATAGCACATGAATACCAACAGTGCAGCGAAAAGGATTTTGAGAAAATTAATCATTGTGCTTGTATATTTTCATCAATATACGACAACAATCGTCAACAGGATGTTTATAAAATGAAATCAGAACCTAACAGCAAAGCCCGTTAAAAATAACGGGCTTTGCTTTATGATGATATGATGGGTGATGAACTAGCTCGTTACTTAAGAGCGTCTACCTGATACTTACTACTCGATACTAAACCTTACGGATCTTGATAATCCTCATCCAGTGCAATACTTTCATTACCGGATAGGTTGGATCAAATTCCCACCATTTGGTTGCAAAATTAGGGCTGTTAGGTTTCTTGTGGTGATTATTCTGAAACAATTCACCCATCAGCAAAAAATCCCACGGTAATGAGTTTTTACTATGATCTTCATTATCATGATTAGAGTAACCGTATTTGTGGCCACACCAGTTCACAATTGCACCGTGTAGTGGTCCCATCAGAAAATGGATCGGCAATAGGATATACATCCACCAGTGATCGGCAAACATGATGTAAAAACCGATGTAAAATAAACCGCAACCGATTCTCCATAACCATGAATCGCCAATTCGGTCAACCAATGGCCACTCCGGGTAATTTCCTCTGAAAGCAGGTTCCGGTTCAATCTTGAAATGAAGGTAATTCATGTACATGTTTTTGGTTGCAATCATCATCCCGAAAACATCTTTAAAGAAGTGAGGCGAATGCGGGTCCTTTTCAGTATCACTGTAGGCATGGTGCATCCTGTGCAGAATGGCATAAGCCCTTGGATTTAAAAATGACGAGCCCTGAGAAAATAAAAGGATTAAATAGAAAAACCGCTCCCAGAAAGGTTCCATTTTAAACATCTTGTGTGATGAATAACGGTGGAGAAAAAAGGTTTGGCTAAAGAGAGAGGAAAACCAATGGCAGAGAAAAAAAATAAGAATTATCATGTATGTGTATATGCCTTAATAAACGGAATTAATTGACATTTAGTTTTATACTGGTTAGTTATGTCAAATAATGCGTATAAAGCGTAAGGTATTTTATTTGAAAAAGGCACGAGTGTTCATCCAGTCGTGCCCTTTTCCTATTGGGTATTGAATATTTACTATCTGCCAAAATCATCCTGAACGCGAACGATATCGCTTTCATCTGATGGGTTTGAAGCATCAGTATGTTGCCAGATCTCTGCCACAACGCCCCAGTCATCTAAACCAATGAGGCGGTGGCGTTCGCCTTGCTGCAATTTGATCTGGTCTTTTGGTGCGTATTTTTTCACTTCACCTTCTTCGTCAGTTTCACTGGTTTTGATACCAACTGTACCTGTTACCACTTGCCAGATTTCGGCTCTGCGGTGGTGATATTGCCATGAAAGGCGTGTGTTTGGGGCTACAATTAAAATTTTCGGACTTAATTTACCACCAATTTTTAAGCTTTCTACATCTAATCCGTCAAAATAGGTATCAGCAAACTGTTGAGCCTGTGCTTCATCAATCACAAAAAAACCACCCCATGGGCGTGTTTCATCGCGGTTTACTACATTAAAACCTTCAATCTTTAAACGTTGTGCAACGTTATCGAATATTTCGCTTTTGTCGTTTTCCATAATTGCCGTAAAAATAGTGCTTTGAAATTAAAAAAGAAGTTTCGGACCGCTTATTTTTTAGCGGGACGAATAAGTGAGGTTTTATTGAACTGAGTTGAAACCTATAACTCCATAAAACCCTCCCCTACGCCCTGCTCGTCCATCCCTACAAAAGAATAATGTCTGGGTAAAAACCAGCCGATGGTTTGCATTACCCCTCTGTAAGTTTCCTCGTCGCTAAAATCTTTGGGAGTGATATTGAAAACAATGTCCTGGGTAGTACCCTGCCCGCCTGCCTGTTCTCTTACCATTAATAGAACCTTGGGTTGCTTGACCCCATTCAATTCCAGGAATTCTTTAATTACTTTTCTGGTTTGCAGTGGCAGGATGGCTTCGGATGGTTGCCCGATCATGATCTGCTCATTTTCAGCAATGGTTTCATCCATTACTTTTTTAGAAAAAGGAGTTTCTGTATCTGTATAAAAGGTCTTATTCAAATGGTAATTCAAAATATCGCCATAGGTAAGCACCCAGTCGGCATGTGTTGGAGAGGGGTTAATCACCACACCATAACCGGCATCCAGTAAAAAGTCATCTTTCATCTGGTCGATTACATAACACTGAAAACTTTTATTGGGTTCGGGCAAAAACAGCTGAAAATAGGGAAAGCCATCTGGTCCGGTGATGATCTGAGGCTCACCACAACGAAAACTGGCCTGCGCAATGTTTCCTAAAAATGCATCTACCCAAGCTGCATCCCGTTGTTCAGGCGCTACCTGAGCCAATTCAAATAGCACACCTGTCTTGCTTAAATCTCCAAGATAGGGTTCTTTTGTCTGGCTTGCTTTGCCACCTTCCTGAGGCGCGATTGCCTCTTCCTTTTTCTTTAAAAAATTAAATATTCCCATTGAAATGCCAAGGTAAAAATTATAAATTACATTAATAACGCTTCGGAAGAGGAATTAATCCTCCACCTCTTTTTCAATTTTTTCCTGTGCCAGCGCCATATCCTCGGTGTCAGCTTCAGGTTTTTCATTTACAACAATAGCGGCAGGGCTATATTGCAATTCTACATACATCGGGAAATGGTCAGAACCACAACTATTTAGTCGTGTAATGCCACCAAGTGCAAAATCCCGCGAGCAGAAAATATGGTCGAGGGGAAAACGCAGAAAAAAATATTTTGCGTTGAAGCTATTGAAAAAGCCCCTCCCACGGCGCGGATCGAGTAAGCCACTCACTTTACTAAATAATTCGGTGGTATAACTCCAGGCCACATCATTCAGGTCGCCCATCACCACAACCGGACCTTTCATTTCTTTCGCTTTAGTGCCCACCAGGAGTATTTCTTTGTCCCTTTCAGTCGACCTTGGATTCTCCTGCGGGACGGGAGGTTCCGGGTGCAGGCAAAATAATTGAACTGGCTGACCAGAGGGAAGAATTACCGTGGCTTCAATCGAGGGAATGTCTTCTTTTACCAAAAACTTCACTGATCCATCCACAATATGAAGTCGGGAATACAACAGCATCCCGTAGGTATTTTCCAGGGGCATACTTAAATGATGAGGGTAACGATTCAATAGCGGACCCATTTGCTTTGCCCACCAGCCATTCGTTTCCACCATCAGGATGACATCCGGATCGCATTCTTCGATCAGTTTATGGTAGGCCGCGTCATTGCGGTTATCCTGAAACACATTGGCGATAAAAAGCCTCAAGCGCTGCGACTGATCTGCATTTTTAATTCCAATAATCTGCTTCCGACCCAATTTTGTAAAAGGAAGAATAAGGTAAATGAGGTAGATCAGGTTGGCTGCCAATGCAGCAAGAATGGAGATATCCCAAACAGTACCATCGGCATATAGAAAACAAAAACAGATTAACACCAATAGATTAACAACCAGTTTCTGAAGTCGCGGATATTCGAAAACCCGGAATATCCAGAAATCATGTCGGATAAAGGGAATCAGGGTAGCCAGAATCAAAAACAGTCCGAGGCCAAAAAGAACGTCGTGCAGCATATTATTAATAAATGTTTGGTTGTAAAATGATGGATACGACTAACCCACCAGTCATCATATCAGCCTTTCAGGCCGCACTTTTATTGTCGTTGGGAAATGAACACCAAACCAGATCAAATGTTTGCTTCCGAAGGGAACATTATTTCAAAGCATGCATTGCTGTACTAATTATTTTTTAATTGGCAAGGGTGGCGGTGCAGTTGTAGGAATTATTTTCTCCCGTTCGTTTCCCTTTGGCTTAGGGAGCCCATCGTAATGGTAAGATTTTTCCGGATCTTCACACCCCGTATAAAAAATAGGCTTTGGCAGAATATTACTGACCGCTACGGTGCCATCGGTTTTGGTGAGCACTTGTTTTTGGAACTTATGTAAATAACGGTTATCACTAAAAGGATTACTTAAAAAGTATGCTTCATTTTCTGCAGCGGTTTTACTGGTGTATAGATAGGTGGCCTGATCAAAATGATAATCGCCCTCATTTTGCAAAAAGGTTTGATAGTGCTTATTGGCTAATATACCATTTTGTGTAGCGACTTTTGATTGATGATACTGCTCCTTCACCTCCATAATTTCCTTCCATTGCTTCTGCTCATCCTCGTCGGACTTATTTTTGAAGTATCCGGTGTCTCCACCATAATTAGATAATTTGATCACTGCCAGGTTATTTTCCTTTGTAATGATCCCATTGAAATCTTCATTCTCTTTTTGACGAGGACTATATACCACGATGAAGTCATTATATCCACCACGGTTTTGATAGGTGAAAGCTACCTTCTGACTATCGACGTCCCTACCTGCCTGCCCGTAAAGCGTTACGGTTTTAGTTCGATGAGGTAACTGATAAACGAAAGGCCCGTCAAAACAATTTGCATCCTCATTGAACACCTGATGAATGCCATCCTCCGCAAAGCGAATAAAAGTTAGGCTACGCCCGTCGAAACCAACAAAGTTTATTTTTGTAGTGTCGCCGATAGATTTGTTCAGAGTAGCATATATTTCGAATACTTCAGGTTTATCTGGATAAAAGTTTAACTCATTCTTGTTAAAGCTATAATGACCGAACACCGCAGTTGCATAGCCGTATAGCATAAATTCGCCGTCATCGAAGAGACAAATCCCCTCGTTGCTTCCATATCTTCCTGAAACCTCTTTATAATCCATTTCTGTGTTATTACTTTGTGCAAATGAAAATTTTACTACCGTCAAGGCAAAAAGAAGTAAAGCAAATATCTTTTTCATACTAGAAAGATCAGGTTTAAGATTGAACACCACACGAATATAAATAATTAAATCACTGATCGGTGTATTGATTAACATACAATTCTATTGCCTGCCCATTTGACGGACAAATCTGATTGATTTTGCACCACTTTTGTGCTTAACGGAGCGGAGATTCAACCCTTGATAAGCAGGGCACTTACAGGGCCTTTACCAGGGGTTAACAGCGAATTGCCCCTACTAACCCCCTACTACTCCCCTGTCAATCCCGCATCAATCGCCTGTTAAAATAACGCTCTGGCTGAAAAAGATTCTGCTCAATATACTGTTAAATAACACTGGTATTCCTGTGGATTCTATGTCACGTTGAGATTACCATATCTGATAAACTGGATGCAGAGAGCGCTTTAATTCGAGGAATGCTCCTTCGCCATTTGTAGAAAACGCCATTGAACACGGGTTTCGAAATCTTCAGTAAGACGGACTTTTAACAATTGGTTTTGGTTTAAAAAACGGGCAGCTGCTCATTCTGATTAAGGACAATGGCAGTGGTATTGCCGATTAAACTCTTTCTCCGTCGGGAAAAACCTCCCTGGCACGAGTGATATTAAAGGAACGGCTTAAGGCATTGTTCAAGGTGGATTGTCAGCATGCCTTTTTTGAGGTTACCGATAGAAAAATAAATCAGGAGAAAGGTGTAGAAGTTCAGTTATTCATTCCCATGGTACATGATTAAAACCGAAATGAAACTTTACGTGCTCGAAGATGAAGCACTGATCTTACAGCACATGTTACAAATGCTGCAGAAACTCGATTTTCTGCGGATAGTAGGCCATTCGGCCGACATTGCAAATGCATCGAAGGAAATACCTGATTTGAAACCAGATATCATTCTGGCCGACATCAGACTTGCATCTCACGGGTTGTATGGGAATCTATTTTTTAACCTTTAATACTTTACGTACGTGACTTTCATCTATCAGTCCAAATTCAGCGGCAATCTGCTTTAAACCATGATTCCCTTTCAGCATTCGATTTTTAATTAGCGTAGTTCGGTAAGTTCTAATATATTCCCGTAATGTTGTGCCACTGTTGCGCTTAAAATAAGTACCGATATAGTCATTTGTGGTATTAAAATGGGCAGCTATGGCGTGTGCACGTAGTTTATCGGGTGTGTATATATTCTTGTGCAGATAACAGAACAGCGCCTGCATATCCCGTGTATGTTTGGGGCTCGTTTTTAAACCGGGCATATTCCGTTGAAGTATAACCGAGAGTCCCAGCACCTGTTGCCAAACCAGTTGCTCATTCAGAAACAGGTCTTTTCTTAAAGATAGTATTACATCAAAAATTTGTCTTACGGTTATCCTATCCTCTAAGCAAAGCTCAAAGCCGGACAGATGTGTTTCCCGGCTTTTCACCAAATATTCCAGCGCTTGCAAACCGTACACAAAATACGCACAATGAAGATGTATATCAGTGAACTTGACATATACAAACCGAGTTGCATTCTCAATTTTAAACTGATGGCTTTCTTCGGGGCCAACCAGGAACACATCACCAGGCTGGTAAGGAATCCTATATTCATTGATCATATGAATACCCGTCCCATTCATGATAAAGATAAACTCATAATGGTTATGAAGGTGAAGGGGATGGGGCCAGGTCTCCACCTCAAAGTCTGAGACCACTATTGGTTGAAACTGCTTGTATCGCTTCATGACATAAAAGTACCGATTTGTATCGGATTTTTACCCCAGGTTAAATTTCAAGATCCCACACCTTTGTATCTAAAGATTTAGAAATGGAAAAAACAGCCTTAGTGGTGGGTGCAAACGGGGTAATTGCATCCAACCTGATTAAACATTTACGTACGCTCGGTAACTGGAACATTATTGGCCTGTCGCGTCGCGGAGGTCAGGATCAAGAGAGATTAAGCTACATTCGAGTGGATCTGCTGGATAGTCTGGAATGTAAAAACGTACTTAGTAACCTCAGTCATGTCACCCATATATTTTATGCAGCATTCAAGGATATGCCGACATGGGCAGAACTTGTACAACCAAATCTCGACATGCTAATCAATGTTGTAGAGGCTATAGAACCAGTAGCAACAAACCTTCAGCATATAAGCCTGATGCAGGGGTACAAAGTTTATGGTGCCCACCTGGGGCCTTTTAAAACCCCGGCGAAGGAAACCGACGCAGCACATATGCCACCCGAATTCAACGTAGACCAGCAGGAATTCCTTGAACGAAAACAACAGGGAAAAAAGTGGAGCTGGTCGGCAATCAGACCTTCTGTAGTGGCCGGAACCGCACTGGGCAATCCCATGAACCTGATCTCAGTGATTGCAGTTTATGCAGCAATTTCAAAGGAGCTCCGAATTCCACTGCGGTTTCCAGGAAAACCAGGAGCATATGATAAGCTCATGGAAATGACCGATGCCGATCTGCTGGCCAAGGCAACAGTATGGGCAGCAACCGAAATTCAATGTGCCAACCAGGCCTTCAACATTTCCAATGGCGATCTGTTTCGGTGGAATGAACTTTGGCCAAAAATAGCAGCATATTTTGGTCTGCAAGTTGCGCCCCCACTCCACATGTCGTTACAGACGGTGATGGCAGACAAGGAATTGCTGTGGACGGAAATGTCCATAAAATATGGCCTGAAAAGTACATATGGTGCGCTATCTTCATGGCCATTCGGAGATGCAGTGTTCTCGTGGGATTATGATTTTTTTGCTGATGGTACCAAAGCACGTCGGTTCGGTTTTCATGAATTCATTGATACAGAAAAGATGTTTTATAGTCTTTTTGATGAAATGAAAGCAAACAAAATTATTCCCTGATGAAAGTCGGTATTAAAAGGATTTCAAAATGATCTGTTGAACATCTTCCGGTCAGTAACTTACTTGTCGGTTTGCTATAGGGAAATCATTTGATGATAAGAATGGTTCCAGCGCCGTTTTCTAACCTGAAATAATGATGGTGTTCATAGCGTAACTCAACTATATCTATCTGGCACACTTTTCCTTTTATCCCACTATCACTTCGGACATTATATCCAATCTTAATGTTTGCCAAATCAACCAAACTTGAATGACGCCCAATCTGAACAATTGGGTTTACTGATTTTGATCTGGTCTTTAGCGATACTACATTTTGGCTTGCTGGTTCCTCCAGACTAAGTGTATAACTGCTTCTCATAATAATTTTGGTTATGAGCTATATACGATAATTACTTTATCAGAGTTTCGATAGCGAAAAAATCGGTGAGAAATACGCTGGGGGGAAGTTAAAACAAAAGCGGTAAAAACCCTGTTCTTCCGGCATAACCATATATTCTAAAACTTTTAGCTATGAAGGGATTGTCGCCATGGGGACTGAGTGCAATTACCGAACTCAGTAACGCAGCAGAAACTTACAGTCATCATTTCAATGGAATCCAACTGAGCATAAAAATCACTTCCGACTCAGTATGGGTTACTATTTCAGCAGATGGCCAGTCACCTATCCATTTCCGGCCTTGCTTTATTCCTTCCGGTAAAATACAATCTTTTGAAAGCCAGACAACGGAGAAAGGATGTAAGATTGATGTTGATTCGATGATCGGGAGATTTAAAATTACAGTAACCTTCTCGAGCGAAGAATACCCTATGCTTCGTTACAAGTGTGAATTTACACCAGCATATGATTTGTTTATACCATTCTGGCCGAAAGATATCCTTTTACAGAATCACAAGAGGGATCCGATAAAAGATTTTGGCGAAATCCATTGCACCCAGCGGCAAACCCGTTCAGGCTTGATCTACTTCACAAAGCCCTCCAGCAATCTGCGCGTACTTTACTTTCAAAATCTTACCTCACTTTCAGATTTCTGCGAGCAAACCGGAACCTCCCTAAGCGGAGTAGTTGGAGGGGAACTTCCTGAAATCGGTCTGTCTTTGCCTCCCAGTATAGAAAAGCCTTTAACTGCAGGCAAACCAATAGTCCTTTCTGATGCTCATATCTGTTTAAATCAAGGATTAAGTGGAGATTCAGATCAGGCGATTGACTACCTGAATATGCTGTCAACCATTTACATCTCCTTGCCCAAACCCAACACCCAATATCGCCCCTGGCCAAACATCCTAAAAAATGGACTGAAAGATCTGATCGAAAACCCAGGTTGCTGGTCGCGGGTGGTAGGAAACAGCTACCTGAATGCCTACCTCTGCGATTACGATACGCCACCAGAAATCATGGTGCAGCTCGCTGTACTTCTCCCTTTGCTCGATTACTCAGAGTGGAGTGGAGATAAGCTGGAAGTAGTGGATACAATCAAAAAAGGGCTTAGCCCATTTTACGATGAAAAGCTGAAGTCCATAGTTCGTTGGCATCCCGGCGCAGTTGAAAAACTAAAAGGAGAAGAAGAACAAAAAGTTCCATTAGTAATGGACTCGTGGTACCTTCACCATCCTCTCCTTAATCTTTCCAGACTGGCTTTAAAAGGTGATAAATCTGCAGAAAAACTATTTCTGGATTCCCTGGGCTTTGCAATTAAGGTGGCACACCAGTTTAAATATGAGTGGCCGGTTTTTTATAAAATGGATACACTGGAAGTATTAAAAGCAGAAACCGAACCAGGAAAGGGTGGTGAGCAGGATGTTGCCGGATTGTATGCACATGTAATGATTCAGGCTTACACACTTACCAATGAAGAAAAATACCTCAATGAGGCCATAACTGCTGCAAACAAACTTGCATCAGTTGGATACGAAGTCATGTATCAGGCAAATAACACTGCTTTTGCGGCTGGTGCATTGCTCAGGTTGTTTAAGATAACGGGTAATCCTCTACACCTCAATTTGAGTTACCGGTGTCTGGCATCTCTTTTTCAGAATGTTCAGTTATGGGATTGCAATTACGGATATGGTAAAAATATGCCCACATTTTTCGCATTATTCCCTCTTACAGATGCGCCTTACACAGCCGCTTATGAAGAGCAGGAGGTGTTTTGCGCCTTTCACGATTTTCTGAATCACGCCACCGGTGTCGACCTGTTGCCTTCTGTAAGGTTGTTATGTGGGGAATACATCCGTTATCTTATAGACCGGGCACCTTTTTATTATCCAACCATGTTGCCTGATGAAATGCTGTCGGAGGAGGTAAAAACTGGCGAAGTAGAACGTGATTTATGGATTGCATTAGAAGACATCCATGATGGCATTGAGCAAAGTGGTGCAGTGGGACAAGAGGTTTATGGCGCCGGGAATGCCTTTGGAATATTACCAAGACACTTTATCAGAATTCCAGATGAAACATTTATGATCTATGTTGACGGGCCGTTTGGAACAGTGCGCAAAAAAAGCGGAAAAGTGACTTTCAATATGTTAAGTCACCAAGCCATGACCTATCGGGTCAAAATTGTATTCCACCAAGAATATCAGGCTGATTTAAGCTTTAAAATGGCTTTAAATGGCACCAAGTTCCTTCCAGTAGCAGTTAAAAATAAACAGATTGAGATGGATGTAAATGGTAGTCATAAAGTAAGTATCAGCTGGAACCAAAGTGGTCAAACATTAAGCTGATTCATCTGTTGGTTAATATAACATCAACCTTGTAAAAATGGATCAACACGAATTTAGTTTAATTGCCGACCGCTACTCTACCTCTTTACATTCCAACGCACTTCGTTTTACTCAAGATGACGATGAAGCCAAAGACCTTGTGCAGGAAACACTATTAAAAGGGGTGCGTTTTTGTCATAAATTCGACCAGGGAACCAACGTCAAAGCATGGTTATACGTCATCATGAAAAATACTTACATCAACAGTTACCGACAGGCAAAAAGGCGACAAGAAGTGATACAGGTGGATGACGAGATATCGAGTGCCAATCTGATGAGTAGTGCATCAACCAATAGCGGTGAGTCTACATTCGTGATGAATGACATTCAAAAAGCAATGCAAAGTATTCCGGAAAATTATCGCATCCCCTTTCAGCGATATTTCGAAGGGTATAAATACGAGGAAATCGCTGTTCAAATGAATATACCATTAGGTACCGTAAAAACGCACATTCACCAGGCCCGGCATTTGCTTAAAAAATATCTTAACAAATACCGGGAAGGGGCAAAGTAATCTCAAAGGAAAATCAATTCAAATTGTGGTAGCGGCACTAGTATTTCTGAATGCTGTCTTTAACGTCCACTCGCTTACCTGGATTCAGGGAATCCTTTTTTATTGTATCTTCATTATCTTTGTAATAATCTCCCTTTACCGGTTTGTAGTTTGTACAGGCTGCCGCGATTAAGGTAAATGCTGTAACTACAACATAAATAGCATGATTTGTTTTCATAGTTTCCGTTTTAACATGAGAAGCTGATTAGGCAGCCTTTGTTTTGTAAAGCTCATATTCAGGTATTCAGCCCTATCAGTGGTTTATACTTAGTTTTACAACAGATTTGTAAGCAAAAAATTTTGGGGGATACTAACTTGTTTTAAACCAAATCCCGATTGTGTTTAGCCAACACACAACTGATATTTTTTCAGTCTGGAGCTGATTTTTTTTCATAAAAACTGAAATTTTTTCAGGATTTTATAACATAAAATTACAAATCATGGTTTGGCATTTGAGTTGTTCATGTATAAGGGAGAACGCGGTTTGGCGTTCATTTGAATTAATTGATTTATAGTCCATTTATTAACTAAAAAATTTTAAAAGGAGATTACACTATGACATTGGTTAAATTTAATCCTGAGAAGAAAAACAATGCATTAATGCCAGGCTTTAATGACATTTTCGAATCTGTACTTAGCGATAGCTTTTTCGCAGACCGTAAGCTAAATACATTACCTGCGGTCAATATTTCAGAAACCCCCGAATCTTTTCATATCGAACTTGCTGCGCCAGGACTGAAAAAGGAAGATTTCAAGGTTTCAGTTGAGCGGGAGACATTAACAATTTCAACACAGCGAGAAAGTCAATCATCAGATAGAACTTACAACAAAAGGGAATTCAGCTTTCACTCGTTCACCCGGGCGTTCACATTACCTGAAAGTGCCAATGTGGATGGAATACAGGCGAGTTATAACGATGGAATTCTAATGCTTACCATTCCAAAAAAAGAGGAAGCAAAAATGGTCACACGCCAGATCGAAATTCAATAATTATTTAAAATGCCGCGAAGAGCGGCATTTTTTGTTTAATTACTTTTACTACAGATCAGGTCGATTTGAACAAGTGCTGTTGGAATTTCCAAATCAGCTTATACAGCTTCATTTTCTGAAGTAGAATGTTTATTAATCTCAATAATCTGAAAATATGAACTGACTTCATTCTTTATCACTAAATCAATGTGCTCAGAAAAATCTACTAATTCGGTCACCCTGCTCTTCAAATCATTTGTAAATTTTTCAACATCAACATCGCCCCTAAGTATAATCTCAAGCGTTTCAGTGGTTCTCCAATTGGTTCCGGTGATCCCATGGAATACCGACTGAAGTTTTGACGGGAACTTTTCTTTTGCTTCCAAAGCTTCTTTGGATAATGAATTCGGCATATTTCCAGCTTCACCTTCGTTTCCTTTTTCCCAGTCAGCTCGGGCTTCTTCGGATCCAAAATCCCCCTCTCCTACTTCGCGACTCAAAAAGCCGGCCTCGCTTTTTACGCGATTCTCTTGAGAATTTTCGTTACTCCTAAATCTTGGAACCTGGTTGTCGGGCATATTGGTTCGCTCAACTATATTATCTGCCTGTGGATCACCAAGGTTTTTATTTTTTTCGTTCTGACTTTCCATGTTCTGATATTTTAAAATTATGAATATATTATTAATAGCTAAACGCCCGGTAATTGATTTATGACGATCTCGTTACTGGATTTAGCCTCACTCTTTTAGCATGCGTTTATCTGTCGATAACCCTATCTTTTTAATCAATAACTATCTTAAAACCCTATATGTTTAAACTCTTTTTGAATTCGGACAATTACGGGTATAAATACACGCAGGCAGGTATTTGTACCATTTAACAACAATATGCTAGCCGGCATTCCCTGTAGAAAAATTTATTTCTGCACCTAAATACTTTTTATGTCTTTCTATAATTGCCTATTCTATATCAAGTTTTGGAAAAACTTTTTCTCCAAAATCTATAATAAAATCGTTTTGATTCTTATTTACATTATGCAAGATCAGGCGGTCGACGCCAAGCCCGAGATCTTCTTTAATCCACTCTAAATGTTGGTTTGGGTTCGAAGATATCCGAACATGTTCATGCATCTGCGTGGGTTGCACCAGTTCAGCCACCGCATCGAAATGGGCTACCGTTGGCAGTTCTCCCAGCACACTTCCCTGAAAGATATTACTTCTCCATTGCTCATAAGCTCCTGCGATGGCCTCATCTTCGGTCCTGGCGTAAGAAAGCTGCGTTTTTACATGAACAGGTTTGCCTTCTCCGCCATTTTCCCGAAAGGAATTGATTAATTCACGGAGTTCAGCATGCGGTCTGTTAGTTGTTAACAAACCATCCGCCCATTCACCAGCCCATGTTGCCGTTTCCTGGCTTACCGCTGCACAAAATAATAAAGGCTTTTCTGCAGGTAAAGTATATAATCTTGCATTTTCCACCGTGATGAGTCCCCGTTGCGATACCTTTTCCCCATCCAATAATCGACTCATCACCTGATAACATTCCATAAGACGGGCATTTCTGATTGATTTTTCAGGCCACTTATCCCCGGTAATGCTTTCGTTTAACGCCTCGCCGCTTCCGAGTGCCATGGATAAGCGCGCTGGAAACATCTCATTTAGGGTGGCAAGCGCTTGCGCAACAATTGCAGGGTGGTAACGCTGACCGGGTGCACATACCATGCTGAAGGGTAGCTTCGTTAGCTGCATCGCCGCGCCAAGCCAGGCAAAAGCAAATCCGCTGTGCCCCTGGCGTTCGCTCCAGGGGTGGAAATGGTCGGAACTTGAAATTGCAAAAAAGCCATTCTTTTCCGCCAGCTGAACATATTTTAGGAGTTCGCTGGGTGCAATCTGTTCGTGTGATGCGTGATAAGCTATTTCCATATGGTTATGGTATCAAATTCATTTTTAAGCCAATTCTGTTAACTTGCCCGAAGTACTGTGACACTTCTACCTTCAATGTCTACCATTTGGCCAGCTGAAAGGTTTGTCATTCCTACTTGTAAAGTTCCGGTGCTGATCGCAACACTCCATTTTTCCGGATAGCCCCCTTCCGGAAGTTTAAAGGCTATATCATCAGCGCCCGCATTAAAGATGATAAAGAAATGAGCATCCAAAATTCCATTGCCCTTAACATCTGTACTGATGATACCTTCCCCATGTAAAAACACACCAAAACGTACCGGAGCAATACGCTCCCAGTCGTGGCGTTGCATTTGAGTGCCGTCTACATTAAACCATCCGATATCCAGCAGGCCGTCTGCCTCAATCGTGCTGCCGAGGATCCACTCTTTCCTACTCAAACTGGGGTGATTTTTCCGAAGCTGGATCAGCTGAGCCGTAAAATTTTGTAACCCGGCATCAGCTTTTTCCCAATTGATCCAGGATAGCGCACTGTTCTGGCAATAAGCATTATTGTTACCATGCTGCGTCCTGCCCAGTTCGTCTCCCGCTACAATCATTGGAATACCTTGTGACAGGAAGAGTGTCATCAGGTAATTTCGTTTTTGTTTAGCCCTTAATTGATTTACTTCTTCGATGGCCGTTTCGCCTTCAGCACCACAGTTCCAGGAGTGGTTGTGAGCCTCACCGTCCTCATTGTCATCACCGTTTGCTTCATTACATTTTTCATTATAGGTAACCAGGTCATGGAGTGTAAAACCATCGTGGGCAGTAATAAAATTGATGCTGGCAGTTGGCCTCCGGTAATCTTTCATATACAAATCCGGGCTACCCAGTATGCGCTGGGCAAATTCGCCCATCAATCCCTCCTCCCCTTTCCATACCCTGCGAATCAGATCTCTGTATTTACCATTCCATTCTGCCCATTCGGCAGGAAACTTTCCTACCTGATAACCACCCTCACCCACATCCCATGGCTCTGCGATGAGCTTTACCTGCGAAATAATCGGGTCCTGATGAATAATATCGAAAAATGCGCCCAAGCGATCTACCTCATGTAAACCACGGGCGAGTGTAGATGCCAGATCAAAGCGAAAACCGTCGATATGTACTTCCTGCACCCAATAACGTAAACTATCCATAATAAAACGGAGTACAGCAGGCATCCGGCTATTGAGGGTGTTTCCAGTGCCTGTATAATCTGTGTAGTAACGTGGCTCATTTTCTTCCAGCCGGTAATAGGTCTGGTTATCAATACCTCTAAATGAAAGCGTTGGGCCATTGTGGTTTCCTTCAGCCGTATGGTTATATACCACATCAAGAATCACTTCGATTCCATTGGCGTGGAAGGCCCTCACCATTTCCTTGAATTCCTGCAGTTGTTCCCCATTTTTTCCTGTAGCAGAATACCTCGAATCTGGCGCAAAAAAACCGATGGTATTGTAACCCCAGTAATTGTGAAGTCCCCGCTCGATCAGGTGCCTGTCTGATACGAAATGGTGCACAGGCATTAGTTCGATCGTTGTTATTCCCAAAGATTTGAGGTATTCGATGCACTCCGGATGCGCTAGCCCGGCATAGGTACCGCGCAGTTCTTCCGGAATCCGGGCATTTAACTGCGTAAATCCCCTTACATGCAATTCGTAAATCACCGTTTGGTTAAACGGGATTTCAGGTGAAACGTCATCCTGCCAGTCGAAGTACTGATCAACCACTACCGACTTGGGTATAAATGGGGCATTATCCTGATCCGAAAAACTTAAGTCGCCCAGGGGCGAGGAAATTTCATAACCAAACAAAGCATCATCCCAGGTGATATCACCTGATATGGCTTTCGCATAAGGATCAATCAGCAGTTTATTCGAATTAAAGCGCAGGCCATCTTCGGGAATATAGGGGCCATAAACCCTGTATCCATATTTTTGCCCAGGGCCTACACCCTCCAGGTAGGTATGAAAAATATCATGTTCGCGCTCCGTTAGTTCATATCTGGAAATTTCGATTTCATCCTGGTCAAAAAAGCACAATTCTACCCGCTCAGCATTTTTAGCAAACAGCGCGAAATTAGTACCTCTTTTGTCCCAGGTAGGACCTAACGGGAAAGCCCGGCCAGGTAATTGTTTCCATGTTTGCATGTTCGTTTAGTTCTAGGGTTTATCATTGAACATACGCACACAAGCTGAAGTTTTGGAATACTGCCTATAAGTGCCAGCTTCATGTATTTCGGGTATTTGATACCGGTTTAATACGGTTGGTGACTTATATAAATACTTAGGTTTGAAACATTTGGACCCTAACTGCAGTTTATGCTAATATTGACTCACTACATGTTTTTGAGACCAATCCTTAAATTATATGATCATTCCACCAGAATTATTAATCAAAACGCCCCTGAAAGGCCTGGCTGCCAGAATTCAACCGCAGGTTTACAAACAAGATGACGTTTACTGTGTGCTCTATGGAGAGACCCCACAAAACGGAATTTTCGGGTCTGGTCTTTCCATATCTGAAGCGATAACGAACTGGGACGACAATTTTCATAAGATCCTCAAAGACGATACGAAACTAAAAAGCGTTCTGGCCAAAATGTCTCCACCTGCAGATGTGGCCAGATTTCTGGAAGATTACCGGGAGGAGGCAAGGAACGACAGTACGGGTTACGATCTGAACAAGAGTTTTTAACATTTTCCAAAATCAGGGGAAATATATTAGTGCGCTATCAACCCACGTCATAAACTTTCAACTACTTAAACACATCCAGCGCACTGGCAATCACTTTTTGCATATCAATCCCTTTACCGAGCACCCCTGTAAACAGATCGCCGGTTTCTTTTAGTCGGTCCACCGCATTAAATATGGTGAAGTCCTTCATTTTCAATCCTGGTTTAACTTCATCCCAGGTGAGTGGCATGCTGACTGTGGCCCCTGGCTTTGGCCGCAGCGAATAAACACCGGCGATAGTGGCGCCGGGCCGGTTTTGCAGAAAATCAAGATACATTTTCCCGCCCCGGTTAGAAATCATGCGTTCAAGCGTAGTAAATTTCGGCAGCTCGCGGTTCACCTGGCGAACCACCAGATTGGCAAATAGCTGACTTTGCTCATAGGTATATTGCGCACCGAGGGGAATGTAAATGTGCATACCGGTTGAACCGGAGGTTTTAGGATAGCTGGGTACCCCGATGGCATCGAGTACCTGCCGGGTAACCTGCGCGGCCTTAATTACCTGGTCGAACGTGTTTTTGTCCGGGTCAAGATCGATGACACAATAATCAGGATAATCCGGATTGGCAGCTCTTGAAAACCAGGGGTTCATTTCAATACAGCCCAGGCTGGCCATCCACAGAAGTGTTGCCCGGTTATAACCGAGCAGATAACTTTTCTCCTCTCCTTTTTCGTTGGTATGTGGCATAGTATGTGCCCATTCCGGGGCTGTCTCTTTCACATTCTTTTGATAAAAGCTTTGACTGTGAATACCTCCCGGATACCGGTTTAGCGACATCGGCCGGTCGAGCAGATAGGGCAGCATCAACGGGGCAACGGCATCGTAATAATTAAACAGTTCCCTTTTGCTCACCTTATCCTCCGGCCAGTAAAGTTTCGATAGATGGGTAAATTTCAACAGGTGCCCATCGATCTTTTTCTCCTCGGTATCTGCTCTACCCATTAACAGCGGGGTTTCTTTTGGCTTGAAACTTTTGCCTTTTACGGGTTTCGCGGCTTTAACTACAGCTTTTTTGGTTTCGCTCAAATCTTGCATCATCTCAGTCATATCTTCTGCGTCTAAAATTTTAGCCACAGAGTCCGATAATTTAAGGTTGCTGTTTGTTTTTGCTGATTTGCCGTTCTTACCCTGCTTACTGATGTTCTTTTTAAGGGCTTTAGCCGATAATTCGATCCATACCGGCGCATGATCGCTGGCGCCCTCCCAGCCCCTTACCTCCTTATCTACATTTCCCGATTTCAGCTTTTCTGCCAGGTCGGAGCTAAGCAGGAAATGATCAAGGCGGAGCCCTGCATTTCGATCGTAAGCCTTACGGAGGTAATCCCAATACGTATAAATGGCTTCATCAGGATGGAGTGTGCGGATGGCGTCTGTCCATCCCTGATCTAATAAACTCGCATAAGCCTTTTTAATCTCCGGCTGGAAAAGTGCGTCGTTTTTATACTTCTCAGGTTTATAGGTATCCAGATCAGTAGGCATCACATTGTAATCACCAATAAGCAATACCGGTAGTCCCGTGGCAATTAAAGTTTTTGCGTGGTCCACTAATCGCCCAAACCAGCGTTTCTTATATTCAAATTTTGGTCCTGGAAAAGGATTGCCGTATGGCAAATAAATACAGCCAATTACTGTCCCGAAAGTAAATACTTCCAGGTAGCGGCTATGGGTATATTCTTTATCCTCCCCTGGAAGGTCTCGCCTCAGCTCCTTAATTTCTTTCTTGCTTAATACCGCTACGCCGTTCCATGCCTTCTGTCCGTGCCACACCGCATGATAGCCGGCTTCATTAATCTGGCTAATCGGAAAAGATTTATCCTCGCACTTCAGTTCCTGCAAACACAAAATATCCGGCTGAGCACGTTGAAGCCATTTCAGCAGGGTTTCGATCCGGCCATTGATGCCGTTGATGTTATAAGTCGCGATTTTCATAAGCCAAAAAAGCCCCGCAAGTGCGGGGCTCATGTTTTACTTCACTTTCTTCTCAATCGCCTTGCGCTGATTCCCTGCGCCGGCTTTTGCTTCTTTAACTTTCGCAGGTTTCACATCAAGTTTATCTGCTTCGTATTTGATTTCATGATCCTGGTTAGAAACAGAGTTTCTTTCCACTTTTGTTCCTCTTGCCATAATGTTTATATTTTTAGGTATATTAGTTAAACATTTGTTTTAGCATGATGGTTTGGAAATTCGCTCAGCTTGTTATTAAGATAGCATTTTTAAATGCATAAATAGAAGGAACAAGCACATCTGAAATTAAAGTTAATTCAGGTAACCTTTTATTGTACCTATCAACTCATCAAAATCAAAGGGTTTCGATATGAATGCTGACGCACCAGCTTCAGCTGCAATCTGCTTTCCTTCCCGGCTCGCAGAGATCACAATCACCGGCAGATGCATGGTTTCTGGATTTTTCCTCAATGTGCGCAATACTTGATCTCCGGATAGTACCGGCATCCACAAGTCAAGAAGAATAAGATCAGGTGATTGGGCTTCAATTAAATGTTTAATATTAAGGCTATTTTTTTCCGGAATTATGGTATAACCGGTATCCTCCAATATCAGTTCAAGCATATCCAGTATTCCTTCATCATCATCGCAGATGAGTATTTTTTTATTCGGCATCCAAATCCCCTTCTTTTATTGGAATTGTAAAACTAAACGTAGATCCTTTTCCTTTTTCACTCTCGACCCATAACGTTCCTTCATGATTTTTAATGATCTGATCGCAAATGTATAAACCTATTCCCATTCCCGGGAAGCGTTGTTGAATATCCCCCGCCCTGAAGAACCGTTCAAACACCTTTTTCTGATCCTCCTGACTAATACCCATCCCATAATCTGTTACCGAAAGTTTCACATAATCAGAAATCCTGGAAATGTAGACTAAAACCTCATTAGAATCCGGAGCATATTTTATCGCATTCGAAACCAGGTTATTCACAACCTGAATAATATGAGACTCATCGCCCCATAAACGAACGCCAGATTGCCCTTTTACAATAATTGTGTGTTGTTGCGCAGCCGACTGGATTGCCTCGACTGAATCCACTACCATTTTATCAAAGTCGAAGGATGCTTTATGCAATTCTATATTTCCAGTTTGAATTCTTGAAACGTCAAGCAGTTCTGCAATGAGGGTATTGAGCCTTTCCACATGAACGACGGTCTTACTAAGGATCATTTTAAATTTGTCGCTCGATTCTTTAGGAGCCATACGTTCCAATGCCTGAATATAACCTTTAATGGTAGTTAATGGTGTTTTCAGCTCATGGCTTGCTATCGAAAGAAAGTCGTCCTTTCTCCGCTCAATTTCCCGCCTGTCGGTAATATCTTCGATGGCCAGCAAAATCTGATCTTTGTATTGGCCTTCCAGCTCAACCCTATAGGCGTTCAGCAGCATCAGTTTTCTCCCGATATGCGGAAAATCATGTTCCACCTCAAAATCTTCAACCGGGTTATTGGTGGGTAAAATGCTGATCAAAAGCTCTTTCAATTGGGGAATATCCCACTGGTGATTGCCGAGGTCATATAAATGCTTACCTACAGTTTCTTCCGCGTTAACTTTAAATGTTTTTAGAAAATGGGTGTTCGCACTGACCACGAAAAATTTGGGATCCAATACCAGAAGACTTTCTCTAACGGTTTGGATAATACTGGAGAGGAACGCTTCACTATCCCGTAGTTCCAGCGTACGCTCCTGGATAACCTTTTCCATTTGATCCTGTTGCTGACGGAGATCCTGCTCCGCTTTCTTTCTGGCAGAAACGTCGTTTTGCACCCCAATGAAGTGGGTAACGTTACCGGCTTCGTCTTTAATGGGAGACATGTACAATTCGTTCCAAAACAGATCACCGTTTTTGCGGTAATTACGAATATCAACCGTGCATTCGATGCCTTTTTCAACAGCATTTTTCAAAATGCTCCTCGCGTGCTGTCCCCGGTCATCTTTCTGAAGAAAACGGCAATTATGGCCTATTATCTCATTTCTTTGATAGCCACTGATTTTTTCAAAAGCCTGATTACAGTATATTATCGGATTATCAGGCTGCGTATTATCGGTAATGATAATCCCGGATATTGATGCATCTAAAGCTTTAGACAAAAGCCCAAAATCTTTTTCCCAGTTCTCCTTTGAAAAGTTGAACTTTCCGTATTGAATTTTATCCAAATCTATTTTTTTTTCTAAAATAAAACATGGGCTGCACTTCGAAAGGAAATATTCCTAAATGTTTTTAGATTCTCTCCTTTTGTATGCAGCTGATATTTTTACGCTGAATGTAAGTGAACTTAGTTCGATGCTAACAGTGCAATTTTCAATGCTAAAACACCATCTTCTATGGTTATCTGAAGTTCGTGGTCTTTGTTCTCTATCTTTTGTATCAAATCACTCAATATAGATTGCACACACTTACCATACACCTCACCTTTAGATTCATGAATTTCAAAAGTACCTGTCATCACTTCATCAACAGGATAAGCAATTCCGGCAAAAACTTTGGTGGCTGTATCGTGGCTATATTCACTGCTGCCCCATCCCTCAGGTCTTGAACTGTCTTCGGATGATTCCAGCGACTCACTACTTAGCATCGTCCAGCCAGGTAGTTCACCGATTTCTGCCTTAGTCATGGTATTTACCATTGCGTGAATTTTACCTTTCAAAGGCATCCAGCCTTCAATTTCTATTCTGGCCAGGTCATATGCAAGTTGTAGCGTGGTCTGTTCAAACATTCCCGGTCCTGAGAAAGCATGATAATAGCTGCCAATCAGCCCGTCATCATATAACACCATGGCTGCTACCCTATCGCGTTGTTCGCTGTTCCGGTGATGGGAAGTTCCAAACACTTGCTTAAACTTTTGCCTGGTAAGTGAATTTACAATATCAAAAAAATGTACACCATGCTCTACCAGAATGCCACCAGACATTTCTTCATTCCAGAACCAATGTTCCAGCGGTAAGGCCTCATCCTGAGCATAGTTATTCACCACAACATGTCTTAACTCTCCAAAGGCACCACTTTCACCCAGTTCTTTCACTTTTTGCATGATGGGATTATAGCGGATCATGTGATTTACCGTGATGATTTTCCCGGTTTCCTGCTGTACTTTAAGAATCTCTTCTGCCGTCTCTTCTGTAATGGCTACCGGTTTCTCGAGCAATACATGTTTACCTGCCTTCATGGCTTCGCATGCCATCTCCGCATGTAAGCCTGGCGGAGTAACGATGCTCACAATATCAATTTCAGGATCGCCAAGCAACTCTTTCCAGTCGTAGTAAACTTTGCAATCAGGAATATCATGGGTCCGCTGACCTGTCTCTGCGATGGCAACAACCTTTGCATTGTCCATCTTATCGAACCAATGGTGAAGAAACTTTCCGAATCCACCGTAACCAATTATTCCTATCCTGTAGTTTTCCATGTGCTAATGCCTGATCAATTGTATTAAGATATCAATATAGTCTAACCAAAATTGGTAGCAATTGGTTTTACCTTTCGAGGATTTGCGGCAGTGGAAGCATTGCGTACTCGAATGATCAAACAATCAGACTGGCCCACTTGTTGAAACCACTATGTCAAGGAGAAAGCAGATCAGATCAAAGGACCAGTTCGATGCAGCATTGGAACTGGAAAAGTCTGGCGATACCGGGGGTGCGATGAAACTTTACCAAAAGGCAACCGTAACAGATCCCGCCAATCACCATGCCTGGAACAGGCTGATGATAATCTACCGAAAGACCAGATCTAGGGAAGATGAAGTAAAACTGATCAAGCTTGCCATCTCCAGCTACCAGGGCGCACTACATAGCAAACAGGAGGAATGGGCAAAGCAGAACAGCGAAAAGGCAGAAAGCACACGTGAACTTGCCCGGGTACTAGGTCTGCTCGAACCCACCGGACTTCCAAAAAATGACGACACTACTATAGAAAAATGGCAGACCAGGTTGTACCTGCTGGAATACCGGATCAAGAATGCCAGGAAAACAAAGCCTGCGAAAAAGAAACCAAAAGCTGTAATGCCTAAGCCGAAAACGGCACTCCCCAAAGCAAAACAAAAACCGAAAAGAACCACTACAAAGCCAGGAACAAAAAAATAATCACTGCGGTAGATTTTTTAGTGTTAAGATATCCTATGCGAAAACATGGCATTCACCCACTCATCCTGGTTAAAGTTTTGCATATCAGTTTGTCGGCCCACCATCGGCCTGTGGTATCATGTATAATGCCTGCATTAGCCGAATCGATTCGCTGAGCAAAAGTGCTTAATGATGCTGCTCCCAGCAGCAACGTTAATGAAAATACCATGCCGAACGCGAATAGAGGACGTCCAAAAATCTGTTTCATAGTTTTAATTTCCATCAAAACTATAATCTATATATGTAGAAATTCTGTAGTTCGGGCTTGGTACTAAAAAATGATCGAAAAATAATGCCATCCAGCATCCTCCCTATAATCAATCTGATAACCATAGAGGTTGCATACCTGCCTGGTAATGGCCAGGCCTAATCCCATTCCTTCCGATTCAGATGATTTGGAGAAACGGTCGAACAGCCTCGTTTTATTGTCAAGCGCCTTTCCAGTGTTGGCGATCACGAGCCGGGATGCAGAAAGTTTCACGGCGATACTTCCACCCTTGATATTGTGCCTAACGGCATTGCTGAACAAATTGTTCAATAGTATATCGGCAAGATACCTGCTCATAACGGTCGTTTTTTCCTCCATTCTGATTTCTACAGTTAGTCCATCGCGTTCGAAAAATTCCTGAAACTGCCTTATCTTCTGCGAGATCAGCTCTTTCAGATGAACTTGTTGAACGTCAGAAATCAGGTTATTCTCTATTCTAGCCAGTAAAAGTAAAGACTGGTGAAGTCTGGAAAGCCGTCCGGTCGCGTGGTAGATATCCTCCAGAAGCGTACCCTGCTCAGCGGTAAAGTCATCCGTCTGAAGCAATGAATCAAGCTTTGAATTGATCACTGCCAACGGCGTCATCATTTCATGTGAGGCATTATCGGTAAAGCTTTTCAGCTCTTTGTAATCCTGCCTTACCCGCGCAGCCATAGCATTGGCAGATTGATTAAGCTCCTCAAACTCGTCAATGCGGCTGGGTTCCGGACCAACAAGCTCCATCCTGGTCACCTCGAAATTCTTCATTCTTTTAAGGATATTGTAAAAAGGTTGCCAAAGCCTTTTGAGGAAAAACCTGTTGATCAAAAAAAGCGTTCCTAATAGCACAATGGTAACCGCCAGTGTAATCATCAGGATTACCCGAACCAAATTTTCTGACTCTACTCTGGACTTGATGATGGTGACTAATATGGTTTTCCCTTTAAGATTGACCGTGGTCAGCAACATCCTTCCCGGCTCCTCTTCTTTCTCCTTAGGGTTGTAGTAGGTGGTATAGCTAAAATCCCTGATCGCAGGACTATCCACTGTCGAAGGATGGTAAGATACCTGCTGATCGAGGTAAGTCGCAGGCAGGGGAAGTTCATGGAAGGTATTCGTATACTGACGAATCTCATTTTCTTCCACCGCAAGATCCCTATCGAGTTTATTGGTGAGGATGAGGTGTATAAAAAAATAATAGATAACCCCGGTAATCACCAATATGATCATAGAGGTGATGATATTTACCCTGTTGTAATGCGCTGATAGCTTCATGTGTCAGAGAATTTATACCCAATTCCATATACAGAGCGCAAATAATCACGCGCACCAGCCTCTGCAAACTTTTTTTTCAGGTTTTTAACATGGGTATAGATAAAATCAAAGTCATCCGACAAATCGATTTGATCTCCCCACAAGTGCTCTACCATGGCATTTTTTGTCACTACTTTATTTTTATTGGATAGAAAGTAAACCAGCAGATCAAATTCCTTCCTTGTTAGTACGATAGGCTTTTCATTAATTATAACTTTCATAGCTGCCACATCAATTTTCACTTCATTGAAAATGATGATGTTACCTCCATCAAAGTTTTTACGACGTACGATAGCGCTCACCCTGGATTTAAGTTCCGAAAGATGGAATGGCTTGACCAAATAATCATCTGCTCCCATATCAAGCCCCGATAGCCTGTCGTTAAGAGAGTGCCGTGCGGAAATTATCAGCACACCGTCTTTTTTATTCATTTCCTTTATTCTTGACAGCAGTTGAAGTCCATCACCTCCTGGTAACCCAAGATCTAACAGAATGCAATCATAAGTATAAAGTTCTATTTTCCCGGTTGCTGAATTGAAGTCGGCCGCATGTTCGCAAACATTCCCCTCCCCCTTAAAATAAGACAAAATACTTTCTGCCAATGCAGGCTCATCTTCGATAACTAATATTTTCATTGATGCAATTGTACATTCAAAAATAGGTAATAATTATTTTTGTAAAGCTATCCGGTTTCATGGCTTCTGGATCGTAAAATAACAATAGATGATTTAGTTGGCCATATTTACAATCGTAATATTGCAATATAGAACTATGGAAATTACCAGGACAGAAATTTTACGCAGTAAAATGCATTCAACTGTGATCTGCGTTCCATTGGGCGAATATTTATCCACATTGCTAATCAGGCTTTTCGCTTTGCTCCAAAGCCAGTTCGGAGATTCGGAGTACATCAAGTTCCATACTCAGATGTTCAATTTTTTCCAGGGCTTTAAACTCCAGTCTTCTGCTCTCTGAAAGCTCCGCTATCCTGGCAATTTTATCAGTAACATTGTGCGCATGCTGGATGATATACTGTATCTCTCCGTGCTCGTCCAGCACCGGATTGTGGCTGGGCTCCCAATAACGGGTGATAAATTTGCCCGGACGGGAAACATCAGGTACATCATAGCGTTGAATGTTCATTGTGTGCGGCTTTTTGGTTCGCAAAACTTCCTGCAATTAGGCATTGATGTTTCTGACCCCGTCTGCATCAGGAAGGTCAGGATTATCCGGAAACGCTTCGAATATGTGCTTACCAACAATAGATTCCCTTGAGGTTTTCGTTGCGTCCAGGAAAAGATCACTAGCGGTAAGAATCATGAGCGATGGAGAGATTACCAGGTACATGCTCGGTACCGTTTCCAAAGTTTTAAGCGGGTCTTGTGGTGGCAGCGATCTTCTTTCGTTCATGAGTCGAGTAGTTAAACAAATGTAAAAAAAAACACTACATACTCACTTTTTACTACACATTACCTATACTGCTTTTTGTAAAGCTATCCAGTTTTTGAACTTTCCGTGTTGATCCCTATGTGGATCCAAAAAATGACTAATGAGCATCATAATTGAATTTGTGTACACCTTAACTATTTCACAACAGTCACTTCGAGTTCAACTTGTAAAGTTTCAAACAAACTGGTCACTTCAAGTACCGTGCTGGCTTGTTTTATATTATGTTTTGCTATCCAATCCTGAAACACATCAAAATTGGGGAAAAGTGCAGCAGAATCGGTAGTATAAATATTCAGACGAACAATATTTCTCAATTCATAATCCGCCTGAGCTACTATTTTTTCTACATTCCGGATAGCTAATGTTAACTGCCTTCTCATATCAGCATCGCTGGAAACACCGTTTTCATCGATAGCGGTTTGTCCGGAAACATAAAGTGTACCCGTAACCTGTTTCGCTTCTACAGCCTGAACATAACTTCGGGCATCCTGCCATTTCCATGGGTTTATAATTTGCTTTACCATATCTGATTATTATTATTTCATACAAAACTCGAAATAATGAATCAGGGCAACCTGTGACAAATATCACAAAATGATTTTAACGTGAAAATCTACTCAAAGTTTCCCTTGAAACGCCCATGTAAGATGCCAACATCCCTTTGGGTACCCTTTGAATTAACGATGGACTATTACGCTGCAATTGTTCGAAACGTTCTTTTGCATTTGAAGTGAGAAAAGATAATATCCGTCGCTGGGAGCCTATATGGCCACCTATTGATTTTTGCAAAAAGAAATATTGCATTTTGCCCGATTGCTTACAAAGCTCGTGGAAACTTTTTAACGAAACACCATAAACTACAGTGTTTTCAATGCACTCTAACGAGAGTGTAGCAGTCCTTTCAGCATAGTAGGCTTCAAAATCTGTTTCCCACCAATCTTCCATGGCAAATGAAACAATGTGAGCATTGGCATCCCGATCCGTAAACACTAATTTTACCAATCCAGATAGGATAAAGTATAAATCTTGAACCGCTTTACCTTCCTGAATAATGTGCTGGTTTTTTGGGAAATATTGCACTTTAAAATGACCTTTGATGGCCATAAATTCGTCGTCGGAAAGCAATACCACTTTTTCTATATGCTTTCTTAATTGCAGTTCAGATGCATCCATCATTCAATTTATGCCAGGTGTAGATTCAGGAAAAACTTATCTTCCAGTGATTACTTTTCGATGCGCCAAGCCCCAATCTGATAGATTATTGATAATTGTTTTTAAAGAAAGGCCATACTCCGTAAGTTCATATTGTACGGTTATAGGCTGTGTACTCAACACCGTTCTGCTCACCAATTTATTTATTTCCAATTCTTTTAACTCCTTACTGAGCATTTTATTTGATATTCCCTTCACATCATTCAGAACATCAGAAAACCTGCGCTTGTTATAATAACAAATGGAGGTTAATATAGAAATTTTCCACTTTCCGCTAAGAATGTCCATAGCATCATGAACGGCCATAATTTTCTTGTTGTGATCAACTTCTTTTTTATTTTCTACTAACATCAGTTACCTGGTTACCCGAAAGTTACTATTACTTTCCGTTACAAAGTAACTAAAATAAATCTAATCAGTATAAATTTGTCGTCGAATCATAAATGAAAAGATCATGAATTTTAAAAATAAAAATGTGGTAATTACCGGTGGCACGACCGGAATTGGACTAGCTACAGCTGTAGCCTTTATCGACGCAGAAGCTACCGTATGGATTACCGGACGAAATGAGGCAAACCTTAAAAAAGCAGCTGCAGAAATCAATAGCTCAAACTTAAAGACAGTGGTTTCAGACACTTCCAAACTGAATGAAATCGCTGTTTTAGAAAATGTTATCGTTGAAAGCGGCCAAAAGATCGATGTATTATTCCTGAATGCAGGAATAGGAACATTTAAAGGAATTGAGCAAATGACTGAAGACGATTTCGATTCGCAATTCAACACGAATGTGAAAGGGCATTTCTTTACCCTGCAAAAACTAATTCCTCACCTGGTTGATGGGGCTTCGGTAATCTTTACTTCCTCTACTGCAGCTACGTCTGCCAATGCGGGTACCAGTGTATACTCAGCTACCAAAGGTGCATTAAATAAAATTGCTCAGGTTGCAGCTAATGAATTGGTGGCAAGAAAAATCCGTGTAAATGTAGTAAGTCCTGGATCGACAGCCACTCCAGGACTATCCAGTGTGCTTTCGGATGATGCTAAACAATATGCTGCCAGTGTTACCGCCTTAAATAGATTGGGCGAACCTTCTGAAATTGCAAAAACAGTTTTATTTCTCGCCTCAGATGCTGCCAGTTTTATCAATGGAACAGAGCTTGTAGTAGATGGTGGCTACCTCAACTATGCCACTAAATAATGCGTTGAACAATAAATAATTAAAAGGAACGGCATTTGTCGTTCCTTTTTTGTTAACAAAAAAAGCCAGTAACTTTTATCAAATTACTGGCTTTCAATGCAGCTTAAAGGCTATACGCAATACCTGAACTATTTGGCAGCGCCAAATTTACTAACAGGAAGATAAACTGCAGGATCGCGTTGGATATTCATATCAAAAAGTAACCGCTCCCACTCCAGTACAAACGGTTTTTTCATTTGCACATTCATAAAGTGTTCAATATTATCGTTCCATACTTCATACACCAAATACTCTTCTTCTTTCTGTAAATTTTGATGCAGAATAGAACTTACAAAGTTTTCTTCTCCTTCTATAATCGCAAATAATTTAAGTAGTTCTTCTTTAAATTGAAGGTGATTTTCTTTTGTGGCGGTGAACTTAATCATTAAAGTGAATTGTTCCATTTTTTCTGTTATAAATACGGTTAGCGCTAATAATGCTTAATCTTTCCGGGGATAAATATTCTTTTAATTTCCCCCCAAAATTAGGCAATCTCTATTTACTTTTTTAACAAAGTATCCAAAAGTAACAGTAACTTTCGGGTCACTAGATAACCTCATAGTTACTTGAAAAAAGTAACAAATAAATATCCCTATTTTAAGACCATCTTGCCTCCTATAAATTACCAGCGAAAAACGAGGATATTATTGGAAAGACGCTCTAAATTTTTGATGCGATTGATTGGTCTTTGCCTTAAACAATTTGCTAAATTACTCCGGATGTTCGAAGCCAAATTCGTAAGCCATGTCACTGATAGAGAGAGAAGTCAGCAAGAGTTTTTCTTTCGCTTTTTCAGTCATTTTTTGCGATCCGGCAAGTTCCTTAAGCTTGAATTTTGGCTGAGCACATTTGAGCCATTTCAGCAGGGTATCGATCCGGCCATTAATGCCATTGATGTTGTATTAAAATTGTAAGATCAAAAGCTAAAAAACACCAGGTATACATCAATTTATTTTACTAATACATATATATATATCGTTAAACGTCCCTAACTGTAAAGGGAAACCCGTATCAGACCTACTGAGGTCAAAATTCAGCATTATTCTACTGATGCTTTTACTTTAAAAAAATCCTAGTTCGAATAGAGTTTAAGCAAGCGCATAGTACGATTTTTCAATAGAATCAATTAGTATATACTTAGATTCTCCTAAATGGGTTAGGTTAAAAAAACCTGATCGGATAATCATTTCAAAGCTGCAAGATTGATAGCCACCAGCGATTGTTTAGTTAAAATAATCTCAAATGTCACCAACGCTCCCCGGCGGAAAGTGTTTTCAAACTCATTGCCGTAGAAAAAGATATGTTGATTGTTGCTGTCCCTGATCAAACCTACCCTGGCTGGTTTGTTGTACGATAAAATTTGACCTGTTCTCATGATTTTGTGATGATTTAATTAGCGATGACTATTTTGATTTGACTTAGTAATTGATTGAGGGCCGGCTCATCGGGTAAGGGCATGCGGAGGTTGGGCGATGAGCGGAATTTTTAATATCGAATTATCTTCTACCGTGCAGTTGGAAATCGTTAGATGTGGCGACCACTTCGTGATCAGGTTTGTTATCCCCTTGCAAAAAGCCTGATTATTGGTAACCTGGTAGACAAATAAATCGCCACCGGCCTCAAAAACCATCAATGCAAAGCGTTTTTCATCACCGAAAAACACAATGAATTCAATCTGATCGCGGAGCAACCTCGCCAGTTCCAGGCCATTAAAATCGTTTTCGGTCAGGCCGATAATGAGCATATCCGGAACAAAAGCAATGGCGATCAGGGTGTAAGTTTTTATTTTATACTTCCACTTGAAAAACAATAGAGACAAAATAACCAGATATGATAGAAGAAGTGCTTTATACAGGGAAACGAGTGGTGGTAATAGGTACTTCAGTAGGTGGGCTGAACGCACTCAAGATAATTTTAGGGGGACTTCCTGATAACTTCGAGGCTCCTATCTTAATTGTCCAGCATGTTTCAGCCGATACCGCAGCCAGTATTATGGCCAATGTCCTCGCCAAATCCTGTAAGCTTCCCTGTCAGGTTGCGATAAATGGAGATCAATTAAAGGCTGGTTACGTATACATTGCACCTTCCGACCATCACCTGATGATCAGTGATAACAGGAATATACTCATCTCGAAAGGTGCTCAGGAAAACGAGTTCAGGCCGGCCATTGATGCGCTGTTCAGATCGGCTGCAGTAGTATTTACTAACCGGGTGATTGGCGTATTGCTAACCGGTTATTTAGATGATGGCACGGCGGGGATGACTGCAATACACAGATGTGGCGGGCTTTGCATTGTGCAGGACCCCGAAGAGGCTGAATACCCGGATATGCCGCTTAATGTACTCAATCAGATTGATGTTGAATACTGCGTCAGACTTGAGGAAATCCCGTCGCTATTGTTAACCCTGGTAAAAAGAGAAAATCCAAACAGTGCGACGGTTCCAAAAGAGCTTATTGTTGAGGCAAAGATTGCCAGGCGGGTATTGAGCGACATTCCTGCAGTAAACGCATTGGGCGATATTTCTCCTTTTAATTGTCCGGGATGCGGAGGGGTTCTATGGAAAATTGATGAGGAAGGCACACTTCGCCCGGTGTTTTACCGGACATGCTTATTCTGCTGCTGCGCTGCTGGAAGAGCAAAACCTAAAACTTGAGGAAACCATGTGGATTGCCTTGCGCATGTTTGAAGAACGCAAAAACCTGCTAACCACAATAGCCAGAGAACAAAAAGGGGCTCATGCAAAGTCTGCACAAGAAAGAGCAGACGGATCGCAGGTACATATCGACAGGATAAGGGCAATTTTAAATCGTGAATAAATAAGCTATCATTTTAAGGCATTGCCTACATGAGTCTACTCATGGTTTGTTCCCCAATATCGCTAACTAAGTATAGAAGCGTACAGGGGGTTGTGCTTTGGTTTCACACCGGAAAGATTCAAATCATAAAGCGCTGCAGCACGCGCAAATTGCAGGAAATCGTCTATGTGGCCGGCGAATAGTTTAGAATTTTAGGGTTAAGATATTCTATGTGAAGACATAGCATCCACCCACTCATCCTGTTTACATCTGGGGCATTGATTCGCAGTATCAAGGAACATAACGTTGGCACAGTTTGTACAGGCGTATAAACCTGGAACCGCAATGTGTTTAGACTTTTTTGCAAAAGCCTTTGGAAAAACCGGCAGACCAGGCTTTACTTCATCTTTTTCATAATATAAAAAACTCACCTGCCCATTGGTTTCCAGCACTGCTGTCCTGATCTGGCCAATGTGTTCTACACTTTGCACACGCATTTCAGAGAAAAATTCATCCCGTGCAAAATTCGCATCTCCGTCCTCTGCCATTGTAAACATTCCATCTTCAATAATATATTGAGGAACACCCTCAAGGATGTTTTCTACTTTCTGATTTTTAACTGCGAAGTACGTGATCAAACGGTATGTCAACAAGATGACAAGAAAAACGATCAAAGATGGTAAAATAGCTGCTTCGCCGCTCAACATTGGGTCCCCGGCAGCAGATCCCAAGGCAATAATAATCGCAATTTCAAATATACTAAGCTGCCTTACCCCCTTCTTTCCTGTCGACCTGAGAAAAACCAATATCATGGTGAACATAATAACGGTACGTAATCCAATTTCCAGCGCCATAGCCCCATCAAGACCGTTCAAAAAAATACTACTCCAATCCATATATCAGGGGCTAAGGTTTTAAAAAGCTTTGCTAATCAACCAACAATAAATGCAATCGTTTGTTTTTGATCCTGTTATCGTACCATTTTCCGTTTTGGCGGGCGCTACTTCCATTTTATGAGCGATATTTTAAAATTGGCGGCAGTTATGATCCACCGCCATGGAGTTGGTTAGTTCAAAGCAGGGGCTAATGGCCAGTCAACAGGGATATCTGTCAAAGCGTGTAAATAGTTAGTGATAATTTTGTCACCGATCACGATAGTTACATCAATCAGGCTTTCTTCAGTATAACCAGCTGCAAAAAAGTTTTCTAAAACTTCAGCAGCTACATGACCACGATTTTCAGTTGTAGCCTTTACGAATTTGGCTAAAGCATCTAATTTAGGATCAAACCCTATAATAGCTTTGCGGATGTCCAGGATCTGCTCATCAGTAAAACCATTCATTTTCGCGAATTGAGTATGAGCACTGAGACAGTATGCGCAGGCATTTACCTGGCTAACCACTAAATTGATAACTTCACGCTCTTTCGATCGAATAGACGACTTTCTGTTTTGTAGTGTCAGGTAATCACTTAGTGCATTTTCAGAATGAGCGAATATTGCAAATAAATTAGGTACCAAACCTACCATGCCTTGTAAATTATCGAATATACCCTGATTAGCTGATGATACTTGTTCTCTGGTTGGAATTGGGAAATTTTTCATGATTTGTATATGTATTAATTGTTTGAAATTGTACTATACAAAGGTGCGGGTATGAACATGCCCGGCGAATAGAGATACTTCCCGTTGTGATGTAATATTTGCCTTTGGCAAATATTTAAATGTTGGGGTCCGGGCGCAGGGGGCTTATTGTCCAGGTAGATGGGTGAATTTGGCATTTCGAAAATCAGACGGTGCATAGCCGGTATGCTTTTTGAAAAGATTACTAAAATAAGCCGCGTCATCATAGCCCAATTCGTAGCTGATCTCCTTTGCTGACTTATCCGTATACATTAGCAATCTTTTTGCTTCCAGTATAATTCTTTCCTGTATTACAGCCAAAGGCGACTTATGATTGTATAAAGCAAAGTAGTTAGCGAGTGTTTTGGGTGATTTATTTAACTGGTCGGCATAAAATTGTACCGTGTGTTGTTTGCGGTAATTATTCTCCACCATGAGATTATATTTACGCAAAACATCAAGTTTGTCATCGGTTAATGTATGCTCCTTTAGATATTGCTTTTTTGCCAGGCGGGTTATAATAATAATAAGCCGCTTAAGCAGCATTTGTAACATATCCCGCTGTATTGCATCAGTATCTTCAAACTCATCAATAAATACGGGCAACAGCATGTTTAATTTTTTTTGTTGCTGCTCATCCAGTTTAATAAACATCGTTTCAACAGAACCGTAAAATAAAAAGCCAACGCAGCTTACTTCTTTATCATGATCTACTATACAATAAAAGTTCCTGTTATACTGCCAGGCAGTAATTTGTCCGGGCTTATCAAATGTAAAAGTCTGATTAACCATTAATGGCAATACAGTTTGAGATGGGAATGCATAACTAATACCATCGATGGTAACAGTTTGTTCGGGCCCGTTATTCCAGGCAATTGTTAAAAATTTGTTTTGGCGATCCCGCTGAAAGTATAGCCTGTCGAATTTAGCTTCATGGGTTATCAGGTGTAGTTCTCCAGCAGTGATAGGATCTATGTAATCAAACTTCATGGATTAGTGCAGACGTTTATGTAAATATAACCAGAGTATTTTATTATTTCACCTGTTGTTAAACTGGATTTATGGGCTGCATCGGTTTACCATTGAATATCACAAAACTTACAGTTTTCCTGGCCTCCGAAGATGCCGGATGGGTAATTGAATGAAGAATCACGGTTTTTCGAGGTTTATTGCAATAATAAAGCAACTTCAAGTCTACAGCGATTACAAGCTGGTAAGGCTTTAAAATAACGTAAGAGCAGCATAGCTATGCTAAACTGCCTGTTATAATTGTTATTGTGTTCATTGAACAAAATGAACAAGATCTGAGATAGAAAATACTCCGTTGATTCTCGAAACCAAACGCGATGAAACTACTTCTATTTTCGATTTCTCTATTACTCGTCTCGATAACTGCCTATTCGCAAACCGGGTGCAGACGTACAGCTACCGGCATAGCATATACATCACAATTGTTCGATGGCAGCTACAACTTCAGTGGACCTTCATTTGATGCATCTAAAATGTGTCTTCCTGTTAACGACAATGGTGTCCCGTGCACGATACGCATACCATTTACACCGACAACATACCCAGGTGTTCTTGGAAATTACAACGTACTTAATTGCAATATGGACCATTCGGATTTAATGTTCCTTGCAATCGCAATTAATGCTATATGCATGATAAGAATAGTCAAGAAAGAAAGTAGCCGAAACAGTCTCCGTGAGGTTAGGTAAATGAGAACAATGAACAATCTATCATCCTGGGTATTTGGGCTGGAGATTAGCCAGCCATTCTCGAATGCCATTTTACCGTTTTGTAATTTTGGATTTACGGGCAATCCTTTATGACATAGCTTCACAGGATTTACACCAACCAATTCGGTAAACTTTTCATGACTGATATCTTCAAACCCCCAAATACAAAATTGTAGATTTACTTTATGCTTTTTCGCAAGTATCTTGCTAAAACAAGACAACAAAAGTTTCCGGCTTCCCGTTTATTAAAACATAACGACTAACCGCCAATCAACACTGTAGGGAAACCCAATGCTACTGTCCCACCGTGAGCAGTGCTGTCGCCCATCCTCACCGCTGGTTTTCCGCAAATTAATACTGTTGCAGATCCCTGAACCAGCGTATCCGGTGGCCCGACGCAAACCGCAGCATCCCCCACGACTGCGGCAGGGAGTCCACCAATCAATACTCCAGGCGTGCCGGGTCCAATTATCGGACCGCCTACATGTGGAACAGGGACGTCCCCCGGCGTTATCATCGAACATATATGCAAATCAGTTATTCTAGCTGCAGGCTTTCCCATCATATGATCAGTTAATATTAATTAAAGCGCCTTTCAATACCATCTGTCCCGAAGAACTCAATTCCGCGCTCGCATTTCCTGAGGCCCGCAAACCCATGGCCGCCTGCTGACGAATATTTAACGCATCGATATCAACATCTGCATCAGCATTCAGCATCACATTCACACCAGCATCTATCTTAATGCTGCCCTTAGCCGATAAGTGTAGGTCTTTCACGCTCAATATCGCAATACCCTCCGTCCCGGTTGAAATCACATTACCATGCTGATCCCTGATTTCCGTTTTTTTATTCCCATCATCAAGCCTGAGCGAATTACCTCCTGGGGTACGGATCGTAATGACCTTTTCCTTATCGTCAAATGAAATTTCCAGCTGCGCCCGGGTAACGATCGACTTTACCGAATTGTTGACGTCATCAGCCTCAGCATATGGTTTTTTAGAGGGACTGTACAGGGATCCCAGCACAACAGGATGAGCAGGATCACCATCAAAAAATCCGACCACCACCTCATCACCCACCTCAGGAAGAAACCGGGCACCTGCACTCGCCGTGGCATAAAAGTTCGATACCCTCGCCCAGGTCCCTTGCTGTACTTCGACGCCCGAGTTCAGCCTTAGCTGAATCCGGTATAATGAACTGGGATCTTCATGCAGCTTCATTACCGTAGCAAGCTGCAGTCCATTGATACCTTTAGGTTCCGCGGCAGACTCAACATTAACATGCCTCCCGTGAACAAAATCAGAAATATCTAATCCAAATCCCACACTAGTCACCCAATTCCCACCGCTGATGGAATGAGTAACCGAAGACACAAAAGCCTGGCCATTATAATGTTTGCCAACACCATAAAGTTCAATCAGTTTCCCCAGACTCACCAGACTACTCCCCTGAAAACTCACCTTCCCTTTCATTGCAAAAAGGCTGAGATTAAGCCCGGGTTCTTCAGCAATTTCATTGACAGTGGCCAGCGCCCCGATGTCCCATGCCGCGGCCTTTATTCCAGGATCCTGCAGTCCGGCATCCAGCTCAGCGGTAAAGCTAAAAATCGATTCACCCATCACCAGCCGCAATACAGGCTCTCCCGCCAGATCAGGGGGCGCAACCCTTACTTCATCACCTCTTTCACAGGATACCAGAAAACCTAACGCTGACGCACTTGAGCATATAAAAGCCCAGTCTGTCATCCCACGCTGATGCAAAGTTTCCAGCTTAAAAGCGGTTTCCGTAACACTTGCTTTCAGGCCATTTTTTTCAATCACCTTCGAAACGATGCTACTGTCAGCCAATCCCGCAAATTCCGTATTCCTGGAACTTAAGCTCATCCGTACCGCCCTTTGCTTGCAGCTCAGCCTGAACGTACTGGCAATTTCAGCCGATACCTCAATCCCCTGTTTTACGATTACTCCCATGAACACCGGAGTGATATCGTTCTCCCCGTAACCCGCCAGGATTTCGATATCGTTTCCCGGAAGAAAAATATCATTGTCGCCAAATGCCGGGTTTTGAGTATCCAGCGCAGCGTCAGAGAATGAAATTTCCGCATAAGAAATGCTGTTGAATGCATGACCAACTTCTATAGCCAGCGGAGTATACTGATCTTGTAGCACAGATCCGTTAATTTTTAACACCACGGAAAAGGTGAGCGGGGAAATTTCAGATGAAGGTTTAACAGCCATTTTATATTGTGATCAAAAATTAAGACGATCTATTGGTTTATCGCGTAAAAGTTAAGCATTTTCGTGAAACCCTCATAGTAGTTTTGGCAGCGAAAACACATCAAAACGCCATTGAAACTAAAGCACTCACTAAAAGCCTGTCCACAGTTTTATGATATTGTGTATATTTAGCAATCTAATGTTATAGAACTCGACGTTATTATGATCAATCTAAATTATACGCCCACAGAAAGATTAAAAATTCCCGGAGCAGTTAACCGGGTGAACTACATTGTAAACGCTTGCAAGGATAAAAATATATTAGACTTAGGATGTTTTGACGAAACCGCGTTAGTCAAAGAAGAATCAGTAAACTATTTGTTCAAAAGAATTTCGGATGTTTCCGCTTCTCACATCGGGGTCGACAATTCCAGTTTGCTTCCGGCAGAAGGACTGAGTTTCGGAGAGCAGGTCAAAATTGTGAGAGGAGATGTATATGATTTGGAAAAATTGGAGTTGAAGAAATATCATTTTGACTTGGTAGTGGCAGGAGAATTGATCGAACATCTTCCTGATACCCTCAGGTTTTTCAGGAATATGAAACGCGATTTTCAAGGAAAACGCCTGATCTGCTCAACCCCCAATTCTACCTCTCTGTCTAACATGCTTTTGTCGCTATTCAAGCGCGAATCATGCCATATTGACCACTATCAAATTTATTCATTTAAAACGTTAAACACCCTATGCAGGTCTGCTGGCTTTACAAGTTGGCATATCATTCCATATCATGTGAAATACACGGAAATGATAATGAATGCGCGGGGTTTGAAGCGCCAGTTGGTAAAAGTTGCGGAAAAAACCATCAATACTGCAGAAAACCTTTTTCCTATGACTGCGGGAGGCTATATTGTCGACATAGAGATTTGAAATAACAAGCACGTACACTTTTATAATTTTGTGTAACATTTTAAATTAGGGCTAATGCAAACGTTCTCTTTTGATTCATTCCTTGAAACTTATCAGCTTCATCATTCACCCGGGGGCCCTATTAAACAACATGATGCAAATTTCGCAGAGCATGGACAAATCTTTCTGAGCCTTTTAGAGCTCGGACTTTTCGAAACCTATGAATACCTGTATCAGGAATGCCGAAATTCCGCCGACTTCAAAAGATGGATCATCGATAAAAAAGGTGAGGCAATTTTTCAAAAAGCACAAAAAAAGTTTGGTGAATTTTTGTCTAGTCAGATCGATTTTGAAAATCAAAATGGTTTACTATCCGCTGATCAGCACCTATTTTGGGAACAACATGGCTATCTTCAAATAGAAGGCATGATACCTGACAATGACTGCGATGCGGTAGTAAGTTTGATTTCAACTACTCTGGGAATTAATCTTCATGACCAAAGTACCTGGTATGAACCTCATGAAAAGCTGCAAGGCCTAATGCTGCAGCTCTATCAAGGCAAAGCTATAGAACAGATCAGAAATAATGATAAAGTGAAGGCGGCTTTTTCAGATTTGTACAAAAGAGGGAGCCTCCTGCCCAATTGTGAAAAAGTAAGTTATAACCCACCGGTTACCGAACACTTTAAATTTAAAGGAAGTCCGCTACACTGGGATTTCGATTTTGCTACAGGTCCAGAATATCGTATTCAAGGACTGGTATATCTCAACGATGTACCCGCAAACCGTGGAGCCTTCACCATAGTTCCGGGCTTTCATCACCAAATAGGTGACTTTTTAAAGCAATACGCAGATGTAGAAATGGCCATGAAGGCTTTACGGGGTAAGGGGCTGGAAAAACCGCTCGCTGGTAAGAAGGGAGATCTCATTGTCTGGCTTGAATCTTTGCCACATGCAGCTAGTCCAAATTATTCAACTTTGCCACGCTTTGTTCAATACGTCAGTTTCACCCTTTTTTAATCTAAAAACGATCGGAATATCACATACGTATTCGTATCAGGAGAAATACTTAAAAGTAGCATATATCGAAATAAACCTTAAAATTTATAATTAATTATAGTATTTTTAGTAAATTTACCTCACATAAAACATGATAAACTTTTAACGCTCAACCATCCCATTAACGCTAATGAAACTTATTGGATTTTCGATATTCGGCTTGCTTTTAGGCCAATTTGCCATTGCTCAGACTGTTGTTAACGGCAAAAACAGTAACCCAATTTTAACATCTGTACCTTTTTTAAATATCACCCCAGATGCCAGATCAGGTGGAATGGGTGATGCAGGTGTCGCTTTATCTCCGAGTACCTTTGATACTTATTGGAACCCCTCTAAAATGGCCTTTTTAGACGAGGAAAACCATGCTTCCCTTTCTTACACACCTTGGTTAAGAAATATTGCACCTGATGTTAATATGGCGTACCTTAACTATGCCAGGCGAATCAATGACCGAACGGCTATTGGAGCATCATTTAACTATTTCAATCAGGGTCGTGTTACCGCTTATGACGGGAACGAAGTTTATCTGGGCGCCTATCAGCCGAATGAATTCTCTGTTGATTTTTCAGTAGCCAGAAAGCTTGGAACAAATTTTTCAATGGGCGTTACCGCGAAATATATCTACTCAAATATTATTGGAAGCAGCGCCTCAATAGCTGGTGCGGCCGGCCATTCAGCCAGCGCCTTTGCTGCCGGAGTATCTTTGTATTACAGTCACCCCATACAGCAATTTGGTAAAGAGGGCCGATTCTCCTTTGGAACAAACCTTTCGGATATTGGAACAAAAATGAATTACTATGATAATGGCATTAATTATTTCCTCCCAACCAATTTGAAAATCGGCGTTGCAGACGAATTCAAAATAGACGAACAAAGCAAATTTACGCTTACACTTGACCTGAACAAACTTCTGGTTCCTACGCCCCCTTTGCAAGATGCAAACAAGGTTATTGTTGCAGGAAGAGACGACAACAGTCAGTCTATCGTTTCGGGGATCTTCGGTTCTTTCGGCGATGCTCCCGGGGGAGCTTCAGAAGAATTTAAGGAGATAAGTTATGCTGCAGGGGCCGAATACAAATATGACGAGAAATTTGCACTTCGCGGGGGTTATTTCTATGAAAACCCTTATAAAGGAAATCGCAGGTATGCTACTTTGGGAGCGGGGTACCGTTATCAAAATCTGATGCTTGATTTTTCTTATCTTATAGCTACCGACCGGAATAATCCGTTAAACAATACCGTTAGGTTTACACTAAGTGCTAATTTTGGAAAAAAACGCTATTAGAAAACTGATCAGCCTTAAACAGATTTCAAAATTTTAGTTAGGCCATGTTCAAAAATTTCACATCTTTATCGGTTAACTGCGTCAATTAATTTTAGTGTAAATCCCCGCAAAATAGAAAGGGCGTCCTCAAACGATAAATTTGATGTATTGATTTCCAGCGCAGCATTGTGTGGCACCTCAAAAATGTCGTTTATCCCCGTCAGGTTGTTCACTTTATCTGGATGTCCTTCCGGCAAAAATGACCTGTTGTAAAGACCTTTAGTATCGCGTTTGATCAATACTTCTATTTCACACTTTAGGTACACCAGAAAAGCATTCCCGAATTTACCGAACAACATTTGCCTGCCTTCGTGATATGGATTTATAGCTGCAATAATGATCACATCAAAATCTGGTATTAAAGAAATGGCCAACTCACCGAGCCTTCTGATGTTTTCGATCCGGTCGGCGCGGGAGAAAGCAAGATCAGCGCATAGCGTTTTTCTATACTCATCGCCATCAATCACTTTTATCTTCAAATAAGGCACCTGCTGAACCAGGGCATTGGCCAGCGTAGTTTTACCAGCGCCTGACATACCGGTTATTTGTATAATTAATCCCATATCGGCTACAGCGTATTAAGCAATTCCTGATAGGCTTCTTCAGCTATCGGGTAATAGCCGGCATTGAATACAGCATCTCCGGCGAAAGGCTGATCGGGATGTTTGCTGTGCGTTTTAAACCTCCTCTTCATTTCAATGGAAACTAGTGGCGAAGCATTTGTAGCTAGTAAGAACGATTCGACCATCTCCATTGCGTCCCCTTTGAAGTTAAAGAAATAATTTTTTGGGTGATTCAAAGCACGTACATGCTTTAATTTTTTATAGAAGTTCGCCAACACACAGGCACTGAAATAATTGAAATCCTGATAATGGCTTTCCGTTATTTCCACTTCCAGTAGCCGCTCAGAAATCATTTTCGGAACCATATGTATGCCACGCCGCTGATGATGAGAGGCAATAACGGGTTTAGGATCTCTTAAAATAAAGAAGAACGGCGTCCCCGGATATAACGCCCGCAACCGATCGTAGAAATGAATGTGCCAGCTATCGAGTTTGAAGTACAAATTCTGCTGATTATCTCTGCGTTTATTGCCCAGAATGGAAATCAGCTGCTTTAAGGCAAGATTGATTTGTTCATCGCTTAGCGACATGTCTTTTTGCCGCGCACAAAGCAACTGATCAATAATCGGGGCCTCAGGATATACAATATTGCCTTTATCGATTGAAAGAGACTGAGACAGTAGAGTAGAGCCACATCTTGAAACGTGGAAAATAAATGCAGTTGGACTGATGGGACTGACCTGTTCTGACCAAAGACTGATGCAATCCAGTGAAGACGTACTTCTGAATCTTGACCTGTTGAACATTTCGGACCTGCAAATTGAAATGGTTTCATCAAAGAAAGGCTCATTGATATGGTGGTCACCAAGATCCAACCAATTAACCAACCATTCGCCTTCTATGAATTGAAGCGCATAAGGGATCCAGTTTCGGAGTTCATTCATTTAATTGTTTGCGAAGATCGGAAATAAGTGCCAGGGAACCAGGCGTTCCTATTAGCGCTAACTCATCAATTATATGTTTCAAGGTTTCAGGATCATATTGCTTTTTCTTTTCTGCTAGTTCAAAGCCTTCGGCAGTAAAAAACTGATCTGACCATTTGTTCCTTAAACCATCGATAACAAGGTGGCATCTGAGCTCAGTACCATGATTTAGTACACTATGAGACTGATCGAAATCGATATACCACAGTGATCCCTCGTCAAGGAATAGTTCTTCTCCATTCACTGTGAAGCGGACGCCTGGATTCGTTTTTATGGGTAAATGCAGTCTGAAACTACCATCTGAATAATTACATCCGTTATCACGGTGTGGAAGAATTTCAGCGCCTGGATGTAACGCCATCAGACGAATAGCCTCTTTTTCAAATTTCAGACCGTCGATGATTGATTTGATGTAGGGTAATTTAGCCATGAGTGGAGTATCAACATAGCGATCAGCTCCAAAATGAGCCTTGATATCCTCTGATTTCCCGCTTTGTGAACGCAATGAAATGCTTTCCCATTTCCCGTGATAATCTTTGGTATTAAAATGGGATTGCCAGCTGTGTTCAGTGGCTGTTGAGAGCTCCTGCTGTAGAAGCGCAGTATCGTATTGACGATTAAATCGAAGATAATCTGGCAATGATTATAGTAGGTTATATGGTTTGGAAATTCAGCTATTAAAGTAAAAAGGCCATCTCTTTAAGATGGCCTTTACTATATCTTAGTTTCGTGAAGGAAAAATACCTTCTATCGCGATAATGTAATTCATGGCGATGTAAGGTTGCATATTGTTGTGTGGAGCACTTCCCCCAGCTGGGCTAACCGCTGTAGCAGCCATAATGCCGTTTGCAGGTTTCGACGAGTAGATATTGGTCCCTGACCCTGTAAGCGGATCATTAGTGTCGGCTAAAACTGCCCCAGTAGGGCTTGTCGAATCGGCTTCCCCTGCTGTTGTATTAGCTCCTAAAGAGTGAGTATGAGAAGGAATTTGACTTAAACTTAAAGTAACTGTTTCGGCTCCTCCTTTGTTACCTAATACGTAGTTGGTACCTGTAGCGGCAACACCTTGTTGAACAGGAACTAAACCAGTAAGGTTGGGTAACTGAAAAGTGTTTATCCCATCACCACCATATGTAACACCAAGAATAGAAAATAGAGCAGCGTTCGTTCTGATCTGAAGCGTTTGACCTTGACAAAATGCCCAACCCCGTGGAGCAAAGTTGCCTGCGAACATAATTATTTGACCAAGTATAGGATCCATGATTAGTTGTTTTAGATGATTATTTGAAGTTGTTTTTTAATTTATATTAATCGAAGTAAGGAGCCGATACTGGACTCCGGTATTTGTTTGTTGCATTAGAATTCCTATCGTATCACCTGCGGATACAGCTAAGGTACCAACTGCCGAAGCGCTTGAGTTAGAACCAACTGTTCCATTAACACCTAAGTTAACCGTTAATCCGGTATTGACGCCATTTATGACAATTGTGGCTGTTACTGTCGTAGCTGCTCCCGCAGCAACTGGACTAGCAAAAATTCTGAAATTACTTAACAAGCCGTTTTTTGGAACCATCATCGCGGTGAGATAAAAATTCGTTGTATTTATCGCTGCGCCTGAATATCCTGAAACTGGCAGATAAGAATTAAGTGCTGTCTGGATAAGAGTATTGGCTGTAAGAATTCCCGCTCCGGTTCCTGCAGCACCTGTAGCTCCCGTAGCTCCAACTAAACCCGTTGCACCTGTGACACCCTGGATACCCTGAGCGCCTGTAGCACCGACCGCTCCAGTTGCTCCAGTCGAACCGTTTGCACCAGTAGCTCCAGTAGCACCCGTTGCTCCGGTCGAACCGTTTGCACCAGTGGCTCCTGTGACACCCTGGATACCCTGAGCGCCTGTAGCACCGACCGCTCCAGTTGCACCAGTCGCTCCTGTTACACCAGCAATACCTTGAATACCCTGGGCACCTGTAGCCCCAGTCGCCCCGTTTGCACCAACTGCGCCTGTTACACCAGCAATACCTTGAGCACCCGTTGCTCCGGTCGAACCGTTTGCACCAACTGCGCCTGTAGCACCTGTCGATCCATTAGCACCCGTTGCTCCGGTCGAACCGTTTGCACCAGTAGCGCCTGTTACACCAGCAATACCTTGAGCACCTGTGGCACCAGTCGCTCCGTTTGCACCAACTGCGCCTGTAGCACCTGTCGATCCATTAGCACCCGTTGCTCCGGTCGAACCGTTTGCACCAGTAG
>NZ_JCASSK010000001.1:47654-48156 GCF_059693705.1 Pedobacter sp. A2324 | reverse complement strand
TAGCACCTGTCGATCCATTAGCACCCGTTGCTCCGGTCGAACCGTTTGCACCAGCAATGCCTTGAATACCCTGAGCACCTGTTGCACCAGTCGCTCCATTTGCACCAGTCGCTCCTGTTACACCAGCAATACCTTGAATACCCTGGGCACCTGTAGCCCCAGTCGCCCCGTTTGCACCAACTGCGCCTGTAGCACCAGTTGCACCTGTAGCGCCATTAGCGCCAGCAACACCTTGCATACCAGCAATACCTTGAATACCCTGGGCACCTGTAGCCCCAGTCGCCCCGTTTGCACCAACTGCGCCTGTTGCTCCAGTAGCACCTGTAGCGCCATTAGCGCCAGCGATACCTTGAATACCCTGAGCACCTGTGGCACCAGTTGCTCCGTTTGCACCAACTGCACCTGTAGCACCAGTTGCACCTGCTATACCTTGAATACCCTGAGCACCTGTGGCACCAGTTGCTCCGTTTGCACCAACTGCACCTGTAGCACCAGTTGCACC
>NZ_JCASSK010000001.1:0-47556 GCF_059693705.1 Pedobacter sp. A2324 | reverse complement strand
GCCCAGTTGCTCCGTTTGCACCAACTGCACCTGTAGCACCAGTTGCACCTGCTATACCTTGAATACCCTGAGCGCCTGTAGGCCCAGTGGCTCCGTTTGCACCAACTGCACCTGTAGCACCAGTTGCACCTGTTATACCTTGAATTCCCTGAGCACCTGTAGCACCAGTAGCACCGTTTGCACCGGCTGCACCATTTAAACCAGGAAGACCTTGTGGGCCTGTTGCGCCTGTAGCACCAACCGCGCCAGTGGCACCATTAGCACCAGCTGCACCATTTAAACCAGGAAGAGCTTGTGGGCCTGTTGCTCCTGTAGCGCCAGTTATGCCTTGAATACCTTGTGCACCTGTAGCCCCAGTCGTTCCGTTTGCACCAACTGCTCCTGTTGCTCCCGTAACACCTGCTAAACCTTGAATACCCTGAGCACCTGTAGCACCAACCGCACCAGTGGCACCGTTAGCACCAGCTGCACCATTTAAACCAGGAAGACCCTGTGGACCTGTTGCTCCCGTAACGCCTGCTAAACCTTGAATACCCTGAGCACCTGTAGCGCCAGTAGCACCAGCTGCACCATTTAAACCAGGAAGACCTTGTGGGCCTGTTGCTCCCGTAACACCTGCTAAACCTTGAATACCTGGAGCGCCTGTAGCACCAACTGCTCCAGTAGCACCTGCTATACCTTGAATACCTTGTGCGCCAGTTGCCCCAGTAGCACCTGCTATACCTTGAATACCTGGAGCGCCAGTTGCCCCAGTAGCACCTGCTATACCTTGAATACCTGGAGCACCAACCGCGCCAGTGGCACCGTTAGCACCAGCTGCACCATTTAAACCAGGAAGACCTTGTGGGCCTGTTGCTCCGTTTGCACCCGCAATACCTTGAATTCCCTGAGCACCTGTGGCACCAGTAGCACCTTGTGGTCCAGTCGCACCCGTAGCACCTCTTGATCCCGGTGCATTAAATGCATATGTAGCATAAGGTACGCTAAGCAATTTAGCCGTTCCCATGTCTACATAACCTGAGCCGGTGTTAAGTTCTGTCTGAATATATTTTTGAGCAGCTGCCCAGTCAATGTTGTTAAATACACCCCTGGAAACGGAACCGCCGCCAATATCTATTGAGAACGTCCCGAACTGATTGGATCTTACCGTGTGGGTTTCCTGATAATCGATATTGCCGGTTGCAGAACCACTTCGTATCGAAATCCGGATACCAAGATTCGCATTAGATAAAATGGTTCCATTGTTGTTCCTTGCAATTCCCTGGAATTTGAAGTTCTGGCTTTGCGCCTGGGCAGCCGCAAGCGAAAACAACAGAACGAGCGTTAATAAAGCTTTTTTAAGCATGGGATGATGATAAAAAATGAATAAGGGTATTATAATTTTACAAGTTTCACAGTTCCTTTGGCCAGATCATTCCGCACACGGACATAATATGTACCGCCTTTAAACCTGGAAATATCCAGATCAAGGTTCAGGCTAAAATCTTTTGTATATTGTATTGACTTAGTAAATAGTATTCTTCCCAGAACATCGCAGATTTCCAGTGTATAATCACCATCTGGCATATTCCGCATATCCAGTTTTGCATTATCTCCGGTAGTTGGATTGGGGAATACAGCCAGCTCGCGGGTAACAATTGCAAAAGGCAAATTAATAAGCTGATCACCCTGGATAAAACCTAAAGTGAGGATTTTGCCTGCATTAGCATTCACGAAAAGCTCTGCAACTGGTTCGCCAATGGTATAAGTTAGAGTGATATTTCCAGCTGTTGCACTTTCGCCGGCAGTAGAGATCACGCTGCGGTCCAATAGCTGGGCATGAGCGGTATTGATGCACAGCATCACCGCAAGGGATGTTATAAGTGTTGAGAGCTTAATCATATCTTGTGTGCTCAAATGTAAAAAAATAAAGTGTTGTAAATTTATAATATTTTCAAATAGGGTATTTTTCCCCTATTTTTTACTTGATTTAAATCAAACTTTGTTGAATGTTGTTGTATTGCTATAGCCACAAAGGCATGGCTTCGAATAACACAAATTGATTACGATCCCCGTCACATCAAGTTAAATGTAACGCTACAAGCACACTATGGCACATCTATTTATTTTGAGGAGTAAAAATTTATAAGATAAAAATGTTGACCGCTTACAGTAATTTTATTCTAAAAAATTCAATTCATTCCCTCGCTTTTGTTTTACGATGTAAATCATTCATTTTTTTTATATTTTTGGAACCATAGACACCCTTGTCCAAGAATTAACGTGAAGAATCTCCTTGTTGTAATCCCTTGTTTTAATGAACACATTGCATTACCGAAACTACTGGATGAGTTGCTGGCACTGAAACTAACAGCAGCCTATACTCTTGATATTGTGGTAGTAAACGATTATTCTACAGACGCTACTGCTGCTGTAGCCAGCAGGTATCCGGTAAACCTGTTAAACCTTCCGGTTAACCTGGGCATTGGGGGTGCCGTTCAATGCGGGCTTCGGCACGCTTTGCATACCGGAGCTGATCTGGCTATTCAAGTTGACGGAGATGGCCAGCATCCTCCCGGGGAAATTCAAAAACTATTGGCCTGCTATGAACGGACAGGAGCAAACCTCGTAATTGGCTCCAGATTTTTGGAGAAAGCCGGATTCCAGTCCTCATTAGTCAGAAGAATGGGGATTTCCTATTTTCACTGGCTGAACAAAGCCTTTACCGGAAAAAATATTTATGACAGCACCTCAGGTTTTCGCCTGTTCGATAAGAAATCAATAGCCCTTGCGGCAAAATATTATCCCGACGATTATCCGGAACCAGAATCACTGGTGATGTTTGCCCGAAAACGACTTGTAGTGTGCGAAACGGCGGTAGAGATGCGAAGCCGGGATGGAGGAAAATCATCTATTGGCAACTTTGCCTCATTATACTATTGCATTAAAGTAACCATTGCCATGATATTTTCTGCAATCCGAAAAGTTAACTAATTATGGGGAGAATTCAACTCATTACGATCATCACCAGCCTCGCATTTTTGTTCTATATCTGCAGGTTAATTATCAAAAACCGCTTACGGGAGGAATATTCAATTGTATGGTTTCTAAGCACATTAATTCTTGTTATTTTCTCCTTTTATGAGGACGGACTGAATCTTCTGGCGCGACTTGTAGGCATCGCGATTCCGGCCAACCTCGTTTTCGCAGGATCTATATTCGCTATTCTGATTTACCTGCTGCACCTAAGTGTGGCAACTTCTAAATTACAGCGACAAAACAAACAAATGGCGCAGGAAATAGCGCTGATGAAAAAACAAATTAACGATATTGAAAGCAAGGAGAACATCAATCCCCTTTCCTGATCTGACAACTATGACAACTTCGACCAATAGAATTCTGATTATTTTTGCCTCTTTAGTACTGGCGCTCCTGATATTTGCTTATGCCAATCATTTCGGCAATACCTTTCACTTTGATGATGCACATGCCGTAGTGGATAATGTGTCCATTCGGAGTCTTAAAAACATCCCTGCATTTTTCTCAGATCCTAAAATGTTCAGCGCTGACCCGCAACACTGGGGTTTAAGGCCACTGGTGACTACAACACTTGCCATAGACTATGCGCTGGGCAAAGGGCTCAATCCGTTCTATTTTCAACTCTCCACCTTCTTGTGGCACATCCTCCTGTGTGCACTTCTATACCTGATCTATCAGAGATTGTTGAGAAACAGCAACACGCCATGGGCGTCTTACATTGCGGCCATTGCAACAGCATGGTTTGCCCTGCATACTGCAAACGCAGAAACGCTAAATTATGTAATCTCACGCTCGGATGTTTTATCTACTTTTTTTATCCTGCTTTCGCTGGGCACATATATTTTCTGGCCGGAAAAACGTAAATACTATTTGTACCTTATCCCTGCAATGCTTGGTGTTTTCGCTAAAGAAACTGTCCCTGTATTGCTTATCATTCTGTTTTTTTATAAATTAATTATTGAAGAAGAGGTTAGCCTGACCCGGATTTTTAAATTACAGCAACTTAAAATTGCATTAAAAGTATTCATTGGACTCCTCCCCCTTACCCTGGCTATTCTGGTCGTGCAGATCTATACCCTTTCCAAAATATCCAGCGTTCCGGGCATAACAAATCCATGGCTTCCCTATGTACTGACGCAAAGTTATGTCTGGTTACATTACTTTATTTCCTTTTTTATTCCTGCCAATCTCAGTGCAGATACCGACTGGGTGGTTATTACCAATTTACTTGATGAGCGGATCATCATGGGGGTGGTATTTGTTATTTTATTGGTGATTGGTATTGTTCGCACATCAAGAACTCCTGAAACAAGACCTGTGAGCCTTGGCCTTATCTGGTTTGCAGCTTCCCTCCTGCCAACTTCACTGGCACCCTTCGCTGAAGTTACAAACGATCATCGCATGTATTTTGCCTTTACAGGGCTGGCACTCGCAGTCGTTACCTATCTGGGACTGAAAGTGAAAGACCTGAACATTGCAAATTCACCATTTTTCAAGTACGCCATTTCAGGGTTGTTAATACTGGTGTTGGGTCTGAACGTATATGGCGTACGCAAACGCAATATCATCTGGAATAGTGAAGAAAGTCTTTGGTATGATGTAACGTTAAAAAGCCCGAATAACGGGCGGGGCTTAATGAATTACGGATTAACTCAAATGGGAAAAGGCAAATATGATATCGCTGAAAGCTACTTCATCCGGGCGCTACAGTTTTTGCCCAATTATTATACCCTTCATATCAATCTGGGTGTTTTAAACGGGGCAAAACAAAACCACCTGGAAGCAGAGCGATATTTTAAACAGGCTATAACTTTGCAACCCAATGCTTTTGAGACTTACGCCTACTATGCCCGTTATTTACTGGAACAGGGTCGGTATACAGATGCGTCACAATATGGGGAGCAGGCGCTCTCACTTAACCCAAACTCACAAATGGCACTCAACATACTTCTCGAAACCTATAATCTTGAACAAAATTGGGTTAAGCTATCAGAAAGAGCCAATAACCTTCTTTTGTTATTGCCTGATGATCAAAAGGCTAAATCTTATCTGGAAGCAGCAAAAAATAAGCAACCGATAGCCGCCAGAGCCGAAAATCAGACCAATACACAAACTCCTACTGCTGCAGATTATTTGAATGCCAGTTTGATCGACTATAATTCAGGTAACTATCTAAAATGTATTGAGGCATGCCAGGCAGCTCTTCAACTGAATCCTAATTATGCTGATGCCTACAGCAATATGGGTGCGGCATACAACCAGCTTGGCCAATGGCAAAACGGTGCCAATGCCTGCAAAAAGGCTTTGGCAATAAACCCAAACCATAAGCTGGCTAAAGGCAATTTGGATTGGGCAATGGGCGCTTTAAAACCTAAAAATAAATAAGATCATTTCTGTAACATTACGAAAATCCCGACCATTACCACCAACGCGCCAATACTCTGTTTCAGATTCAGCACCTCGTTGAGGTAATAGCGGTTAACAACCAAAATAAATACCAGCGAAATCAGTGTAATAAAAACTGATACGGTTGTAGCCGCATCCGAAAGGTAAGGGATTTTAATTAACGTATTATTGATAAGCACAAAAGACATCCTCGATACTACAGCAAGGAACATCGAAAGCGCAAATCGCCAATTGGTAGCAAGGGCAATCAAATTCGAAAGCTGAAAGAGGTTTCCCTGAATTAAACTTTTACTGCCCAATATTGCAATTGAAAAAGCACTAGAAAAACAGTAGAGCGTTGTAAAAAGGAACAAGTACAAAAATTGGGACGTTAAATTTTGCATACGGGTGTTAATTTAGGGGGAATATAAAAAACTCATTCTCACAACTGATTATCTTTGTATCCAAGTTTATAAAAGCGAGACAAAATGCCGGCAATGGCGGATCCCCATATTTTTTTGAACATTGCAGCTTCTTCCCTGCTTCTTTGGCCACTTTCAAGCTGAGCGGTTGTTTCTGATTCCTGGTGTATCCGGTGGAACAGAAGCTTTTTGGGGATATAAATAAAGTAGCCTTTCTGCTGCGCCAGCCTGTACCAGGCCTCCCAGTCCAGTGCACAGAAATAGGACTCATCAAACCTAAAATCAGGCAGATAAGATTTATTGATGGTTACCGACGGACAGCAGATTGCATCGCCCAAAGAAAGGGATATTTTTTTGAGCAAATTCATTTTCAATTGCTTGCTGATTAAAAACGGTAGAAGCAATAACTTTTTAATCAATGCATTTCTTGATCTTCCTCTGATCTTCCCATGAACAAGATCTGCATAATCGGTAAAAATCAACTGAACCCCTTCCTGTCTCAAGCGGTTGTAACCCTGAACCACCTGAGCCGTAAAATCCTTTTCGTAAACATCATCCTGGTGAGCAAGCGTTACCAATGGTGTATTGGCTTTCTCTATCGCAAAGTTCCAGTCAGAACCAATTGATCCCCCTTTTCCTTCATTTATATGATAAGCTAAGCCATATTGCTCAGCCAACGCCTTCAAATGGTTATTTGGGGTCGAGGTGGTCAATATGATTTCACTAGGCAAACTTTGTGATTTCAGGCTGATGATACATTCTTCCAGATAAGGTGATTGCTGGTATCCCAAAATAGCAAAAGTATGAGTGCGCATAAAATTGAAGAATATTGAACTCCGATGTTTTTTATATCGGTAAATATTACAAATCTAATGAATATTCATAATACAGGAGCTGCCACATTAAATTTACCGCCTATAATGCATTACATATGCTCCAATTGTTTTCATCTCACCAGAAATGATCACCGTAAAAATACCTTTTTATTTATTTTCAATTGGATTTATTGGAATTAATTCGAATCTTTAGTCACGCTATCCATACAACCGAACGCTCCAATGCAACATCCCTTTATTCAGAAAATATCTATCTGTTCAGCCTCCGATGTATTCGCTGATCATATACTTCTTTTGATATCCCAAACTCCTGTATTTTACACCAGCATTTGTTGAACCAGGCATCCGTTAGCACTAGCGTCTGCTGATTTGCATTTATTCACATAATCACATACATAAACCAACTCAATCAATCATGCCCGTAAAAATTAATTACCTATCCATCGACCTGAACATTGGTGGACACAACATTCAGCTAGTATCAGACAAAACCAAACCTGTTGCTGACCTGCCTCCGGCGGTACAAAGCAAGGCTGCCCTGTTAAAAAATCAGGATTCTACCACTACTGCGCTTAAAAAAAGTCTTTTGGGAGGCTTGGCTTTTAAAATGGAGGAAGGCAAAGTCATCACGGTAACGATAAAACAGCTTATTGCTTTCATGGACGATAAATTTTCGAACATGAGTAGCACATTTAAATCTTTTTGCACCTCTGCAATGGGGGGGACAACCGGCGAAGCACTGGACGGAATAGAGATCTCAATCTGGAATCTGGAATTCAGTACCAGGATAAGTTTTAGTTTTTGTATGAAACTGGCATTAAAAGATGAGTTTTACAACGCGATAATACCGGCAACCCTGCAGGATATTCGTAAAGTCATCCAGTTAAACAGCATTGGATTTGGACTGGAGTACACCCAGGCAATTGTAATCCCTCCTGACACCAAGGAAAAAACAGCGGAAGAAACAGCCGAAGAAACAGACCCAACTAATCCGGATTCGACGGACGAAGAAACAACATAATTTAGGTTAACCGTGTAAAGTTTTCAAGTTTGAATCTAGAAGCGCGTCTCATTTTCGATCTGCAGCTGGCAGGAGTCAACGTGTCCTTATCCACCGTATTCCATGATCCGGCAATGGCTGGCAATGGGGCCGCTTTTTCCAAACATTTCTTTTCCGGGTCTACTAAAGGACTTAATCTTTCGGTGAGTGATTTGCTTACCGGTCTGATTGGCAAGCTACAGCCAAAGGGGCATGAACATCCAGAAATACCCAACGAAATATTTCCTGAAACAATAATTAAAGACCTTTATGTCAGCTATTCAGGTAGCCGTCATGAATTTTCTGTGGTGGCGCTCGGCCAGGTAGATAAACAATTAGTAGAGTTCTTTTTTCAACACTCCACTGACATTAGTACGCAGTCTACTCGGTATTGTTTTGGATTGAGAACTGACATTAAGGGATTGGAGAATCTACCTATGGTAGGAGAACAGCTCAGCGGTTCCGGGATAAACGGATTAGGCTTTGTGTATGCTTCCAAATCAGGTGAGTTTTATCTTCCACACCTTTCGCCGGAAAAAGATAACGACGTTAATACGGCGAAGGCTACACGAATATCAATAGCTGAACCAGATGGTACCTCTCCCGAATTCTATCAAAAGGGTTTAAATTTTGCAGGCAAACTCAACCTTACGAATTTACCGGATCAGTCGGTAGACCTGAGCCTTCCGGTAGAAAAAAATAAGGAATCTGCAGTCCCTGCTGAAAAACAGGAGCTCAAACTTAAAGATGCTGTACAAGATCCTTTTCACCCGGCAGCGAAATGGTTTCCCTTAAATAAAAAAGTTGGTCCACTTACCCTTTCCAGGATTGGCTTTGCGTATAACCAGGGTGAAATCTCCGTATTATTCAATGCCAGTGTGGCTATGGCCGGGCTTACAATCAATCTTGAAGGTTTGGGTTTAAGCGTAAAACCATCAGAGTTGCTCCGGGGGAACCTGGATTCTCTCAGATTTACGCTTTCCGGCCTGGGACTGAGCTTTAAAAAAGATCCGCTGATGATTAGCGGCATGTTGCTGAGGGTAAAAGAGAAAGCAAATGAAAATATTTCTTTTTATGGAATGGCCCAGATATCGACTTCGAATCTCAGTATTACCGGTATCGGAGGCTATTCACAACTTAAAAGCAATCAAACCTCCTTCTTTATCTACGCGATGTACAACGGTCCTATTGGAGGACCCGCGTTCTTCTTTGTAACAGGTATAGCGGCAGGATTCGGATATAACCGATCGATAAAACTTCCAGAATTAAAGGATGTTGCAGACTTTCCGCTGGTAGCGCTGGCTATGAATCCTTCAGACGGATCAGATATCAATACGCAGTTCAGCGCTGTGGCAGGTTCGCTGGAAAAATGGTTACCCGCAGCCCCAGGCGACTACTGGCTGGCATTGGGCATCAAATTTTCTTCCTTTAAGATTATTGAATCCTTTGTTTTGCTCACGGTTGCTTTTGGTACAAAACTGGAATTTGCCATCATGGGTCTTTCAGTGCTCAAGTGGCCACAGCAGCAGCGTAGCGGCACAAACATTCCTGCAATTGCTTATGTAGAGCTTGCCATCCTGGCTAGATTTGGTCCTGAAAGCGATGTAATTGCTGTGCAGGCTATGATCACGCCGAACTCATTTATATTTGACAAAAACTGCCATTTATCCGGTGGTTTTGCCTTTTACACCTGGATATCAGGCAACCATGAAGGGGATTTCGTGGTTTCATTGGGTGGCTATCATCCTGAATTTAAAGTACCCAGCCATTACCCTAAGGTTGACCGCCTGGCCCTAAACTGGAAATTAAGTGACAAGGTTTCCATTTATGGGGAAATGTATTATGCACTTACACCAAAAGCCATCATGGCCGGCGGCAAATGGGAAGTGGAATACAATCTTTTCTTTTTGAAAGCATCGGTAAGTATATATGCTAATGTATTCATTGAATGGGCTCCGTTTCACTATGAAATAGACGCGGGCATTAGTGTCCGCATTGAGGCCAACATCAAAGTACTTTTCGTCAATGTACACTTTAAACTGGAAATGGGCGCGAAAGTTAGCATATGGGGGCCGCCATTTGCCGGACAGATTCACGTAGACTGGAGTATTTTTTCGTTTACAATACCTTTTGGAGACGCGGGAAACACAAAATCCGTAGCATTGAGCTGGCAGGAATTTGCCACTTCATTTATTCCGCAAAAAAATGGAAACCCGGCACCTATTGATGCCAGAATCACTGCGGGAGTTATCCATAAAATGAAGAATATGGAGGGAAAAGAAATCATGCTGGTGAATCCTTATGATCTGACACTCTCATTGGATTCCTTTTTTCCGCTGAGCTCGATAGAATACTGCGGAAACGCTATAGATGAAGAAGTGCTGACCCAGGTGAGCGGTGCAGATGCCCCTATCCTTTTTTCTCAACGTGAATTGAGCTTTGGAGTGAAGCCTATGGAGAAAATACAGCTGAAATCTGTTTTATCTTTTTGGCTGGAATTAAATGGTGTGAAGGTCTCGCAAAACATCAGACACATTCCTGTTGCAAAAGGCATGGCTTCGGCGCTATGGAAAGGTGCCGGGGTTAAACAATACAATCAAGGCGATAGCATCATCAGAAACATGGTGAGTAAGATCCTGCTTAAAACGGTTGACCCGGCAAGTGCAGCCATCAGCTATCCGATAGTTTATCAAAATATTGGAGAGGATTCAGTGTATAACTTACCTTATTACAACAACGACGATTCAACCTATCAGGAAGATATCGAACTCGTCATCAGCAACCGACTGAAAGAAGGCAATGCAGAAATTGAAAATTTCCTTAAACAGCTTGGATTTACCGGAGGTTTTGATATGTTAAGCTTCGATGAACTGGGAATTGAGGATCCGGCTTTTCGGGCGTCCATTGGTCAGAATATACCCAAAATAAATAAATGATATGTTATTGCATCGAGATAAAATAGCCCTGGGCGAAATTAAACTACAAGAGATAGCTTTACCTCCGCTTAAATCCGGAGATTACCAGTTAAAATCAAGTATTACACTGGAAGAAGTGGAGAATGGAAAGAATGTATTTTATGCTGCGCCTGCAATAGAATTTAAGGTAGCCTCCCCACGTTTTAAACTCGAGTCGGATCTTATTCACAGCCTATATCCGGCGTCTGGAAGTACAGGAGCATATCATAATAGCTTGCCTCATATTGTTTTCAACCGCAAAACCTTGCCCTGGGAAAGAGTTTATGATGTTCGCTCACCCGAAATACCCTGGTTGTCTTTGATCATGCTCACCGAAAAGGAAATCAACGACCAAAAAATTGTATTTAAGGAAATGGCTGTCAAAGACCTTGCTGTCGCCCAGATGCCAGATATGTTGTTACCTGAGCTCGGAGAAATTCAGCCATGGGAAGATCCTGAAGCCAGGGTGAATGTTAGCGAGATGCCACTGGAATTCTTCAGACAACTGGCTCCCGGACCAAAAGACTCCTGCTTGCTGACACACTGCAGGCAAGTAGACACGCTGTCGAAAGAAAATACCGGAAGTAATGAAAAAGGATGGTACTCATCCATCATCTGCAACCGGAGGCCCCAGGCTGGCGAAAACCAAACCATAATCCTTTTTTCAATGGAGGGGCATCAACGTCACTTTGATGGGAAAGGTTCCGGACAAATCAGGCTGGTGGTTTTACAACAGTGGAGTTTTCGCGAACAAGGAAGAACGCTTACTGAAATCGCGCAAAGTTTGTGCAATAATATCTCGCCCTACCGCATCGCTATTCACGAGAAACACCATCCGGAGGAGTATAAAGCTCCCGCAAAAGTGGCAGCAGAAAAAGCCCTCCGGCTGGGCTATATGCCCATGGCGCACCAGTGGCGAAATGGTCAAAAATCCCTAAGTTGGTATCGGGGGCCTTTTGTTCCTGTAGATATTCCACTAGGGGAACCGCATCAGTTTAACAACGCTGATCAGGCGCTGAGGTTCGATGAGCCTTCGGGAATGTTTGATGTTTCTTATTCCGCGGCCTGGCAGCTTGGCCGAGTACTTGCCTTTGCTGATCCGGGCTTCATTAAGGGCCTGGAACAATGGAAAAACAACCGCAAAAATGAAAAACCCTTATCCGTAGCCCGCAAAATATTATCTGAGCAAAAGCAGATCAGGGCTGAGGACCTTAAAGAAATCATGTTGAAAGTAGAAACCGATGAGATTCTTACCGCTTTAATGATTGAGATGTGGGATATAAATACCGATGAACCATGAGCCAGTTTGATTTGTTTTCAGAAACGCGCAGCGTACTTCAGGACAGATCTATTGATCATGATCTTAACACGCCTGAATTGCCCGCCGAAGTAAAATCCTTCCTCGGACGCCTTGGAACCTTGCAAGGTATTCCATCATACTATTTACTGCCCGACGATCGCTACGCAGACGCTGAGAGCATAACCATCGGGATGAATGAGGGGCAAGAGAGCCTCAAAATATTTTCTCTGGACAAAGAATGGATAGCAGCATTAATGGACGGAGCATTAAGTGTAGTCTCAGCAGATGATCAACAGCAACGTTTAATTTTACTGAAAAAGGCTATGAGTGGTCAGTATGTTGCAGAGCTATTTTTTGAGGAAACCAAAAACAGGATTAAAAAACAAATAGAAGGACAATATTCTCCCGAAGATTTTGTTGAAGCGCTCAACAGCCGCATCAAAGAAAAAGGGATAACACTGGATGACAGGGGAATACCTGAACCTGGCCTGGCACAAACAAACTGGCAATACACTGGCTTTTTAATGCGTTCCACACTAATACAGGGCTGGAACAAAGGCCTGGAATTAAAAGTGATGGGTAAAGACCGTAATGATGCAAATACAATACTACCTATCGTTCGAATGGAACAACTGGATTCGGACCTGCTTTTATGCCTATGCGAAGGGAAAATTTCCTGTATAGAAATCACCCAGCCACCAGAGGCAACGCATTTCGAGATCAGCAATAAGAACTTCAGGCAACGGAAAAACAGCCTGCCGGGCGTCCTGGATATATCCCAGATGGCAAATGATCTGGAAACAGGTTCTGCAGTTGGCCTTGCCAGGGGTATGCTTGCCTTGCCAGTAAAAATTACACTTAATATTCAATGGAAAGATTATACTCAAAATTTTCATGACTGACATCAAAACTGAAAATCGGCAGCACCTCTTTGTACCCATGCATTTAGATGCACTGGTGATTAACCACAAGGATTTTAAATGGAAAGATCTTTCAGTAAAATATAGAAATTTAAATAATTACGATGATTTTCAAGGTCTTGGTTCCTTTCTCGAGGCCGATGTTTCTCAGCAGGAAAGGCCGGCAAGGCCTGATGCCTTCGGAATACATCTGCACTGGACGCTACCAGGATATTTCAGGAAGGGAAAATATAATGCTGATCAGGAGCAACTGGAATTTCCACTCGTACCAAACAGATGGCTGATCATCCGAAGTTATGCGGATGGCCAGGGACCAGTGTTGAAGTCGTGGGTATTGGAAAGCGATTACTGGCAGGAAACAAAAATAGGAAATCACAACTGGCTGAAGGAGCAACGCGTAAATGATAGAATCACTAAACTTTTACCGGTAAGCCTTGGAAAAAATTATCTGCTTGGAGACTGGCTAAAAAACACAAAAAGTACTGATGCGGGTTTTCTGACTATGATGGCACCTGGAAATCCTGCATTTGCAGCATCATATATGCATAGTAAAAATGTTTTCGGATTCTTTGATGACATGAAAGATGTTCCTCTGGAAACTTCGCTCACTTACCGCGTTTACGGGTGGTTTTCTCAAAACGAAATGGATCCGCTCCACTTAATAAAAAGCCGGCAGGAGTTTGAGTATTTCCTTGAAAAGGAGTCCTGGAGCCTTGAAGGCCATTTGCCGGAGCCGGATTTTCCAAAACAGTTGATTTGTCACAGCATGCTTAGATCTGTAAAATGGACGGATGTGCAGCAAAGTAGTATTCCTTCAAAAGGCAATGTGAAGATCAGCATAGGCCAATCGCCTACAGACGCCCTCGCCGCTATACTACCATCAAAAATTAATTCTGATCAACTTGGTGTTCCTGCAAATATGCTTGCAGCCTTCCAGTATCAATCTATGGAAAAGCACGGCTTATTTGATAATGGAGCTGGCATGCTGAAAGAAAAGATACAGGAGCGCAGTTTTCGGAATATCGCTTCCGGAACCCAATGGATTTTGCAGGCCGGAAAGAAAAAAGAATCGGCAGATGTAAACGAAGAGGCTTCGAAACACGGGGAACTGATTGACCCTCTCCCATCAGATGTATCAGCATCTTTGAACAAACTCAACGATATTCAGCAAAGGTTTGATCAGTATGGCGCACAACTGGCTCACAACAGCGCAGCCCTGTATGCACTACTTTTAAAAAAACGCTATATTCAAACCGACGCATTTCCTGAAACAGGGAACCCTTCGGTGCTGGTATCCGAAATTGATCAGGAAATCAGCAACCATGAAAAAATAATTGATCAGGTTAAAAGTGGATTAACAGGACTTAAGCGTCAGATTTCTCCCGTGGAGTCGTGGCCTGACGCATACCATGGCGAATTACCGGATGCTTACCGTAAAGTAGGCAGGCTTTTGCTTTCAGTTCCAAACCTTTCAGGTTATGAACTAAAGGAAGTACCCCTTCCAGGTTTTTATGAACCGATGGATCCGGCTCTGGTGATTGACGGCGTAGATCCCGCAGAGCGGTATACTAACGACCTGAATGATGAACCTAAGATATTTTGCAGAACAGAGCGGCATCTGGTACAAAGTATTAACTTTAAGATTTCTGAACAGCGTTATTTAGTAAATACCGGGGATGTAACTTCCGATGGACTCCTGTTTGTGCACCAGGATATTCCTGCGGGCATATCACTGCTATTTGGCGAGTCAATATTTCTTGATGAATCTTATGGCTTACCGGTTAAAGCCAGGCTGCAGGATTTATCAGGCAATATTCCCGATGAGGTGATCAGGGAAATGCTCAAGCAATTGTGGACTGTGGGAAAAGGCGACTACATCCAGCTGGGTGAAGATGGAGACCAAAGGCTACTCCCATCAGGTTATGCGATAAAAAAAAGAATCAAACAACCATGGATCCCCCTGTATCTTGAATGGAGGGTAAAATGGCAATCAATTGAAAAAAGTAACCCCGCTACCCTATACTCCGGCAGAACGCTATTGTCTGCTGATTTGCAGAGCAAGTTATCAGCGCTTAACCTTAAACTGGCTAATGGGAAAAAGAATGCTGTTTTTCAGCAATCCGGAGTAATGTCTCAACGGTTAAGCGGCCTGGGGAACCTTATGCTGATGCGTCAGTCGGCATTACAGCTCCCCCCTTTAAATGACCAACTTGAGTTCGACCGTGAATACCTTCAGCGATATATCGGAAATCAATACGCCTGGATGGAAACACCAGATAGTACTGTGTTTTCACCATTTAGGGATGGATCACTTTCATTAGATCTCGTTCGCGTAATAGATACCTTCGGACAGGTGTTTGAATGTACAAAGGAAATGATCGAAGGCTGTTATGTCTCCAAAGGCCTGCCCGTAACCAAAGGTGAAATACAATTATCCAGGCGTGTTATTCAGCCTTCACGGCTGCGCTTCGAGTGGCTAAGTGCTACAAACCCGGAACAGCGCACCAGCTCAGATCCGGGAACAAGCCCGGTATGGGGATGGCTCATGCTCAACCTGATCGAATCGAATATTACCGTTTTTGATGCGTCTGGAGAAGAGCTTGGTCTGCTGTACAACAAAGATCAGCAAACTGCATTTACCTTTTCCCCAGGTGTGTCGGCAGACATCCGGAACATTAAGCTTAAGTCGTTTATTCAGGGTTTGCTCAACAAGAGGGATAGCTTTTCCGGCCTTTGGTATCAAATCACTGAAATGAAAAAAAGGCTGCGTACATCCACGGCTGGGCAGTCGCTCACAATGGATGTACCTGTTGGTTACCCGCTTGCGCTGGCATCTGCAAGCTATGTGCTCGAAACCCGCGATCCATTGGTAAAAAAGGCAACGTGGAATACCACTCCGGATTCCGAGGCCCCAAAGCCATCTTTCCAGCTCATCATGGGTAGCGGATCGAATGACACAAATGGTTTGCTGGGCTACTTCATACACGATCGAACTCCGGATTCAGGTTTCAGTCAGCTTTATCTTTCACAAGGCCTGACGATCCGTGAACCGGGAGAATATATGAAGGTGAATAATCAAATTCCGCTTCAAATGGGAGAGACTGTCAGCTTATCTTTAATCATGGATCCCCGGGCAGGCTTTGATGCACAATGCGAAATACTACCTGCACTCCGTTGTGAACTTCCTGTCCAGGTCATCAGGAAAACACTCTCCTTATTAAGCCCCCGTTTTCTCATTGCCCCGTTATTGTCACCGGTTTCCGGGTTAAGCATACCGCTTAGAGAAGTTGCAGGGCATGAATGGACATGGTCACAAAAAAAACCTTCCGATCCCACTGAAACGGTACAGGAGAAGCCTCAGTATGACCAGAAGTCAACCTCTGTTCATGCACCTTTAAAAATCAGGGAAGGCTGGCTGAAATTGGTTAGAAAAAATAGTTAAAGGAAATTGAATCTATGCACGAAAATATAAAACATAACCCAGAACTTCTTCTGTCCGCTGACGGGGGTAATACCTGGAAGAAAGGTGTTCAGGTAGTTACCGGATGTCAATATGTTATAAAATACAAAATCATTTTTAATGGTGCCAGTCAGGTGCGGCTTATCATCCCGGTATGTGGGTCAGTTTCCCTGTACCTGACAACCGATCCGGATCAATCACTGATCAACAGTGATGACTGGAACGCGCTTGACGAAGAAATACAAACAGAAGTTGCTGATATCACGATTCAAAAGTTTCCAAAAAGCATTGGCGTATACAACATTAGCTGTAGCGACCCCGAGCTCGCAGAAATAGTATTTCAAATTGGATCAGGTGAAAAACCTGTCTTCCAGCAAACTTCAATAGCGGCATGCTGGTTGCGTGAAGGAAAAAATATAATCGAAGAGTCTAAAGCATGGATTTCTTTAACCAAAAACACCAAAGCACCAATTGTAAACTTTTTCACTGCAGAACGTACAGTTTTGGTGAATAATCAAAAGGCTGCGTTTTCATGGTCCGTTTCGGATGCAAGTTCAGGGGAAATCACCAGCCAAACCAATAAATATTCATTGGAAGGCTTCGCACTTGATAGTGGGCGTTTAAACACAGAACCACTAAAGCAATCCTCTAAATTTATTCTGGAAGTTCAAAACCAGGATCATAAAGCTGTTGTCAATCCCTCTGTTCAAATTAATATCCATGGCAAAAGTGAATTGATGACCGTTAGCAACGCCTTCCAGGAAGCGGATCTCGTTGGCCTATATCCCTTTGGGGATAAACTGTATGCCTTGTGCATTGAATTTGATAACGTGTATTTATATGAAAGTGTTGACGGATTGTTATGGAAACGAAGCGCCTACCACAATCGTGGCATTACCTTCACCAATGGAAAAACAATTGTTCCACAGGAATTCGCCGGCAGTGCTGGCGTAGTGTTCAATGATAAGATTTATCTGATCGGCGGAAGTCGTTTTTATCCGGATCAGGTGAGCAACAATATATTTTTTCTCGACTTTCACGACCTTGGGAATGGCTGGCAACAGGAAGAAATACCAGCTTTTAAACCCAGGATGGGGCATGCCACTGTAGTGCATGGCAATGAAATCTGGATCATCGGGGGATTTATGGATACGGGTACCTGCACTGAAGTATGGAAAAGTACCGACGGACGAAACTGGGTTTCCGGTCCACCGCTTGCTTCCCCCTTGTGTATGGCTTCAGCCATTAGTTTCGAATCCAGGATTGAGCTTTTTGGCGGCTATGGGGATGTGCCTGGAAAACTTGATCAAAGCATCCTGACCGCTCAGGTGTGCGATGGACAGCGCTGGTCAGCATATATTAGTGGGGAGGTTGACAAATCACTCTTCTACAACTGCACTGCTGTTTCTATTGGTGTTGAACGCTTCCTGATCACAACAGTGGCCAATGGCGGCCGTTTATCAAGGGTCAATAGAATCAATGGTATAGACTGGGAACCTTTCGATGGCTGGAGCATGGACAGTTACTGGTTCAACATACAAGCCGTTAGTTTCAAGGGAGTCATCTGGATGTGCGGATTGAGTTATGACGACAAACTCTATACAGCTGATTTACGCTACTTTATCTACGTTCCCCAAAAATCCTAAACCATGAAAAGAAAAAAGATTTTCATTTACCTAAACCTCAGCTTGCTTCTCCTACTGGCACAGCAAATTAGTGGTTTTGCCCAATATATTACCATAATACCGGCGAATACAAAAACCGACAAACTGGATATTAAGATAAACAAAGCTGATACAATAACCTTCTTGCGGGGTTATCCTGGCAATGCCACACTTAAATCCTTCGAGCTCCAGCTGGTACTTTCAAAAGCATCAACGGTTAATCAGATCCTCAGGATTAAATTGAAGGGGAAGCAGATTGGCTATAAAAACATTAGCAGTAAAGCACAGGCTGGCAGCATTTTAAGGATTCCGTTGAATTTTGAGTCCATTTACCAAAGCCCTTTACCCCTTAAACTCGTACTCACCATCGAATCCAGCCAGACGAACGCGAATGCCATCTTATGGGGAGAACAACGTGCAGAGGTAAACAAAATGCCCCGGTTAATTGCAGGCTATACCAATACAAATCCGCTTAGCGCAAACTGGACTCACCTGAAATCCGATCCACAGCAAAGCAATCACCTCCTCATGCGTTTTGAAGGAGCTGATCCCCAATGTATGAAAATCGATCGCTTTTGTGAGATATCAAATATACAAACCTCACCGGTATTGTATAAGGACCGGCTTTTTATTCAGAACTCCATTAATAGCAGTTATCAAATACAGGAAATTGACGCCCTCACCGGCAAGATGAAAGCTTTAACAGGCGATACACTCAGAAAAGCTGTTGCCAGCCCTGCAGTAACAGAAAGTGGCTTACTCTATTATCCATCCGCACGGGGCCTGGAAATTATAGATCTCGAACAAAAGAAAAACATCGCAGCTGTTAAACTTGACGATGAAATAAAACTTTCTCCGCTTATTGGCAAAGATGGAAGCCTTTATGTAGTTACCTCGAAAAACCTCATATACGCCTACTCGGCCTACCCCCAGCATCGCTTGCTGTGGCAATTTGCTGCCAATACACCAGGCATGGCACTGGGAAATAACGGCCGGTTATTGTACCTCTTCGACGCTGACAGCTCACGGGTGCTTGCCATTAGCACAGAAGATGGTTCGCAACGTTTCCAATCGGCTAAGATAAAATCCGACTCTCTGGTTAAGGGAATGCGCATCCCGGTAGTCGACACTGAAGACCAGGTGTATATCAGCGTTCCTGGCAAGCAAGCTGATTCTTTGTTTATATATGATAAAAACCTCATGAAAACCCTCCAAATCGGGGTAAAAGGGCTGTCGCAGGTGACCTGTCTTGCCGGCGGTAAAAGTTTTGTGATCCACGACAGCTCATTGTACAGCATCCAAAGTGGTAAAGAAAATCTCATAGCAAATCTTCCAGATGCAGAGGGAGTTTTTTCACTGGTGAGTGATGGCAGCGGAAATGCTTACATGATGAATAATAAAAATACCTTTTACAGCTGGTATCATGACCAACTACACATTGAAAAAGAGCAGAACATGCCCAGGTTAAACTTTGGTTTGGTATTGGCAAGTAATGGGGTACTATACGCGGCATCAGACAATGCTTTATATTCTTTCTATCCAAAAACCTTTGTAAGTGATTATACTTTGAAGGCAGAAGACCGGGATCGCAGCACAGTCACCTTCAGGGCTAACCAGCTCACTGTGCCGGAGAATTATATCCTGAGCAACCAAAAACTGCTCATGAGTTATGGGCCTCTCACATTCGGCTTAAACACCAATATCGACAAGTCTGCTCAAATTTCAGTACAATCATCAGGTACCGTATCCTTTAAACCTGGTTTGATCATCAAATCTGGCGCGAGCTTTTCTGTAAAAACCATTAAAAATCAAACTAACTGATATGACTTCTTTTAAATTCCCATACCCAGAGATATCCTCTATAAATAAATTTACCCAGCAAAACAGTTTCTTACCGTTGCTAAACAAATCCAAACTCATGAAAAATGCAAAACTGACTTATCTTCTAACCTTAGTTTGTATCATCCTGTCTACCGGGGCAGCCCTTGGCCAAAGTGATCCGCTAACCATAACACCCGCGGGGAAGGTAGGCATAGGGACACCAAAGCCAGAGGCGTTATTGCATGTTGCAGGATCGGTGAAAATAGACAGCAATTTAGTTTTGCAAAACGGTACGGTGAAAAGTAAGACAATGCACATTGCTGGTGGTAGCGGATTTAATCCGAATAAGCAGGGGCTTCATCTTACCTGGAATTACTCATCCAATAACGGCGAGAGTAACTTCGTCAATCACAAAGGAGACTGGGCTGGGGGATTTACCTTTGACAACACATCGAGGGATGGATCTGGACTCACCAGGCTAATGACCATAGACCAGAATGGAAATGTTATCGCAGGAGGAAGTTTGAAATCAGATGCAGACTCATACCTTTTCCACAAAGATACCCATGTACTTCGATACGATAGGAATAATGCATACATTTTTCCTTTTGGAACAGGTATGCCCAGCAATATGCTTGTTGTTGGTGGAGGACCAAACGTGAATTTAGGTTTGTTTGTGACCGGCAAATTAACTGTGGGCTCGGGTCCGGTTTTGGCTTCAGACTATCCTGTAGAAATCAATAGCTACAAAATTGCAGAGGAATACGGAAAACCGGCCGACAAATATATCGAGGGGCCGAGAAAAGATGGAATGGGCGACGGCACCAGTAAAAAGCCTATTTCGATAAAAGGTGTAGGCGGTATTGATGTTGGTTTCGGCCTATATATCCATTCAGACGAACGCATAAAAAATTCGATTACGGTAGATAATACACAAGAAGATCTGAAACTTCTCAATCAGCTACCCGTTTCCAGCTTTCAGTATAAAGACAAAAAGATGTATGGAACCGGCCTTACGAAAGGATTCATAGCACAACAAGTCAAACAAATTTATCCGCGGGCGGTTAGCCAGGCGGAGGATTTTGTTCCGAGCATTTATGCTCCAGCCGAGCGCGTTAGTCTTAACGGAGATCAATTAACTGTATTCATGAAAGCACCTCATCACCTGGTTTCTGGGGACGTGGTGAGAATCGTAACGCAGGATCAATTGAGCCACGAAGGCGTGATCGAAACCCATGACGAAAAAAGTTTCAGGTTAAAAGGCTGGACAGGACCAGCAGAGGAAATCTTTGTTTTTGGGAAGAAAGTAAACGACTTTCTGGCGGTAGATTATCAGCAGTTGTTTTCACTGGGTATTTCGGGGATCCAACAACTATCAAAAGAAACCGAACAACTGAGAAAAGAAGTTGAAATACTGAAAAGCCAGAATAAGCAGCTTGCTGATCTTGTTAGAACTGTGCTGACCAATAATGGAAAGCAGCTGACGCGAAACACGAAAAAAACAAAAAAAGATAACAGTATGGCAGTGAAGGGGCAATATGGCCAAAGGACGAGGGTTGGGAAGATTTAAAGAAGAAAACCAGCCCTTTTCCTATCATATCATTTCAACAAAATTGTTTTAGGATAAGGCTCGTGCAGAAGCCAGATGGATCAAAATCAGGGGCAGTTACAGGCTATGAACAGTCTTCGCTACGTGGCAGGCTTTTAATTCATGGTGAATATACTGAATGATAAAACTTACGCTATCATTCAATAAAACTGCCCCTGGTTGCCCATTGAGCAGAAAATCAATTTCTTGTTCGTTTTCATCCAGAATTGTTCCATTATTTTTATGTACATCCACATGAATAACCTTCCCATATCTTAGTTGATCTGCCATAGGCTGCAAATGTAGTTTATTTTTAATACAAAGTTATGAATGACTTGTCACCGGATAAGTAGCGACCCTTATATATACTTCTACCAACTGCCTAATGTCTTTCGCAGACAACGTATAGCTGATCCGTCCATCCCTTCTCAATGCAGCGGCTACTGATCCTGTTACAGCATGGAGCTGAGATGCATAAATGACTAACATTACCTGGTCATCGTATATTCCGCGCAGGTGCTCACTTGAAGAGGGATCATGTGAGCTACTCGTTGATTTTATGGGCTCAACATTGTTTTTCTGGACTGCGGCTGGCTCGACGGCCCCATATCTATACTGTCTAAATAAAGCTTCGCTTGCGCCTTTATCTTATACCCATCCACAGATAGAATTTTCAAAGGAGATTTAACTATATTGACAGCAATATTTTTAGCATTTTCCCTGTCATTTTCTAAGCGATATAAATTAAATAGATAGTATTTAGCCGTTATCTTATATGGCGTAGTGAATTGGACAACGTTGTACATCTCCTCTGCACTGGAGAATTTTTTTAGTTTCTCATAACATTTCCCCTTTAAGAAATATGCATCAGTATTGGATTGAGCGAGAATACATTTGTCCAATATATCTATACTCGCGCAATAATCACCGTTCTCATACAATGTTTTTGCGTAATCAAATAAAAATGATCCGTTCTCACTTAATTGATCATAAATCTTTGCAAGTTCTATACCACGCTCTTTAGAGCCATTAAAAAGCTTTTTAGACATGCTCCAATTCTCTATGGCTTTATTTTTCTGATCGAACTTCCATATTAAGATAAGAGACATCAGACAAAAGAAAATCCCTATTAACCTAAAAACAAACAATCTACCTACTATTTCAAAATAGCATTTACTCGAATTCGATAAAATGGATAGGATTATAATGATAGATGTTAATATTGGCATACTATGGAAAGGGTATGAGAAAAAAGAGAATATTACCACGCTACCAAGACTAACTTTCATAGTCTAAACAAGATAAAATTTAACACAAGGTCTTAACGAATAGATAGAGTAAACCAAATAAAGAAAGGAAACGAGCCCCATAACACCAGACTCAACAAGAATCTGTAATGGTTCATTGAAGGCATTATTTGGAAGATCAACCAATCTTACATAATTCAAATCCAATTGGCCTGAAGTAATGTATTGGCGTTGCCAAATTTGATAAAACATTGGAAATTCCCCGTAACCAACACCAAAAAACATATATTGTTTATAATTTAATAATGTTATTTTCCAAATTATCAATCGCCCATAAATCGAAGGTTGTTTTATAAATAGTAGGTATGCGAATAGCGAAATTGCCAAGCCAATAGATAGAAAAAGGAATATTTTTTTTACGATTTTTTTTTTGATTTGATGTCTCAGATAAAGCGACTGAGAGAAAAAACACAATTATGTAAATGAGAGATAAGAAAGCCGCTCGAGAGTGGGTGAGAGATAGTATAATTGGGAAAATAAATGTCAACCCAATTTGATACCTAATTTTATTTTTGAATCCATATAAAATAAACGGATATACCAAAACTATCAAGCATGCCGTGAGGCCAGAATTCCCGGAAAAACGCTTGAAATACAATGAATTAAGGCTTGGTAAGTAATTTATAATTGAGTAAGCAATCTCCAGTGTAACAAGAAAGCAGATAACCGTCAGAAGATTAAATAACCTCAATAAGTCGTTGTGAAGGCGAATGATTAGATATAAGGTTGTAACTAAGAAAAAGTTGATAGAAATTTCATTAAAAAAAACGAAATATGATTTGAATCTGCTTCAAAGCAGGATGCTCATGAATAATCCAAATGCAATATCTATATGATTAATTTTGATCGACTTTTTTCGGAATAGTATCTCATATACACAGAAAAAAAGTGACGTTAAGCAAATAATTAAAGCAAAATTGTAGTGGTCAAAACTGTAATTTGGAGAATTATAAAGGTACTTATTATGAAAAAATATTGAAACAAATATTAGGACAATTAATATCTCATGTACAACTGACTTTACTCGCTCCAAAGTTTGAAATGAACGAATTTTCATTTTTGTTATCATTTTACCAAACTTCCATAAATATATTAGGTAGTGAATCTATCGAAGGACATTTTGCAAAGAATCCATAAATATGATGATTAGAAAATAAAAGCTCAAATCGAAAGCAATGTTAACATTAATGTCCTTAAGGATTTTTGTTTTGATATTTTCGTATTTTCAATAACATACTTATTGCAATTATTGCTGCGATAATTGTAATTGTTATTGTTGCCACAAATGTCCAAATTGTAGGTGTGTAAGACATGCCCAATAGAAATATTGGAGCATGCTTAATTGAGTGTTTGTATCCTGAAATAGCATGGCCTATTCCAAGCATAATAATCAAAAATGGAAAAAATAGCTTTAGATAAAGCTTGAAAAATATAGTATTGACTTTCATTAAATATCTTAGTTTATTGATTAATAATTATACCCCTGTCAAATCCGCTTGCGACTTTTGTTACTGGCGAATAACCAAGCAGGGTTTTCCTGATGGTATCACCTGTTTTCACGTCTTTCATCAGAAAAAAACCAGATTCATTTGTATGTGCATATTTTTCACTCCGCTGGTTTCGCAGATAAACGTTTTCCAATGGGAGGTTACCGCCGTATACGATTCCTTTTAAGGTCTGGGCGAAAAGGCTTGTGGAGAAAAGGCTTAGCAAAATGACATAAATGATCTTCATGACGCGAAAATACAAAATCTTATAATTTGATATCAATGTAGCTCGATTTTACAACAGGCTGATTTTCCCTGATCATGTTTCAAAAAAACCTTTTTAATTTTGCCAGACTGTTTCTTGTTGGTTTTATTGATGTTTATTTAAGAATTACAATTTCAAAAAGTACCTTCCCGGTGGGTTTAAGGGGATTTTATCAAGAAAAAGCGGGTTTAAATGGGTTTCAAATGGGTTTTCGTTGCATTTACCCAAGCATGACCCAAGGAATGTCCAAGGAAAGTACAAGGAAAACCCAAGCGAGTTAAGTGCAACGGTACTACGAATCTACTGGATAAGTCGAACTGCGGCAAAGCCACGGAAGGGATATTTTGAAATCAATGTTGTGATAAATAATTCAAAAGAAATCTAAAGCCATTTACAGATATTTTTCAGTTTAAATTTAGCAATTTTCTTAAAAGAACATCACACTTACCCTTAACTAAAGTATCTGATACTGTTTTTTTTTAAATACGCTTACTTGCACTGACAAACTGTTGTCACTGGACAATCGCCTGTTGTGGTTATCTTTCCTTTTAAAACTTGCGCAAAGAGGCTTGTAGAGCATAAGCTCAGCAGGATAGCGTAAAAAATTTTCATCGTGGGGTGAAGCTACTAATTTTTTAAACTATTATATTTATCTAACTTCGTTAACTCCATGTCCTGCATCAAGGAAAAAGACAAGCAAGTTGCACCTACAAATACAATGCTCAGATTGGTTTTACCTGGAAAGATTAAACGGTTTATAACTAATAGTTACTTTTGACTAAGAATTTTGCTCTTAAAAAATTAGTTATATTTGAAAAGATAATATTTGGTTTAATCACACATTTTAAAAAATGGAAGCGATCATTAACATTTTTTTGGACTTTGTTGTTAACCCTATTCTGACACAATGGACCCTGAGAAGGGAGAAGTTGAGGAGAAAAGGTTAAGCATTATTACAGCGGCGCATAAATCCTTATTGATGTCCGTTAAATCTTCAGCAATGATATTAAACCGAGATACTGTGGTATGTATGTTGGTTTTATGTTAAAACGACCTGATCACCTTAAAGCGCTGCCTAAGTTGTCCGAAAGCTTTTGCTGAGCTTCGAAACCTGTCTTATTTAATTATCTTTAATATGACTTGCTGCCATATCTAGAATTATCACCCTACATATTCAGGAATTACTCTAACCCATCCTTTATCAAATCGATAAACGACTCTGCTCCTCACAATAAGAATCCGTAATTAAAACTTTATTTGCAAATACTAAAATTATTAGCAAACTTTGGTTTAGTTTTATGGAATCGAACTTCGTTACATATCAACCCGCGCTTGAGCGCCAAATCCAAAGCTGGTTTTGGTTAAACGAGTATATGCAGCCATGGATACTCAGCCTTGATAAGTTGATAGAAGTAAATGACTCTAATATATTGATCGATTTGAGTGGATTTAATGAATCGTATACCGACAGGTATTTTAAAGGAAAGTTACAGGATGTTGCACCTTAACTTGTTGAGCAAATTTTAAAGCCAAACCTCGCCATATTTCTTCGTTACACCGGCCATCGGAATTATACATTTGGCGTGGTAATCCGCGGCCGGGGCATGTTCTATAATAAATTATTAACCGTTAAAAATGTTGACTGGGAATGAGCGCATGGGGAACAACGCCGGGTGTGGAACGCAATTTCCGCGCAAGTCTAGCATTAAGAGCTAAAGAAACCAATACCTGGATCTACGGTAAAACCACAAAGAAATGGTACACACCCGAAGAATTCGGATTTTCCAAAGAACCCATCAAGGTGCATCGCGTACAGGCAATTTAAGCTTCAACAATGAACTGCTTTCCATCGGTGCTTCATCATCGGTGTGTACTATGCCTTTCGGTGGAAATCGGTGAATGGTTGTCATGTCAAAAAGCGTAAGCTACAACATTCCTCTTTTAGTTTCACTGGCGTGTGTGACTGAGACAAACTTATATCCATTCAGAATAATCTATCAGAATCTAAGCGATACAGTAGCCCTGATATTGAAAGGAGTGCCTGGCGTAAAATGAATCTCCTCAACTGGCAAGGGCTCATTCTGCAGCCTGGATTCGGTTGCAAACTGCGTCTCGTTCCATGCCCTGTTGAAAATATTTTCGGTAATAATGCCAAAGGTAAAACGGTTCCAGGTATAGTTCACATTGGCATCGGTAATAAAATAACCCTTTGCAATAATCGAGTTATCCTCGTTAGCCGGGCGTGAGGCCAGATAGCGTGCCTTAATGCTTCCGGAGAAGTTATTAAGGTCTTTCATGCTCAGTCCCCCGGTAAAAGTAAAAGGTGGCGCGAGGGGAATGTAATTTGCCCCTTCCGGCTCATCCAGTGCCCTGCCGTGGTTGTAGGTCATATCGCCGTTTACAAAAAACCAATTGTTTAATTGGTAGCGCAATCCAAAATCAATCCCTTTTCTTGATGTCCTTCCACTGGGTTCGATTACCCCTTCATCACCAACATATACAAATTCCTGTTGTAGATAGAGATACCAAAGGGCTGCGTTTAATATCAAACGTGGTGCCGGTTTCCAGCTTGCCCCAAGATCTGCTCCATAAGCAGCCGGTAGGATCTGTTGAGTGGTCTGTGCAATCACCACGCGTGAATCATTGCTATGAAATCCCTTCCCCATTTTCAAAAAGAACTGAAGGTCTTTACTTTGATTATATAGAAAATTCAGTTTAGGGCTAAGCGTAGCCTTTCCTGTATGGGCAGCAAAATTACTGTTCAAATGATCGGTATACTTAAAGTTGAAATAATCCAGTCGGACGGCAGGATTGATCAGCAGTTTACCCATATCAATCTCTGTATTTAAAAAGGCATAAGCATTGATTTCAGAAACTTCACCAAACTGAATCTGTTCAAGGGTAGTGCTCCGGTTTAGCGTATGGGAAAGCTCAATATCTTTAACCTGGTCTGCCCTTAATCCGGCACCGAACTGGATGCCATAGTCCGCCCCTGATGTACTGTATTTTTTGTTTAAAACCGATTGCAGACCAAATATGTTCCTGCCCTCTTTCTGTTTAATCTGGTCTCCATTCACCGGATCATTAAGAAAAAATGTAAAATTGCTGTAAAGCTCAAAATCATAACGGCTATAAAAGGCACTGGATTTGAGCGAAGTACTTCCGTTGATGAACTTATCATATTGAAGGTTGAGATTGGTACGGCTGGTCTTTCCGCCCTCATTCGCGTCAATAGCCCCGAAGCGGGAAATGAATCCTTCATCTACTGCACGTTGGGGAATCTGACCGAAGGCCAGCCATGAACTATTAAAGTGCATCGCTGAAAGAGAAAGCCTCTCGAGGTTATTGAACGACCGGGTATATTTCCCCATCATGTTGAGCCTTTTAAAATCCTGGCTCGCCTCAAAAGGACCATCAGTCTTAATGTAACTTCCGGCTACGTAGGCAGCCTGTTTGGCATCGTTCACCAGGTTGATCAATCCAAGTCCTTTAAAGGTATTGAACTTCCCGCCCTCAAGGGTTAGGGAGTTGTTATCCAATCTGTCCTTTGTCTGAAAAGCGACGTAGCCTGCCGTAGCCAGGTTACCTTTATCTGCATGATAAGGGCCTTTATCAAAATCAATCTTTTCCACTAGTTCAGGAATCAGGAAATGCATATCTGCATACCCCTGTCCATGCGCATGACTTACCATATTTACCGGCATCCCGTCCACAGAAATGTTGATGTCAGTTCCATGATCCAGGTCGAAACCACGAAGGAAGAGTTGTTCTGCCTTTCCCCCACCGGCATGCTGACCGATAAACAGGCCGGGTACTTTTCTTAAAAGTTCCTGAGAAGAATTTACCGGGGTTGTGGCAATATCTACAGCCGCTACAGAAGATAGATGATTAATCCCTTCGGATACTACCACCTCATTGAGCTGAACATTTGAAGGAGATAAACTGATGTTCATTCCTGTTCCGCTTGCGACTGTTGTTACTGGCGAATAACCAAGCAGGGTTATCCTGATGGTATCACCTGTTTTCACGTCTTTCATCAGAAAAAAACCTGATTCATTTGTATGTGCATGTTTTTTGCTCCGCTGGTTCTGCAGATAAACATCTGCTAAAGGGAGATCGCCTGTTGTGGTTATCTTTCCTTTTAAAACTTGCGCAAAGAGGCTTGTAGAGCATAAGCTCAGCAGGATGGCGTAGAAAATCTTCATCGGGGGGCGAAGCTACTAATTTTTCAAACTATTATATTTATCCAACTTCGTTAACTTCATGTCCTGCATCAAGAGAAAAGACAAGCAAGTTGACACCTATTAGACTGTCTTTAGTATTCAGTGGCAGATTTAATATGATCCCAGCTGTAGCGATTTGTCATATTTCTCCGTTTAACCAGTTACAATACCAATAATCGCTCAATGAAAAAGAACCAGTTAAAATCCCTGTTTACACAATTAACAGCATCACTCAGATCTGGTAAATATTTATTTGGATGTATCATTTTCTTCCATACCTTAATTATCTGCACATCCACAAAAGCTCAGACTGAATTTGGTATAAAAGCAGGTGCTAACTTCTCTAAAATTAATATTAGTAAAAGTGGTTCAGATATGCAGGAATATCACTTCAGCCCAGGTTTTCAGGTTGGGTTAACTTTTGAAGTGCTTCTGACCAATAAAATCTTTCTGCAGTCCTCATTTTCTTATATCAGAAAGGGATTCAAATCCCCTACTGCGGGATACTTCGGTTACAAAACTAACCTGCGATTAAAAGCCGATTATCTGGAACTTCCGGTACTTTTCCTGTTTAAACCCCAACTGGGAAATGGAAAACTATTGTCGGGTGCCGGGCCCTATTTTGCTTATGGTACCGGAGGTAGCTGGAAGTCAGATGAGGGAGTAGGCGTTGGAGATATTAACATTGGGAACAAAGGTGATGTGATTTTTCGAAATGATGGTTTTGATGGAGGTGCGATTGAATCCTATACCTATGGCCGTCCCCTTGATTTTGGCTTGTCTGGACTATTAGGCTATGAAATCAATCAACAGATCTCTTTTCAACTGGAGGGAAAGTTCGGGTTGGCAAATTTGCAGCCGCGATATGGCGATTTCACACCGGAACAGAAGATTAGAAATTTATCAATTGCTTTGTCTTTAGGATTTAAATTCTAATTGATGATAGCACTTACGATAATCAAACAGCTCATATTTACAAACTACCCGCCATACGGTAATACTGGCAATTTTTCATTTCGCCAATTAACTGTTGTCCGCTATTCCATCTCTTTATCCGGTTGGACAGCTGTATTTCAGACCGCGGCTTGATTTCCCCTGAAAGATAATAGTATTCCAGCATAAACTGCCGCATGCCTTCATGTACCGCTAACGTTGAACCGTTAAGAAGCAAATCAGGGTTTGTTTTGACAAGTGCTGAAAATGCATCGGCTAAGGAAGCAGCATAATAAGGACAATCCCAATCATGCCTGAACGGATCATCACCTTTTATGTTCACTTTTTGAAGGGGGTGAGAAACATCTTCAATCAGTTCGATGGCTGCATTGCCAAAAACACTGGAATAAGTATTTACGAAGTGATGCCACCAACGGGGATGCTGGGGAAGTTGTTTTAATAAGGTATCACATATCAAAATACGCCTGGGAAATTCAGGTGTTTGGGGATCGACTATCACCAGTGATGTTCCAAAGTGCCCTTCAGTAATGGAATGACGGGAACAAATCACAAAAAACAACAACTGACCTGGATTTACATCGTCCTGAAGAGCCTGGAACGACCTGATTTCCTGGAGCCGGTCGGCCAGATATCCATCTTTAAACAATACGTGAAGGTTTCCTTCCGATTTCAAGGTGGAGTACTGGCTGTTTTGAGTAAACACATTTGCATTTGCCGGTCGGCTGGTAAAGTGATTACCACTGTTATAGCGTAATTCCTCAGAACCTTCCGGATACGTTTTAATGTCGGCAATATCACCTGCTTCGGTTTGTTTGTTTGGCTGCACCGACCGGAAAGGGATATGTCCCGCTACCTGTTCCATTCGCCGGGCAAGATTATAAATGCGCTGTTCTGAGCGCGAAAATAAAGGATCGCCACTGATGCTATCGAAATGTACCATATGTTCCGGGCGATTGAGGTGAAAGAAGATACTGTCGTCACTTAATAGTTCTCCCATGGGATTTTCCGAACTAATAAAAAAATCACGCAAGGCGTCATTTTCCAGATAAGTCTCATTACGCTGGTCAAACTGAATTAACCCAGGCGTAGATTGCTTAATCATCCAGGCACTAAGAAACGATGAATATCGGATTCAAAAGCCATATTCATTTTGCACGCCTCTGCTGGCGTTAGGTTACACGGCTTCATAAATATACAGCAAATAGGTTTAGGAGTTGAAAGCTAAATATAGTAATCAAAACTTATGAAGTCAAGGCCTTAAAGATTAAATAATCGTTAAAATATGTCGCTATGGTTGCTGCCCGATGTATAGGGTACCTCTTGAACCATCACAGCCCTCGCCTGCTGATCATTAATCTTTCATTCAAAATCTGGTAATATCTGTCAATCCGTCTTTTGTTCTGCTGCTGGAGTAAACTTGGATATAAGTTCATTATGATATTGATCATTAGCATCACAACAGCAAAAAGGTACAGGCCATGGATGATTTTTATGAGTATAAAAACCAGCATAAACAGAAAGGCGATGATATGACCCACCTCAGCTCTCGTCATCTCGGATCTATATTCACCCACCTCACTCAACATGATTCTCTTTTTTATGGATAGCTTAGGATTGAAATACTTAAAAAAACTATGGAAAATTATCCATTTGAATGGTTGTAGACTCAGGATTTTATTTATCCGCTCACTCTTAACGAAGTTCAGGCCTGCAAGCCTTTCATGATAAAATTTGGTTTTAAAAAGTAATGCGGTGAGGATCAGACCGATTATCCAGGAAATAAGGCAATAGAGAAACTGTATGTAATATATTTAACCATGCTTTTTTACCTTAAATTTAGACTATAGTTTGGTGAAACGGGCTATAGAACACTAGGCTATACAAATATACGTTATTAAACTAATAATCTATGTCCTTGGCCTGACGACGAGCTATTTCTACATTTAACAGTTCATAATTATGTTGAATAAGTTCATTGAAGGAGGCAAGGCTTTGTGTTAATGAATTTTTTACGATAGAGATGAAATATATATCCGTATTTATACTTCTCCTAAGCAGCCATGTTTTGTCTGCCCAGCCCCTAACTAGCACGCCAGCAGGGTGCGCCATTACAGTGGGTACCCAATACAGGATTTATCAGATCGTAACTACATCATATAATAGCAGACCAACTTATCAAGGAACAGGGGGAGTGAGATACACCACATGGACGGATGGCGGTACTGGAGTTGACCAGACGCGATTGAGTTGCCTTACCCTAAACACCGGAGCATCTAATGCATGTTATGTGAAAACCGGTACTGGCACAACTGCAAGCAATTATACATCAGGAACAAATACAACATTCACTATAAATGCTGGAACAGCTTACAATGAGAGTGGTGTTGGGACTTGTACCAATGTACCTATTGATAATGATGTGGGGATGTTGGTTCTGGCTGGCTGCCTGATCGGAATTGTGATAAATAAACGAAAAAGTTTGATTTTTCATAGCTTGCCAAACGTTAAATAGCAATTCAGAAAGGCATTTAGTTAAGAACATCAATAACTAGCTGTTTAATATCAAATCAGTTGACCACCCTGTGCGGAAGAAACCTTTACATCGCAAGTGGGCTCTCCGTCAGATGTTAAATAGACAGCATAATTCAGTAGTCTTGTAAATATTTTTTTTAAAATTATTGAACAGAACGCCCAAAGATGCTCAGGTATTTGGTATTGTTCTTGTTATCAAAACTTTACCTAAAATGAAAAACTTATGAATTCAAATGATTTCAATGTACAGATTTATACTCATGCGCATGCACTGAGGAATTATGCGTTAAAGTTTACAAATGACGAAGAAGATGCAAACGATCTTTTTCAAGATACAATGATTAAAGCCATTCGGTTCTTTCATAATTATCAGCAAGGAACAAACCTTAAAGGCTGGCCGTTTGTGATCATGAAAAATACATTCATAAACGATTATAGAAATCGTTCATAAAGATATTAATTATGTAAATCCTCCAAAAGATGTTTACATAGAAACATTAACAAAAGCAGGAGTTCCCGCTGAATATGTTGTAATGTTTGCAGGTTTTGCCGAGACCATTAAGCAAGGAGAATTTTCAGCTGTGAATACAGATTTAGAAAAAATTTTAGGTAGAAAACCAGTGACTGCTAAAGTGTTTTTTAAAGAATATTATGCTTCTAACTAGCATCCTAAAATAAATATCTAGCGAACAGTTTAATGATTGTTCGCTCTTTTTGTAAACTTTAATTTAGATAACCTAATGCCCCCCTCTTTTGCAAAAATGGCAAAAAGGTAATCTTAAATTTTTCGAAGCTTGGCTCTTAGTAACGCATCATCCCATACCTACTAACCCTGTCTCATAATTCCCTAATTCTTTGTTAGGTTTCGGTGATGGAGAGCTTAGAAACACTAGTGGTTCCAAAGGCGCTTATTTTCTATCCTACTTATTTTCGCTTTCTTCCTAACTTCTCATAAACTCACTCCATTAATTAAATGACGCATTCAGTTTTTGATAATGTGTAATTGATAAATTTTAGGTCAAAGCCAACGGTTGTTTTTATGCTGGAAAAGAATATTAAGACGAGGAACTCTGTTTTAAATGCCAGTGCATTAGTCACATTAAGATATGCCTTTTTTTACCCTGCATTTTTGGATTTTTAACAATCAATTTACTAAATTAGCATTACCCCCATTGTTACAGATCATCTCATGATTTACACAGCGGCTAAAACTGTTAAATCTTTTTATCATGAGTGAATTAACCTTCAACTGGTTCAAAGCATCGTGTTACCATCGGTTATGCAATCTACAAGCCTGCCCCTCCAGATGCGTTTATAAATACACTTAGTTGGAAATCTGATCATACATTGATAAACTCTTCCCATTACGAACTCAACAGGTTCAGCGCTTAAACTCTTTGTAAATTCTTACCAGGGGTAAAAAAAATACAATATCTCTACATTTCTTAACAAAATTGATATGAATAAAACGCTCCATTCAACTACAAAACCTGCCTGTCGGCACTCATGTACACCGCCCGTGAAATCCAAACACAATTTTATGATTTCTGCTTATTCCTCACCTTCAAAAAAAGCCTGAAGCACTATGGCTATAATTTAAAAGAGTTGGATGAAGAGATTTTGGTTCAGGATGCCGATTTCTTTGCAACCGTCGAAGATCCCTTTGTGGTAAGATCGTATCAATCCATGATTATTTGTATGGCATTAGCAGATGATATTGAGCTGATACATGGAATTACCACATTTGAATGCCTGGACAGTACCGAGATCGAAGAAGCATCAGCCCGCTATAGTCCCACCATACAGGATCACCTCATCACCAAAAGTTACGCTCAACTACTGTTCTATTACATCACGTTCTACGATTCCATTTTACTGAGCCTTTACTATTATGCCTGCGCCCTGACTTTAGAAAGCTACGATATACCTAAACAAATGCGCACACGCCTGCAATATTCTTTTGAAGGGAGCTACAAACACCTCGATTTGAAAAATGCCGATGTAGTAATGATATTGGAAACAATGGAAGGTTTTATTAAAGAGCAGCTAAACATCAAGGATTTGGTTGAGGAATTAAAACCTAATATCAGTTGCCCGAAGGTATAAAGGTAATCTATCAAATAGAACTCAAAACCAAGGCTCAACGCCAGGCGCTTTGACAATCTGTTTTACCAGCGGGCTTTTTGTCCGTACTTTAAGCCTGAAGCAACGATAAAGGCTAAATTCTCTCAATGGCGAGCTACAGGTTTTAGATCCACCTCCGGCCAGGTATATATTGAACAGGTCTTCGGGATGATAAGAATTTACATACAAATTCGTAATTAGTGTCTACTAAACACCAATTACGAATTTGTTTCTAATTTAAAAAGTTGCAAACATTTTCTCAGGGCTAACTTAAGTCAATTACAGTAGTATTGATTTCACTTGTAAGTTATTTAGCCTCTAAGGCTGACCAGGAAATATAGGTCGAACTTAACAATTGTCTCAAAAAACGAACGTTTTTTCCCCCGGTTGCTTCTTGCTTTGAGCTAATGATTTCCATAAAGTTCGGCAAAACCAAATTGCTCATAAAGTGTTTAGATGTTAATAAAATCTAAAGCCCTTGTCATTGAAATCTTTATCAAAAACCCGATGGCGGATTGAGCCGGGCCGTATAACAGTTTACCCATACGGTCTATCCTATATTCTTGCTGCCGTACTGTCCATTTTTTTCCTGAGCGGATACTTGGTCTATCTTTATTACCTCCGAAATTCTTTTACTTCTTCTCTGCCAATACTTATTATCCTGACGGCGGTCGTTTCCTTGTTCATCCTGTGGGCGGGCACATCTGTAGAGTTTGACACTAGTGCTGGCATCATGCGAAAAAAAATAATGGGCTTGCTAACCATATCCTCTCTTCCCTTTTCTAAAATATACGGCATTTCACCTGTTTCCAACATGGCTGGTTCCTATACCTACAGGCTATTTAAAAAAAATGATCGATACGGAAAAGGGATATTGGTATCATCCAGTTATGGAAAAAATGATGATCCCAATGCAATCGCCTTTGTCGATGAGGTTATCACACCTATACACCGTCATCTGGAAGCGCATGATAGCCCGGGAGATTTCGCCCCACACCATATTGATGAGTATAAGTTTTTTATTCCAAATGGTGGCGCATACATTCTTAAAAGAAACAGAATCGGCAGTCTGCTACTTGGCGTTTGTCTTTTGGCTATAGGTGTTCATGAAATTACCCCCTATGCATGGCTGGGCGGCGGCTTTAATATCGGTAGAGTTTGCTTTCTGCTTTTTACCCTGGTTGGAGGACCGGCCATTATCCTGTCAGGTTTTACCGAAATCACTTTTGACAAGGGTTCCAGAATGCTCACGCGAAAAAACCCTATCGGATTGGGGAACAGAACTTATTCATTTGATGATTTTAATGGAATTCAAACGGTTAGAAAATCAACTAATATGATTTATTCGGGAACCGATGTACAGTTATATTTTTTAATACCAGGCAAGCAGAAAGAAGATGTATTGGTTTTATCAAGTTTCTTTAGCACAAAAAAAGTGGAACGCTTTGTAGCGGAAGTTAACAGCATCTTTATTAAACAAACCATATAACTATTGCGCTATCTAACCATCCACGGTAGCTGTTTTCAGATTTTCAACTCTATAAAATCTATCAAATAATCTGGGAAGATCGGCTTGGCTAATCCCCATTCCTGAATCTATAATCCTAAAACAGCGTTGTGTTCATCTGCGAAGCAATCAATAAATATTTCAGTATTATTAGGTGAATATTTTATAGCATTACTAATCAGGTTATTAATCACCTGACCTAGTTTATCTCTATCTGCATTGATAAATAGTTTATCACTAAACTTTTGAGTAATATGATGACCACAACTTGTTGTCATATATTCATCAACCACTGCCCTAACCACGTTCGTCAATTCAATCGTTGCCAAATCCATTCCAATTTTAAACTGCTGGGATTAGGGTTTAAATACAGGTATACTAAAGAAAAAGGTCGATCCTTTTTGGGGAATACTTTTTACCCATATCCTACCATGGTGTCTCTGGATAATTTCTGAACACAGGTAGAGACCGATCCCAAATCCAGATATGCCTGCAGTGTTATTTCCCTCCACCCGATAATAACGGTCGAACAATTTTTCCAAGTCTTTTTCAGCGATACCCATACCCTCATCATGTACGCTGACCCTGGCACAACCTTCCTCTGCCACACAGGCAATCCGGATAGTAGTATCTGGTGCGGAGTATTTTAGTGCGTTGCTGATCAGGTTAGTAATGACCTGACCAATCTTATCGCGATCGCCTTCTACCCAGGTTGTTGATACGGGATCGAAAATAATATGATGGGTAGTATTGGCTGGAATCGTTTCCTCTTCAATTTCCTTTACCAGGTCTTTCATATCGAAGCGGTGTTTATCTATATGGATTTTGCCGGCTTCCAGGCGGGAGACGTTCAGAAAACCATTGATCATTGTTGTCATTTTGCTCACCTGCTTCCTTCCTTTCTCGAGTATGGTTTGTGAAAGCCTATCCTCGCCCTTTTTTGCCTTCGCTTCGAGCACTTGAAGAAAGCCACTCAAAGAGGTGAGCGGTGTTTTCAGCTCATGGCTAACCATGGCAATAAAATCATTTTTGCGCTGATCATCCTTTTTTGCTTCGGTAATATCCATAACAATGCCCGAGAAGTTGTCTAATTCTCCTTTTTCATCTTGAGTAACCCGGCCAAGCGAGCGTAGCCAAATGATCTCGTTATCGTTAAAGCGCTTCTGCTGATAAGTGATATCATAATCTAACCCTTCTCTGATCGACCTTTCGATATCGGCCAGAATGATTGGTCGGAACTCCTCAGTTACTTGACCGATAGCCTGTTCATAAGTCATTGGCGAACTGCTTTCATACCCGAAAATCCTGGCCAGCATATCGTTGTATTGCAGGTTTTTTGATAGCGGGTTAATGTGCCAGATCCCCAGGCGAGCTGCTGAAACTGCTAAATTGAATTGCTTGTTCAAACGTTCCAAATCTTTGCGGGCCTTAACCTGATCGGTTACATCAACAGCCATATCGATCACGCCGGTGATTTGACCATCCTCAATCAGAGGGCTATAGGTGAAATCATAATACCCGGTTTCCTGTTGCCCATTGCGTATCAAAGTAACTTGATTACCATAACCACGAATGGTTTCGCCGGTTGTGAATACCTTACAAAGCAGTTGGTAAGCTTCTTGCCCGGCCAGTTCTGGTATCGCATCAAGTAAAGGTTTGCCAACAATGTCTTTGGTTTTGCCCAATAATTCAAGCATTTGAGGGTTGGCAGCCTCGATGTTTAGATCAATACCACGAAATAAGACAATAGCAACAGGTGCCTGGTTGATTAAACTGCGGCCACGTGCATCACTTAACAAACTGGCACTAAGTAATTGTTTGTTTTCTTCGTCAGCCGCTTTCAACAACCTGACGTTCCGTCTGAGTTCCATTTTATCCATCACCTGGCGGGCGATAATCCTCAAGGCTTTCTTTTGTTGATCCGTAAGCTTTTTCGCAACCGAATCGATTACGCAAAGTGAGCCTAAAGCAAACCCTTCCTGATTGACAAGAGGAACGCCTGCATAAAATGCAATATCAGGATGACCTGTTACCAATGGATTATCGCTAAACCGCTCATCCTGGGTCGCATCCTCTATCTCCATCAATTCTTTAGGGTCGAGAATTGCATGAGCGCAAAAAGAGTAAGCCCTGTCTGTTTCTGCAACTCCCAGACCATAGTTAGATTTGAACCATTGCCTTTCCTTGTCCACCAGGCTAATCAAGGCAATGGGTGTACCGCAGATACCCGCCGCCAGCTCAGTCAGGTCGTTATATTCCTCTTCCGGGAGTGTATCCAAAATTTGGTACGAATGGAGCGCAAGAAGACGATCTTGTTCATTCTGCGTTTGAGAATAGACTGACATATTTTATTTTAGAATTCATCAAAGATACACACTTATAAAAATATTTAGAAACCAGACAACGAGATGATCGATTGTACTTGTGGTATGCTCTCTAAGGCTAACAGACATTTCAGAACGGGATGTTTGAAGCAATTTTTTCAAGGTAAAGTAAACTCACAAATCCAAAATTCTGCTTAATCGTTTGGAAGCAGCTGCTCACCACCATGTTTAAACAAAAATCTTAAACTTTTCTTTTAAAATTTCTGCTACCTTCCCTTCCTGATTTATCGGCTTAACCCTTGAAGGCTTAACTTTTCTGTAAGTGATAGACACCCTTCTTTGTCTATGTTGAAATTCTCCGTTTAGTTTGTCTTTCTTTCTAGGTGGTATACCATGGCTCCATCTTTTGCGCGAATCATCTTGCATAATATACATTGAACGCCTTGGAATCTCCACATCAATTACTTCCAGATTGGCACCTTTAATGAAACGCATCACGCAGCCACTTCCTAAATTAACGCCACAAATCTGGTTTTCATAATAGGCCCGGTCTTTATGCGGTTTAATGCCCTCTCCAGGGACATATTCGTTTATAATTACCTGATCCGGTTGATACTGCAAGGTCCCTGTACTCACAAGTTTTTCTGATAGCTGATAAATTTTTGGCGGTATTGGAACGGGAAATGGGATTAAATCATAGGGGGATTCCAGCTCGTTGCGGTATCCATAATACTGCAGTCGCCTGGAATAGTCGACTGCCCAGATTTGGTTGTCAATTTCAGAAAGTAATTGTTTTTCCAGTTCCTCATCGATAAAATCAGGAAATAAATATAATCCGGGAATTGATGTCTCCATAGTTTAAACCGTGTTTTTATGTGATATGGCGATGTCAGAACACGCAACTGGCCAAAATTGTTGGGATATTTTGGATCTATTGCAAATTTACAACTTGTGCCATCAAGTAAGCCTGGTAGCGGATTGCTAGCGAACTAAATTAACATTTAGGGTGGTACAGATGAAATTTATAAAACCTTATTCATTTAATTATGGTTGTAAATTATGATATCTGGACGCTAAAAATGACCTTTCTGAATGCGTTGAGGAAAACATATTAATATTACTTAAACCACATCATCATGCTAGCAATGAATTACAGGGGGCCATTCCGCGTCCGCGCCGAACAGCGCCCCATGCCAGAAATTCTCCATCCCGAGGATGCGATAGTACGTGTAACACGAACATGTATCTGCGGCTCCGATCTGCACCTCTATCATGGAATGGTTCCTGATACCCGCGTAGGCTCAACATTTGGGCATGAGTTTATAGGTATTATTGAAGAAGTAGGCCCATTGGTAACCAATGTAAAGATTGGAGACCAGGTATTGGTGCCCTTCAACATCGCCTGCGGAAAGTGCAACTTTTGCAAACAGGGGCTGTATGGCAATTGCCATGAATCTAATTCCATGGCTACCGCTGTCGGTGGAATATTTGGCTATTCGCATACAGCCGGCGGTTATAACGGTGGTCAGGCCGAATATGTAAGGGTTCCATATGCGAATTTCGGCCCTACAGTTATTCCTGCTGATATGGATCCCGACGACGCTGTTCTGCTTACCGATGTGGTACCTACCGGTTACCAGGCAGCAGAAATGGGCGGTATTAAAGAAGGTGATACTGTTGTGGTTTTTGGCGCCGGGCCAATTGGGATTATGGCTGCCAGGTGTGCCTGGTTTTTTGGTGCCGCCCGTGTAATCATCATTGACCACATCGAGTACCGCCTGGAGTTTGCAAAAAACTATTCAAAGTGCGAAGCATACAATTTTAAATCAATGGCCGACCCAGTCGTTTTCCTGAAAAAGACCACAGACTGGTATGGTGCTGATGTGTGTATTGATTGTGTAGGATGTGAAGCGGAAGGCAACACTTTACAAACCTTTACCGGTAAGGTAACATTGATGCAGGCAGGTGCTGCAACTGCATTACAATGGGCTATCAATTCGGTAAAAAAGGGTGGAATTGTATCTGTAGTTGGCGTTTACGGCCCACCTTTTAATTATGTACCTATCGGTAACGTACTTAATAAAGGGATTACCCTTCGGGCAAATCAGGCCTCCGTAAAAAGGTTGCTTCCGAAACTTATCGAACATGTTCAATCTGGCAGGCTAAATCCGAAAGGCCTTATCACCCATCGTGTTCCATTGGAGGAGATTTCCGATGCCTACAACATCTTCTCAAAAAAACTTGACGAATGTATCAAAACCGTGTTAATCCCTTCAGCTAAACATTAAAATCATGAATATTGAAAACGAAGATTATAAAAACATTCCAGGATGGGGAATGGATATAGACTTAGATAATGAGCCTACCTATCCCATGAAGAATTATACCGGAGATGATCATAAAAGAAGTGATTACGAACGTTCCGAACAGCAGAAGGTCGATGTTGAACTTTTAAAATCCAATGAACGGCCGCAATATAGTGTGGTGTTTGGAAATACCGTACCGCCATCCGGATTAAGCGGAATGATCAGGCGCTATGCGTTTAAACATAGCGAGGACAGATACCGGCACTGGATCCCCCTTATCATGGCCGATAGGGTTAATGCCTGGGAGGGTATTATTGAAGATTTAGCAAAGGGCATTATTCCAAATGTACTTGCCGAGCGAGGTATAAAATCGGAGCTTCGGTACAATGCTAAAGGATTTGCAACCAAAATGTTCGTTACAGCGGCGGTAAGCGTGCTGATGGTTGCATGGATCAGAAACAAGAAAAAATAGTTTCCTGTCAAATCGAAATTTAATACCCTTGAATTAAAAATGCCGCACATGCGGCATTTTAATTTACCTATATATCGATCTTAAATTTAACGTGGTAACAAACCATATGAAGCTTTCCAATTCATAAGCGCTGTGGTGGAAGTGAATATCTTGTTAAGCGCTATGATGCATCAACAATAGATTTTTTTTGAAGACAAATCTTTAACCTAATGGTTTTTAGGTTAACTATCGGCCTGGTGTTTATGAGTAAGGACTCAAATTTCTTAGACGGCTACTCAATCGCTTATGGAGCAACTGATTGATAGCCAGTAAAAACTTGGTAAACCTGATAGGTTTTGAAAGAAAATGGTCTGCCTCTACCTGAAAGGCCTGCAGCGCATGTTCGGGATGACCGGTTACAAAAATAATGAACCGGACATGCTCACGAATGAGTCTTGCAACATCCAAACCAGAAATTTGCATATTAATATCAAGAAAGAGAAAGTCAATATTTTTGAAATTTTCCTTCTTTTTCAGCGCCTCCACAGGATTTAGGTAAGATTTTATCAATTGCAACTTTGGAACCAGTGAGATATGCTCTTTTATTACCTCAATTCCATTTGAATCATCATCAATGATGATACAGCTATATTTTTTTACTGATTTTTTCATTCATAAAAGATTTAAACGTTGTGGATCAACATGGGTACTCGAATGCGCTCGAAACGGATACGAAGCAGATGTTTGTTGAAATGGTGTAGTACAACAAATTGTTAAATCTAAAGGAAATCAATCTAACGTTGTTTTCCCAATGTATTCCTACCCTACAGTGTTATAAACGTAGAATTTTACCTTACGGTTTTTATGAAATTTGCCGCGGCAGATTTGCGACTATAGCTTTTAAGTGAGTATGAGGCGTAATCTACATTCTGATGGTTATTGATTTTTTAACGAATGACTTTGAAGTGTTTTCGAACACAAGAAAAGTGTATTTGAACACGTGTGACGAATTCATTTGACTGAACTTTGCCTTGTAATAAAATGGTAAGTCGCCTTAAAATGAAACGAGACAATGAAACATCTGCTTTTAACAATCCTTTTTCTTAATTTTTATACCCTGTTGTTTTCACAATCGAAAGCCGATAATATTGTTGGTGTATGGTACAGTCAGGTAAAAGAGGGCAATGTGCAAATATTTAAGACAGGTGAAAAATACTATGGGAAACTGATCTATTTAAAAAATGCTGTCGATATTGATGGAAAACCCATTTTAGATGTCAACAATCCTGACAAAGAAAAACGAAAAATGCCGCTGGTAGGCATTCTTTTATTGACAGAAATTACATTTGATAACCAAAAAAATAGCTGGAAGGGAAAGCTTTATGATTATGATGGGCAGAAAGGTAATACCTATGACTCTTATTTAACCATTACTAAAAACGGTAGCCTCAATATTAAAGGCTTTTGGGGAATCTCTTTCTTTGGCTTAAATCGCGGACTGACTTTGGAAAAAGTTGATGTGGAATAATCTTATATTTAAATCTTTTAAATTGCCGGAATGAATCAGCAGCAGCCTTACCGAATAACAACAATTAAGGATTACCATAAAATACTGGGTATAGCCAATCCTGAGCATCCGATGATTAGCGTGATAAACCTTGCTGAAATAACACCATATCGAAGTGAGGAAACAATCAGGGTGGTTTTTGATTTTTATATTATCTCACTGAAAAAGGTGGAAGAAGGAGATGTGCATTATGGTTATGGACAACAAAAGTATGATTTCGATGACGGTATACTATTTTTTATAGCTCCTAACCAGATATTTTCATTTAAAGCTGATGATGCTTTTAGGAGTGCGGGAAGTATGCTGCTGATTCATCCTGATTTCCTGTGGGGCAATCCGTTAGCCAAAGCCATTAAAAAATATGAGTTTTTTAATTATGCAATAAATGAAGCGCTTTTTGTTTCTGAAAAAGAAGAAATTGTTTTGAAAAGCCTTATCAAAAATATCGAGCAGGAATATCGTTCACATATTGATCAATTCAGTGAATCGATTATGATCTCTCAGATTGAATCATTCCTTAATTATTCAAATCGGTTTTATATGCGTCAGTTTCTTACCCGTAAAATATCTGGAAATCAAATACTGGATAAACTGGAAAAAATTCTTGACGACTATTTTAACAATGAAGACATTATTAATAATGGATTGCCTACCGTACAGCATATTGCGCAACAGCTCAATTGTTCTCCCAACTATTTGAGTGGTATTTTGAAAACCCTTACTGGTCAGAACACCCAGCAGCACATTCATGAAAAAATCATTACAAAAGCAAAAGAAAAACTTTCCACTACTACACTCACCGTTGGGGAAATTGCTTTTGAGCTGGGATTCGAATATCCACAGTCGTTTAGCAAATTATTTAAGAGTAAAACCGAACTTACTCCGGTTGAATTCAGGGCGTCTTTTAATTAATTTTAAATTATCAATCGCTATATGTTGGATTTTCTAGCCTTATTGAAATCGAGAAATGAGTGCTTATTTTATTTTGGGATGCTATGTCTTTTCCTTGCAGTTTTAATCCTGATCCTATCAAAAATTGTTTATATACAGATGAATGGTGTAAATGCATGGTACAAACCGGCCAAATTTGCGCTATCAATAGGGATTTTTAGCTTAACGATGGGGTGGTATACCGGATATCTTGATGCTTATAAATACATCAGCGTATACAATTGGTCAGTGATTATCTTTCTGGGATTCGAATTGTTTTACATCACACTTCAGGCTTCCCGGAGTCAGCTGTCACATTATAATTTCAGTTCGGGTTTATATACTTCACTTACTGTAGCAATGGCTATTGCAGCGATAGCTGTTACCTTGTACACTGGTTATATTGGTATATTGTTTTGTACCTACAGGTTTGCCACCCTTCCTGATTATTACGTTTGGGCCATTCGTTTAGGAATCTTTTTATTTGTCATATTTGCTTTTGAAGGCGCCGTGATGGGTGCAAATGGTTCGCCCAGGATAGGTGTTAATGACGGCCAAACAATACCTTTTCTGAACTGGAGTCTTAAATATGGCGATCTGCGCATCGCCCATTTCATCGGAATGCACGCTTTGCAACTGTTGCCATTACTTGCAGTTTATCTACTCAAAGACCTTAAGATAGTTTTTTTGACAGGCTTCCTGTACGCTATACTTGCGTTTTTTTGCCTGGTATTAGCGCTTAATGGTAAGTCATGGCCAAATGCCCGGTCTTTTACTAAAGTGGGTAAATTCCATTGAAGCCTGAGCTTAAAAAAGGGGATGGCCATCCGGCAGATCCCCCTTTCATCACTAACTAATTTACATTCGCGATCCGCAGACCGGTTCTCTTGTATTACTTTACTGTTTTAATTAACCAGGAGAGAATAATGCGAAACGCTTCTGGTGCTACCAAGGGGGAAAGCGAAACGATTCTTTGTAAAATTCTTGTTTTTAGGGCAACTTTAATACTGGATTAACATTCCGAACTTACTTTTGAAAATTACTAACGGTTTACATGTTTTATTGCTGATCTGCAATTTTGTTCTCGCTTGATACCTTTTAACCTGCATCCATAATTTAAATATTTACAATGAAAAAATACATCGCCCTGTTTATCATCACCATTATCTATCAGGGGGCATATGCTCAATGGCTTGGGAAAATTGAGAATACCAAACAGGTTCTTCTACCTAACGGCTGGAAATTAAGTCCGGCAGGGCATTCTATTCCCCTTGGCGATTTACCATTGAATATGCAGGTGAGTACTTCAGGAAAATATATAGCGATTACCAATAACGGACAAAGTACCCAATCGCTGCAGTTGATAGATGCTAAAAGTGAAAAAGTACTTGACGAAAAGACTTTGGCTAAATCATGGTACGGCCTTGCATTCAGCAAAGATGAAAATCATCTGTATGTATCGGGAGGGAACGATAACATCATTATTAAATTCACGATCCGTAATCAAAAGCTTGCAGAGAGCGATACCATAAAACTTGGGGAACCCTGGCCGAAAAGCAAAATAAGTCCCGCAGGCATTGCAGTAAATAAATCAGGCACAAAACTTTTTACCGTAACTAAAGAAGATAGTTGCCTTTATTTTATCAATCCTGCAAGTAAACAAATAACAGGAAAAATTCAATTGCCGGCGATCGCATACAGTTGTGTCCTTTCATCGAATGAATCTAAATTATACATTTCGTTATGGGGAGGTCGGGCGGTGGCAGTAGTAAATACCGCTGAAGAAAAAATAATAGCAACCATTCCTGTCGGCGATCATCCAAACGAACTTTTGCTTAATAGAAAGGGGAATTATTTGTTTGTGGCTAATGCAAATGATAATTCTGTTTCGGTGATTAATACGCTAACCAATAAAGTTATCGAAACAATCGCCACCACTTTGTATGCAACTCAATTAACAGGCTCGACCACAAACGGTTTAGCCCTGAGTGTTAACGAAAAAACCCTTTACATTGCAAATGCAGACAATAACTGTCTGGCAGTTTTTGATGTCAGCCGCCCTGGAACCAGTCAAAGTCAGGGCTTTATTCCTGTTGGATGGTACCCTACTAGCGTTAAGGTTACAGGCTCAAAGATTTTGGTTTCTAATGGTAAAGGCAATACCTCCATGGCAAATCCTAAGGGGCCACAGCCGGTTTCAAAGGCCGATAACAGTGGCTATCAAATGGGAAGCACGGCCAATAACAAGCTTCAGTATATCGCAGGTTTATTTAAGGGTAGCTTGTCTTTTATTGATGTGCCTAAGCCTGAGCAATTAAAAACTTACACCCGGCAGGTTTATGCCAATACTCCCTTCACTGATAAGAAAGCCACAATAGCGGATGGCGAAGCAGGAAATCCAATTCCCCGTAGGCAGGGTGAGAAATCGCCCATTAAGCATGTATTTTACATCATCAAAGAAAACCGCACTTACGATCAGGTGCTGGGAGATGTGGCAAAAGGTAACGGCGATTGGACGCTGACGCTTTTTGGAAAAAAAATTACGCCGAACCAGCATGCTTTTGCGGAGAACTATGTGTTACTGGATAATTTCTATGTGGATGCGGAAGTGAGCGCTGACGGGCATAACTGGAGTATGGCCGCTTATGCAACTGATGTGGTAGAGAAAACATGGCCTACAAGCTACGGCGCACGTGGCGGAAGTACGACTTTTGAAGGCGGCAGACCGGTAACTTATCCGAAAGATGGCTTTATCTGGGATTATTGTCAGCGAGCTGGAGTGAGCTACCGCAGCTATGGTGAATTCGGAGATTACGCGAAAGCAAATATAAAGTCGCTTCAGGGACATATGTGTCCCGCTTCACCGGGATTTGATATGGACATCACCGATCAGGTAAGGGCTGATGCCTGGATACATGATTTTGATTCTCTTTTGGTTGCAGGTTCCGTTCCCCAATTCAGTACGCTCCGGGTGTCGAATGATCATACCAGCGGACAGAAAAAAGGAAAAGTTTCACCACAATCTGCAGTGGCAGATAACGATCTTGCTGTTGGGAGAATATTGGAAAGGCTTTCGCACAGCCCGATTTGGAAAGAATCTGTGGTATTTATTCTGGAGGATGATGCCCAGAACGGCCCGGACCATGTGGATGCACACCGGTCTCCGGCCTATGTAATTGGCCCCTACGTAAAAAGAAAATCAGTTGTTCACACCATGTATTCTACTTCGGGATTCTTAAGAACGATGGAGCTGATTCTGGGCTTACCCCCGATGAGTCAATATGATGCTGCCGCCGTTCCGCTGTTTGAATGTTTTACGGCCAAACCGGATTTCACACCATATAATGCCATCACGCCTTTGATTAATCTGAATAACAGAAACGTAGTCGTTAATGAGAGCAGCAAACGATCAGAACTTTTCAATTTTGCCAAAGAAGACTCAGCGCCCGATCTGGATTTGAATGAGGTGATCTGGAAATCAGTGAAGGGTGAAAATTCTGTAATGCCTGCGCCTAAGCGAAGCGCCTTTGTGATTTTGGAAAAGAGAAAAAAGGACGATGATGATTAATTGTGATATAGTTAATTCAATTGACTGATATTGGAGATATGTTAAGCGACCTTGATTAAATCTGAACTGACAACCGATTTAATAATAACGTTTTCTATTCCAAAGCCGTATTTTACTGCATTATTAACAAAGTTTTACCAAAGCCACAAAACTGCAGGTTGTATGATTTTTGTAACGATCCTGAAACATTAATTATTGGTTCCTGTTGTTAAGCCAAATTAAAAATGAACAACATGAACATGAAATTTACAAAATCGACAATGTTGATTGCTTTATTGGGCCTGTCGTCACAATTGTTTGCGCAAGACGCTAACATGACTACAACTGGTCGCTTTTCTCCAACCCAGTTCCGTACCTGGTCAATTGGTGTTCACGGAGGTGTATTAAGTCCTAACACGATTTTTAACGGGAAAGACAGAGATTTCCAGACTGCTAAAGAAAACATCGGCTACGGTGGTTATATCAAAAAACAAATTCTTCCTGCATTAGGTATCCAGGCAGATTTCTTAGCTGGTAAAGTAGAAGGTTTAAGAGCAACTACGGGTTTAGATGCTAATGGCAACTATACTTCAACTAACAATTCTGAATTTAAAACCAATATCCA